>JBFXFU010000007.1:0-93034 GCA_050178755.1 Sulfuricurvum sp. | reverse complement strand
CCGCTTAACCGCCACTCCTGCTTAGTTTTCAATGATCTCAAACTCAAACTCAAAACCTTAACTCAAGGCCTCTCATCGTTTGTGGACGGGAATTATAGGGGAAAATTAAAACAATGTCAAGAGGTTTTAGAAAAATACTAAAAAATTTGGCAAAAAAATTTTAATTTTCCTATTTATTATCAAAATATGTAACTTTTTTACTCAAATAATGGTATTTAATCTGAATTTCTACCCCGGTTTCCAAATAATCGGTTAATGAAACTTCTGTATAATCCTTTTTATAAATTTCCATATATAAGGAAGAACATGGCTTTATATGATCGCGAGTATGCACGTCAGGGTGCTTTTGGATACGAGAGCGCACTCCGAAGTGAGGCGCAGATCGTTACTTTTGTTAAAGAGACCTATAAACTGTTTGCAGCGTCAATGCTTGCCGGCGGAGTAGGTGCTTATGTAGGAATGCCTTTTGCGGGTGTCGTTGCCGCCAACTATTGGTTCATCGCCATCCCCTGGATGCTCTTCGGAATGTTCGGTCTTCAAATGATCAAAAACAAACCGGGCGTCAACATGATCGGTTTGTTTGCTTTTACGTTTGCGAGCGGTGTCATCATCACCCCTTTGCTCAGCCACATTCTGGGCATGGCCGGCGGAGCCACCATTATCGGGAACGCCTTTTTCATGACGGCGGCGTTGTTCGGAGGTCTTAGTTTCTTTGCTATTAAAAGTACCAAAGATTTCACTTCATGGACCAAACCGATCGTCATCGCTTTCTTTATTATAATGACAGTATCGCTGATCAATGTCTTTTTGTTGAAAAGCCCTATTCTTTATATCGCCATTCAAGCGGTATTCTTGCTCGTTATCAGCATCATGGTGTTGATCGATACTCAAAACGTCATTCGTGGCGCATATGAGACGCCGATGGACGGTGCAATCGCCCTCTATCTTGATTTCTTCAACCTTTTCATCACGTTGCTCCAACTCTTCGGAATCTTCGGAAGCAGCGATGAATAATCCTCTTCCCCCGGAACTTCTCCGGGTGGTCGATGCCAACCTCAACCGTCTCAAAGAAGGGATCCGTGTGATTGAGGACATAGCGCGTTATGTTCACAATGACAAGGAACTCTCCACGTCCCTCAAAACTCTTCGCCACCAATGCAAGATAGAACCTCTCGAACAACTTCTCGCGTCACGTGACAGTATCAATGATGTCCTGCGTCCTACGATCCAAAGCGAAATGAACCGCACCGATCTGCGTTCTATATTAATAGCAAACTATAAACGGGGACAAGAGTCTTCGCGGGTTTTGGAAGAGCTTTATAAGATAGTAGAGCCGAATTTGAGCGAGCGGTTCAAAAACATTCGTTACGAACTCTATACATTAGAAAAGAAAAATCTATTATCGGATTTGAACGCCTAAGGGATACAGCCCCTCGCTCTACGCTTACCGCTCGCCGTCAAGATATATAAAAACAAAACAAATAGCCTAACACACTTCAGGCAAGCGCTTGTCTCTATCGAGAGAGACTATTTAATGACGGCACTCTCCGTCATGACAATGGACCTGTTTTTCAACATACTCATCCGAAATATGCAGATTGGTGCAGGCGTTAAGCAACCCGTATAACTCCATCTCCGCTCCGCTTATGTGCCGTACAACATTTCCTTCTCCGTCAATAAATACAAACATCTCGTATTTATGCTCATTTTTTTTTATATGATGGGAAAATATAACGTATTCGGCCTTTTCAAGTTCGGGAAAATGCTCGCACGATGCAATGAACTTTTCACACTCTTTGTTGATTTTTTTGATTTCGAGAAACTCCGATTGTATCGCATCACGAAGGACGGGAATCAGGTTTGGTATCACATCTTTTAAATTATCATATTTTTCAATCCCCAGCATCCTAACTTCTCCCCCTTTTCGATTTCTATAAAGATGGGGGATAGTATACCTCTTTAGTTCAAAAATCGGTAAAATTCCGATACTAACTGATTCAAAAAAGGGACCTATGGAAACGTTGGCACAATTGCGCTCAGGCGAACTCAAAGGGTTGACCCGGCTTGCCCTTAGCGAGGGGCTCACCTCCTTTCCCGAGGAGATCTTCGAGCTATCCGATACTCTGGAAATTTTAGACCTCAGCCATAATCTCCTCTCCAACCTTCCCGATCTTAGCCGGCTTAAACGGCTCCGAATCGCTTTTTTTTCCTACAACCGCTTTGTCACCCTCCCCTCCTTCGCAGGGTGTGACAATCTCACCATGTTGGGATTTAAAGGAAATCAGATAGAGCGATTTGATGAAGACATCCTCCCATTGGGAATTAACTGGTTGATTTTGACCGACAACCGCCTCCCATCCCTTCCCCGCTCGATCGGCAAACTCACGAAACTCCAAAAATTCCCCGTTGCCGGCAATCGTCTCGAGGCCCTTCCTGAAGAGATGGCGGCGTGTACAAACCTGGAGCTTCTGCGCCTCTCGGCAAACCGGCTTAAAACAATTCCCTCGTGGCTTCTGGAGCTTCCCAAACTCTCCTGGCTCGCCTTTTCGGGGAATCCGTACAGCAAATCTCAAACGTTCCCGCTCGAAGAGGTCGCCCTTGAAACAATCCGCGTCGGCGAAAAACTCGGATCGGGAGCGTCGGGAGAGATCTTCAAAGCGTATTCAACCGTGCACAATGAAGAGGTGGCCCTCAAACTTTTTAAAGGGGCCATCACCAGTGACGGATATGCCCATGATGAGATGAATGCCTGTATGAGCGTGGGGGAACATCCGAACCTCATCAAGGTGCTGGCAAAAATCGAGGGGGACGAGCGGCTGGGGTTGCTGCTGGAGTATATTCCCGATATCTACCGCAGTCTCGGGCTCCCCCCCGATTTTAAAACCTGCACGCGCGATACGTTCAAAGAGGGGAATACTCTAAACATAGAAACCATTCTCGAAATAGCCAAAGCGATCGCCTCGGCTGCGGCACATCTGCATGCACGGGGAATGATGCACGGCGATCTCTACGCCCACAATATCCTCATCAATGACAATGATCACTGTTATCTTGGTGATTTCGGTGCGGCAAGTTTTTACGAACAACAGGATAAAGCGTTTGAGAAAATCGAAGTGCGGGCGTTCGGATGCCTCATCGAGGATATGCTCTCGCTCTGCCCTATTAAAGAGGGAGGCATCTATGAAAGACTGGAGCAGTTAAAAGAACAATGTATGAATGAAAACACCGAAGAGAGGCCGCTTTTTCGTGAGATGAGATTTCAATCTTTTAAGTCGTAATAAACACGACCTCAAATTCGAGATAATTCAGCGGATACCTCTCCATCAGCCGTTTCGTCTGCGCGAAATCGAGGACCCTGCGTCCGCCGCTCACCCCGCTGCGCTTGATATAGCGGAACATCTCCCGGACCGAATCAAATTCCAGCGTCGTATGGAGCACTTCGAACTTCGCATCCAGATATTTCCCGGCAATTGCCATCACTTCGTCACTCGAACGCAACAGGGGGATGACGCCCGCACATTCATGAAGGGTTTTAAACGTCCCGGCGGTGAAAATCGCCAGCGACATCGGCGTATTGAGCGACGCGAGGGATTGAAATATCCCATCCAGATCGCCCGCCCACTGCAGCGCCGAAGCGGAGTAGATACGGTCATATCGCTCACGGCTGAGTTTCTCAAACAACGACGGATCGTTAAAATCGCCCAACATCAACTCGACGTTTGGCGACGCGGGGTGATGCTCCAGCATCGATGCGGAGAAATCGACGCCGACGAACCGTTCAACTTCCCAATCGATCAGCGAGTAGAGAGTGCCGCTTCCGCATCCCAAATCCAAAATGGACTTCGCTCTATCGGAGGCAGAGGCGATCAGTTTTTCGGCAACATGGCGCTGGATGACATTACGGCTGCCGTATTCGGCGGCGTAGCGCGAAAACTCATGACAGGCGCTGCTCATCGACGATTTACCACTAACGACGTTACGAAGAAGAGCAACAGGACCAAAACAATTGCCGCACCGCTTGGCAGTGAAAACGCGTAGGAGGCGATCAAGCCGATAATGACCGATATCAGCGCGAACAGGACCGACAATAACGCCGTTTTGAAAAATCCAAAACCGTAGCGTATCGCCGTAACCGGGGGAATCACCATCAGTGCCCCGATCAAAAGGGTCCCGACCACGCGTATTGAGAGGGCAATAATGATGGCAATGATACTGACCAGCATAAAATTCAGCATCGTCACCGGAATCCCGCTGGCACGGGCCACCTCTTCATCGAATGCGATGAAATAGAGCTCCTTGAAAAAACTCAGCAAGATGCCTATCGCGATGATCCCAAAAATCCCCATGGTCCACAAATCGTCACTCCCGACCGAGAGGATGGAACCAAATAGGTAACTAAATAAAGAGGCGTTAAACGATCCCGCAAACGAGACGATGATAATCGCGAGGGCCAGGGAACCGGAGAGAAAAATAGCCAGTATCGAGTCCGAATACATCCCGTGTACGCTTCGTAAATATTCGATCAGCCATGAGGCAATCAACGATGCCGCTACCGCCATCCACAAAGGGCTTATCCCGCTTAACAACCCTATGGAGACACCGACGAGGGAAACGTGGGCCAGCGTCTCGCTCAAAAGAGAATATCGCCGCAATACGATAAATGATCCCCCCAGCGATGCCAGTACGGCAATGATGATCCCGGCGATGAAAGCACGCTGCATAAAAGGAAAATCAAACATTTCCATCCGATTGCCCCCCCTTAATGATCATGCGTGACGACATGTGACGGATTGCCGTACAAAACGCTGATGGAATCGCACTGCATAAAATCATGCGGATGTTTGGAGGCCAGCAACGTCTGATTGACGAACAACACTTTGGTAACGTCTTCGGCGATAACACCGACGTCGTGCGTGACAAACAAAATAGAGACCTGCTGTTTCCGGTTTAACTGTCGAAGCAATTCGTAAAACCGGTGTTGCGATTGCGCATCGACTCCCGTATTCGGTTCGTCGACAATCAACACGTCCGGATTGGAGGCAAGCGCCCGTGCGATCATCACCCTCTGGCGCTGTCCTCCCGAAAGATTCCCGATCAATCGCTCTTGCAAATCGCTTACCGCCATCAGCTCCATCGCTTCGCGGATAGCATTTGCGTCTTCTTCGGTTTCAAATCCGAAAAGCCCCCGTTTCGAATAGCGTCCCATCGCAACGACTTCGCGTACCGTGGCCGGGAACGACGAATCCAGCAATGCCGAACGCTGCGGAACGTACCCGATCCGGCTCCACGCGTCAAAACGGTGCTGCGGTGTCCCGAACAGTTTGATCGAACCCGACGACGCTCTTTCCAAACCGAGCAACAGACGTATCAGGGTTGTTTTTCCTCCCCCGTTTGGACCGATTACGGCACAGTACTCTCCGGGGAGAATCGTAAACGAAACCGATTTGAGTACCGTTATTCCGCCGCGCCCGAAATTCAGCCGGTCCACTTCGAACAAGGGGGGAGAAAATTTCAGCGGCATCGCATCGATTCTCTCAGTTTGACGAGGTTCTCCCGCATAATCGATACATACGTGTGATGCGCGTCAAACTCTTCTTGACTGATATTTTCCAGCGGTTGAAGCGATTTCGCTTCGGCGCCGGTTTCGCGCGCAATCGTCTGGGAAACGTTATCGTTGATAAACTCTTCGAAAAAGACGGTTTTGATTCCGTGTTCCTTGACGAGAGTGACGATATTGGCAATGTTTTTGGCGCTGGGTTGTTCGTCCGAGGAGAGCCCGATCACCGATATTGGAGTCAAACGGTTGGCGTGGGCCAAATAGCCGAACGCATCGTGATTCGAAACCAATAGGCGGTTATTACACTCGGACAACCCCTCGGCATACTCGGTTTTTAGGTGCTGAAGCTGTTCGATGTACGCGTTTGCATTGGCGTGATAGAGTTTTTCATGTTCGGGAAAACGCGCGCACAATTCCGTTTCGAACGTCCGGGTCATCCGGATCATATTGTCGATATCCAGCCAATAGTGAGGATCAATCCCCCCGTGCATATCCGTCTCTTCCGAATGGTCATGATCGCTTTGCGAATTCTCACGAATCAACGACACCTTGGTGCTCATATCAATAACGGGGGTCCCCTTTGCCAGATTGGCGGTTAGGGAGTGCGCCCAGGTTTCAAATCCCGCACCGTTATAGACGAAAAGCGACGATTGGGAGACCTTGGCGATTTGGGATGGGTCCGGAGAAAACATGTGCGCATCGGTTCCAAACGGTATGACAGGCCATACGTCCAGTGTCTCTCCCGCAACGGAACGCGCCGCTTCGTATAATGTGTACGTACTGACGGCTACCGTCGGACGATGTTGCTGCACTACGCTCTGCTTGGAGATCGCCATCCACAACAATGCTCCGGCTGCCAATGCGGCCGATAGCGTAATCCCTATTGCTTTTGTTTTATTCATTGTTCTATGCTGCTGCTTCCTGGTCGTAATCTTGAGAGTCGTTTCTTTTTTATAAACCCGATTTTAACCCAAACAGGCTAAATCGACCCTGCGGCTGCACGATTATTTCATAACCCCTTCATATTCAGTATGTTATAATCGCGGACTTTTTTTATTATATAAGGACCACTATGACAGGTATTTTGCTCGTTGTGCAAATCGCGCTCGTCGTTATGATCACGATCGCGGTATTGTTGCAAAAGAGCTCCAGCATCGGACTTGGAGCGTACAGCGGATCAAACGAATCGGTTTTCGGGGCTAAAGGACCGGGAAGTTTTCTAGCCAAAGTTACCTTTTTTCTCGGATTCGTATTTATCGTGAATACGATTGCGCTGGGATATTTTTACGCGCAACAAAAAAGCGCATCGGTCGTCGATGCCATGGTCGAGAAAAACGATGTCGCCGCGCCGACCATCAACATCGTCAACGAAACCAATTCAACGAAATAATTCAATAAGGAGAGATTCATGTTGGAAGAAGTGTATCAGTTTTGTGAAGAGCATATGCAAAAAGGGGTTGAGCATATGTTGAGTGAATTCCGTACCCTCCGTACCGGAAAAGTATCCACCAAAATCCTCGACAACATCCGGGTAGAGAGCTACGGTTCTATGGTACCGATCGATCAGGCAGCCAGCGTTTTGGCTACGGATGCGACCACAATCACCATTTCCCCGTGGGAAAAAAGCATGCTCGGAGTGATCGAAAAAGCGATCCAAAAAGCCGATATCGGTGTCAATCCGAACAATAACGGAAGCGACATCAAACTGTTCTTCCCTCCGATGACGGTCGAACAGCGCCAGCAGTCGGCTAAAAAAGCCAAAGAGATGGCGGAAGATGCCAAAGTTGCCGTCCGTAACGACCGTAAAAAAGCCAACGATAAAATCAAAGGGCTTGAAAAAGACAAAACGATCACACAGGATGACTCCAAAACGGCTCAGGACAAAGTCCAAAAAATCACGGACAAATATACGACAAAAATTGAAGAACTGCTCAAAAACAAAGAGCAAGAACTTCTGACGGTGTAACCGCGATGGACGTTAAACAGATCTATCTCGATGCCAATGCAATGTTGCAGGGGCATTTCAAACTCAGTTCCGGAAACCACTCCGAGTACTATCTCCAGTCAGCCAAAGTACTTGAAGATCCGAAAACGGCAAAGCTCCTCGCCGATGCCCTGGCCGCTATCATCAAAGAAGACGGAATCGCCATTGATACCGTCTGCGCACCGGCGCTCGGCGGATTGATCGCCGGTTTTGCGCTGGCAACGGCACTTGACGTACGTTCCATTTTTGCCGAGAGAGTCAACGGTGAAATGCAGATTCGCCGCGGATTCGAGATCAAACCGGGCGAGAAAGTGCTCGTCTGCGAAGATATCATCACGACAGGCGGTTCGGCGATGGAAGCGGCCAAAGCGATCGAAGCGCTCGGCGGCGAAGTGGTCGCTTTTGCGGCACTGGCCAACCGCGGTTTTTGCAAACGCAGCGGTTCGGCGCTTGAGCGAAAACCCAACTGTGCACTGCCGGAGGGTAAACCGTTTTTTGCCCTTGCCGACTTTAATTTCGAGATGTACGCACCGGAAAGCTGTCCGATGTGTGCGGCCGGTTCCGAAGCGATCAAACCCGGTTCCAGAGGAAACTGATACCAACCGTCGCATAGCCGCTCTCCCGGGCGGCATGCATCGATTTTCCCAAACCGATGGGATTATCCCATTCTATCTCAATCAAAAGCTGTTCAAATATGGAAAACACCGATAACTTCAAAGTCGATATGGCCCATCTCCAAAAAGTCCAACGCACGCTTCGCAAAGCCGGCAATATTTTCCCGAATGAGAAAGTTCTTGTTGAAACCCTCGAAGAGTTGATCATCAAAGCTCAAGACGACACCTCGCTTAACACCTATTACAACATGGCCCAATATCTTAAACAACGCCTCAAAGAGTTGAAAACCCACCTCGAGCAACCGGTCGAATCGGTTGATACGGCAATTGAAGATTTGGATTGGTCAATCCAGTATCTGCAATGGCTGGTAACCGACCAAGCCAAAGAGTAACCGCACCGTTTCGTGCCTCCTTAGTGAATGGCACAATAGAGCGCTTCGCACACCAGACGTGCGGCGACCTCTTTCTTCCCGTCTACGGTAACGCTGATCGGCAAACCGCTCAATTCCTCTCTCTCTTCCAAATTGACTACTTTGACAACCACCTTGACATTCGGGGCAAAACCGAGAATCGTTTCACAAATCAGCCGTTTTTTCTCGGTATTGTCCAGGGTTACAATAACGCTGCCGGCCTCCCTTAAGTGGATTTTATCCAGAATTGCCGTTTTGGACATATCCCCGAAATAGGCTTTTTCTCCATCTAGAAGAGCCTCTTGCACGTGTTTGTAGCTGTTGTCCACGACGATATAATGGACCCCTTCGGCCCGTAACGCTTTGACCACAAATTTCCCCACGATGCCGTACCCGCACACGACAACATGGTTTTGCGTTGAGGGAAGGGTTGTAAAATCTTCCGTTATGCTTCGCTCTTTAAAAAAGAACTCACCAATTTTTTGAACGTTCGAGAGCATAAAAGGGGTAATCATGATCGAGAGGACAACGACTAAAACCAGCGTTTGCGCCAGCTGTTCATCCAAGAGCCGGTGATTGGAAGCCAAAGCGAAAATGGCAAACGAAAACTCTCCGACCTGCGAAAGGGCAAATGCGGTTTTAAAGGCCGTCTTGGCTTTCGAAAACATCCGTACAATCCCGAAAATGACCAGGGCTTTCACCCCCAAAACTCCGATCAGGATGGAGAGGATTTCAAGCAGGTGGTTTGCAAAAAAAGCAATATCGATTTTCATCCCGACCGTCACGAAAAACGTCCCCAGCAACAAATCCTTGAACGGGGCGATATCGGATTCGATTTTATGGTGGTAACGGGTTTCGGCGATGATCATTCCGGCGACAAACGCCCCAAGTGAATAGGTGAATCCGAAATACGAAGCCAACAAAGAGGAGGCGACGACGATAACCAGAACCGACCCCATGAAAAACTCGTCCACTTCGCTTCTTGAGGAAAAATGGAGCAGCCAGCTCATCACCCGTTTACCGATGATGAACAGGAGTGAAAGGATCATGACGGCACTGATCGCGGTGTTGACCAAAACGTCGCCGATGTCCTTTCCGTCCGAACTTAAAAAACCGATCATGATCAAAATCGGGATGACGGCGATGTCTTGAAAAATCAGGATGCCGGTCGCTTTTTGCCCGTAGGGGCGGGTGATCTCTTTCGTCGATTTCAGATAGCTCAGAACAACTGCCGTCGAGGAAAGAGAGAGTGCCATCGACGTGATCAGCGACGTCGAGAGCGGAATATGAAAGAGGTTATAGGCCAGTAAAAAAAAGATACCCGCCGATCCCATGACCTGCAATGCCCCGTTGAAAAAGACATCGGTTTTCATCGTGGCAAGACGCTGCAGCGACATCTCCAGACCGATCGTAAACATCAGAAATACGATCCCGAATTCGGCGATCATCTCCAGCGTATGGGAATCGGCCATATGCCGAAGGTCCAGAGCGTATGAAACCATTACCCCCGTCACAATGTATCCGATGATCTGGGAAATCCCGAAACGCTTCAGTATTAGATTCAAAACGATCGAAAACCCCAAAGCGATCGTAATATAATAGAGAGCAGATTCCATCACTAAAATTTTCCTTTTTATAAGCGATAACAGTATATAATCGCTGACTTAAATTACGGCTCTTTTTTCAGTCGCCGCAAATGCCTGACGGCCCATTTTTCCAGAAAACATCGACCCATTACCCTGAAGGAATCACTCATGACCAAATATATTTTTGTTACCGGCGGCGTACTTAGTTCCCTCGGAAAAGGGATTACGGCGGCAAGCATCGGTGCGCTGCTCAAACACTCCGGCAAAGAGGTCGGTATGCTTAAAATCGACCCGTATATCAACGTCGACCCGGGAACCATGAGCCCACTGGAGCACGGAGAGGTATTCGTTACTAAAGACGGAGCCGAAACCGATCTGGACATCGGAAACTACGAGCGTTTTCTCAATGCTTCCTTTTTGCGCACCAGTAACTTCACAACGGGACAGGTCTACAGCAGCGTCATCGAACGCGAACGGACCGGAGGGTATCTGGGGCAAACCATCCAGGTCGTCCCTCACATCGTCGGCGAAATTGTCGACCGGATCAAAAAAGCGGGTGAAGGGCATGACATCCTCGTCGTCGAACTCGGAGGAACCGTCGGGGACATCGAAGGTCTTCCGTACATGGAGGCGATCCGGATGATGAAACACGACGACGAAGTGGCCGGAACGTTCTTTATCCACGTAACGCTGATCCCGTTCATCAAGGCGGCGGGCGAACATAAAAGCAAACCGACCCAGCACTCCGTCCAGGAGCTTCGCCGTATCGGTATTACCCCGCAAATGATCATTGCCCGAAGCGAAGAGCCTCTACCCAAAACGTTCAAGAAAAAACTGGCCCTCTCCTGCGACGTCACCAGCGACAGCATTATCGAGGCTCTCGACGCACCGACCATCTACGCCGTTCCGCTAACGTTTTTACAGCAAAACATCCTTAATCCGATCGCCAAAGAACTCGATCTGGGCGAACTCAAACCCGATATGGAACAATGGGATTCTCTCGTTAAAAAAATCGTCTCGCCAAAACACAAGGTTACGATCGGTTTTGTCGGTAAATATCTCGAGCTCAAAGAATCGTACAAATCGCTGATCGAAGCGTTGATCCATTCAGGAGCCCATCTGGATACCCGCGTCCAGATCAATTGGGTCGATTCGGAAAAAATCGAAACGATGGGGGCGGAAGAGCACCTGCACGACTGCGATTCGGTTCTCGTGGCCGGCGGTTTCGGAAATCGGGGCGTCGAGGGGAAAATTCAGGCGATCCGGTACGCTCGTGAAAACCGTATCCCTTACCTCGGAATCTGTCTGGGAATGCAACTCTCCATCGTCGAATACGCACGAAACGTTCTGGGATTTGGAGATGCCAATTCCATCGAGTTCAATGCCGACACTACCCATCCGATGATTTATCTCATTGACAACTTCATCGACCAATCGGGTCAGAAACAGCTCCGTACCCACCACTCTCCGATGGGGGGAACACTCCGGCTTGGCGAATATCCGTGTGAAACCAAACCGGGTTCAAACCTCAGAGCCGCCTACGACAACACCGACATCGTTTACGAACGCCACCGTCACCGATACGAAGCCAATCCGGTATACCGTGAAGCGCTCGAATCTGCCGGAATGATCGTTACCGGCGAATCCAACGGCCTGATTGAAGCCGTTGAAATTCCTGAACATCCATGGTTTTTGGGAGTCCAATTCCACCCTGAGTTCACTTCTCGTCTTCAAAGTCCGAATCCATCGGTTCTCGCATTTGTCAAAGCGACGCTAGAACATGCAAATTTTGCCTGACGTTCCACTGATCGATCTCGATAAACTCCACCGCTTTTTATCGCTTCGTTTCGAAGCGAAAAGCGAAAAACTCTCCGACATACCGCATCCTTCATTGCTTAAAGATGCCCAAAAAGGGGCTCAGAGACTTGCACAGGCCATACGCAACCAAGAAAAAATCGTCGTTGTCGGGGATTACGACGTCGACGGCGTCACCTCTACGGCCATCGTCAAACGTTTTTTTGACCTCATCCCCTACCCTCTTGGAACCGTTATCCCCAACCGCTTTACCGACGGCTACGGCGTATCAAAATCGGTATTGGAACGGATCGATGCCAACGTCATTTTTACCGTCGACAACGGAATCAATGCCGTTGAAGCGGCACAGTTATGCCGTGATCGGGGAATCGATCTGATTATCACCGATCACCATACCCCCTCTGAAACCCTTCCCGAGGCGTATGCGATTATCAATCCTAAACAGCAAACGTGTCCCTATCCGTTTAAAGAGATCTGCGGAGCACAGGTAGGCTGGCTCTTGATGGGCCTGCTCAAACAAGAGCTCTCGTTAAAAATCGATATGCGGGATTTCTTTCCCTTTCTCGCTTTGGCCGTTATCGCCGACGTCATGCCGCTGATCGGCATTAACCGTGCCATCGTCAAAGCCGGACTTGAAATGATGTCTCGTTCCGCGCTTCCTCCGTTTACGATTATCCGTGATTATCTGAACCGCAATTCCGTCACCTCCGAAGACATCGCGTTCCAGATCGCCCCCAGAATCAATTCGGCCGGACGGCTTGAAGACGCCTCGATCGCGCTCGAATTTCTCCTCGCCTCTTCGCCTCAGAAAGCGTATCGCCAATTCGAGCTCCTGAATGACCTCAATACCCTGCGCAAAGAGACCGAAGCCCAAACGACTGAAGAAGCGCTGATGCAAGTTTCCCAGGATGATCCGATCATCATTGTCGCTGCCGAAAACTGGAACGAAGGGGTCGTCGGGATCGTCGCCTCACGACTGGTCAGCCATTTTCAAAAACCGGCTATTGTTTTAAGCATTCACAACGGGATTGCCAAAGGTTCCGGACGCAGTATCGGAAACGTTGACTTGTTCAGCCTGATCGATTCGCAACGCGATCTGCTTGAAAAATTCGGCGGACACAAGATGGCGGCGGGACTCTCACTGCGGGTAGAAAACCTCGAACGTTTCCGAGAAGGGATCAACCGCAACGCCCTCTCCATCGATCCGGCCGACTTCATCCCCCAAAACGACATCGTCGGCGAGCTGGAGCACCATGCCATCAATTTCGATCTTCTCAATCTACTGGAGCGCTTCGAACCTTACGGTGAGGGGAACCCCCGCCCCCGCTTTCTGATGAAAAACGCCGAAGTCGTCAACATAAGGCTCTTCGGAACCGACAAATCCCACAGCCGTCTGGAACTGCGCCCCTCCCGCCTTTTTTCCAAAACGCTGGAACTCATCGCCTTTCGGCGTACCCTCGAATGTCCCGAAAACCGTACGATCAGCTGCAGTTATACCGTCAACAAAAACGAATGGGGCGGGAAAGTCTCGCTTCAACTGATGGTGGAGAGGGTATTTTGAGATTCTCTGTTTCAGCGTTGCTAGGGATGTTTTTGCTCAGCGGTTGTTCGCAGCCCGACGCCTCTCTGCCCTATCCGGTGCAAGTGAGCGGCGAAGGGGTCGGCCCCCTGCATCCCGGGACGACGTTCGACGTCAATACGATCCGTCCAAAACTCCCCGGCTTCGATGTGGAAGTACTCAGCCGCATATCCCCCGATGCCAAGGGGGGATTACTTCTCGTCAAACGGCACGGAACCTCGATCTGCACGATCGAAGCCGATGCCAAAGGGGAGAATATAGGTCGCATCGATGTCCTCTCTCCGCTTGTCAAAGACGGTTATCATCAGGGGATCGGCGACGTTCTGTCCGATTCAACCCCGGTTGAATGCGATTCGGATACGTGTCACGATCGCCGTTCACCGGCCCTGGAATACCGGATCGACCCCAATTCCAGGGTCATACGCGAAATTGTCGTACGAAAGCTATAATACGGCATGGATACGTTTTTTATCGAGTTTAGAGACCCGCTCTTCGGAGTGATCGTTTTTTTTGTCCTTCTGTTCGTCCTCTCCTTCTTCAGTTACTGGTGGGGGCGCTACAAAACGGCCAGAGAGCACCGGGATTTGCAATCGTTTCTGGGGACTTTCGAATCTCTGGAGTCTTCGGGCAATCTCTCCCGGCAAATACACTCCAATTCGCTCTCCAACGAATCGTGGCTGATGCTTGCCCACAGTTACGAAATGCAGGGGAACTATGAAAAAAGCGTCGAAATCTACCACGCACTCCTGAGCAAAACCCGCGATACGACTTTTCAGCGGGATGTTTTGCTACTGCTGGGAAAAAACTATTTCAAAGCGGGTTTTTTGGAACGATCCCGGCAAACCTATTTGCAGATTTTGCAAAACCATCCCCGCACACAAGCCGCGCTTCGCTACCTGATTCTGATCTATGAAGCGTTGCAGCAATACGACAAAGCGCTGGAGGTGATGGAATCCTTGCTCGAACTCTCTCCGGAAGCCGAAGGTGAGCGGCTCTATCTGGAATGCCGGGCATTGCTCGGCGACTATCAGGTGAGTACCGAGGAGAAAGCTTCCCGGCTGATTGAGCTCTATACCCTCCACCATAAGATGGGGTATATGATTTTCGAGTGGCTCTTCCTCCATCGGCCTGCTTTGGCGTGGGAACATTTCGATCAATCCCTGGCCCTTAGACTCAGCGATATCTTGTGGCGGGTGCGGGAAGAGAATCTCAATTTGGATATAATTTCACAAAATACTTATTTGCGCGAACTCTACACCGCAAAAGGGATCACCAATCTCGCGGAAGGGAGTACGGTATTCGAACTGGACTTGCTGATCACTCTGCGCAAATGCGGGGTCCAGAAAGCTTCCATCCAGTTTGAGTACGGATGCAGCGAGTGTAAACAAGTTTCGTTTCTGGCATTTCACCGTTGCCCCCAGTGCCACGGAATCGATACCGTATTTCCAACGATGGCGCTGATGAAGGAGCGGTATGAAGAAAATAACTCTTTTCAGTGACGGCTCCTCTCTTGGAAATCCCGGACCGGGCGGATTCGGAACCATTTTGCGTTACGGATCGAACGAGAAGATCATCCGAGGGGGAGAGCCCCACACGACGAATAACCGTATGGAGCTTCGCGGGGTGATTGAAGGGCTGAAGGCCCTGAAAGAGCCGTGCGAAGTGACCGTCATCTCCGATTCGAGCTACGTGATCAAAGGGATCAATGAGTGGCTGGAGGGATGGGTAAAACGCAAATTTTCCAAGGTCAAAAACCCCGATCTCTGGCAAGAGTATCTCACCGTTTCGGCACCGCACCGGGTATACGGGGAATGGGTCCGCGGACATAACGGCCACGACGAAAACGAGCAGTGCGACCTCATCGCCAAAGAAGAGGCGGAAAAACAAAAAATTTAACCTAACCCGAAAGGATTATACAAGAACAAATGGATGTACTCTCTACTTTAGAAAAACGATTGGGATATACCTTTCACAACCGTGAGCTCCTTATTGAAGCGCTGACGCACAAAAGCTATAAACAGCCCTACAATAATGAGCGCCTCGAGTTCCTCGGCGATGCGGTCTTGGACCTCATCGTCGGCGAATACCTATACGTCAAGTTTGCCGATTTCGACGAGGGAAAGCTCTCCAAAATGCGGGCTTCTCTCGTGAACGAAGGGGGCTTTACCCGTTTGGCGAACGACCTTGAACTCGGCGAATACATTTACCTCTCCAATGCCGAGGAGAACAACAACGGACGCAGTAAAAGTTCGCTCCTCTCCAACGCCTTCGAAGCGGTCATGGGGGCGATTTACCTCGAGTCGGGGCTGGAGAAAGTACGTGAAATTACGGTCTCTTTGCTTGAACACGCGTACGAAGAGATTTCGCTCGATTCGTTGTTCAAAGACTACAAAACCTCATTGCAGGAATTGACGCAGGCCCGTTACGGCATCACTCCCGAATACCAGCTGATTGCCGCGCACGGTCCCGATCATAAAAAAGAGTTCGAAGTCGCCGTCAGTATCGATGGAAAACGCTATGCCTCGGCACAGGGAAAAAGCAAAAAACAAGCCCAGCAGGAGGCCGCTAAAATCACTCTTGAACTGCTCAGCAAGGAAGTCAAATGAAACAAAACAAACTCAGCGCGGGAGTCATCCTATGAACCGGTTCGGAGAACGTTTTACCATCACGACCTTCGGCGAATCGCACGGCAAGGCGATCGGGTGCGTCCTTGACGGCGTTCCGGCCGGACTTGAAATCGACGAAGCGTTTATCCAAAGCGAACTCGACCGCCGCCGTCCGGGTCAGAACGAATTTGCTACCGCCCGCAAAGAGGCCGACAAGGTCGAAATTCTCAGCGGAGTATTCGAAGGACTCAGCACCGGAACTCCGATTATGATGGTTATTTACAATACCGACCAAAAAAGCGGTGACTACTCCAACGTCAAAGACATCTTCCGCCCCGGCCATGCCGATTTCACCTACTTCCACAAATACGGACTTCGCGACTATCGCGGAGGGGGACGTTCATCGGCGCGTGAAACGGCGGCACGGGTTGCCGGAGGTGCCGTAGCCAAACTCATGCTCCGAAAACTCGGCATCTCATTTGCCAGCGGGATCAGCGCCATCCACGGAATCGAAGCCAAAGAACTCGATTTTAATTATCCTCCCCACAGCCCGATCTATGCCCTGGACAAATCGGTCGAAGAAGCACAAAAAGATGCGATTCTCTCAGCCAAAAACCGTCATGATTCGGTAGGCGGCGTGGTCACGTTAAAAGTAACGGGGCTGCCGATCGGACTGGGCGAAGGGCTCTACTACAAACTCGACGCCGTGCTGGCCGAAGCGTTAATGGGGATCAACGCCGCCAAAGCGGTCGAAATCGGCGAAGGGGTCCATGCCGCCGAACTCTATGCCAGCCAGAACAACGATCCCATTATGCCGACCGGGTTTAAAACCAACCATTCCGGCGGAATCCTGGGAGGGATGAGCAACGGCGACGACATTCTGTGCCGGATCCATTTCAAACCCACCCCTTCGATTTTTATCGATCAGGAGAGTATCAATACCGACGGCGAAAGCGTCAACGTCTCCCTGAAAGGTCGGCACGATCCCTGCGTCGCGGTGCGCGGATCGATCGTTTGCGAATCGATGGCCGCCCTCGTCATCGCCGACATGATTTTGTTGAATATGGGGCGGACGATGAATGGGGTTCAGGATTATTACACTGCCTGCAAAGGGGGACTCAATGACCAAAAGTGAAGTTTACGCCTATTTTGATGAGCATTGGAACGATTACAATGCCATGCATTTGTTATTGGACAAAATCTTTGATCTTCATGAACGTCAATTGGCTGCGTTGGAGTATCAGATTACCCATAACAATCCTCATCCAAGTCACGCTGAACAGGAGATTGAACGGCTCAAAGAGCTGTTGCAAAACTGCCGCGACCATCTCGATGAAGAGACCCATAAACTTTTAAAGTAACACTTTCCGCCCGCTGTGGCCTTGATGTAAGAATTCTTTCGCTACCATAGAATTACTTTCGTATACAAGGCTTGTGTGTGGGAACCAATCAAAACTGCTATCTTCTCGATACCTCCGTTATTTTGGATGATCCGGTCAATATTTTACGTATTAGCGAAGAAAATCGCAACGGCGTTGTCATTACGAACATCGTACTGGCGGAACTTAACAGCAAAAAAGACGACATGCGTTCGGAAGCGGGGTTTCAAGCCCGTGAATTTTTCCGTCTGGCCGATATTGCCGGGGGTGAGACCATCGAGTCGCATGATCTTCCCGAATGCGTTTCCGAACGCTTAAATCCCCTCTCCTGTGAACAAGACCGGTATTATCGCCTTTCTTTGAATTTCGACCGTTCTTTACACGGCGGCGAAGAGGCCAATCTTATTCACCTCTACATCGTCCATCGGGAACTCTACCGCGTCAGTGCCCATTTTAGCGAACCCAAAGGGCTCAACGATGCCAAAATCGCCGAGATCGCCGAAGACTACGCCCTGACGTTGCTGACCAACGACATGTCGTTTCGGATTGCCGCCGAAATCCGGGGAATCCGAACCCAAAGCATCCGCAATTCCCAAGTCGAAGCGCCCGAAAAAATCGATTTTGCCCGAACCTACGAATACACCGATGTACCGGCACTTCCCGCAGGGATCGCCCATCATAACTTTGAGCAGATCACCTTTGTCCAAAAAGCCACGAGTACCGCCGACGAGACGTACGAAACCGGCATTCAGCGTCACGCATTCAGCTTTAACAATCAGATCGAGTGGTGCGATTTCGACCGCCGTTTCGGCGAAAACTTTGATGAAATGCTCGTACGTCCGCTGAATCTCGAACAAAAATTTTATTACGCGATGATGACTCACCCCCAAAACTATGTCACCGTCGTCTCCGGTTCCACCGGATCGGGAAAAACCCTCGTCGCCTTGCAGGCGGGACTGGAACTGGTGGAAGAGGGGATCGTGGAAGGGATTGTATACGCCCGAAATACCGTCACTTCCAGCGACCCACAAGCCGAACTCGGATTTCGGAAAGGGGACGAAGAGCAGAAGCTGGGATTTTTCATGTATCCGCTCTATTCGGCGATCAATTTTACGATTGAGCACCAAAGCAGCCGCTCCATCGATGCGCGGGTCGAATATACCGGAAACACCAATTCGATCAAGCGGGAAAACGCGACCGAAATTTTTATGAAAAAGTACAATATCGAAGCGATGGACATCGCCCATATGCGCGGAACGACGATCTCCCGAAAATTCGTTATCATTGACGAAGCGCAAAACATGACCAACGCAACGCTCAAACTCATCGGAACGCGGATGGGAGACGAAACCCGTCTCGTCGTCATGGGAGATCCGGGACAGATCGATCACCCGTTCCTCTCCAAACGTCGCAACGCTCTGGTCACGCTTCTCAACAAAGCCCAGCATAACGATTTTATTGCGGGCATCCAGCTGCGTAACACGATCCGCAGCCAGGTAGCAGACTGGTTTGATAAAAATTTTTAGGAACGGCATTACATGGTAGATCCCTATCTCCTCCATTCGATCGAATCGTTTCCTCCACTCAATGAAAGCATAAATAAATTTAATCTGGAATGCAGTAAAGAGCATCCGGATTACAACAAGATTTCGGCCATTATCGAAGCGGATCCGATTTTATATACCGATATTCTCCGATTTGCCAATGCTCCTATGTACGGATTGCGCAATCCGGTGACCTCCATACGGCAGGCCATTTCTCTTTTCAGTTTGCAACGGATCCGGGGAATGGCCCTTTCCGCAGCCATCAAAGCAAACCCGTTTTCCGATTTGCATCCCTACGGATTGAGTGTACCGACGTGGTTTGGAATTATGGAACGTCAGCAACGGTTCCTCTCCGAATGGATCATTCGAATCGACCGATCCCTTTTCTTGCAACTCGGAGCAGTCATCTTTATTCTGGAAATAGGCCGTCTGGCGGCATCATACGTTTTGATATTCAGCGACAATCCCTACCGTTTTACCAAAATATCGCCCTTTGAACTGGTCCTTGAAGAACGGAACATTATCGGTGCTTCTGGGGACGAACTGGCAGCAATGCTCTTCGAATCATGGAGTTTTCACCCTTCTCTTATCGACTTTATCCGTTTTTCATTAAGTCCCGAACTCTCTGCTTCCCCTAAAATAGCTGCCATGTTAACATGTGCGAGACTCCTTTTTCCCTGTTGCGGAGCAAGCGATTTTGCATCGGCTGAAGAGATCATCTCTCAATACGGATACGATCGTAATCTCTTGTTCAGTATTTACGAAACCATCATAAAGGATTGACATGGCACTCCCTACCCTGCAAGAGCTCAAGAGCGTCACCGCATCGCTCTCGGTACTCTACGTCGAAGATGAAGCGATGCTCCGGGAGGGTCTTGCTTCCAGTCTCCGCCAACTGTTTAAAAAAGTAGAAGTTGCTGAAGACGGTGCAATCGGCCTGGAATTGTATAAACACGCACTTTTTGACCTGATTGTCACCGATATTTCAATGCCGAATATGGATGGCATCGCAATGATCGAACAAATCAAACGGATTGATCCCCGTGCCCGCATTATCGTGACGTCAGCCCAAAACGATGCCGATAAACTCCTGACGTTGATTAATCTTGGAGTGGAGCGCTTTCTAACCAAACCGATCAATAAAAGCCATCTTATCGAAGGGCTTTTCTCTGTTTGTAACGCCATCACAGCAATCAATAATGCCGAGCGCTATCGGCATGAGCTGGAACAAAAAGTCCGTCTTTTAAATACCCAGCTCAAAAAAGAGTATGTCAAAACCGTTCAGGCGACGGCAATCTCTCCCCAAAACGAGAAAAACACCCTCGCATCCTTCGAAGACTATCATCACCATATTTTTCAGGAAGAAGTCGATGAATTATGCGACCTGAATGAAGAACTCGACGCCGATATTCTCCTCGCCTTTCAAAACGATGCCATCGACCATGAATACGCAGTTCAGTTGTCGCAGCGTTACAACCGATACGGAACCATTCTGGCCCGCCATCCCGCTTTTAACGAGATCGGCATTGCGATCCAGACACTCAGTAACGAGATTGACCTAAACCATGAAGTTTTGTTCGAGCACCTCAAACCGATTAGCGAATTGCTCGAAAGTTTTAATTTTGCCTTGATAACCTTCCGGAAAAATATCATTGAAAAGCCCTCCGTCGTTCCCACCTTTTACAATGCATCCATACTCAGTGATATTTCGATGATTGTCAATATGCTTCAGCAAAAAGAGATCAACGGTGAAATCGAGTTTTTCTAATCATGAATACCCTGAATGCCCTTTTTGTCGGAAACAATCCGCTTTACGATCGTATCCTTTCGTATTTTCCCAATACGGCCAAAGTAGAAGATGAAACCGCTTTTCTCGAAACAATGAGTTATCAACGGATCGATCTCATCTTTTTCGCTATCGATCTGGAACTCTCCTTTTCATTGCTTGAACGGGTGCGGATGATCAAAAAAAGCATCCTGTCCGTCATTATCAGCAATCAATCGGATTCTTCTTTTATCCTTAAAGCCATGCGCCTAGGAGCAACCGACTTCCTTATCCAACCGTTCGAAACTGCAGACCTGGAAGGAATGATTAGAAGGGTCCAATCATCGTACATGCACCACAAACGCCTTTTTTCCCAAAATCTCCTGTTAAATCAGTATAAAAACGCGTTGGATGCCTCCTTAATCATCTCCAAAACTGATCCATCCGGACAGATCACTTACGTTAATGATAAAATGATCCAGATCAGCGGTTTTAGCGCCAGCGAAATCATCGGGCAGACTCATCGACTCTTCAAGCATCCGGACACTCCCAAAGAACAGATGCAAGAACTCTGGCAGACGATTTCAAGCAAAAGGGTATGGCACGGTACCATTATCAATCGCACAAAAGCTGGAGAATCTTATTTTACCGATACCTTCATCCTCCCCCTGCTAAATGAAAAATACGAAATCGTAGAATACATGGACATGCGGATTGATGTTACCAGCCTATACGCTCAAAAACGGTACGTTCAACAGATTATGGACTCCCAAAGTGCCATCATCACCGTTTTTGAAGAAGGAAAAATCCACCAATGCAACCGCCGTTTCCTTGAATTCTTTGAAACCGTATCGTTGGAAACGTTTTATGAATGCCATCTTTGTTTTCACGATGTGATTGAATCCCACTCTCCTTACCTCGACGGTATTCATTTCAAACAGTGGCTACTAAGCGATTCTAACGTGCATGATGTCAAGATTGCCCTCAAAAATCCCCTGGATGAACTGAGAATCTTTAACGCGGTAAAATCGAGCCTTCAATCGGGAGAAGAGAGCGTTCAAGCCATCGTGACACTCACCGACATCACCGAGATGGAAAATTATCTCCAAAATTTACAGGAAAAAATCAACGAAGCGACCCGGGAAATTCGGGACCAGCAACAACAGTTAATCGCGCAATCCCGCGCAGCAGCCCTTGGAGAAATGTTTGACAACATTGCGCACCAATGGCGTCAACCGATCGGCGCGATCAACAACGCCATCATCAATGCCGAATTTGCCATGGAATTGGGAGAGGTGAGCCAAGAAAACGTTTTGGAGACCTTTAAACAAATCAATACCTATACCGCATTTCTCTCCAAAACGATTGACGATTTCCGAAATTTTTCCAATCCCGACAAAGAAAAAAACTGGTTCAAAGTCCATGATGCCATAACCAACACCATCGATATCATCCGCGGAGCCTACGAAATGAACGGAATACACCTAAATTATACTCCGGATTTTACTTCTCAGGAAAGGGAGATTTACGGTCCTCAGGGGGAGTTCTCACAGGTTGTATTAAACATTCTCAGTAATGCACGTGATGCCATCAAAGAAAAGAAGCTCTCTACCGGAAATGTTACTATCACTCTCCACAGCAATGATGACGAAATTCGGGTCGATATTCTCGATAATGGGGGAGGAATACCCGAAAAAGTCCTGCCGAAAATATTCGATCCCTATTTCAGTACTAAAAATAAAGCACAGGGCACAGGTATTGGATTATATATGTCCAAAACCATTATTGAAAAACATTTTGGGGGGAGGCTCGAAGCAACCAATAAAAATGAAGGTGCCTGCTTTAGTATCACCCTTCCACTGGAGATCGTCCGGTAATACACTATATTACATTTTACGGATCAGTTTCTCTTCGGTAAAATTGGCTCGTATAGAAAAATATTACATAGATAGCAGAAAAATATAGAGGTTTTTGGTAATTTCTCTTTTAAACCCGTTCTTTGGCCGAAACTCGGCCGCACTGATTATCTTTCGGCTTACCGTGCCAGCACAGAGTTGCTTTCACGGATAAGTCTAGGAAATTGAAAAGATTAAATCGGTAATACCCGGATTTTTTGCGACAATTTTTCTTTCAGCGTCGCTTCGATCGCATAAAGGGTTCCGGTGCTTGAACTTGCACATCCCGAACAGGCCCCAAGATAGCGGATATAAACGTCGATGTAATCCGGAGAATCCTTGATATCGATGATCTCCATGTTTCCGCCGTCCATAATCAGGAATTGGCGGATCGAATCGTCGATGACCGCGTCGATCGCTTTGATTTTCTGCACCAGTGTCATGGTTTCGAAATCGCCGTGATCTCCCGCATCGGCAGCGGCGCGCATTTTCTCCTGATCCATTTCATGACGTACTTCGGCGAGGATGTCGACTAGATAGTATTCGCGCGCTTCATGTCCGCCCGGCTTGATACAGGACTTACAAAAACCGCCCGCTTTGGTGTAGTCGGTCACCTGTTCGATCGTTTTAAGATCGTTCAGACGAATCACCTCTTTGAGCGTTGCCAGACTGACGCGGGCACATTCACACACAATGATCTCTTCTTCAAAGCTTGCTTCGTCGACGCCCAGATAAAGACCCGCCGCTTTTTTGATAACGTCGTACGCCATCACCGAACAGTGCATTTTCTGAGGCGGTACCGCCGGAACGTCCGGCGCATCGCGCAGGGCGAATTCGACGTCGATATTGGTAATCTTGACCGCTTCTTGAACCGTTTTACCGATACAAAGTTCGGTCATCATGTCTGAACTGGCGATTGCCGTACCGCAGCCGAAACTTTTGAACTTGGATTTGACGATGCGATCATCGGCGGGATCAACTTCCCAATAAAGGCGAACGGCATCGCCGCAGCTCTCTGCCCCGAAATCGGCGACAATCAGTTTATGCCCTGCCGCATCGCACTCTTCTTGGGTAATTTCCCCCTGATGCTGGGGATTGTTCATGAGTGTCGTTACTTTGTTTGAGTACTGATCCCAGAGAGATCCGCCCAAAAGATCGTTTTTTGCCATCTTATTTTCTCCGATACTTTAAAAATTCTCGCTCGAAGAGCGAAGCTTCAGTGCCATAGCGGCTAGCGTAGCGGAAGGGGCTGTTGCTCCTGCCGCATTCCTTTAATGGTGAATATGACATTCTCCGGCTTCGCCGCCGGGAGTCGGTTGTACTTTTGCATACGAGCTTGAAATCGCTCTTAGACGGGCGACGGCACGTTTAAAATGATCGATGACGTAATCGATCTCTTCGTCCGTCGTAAAACGCGAAAGGCTCAGGCGGATACCGGTATGGGCCAGTTCATGATCGGCACCGATGGCCAGCATGACGGTATTGGCTTCGAGATCCTCGGAGGCACAGGCCGACCCGGTCGATGCGCCGATGAGGGCATTGTTAAGATCCCACAGCATCCCTTCCCCTTCAACCCCGCGGATCGAGATGAGAATCGTGTTCGGGGTACGGTTGTCACGGCTACCGACGACCATCACATCCGAGAGTTCGGCCAGCAGGGCATCTTCAAGACGATCCCGCTTGACCCGTATAGAAGCCATTTTCGCTTCGATGTTTTCGGTCGCCAGTTCGATCGCTTTTCCCATTCCGACAATGTAAGGGACGTTCAGAGTACCCGAACGACGCCCTCCCATATGTTCCCCGCCGTGCAACAACGGCGTAAGTTCCTGAGAATTACGGATGTACAGCGCTCCGATCCCTTTTGGACCGTGGAATTTATGTGCCGACATCGACATGAAGTCAACGTGGACGTCCTGAAGGTCAACCGGGATCTTTCCGACGGCCTGAACCGCATCGGTATGGAACAAGACACCGCGCTCTTTACAAATTTCACCGATCTCTTTGATCGGGAAAATCATCCCCGTTTCGTTGTTCGCCCACATGACCGATACCAGAGCCGTTTTATCGGTGATAAAACTGCGCAACGTATGGGCTTCGACAATCCCCTGGTCGTTGACCGGCAGGTAAGTCACTTTGACCCCCTGCTCTTCCAGGAATTTACAGGTCGAAAGGACGGAAGGGTGTTCAACTTCGGTCGTCACGATATGGTTTTTATCGCCGTTAAGGATTTTATCGGCCCATACGGATTTGAGAACCCAGTTATTCGATTCGGTCGCACACGAGGTAAAAATGATATCATCGTTATCGCTCGCATTGATCGCTTTGTACATCTGATTGATCGCTTTGGTGATCGCGGGATGCGACGCAGTTCCGTAGCGGTGAATGGAATTGGGATTGCCGTAAATCTCGCTGAAAAACGGTACCATAGCCTCGACAACGGCCGGATCGACCATCGTTGTCGCGTTATTGTCCAAATAAACCTGCATTTGGATCTCCTTGGATAGTGGGTAATAAGACAAAATTTATCTTGTTTAACTTCTGGGATGATAGAGCAAAGCGTGTTATAGAAACCTTAAGAGTTTTTTATGTCTGAATTCTCTCAAGCAAGGTTCTAGGTTAGCATGATTTTGTTCAGTTCTTCAACGGTTTCCTGAAACGTCGTCTTGAATTTTGCCCCCTGGGAGAGAAAACGGTCCATGTCCTCTTTTTTGCCGATCGCTTCGTCAAGCTCTTTGTCCGTTCCGCGTACGTACGCTCCGATACGGATAAGCATTTCATTTTCTTTTAATAAGGTATACAGGCGACGAAATTTACGGGCAGCCTTATAGTGTTCCGGGGTAATGATGTCGTTCATGATCCTCGACGCCGAATTGAGGATATGGATCGGCGGGTAGATCCCAAAATCGGTCAACTCCCGGGAGAGGACAATGTGACCGTCAAGGATCGATCGGGATTGGTCGGCTATCGGATCGCTCATGTCGTCCCCCTCGACCAGAACCGTAAAAAAGGCGGTGATCGAACCACTTCCTTCTTCTTTTCCGGCCCGTTCCATCAACTGGGGAAGCAGTGTCAGCGAAGAGGGGGGATACCCTTTTGAGGTCGGAGGCTCACCCAGAGCCAAGCCGATTTCACGCTGCGCCATCGCGAACCGGGTGACCGAGTCCATCATAAATAAAACGTCCAGCCCTTTTCCCTTGAAATACTCCGCAACGCTCATGGCGCTGAACGCCCCGTATTTACGCATCAGCGGGGAATCATCGCTCGTCGCGACGATCAACACCGTATCTTCCAAATTTCCGCCGAGATTTTTTTCGATAAATTCGGGAACCTCACGACCCCGCTCTCCGATCAGGGCGACCACCTTGATCGGGGCCTGCGCCCCGCGCACGATCATCCCCATCAGCGTTGATTTTCCGACCCCGCTTCCGGCAAAAATACCGAGTTTCTGCCCTTTACCGCAGGTTAGAAGACCGTCGATCGTTTTAACCCCGACGCTGAACGTTTCGTCGATCATCCCCCGCTTCATTGCCGGAATCGGTGCCTTGATGATCGCTTCTTGGTGGGTGGCTTCGATCGGCCCTTTTCCGTCGATCGGATTCATAAACGGATCGACAACGCGTCCGAGCAAATCGTCTCCGACGTTAATCACCATACCGCTTTGGTTCGGATAAATCTTGTCCCCGGCCCGAAATCCCTCGACGAAACGAAACGGGGTAATAAAAAAGCGGTTCCGTTCCACCTCGTTGACCATGCCGAGCGCTTCATGAGCGTTGGTTTCCGATACGATCAATACCGTATCCCCGATGCTGACGTTAAGCCCCTCGGCCACGATCACCGTCGGGCTGATTTTGGTAATCGTCCCAAACGACGTCGTCAGCTTATGGCCACCAAGCCGGTCCCGGAGCGTTTTGAGCGGCATGGCCTAGTAACGGGTCCCTGCCGGAGAGTTGATCAGATTGAAAAACTCCAGACGGGTTTTTTCATCTTTTTTGAAAAGTCCGCGAAGCGCACTCGACGTCGTCGTCGAACTGATTTTTTCAACCCCGCGCATCTCCATGCACATGTGCCGCGCCTGAACCACCACCGCAACCCCTTTGGGAGAAATCGCGTGCATCAACGCATCGGCGATCTGCTCGGTCAGCTGTTCTTGAATCTGCATCCGTCGAGAAAATACGTCGACGACGCGGGGAATTTTGGAAAGACCGACCACTTTTCCATCCGGTATATAGGCGACATGGGCCCGCCCGATGATCGGGAGAAGATGGTGTTCGCACGTCGAATAGAATTCGATATCTTTGATCAGCACCATTTCGTCGTTACTACTCTCGAACATCGCCGAATTCAAAATCTGCTGCGGATCTTCGTTATAACCTCCGAACATGAATTCGTACGCTTTCAAAACCCGTTCCGGCGTTTTAAGCAGCCCTTCGCGATTAACGTCTTCGCCGACGAATCGGATCATCGTCCGAACGGCTTCTTCAAAATTGTGTTTTTCGGTGACGTTTTGCATCATTCCTCTCATTGCTGTTGTGACGGTATTAATGCGTCACTCTAACACGTTTTTGCTGAGGATGAGATGAGCATTCCACACGCTTCATGGACATATTATCCCTTTTTAGGTATTATTGCCCCCATTTAGTCTAAAGATGTCATTCGGACACAACACGCAAAAGGGATTCAATGCAAATTACCACGAATAAAATCGACTCTGCAAACGCGAAAATCAATGCAGCCATCACACGCAATACCATCGATGCAAACATCGAAAAAATTGCCGGCCAACTCAGCAAACAAGCAAAAGTTCCGGGTTTCCGCAAAGGAAAAGTACCTCTCAGCGCCGTCAAAAAACAATACGGTGACCGTTTGGTTCAAGATGCGGAAGCACAAGTACTCCGCGACCTTCTTGACGCCGGACTTCAGGAGATGGCCATTGCCGCTGACGCATTGATCGGTGAACCACAAATCAGCAAATTCGACCGCAACGAAAACGGCATCGACGTCGAGGTTACTCTTGCAATCCGTCCAACAATCGATTTAGGCGACTACGCGGAAAAAGTTCCCGCGTTTGACAAACCTTCTATCAGCGACGAAACGATTATGCAACGTATCGAAGAGCTTGCAGGGGCTCAGGCTCCGTTCGTAAACGTTGACGAAGACCGTGAACTCGTCAGCGGCGACACCGCTCTGATCGATTTTGAAGGGTTCGTCGACGGTGAAGCGTTCGAAGGCGGAAAAGCGGAAGGGTTCTCTCTTCGCCTCGGAAGCGGCCAGTTTATCCCGGGCTTCGAAGATCAAGTGATCGGTATGAAAAAAGACGAAGAAAAAACGATCGACGTTACGTTCCCTGAAAACTACGGCGGAACCAAATTGGCGGGCAAACCGGCTCAATTCAAAGTAAAAGTACACGCGATCCAAGCCAAAGAAGCGGTAGCAATTGACGACGAACTCGCGAAAAAAATGCTTCCGGGCGATGAAAATGCAACCCTAGAAACCCTCAAAGAAAAAGTCAAAGAGCAACTCGAAAGCGAAGAGATGAGCAAACTCTACAACGAAGAGCTCAAACCGTCATTGATGGAAACCTTTGTCAGCGCTTACACTATCGACCTTCCGGAATTCATCGTCGAGCAGGAAATCGACATGGCTCTGAACAAAAAAGCGCGTGAAATGGCCGCTGAAGAGATCGAAGCCCTCCGTAACGACATCGAAAAAGTGAAAGAACTCCGTGAAACATTCCGTGACGATGCAACCCGCGCCGTGAAAGCGACGTTCATCGTCGATGCGCTTGCCAAAGCCGAAAGCATTGCCGTCAGCGAACAAGAACTGATGCAAACCATCTATTTCGAAGCAATGCAAATGGGTCAGGATCCTGCGGCGGTATACAAACACTATCAAGAATCCGGTTACCTTCCGGCAATCCAAATGGCAATGATCGAGGACCGTGTCCTTAGCAAATTGCTTAACGATAAAATCAAAGAGGCCTAATGAGCTATATCCCTTACGTCATTGAAAAGACGGGACGCGGAGAGCGTTCCTACGACATCTACTCACGTCTGCTCAAAGACCGTATCGTCATGCTTAGCGGCGAGGTCAACGACGCCGTAGCTTCGTCCATCGTGGCGCAGCTCCTCTTTTTGGAGGCGGAAGATCCCCAAAAAGACATCTATTTTTATATCAACTCCCCCGGAGGAGTCATTACCTCCGGAATGGCGATCTTTGATACCATGAACTACATCCGTCCCGACGTTGCGACGATCTGTATCGGTCAAGCGGCATCGATGGGTGCATTCTTGCTCAGTTCAGGAACCAAAGGGAAACGCTACGCCCTTCCTCATGCGCGGATCATGATTCACCAGCCTTTAGGCGGTGCACAGGGACAAGCAACCGACATCGAAATTCAGGCCAAAGAGATTTTGCGGATGAAAACCGAATTGAATGAAATTTTGGCAAAAAACTGTGGACAAAGCATTAAAAAGCTTGAAAAAGATACAGACCGCGACAATTTCATGTCGGCAGCGGAAGCCGTAGAGTATGGTATCATTGACGAAGTGCTTGTTCAAAAAGAGAAAGAAGAGAAATAAGGTATAACTATGTCGGATATGGATGATTTGAAACGACCTCAGCGCCCCTCAACGGCATCTGAGAGCTTTATTGGAACATCGTCGCTCAACGATCCGACAAGTGACCTTGAGATTTACGCCAAAGAGGTTTTAAATGCCCTCATTATGGATAATCTCCCTCCGACGCCGAACAACTTTTCGCTCTATTTCGACCGAATCCTCGAAAACAAAAGCGAAAGTTTGCGCCGGCAAATCGGCTCGATTCTCGAACTCGAAGAAGACAATGAAGAAGAGAAAAGCATCGAACTCGAAAAATCGCTCAAACAAGGGTTTTCTTCAGTAAAAAATATTTTGCAGATTACCGCTACCCTGTACAAAAACATCTCTTTAATGGAGAAAATTCTTGACAAGCGCAAAGAGGAGCTCAAAAGCATTCCGACCCTTACGGGGGCGTCCGACATGCTCTCTTCTCTGAGTACCGACGTTACCAAACTCAGCGGGATTCTTAAAAAACAGGCCTCTTTTATGAAGAACGTCTACGATGAAACCGCCACTATCGTCAAACAAGTCGAGAACGAAACGATCTTCGACAATCAATACGGCGTCTACAACAAACGCTACCTTATCACCAAACTCGAACAAGAACGCAACCTTATCGATGAGTTCAAACACAAAAGCTCGCTGGTTACGGTACGCCTCTCCAAAGAGATGGCTGCGGTCATCCAAAACGAAAAAGCGCACCAGCTGATGGTCCGTACCGTCGCGCGGCTCTTGCTGAAAACCTCACGTCGAAGTGATATCGTCGCCCATTACGGCGAAGGGACTTTTGCCCTCCTTCTCAAACACACCGATATCGAAAGCGCCAAAAAAGCCTCGGAACGCCTCTACGACCTGGTCGCATCGAGCAATTTTTTCCTGGCCGAAAACGAAATTCAACTGCGCATCGCCATCGGTGTCGTCGAGCTCAATGCCATACGCAGTATCGATCAAACCCTCTTTTGCACCCTCAATGCCATGGAAGCGGCCGATCAGGAAGAGAAACTGCGTTATATGGTCTGCAACGAATAGGGTCTTGAATGGTATTGCCGATTATCACCTATCCCGATAAACTTCTCAAAACCGTCTCCTCGGCGGTTGAGCATTTCGATGACGAACTCCATACCTTTCTGGATGATATGTTCGAAACCATGATCAAAAGCAACGGCATCGGTCTTGCCGCCATTCAGGTCGCCAACCCGATCCGGGTTCTCGTCTTGTGCATACCGGATGAAGAGGGAAATCAGCCCAAAGAGAATCTTCTGGAAATTATCAATCCCGTAATCGTTGAACCCAAAGGGACTACCCTCTATCAGGAGGGGTGTTTAAGCGTACCCGGATTTTACGAAGACGTGGAACGCTACGAAACGCTGAATCTACACTATCAAAATCGCCACGGCGAAACGTGCATTCTCGCAGCCTCGGAGCTTCTGAGCATCGCTATCCAGCATGAGATCGACCATCTGGACGGGAAATTGTTCATCGAAAAGCTCTCCTACAGCCGTCGAAAAAAATTCGAAAAAGAGTACAAAAAGGCACAAAAAGAGAAAAAATAGCTTTTTCTTTACGCTTTTATTAAAATTTACAACATCAAGTAAATCCCCATATTTTATTTATCGCTGCGGCACTACAATCGGTTATTTTATCACCGAGGTGCGCCATGAATCTCAATCTCGACAAACGTAATTACGGTATCTATTTCGTCACGACGGTGATTGCCGCCTGTTTCGTCTTCATGTTCGTCAGTACGGTACTGGTGATGCAAGATATCGGAAACGGCAAAACGAGCGGCGATTTAGCCCGTGAAAAAGCCAAAAAAGAGTGCGAAAGCAAAAACGGCGAATACGTCCGGGTCCATCCGGACAATCCCATCAATATGAGATGCATCGTCAACGGCAGCAATAATTGATTTTTCACCTTTTCTTGAAAAACGTGACCGATTGTTTTGATACAATATACGTTAAAAAATATTCGGATATTCGATGAAACAACTATTGTGCGCTACGTATGAGGGGATTGAGGCTCAAACGGTCGAAGTACAGTTTACGGCAACCAAAGGGCTCCCCGCATTTACGATCGTCGGAATGGCCAATACCGCCATCAACGAATCCAAAGAACGGGTCAAATCGGCGCTTCTGGGAAACGGTTACGTCTTCCCTCCCAAACGGCTCACCGTCAATCTCGCCCCGAGCGATCTGAAAAAAGAGGGGTCCCATTTCGATCTGGCCATCGCGCTGCTGATCGCCCTGGGGGATAAGGAAGGATCGACGGAGGGATGGTATGTTTTCGGCGAACTCGGACTGGACGGAAGCGTACGTGATACCAGCCTCATTTTCCCGATCATCCTCTCTCTGGCACGTCGCGGTAACATCCACAAAGCTCTCGTCCCTTCCGAGAGCGTAGAGAAACTCTCGAAAATACCCGGTATCGCCTTATACGGAGTCGATTCCCTCACGTCGGCATTGGAAGTCCTGACTCATACGAACCCGGAACTCACTCCCGCAAGTATCGCCTATTTCAACCACGAAACCCTTCATCACGACGATACCCCTTATTACTATGAAGAGCGCTATCCCATCGACTTTCTCGATGTACGGGGTCAAGAGCACGCCAAACGTGCGGCCCTGATCGCGGCGGCGGGGATGCACAACCTGTTACTCGAAGGCTCACCCGGCTCGGGCAAATCGATGATTGCCAAACGGCTGCGGCACATTCTGCCGCCGATGCACAACGACGAAATCCTCGAATGCGCCAAACTCGATATCCTTGAAGGGAATGCGCCGACCTTCGCCCCGCTTCGTCCGTTCCGCGCTCCCCATCACTCCAGCACGCAAGCGAGCATTTTCGGAGGGGGAAGTCATAAGGCCCAGATCGGCGAAGTGGGTCTGGCCCACGGCGGAATGCTCTTTTTCGATGAATTGCCCCATTTTTCCAAAACGGTCCTCGAAGCGCTGCGCGAACCGCTCGAAGACCGCCGCATCCGTATTTCCCGCGTCAATTCCAAAGTAACCTACGAAAGCGATTTTCTCTTCGTCGGGGCGATGAACCCCTGCCCGTGCGGAAATCTGCTCAGCCAAAACCAAAACTGCCGCTGCTCGGACCTAGAGATCAATCGCTACCGTTCCCGCCTCTCCGATCCATTTTTGGACCGTATCGATCTGTACGTCCAGATGCATCCGACCTCCGGCGACGATAAAGCCTCGGTCAGTTCGGCAGATTTACATACCCGGGTACGCAGGGCTTTCTTACGACAGAAAAATCGGGGACAGCAACGTTTCAACGGCTCTTTGAACGACGATGAAATTGCGCTCTACTGCCCCCTGGACGCCGAAGCCGAACGGATGATGAATCAGGCGATCGAACGCTATGCCCTCTCCTTTCGCGCCGTCGCCCGAACCCTCAAAGTAGCACGCTCGATTGCCGATCTGGAGGATTCGGAACGCATCGACAAAAAACACCTCCTCGAAGCGCTGAGTTATCGACGGCGGTAATGATCAAACGGTGATGGGATCACTAAAAAGCTCCGAAACTCGGAAAATCACACCATAACAAAGGAAACAACAATGACCGATTTCACCTATCATAACCCGACGAAAATAGAATTCGGAAGAGGCAAAGAATACCTCATCGGCCGCCATATCGCAGCTGAGGGGATCACCAAAGTCCTGCTGACCTACGGTAGCGAACGGATCAAAAAAGAGGGGCTCTTCGGCATCGTCGCCGCCAGTCTCGACAAAGAGGGGATCGAGTACGTAGAGCTCGGAGGGATCATCAGCAACCCGCTCCTCTCAAAAGTTTACGAGGGGATCGATGCGGCCAAACGTCATAACGTCGGAGCGATTCTAAGCGTCGGAGGGGGCTCGGTGCTGGACAGCTCCAAAGCGATCGCGGCAGGTGCCCTCGATGATGGAGACGTATGGGATTTTTTCACCGGCAAACGGATCATCGGCAAAGCCCTCCCGATTTTCGACATCATCACTCTGGCGGCGACCGGAAGTGAAATGAATACCTTTGCCGTCGTCACAAACGAGCAGATGCACCAAAAATTCTCGATTGCCTCGGAACACGTCTATCCCAAAGTCTCGATTGTCAATCCGGAACTGCAAAAATCGGTTTCCAAAGAGTATCTGGTCTATTCGGCGGCCGATATCATCGCCCACTCGATCGAGGGGTATTTCACCGCATCGCATCATCCCGATCTTATTGCCGCCTACATTGAAGCCAACATCGCGACGGTGATGAAAACGACCGAAATCCTCCTCGGCGATCCGGACGATTATAATGCCCGGGCCGAATTCGCGTGGGCGGCGACGCAAGCGCTTAACGGCACGACCTATCTGGGCGTCGAAGGGTACAGTTTTCCGAACCACATGATCGAACATTCCCTCTCTGCGTTGTTCAACGTTCCTCACGGGGCCGGACTATCGGTCATTATGCCGGCATGGATGAAATGGTATGTCTCGCGCAACGAACAGCCCTTTATCAGGTTTGCACGCAATCTTTTCGATCAATCGACGGCAATGGAGGGGATCGAAGCATTGGAAAACTGGTTTAATACGGTTGGAACCCCTACCCGGCTTTCACAGTTTGGGATCACAGAATCCGGCATCGATGCCATCGTCGACAATGCACGTCAGAGTGCGGAACATTTCGGGCTTGGGGAGATGTATACGAGAGAGATATTACGTGAGATTCTGACACTGGCCCTTTGATCGGGTCAGCGCGGTTGAAGCTGTTGCCGCATCCCCTAAAGGGGCGCAGCTTCCGGTGAGAGTATAGAAGATTAGAAAGTAGCGACGATCCATTTGGTGATTACGAAACCGCCTATAACGAGCCACAAGAACATCGCACCTGCAGCATAGATCGGAGCCAGTCCGAGACCTTTGAACTTCGCAAAGCGAGTCCCCATCCCCAGAGCCGTCATCGCCATCGTGAGCAAAAAGGTATCGATTTCATTGATCGATCCGATCGTCGACTGAATCGTCTCAGCGATCGCTTCACCCGCATGCGCGTCGGTGAAATTCAAAATCAGCGAGTTAACCCCCGCCATACCGACGAAATAAACGGCAAACCATGGGATCACGAGTTTTACTCCGCCCGCGGCACTGCCGGTCTTTTTAGCCGTCATCGAGAGGTATATCCCCAATACGATCAACATCGGAGCGATCAGAATAACGCGGGTCATTTTCACGATAACCGCCGTATTGGCCATATCCTGATCCGCACCCGGAATCGACGCCGGAACCGCTACGACCTGAGCGACTTCATGGATCGTCCCACCGACGTACATCCCGAACGTCATCGGGTCCATGTGCAAAAAGCCGGTTGCCGGGGCAATGATCGCCGCATACAGCACCGGATACAAAAACATCGAAATCGTCCCGAACAGGACGACCATCGATACGGCAATCGCCGTTTTATACTCTTCTCCTTTGAGAACCGGCTCGGTCGCCAGAACCGCCGCGGCACCGCACACCGAAGCACCTGAAGCCGTCAGCATCGAGGTATCGCGGTCAAGTTTGAATACTTTCTGTCCCAGATAGGTTCCGATCACAAACGTCGTCGAAAGCATGATGAGTGAAACCAGAAACCCTTCGAGACCAACCTGCTCGATCTGTTGAAACGTGATACGAAAACCGTAAAACACGATAGCGAAACGGAGGATCTTCTTCCCTGAGAATACGATCCCGCTTTCCCATGCGGACGGGAGTTTGTTGTGCAAGGTGTTTGCATAGAAAATCCCCAGAACAATCCCCACGACGAGTGGGGAAATACCCAGGCTTTTTACCGGTCCAAGACCGGCGATTAGTGTCGCAGCCGTAGCGAAAATCGCGACAAACAGGATACCGTTGATCGTACCTGCGCGCTTTTGAGGTGAAAACGGCATACTTCCTCCTATAATTTTTGATAATGGAATTATAGGATGTTTTAGGAAATTTTAAAAATCAGTGATTCTTAATCAAATCTTCACTTTTGCACAACAACTTCCATACGGACCGGAACGGTCCCCTCTTTGGGCTCTTTGGCCTTCTCGACTCCCCCAAGACCAAGCCGTTTATCGATTCCCGGCGTTTGCCCCAGATAGCGCTGTATCGCCTCGGCACGCCTGCGACCGAGTGCTTCGAATTCCGCCGGGGCAATCGTCTGGTGGGCTACCAGTCGCTTTATCAGCTCGGCACTGTAGTGGCGTACAAACGCCGCTTCCTCCGTATACTCTTTTTCGAGCGGTTCACGCAGGGCTTTGCGCTCGCTTTTTCCGATCGTATCGTCTGCAAGCTCTTCTAATAGCTCCACGCTCATTGCCTGCGCCGAATCGATTTTGAGGTCTTTGTCCCGTTTGAGCGCCGCGTCGACCAGTTTACGCTCTTTGAGCACCTCGCCGTCCCCCTTCTCATCCCATCCGCCGTAGACGTTGATCATGAGTTTCGGCCGTTTCTGGAGCATTTGTACTACCTGATCGAGTTTTTCGATCTGCGGCGGCAGGAGAGTGGCCGAACCGTCTTCGAAATCGATCGTCGAGAGGGCATTGTCTTCGATCCCCATCATCGAAGCAAGCAATCGGAACGGCGACGTCACCGCTTTTGTAAAAATATTGGTCACTACCTGCCAGACTACTTTTCCGTATTTGAAATCGGGGCTGTTCACATCCCCCTCGATCGGCAGATCGATGTCGATGACCCCCTGGGAATCTTCGAGCAATGCCACGACCAGACGCATCGGCCACGGAGATCCCCCCTCTTGCTCCTCACCCAGTTCGATCTGTTTGATGATGACCTGATTGGAAGCGTTGAGCTTGCCCTCATTGATCTTGTATCCGAGGTTCAAAAAGAGTTTTCCCCCCGCGATCTTGTATCCCAGAAATTTCAGCGAATACGGCGTGTAGTGCTGCAAATCGAGATTCTCAAACGCCACTTTGACGTCGGTGAACCGTTTGGGGGCGTTCGTATTGAGACTTCCGTCTACGCTCGCCAGCCCGTACTGATCGACTCCCCCCCGCAGTTTGAGGAACGTGGTAACGTCTTTGGTCGTCGAAATTCCCAATACCGACCCTTCCAGATCGTGGATATAGGTTTTGAACGGCAACGGCAATGAGAGGTCGCTAAACGTCGCGCTGCTGTCGCGTACGAGAAGTTTGATGATATCGATCCCAAAAGGGTTCCCACTCCGTGCAGGGGAAACCGTCGTATTGGCTTCCTTGGAAACCGCAGCCGTTTTCGAGAGGGTTGAGAAGTTGAGCACTTTTTTCTCATCGATCAGCGCATTGGTGTAGAGCCCGTCTACCGCCAGCTGATTGATTTTCAGCCGGTTGTCGGGATAAGCATAGACAAACGGCGTCGCCCCGATGTTTTGCCACCCCAGCAATACCGAATCATCGCGCGTGTCGTTGACAACCCAGTCACTCAAAGCAATCTTGCCGTTGACCGACGCTTTTGAGGGGACGTAACGGTAATCCCCCTTCACGCTCACCTCTCCCCGCCGCAACGATGCGTAGGTTGAGGGCTCGATGTAGGGATCAAACATCGAAACGTTCAGACGCCGGACGCCGAAACGTCCGCTGCTGCTCATCGACGCTCGGGTAAAATCACCCTCGGCTACCAGATCGGTGCGCTTGTTCAGACGTCCGGAGAGACGGTAGAAATTCTTGACTTTCGGATCGGCATCGATCGATCGGAGATTGAGATTCAGCTTCTCCAGCGTGTAGGTGACGCGGCGTGCGGGAACCTCGTCGATACACCCTACCCTACCCTCGGACAGGTCTACCTCCCCTACCCGGTATTTCCATGGAACCGCTTGCGGATCGGGAGCGCTCTTAGGCGCGGCATAGGCGTACCGTGCCAGATCGATCGATCCGTCTTTTTGACGTTTGAGCGTCACAGAGGGGGTATTCAGCGATACTTTCTCCACCGAAGCAAAATGTCCCGCACGGTCGATTCCGATCCCCTCCACTCCGATCCCTCCGAGCGACGCTACCAAAACGCCGTCCCGGTGTCTAAGAAGCTCGATCCGATCCGTCGACAACGACAGATTGAGGCTCTCGTTTTCATCGCTTGAAACCGCTCCGGTCTCAACCCGTCCTCCCGACAGGTTCAGACGGTACGGTTCACGCGGGGCAAAATCTTCCCATCCGGCATTCAGCCCGTTCAAGGCGAAACGGCCGATCCGAAACGCCCACGGCTCTTTGGTCTCGTTCTCATCCGAAGGGAACGCTTCTTGTATCTCCTTGACGTAACGCATCCAGTCGATGACACCGTCTCTTCCCCTCGACGCGCTGACCTCGACCCCGCCGATTTCAACTCCCTCAGCGTCGAAGCGCTTGCGCATCGGGAATACCGTTGCGTTTTTCAACCCGATCGTATCGATATTCAATAACGTCCGGTTCTCCCCTTTGGGGATCAGCCTGAGTTTTTTGAGATCGAACGTCACCCCTCCCAGCCGCGTTGCGTTGAGATCGTCCCCGTCCAGATGAAATTCAAAACCCAGCGTCGCCCGGCCATCCGCCACTTCGATCGGAAGCTTCTCTTTGAAATATTCCCACGGCGTATGGAGTTTCCCCGAATCGAACGAAACGTTCCCGTCGATTTTCAGCGCGGAAACACGGTCGATTTTCCCGTGCAGATCGAGGAATCCTCCATCGTTGATCGCGGCATAAAAGCGGAGTTTCCCCTCTTTTGCGTCTACGTCGCGCAGATCGATATTCTCCAGCGCCAGAGCGATCGAATTGACTTCGCTGCGGAAATTTCTCCCTTCAAATCGGTCGCTGTACGCGAAAGCACCCTCTTTGAGGACAAACGAGCGGATCAATAGTTTCAGTTTTGAAGAATCCTTCTTATCCTCCTCGGGGGCATCAGGCTGCATCAGCCAATCGACGTTCAACGTCCCGTTGGCATCCCGGTTTAAAGCGACTTTCGGACCCTCCAGCGAAATCGAATCGATAACCCATCCTCCCGTCCAGAGATAGGCCGAGGGGTCGACGTTAAGCACCAGTTTGTCCAGATCGAACAACGCCTCTCCCGAAGGGGTTTTGAAGAGCGCCCCCTCGATACCGAGCCGAAACGTAAACGGGTTGAACGTGGCGTGATCGATCGAGAACTGCCCCCCTTTCGTCGCTTCGCCGACTTTTTCGGGAACAATGTTTTTAAGGACATAGGGCACCCCGAAAAAGCCCCCCGCCGCATAAATCGCGACCGCGGCCGCCAACGATTTCAGCGCAACCGTTTTATTCATCTCTTTTCTCCGGGAGTTTTAAAATAATAATTCATTTTATCATAGTTAAAACTCTTTTTCGACATAATCTATTCCCATTATCCCCTGACGGAGACCGCCTCGATGAACCGCAAAAAAATTTATAATCCGACCTCCAGCGAACACGTTAACGATCGGCGAATATTCGGCGGAAATCCGACGGGGATCTTCGAACTCAACAACATCAAATACCAGTGGGCTTACAACCTTTGGGAAATGATGCTCAACAATACGTGGTTCCCCAAAGAGGTCGATATGACCCGCGACGCGGTCGACTACAAATACCTCACCGAGATGGAAAAAACGGCGTACGACAAGGCCCTTTCCCAGCTCATTTTCATGGATTCGCTCCAGACGAACAACCTGATCGATAACGTCAACCCTTACGTCACGGCTCCCGAAATCAACCTGATCCTCGTACGCCAAAGTTTCGAAGAAGCGCTCCATTCCCAAAGCTATGCCGTCATGGTCGATTCGATCAGCCAGAACAGCGAAGAGATCTACGAACTCTGGCGCAAAGACATGATGCTCAAATCCAAAAACGACGCGATCGCCCGCGTCTACGAAGAACTTGCCAAAGACCCTTCCGAAACAGCGTTTCTGAAAGCCTGTTTCGCCAACCAGATCCTTGAGGGGATCTATTTTTACAGCGGGTTCACCTACATCTACACCCTTGCCCGTTCGGGGAAAATGCTGGGAAGCGCGCAGATGATCCGTTTCATCCAGCGTGACGAAGTGACCCACCTCGTACTGTTCCAGAACATTATCAACACGCTGCGCCGCGAACGCTCCGATCTTTTCACCGAGAAACTGATCGACGAAGTGTATGACATGTTCCGTGAAGCGGTAGCGCTTGAGAGCGCATGGGGCAAATACATCACTCAGGGGCAGATTTTGGGTCTGACCAACGACATCGTCGAACAATACATCCAATACCTTGCCGACAGCCGGCTCAGCGCCGTCGGACTCAAACCGATTTACAACGTCTCCCATCCGATCAAATGGGTCGATGACTTCAGCAAGTTCAATGACCAGAAAACGAACTTCTTCGAAGGAACGGTCACCAACTACTCCAAAGGAAGCCTCAACTTCGATGACTTCTAATAACCGCCCGATCGTCTCCTTGTGTTTTCGCACCGATCCTGATTTCATGCGCAATCTCGATCGCCTGCAGGATCTGATTCTCCGCACCCCCGAAGACGCGATCGTTGTCGCTCCCGAAGTCGCCCTGAGCGGTTTTGCGTACGAGCGCTTCGACGAAGCGGCCGCGTTTACCGAAACCGCACTGAAAACCCTTTTGGACACAATCGGCCGGCGGCTTCTGATTTTTACCGCAATTACCCGGACGGAAGAGGGGATGCACAACATCGCGTACGCTTTGCACGACGGTTCCATCCTTCACCGCCAGTCCAAAACCAGACTCTTCGCGCTGGGGGGAGAGACTGAGCATTTCCAAGCCGGAAAAGAGGAGGCGATCGTTCCGTTTGAATTCGAAGGGATCAAAATCGGAATTCTCATCTGTTTCGAACTCCGCTTCAAATCGCTCTGGCAGCAGCTTGAGGGGTGTGACATCATCGCCATTACCGCCCAGTGGGGCAAACTTCGCTCCGATCACTTTGTCACCCTGACCGAAGCACTGGCTCTTCTGAATCAGTGCTACGTCATCGCCAGCGACGCCGACAACGAAGACACGAGTGCGATGAGCGGCATCGTTACCCCGTTTGGGAGTCCGATACGCAACGCCGGATCGGCCCTTCTGACTTCGCACTACGAATCGCGTACCGTCGCCTCCATGCGCCGTTATCTGAATGTGGGTATTGTATGAATATCGACCGTATTACCGCCATCAAAACAACCCGCATGAGCGATGAAATCGCCAAAAAATTCCCGTTGCGCCCCGCAATCAAAAATGCGATCATCCACACCAACCGCGAAGCCTTCGTCCCTTTGGCAATGCGTCACAACGCCTACCGTCTCGATGCCCTCCCCATCGGCTCGCAACAATACATATCCTCCCCGCTGACGGTTGCCAAAATGACCCAGTATCTCAGTCCGGAGGGGTGTGACAGCGTCTTGGAAATAGGGTGCGGCAGCGGTTATCAAGCGGCGGTCCTCTCCAAAATTTTCCGTCGCGTCTTTACGATCGAGCGAATCGAATCGCTCCTTCTGGAGGCCAAAGAGCGGTTCCGGGCCCTGAAACTGATCAACATCCACACCCGTACCGACGATGGTCAAAACGGATGGGAACAATACGCCCCCTTTGACCGTATCCTCTTTTCGGCATCCGCCAAAACGATCCCCCCGAAGCTCTTTGACCAACTAAGAGAAGGGGGAATCCTGATTGCACCCGTCGATCACGGACGAGAGCAGGTGATTACCCGCTTCACCAAGCAGGGAGGAAAAATTCATGCCGACCCGCTGGAAGTGTGTGATTTTGTCCCGGTACTCGATGGAGTCGTGCGCCGCTAACGTCCTTCTGTGTCGGCATTTTGCAGCGCAGCAGTGCCACTCTGGCCCAAGAGGTATCTCCTTTTGGCCTTCACCTAAAAATTATAAAAGAGAAAAACTATGAGCGATCAACGCGAATTCTGGAACGAGCGCTTTGCCAAAGAGGGATTCTTCTACGGCCTGGACCCCAATCTCTACGTCGCTTCCCATATCGATGCGCTCAATCCGTCCTCCAAAATCTTGTTTTTGGGCGAAGGGGAAGGGCGCAACGCGATCTACGCCGCCCGATCAGGACACGATGTTACGGCGCTTGATGCCAGCGACGTCGGTCTGGCCAAATGCGCTGAACGCTCCCACGCCGAAAATCTCTCGGTTACGCTGATCCATACCGATCTTGAAGTATGGGAACCGCTCGCCCGGTACGACGCCATCTTATGTTCGTTTCTCCACCTTCCCGAACCGTTGCGCAGCGATATCTTCGCCAAAGTAGTGCAAACCCTCAAACCGGGGGGAATCTTTGCCGGGGAGTTTTTTTCGATTCACCAGATGCCGCGTACCACCGGCGGCCCCAAAGACGAGACCCTCCTGTATACCGCCGAAGCTCTTCAACATATCTTTGATTCTCATCCGTGCGAAGTGATCGAGCTGATCGAAACCGAAACCGACCTGAATGAGGGAAGAGGGCATATCGGCATCGCTTCGGTCGTACGCATGGCGGTACGTGCGCTATGAGCCTCCCCGAAGCGTTTACCGAGCGTCTGGAGCGGATCGTCCCCGAAGAGCGCTACCCTTCCATCCTCTCAACCTTCAATACCCCAAAACAGGTGACGTTTCGCGTCAATCCACTTAAAACCACCGCCGAAACGCTCGAAACCGACCTAGCCGGGGAGGGGATAGCGTTCGAGCGGATAGAGTGGGGCGTTTTGGAAGGGGTCTACCGGATCGATCCCGCCGATAAGCTCCGATTGACCCAGACCAAAGCGTTTTACGAAGGCCATTTTTACATCCAGAACCTCTCCTCGATGATCGCCCCCGTTCTCCTCGCCCCCGAACCCGAAGAGACGGTCCTTGACCTCGCCGCCGCACCGGGAGGAAAAACGCTGATCCTCGCCTCGATGATGCAAAACACCGGATGGCTTTCTGCGGTTGAACCTTCCAAAGAGCGGTTTTACCGGATGTGCGACAACCTCAAAACCCAAGGGGTGACCAACGCCCATACCTACATGACCGACGGACGCAGCGTCGGGAAAAAATGTCCCCTGATGTTTGACCGCATCCTTCTCGATGCCCCGTGTTCTTCCGAATCGCGTTTTAAAAGCTTCGATGAAAAATCGACCGCCTTCTGGAGCATTCACAAGGTCAAAGAGACCTCCAAACTCCAACGCCGCCTTCTCCTCTCGGCATTCGACGCACTCAAGCCCGGAGGACGGTTACTCTACAGCACCTGTTCCTTTTCTCCGGAAGAAAACGAAAGCCCTCTCCAGCACCTTTTAGAGCGTCATGGAGAGCATTTAAAGACCTTGCCCCTCTACTTACCCTTCGACAACATCCAAAAGCCTTTAAAACGATGGGGAAAAGAGATTTTTGACGAACGGATCCAAAACGCCGTACGGATATTGCCGACCGATACGATTGATGGATTCTTTATCTGCCTATTGGAAAAAATATAAAACTACGTCAGTGTGCGATATCATCACTGATAAAAACAACGTTAGAATAAAAGAGGAGTTTATTCCCTTAGTGTGAAGGAGACAAGGATGAAATCGATTTTATTTGTGTGTCTGGGAAATATCTGCCGATCTCCGATAGCCGAAGGGATCGCACGTCATCTGATAGAGCAGGGGGGGCACGCTATCACGGTCGATTCGGCCGGAACGGGGTATTGGCACGTCGGCGAACCTCCGTGCGCCCATTCGATACGGGTAGCCCATAACCATGGAATCGATATCTCCCACCTTCGGGCCCGTCAGGTGATAAAAAACGATTTCAAGACGTTTGACCTTATCGTTGCCCTCGATCAGAGCAATCACCGGGATTTGCAGGATATGGGGTGTAAAAACCTTGTAAAACTGGGCGATTTCGGTCACGGGGGAGCGGATGTCCCCGATCCTTATTTTTTTAGAGGGTTTGAAGGGTTCGAAACCGTGTATACGATGATCGAAAGCTGTGTCAAAGAGCTTCTCAACCGCTAAAAGGGAGTTCCTCGTAACCGATCGTTTTTCCGAGAAGATAGAGCGGTGCTTCATGGATCCGTTCGGCATATTCTCCGATCGCCAATCCCGCCTGCGCCGAATCAAGCTCGACCGTTATCCCTTCGGACATATCCAGCGAACTTAGGACCGCGTCACTCACCAGTTTTGCATCGTGAATGCCCTCAACCTGAAACGCTACATCGATCCAGTCGTATCCGCGGGCTTTATCCTGTACGCTAAAACGTACGGCGATGGAAGTAGGGGAGAGCGGCGTAATCGAGCGAATCTCTCCATCGCGGGCATTTTCAATCCGGTCCAACAGGTTTTTGAGCGACGAAGCGCTCAAGGGTTTTATTGACACCCTTCACACTCCATTGAACGATCCTGTGTATCGTGTTTCGCTTCCGGAGACTGCGAACGAAGATAGTAGGTCGATTTGAGTCCCAGTTTCCATGCCAGCATGTAGATATCGTTAAGATACTTCCCACTTGCTTTATCCAGGGTAATAAAAATATTGAGGCTTTGCCCCTGATCGATCCATTTCTGACGGATTGCCGCCGCTTTGACGAGGATTGTCTGATCAAGATCATACGCCGGAGTATAGTATCCCCACGTATCGGGGCTTAGTTTGGGTGCGACGACCGGAATCAGCCCCGAGAGGTTCTCTTCGAACCATTTGCGTTTGTAGATCGGCTCGATCGTCTGAGTCGTCCCCGTAAGGATCGAAATCGACGACGTCGGAGCGATCGCCATCAAATACCCGTTACGCATCCCTTGGGTTTTGATGGTTTCACGTAGAACATCCCACTCGTAATGGGGTGCAAACAATCCGCCCCGATCGACGAGATTTTTTACCTCCGCGGTCGCATGATCCATCGGTAGAATTCCCCGGCTCCATTTCGATCCCTGGTATTCGGCGTAAGAACCTTTTTCGACGGCCAGATCGGAAGAGGCTTTGATCGCGTTATAACTAACCGCTTCCATCACTTCATCGATCTTGTCAAAATGTTGTTGCGATCCCCACACGATTTTCTGCTCTGCCAGCATCTGCGCTTCACCCATTACCCCAAGACCGATCGCACGGCTGCGCATATTGGTCTTTTTCACTTTTTCAAGCGGGTAGAAGTTTAGATCGATAACGTTGTCCAGCGCACGGATAGCGACGGGAACGATACGATCGATATCCTCTTTCGTATGAACGCGTGAGAGATTGACCGAGGCGAGGTTACATACCGCCGTCGCTCCGTCTACTTTCTCTTTTTCGACAATATAAATCGATTTCCCGCCCAGCGAATCCAATGCGGTGATTTTATTCGCCGGTTTTTCGATGCCGCTGTCGACTTTAACCATATCGTTCTCTTCATACGTTACGTACGATCCGTCGTCAAATTTGAGTTTGACGAGGTAATGGTTTGGCTGCGTATTCTGGAAAATCTCAGTACACAGGTTCGAACTTCGGATGATTCCGTAGTGGTCGTTCGGGTTGGCACGGTTGGCACTGTCTTTGAAACACAAGAACGGGCTTCCCGTTTCAAAATAACTGGTCAGAATCTTTTTCCAAAGGTCTTTTGCTTTGGTATGTTCCTTGATCACGTTCGGATCTTTTTCGAGTTCCAGATACCGCTTTTCAAACGCGTCACCGTACAGCTCACTAAGCTCTTTGACGTCGAACGGGTCGAACATCGTCCAGATACCGTCTTCGTAAACCCGTTTCATGAATACGTCATTGATCCAGAGAGCCGGGAAAAGATCGTGCGCACGACGGCGCTCTTCCCCTGAATTTTTCTTCACGTCAAGGAAATCTTTGACGTCCATGTGCCACGGTTCGAGATAAACCGCAATCGCCCCTTTACGGGTTCCGAGCTGATCGACCGCAATCGCGATATCGTTGGTGATTTTCAAAAACGGAACCGTACCGCCGGCCGCGTTTTTGTGACCGTCGATAAACGATCCCATCGCACGCACCTGCGTCCAATCCCAGCCGATACCGCCGCCGAATTTGGAGAGTAGCGCCATCTCTTTGTAAGCATCGAAAATCCCTTCGATATTGTCCGGAGACGAGCCGATGTAGCACGAGCTGAGCTGGTGACGGGTCGTACGGGCATTGGAGAGGGTAGGGGTCGCCATCATCACTTCGAATTTGGAAATCATGTCATAGAATTTTTTCACCCACGTCTGACGATCCGATTCGTTTTGCGCCAGGAACATCGCTACCGCCATAAACATGTGTTGCGGCAGTTCGATCGGTTCTCCTCTTCTGTCTTTGATCAGATAACGGTCGTATAGCGTTTTGATTCCCAAATAGGTGAATTCATGGTCTCGTTCGGGATCGATGTAAGCGTCCAAATCGGCCAAATCGTATTTTTCCTTCAGCCCCAGCAGGATACGTCCTTCAGCTTCTCCCCGTTCCAGGTAGTCAACCAGTTTTCCGTATCCGGTAAATCCGTTGACACGATGATACAGGTCGTACAGGAACAATCGTGCCGCAACGTAAGTCCAGTTAGGAGAGTCAATATCGATCTTGTCGACGGCGGTTTTAATCAGCGTCTGCTGAATTTCATTACTCGTGATACCGTCACGGAATTGAATCTGCGCATCGACTTCGAGTTCGCTCTGCGATACGTTGGTCAACCCCTTTACGGCAGCCGAGGTGTATTTTTGGATTTTGGTTATGTCGAGCGGCTCGCGACGGCCGTTCCGTTTTAAGATCGTTAGCATCTCTCTCCCTTGGACTCATAATGAGGTGTATTATAGTCACTCAAAATTTTATAATTTCTTATGCTGCGTTTATGTTATTTTTGACGGTTTATTTGAATACCCGTGAAAAAATACGCTCAACGTTTTTGGTGTAATAACCGTAATCGAAACAATCACGGATCGCTTCTTCACTCAGGCTCTGGCGAAGTTCTTCATCATCAAGAAGATATTGTAGATACAAACTCTCCCCTTTCTCGTTGATTGCGCTATTACCCTGCTGCAACCCTTCCCATACTTTCATCGCGTTGCGTTGTACGATACGGTACGCATCTTCACGGCTTACCCCTTTGAGCGGCAGCTCGAGCAATACGCGCTGAGAGAACACCAGACCGCCGGTAAGGTTTAGATTTTTCATCATATTTTCCGGATACACCACGAGGTTGGCGATAACGCTGTTAAAACGGTGTAGCATAAAATCCGAAGTGATAAACGAATCCGGAAGCCAAAAACGCTCGGTAGAACTGTGAGAGATATCACGCTCATGCCATAACGCGACGTTTTCCATCGCCGGAACTGCATACGCACGGATCATCCGTGCCAGACCCGTGATATTTTCGGTCAAAATCGGGTTACGTTTGTGCGGCATAGCGGATGAACCTTTTTGCCCTTTGGAGAAAAACTCTTCACATTCGTACACTTCCGTACGCTGCCAGTGGCGAACCTGTACCGCAAATTTTTCAATCGAGCTTGCCAATAATGCCAATGAGGTTGCCAAACGTGCATAACGGTCACGCTGAATAACCTGATTGGAAGCCGGTGCCGGTTTAAGCCCAAGTTCTTCACACGCATACTCTTCGAGTTCTAACGGAGCGTGAGCAAAATTTCCCATTGCTCCCGATACCTGACCGACCGAAATCACTTCCATCGTCTCTTCAAGGTTTTTAAGATGGCGTGCCATCTCGTCGTACCAAACGGCTAACACGAGACCAAACGTAATCGGCTCACCGTGGATTCCGTGTGAACGCCCGACCAGCAAGGTCATTTTGTGTTCCATTGCACGAGTTTTGATCGATTCCATAACCATTTTTACGTCTTCGATAATCAACGTGAGCGAATCACGCATCTGAAGCGCAACCGCCGTATCAACCGTATCGGATGATGTCATCCCGTAGTGAAACCAGCGGCTCTCGTCTCCAAGAGTTTCAGATACCGAGGTTGTAAACGCGATCAAATCGTGTTTGGTTACCGCTTCGATCTCATCAATCCGTTCTACACTGAATCCGGCATTTTTAACGATTTTTTCCGCATCTTCATCCGGAATCAATCCCAAACGATTCCATGCTTTAACAACCGCTTTTTCAACATCAAGCCATGCCTGATATTTCGCCTGCATCGTCCATTTGGATTTCATCGCTTCACGGGCGTAACGTTCTACCATTCTCTTTCCTTCGTTATGATAAAATGCGCATCCTAAAAGAGCTGCGCTAAATGATAATTTAGTCTATCCAACCCTCCCTTATAAAGGAATATATTTTGCCTTTCGTCATACAAAAGCTTCATTCCGACACCCGACAAAAAGCCTTTTTGTTTTTGATGAAAGAACTCGGATACACTCAACGAGAAGCGCAGCGTCTCATCGCCAAAGGGCGCCTTTTTATCAATGGCGAAGTGATGGACAATCAGGCCGGTTTTGTTGAAGGAGATTTTGAATTCGTCTGTTTCGAACCGTTATCCTTGGGATTGCAACCCACCTTCACTGCACAGGATTTTGCCGTCTACGACAAACCGAGCGGCCTCATCGTCCATCCCCAAAACCGCCATACCCCTTATTCACTGAATGACGAAATCAAACACCGTTTCGGACACGATGCCAACATTACCCATCGTATCGATCAGGAGACCAGCGGTTTGGTTTTGTGCGCTCGTAACAAAACCAGCGAACGCGTTTTAAAAATGATGTTTGAAGAACGGGAAGTCACTAAACGTTATTTGGCTCTGGTACGTGGAAAACTTGATCACACGCTTGATATCCGAGAGCCTTTACTGCGTCGGGAAGATCAAAGCAGCATTATTCGTATGATCGTCCGTGTTCATCCCGAAGGAAAACCTTCCCGTACCTTTATTACCCCTTTACGCTATTTTCCCGACATCGATGCCACTCTCGTAGAAGCTTCTCCTTTGACCGGCCGTCAGCATCAGATTCGGGTCCATTTGTTCCACGTGAAACATCCGATCATTGGCGATCCGATCTACGGGCAACAAGAAGAAGATGCCGTTCGCTTTTTGGATAAAGAGATGTCGGAAGAAGAACGCTTTGATAATACCGGTGCTAGCAGATTGTTATTGCACGCATATTCACTCGAGTTCGAATACGGATCGGCTTGCTATCACATCGTTTCGCAAAACGATTTTGTCGAAGAGTGTTTCCGCGCTATGAAACGGTTATCCCTGTCCGAAGAATAAAACCATGCCGTTTGTCACTAAACACTACAGCATCAAATCACCGGTCAAATCACTCGATTTTCTAACACATGAATTAGGATATAACCGTAGTGAGGCACAGCGTTTGATCCATCGCGGTCGTCTCACTCAAAATGATATTGTGATCGACAACCCATTTTCACTCCTTGAGGGAGAGGTGGGATTACTCTGTTTCGAAGCCCTCAGTCAGGGACTTGATCCTGTGTACGAGACGCAGCATTTTGCGGTTTACGATAAACCCAGCGGTCTTCGCGTCCATCCTTATAGTCGTCGATCTCCATATACGCTCAATGACGAAATCAAATCCCGTTACGGAAACGATGCCAATGCGGCTCACAGGATCGATCAGGAAACAAGCGGATTGGTATTGGTAACGCTCAATAAAAACAGTGAGGCTGTAATTAAATGTCTATTCTCCGAACGTTATATAGTCAAAAAGTATTTGGCCATGGTCAGAGGGGAGATTAAAACGACGCTGAATATCGATGCACCTTTACTGCATCATGACCATCCGAACATGGCCATAAGTATGGTTGTCAAAGTCGATCCAAAAGGAAAACACGCTCAAACGGTTATAACGCCCATACGTTATTTCCCGGAACTGGATGCAACCCTCATTGAGGCTTCTCCTCTCACCGGAAGAACCCATCAAATTCGGGTCCATTTGTTTCACGTGAAACATCCTATCATTGGAGATCCCATTTACGGGCAGTCGGAAAACACTATTGAAAGATACCGGAATCTTGAAATTAGTAGGGAAGAGAGATTAATGCTTTGCGGAGCCAAACGGCTTTTGCTTCATGCCCATTCTCTCGAATTCGATTACGATGCACAAAGGTACCGTATCGAATCGAATGAAAACTTTATTGAAACCTGTTTCAGGGCAATGGGAAAGAATATCGACTAACGCTTCTTTCATAACGTTATACACACTGTATATAACGCTGACGTTTGGATTCTTTGATTTTATTAATATCGACCAAGATATATCCATCGATACAATTATTGAACTCCGAGTCTATTCCAAAATCCATAAATTCGACACCGTCTTCTTCACACAATTCACTGTATTGTTTGTATAGGGTAGGGACCGTCACGTCGAACGCTTTTAAATAATCTTTTAGACGTTTAAAATCCTCGATGTAATTATCACCGCAGAAAAGTGACTGAAACTCATTTTGTACGTATTCGGTGAGATGGTACGGCGATTTTGCCTTCACCATCGTATGTTTCGAACCAAAATAAAGGGTATAAAAATATACCAGCGCTTCCTGGGCATTTTTTGGAAAACTGCCTGAGATGCTTACCGGTCCCATCATGTATTTTACCTGTGGATTATGACTGAGATAGGCTCCGATCCCTTGCCACAAATAATCGAGTGCCCGGCTGCCCCAGTATTTTGGCTGTACGAAACTTCGCCCCAATTCAATGGCATCTTCCAAAATGGTATCGAACTGTTCATTCATATCGCACAGATCACTCATGTAGAGACCCTCTTTTCCAAGCCATGACAAAATCCATCCGCATTCACCGATACGGTAAGCTCCGGCGATTTCCAACGCTTCATCATCCCATAAAATAAGATGGTGATAATAGCGGTCATATCCGTCGATATCCCGAGCGCGTCCGCTCCCTTCACCCACTTTGCGAAATGAGTATTCGCGGAGACGTCCCACTTCGTTGATAATGTTGGGAGCGTTTTCATGCTCCACCAGATAAATTTGTTTATTGTCGCTGGTCGTACCGATCTGTTCCGCTTTACGTAATTCGGCACGGATATCCTGACGCGAAATAGGGTGAGCAATGGAACATTCGGTCGGATAAATCCCTTTTTTCCCTTTGGCGATTCGGATCAAATGTTTTCGGAACAATCGTGCGTGACGTTTTTCACTCAGATTAAAATCGCCCAATACTTTATCGCTGATCATCTGTCCGATCGTAAAATCAAAAACACGGTTTCGTGCCGCAAACATTTCGTGGCTTAACAGCATCGCCGCCATCGGTTTGTATATCCACGATACGGCATAGAACAGAGGACTGTTGCGTGCTTTGATGTATATCGGAAGAATCGGGGCGGCATTGCGTCTGGAAAATTTAATAAATCCCCCTTTCCACGCCCCTTCTTTGATCCCGAACATACCAGCTCTGGAAACTTCACCGGATGGGAAAAAAATCACCGCTTCTTCTGCTTGAAGCGCATTGTCAATTTGACGAAGCGAATATTTCGAGAGTTTGTCGTTAATGTTATCGACGCTGATCAAAAATTCTTTGAGTTGCGGAATGGCTCCCAACATTTTGTTGGCAACGATTTTTACTTTTTTATCCTGACGGACGGAACAAACCATTTGGATCAGACACAAGGCATCCAATGCTCCAAGAGGATGATTGGCGACAATAATCACTTTTCCCATAGATGGAATATTTTCGATTTGCCGATGTACCGTTTTATACGATACGTTCAAATGTTCCAATGCTGCATTGATAAAATCCAAACCGCTTTTTTCTTCATGTGTCTGAATGAAACGGTTAATCGATTTTTCATGAATGACCAATCGTACCGCACCGACTATGGTTTTCGTAACAATTGATGGAAAATTGAAAATTTTTGGATACGCCTTGCGTAAGATCGATTCTGTATTGATCATGAATAACTCCACACGTTTGAGCGAATGCTAAAACGTGTGAATTTCACGCCGATTACGTTTCGATTACCTACAGATTACAGGGTAACCTTTGCGCTATTTTCGACCAGCTATGTGAATAACTTTTCAATAAAAAAAATTAAAAAAATACGATGGGGTGAAAAACCTCCACAAATGCCTATTTTACGTGGTTTAAGGAGTTTAAAAGCAATCATATTTCAGGCCAATTTTATATAAATTAATTCTGAAATTCATGAATTCAGCAGGGATATTTTTATAAAAAACGTTCGGTTTTATTCACACCGCCTTCACAGTGTGAATATTACGTTTTTACACAATACCGTGTACATAACAAAAATATATACAACGCATCAATGCAAAATCGTTAAGAACTTCTAAGACTCTTTGGATACACTTGCACCACAGCGGCTTTCCTGGTGTGTCAGCCGCTCCTTCTACAAATTTTCGTTATTTTTTATTTCTTTCAAGCTTTACCCGCTGGGCATGAGTAATGGCAACGGCCATCGCATCGGTAATATCGAGCGGTTTGATCTCCCGGGTTATCCCTAATATCTGTTTAACCATAAACGCGACCTGTTCTTTAGCCGCTTTGGCTTTTCCCGTCAACGCTTTTTTCACCTGCAAAGGGGTATATTCCGCAAACATACCGTATTCCTGAATCAATTTTAAAGTGATCGCTCCCCGGAATTGGGCCAGTTTCAAAACCGTTTTCGGATTATGGGCATAAAAAATATCTTCCATCGCTACTTCATCGATGGTATGGGTTTTGAACAACTGTTCTATCGCTTCACAAACTTGAGGTATCTGATACTGAAGCGATTCGCTTTTGATTTTGATCAAACCCGCTTCGACCAGCCGGATTTTTTGTCCGTCGATCGTCACAATCGCGTATCCGCAGTTTCGGGTTCCCGGATCGATCCCCAATATATTCATTCTTACTCCATTCACAGGGTGAAATTATCTTATTCACCCTTCTTTGAGCCTAATTATAGGCAAATATCGATATTATTCACATCACTATTCACATAGGGGTGAAAATGAATTCCATCGGTAAACAGGTTTTGGACGCGCTCAAAAACGAGATCAGCGAAATCGATTACAAACGTTATATCAAACAACTCTCTTTTGACGAAAACGAGTCCAAAAGTAATCTGGCCGTTTACAACGCTCCCAATCCGTTGATAGCCAATTGGATCCGTACCAAATACGCCGATAAAATCGCCCACCTGTTTGAAATCAAAACCGGAATCAAACCGTCAATCTCGATCAAAGTCAAAACGGAAAAAGCATCACCTCAAAATCCGGTATCTGCCCCCGTCACCGTTGAAAGACCTTCGGGAGGTTCCTTGTTGAATCCATCTTATATTTTCCAAAATTTCGTTGTCGGCGGATCCAACCAGTTTGCCTACATCTCCGCAAAAGCCGTCAGTGAAAAACCGGGAATGGTTTACAACCCTCTTTATATATATGGCGGAGTAGGGCTTGGTAAAACCCATTTGATCCAATCGGTCGGAAATATCATGGCCGCTCAGGGTAAAGTGGTCATTTATACCAACGTGGAACAATTTTTAAATGATTTTCTACGCCATTTGAATAACAAAACAATGGACCGTTTCAAAGATAAATACCGAAAATGCGATCTGCTCCTGATCGACGATATCCAGTTTCTCAGCGGAAAAAACCAGATTCAGGAAGAGTTTTTTCATACGTTCGAAGCGCTCCGGAATGAAAACAAACAGATCATTATTACCTCCGACAAACACCCTAAAAAAATCGGCGGTATCGAAGAACGTCTGATAAGCCGGTTTGAGTGGGGACTTGTCGCCGATATTCAACCCCCGGAACTCGAAACCAAAATCGAAATTATCAAGAAAAAATGCGAAATCAACCGTGTCAAACTCGACAAAGAGGTCATTAATTACGTTGCGACGATCATTGAAAACAATACGCGTGAAATCGAAGGAATCCTTTCCAAACTTAACGCCTATTCGCAGCTGATGGGTGTCGACATCACCATCGAATTCGCCCGTAACGTTTTAAAAGAACAAATGGCCGAAAAACGGAGCAATATCACGATTGATCTGATCATGGACACCGTGGCCCGGGAACTCAACGTAAAACCCAGTGAAATACGTTCCAAAAGCCGAAACAGCAACATCGTATACGCCAGACGGATCGCTATTTATCTCTCCCGGTCACTCACTCCCAATTCCATGCCTCAACTGGCACAGTATTTTGGTATGAAAGACCATACCGCCGTCAGCCATACCATGAAAAAAATTCAGGAGTTGATGAAAAACGATGAAGATTTCCGAATCAAAATCGAAGAACTCTCAAACAAAGTTTCAACCGCAACCGGAGAATAATTTCGGTTTGTCAACCTCTTTTAAAAAAGATATAATTCAGTATGTGAATAGGTGTGAATGAAATCAAATCGATTCATCACATCAAAGTTTCCCAAGAAATAGGGGGGTTCAGACCGTTTTCACGGATTCACACCCCCTTATTACTAACTACTGTAATTGATGATATAAATAATAATAAGGAGCATCTCCTATGAAAATTTCCGTTGACAAGTCGGTTTTAGAAAATATCCTTCTTCATCTTCAACCGTTCCTTGAAAAAAAAGATACCTCACAGATCACTTCACATATCTTTTTAAGTACCGACGGAAGAACACTTTTTGCCAAAGCAACCGATTATGAAATCGGATTAACCATGCAAACCAATGCAGTCAATGTTGAAGAACCCGGAGCCGTTACGGCAAACGGGAAAAAACTGCTTGACATTATCCGGATTCTTAAAGACGAAGAAATTGACCTCTCTGTCGAAAAAGATACGTTGCATATACGTCAGAAACGTTCAAACTTTAAATTACCGACGTATAAAAGTTCTGAATTTCCTTCCTTTCCTTCTACCGATGGAAAACCCAATATCGCAATCAACTCCCAACTGCTGATCGAGTCTCTCAAAAAAATCACTCCGGCAGCCGATACCAATAACCCGAAATTCGAACTCAACGGAGCCTTGATCGATATTCAATCCAATCAGATCAATTTCGTATCGACCGATACCCGACGTTTGGCTCTCGTTCACATTGACAGTCAAAATGACCATGAGCTCTCAATCATCCTCCCAAAAAAAGCGATTATCGAGATCCAAAAACTCTTTTCCCAGAACATCGAGATCTATTACGACAATACCCATCTCATCATTAAATCGGAAGACTCCCTTTTCTTCACCAAACTGATCAACGGTAAATTTCCCGATTATTCCCGTATCATCCCCAAAGAGGCCCATCGTGCCATTCAATTGCCAAAACATGCGATTGTTACCGCTATCAAACAAATAACGACCATCTCCAATGATCTTAAACTGACGTTTCAGAAAGACGCTATTTTGTTCGAAAGCCTGAGTGATGATAACATTGAAGCCAAAACGGCCGTAGAAATTGACAACGGGTTCGATACACCGTTTGTTCTTGCCGTCAACAGTCGGTATATTCTTGATTTCCTTGGACAAATTCAAAATACCTCCTTTACCCTGGAAGCCAACGAATCCAATCAGCCTTTCGTGCTCAAAGACGAAAATTTCAAAACCATTGTAATGCCGATCGTCATCTAATCCTGACTGCCGTTATGTACGGCAGATCTCTTCATAAATCTTCAAAAACGCTCCCAGAACGCTTAAAAACCTTCTTTTTAGTTTAAATCGGGTAAAATAGAGCATTAAACACGCTTATAGCGGGAGCAATTATGGAACAAAATTACGGCGCCAGTAATATTAAAGTCCTCAAAGGGCTTGAGGCGGTACGAAAACGACCCGGAATGTACATCGGAGATACCGGTCATAGAGGGTTGCACCATCTGATCTACGAAGTCGTCGATAACTCGATTGACGAAGCGATGGCGGGTCACTGTGATACGATTACCGTTACACTCACTAAAAACGGTACCGCAATCGTCAGCGATAACGGACGCGGTATCCCGACCGATATGCACCCGACCGAAGGAATTTCGGCGGCTACCGTTGTTTTAACCGTTCTCCATGCCGGGGGTAAATTCGACAAAGATACCTATAAAGTCTCGGGCGGTTTGCACGGGGTTGGGGTCTCGGTCGTCAATGCACTCTCTTCAGACCTCAAAATGACAATATACCGTAACGGTCAAATCCATGAACAAAATTTTAAATGCGGTATTCCGCAAGAACCGTTAGCTGTTACGGGAAATACCCGTAAACGCGGAACAACCATCGAATTTTCTCCAGATCCCTCTATTTTTACCGAAACCGTCACGTTTGAATACGAATATCTTGCCAAACGTTTCCGTGAACTGGCTTACCTCAATCCACGTATCACCATTATTTTCAAAGACGAGCGAAACGGTGCCAATAATACCTACCATTACGAAGGGGGTATCAGCCAATTCGTTACCGATGTGAATAAGAAAGAGGTTGTCGCCGTTCCGTTTGCTTTTAGCGAAAAAATTGAAGATATCGAGATGGATATCGCGTTGATGTACAACGACAGCTACGACGATAAAACGTTTACGTTCGTCAATAACATCAACACCCCGAACGGCGGTACGCATGAAGCAGGATTCCGAGCCGGTTTGACCCGTGTCGTCTCCAACTATAACAAACAAAACGGGAATGCCAAAGAAAAAGACGTCCCTCTCACCGGGGAAGACGTATCCGAAGGGTTAATCTGCGTCGTCTCCGTCCGTGTTCCCGAACCTCAGTTCGAAGGACAAACCAAAGGCAAACTCGGAAATACGTATGTTCGTCCACTGGTGCAAAAAGTAACCTACGAAAAACTGACCAAATATTTCGAAGAGAATCCGATTCAGGCCAAAGCGATCGTGCAAAAGGCGTTGATGGCGGCACGCGGACGGGAAGCCGCGAAAAAAGCGCGTGAACTGACCCGCCGTAAAGATGCAATGACCGTCGGAACTCTTCCGGGGAAACTGGCCGATTGCCAAAGCAAAGACCCGTCCATCAGCGAACTTTATCTCGTCGAGGGTGACTCAGCGGGCGGTTCGGCAAAACAGGGACGTGATCGGGTATTTCAGGCTATTTTGCCGCTCAAAGGTAAAATCCTGAATGTCGAAAAAGCCCGTCTGGACAAAATCCTCAAATCCGAAGAGATCACCAATATGATCACGGCTTTAGGATGCGGAATCGGTGAAGAGTTCAACGAAGAGAAACTCCGTTATCACAAGATTATCATCATGACCGACGCCGACGTCGACGGAAGCCATATCCAAACGCTGCTGCTCACGTTCTTCTTCCGTTATTTACCGAAAATCGTCGAAAACGGATATCTCTATCTGGCACAGCCTCCTTTGTACCGTTATCAAAAAGGGAAAAAAGAGATTTACTTTAAAGATGACCGCATTATGAATGCGTTTTTGATCGAAAACGGTATCGCAGCGCTGGAAGTTGAAAATGTCGGAAGCAATGACCTCATCAGCTTTTTCAAAATGGTTGATCATTATCGCGGTACCCTTGATGCATTGGAACGCCGTTACGCTCTTGTCGATCTGATCCGCTATTTCATCGAAAATCCCGATTTGATCGGTTTGGGGATGAATGATATGTACGTAAAAGTCGAAGCGTTTTTGAATGCAAGCGGCAATAACATTCTCAGCAAAAGCGTTAACGACGAGCAAATGCATCTCTTTGTTCAAACCAACAGCGGTTTGGAAGAACTCTTGATCAATGATGAACTCTTTGCGTCACCGTATTTTGCCGAAGCGACTTACGTATATCGCAAAATCATGGACTGGAATCTTCCGTTGGAAGGTGACTTACTGGAGTTATTGTCGAAAGTTATCGATTTTGCAAAGAAGGGTTCTTATATCCAGCGTTATAAAGGGCTTGGGGAAATGAATCCGGAACAGTTGTGGGAAACGACAATGACACCGGAGAACCGCGTTTTATTACGCGTTATGATTGAAGATGCCGAATCGGCAAGCGAAGCGTTTAACCTCTTTATGGGGGATGACGTCGAGCCACGCCGTAACTACATCGAAACGCATGCCAAAGACGTTAAACATCTGGATATTTAATGCTATATTCCTTGGGAATTAAGTTTCACGATAGAATGAATACCATCTATAGGGAAAGGTGTTCAGACCTATATTTTTTTGGATCCGGCCATCGCGCAGAGTATCGGAATAGTATTCCGTTGACGCATATCGTACAATGACCTACACCGAAGAAAAAGAACGTTCTCACCGTTTTGCACTGGCTCTGAGGATGGGGGTACCCATCTTCTTTTTCAGTGCGGTAACTCTTATTGCTCTTTTTAACGGTAACGAAACTACTCTTGCTTCATTGATTATTCTCTCCATCTTTTTATTGGGAATTATCGTCTATTATATTTTCTATCTCATTTATCAGAGTACCCAAGAAAATATCACCGATACGACGACCCATACGTTTACGCCCGAATATTTTTTTCGTCTGTTTGAAAAGGAAAAACGTAAACAAACCACGCAAACCCTGATGATGATCAGTGTTGAAAACCTGTGGCTGATCAATGAACAATACGGCTTGATTAACGGGGATAAGATACTTAAAACGGTGGTTACGCATATCAACCGTTTTTTCATGGACAAGGGATTTGAAAAACTTCCGGTCTGCCGTTACAAAGGGGGAGATTTTCTCCTGTTTATTACCGGTGAAAAGGAAAAAAACGAACCGTTACTGGAACTGTTTTTGAGTAAATATCAAAATATGGTGGAAGAGGACATTGAAGTTCGTCTCGAAGCGGCAATTGTCGATACTAGGATTTCCGGTGAAATTGACTTGTTGATCAATCACGTCTATGAATTGCATTTTGCGCGAATCAAAGAGGAAAAAGAGGAAGAAAATTATTCGATCAGTGCTTTGGAAAACGAAATTCTCGACGCATTGGAAAGCAAACGTTTTTCTTTTGGTTTTTGGCCGGTGTATGGGGAGGATACTCCGATATTGTACATAACGGTCAAATTAATCGGAATGGACGGAAAATTCATCCATCAAAAACGTTTTATACCCGTACTGAACCGGCTGAATAAAATGCGGCAATTGGAAAGTGAATTATTGGAGATAGTGGCTTCGTTATGCGATGAAAATGAGAGAAACTTTGTACTTTCCGTTTCGTCCGCTACGTTACGAAATCCTCTCTTTTTTGAACATGCGTTGATCTTATTGGAGCGGTATCCGTTAGCACGGCGTAAAATAACATTGCTGTTTGAAGAGAGAGAATACTGTCACCAGATCGAGCGTTTTTCCCATCAGATAATGCAATATCGCAAAGCCGGATATCTGATCGGTCTTGATAAGCTTGGAGGTCATCATACCGCAATGCTGTATCTCAAAGAACTTGAAATCGATTTGGCCAGATTCGATATCCTCTACAGCCACCATATCAAAGAAGCCGGATACCAGCATATTCTTCAGGGGCTGAATCTAAGTGCCCATCTCAACGGCGTCAAGACATGGATCGGGCAAATAGAGGATGAAACGGAAAATAAGATTGCGTACGGTCTTAAAATCAATTATCGTCAGGGAAATTATCTCGGTAAAATTTTAACTTTAGAAGAATTGGAAGGAAAAGAATTATGAAATACGGAGAACAGATAATTGCCGATTTCGATATCGAAAAAGATTTTGAAATATGGCCAAACGAACACAAACGCAATTACGTAGTCAAAGTGACTTTACCGGAATTTACATGCCTCTGCCCGCGCAGCGGATATCCCGATTTTGCGACGATCTACGTCGAATACGTACCGGATGGATGGGTCGCAGAGCTTAAAGCGATCAAACTGTATATCAATTCTTTCCGCAACCGTCATATTTCTCATGAAAACAGTGCCAATGAAATTTACACTGTTTTTGAAGAGAAAATCAAACCTAAGAAGCTCAAAGTGGTTGCCGATTTTTATCCGCGCGGGAATGTCCATACCGTGATTGAAATCGATAGCGACACGATCGTCAAATAACTCTCCAATGCCTTTTTAACCTTTTCCTTACGGAAAAGGGATTTCATGATCCTCAAACCTGTCATTTTGTTATCCGAAACGTTATTCTTTCTGCTACACTGTAGCAATACGGCTCGAAGGAGAGATTATTATGCGATTAACGCGTTATCCGATAGATGAGCGGCTCAGACGCCGTTATTCTCCTAAAACATTCACCGATACCGCGATTACAGAAGAAGAACTTTATGCAGTCCTCGAAGCGGGAATCACCGCCCCCTCAAGCTATAACGAACAACCCTGGCGGTTTGTGTTGGGTAAGGGAGAAGATTTCCATACGATTTTAGCCGAAGGGAACCGTGTCTGGGCAGATGCGGTGCAGACGTTTGTACTGATGTGTGCCAAACCGACGTTCATGGGCCATCCCAATCGTGACGGGAGTCCGCGTATCAATGATAAAGCCATTTTCGATACGGGGACCTGTTTTGGATTTATGCAGATTGAGGGGATGAACCGGGGAATCTTCATGCATCCGATGGGGGGATTCAGCGTTGAAAAAGCGAGGGAAATCTTCGATATGGAAGATTTGGAACCGATCTGTGTCATAGCGATGGGAAAAGCGGCCGAAGCGGAGGAATATACACCCCGCCGAAATCTCGAAGAGTTTATTCTACAGAGATAATCGGGTCGGATTTAAAAGCGATAGGTGTACGTCAGATTCGCGCCGAATCCCCAGTGCTAAGATATCGTGTTGATTCCGTTGGTATAGGTGAGATTGGGCGTGTAGACTTTTGCATCCAGAAGATTATCCTGAAAAAGTGGCAGCGTAGGAGCGCTGATTTTCGCTTCCTGGAGGTTCGTAGAACGGTATGCTTGCTGTAGTTTTGAAAAAATACGGTGAAATCAGATTGGTTTATTGTATCTTTAAAAGGATGGATATTTAGCTTAATTACGATCTTTGGAAGAGTGAATTGAAAGTGATGGGGAAGAGACCCCTCTTGAAGAGGAGGGATAGGATTTTATTTTCAAAAGGGGGGACAAATCACCCGAATTTCCCGGTGATGTATTCTTGGGTCAGTTTTTCTTTCGGAGTGACGAAGAGCTCTTCGGTTTGGCCCAGTTCGATCAGTTCACCCAGATACATGAAACCAGTATAGTCGCTGACCCGTGCGGCTTGCTGCATATTGTGGGTGACGATGATGATGGAAACGCGCTCTTTGAGTTCGATAACCAGTTTTTCAATCCCCTGAGTCGAGATAGGGTCAAGGGCCGAGGTCGGTTCGTCGAAGAGGAGAACTTCAGGTTCGACCGCAATCGCACGGGCGATACACAAACGTTGCTGTTGACCGCCCGAAAGGCCGTTGGCATCGTTTTTGAGACGGTTGCTGACCTCTTTCCACAAAGCCGCGTCCTGAAGCGCTTTTTCAACGCGGTCGGAGAGTTCGGTTTTGTTTTTGATCCCCTGAAGACGCATACCGTAAGCAACGTTATCGAAAATAGACATCGGGAACGCTGTCGGTTTTTGGAAAATCATCCCGATTTTGGTTCGCAGATGGATCAAATCCTCTTTGGAATCAAGGATGTTGCGCCCTTCGAATTCGATTTCACCGACGTACTGGTTACCGGGATAGAGATCGTGAATACGGTTAAACGCACGAAGAAGGGTCGTTTTACCGCATCCCGAAGGACCGATGAGTGCGGTAACGGCATTTTTGGCGATCGGCATGGTGATCTTTTTAAGACTAGGAGACGGAGCACCTTTATACGTGAATTCAAAATCGCGTACGTTAATCGCGCATTGCTCTTTGTTGATATCGATAATGCTTGCCATACGTTACTTCCTTTTTGTAGCGAGTAGAATAAGTCGGCCCATGATGTTGAGCCCCAAAATGAACATCGACAGAATGAAGGCTGCCGCCCATCCGAGTTGCTGCCAGTCCTCGTAAGGGCTGACGGCGTAGTTAAAGATCGTAACGGTCAGTGAAGGCATTGCCGCGTTTAGATCGGTCGTAAAAAAGTTGTCGTTGAACGATGTGAACAGCAATGGCGCCGTTTCACCGCCGACCCGTGCTATCCCCAACAGTACCCCGGTCAAAATCCCGGTTTTGGCTCCGCGGTAGACGACGTCGAGGATAACGCGGTATTTTGGTGCTCCCAGTGCAAACGCCGCTTCCCGAAGCGTTCCGGGGACGAGGTTGAGCATGTCGTCCGTTGTACGCAAAATGATCGGAATCATGATGATTCCAAGGGCGATGGCACCGGCCCAGGCGCTAAAATGCCCCATCGGCATAACGACGACGGCATAGACGAAAGCACCGATAACGATCGAAGGTGCCGACATCATAATATCGGAGATATCGCGGATAATTTCGGAAAGTTTGGAATTCTGGCCGTATTCACTCAGATAGGTTCCGGCCATAATCCCCAGGGGCACACCGATCAGCGTTGCCAGCGAAACGAGGATAAGCTGTCCGACCAGAGCGTGTTTAAGACCGCTCTCTTCGTATCCCGGAGGGGCCCCTTCGAAGACGAAAATATCCCAGTTGAGGGCATGAAGACCGTTATAGACCAAAATGCCGAGAATCCAAAACAAAAAGCCAAGGGCAATGATTGCACTGAACGTTGAGAATCCGAGTGCCAGACGGTTGATAAGAATCCGTTTTTGGGTTGCCGTCATAGGTTACATCCTTTTTTTGCGCAAAAAGTAGAATTTTGCGGTGGCGATGACGATGAAGCTCAGGACCAGAAGGACCAGAGCCAAACCGAAGAGGCTGGAGAAATAGAGTGACGAATCGGCTTCGGTAAATTCATTGGCCAGCGTGACCGGAATCGACGTCGTCGGATCGGTAATCGATCTTGGGGTATGGTGGACGTTCCCCATGACAAACGTGACCGCCATCGTTTCACCGATTGCACGTCCCAGAGCGAGAATCAACGAACCGATGATCCCGGCTTTGGCGTAAGGGATAATGACGTCTTTGATGACGTCCCATTGCGTACCTCCCAAGGCGTATGCCGATTCTTTCAGAATGTCCGGCGTCGTATTCATCGCGTCGCGCGTGACTGCCGCCATAAACGGAAGAATCATGATCGCAAGGACGATCCCCGCCGCGAGAAGACCGATTCCGGTTCCGCCGAAGAGATCGCGGATGATGGGGACGAAGTAAAACAATCCCCACATCCCGTAAATGACCGAAGGGATCGCGGCGAGCAGTTCAACGCTCACTCCGATGGTCCCTTTGATTTTGTCATGGGCGATTTCACTCAGGAAAATCGCTACACCGATGGCGACGGGAATCGAGATAACCATTGCCAGAAACGTTGATACGACCGATCCGAAAATAGCCGCATACGCACCGAATTTTTCAACGTTCGGTGCCCATTCATCCTGAGTAATAAAATCCAGACCGAAGGCATTGAACGCTTCGGTCGAATGATTAAAGAGGACGACAAAAATCCATGCAACGATGAAGAGAATCAACAATGCACTGGTACGCGTCATGTTTAAAAAGATTTTGTCAATCATTACATGCCTTGTCTCATAAAAATAGGTGGAATTATATTACACATTGGTTACAACTCTGTTACGCGTCCTAAGGGGGAATATCCACGTCATGCAAACTTTCAGCGAGGATTTGCCAGATAATTTTTCACCCATAGAAGTACTTCTTCATGGGTAGTGAAATTCAGATCGAGCTGGGCGTTGTATGCGTCCGAGAGTATTTGGGAAAATCGTGTCGAGGGTTGCATCCCTAAAGCAATCAGGTCACGCCCTTTGAGCAGAGGATCGGGTGCTTTGATCAGGACATTCAGCCGTTTGGCGTTAGCATAGAGCCATTCTCCCGCTTCAAAGCGTTCGGGAACGTTAAAAGCAAACATCCTTCCGAAAAAATCGGCCCGTGCGACGTGGATTAGATCGTCGATACGGACGACGCGGCTCAAGTGGAGGATATCCGAATCCGAACCGTTGTCTTCATAGAGTTTTTTCGGAAAACCGTGGTAGCGTACGAGGGGGAGAACCAATTCGACCAATGAACGATCTTCACAGATCCGCCCGAGCCATGCACGGGCTATATCCACCCCTGCTAAGGCATGCCCGGGGGCCGTTATTTTGCCGTTTTCAATAACGGTCGTGAAGGGTTTGGCGATGTCGTGAAGCAAAACGGCCAACATCAAATAGAGTTTGCGTTTGGGATCGTCTATCGGAGCGGATGCCATGACGTCGACGCACATCAGCACGTGGGTCCATACGTCTCCTTCGGGATGGGAATGGGGATTTTGGGGAGTGGCGGCAAGTTTCTCCAGCGGAGAGAAGAAAGGCAATCCTCCCATTTTCTGCAACAGTTTCAATCCGATGGAGGGGGAGGGTGAGAGGAGGAAGAGTTTTTTGAATTCGTCGAATATCCGCTCTTTGGGGAGTTCTTCGAAAGCCCCCCGATCGATCATCGACGTGCACAGTTCAAGAAGCCCGGGATCGCATTGAAGGTTAAAACGGGCGGCGAATTGAACGGCGCGCAGTACGCGCAGGGGATCTTCGACGAACGTCTCAGGATCGACGCAGCGGAGAATGCGGCGCTTTAAATCGTCGATTCCTCCGTAGGGATCAAGCAGTTTGTTCTCAAACGGATCGTAGCCGATGGCGTTGATCGTAAAATCGCGCCGTCGTGCCGCCTGGGCATAATCGAGATCTTTGAAACAGATGACGTCAAAACCTTTATGACCATTTCCGTGTTTGGAATCAAGACGCGGAAGGGAGAGATCGACGGTATAGCCCTGATACGTGAGTTTACATACCCCGAAACTTTTTCCGACCGTATTGACGGGACCGAATCCGCTCAGGGAGGTTTCGAGTGCGTCAAGCGAATCGGCTCCGTAGAGTTCGATATCGACGTCCGAGGTTGTTTTCCCGGTAAAAGCATCCCGGACGAAACCTCCTACGAATACCGGTCTGTATCCTGCATCGCGCAGATGTGCGACGATGTCCAAAAGAGGAGGGGGGAGAAGAATCATTTTTTCGGAGAGCTCTTTTTTTGCACCATTGTATCAAGAGTGAAGCTGAATGTCGAGCCGATGCCCAGCGTACTGTCGATCGAGAGGACGGAGTCGTGCAATTTGAGAATGTAGCTGACGATGGAGAGCCCTAGCCCCATGGAGTTGTCCCAGTGATTTTTTTGTACCCGATAGAACTTGGAGGTGACTTTATCAAGCTCGGCAGGTGAAATCCCGATCCCTTTGTCGGCAATTTGGATCGTGTGTTCGCTCAGGGTTAGGGTAACCTCTTCTTCGGAATATTTCAGTGCGTTGTCGATGAGATTGGTCAATACCAGTTCGATCATCGTTTTATCGGCATAGACCGTTTTGGAAATGCCATTATAAATGATTTTGCGATACGAATATTTTCCCTGCAATACCGATACGATGTCCTTGCACACTTCGGAAAGATCGAAATAGGCAGGTTTGATCGAGAGATCGTTATTTTCGAGTTTGACCGACAGGGCGAGGCGATCGAGCATCAACGTGATTTTATGGGAGTTCGAGAGGATTTTTCCCAGAAACTTTTCACGTATTTTCGGATCGAGCCCCATATCGTCGTGAAGCGTTTCGGCATACCCCATGATTGCGGCAATCGGATTTTTGAATTCGTGGCTGATAGCCGAGAGAACGTCGTTTTGCTGTTTGTTGATAAGGCGGAGTTTGGCGGTATGCTTGCGTTTTTGTTTGTCCCGGTTATGAAGTTTTTTGACCAGGTTTTTAAGCATGATCGAAATTTGCAAAAACTCCCTGAAATGCTCGGGCTTGAGAACCGCTTTGTAGTTTTTGGCCGAAAGCTCGTCCAGATAACGGGTGATCTGGGTAATGTCGTAGCGGGCTTTTTTGGAAATATTGTAGGCGATGAACAAAGCGACGATCATCAGGGCAAAAAATGCGGCAAACAGTTTCAGCCAGAGTTCGTAAAAATGTTCCATCACCCCTTCAAGCCCCATCGAAAGACGCAGATAAAGAGGATGTCCGGAACGCTCCACTTTTCGGGCGACGTAGATAAAATCGGTTTTGACCGTATGGGAATAACGGACGGTTATTCCGTAGGGTTCGCTCATCGATTTCATGACTTCGAGACGCCGGAGATGGTTTTCCATCGTTTTTTTATCGGCATTGCTCTCAGCGATGACGTTTCCGTTTTCATCAATGATGGTGACGCGATAACCGGTTTGTTTAAAAACAGACGTTGCCAAAGCATCAAAATTACAGGTAGTTTTGAGTTGGGGTTCAAGAAGGGTGATACTGCGGATGAGATCGTTTTTGCCGTCGTCGATAATCATGTTTTTGAGGGTGAAAAAACTGATGACCGATGCAACCGCCAATGCGGCGGTAAAAAGGCCCAAAACATTCAGAAAAAAGAGTTGATGGATTTTTAGCACAGCGTGTAACCGACTCCCCTCACGGTCTTGATGTAATCTTTTGTTTTGTGCGGATCGATTTTCTCTTTCAGGCGGTTGATTGCGACGTTGACTGTGCGGTCCTGGTACACTTCGTCGCTTCCCCATACGTTTTCGAGAAGGTAATCACGGTCGAGAACGACGTTTTGATTGGCAATCAGGGTATGGAGAAGATCAAATTCGAGTTTGGTCAGCTCGATGTTTTCCCCTTCAATCGTTACGGTCCTGGACGCAAGATTGATCAGGATGTCCCGATAGGTGAGACTCCCCTGAAGCGGGATTTTTTGGGTACGCCGTAAAATGGCCCGTACCCGAAGGATCAATTCTTTCATGCTGAAAGGTTTGGTAATGTAGTCGTCTCCGCCGCGCTCAAACCCTTGTTCGATGTCGCTCTCTTTATGTTTGGCGCTGACGAAAATGACCGGTGTCTGAAGCCCTTTTTTCCGTAATGACTCTACGAATTCGCTCCCTTCCGCGCCGGGAAGGTTTCGGTCCATCAAAATAAGATCGACCTGTTCTTCTTCCAATGCTTCGGCTACCCGTTTGGTATTGAGGAAACCGATGGTTTCATACCCCTCTTTCCCGAGGTGGTACTCCATTAATTCAAGGATATCCTGTTCGTCTTCGACAATGAGTATCAGCCCTTTCACGTTCTCTTCCTTCGACTGTAACATTCGTGTACGGTTACGAATTAATTATAAACGTGCAGTTCTCCGCCTTTTTGTGCGAAGAGAAGCAAAGCAGCGATATTTACCGCGCGGTCTCCGGTGCGCTCAAGCTTGCGCAGTGTTCCGAGAACCTTGACGTATTCGACGGAGAGGTCTCCGGCCGTCAGGATAAGCTGGAGAAGCTCTTTTTCCATAATAGAAAAGAGATCGTCGTTTTTCGATTCTTCAACCATGACTTTTCGATACAAATCCTCGGCATCGCATTGGACCTGACCTTCAAGACACTCAAGTATGTATTTGAGGGCATGAAGGGTGGTTTTGTGAAGCTGAACGATGACGCTGGTCAATACGCTCAGATCGCATCCTCCCATGCAGTGTTCTTCGAGCCGTTTGGCGTATTTACGCATCCCGTCACCGATGCGGTCGAGTTCGTTGGTCATTTTCAAATAGGCAACCAGCAAACGAAGTTCATCGGCTTCCGGACCGAAAAGGGCGAACGTTTTGATAATTTCGTTATCGATCCGGTTTGCGTCGTTTTGGAGATTTTTGAGATGGTTGCGTGCCTTTTCGTACAAAGAGATTTCATTGTCTTCAAACGCTTTGAGCGTATCTTCACTCGAAAGTATGATCTGTTGTACCAAAGAGGAGATCAGCCCCCGTATTTCATTAAGTTTGGTTTCGTAGCGTGGTAACATAGAAATGCCTTATTTCTGAATATAGTGCGCGATTGTAACAGTGCTTTGTAACGAATATATTACAGACATTTTAGCACGATTGTAATCTTTTCGTTACATGAGCGTTTTACAATGCCGCTATCAAAAATCACCAAGGACAGAAAATGCTAAGAAAAGCTACCAAAGGTTTAGTCATTGCGGCTATCGCGGCGACATCGATGATCGCAGCGGACAAAATCAGCGGTGCGGGTGCAACGTTCCCGGCTCCGTGTTACTACGATTGGGCGTATAACTATCAAAAAGCGACCAAAACACGTGTTAACTATCAGGCGATCGGTTCAGGCGGCGGTATCAAACAAATTTCTGAGCGTATCGTCGATTTCGGTGGTACTGACGCTCCAATGACTCCAAAAGAGCTTGATGCAGCCAAATTATGGCAGTTTCCGGCGGTTATCGGTTCAATCGTCGTAGCGCACAACGTTCCGGGAATCGCGGACGAACAACTCAAACTTAAAAACAGCGTAGTTGCCGACATCTTCGCCGGTAAAATCACTATGTGGAACGACCCTGCGATCGCAGCAGACAATGCGGGTGTAAAACTTCCTGCGGAAAAAATCATCGTAGCTCACCGTTCAGACGGATCAGGAACTACTTACGTTTTCACGGATTACCTCAGTGAAGCGTCAAGCATGTGGAAAAGTAAATTCGGAACGGGTAAAGCGATCGGTTGGGCAACCGGTATCGGCGGAAAAGGGAATGAGGGTGTAACAAACCTTATCAAACAAACTCCGTACTCTATCGGATACATCGAAAACGCGTACAAAGAGAAAAACCACCTGGCAGCAGCAGCGCTTCAAACGGCTGAGGGCAAATGGGTAACAGCAACCAAAGCTAACTTCCAAATGGCGGTTAAACAAGCAAAATGGTCTAAAAAAGATCATTTCTACAGCTCATTGGTTCTCCAAAACAACGCATATCCGATCGTAGCGGCAACGTTCATCCTTATGCCACGCGAAAAAGCGGATGTTAATGCCGAAGTTATCAAATTCTTCGATTACTCATTCCGTAACGGTGACGCAGCGGCTGAGAAACTCGGATACATTCCACTTCCGGTTGAAACAACGAACCTTGTTCGCCAATACTGGACTGAAAGCAAATAATCGCTATCTATCGAAGGCCGAAGAGAACCTCTTCGGCACTCAATGATCTATTTAAACGTATTATTCTTCATTTTTCCAAATGGAGTAAAGATTATCTGAAAGTGCTTTGACAAGCGATTTCAGGTGCTCTTTACGAGCCCATTCATCTCTCCTTCTTTTTCTTAAGTTTAGCTTGTCCGATCTGGCGTACGCGTTCGGGCAAGAGTTATTCTTGCTATTCATAACGTTTAAAACACACCGTTATAGATTCGTTTTCCTTATCGTAATCATTTTGTAATGTAACATCATCGTAATCTTGTTTTTTTACAATGCCGATACCAAAAACACAGGAGAAACAATAATGAAAAAAGTTGCGTTATCTGCCCTTGCTGCGGCGATGATGAGCGGTGCTGTCTATGCAGACGCATTGACACTTTACAGCGATCCAAAAACAGGACAAGTCTACACGACTCCAGGTGAAGGACGTGTTGAAATGGGCGATTTCATCGATGCTAAATCGGTAGATATGGCAAATCGTGAGCAAGACTCTTCATTCTCTGAGTACCTTGATAAACAAAAAAAATACGTTAACGTGAAATCAAAAGCAAAAACACTTGAGTTCAGCGGTACGCATTACTTCGGTTATACTTCTTCAAACCCTGAAACAACCAGCGCAACAGTAGGTGATTCTGCAGGTTTCGAACTTCGCCGTAACTACCTCCAAGTTAAAGCGTATTTCAACGATAAAGATTATTTCCGCGTAACTTTGGATACAACGAAAGAAATCGGTTCATCTACAACGTATGCAAATACGTATGTCAAATACGCTTACCTCTGGTTGGATGAAGTTCTTCCGTATACAGGTGTAGAAGTGGGTATCGCTCACCGTCCGTGGATCGACTATGAGGAGCATAACTCATGGCATTACCGTTCATTCAACAAAGTTGTCCTTGAAGAGAAAAACAATCAATATACTGAATCAGGTGTTGACCTTATCAACTCGGCTGACTTTGGTGTGAACTTCAAAACAAAAACAGATAACTTCTCATCTGAAATCGGTGTATTCAACGGTGAAGGTTACCACGCTGACAAAGCTGCGGCGAACCAAACAAACAGCCGTGATCTCTCTTTGGAATGGCGTTTGACGGCTCACATTTTGGGTGACGGTAAAAAAGTCGGTAAAAACGACCGTACTAAAGATACCTATGCAAACCTTTCAACATACGGTATGATCTCTAAAAACCATAAAGACAACAGCGTAACAATCGGAGATGCGGCTGAGTACGATCGCTCTATCTACGGTATTCACGCTGTGTATAACCAACCGGAATTCTTGCTTGCAGCGCAGTATTTCATTGCTACCGATGACGTACAACTCTCAACAGCAACGGATAAAGAGTACAAAGGTTGGTCGGTGAATGCCGAAGTACGTCCGTTCCAAGATTGGACGGTTATCGGTCGTTACGACGATTTCAAACGTGAAAACAATCCTGTAGCCGGTGCAAATACTATCGATTACAAAGGGACAAAAGTTATGGCCGGTTTGGCGTATAAATACAACAAAAACGTTACATTCATCGGTTCAGGAAAATGGATTAATGAAGAAAATGCAGCAGGAAATGATAACGGATATTCTAAAGACGTTTACATGCTGACTACCGAAGTTAAATGGTAATCCATTAAAGACTCTACTTCTAGGTCCCCGGATATCGGGGACAAAATTATTGTTTTTCTGTTTGGATCCCGAGGCATAACGGTGCCTCGCGGATGACAAACAGCCTCTCTTCTGCTACAATCGTTTAAAAATATAATCGAGTGCTTCATGTCTACCAACCTGATTTTAACCATGATATTGTTAATGGCGGTATTGCTGATATTGGTCTCTTTGTATATCGCACTCATCAAAAAACGCTCTCTCAAGAAGATGCCCTATAGTGAAACGGTCACGTTCGAAACATTGTGCCGAGTGATCGACAACCCCGCTTCTACGACGGAGAATCTTAGAAACGCGACGGACGATATTGTGACAAGGTTTCCCGAGATAACCGAGGGGAATGTTCAACAATACGTACAGCTCGTAGAGACGCTGTGTACCCATCCCGCAACGGATTCGAGGATCATACTCGATTTTGAAAAATTGCTGCGAAAAAAGAATCCGAATTTTGCCAACCGTATCAATCAGGCCTTGACCGCCGGGTTGAAGCAAAGAGGATAATCGGTAGCGGTAATGGACATTATATTGAAGAGGTCGCCTAAGTTCCTCGTTTGAAAAATAAAACGTTTTTTTGGAAAACTAGTGAATCTTGTAACTGATCGGAACGGTTATGCGGACGGTTTTGGTCGGTTTGGGAAAGAGTGCGCTTGAAGATTCGATCAGGCTTTTTGCGGCGGCATCGAGCAGATCGAAGTCCGAGGTACGGGTGACTTCGAGCCCCGATACTTCACCCGAAGGGGAGAGCAGGAACGAAACGACGACCTCTCCTTGCTGTCGTAGGCGCAGGGCATTTCGGGGATAGGTAAGGCGTTCGGCAAGGATGGATCGGATCGCTGAGAGATTCTCCGTCTCATATTTGGCCTGAACGTTGACGCTGGGCTGGGGAACCGGAGCCGGTGCCGTTTGAACGGGTTTAGGAGGCACTTCGGAGACGCCGGTCGATTCTTTGATCACGGCTGCTTGCGGCACGATTGGTGTTTGAATGGCCGCTTGGGGTTTCGCACTGAGGGTTTCACTCACAACCGGTTTGCTTTGAGGAGCCGGAACGGTCGGTTTTTCCGGTTGAAGCGGGGTGATTTTCGGCGGAACGGGTTTGGGTGGGGGCAACGGTTCGCTCGCGGGGCTTATCGGCGGTTTGGCGATGCCTGAGGGCTCGGGAGAGCGAAGCGCGATGCGAATCGTATGCTCTTGAGGTTTGATTGTTTTAAAGGTGTGATAGATAGCCCACCCGCTCATTCCCAGCAGGAGATGGACGGCGAGCGACGAGACTAACGGAACCGTTCGTTTCACGCAGCCACGCACATCTTAGAGTTTTACTTCGACTTTGGCTCCGGAACGGAGGCTTTCGGTCGTTTTGTTCATAGAAGCTTTGAATTTTTCGAGTTTGATGAAATTCATGATGTCGCTTTTCGCTTTTTCAAACGGAACGGTTTTGTCCCCTTGTTTCATTTTCTCTTTATTGGTGTTATAAAAATCTTTGGCCTCTTTGTCGCTGACGGTTATTTTGGCCATTTGGCTTTTCATCCACATATCGACGGCGAGATCGTCTTTGAGTGCGGCATAGCGGGTTTTGAATTCGGTGCTGTTTTCAATACCGCTTTTGAGAACTTCGTTCCGGATCAGCATTTGATTGATCAGCTGATCGACGATCTGGCGTTTCATCTTCGGATCGAGTTTATCGTAAGTCATTCCCGGCAACGCTTTTTTGACAAATGCGTCGGCATCTGCCGTCGTAATGTCTTTTCCATTGACCGATGCCAGAGTTGCCGCAGAGGCAACGCTTATCATCGATGCGAGTGCGAGTGACATAAGGGATAAGGTGATAGTACGGCTCATTATTAAGGGTATCCTTGCTTGCGTTGGTTTGGCGATATTATAGTGTGTTAAGGATACAAAAACGATAACGGAAAAGATATTGTTGAAGGTTTTGAAAACGGTATGGAAAACAATGTAAGTTTGAGTTGTAAATGGAGAATGTATGGTGGACCCTACCGGGATCGAACCGGTGACCTCAACGCTGCCAGCGTTGCGCTCTCCCAGCTGAGCTAAGGGCCCGTTTTATCAATTGAGAGAATGGAATTATACGTTGAGTGCACTTAAATGTCAATGTCTATTGTTAAAAATAAAGTTTTATATCAAGGATGCCGATATAGATGGCATGAGAAAAAAAGTCCTATTAGCCATATGTTTTTTTGCAGGTTTGACGTTGGGCGCGGATGAGTATACGATTCAGACGATTAGTGCGTTTAAAGAGAACTCGATTACTCCCGCTTTCGAAAAAAAAGTACAAAAAAGTGCGTTGGAGCCGGTAAAACTAAAAGAAGGAAGTTGCAATATTGTGACCGTCGGCCATTTCAAAAGTGTCAAAGAGGCGCAAAAAGAGATAGGAAAGGCCAAAAAGATCGCTTCGGACGCTTTTGTACGTCCGCTGATTCGTAACACACCCCATGTGTGCGAAGGGAATCAAACGGTCGTTACCTCAAAACCGGGAATGGAGGTGGGAATGTCGAAGGCCAACGCCCCGGCGGCAGCAAGTGCGGTAAATACCGAAACAAAAACTATTTCGATGCAGACTCCCGTCTCAGCTGCGCCCGCAGCGGCAGGATCAGAGTGCGACAAACCATCAGCTACTACGGTCGCTTCCGTGTACCTGTACGATCGGAATCTCGCCCGTAAAAGTGACATCCACGAAGCGATTGAATACTACAAAAACTCTCCCTACTACTCGTTCAAACCGATGGGACTTCCCCGTTAAGAAGGGGTTCGTGTCAGGGCGTGGTTGAGACACTCAAGATCGAGATTGTGTGTCTTTTTAGCCTCGGCATATAATGATTCAAATAATTCGGACGCATTTTCCCCGTTAATAGGGTAGCAAACTGCTGACGACGGGATTGTCTCTCCAAACGATTCTTCAAACATCCGTTTTACGATGCCCGTCCCATAGCGGTCGGTGTAGGGAAGCACCATAAAATAGTAATTTTCATAATGAACGATGGAATCGGACGTCCGCAGCAGTGTTGGGAGTGATTTTTCCACCGATCGGTCTGCTATATGCGTGCAATCGCAAAAAAGGATTGTAAAACTTTCTGAACGGTTTTCATCAAGCCTGTTCGAGATACCGATATTGAGTTCAACCAGCGATGCGAAATTGTAAAAAGAGAACATTACTCCTGCCATCTTCAAACTCCTGACTTTATGATGCAATTTCGTTCAAGAGTATAGCACAATCAACCAAGATCGATTGAAACTGCGTATTTTTTATCTCTATAGATTATAATAGTTGACTGCGATTGTTTCCGTAAGCGGTAAAAAACGGTTGCATAAGGATAGTGCATGGGACAACTCACAATCTTGGCGGTTGACGATCAGGAGCTTAATCTGGATCTGATCGAGTTGACGTTTATGGATTCGGAGAACGTACGCGTGATCAAAGCGATGAACGGTTCTGAAGCGTTGGAACGGCTCAACGAAGATGACGGTTTCGACGTAATATTACTGGATTTAGCAATGCCCGTAATGGACGGCTTTGAAACTCTTTCCAGGCTGAAAGAACATGAGGTATGGAGAACAATACCGACTATTGTGGTAACGGCCAATGCCGAGGAGAAGCACCGGGCATTGCGTTCCGGGGCGAGTGATTTCTTAAGCAAACCGATTGATATCGAAGAGTTAAAACTACGAACCTTTAACTATGCCAAAATCAAGCACTATCAGGACCGTTTGGCCGATACAAATGCTGTTTTGGAGCAGCGGGTCGAAGAACGGACTATGGAACTTCGGGCAGCACTTGTCCTTGCCAAAAAAACCGAATACGAAATATCAGCACGCCTCGGTAAGGCTTCCGAATACCGTGATCTTGAGACGGGGATGCACATCAAACGGATGAGTCACTATTCGGCCTTACTTGCCGAGCTCTCCGGATTGGGGAAAGAGGAGGTGGAACTGGTCTTGTAGGCGTCGCCTCTGCACGATATCGGGAAGGTTGGAATCCCGGATCGGATTTTGCTCAAACCGGGTCGTTTTACCCCTGAAGAATTTGAGATCATGAAGCTTCATACGGTGATTGGCGGGAAAATGCTCGATAAGAGTGAAGAGTATCCTGTTATTTATGCCGGTCAGAGGATCGCCCTTGAACATCACGAAAAGTATGATGGATCAGGATATCCAAATGGAAAAAAGGGAGAGGATATCCACATACACGCCCGTATCGTCGCCGTAGCGGACGTATTTGATGCACTGAGTTCGGAACGGGTCTATAAAAAAGCGTTTTCGATTGACGAGACGGTAGCGATTATTCAAGAGGGAAAGGGGAAGCATTTTGATCCCCGGTTGGTCGATTTATTGGTCGATAATCTCGAGAAGTTTTTACAGATCAAATCGGAGTTTCCGGACGAACAAGAATCGATGTCGATACTTGATCTGGTAGACCAATTGCAGTAAGTGAACGAGGGAGCCTGCACGCGATGCGTATTTTAATAGCCGAAGACGAAGAATTCAATCAGATGGTGATAGAGGGGATGATCGAAATCCTCTATCCTGAAATTGCAATCGATATGGTTTCCAACGGTGTGGAAGCGCTTGAGAAACTCAAAGCCGAGCCATACGATTTATTACTGACCGATATCGATATGCCGGTGATGAACGGATATGAATTAATGGACGAGCTACGAAGTCTTGATCTGAACATTCCAAAAGTATGCATTACCGCATTTGCTATCAGCGGTGACCGCGAGAAACTCCTGATGCACGGATTTGACGGATACATCTCCAAACCGGTTGATATGGATGAACTCAAAACCGCACTGGATCACTATTTCGGGATGCAGGAAAGATAATGCGAAAATCTTTGGACGTAACGGCGCTGATCGCGATTTTTGCGTTAAATGATAAGGCCATGCAAAGCCGTGAAAAGGTGGGATCTTATATTCAGTCCTTTGGGATGATGATCGGAGAGAGGATGTATAAAAACTACCTCCTGAACGATCCTTTGTACCGAAACGTGTTGGGTGTGGCCGATACTCCGCGTCTGATCCGGATGTTTTCGGAGTATTTTAGCTCTTTGTTCGTCGATCCACTGGATGAGCGGCTTCTGGAGAGGACACGGCAGATCGCTTATATCCATATGGCGATAGGATTGGCAAACGTCCACGTCAGTAGAGGATTTGAAATTGTGACTGAAATTGTGATTGATTTGTCCAAAGTCAATTCTCAGATCCAAGCAGATGTCGGAATTATCCTGAAAATGCTCCGAATTGCCCAAAGTGTGATGGAAGAGACCTATTATGAGAATCATGCACAGTACCAAGAAGAGCTGAAAAAAGAGAATGAGATGCTCAATCTCTTCGATAAGCTTTATTCGGCCCAGATCATCCATAAACGGAGTCAGAAACGGCTGAAGCAATTTTGGGATGCCCTCAAAGTCGGTCAAGCGGAACCGGTGCCGGAATTTCCGCACGAAGAGGGGTGCGGGATGCACGCATTGATTGAAGAGCTTGAACCCAAAAAAGAGACATTGGCGGGATTCGGCATCGAAGTCGCCCAGATCGAGAATCTTCACCGGGACTATCATCGGGCGGTAGAGGAGTTTTTTCGTTGCGAACCGGATGATGAAATCAAACGAAGCCAGACGTTTGAACAAATCAATACTTTGTCGGAAGCCCTGGACAAGGTGATCGATCTTCCGTTAAAGGATATATCGGCTACCTCTTTTCTGGCTATTCATTCGGGGATCGAGTTTTTGCAGACGTGTACCACATCGCTTCATGAGGGGGCACATACCCGTGAACCCGAAGAGTACCTGGCGGAAGTGCGACAAAAACTCGATCACCAGATCCAGAACAATCTGGGATGGTGCATTGAGGAGATGTATGTTGTACCCGGTGTAATCAAAGAGGGGGAATATGATGTTCGGGAAAGGATCACCTTGAATGGACGAAGAATCAATATCGCGATTCGAATCAAAGAGATTCCGAACAAAGTGTACATGGTGGAAATCGTCAAAATTTTGCTGGAGATCATCAAACAGAACTTTTACAACCGTGAACGTGAATACGCCCTGATTCAGATGGTAGATCAGGTTGAAAAAGCGAGCCGTTCGAAAGATATGTTTCTGGCCAATATGAGCCATGAATTACGTACCCCGCTCAATGCGATTATCGGATTTTCACAGATTTTGAAAATGAATGCCGCTTTCCCTGAAAACTTTCGACCGTTTATCGACAAAATCGCGACGGCAGGAAACAATCTTCTCTCTTTGGTCAATACGATTCTCGATTTTGCTAAACTCGAAGCGGGAAAACTCTCATTCAAGCCTGAAATGACGTTGGTATCGGGAATGGTACACGACGTAGCAACAATTATCGAGCCGATGGCGTTGAAAAAATCGATAACGTTCCGTTATCCTGAAATGATCTCTCTTGGACTTTATCTGGACCGTCAATTAATACACCAGGTCCTTTTGAATTTGCTCAGTAACGCAATCAAATTTACGCATGAGGGGGGAAATGTCGATCTGAACGTCGAATACGACGATGTTCGTAAAGTGTACCGTTTTATCGTTTCTGACACCGGAGTGGGGATTGATGCCAAAGATATCGCGACGCTGTTTGATCCGTTTACGCAGGCAGAAAATCCGTTTCAAAAAACGGCCAAAGGGAGTGGACTTGGGCTTGCAATTGCCAAACGGATCATCGAAGACCTCCACGGAGGTTCTATATGGGTCGAAAGTGCGCCGGGAAAAGGGTCCAGTTTTTATTTTACGATTCCCGTTTCCCAAAGCCAGAACACACTGGAGAGATTTGTTTGCCCGAACGGTACTGCAGCCAAACGGTTATTGATTGTTGAAGATACAGAAGAGTACCAGCGGGTCTTGATCGAGCGCTTAGGGGGGATGTACTGTATTACGATGACCAACTCGGTCAATCGGGCGAAAGAGGTTCTTGAAAACGAAACGTATGATTTCATCATCCTTGACTTTTTCCTGATAGACGGTATCAGCTCCGAAGTACTGCAGTTTATGGAGATGAACTCTATTGCAACCCCCACCATTATTATTTCGGCGGAAGACGACAGTAAGCTGATTGTCCATCTTCCGGAATCGGAAAATGTCGAGGGGATTTTCAATAAAGCCCATATTACCGAAATATGCGATTATTTATCGTTTCGAACCCGTGCAGACGTCGGATGATTCTTGATCGAGGAAGACAGGAGACGGGAGTTTATTTAAATATTAAAGGGATGAGATGATAGTTAAATTGCTGTCCGGTCTTTTTGTGGTTGTTTGTGCGGGATGGGGAGACGGCTTGATTAAACCCGTTCCGAAAACGGTTTCCTTTAATACTAAAAAAGCAGAGTTGGGGAAAGAGTTGTTTATGGATCCGCGTTTGTCCAAGGACAATACCGTCGCGTGCGTATCCTGTCACAATATTTCCGACGGAGGGGCCGATTATGCAGCCGTTTCGACCGGTGTCGGTGGAAAAGAGGGGAAAATAAATTCTCCGACGGTATTCAACGCCGTATTCAATCTGGCTCAATTCTGGGATGGGAGAGCCAAAGATTTGAAAGAACAGGCGTACGGTCCGATCAGCAATCCTGTCGAAATGGCCGACACCTATTCCAATGTGATCAAAAAGCTCTCATCGGATGCTCATTACCGTAATGCGTTTCATCAAGTGTATCCCGGACGGGAGATTTCGATGGAAACGGTTACGGATGCATTGGCGGAATTTGAAAAATTGCTTATTACTCCGGATTCGAGATTCGACCGTTATTTGAGGGGAGAGAAAGAAGCATTAAACCCTATCGAAAAAGAGGGGTATGAACTTTTTAAAAAACGGGGATGCATCGCCTGTCATAACGGTATCAATATCGGGGGCAATATGTTTCAGCGTTTTGGCGTCTTCGTCCAGTATAAAGACCGGTTTGATAACCAGGGACGATTCAACGTAACGCATAAGGAAGAGGACCGATACTTTTTTAAAGTTCCGAGCCTGCGCAATGTAGATAAAACAGCACCCTATTTTCATGATGGCAGTGCGAAGACATTAGAAGAAGCGGTAGAAAAAATGGCCTATTATCAGCTCGGACGAAAACTTTCACAACGGGAGATTGGAACGATTGTGGCATTTTTACGTACTTTGAACGGGGATTTGCCCAAAAGTGTAGTCAAATGAAACTTTTTTTCAACCGGAATTTGTTCAAGGTGGTGCTGTTGGCATTGATGTTTGTCATTGCTGTGACGGTATCGTTTATTAGTTTATTCCAAAGCGTTCGGTATGTGCAAAAGATCCACAGTCTCAGTGGAGAGATTCATGCGCTTAAAATTCAAAATGCCGTTATCGATACACAGCTTGTTTACGATTACAAACGTCAAAATAATGATCAACTCCAACAAGACTGGAGAGTATTTGCACGGACGTGGGACGTATTTAGCAAAAATATTACTCGGGATTTTGAGAAGAGGTCGGATATCGTCGAACATATGGAAGTTTTACGCAGTACGATCGACAATAAATATCAGCTTATTTTACATTATGAATCGGATAAAGCGGTATTGGCCAATTCCGTTTTTTTCCTTTTAGATGCAGAAGAAGAGATGCGCGGGAAAGGGATCGGCGGCAATCAAGAGAAGATAGGGTATATCCTTTCACAGCTGTTGAAGAATCAACTCTATTTTCATAGCGAAAGCAGCGGTATCGAAGATCAAATTGCCTTGGTAACGGGCTTGCTTGCTCAGGAAACGCAAGGAGATGAGGATAAAGAGCTGCTTTTGATTCATCTCCGGATGCTATCGGAGATGAATCAAAACGTTGCATCGGTTTTAGAGCAGATTCATCAGCTTCATTTAGCCGAAAAGCTTGAAGTAATGGAAAAAGTTCTTGACCGGATTACGGAACAGGAACGGGACAACCGGATGGTATTCAATTCCGTTTTGGCAGTTCTGGCGTTGGTAATGCTGATCGGATTCGTCATAACATTTTATAAAACGTACCGAAAAAACATCCAGATTATGGCATTGCAAAAGGAAAATGACCGTAAAAACCGGGAACTGACTGAGAAAATGCAGTTACTCAATGAATACAAACGGGCATTGGATGAAAGTTCCATCGTTTCAAAAACGGACCTCAAAGGGAAAATTACCTATGTAAATGAACGGTTTTGTTCGATCAGCGGGTATCGCCCTGAAGAGCTTTTGGGTCATCCTCACAATATTATTCGTCATCCGGAATTTCCCGCTGAAGTGTTTCAGCAATTGTGGACAACCATACGTAAAAAAGAGGTTTTTCACGGAATTATCCGCAATCAAAACAAAGCGGGAGAAGAGTATTACGTGGACTCCACGGTTGTTCCGATTCTGGATGAAAACGGAAACGTTATCGAATACATAGCGATTCGTAACGAGGTAACCGAGCTGATTCGTGCGAAAAATGAAGCCATCGACGCGGGAAAAGCGAAGAGTACCTTTTTGGCGAACATGAGTCACGAGTTGCGTACGCCGCTCAATGCGATTATCGGGTTTTCGCAGATATTGATGGCTAAGTCGGATACCCCCGAAGGGGTGGTCCGTTACATCGAGAAGATTAACGTAGCGGGAAAAAGCCTGTTGTCTCTGGTCAATACGATTCTCGATTTTTCGAAGATCGAAGCGGGAAAAATGACGTTTAAACCGGAGATGGTCAGCGTATCCTCTTTACTCCATGAGGTATCGATGATTATTGAACCGATGGCACAGAAAAAATCGCTCCACTATTCCTATCCGGAACTGATTTCGCTGGGGTTGTATCTGGACCGTCAGCTGATACAGCAGGTATTGCTCAATTTGCTCAGTAACGCGGTTAAATTTACCTCGGAAGGGGGAAGCGTTGAGATCGAGATCGATTACGACGCAACGCGACGCGCGTACCGGTTCGGGATATGTGATTCGGGAATCGGCATTGAGGCCGGTGATCTTGCAACGCTGTTCGATCCGTTTACGCAAGTAGAAAATCCGTTCCAAAAAACGACCAAAGGGACGGGCTTGGGACTGGCGATCGCCAAGCGGATCATCGAAGACCTGCACGGCGGTTCGATATGGGTCGAGAGTACTCCCGGAGAAGGGACTCGGTTCTATTTTACGATTCCGGTGGCACAGGCACAGACTCATGTTGAGCGGAGCAACAGTGCGATGGAAGGAGCCGGGAAGCTTCTGATTGTCGAGGATGCCCCTGAATTTCAGAAAATATTGTTGGAACGGTTGGGCACGCAATACAATGTTTGTATGACCAATTCGGTCAATCGGGCCAAAGAGATACTTGAAAGTGAGCGTTTTGATTTTATCGTACTCGATTTTTTTCTGGTGGACGGAATCAGTTCGGAAGTGATACAATTTATGAATAACAACCGTTTGGAGATCCCGACGATCATCATTTCCGCCGAGGACGACGGAAAGTTGATCGCGAACCTGCCCGAAAGCGAATGGGTGGACGGGATTTTCAACAAAAGCGATACCGAAACCATTTGCGATTATCTGACCAAACGGATGAATAACGAACCAAACAAGGAACATTGATGAACGACGATATTAAAAGCCTCCCTCCGCTCCCCGAATCGATCCAAAAGATTCAGCAGTTATGTGCGCAGCCTGAAGTCGATATGTCGAAACTGACCAAAGTGATCGAAGGCGATCCGATGCTCAGTGCCAATATCCTCAAATCGGTCAATTCGCCGTTGTACGGGATGAGCAAAGAGATCGTCTCCATCCATCAGGCGGTTATGCTGTTCGGAGTATCGATGATTCGCGGATTTGCCGCCGCCAACGCGATCAAAAAGAGCTTATCGGTCGATTTGGCTCCGTACGAAACGTCGATCGAACGGTTAAGCGAGATTTCCGCATTGCAGCTTGCGTTGGTCCGCGAATGGTTTGGAAACGTCGACAAATCGAGACTGAATCTCTTGACAAGCGGGGCATTCTTAATGGAACTTGGGAAAATCATTACCTCCAAACGCCTTTTGCTTTCAGGTGCTTGGAAACCGTTCACCAAAGAGATTTCCGAGGGGGAAGCGATCTGGGAGGCCGAAAAACATTATCTGAATACCGACAGTTATGCCGTAGCCGCCGCAATGTTTGAACACTGGAATTTTGACAAAACACTGGTGGACGCGATTGCGTCGATATCGTTTGACGACGCTCAGGAGAATGGAGCGGTATTGCGGGCGATCAGCCGGGCGATCAATCTTCGGGCGATTCTCGAAGAGAGCGGAGTGGCATTGGCTTTGGAGATTGTTGAAAGGGGAGGACTGGACAAAGAGCCTTTTGTCAAAGCGGTGGAACGCATCCGAGAACGGATGGGAACCCAGAAAGGGAACGGATGAAAACGGAACAGTTACGCTGGTCGCCGATAAACGGATGGGAGAAGCGTGGCACACCGGTGGGGGAACGCTGTTCTCTGGTCACGGTGTTTTACGATCATCCGACATGCCGTACTTCCGAATGGTTCGACGAATTAAGGGATTTATATCCCGATGCCCTGATTGTCGGGGCGAGCAGTTCGGGGAGCATCGCCGGAACGCTGATCAACGATGAAAGCGCCGAAATTACGGCGGTGAGACTGGAATGCTCGCATGTAAAAATGGCGGTAGAAGAAATCGGTTCATACATTAACGGCGTAGAACTCGGAAAGGTTCTTGGCGGAAAGCTTGAAGCAGAGGGATTAAAACATGTGTTTGTCCTCTCGGACGGCTTGAGCGTTAACGGAAGCGATCTGGCCGAAGGGCTGGTACAAAGTATCCCCGACGGTGTCGTCATTGCGGGAGGGCTGGCAGGAGACGGGGCTCGATTTGAATCGACGTCGATCATCGCCAACGCACCGGCAAAAAGCGGTATCGTCGCACTCATCGGATTTTACGGGGAGACGCTTCAGGCAAAAACGGGATGTTTTGCCGGATGGGAGGAGTTCGGTGCGGAGAGAATCATCACCCGTTCGGTCGGAAACGTATTGTACGAAATTGACGGAAAGCCGGCTTTGGAACTCTATAAGAGTTATCTGGGAGAATTTGCTTCCGGGCTTCCGGGGAGCGGTTTGCGTTTTCCGATGAGCGTTCGAAAAAATACCGATACGGTTCCGGTGATCCGTACGATTCTAGCCGTAGACGAAGAGACGCAGAGCATGACGTTTGCGGGCGATATGCCGGCGGGAAATCTATGCCGGTTGATGAAAACGAATATGGATTTGCTGATCGAAAACGCTGGGATGGCGGCCAGAGCTTCGCATCAAGATCATGAAGAGTCATTTTTGGTTCTCATGGTCAGTTGCGTCGGACGGCGGCTTGTGCTGGGTCAACTGTGCGAAGAAGAGCTGGAAATCATACGCGAAACGCTTGGCGAGCAAGCGGTTATGAGCGGATTTTATTCGTACGGAGAGCTGTCGCCCTCCGGCGTATCGGCATGCAGTTTGCATAACCAGACGATGACGCTGGTGAGTATTTACGAATAGAGGCTTCAGGATGCAGGACAAGGAGTATCACCGGCTTTTGATGCGACAGATACGCCGTTTCGTCCGTCCGGAACTGGTGGAAGAACTCACGCCGTTATTCGAAAACGTGAGTGAGTTTTACGTTAATGCCGAAAATGAACGGCGCTTGCTCGAACATACCCTTGACGTCAATTCCAAAGAACTCGAAGAGGCCAACCGTTCGTTGAAGCGTCATCATGAAGAGCTGCATAACTCGATTCTCAGCGCATTGAGTATCGGGTTGTTCGCCGTTGATAACGGCGGCAGAATCGTGTTTGCCAACGAAAATGCGGCGTTTATTTTCGGGCGAACCGTGGATGAACTGATCGGCGTCAAAGTTGGGAAACTCATCGAAGATCCCGAAATCCGCTTAATTATCGAATTCGGTGTCGGTACGGGAAGGAAAGAGGGGTTTGCTTCCGTCGACGACGTGCACGGACATACCCTCCCGATCCGTTATTCAGCGTATCAGATGCTCCAAGACGGTCTTCCCAACGGGATTGTATTCTCAATCGCCGACATCACCCTGGATCAAAAACGGGATGAATTGATCGATCTTCAGCAACTGGCACTCGAATCGACGACGACGATGATGGTAATCGCCGATAAAGACGGACATATTCAGTATGCTAACAAAGAGTTTGTTCGTGTAAGCGGTTATGAGCTTGAAGAATTGATCGGGGAAAATTCCAGCTATATACTCGACTATACGCTGAATTCGCCAAAAATGGTGCAGGAGTGTTGGGGGCGTGTCTCGAACGGTTTGGTATGGGAGGGAGAAGTCCGATCCAAAACCAAATCGGGCGAGATCTATTTTGAAGAGCTCTCCATTACCCCATTGATTCAAAAAGGGCAGATTACCCATTTCGTGGCGGTCAAGAAAGATATCGGCGAGCGGCTGCGGAATCAAGAAGAACTTAAAATGGCTCGGGATCATGCGATCGAGGCGATGCATCGCTCAACGGAGGCCAATCGCGCCAAAGACGTTTTTTTATCGAATATGAGTCACGAATTGCGCACTCCGCTGAATGCGATTATCGGATTTTCGCAAATCCTGATGAAGAAAAAAGATACTCCGGCCGGGGTGCATACGTTTATCGAGAAGATATTGATTTCGGGGCAGAATCTTCTCTCTTTGGTCAATACGATTCTCGATTTTTCCAAAATAGAATCGGGAAAAATGGAGATACACAAGAAACGTTTTCCGGTCGAAGATTTGATCCACGAACTCAAAATTCTGATTGAGCCGATGGCAGAGAAAAAAGGGCTCGTTTTGACTTTTGTTATTCCCGAAGAGGTTTCCGTCACGGCCGATCGGCAACTGTTGAAACAGGCACTGGTCAATTTGCTCAGCAATGCGGTCAAATTTTCCCCTCCGAACGAGACGATACGTTTTCGCTGCAGGGTTGAAAACGGACAAAACCGGTTCAGTATCGAGGATCACGGGCCGGGTATCCCGAAAGAGAATATCGATTCGCTCTTTGATCCGTTTGTCCAGATTCGCGAACATCAGCACGATGCGGTCAAGGGTACGGGTCTTGGGCTCTCCATCGTCAAAAAAATCATTGAACTGCACGAAGGATCGATCGGAGTGGAGAGCACGCTCGGAGAGGGGAGCTGCTTTTGGTTTACGATCCCTTTATAAAGGGAGATCGAAAAAATAGGCCAGGCCGTAATAGACGCTGTAGATACCGTAGATGAAGATTGCCAAAGCCGCAATTTTGTTCATCGTCTGGCGGAAAGCGATCTCTTTGAAAAAACTGACCGACTGTCCGAGAGCGAGAAGCGTGGGAACGGTGGAGAGTCCGAATATCGCCATCACGAGGCCGCCGCTTAGGATCGATGCAGATGCGGCCGCTTTGGCGGCAAAGAAAAAGACGAATCCGCAGGGGAAAAAACCGTTCATAACCCCCAGGGCAAAAAAGCTTCCGATGCTTTTGCTTTTGATCAGGCGCGAGAAAAGGGTTTTGAAGAGCGAAAAGTTGGAAAACGAGTGCTCCAGCGTCCGCAGAAGACTTGAAAATCCAAGCATTCCCAATGCCGTGATGATCATCAGTACTCCGGCAAGAATGAACAGGGTGCCGTGAAATTCGGGCGTGATGAGAAACAGCGACCCGATCCCTCCGAAAAACATCCCGAGCAGGGTATAGGAGCTGACGCGTCCGATATTATAGGCACCGTGCCGAACGAGCTGAGCGGTCCGTCCCATCGTCGCGTCAATCTTGGTTGAGCTGTACGCGACGATAAAACCGCCGCACATCCCGATGCAGTGACCGAAACTCCCCGCAAACGCGATCGATATAATGGCCCACCATTCGATACCGTGCATGATTTTCCTTTAGGATAAAGATTGTGACAGGATAGACGTTTAGGGTTACAAAAACGTTAAACGGAATCAGGCTTAACGTCTTTTTAACAATCGTATGAAACAATAGCATGAAAACATTTAAAAGGATTCGAGCATGAAAAAAGTTATTTTTCTTCTAGGCGCATTGGCGGCACTCTCAAGTGCTGATGAGACGGTCAAACTCAACGTGAGCGGGATGATGTGTCCGGCATGTGTCAAAAATGTGAAAGGTTCTTTGGAATCGGTCAAAGGGGTTAAAGAGAGTGCGGTTTACCTCAAAGATGGACGGGCCGAAGTCAAAGCGGAGAACGGTACAAGTCCCGAAGCGATGTGTAAAGCGGTTAAAGAAGCAGGATACGGCTGCAGCGTAGCAAAATAGTTTGTTTTTTAGATATATTCATTCTCTCCCCTATTCAAGTGAGGGAGAGATATGGTTTATCCAACCCTTATCCGACGGGCCAACCGGTTTGGAGAAGCTAAATCATATACTTCTGGGCATCGTTGCGGCTGAGGTCGCACGAAGCTCTCACTCCGACCCCTTCAAAATCGAGCGTCTGCTCCCCTTCAAACCCCGCTTTGCAGTAAGCCAAAATGAGACGTGCGGCCAGATCGGTATCTTCTGCCGAGGCGTTTTTCGATAACAGCGCGTGAGGCCCCGTGAGCGGTGCGACGCTGATATGGGTGTATTTGGCGTTTTCAATCCCTTCTAGCACCGCGTTATCCTCGGCATGGCGTCCGACGATCAGTTTGGCACCGCCGGGAAGGCGCATCTGACGACCGTATTTAAGCGTCGGGATGTCTTCAATGCTCATCGTATCGTGGGCGATGAAATCGCGGATTTTGTTGGAGAATTTTTCATCGGTCAGCAGACATCCCCCGCCGGGGGATTCGTAGTCTTTTAAACCGAATTGCTCGGCCAGCTCCATTTGACGGTCGCGGTTGCGTCCGACGATGTTTTCAAGTTTTTCACGCTCTATCCACCCTTCAATCTCCGGGATGGTCGGTTCGAGCGATAGTGCCGACATCGGACGCAGAAGCAGCCCGTCGCAGTTGCTGAGGTTGAGCACTTTTTCCAGCGATTCGCGGTTTTGGCTCATGGGGCGTTGACCGAGCACTTCGCCGCTGATCAGGAAGCTCGCTCCCCACTCCTCCATTTTCCGTTTGGCGACTTCGAACATTTTGGCATGGCAGTCGATGCAGGGATTGAAATTTTTGCCGTATCCGTATTTGGGGGTAAAGAGAATATCACGCAGGTATTCGTCCCGGATGTCGACGCTGCGAAACTCCGCTCCCACCTGTTCGCACATGTTCAGCATGTGGGTCATGCGGTCTTTGGTCGAACCGAATCCGGTGTTGATGTTGCAGGCAATGACGTCGATCCCCTGGTCGATGATGAGTTTCATGGCGAGGGTCGAATCAAGGCCGCCGCTAAAGAGGGCAATGGCTTTCATGGATTATCCTTTATCGAATTCGGGTTATCGGGGGATGTGAAAGAATTGATGCTGCGCCCAGACTAACCTGCGTTAGCCCAGCGGTACCAGTTCACCCCGTTTGAGCCGGGAAATCTTGTCCCGGATCTGACGAATTAAATACGATTTTTGATCGAATGATACCGTATTTTGAACGTTGAGTTTTTTGAGTTCCCGGGTATAGTGGACTTCCAAAAAGATCAAAAGCTCTTTTTTGACCCCTTCGTCCCCTTCGAACGAGCGGATGGCGTCGTCCATCAGCAAAGCGCTCAGGCGGGGATCGTCATTATCCCCGCGGATGGCCGATTCGAATTCGGAAACATGGTGCTGAAACATGGACGGCTCGATAAAATCGAGGATCGAATCGGTAATTTCCGGGCGTTCGAGAAGAGTTTTGATCAGGCCGAGCTCCCAATTGTCGTACGATGAAAACGTTATCGGTTTAGGCTGGGCATTTAACGCTCCTCCCAGACGGATCAGGGACGGAGATATCCCCAGACGCGAGGCGATGAGCGGACGATACTCTTCTTGAAGCAGCGGCGAAAGGGTTTTGAGAAACGCGATCCCTTCGTGCATCGCACTCTCTTTGGCTTTCGGGTCTTGGAGATTATACGATCCGATGATTTCGGAGAGAACGAAATCGATAAAGGGGATCGGCCGGCGCAGAAGGGCTCCCAGCGGTTCGCTCTGGCCGTTTTTGACCATATCGGCCGGATCGAGTCCCCCTTCGAACAAGACTACTCCCCCATTAAAACCCGAAGCACTGAGGAGTTTGGAGGCTTTAAGCGCGGCGGCGCGTCCGGCTTTGTCCCCGTCATACGCCAGCAGCACTTTGGGCTCCCCTTTGCGCAGCAGCGGCAGATGTTCGCTTGTGAGCGCGGTTCCCAGCGTTGCGACGGCGTTGGTAAAACCGGCCTGATGGAGCATCACGACGTCCAGATACCCTTCGGTGACGATAATCTCGGAACGGCGGTAGATGGTTTCGCGGGCGAGGTGATAGGCGTACAGCAGACGCGATTTGTTAAACAGCGGAGTTTGCGGGGAATTGACGTATTTGGCCTGATGGCCGGTGATCGTCCTCCCCCCGAAACCGACGATGGCGCCGGAAGGGGAGTGGATCGGGAAGGTGATCCGTTCGATAAAACGGGCAAACAAGCGCCCCTCTTCCCCTTTTCCGATCGCTCCCAGCTCAATCGCTTCGTCGGAAGAAAAACGGTGATTCTCGATAAAGCGGAGGGTTTCGGGGGAGGCGGGGGCATACCCGATTCCGAAACGCTCGCAGCTGGAGGTGAAGACCCCCCGTTCGTGAAGGTAAGCCAGGGCGGTGCGGTTTTGCTCCAGAAGCTTCCGGTACCAGTCGTTGAGGGTTTCAAGAAGATTGGAGCGTTTTTTCTGAGAGGCGTTTTCGGTGTAATGGAGGGTAAAATTGACCGATGAAGCGAGTTTTTCGATCGCTTCGGGATAGGAGAGTTTTTCGTACTCCATGACAAATTTGATGGCGTCTCCATCCGCCCCGCATCCGAAGCAGTGATACCGCTGGCGCTGGGGATTAACCATGAAGCTCGGAGACTTTTCGTCATGAAACGGGCAGGGGGCTTTAAAATTGCTTCCGGCGCGTTTGAGCTCGATGTACGAACCCACCACGTCGACGACGTCGAGGCGGGCTTTGAGTGATTCGATGGAGTCTGGGGTAATCATAAACGTATTGTAGCCAACGGGTTCTTCAACTACCGTGTCGTGAATTGTTTGAGCTGCGCGTCAAGGGCATCGGCGGACGAGGCGATCGAGGTGACGATTTCGGAAAGTTTTTGCATGGAGAGATCGTTCGACGCCGTATTGGCGGAGAGGGCGTCCATGTGGGAGAGCATATCGTCGACGTGACGGGCGATGGCCTGAGAATCGGTCACGCTTTGAGACGATAGGATGCGGGTCTGCTCCATCGCCCGGACCGTTTCGCTGATGTCGTTGTCGACCCTCTCGGAGATGGTCGCTACGTCGAGCATCGCTTCGGCGTTGTGATGCATCTGGTCGGTCGCATCGGTGATGCTCTGGACGATAATGTTGATTGTGGTATTGATTTCGGTGAGGCTGTGCTGGGTTTTTTCGGCGAGTTTGCGTACTTCGTCGGCGACAACGGCAAATCCCCGGCCGTGTTCCCCGGCCCGTGCCGCTTCGATGGCGGCGTTGAGGGCGAGGAGATTGGTCTGATCGGCAATGTCCCCGATGGCCCCGAGGATATTGCGTACCTGAGACGCCTCGCCGTTGAGACGGTTGAGTTTTTCGGCCAGTTCTCCTTCAAGTTCGGTGCTGCGCGATATCGTCGAGAGGAGGGTTGATAGCTCCTCTTTACCGTGTTCGAGCTGTTTGAGCGAGAGGTCGACGTTCTCGGAGGTGCGGATGAAATTTTTGACGCCGTCGTCGACGATGGTACGGACCGAAAGGGCTTTGTGGGCCGTGGAATCGGCGATTGTGCGGCTCTCATGCACGTGAGAGCGGATATCGCTGCTGATAGTATTGAGCGTGTGGGTCGCGCCGAGATTTTCCGATGCGATCGATTTGGCGTGGGAAATGGAGCGTTCGATCTCTTCCATAAAGCGGTTCAGAGAACTCATCATCGTCCCCGTTTCGTCCCGTGTGTGTCCCTGAAACGATTTAGTCAGGTTGAAAAGATCGGTGCGAAGGTTGTCGTTGAGGTGTTTGACGGGGCGGGTCACCTGCGTTACCAGCAAAGAGACGTTGAGCGCCGAAATCAGGACTCCGACCAGAGCCAGAAAAAGATTTTTTTCGATTACGGTCGATAATGCGACGTCATGAAGCGAAAACAAGAGGGCAACGTTGAGCAGCCCCATGACGATGATATTGCCGATCAGCGTCGTCAGAATGGCCAGCGACATTTTCCTCCCGAAGGAGATGAAGGGGTGCTTTTCGCTTAGAGGCATAGGCGAAACCCACTCCTCCAGACGGATCACGAAAAAGATGAATACGGGGATAATGAACAAAAACAATAGCGGCAGTACCGCTGCCTCGGCCAGTATAAACCGCTCTGGGGTGATGAACGGTTTCCCCCACAGTACGATAAACGGGCCGGGGAGGATATAAAGGAGCTGCCCGATCAAAAACCGGTAGGGCATCGCGGCGATCAGAGGAGCGACGTCTTCAAAAGGAGCGTTGCGGTTAAGGGAGTGTTCGATTTTCGCGAAGAAAGCGTTAAAGCCGACCAGCATCAAAGTGGTTGCGACGGCCATATAGACGAGCATACGTGCCGATATGAGGATATCGAGGAGTTCCTCAAAGGTAAAGAGGGCCGAAAACAGAAGAAATAAAACCCACGCCATCGGAGGGACCATCATCCCGGTGAAAACGAGCCAGATCAGCTTTTGTCGAGCTACCATGCAGATGTCTCCGTTCGTCCTGTTTTTGAAATAATAACGGACTTTGGTACGGTTTGTACATCAATTACGGGCGGATTGGGGAGTGTATGGTTTGGAGAATCCATCAAGTGTGTAAAAACGCATCGCTTTATATGGTATTTGATAACTTTTATGCTATAATTCCGGTTCAAAAATTTTATATAGAAAGTGGGTGATTGCATGCCTGGTATTATCTTACGCCAAGATGATAACTTTGATGCCGCTTACCGCCGTTTCAAAAAACAAACAGATCGTAATCTGATTGTTACTGAAGCCCGTGCTCGCCGTAACCACGTTACCGAGACTGAAAAGCGCAAGCAATTCAAAATCAGCGCTCGCAAAAAGATGCTGAAACGTCTTTATATGATGAGACGTTACGAATCACGCCTGTAATGCAGTGCGCTTCGGCGCCTGTGTTACACCTTATTCTCCTCCGAATTTTCCCCGTCTAAAAAACCCTTTACGAACCCTGTGATACACTACCGCCATTAATCTTTACCACGCAAGGTCATAACATGCTCTTTAGCGCACCTCTCAAAAGCAATTCGAAAAAAATTATGCTCCTCGGTTCGGGTGAACTGGGCAAAGAAGTGGCGATCGAGGCACAACGCCTCGGACTTGAAGTCATTGCGGTCGACCGTTACGACAACGCTCCGGCCCATCTGGTCGCCAACCGTTGTTATACCGGCAATATGCAGGACAAAGAGGCGATTTTGAAGCTGATCCGGGAAGAGAAACCTGACTATATTCTCCCGGAGATCGAGGCGATCAGTATCGATGCCTTGTTTGAAGCCGAGGCGGAAGGGTATTGCGTCATTCCAAACGCCGAAGCGGTCAGCAAAACGATGAACCGTAAAAATATTCGCAAATTCGCTGCCGAAGAGCTTGGTCTTAAAACGAGCCGTTATCATTTCGTGAGTACGTACGACGCGATGTGCGAAGCGGCTGAGGACGTCGGATTCCCGTGCGTCATCAAACCGGTGATGAGTTCGTCGGGGCACGGTCAGAGCATCGCCCGTACCCGCGAGGACCTTGAAGCGTCGTGGGAAATCGCCAAAGAAGCACGCGGCGACGCAAGCGAACTGATCGTCGAGGAGTTCATCCGTTTCGATTATGAGATTACGCTCCTGACGGCCCGTAACGGGAATGAAACGGTTTTCTGTGAGCCGATCGGCCATATCCAAAAAGGGGGAGACTACGTTTTCAGCTGGCAGCCGATGGAGATGTCCAAAAAAGCGCTCAAACGTTCCCAGAAAATCGCTAAAGCGATCACCGACGGATTAGGCGGGCGCGGGATTTTCGGCGTCGAGCTCTTCGTCAAAGGGGATGAGGTCTATTTCAGCGAAGTAAGCCCGCGTCCGCACGATACGGGGATGGTCACGCTGATCACCCAGAGCCAGAGCGAATTCGCGCTTCACGTGCGTGCAGTGCTCGGGCTTCCTCTTGGGTTTACGTTTTACGGCGAAGGGGCAAGTGCGGCGTTCAAATCGGAAGTCGAATCGAACGAACCGGTGATCGACGTCGCCGATGAACTTTTCGATGATAAAACCTACGTCCGCGTTTTCGGAAAACCTGAAGCCCATGCGGGGCGCCGTATGGCGGTGCTGCTGGTGCTGGACCGTGCCGACAAAGCGCTGAAAAAAGCACAGAAACTGATTCAAAAGATCAAAGACGCCCACTAAAAGGGTGATCTGATCGCAAAATTATGGCCAACACGACTTCACAGCACATTTTAAGCACCTCGACGAATCTGCTTGGATTCTGTCTGGTCGTCTTGACGTCGATACACGTTAATAACGCTTCGAAAAATACACTGATCGATGAAGTAACGTCCGTTATCGCGTTGTTTTTGATTTTGTCGGTTATGTTTTCGTTTTTGTCGATCCGAACCGAAAACAGGGAAAAAGAGAAAAAATACGAAAATATCGCCGATTGGTTTTTTATCGTATCGGTGGTCGGTGTTTTGTTTGATATCGTCTTCATGGTGGTCAACTACTGGTCGCTATGAAGCGTGAAGGGAGAGAGATGAAAATTGTAGTTTTGGACGCGTTGACGTACGGCGATACTTCACTGGACGAATTTAAAACCCTTGGTGAGGTGGAAATTTATTCGACGACCGACGCCGAAGAGGTATGTGATCGGGTATGTGATGCCGAAGTGATCGTCACGAACAAAGTCGTGATTAACGATGCGGTGATGGCAGCCGCGCAACCTTTGAAACTGATCTGCGTTGCGGCGACGGGGACGAACAATATCGATCACGATGCGGCTGAACGCCGGGGGATTGCCGTGAAGAACGTGGCAGGGTATTCGACCGATGCGGTCGTACAGCATACGTTCTCCATGCTGTTTTATCTGTTAGGGCACAGCCGTTATTATGATGAATACGTCAAACGGGGCGATTGGCAGCGTGAGCAGGTGTTCGCGCACATCGGCCCCTCTTTTAGCGAATTGCGCGGAAAAAAATGGGGAATCATCGGTCTTGGGGAAATCGGCCGGAACGTAGCCCGGATCGCCCGTGCGTTTGGAGCGGACGTATGGTATTACTCCACTTCAGGCAAAAACGCCGATAATGAATTTGAACAAACGACGCTCAGCCGGTTGCTGGAACAAAGCGATATCGTTTCGATCCATGCCCCTTTGAACCCTCAGACGCAAAATCTCATCTCCCATTCCGAGCTGCTGCAGCTCAAAGACGGTGCGGTGCTGCTCAATCTGGGGCGGGGTGGAATCGTGGACGAGGATGCGCTGTCGGTCATTCTCGACGTCAAACCGATCTACGTCGGGCTGGACGTTCTTGCCAAAGAACCGATGAAGAGCGCGCATCCGTTGTTGGCGATCAAGCATTCCGAACGTCTCTACGTGACGCCGCATATTGCCTGGACGTCGCGGGAGGCACGGAAACGGCTGATTGCGGCGACGGTTGAAAATATCCGAAGTCTAACGTAATCATGGGGTTGTTCCAAAAAGAGAAGAGCATCAAACGGTTCGGTTCTTTTGTCAAGCAGGTAGTCTTGTTTTCTGCCGTTTTTGGTATCTTTCTCTTTGCCCTGTATTGGGTTATGGTCAGCCAGAGCAACAAAAATCCGGTCAAAGAGCAGACCAAGCGGACCGGAGACATGGTTTTCGCCATGTTTTATACGGCGATGCAAAACGGGTGGGGACGAGAGCAGATCGACGTGATGACGGGCCGGATCAATGCCAGCGAGAAAGAGTTACAGGTGAAGCTTTACCGGGGGCCGATTGTCGATGCTCTGTACGGCAAGCGTGAGAATCAGCCCGCAGGGGTTATGGTTGACGAAGATACGATGGAATTGCTTGAAAACGGTAATATACGTTATCACTATGCGGTTAAATTTGACCAGGCGTGTTTGCAATGCCACACGAATGCATCGGTTGGAGAAACTGCCGGGACGCTCGAACTGACGTTTCCGATCGGGGAGTTTTGGGTAAGCAGTACGTATGTTCTCAAAATCATCGCTGCCATTTTTTTCGTCACGCTGGTATCGATTACGCTGGTATTGTACTTTATGCTCAAACGGCAGTTTATCAATCCGCTGGACAGTCTGGTCTTGCAGATCGATTCGATCATGAGCGAGCGGGATTTACGCAAGGAATTGACGATCAATACGTCGATCGGAGAGCTCGATCATCTCAAAAACGTATTTAA
>JBFXFU010000006.1:0-99967 GCA_050178755.1 Sulfuricurvum sp. | reverse complement strand
AGGAGTTCAAGAACCGGGTGGGAGAGTTGAACCGGTCGATGAAGTTAGGATTGATGATCGATACGAAAGGTATAGTAAATGACAAGGAGCGAGCGAATGAGTGTAATCGGTCGGAGAAAAAGGGGATTGAGCTATAGAGATTATTCAAAGAAAGCTTTAGAAATCCCATAATACTTATTCGATAATTGAGTATTTTGATTAAAACCTATTCTCATTTTTTGTCTGTTATTGCACTAAGCCCACGAATTGTAAACTGTCGAGAGTATAGAGGCGATTTATATCGAACTTTTGTAATTTTTTCTGCTGATTCAATTAAATTTTTGATTGCATCAAGGAGTCCTTCTTCTTTGTACGCAATAGATTGCTCATTGCTAAAAGGCATATCTGGATTTTGCGTTATACACTCGACTTTAGGATGATTGATTTCTTCTAAATATGAATAAAAAGCCTCTTTAGGAATCATCAATCCAAATTCTCTCCAAGCATATTTTTTACCCCAATAATATCCATCATGTGCAGTATGTGTAACTCTTTCATCGTTTTTTCTTTGATTAACATCATGTTTTTCTTTGGATAATTGTAAGGCATAGTGATAACTTAATAAAGGGTTTACTTCAGTGTTTTTTGACAGACAAGAAGGCTCAATTATTTTGTTCCCAGCTTTATCTTCATAATATCCAATATTGTAGCGTTCACCTTCTGTAACTTCTGGTGTGCCATTGGCTATAAATTGATAAACTGTTTCAGTAGTTGCTGGCTTAAAACTATGGAGAAATTTATTATCCCCGATTGATTCAATTTTATAATCGCGTACTATTAAATCATGAATGGTTTTTAATTCTCTTGATTTCATTTGATCCCTTATCAAGATAAAAATATGTTACTTATATTATATATCAACAAGTCAATATTCGGGCAAAGCGCAAGTAAGACTTTATGTTCAAAATATTTTGTATAATCTTTTCAGATTTTTTTAGAAAGGATAATAATGTCTCAACAATTTAGACAAGATATCGTGTGGAATATTTTTGGTATGAAACAGTTTTATGGAGATAAATTAATTTTTATCATGAGTAGATTCGCTTTTAAGATGCAAGATATCGAAGAAAGCGAAGAAAAACAAGTTTTGGCCGCCTTATTGTTCGTTTTTTTTGGATCTCAATTAAAGGGATTATTTAAATTATCAACATTTGGGACTCTCGAAGAAATGAAAAATGCCAAACATCATCTTGATTTGCTTCAAGACTATGTTCAGATGTTTCAACCAGGAGATATTATCGTAGCATATAATGGCCCAGGATATATGAATCTCGTCGAGAAACTGGTAGAAAATTTATTACTCAAGGATAAGTTTTTTGATCTACATGGAGACAATGATATTGGTAACCTATTGAATGACACAGATTTATTATTATTTGTACAACACAATAAAAAAGCGTAATGACTTTTAAATCACTGAATCTGTCTAAGCTAATAAAAAATTTCGTACGAAATGATAGCTTTGGATCGGTGTTAGTGTTTTAATGTATTAATTGTAAATGCATTTTAGAATTCTTATTTACTAAGGGCATCAATCAATTTGACCTTTAATGCTTCAGAAAACTCATCTTCTTCTATGATGGATTTAATAATTTCCAAGAGTAAGTCATCCTTGATTTTCCCTTCTGCAAGCCAAACTACGATTTCTTCCATTTCGATAACAAATTTATTTATACAGTAGTCATAGCCGTTGAGTTCTAAAAAATAAGCGCCTAAAACGAGGCTAGAACGTTTATTTCCATCACTAAAAGGGTGAAATTTATTGACTGCAAAAATAAGATGTTTGAGCTTTTCTTGAAAAGTAGGATAGTACATATCGTTTTGAATATGCTCTAAAGCACTATCCAAAAGACCTATTTCACGGTATCCATGCAACCCACCACTATTATCTATGATCCAATCATGGACTTCGATTGCATGTTTGGTATCAAAGTAAAAAATTTGATAATCCATTATCTGTCTTTCAAGCGTTTAAGAACAGCTAATGTCTCTGGATCAGATAGTCTCTCTTCAAGAGATTTACTAGTTTCACCTAAAAATTTATCAAAATCACTTTCCGGTACAGATTGAATATATTGTTCAAGTTTTTGATGTAGAGCATCTCTAAAACATAAATCTCTACTAGCCATTTTGGCTCTGGCATCATGAATGTGTGGTTCTAAGTAAGGATTTTTGGAAGCGCGTTCGATTAATGCATCTAGTTCTTTTAGTCTGAGTTTTCTTCCTAGTTTTTCAAATTCTTGTTTCATCTCAACGGCTAAGCCATGTTCAAAACTGGCAATGGCGTTAAGTACTTCTGCATACATAGTATCTCGAACTTTGTCTTTTTTTGAAAGATTCAAAATTTGTTTGTATTCAGCGGCATTTTCTAAAAATATGATTTGATAAATAGCATTCGTATATTTACCATACTTCCATTTGTCTGCGTTTAGATAGTCATCTAAAGCATTGGTGAATTCTTCCCGATAGCTGTACTCTTTATATGCAGATGGTAAATAAGCTTCATCCCGCTGATTAATAAACTTTGTATGCCCACCTGATTTCTGAGCCATTACATCAATCACTATGTCAAGTATTTTGCTTCGAATCATTTTTGCTTTAGTACTTTCAGTTACCAACATAGCAAGATTCAAAACAGTTCTAAAAGAAAACACCCCTAAGGAGGGAGTTTTAGAGATGTCTCCGACATCAATGTCGGAGACATCATCTTTAAAAGATCTGAGCTCACTCCCTTTCAAAACTCTGTAGCCATTTTTGATAAATTCATCGTTATAATTTTCTAAATATCTTTCAACTGTGCGGATATCTATCTCTAAAATTTCTGCAACTTGAGACTTTGTAAAGACTAGTTCTTCATTCCAATACATTCCGCCCAATGATAAATTTGTTTCAATTTGCTCAAGTGCATAGCTATTGTTTAGAATATTTTGTCGAGATACATCTGATTGTGTTAAATCATGCATTGCTTTACCTCTATGTTAAAGTGAAAAATGCGTCTATAATATATTCTTGGATTGTTTATTATAGCGAGGCATATATTCTTAAAAAGTAAAAAGCCTCATATTGAGGTCTACGTAGGGATTAATACAGTAGTCTTTACAGTAGATTAATTTTATAAAGTCTTTGAATTAGCAAAAATAGGTACTTTTAGAATCCCTTCCTGGCCATCAATCTTTATAAACTCCCTAAAATACGGTACTTCCAGAGTTCAAAAATTTTACTGTGCCCAAACTGTGCCCATTCGTGTCAGTAGTTCAGTATTTATTCGGACAGAAACGAAGCTCTTTTTCGTTTAGTTTGTTTGACGTCTTATGCATACTTTTGAAGTGTCATGGACCTGTCTTTATGATCAAGCATAGTATTCATCCATAAAATATCTTCCCCGTTTACAATCATGAGACTGGCAAATGAGTGTCTCATCTGGTACAGGTTGCGATATTGAATACCTGTTTTTTTCCAGTGCAGGGGCTTTATACCCTTGCCTCAATTAAGGTTTATTTGAAGTGCTTGTGTACCCCTGGTGACTATGTCAATTGATATTCAAAAGACTCAGCCACATTTTGATTCCGATCGAAAACAGTACAACCGCCAGAAATATACGAAGCCATCGATGCGAAAGTTTTGTAGAGAGTAAGGCACCGGCAATGACGGCCGGAATCGATCCGCACAGTAAATTGCCAAGCAGAATAAAATTGACGTTTCCGATCAACAAATGGCCTATTCCGGCAAAGATCGCCAACGGTATGGCGTGCACGATGTCCGTAGCGATCAATTTTGGCATCGTTAAGCGCAACGGATACAAATAGGCGAGAAAAACCGCTCCCAAAGCGCCCGCCCCAACCGATGTAAGGGTTACCAAAACGCCCAACAACGCTCCGGCCATTACGGTAAGCGGTCCTTGCATCTTTTTAAAATGAATACCGTCGTTGACCCGAAACCGGTATCCGAATTCATGCAACTGTTTTTGAAAGATTATTCCTACTGAAGTTAGAAGGACGGCAATCGCAATCATCGTCTTCAATAATAAGACCGAATTGTTGTCAACCGGATGAATTTTCATCCAGATCAAGGTCAAGGCGGAGGCGCTGAGACTTCCGAGCCAAAGCCGCCGTACAATTTGCCAGTCAATCATCCCGTGATGTTGATGTACTCGGGAGGCAAAGAGTTTGGTAACCGCGGCGAACCACAGGTCGGTCCCAACTGCGGACATCGGCGCGACGCCGAAAATCAATAACAACAATGGAGTCATCAATGCTCCTCCGCCCACGCCCGTCAATCCGATCAATAATCCTGTAATACCGCCCGCAGCGACCAGCATCCAATCCATTTTACCCCTTATATCATCCCGGAAAAATAATTCCAAGATCCGATTTGTTTAAATTAAAGTGACTCTGTAACGCTTTTCCCAGAACCTGACGGTAATCTTCCGTGACGGCCAGGTCTCTTCCCTCGCTGAGATTTTCTTCCGCCAGTCCGGGCCACACGCCGTTAACCCGTTTTCCGTTCACTCCGCCTCCCATCATCCAGACAACGTTGCCGTGCCCGTGATCGGTTCCTCCCGTCCCGTTTTCCCGTACGGTGCGGCCGAATTCGGAGAGGGTCAGAATCAAGGTATCTTTGAAAGAGTCGCCCAACCCCTCTTTGAGCGCTTTGAGCCCGGTGGCCAGATCGGAAAGTTTTTTGGACAAAGGACCTTCATCGCCTCCCTGATTGATATGGGTGTCCCATCCGCCGATTGAGAGAAAAACCGATTGTATTTTCGGATCGTTGTGCATCATTCGTCCCAGCATTGCCGCATCGGTTGCAAATCCGGCCGGCGCCACCGAATCCACTTGAGAGAGTTCCATATCTTTTTGCAAATTCTGGATAAGGATTTTTCTGGCTTTCAGCGCATCTCGAAAATAGATGCTGAGGCGGTCCGAACCTGAATAAAGGGTTTCAAACGCCCGTTCGACGTTTAAGCGATCCATCGGAGTCGTATTCAGCGCCCGTTTTCCCAGCTCGAACGTTGCCACGTGCGGAGCGCCTTCCAGAATGGTCGGAATGGAGGGGGTGATACTGAGCATCCTTTCAACATCGCCGTCATTCGGTAAAATAGTGCCTAGACGTCCCATCCATCCGCCGTTTGAGGATTGGTTGGCGATGCTGACTCCTCTTTCGATGAGCGCCTGCGCTTCAAAATGGGAACGGTTGGGTTTCATCAATCCGCATGCGTGGTGAAAAGAGAGCTCACCGTCTTCCCACATATTCATTAAAGGGGAGAGCGCCGGATTGGCACCGAATCCCTGATCCAATGCGATAGGGTTTCGAATCGCGATGCCGGGACGGTTGTCGTAATATTCCTGCTCAAAGGTTGGAACGATAACGTTCAAACCATCGACGGCACCCCGTAAAAAAATAACGATCAACCGTTTTTTCTCCGAGACAGTTTCTGCGAACGCGGGCAAAACCGTCATCGAGTACAACATTCCCATACGGATCAAAAAATCTCGACGGTTCATTCTTCCTCCTCTTAGTACATCATCATTTGAGGTGATGCGAGCAATAGCGTTGCTTCCATGCCCGAAGGATTGCTCCGAACGGCATCGACAAGATTTTTTTGCAGGGGTCCGATTCCTCCCCGTAATGCATCGAGATCAATTTTGCAGCCTCCCGTGCAGCCTTGAAATTTTTCATGTCCCAATACGGTTGCAAAATCAATGCGTAGTTGCATCGCCGAAGGGCTCATCCATGAATCCGATCCATTCGGATATCCATCCGGGGTTAAACGACCGTAAATCGGCATACCCATCCGGTTTAGAACGCCGATGATCGGACCCGGATTGTCGATATCGGCATTCGTTTGCCGCAAAGCCGACATGACGTAACGGTACGGATTTTTGAATTTGGTATTGAAATTCTTTTCATCCCAGAACTCGTCGGATTCTAAAATTGTCCGGACGCATTCTTTGATATTTCCGTCCGTTTTCAAAAAGATTTGCGTGATCCGTTTCACCAATGTTTCCGGCGGCGTGTCCGCAACAAAATAGGCGCACAGTTTTTCGGAGATTCGATGGGCTGTAATCGGCGAAGCCGCCAGAATATCGAGCGCCCGTTCACCTTCTTCTTCCATTCCTCCGGCAGGGAAGCGATAGCCCAGGAAAAATTTTTCTCCGCTGTCGTGCGTATTGGGAGAAAATCGAAATCCGCTTTGGGGGGAGATTCCCCACCCGGTAAATATTCTGGCCAGCTCCGTAACATCTTTCTGGGTGTAATTGCCTACTCCAAGGGTGTGCAGCTCCATCACTTCGCGGGCATAGTTTTCGTTGAGCCCTTTTCCGTTGCTCGGATTGTCTTTGACGCTTAAGCGGTTATCCAAATATATGAGCATTGCCGGGTGTTTCGCAACGGCTCCGAGCATATCGCGAAAACGGCCCAATACATAAGGGCGGATGGCATCGCGGTCGTACGCACCGATCAACATCGGATTGAAGGCTTTTTGCCAGAAAACGTTGAAATGGTTAAACCAGAAATCGTCCATCACTTCGGCAAGTTGCGCGTCCGAATATAAGGAGCGGTATAGCTTTGCCTGCATCGCTTCCCGTCCGATCCGTTGCTTGAGTTGGTTAAAACTCTTCTTTTGTTCTGCGTCGGCTTTTGATAAGTTTCCGGGGAAATAGCGTGCGTACATTTCGGTAACGTTGAGATCGTTGGATTCCAGTGAACTTAGAGCATTGGAAAGGCGCGCGGACGGAGGTATCGCTTCGGCATCCAATTGTTGCCGTAAATAGGAAGAGACTCCGATCGTATGAATTTTTTGAAGGTCGTTAGTTTGTATTCCGCTCGTCGTATGCGACAAGAAATGGAGGATTTGCTGTTCGTTCGGTGACGCGGGGATTTGGGCGTTTAGAGACAAACAAGAAAATGCGATCAAAAATAAGGTTTTCATGTTGTTATTTTACAAATAAATCGACACGCGAAAGTATACGGCAGATTAAATCGGCATCAAAAATAGTTTTGGAGCAAGAGACTCGGACGTGATTAACCGGCTAGGAGGCAGGTAGGATAGGATGTCCGCTATTTCGAATCCGATACCGTTCATACCGGTGAACAGGTTGAAGAAACAAGGAAGAGTGTTCTTGATATGCGATCAGGGTTTGACTTCGAGTTTTGCGAGCATAAAAAGCATCGCAGAGTAAGCCAGCACCGTTAGTAGCAACGATATCCCCATCGCCGGATAGAAACCGAGTCCTTTTTTCAGCAATACCGGAAGCGATACGAAGAGCGCAAGCGAAGGGATAACGAGCCAGAAAACACTCGTCGAGAGCTCCATGACTTTGTGCGTGTCCCCGGTATCGATATAGAGCCAGGTCATCGCAAGCACCGACATGAGGGGAATGGACGCAAGGATACCTCCTGCTAGGGTACTTCGCTTGGATATTTCCGAGATCAGAACAATCAGCAGTGCCGTGATCGCGATTTTTAGAAGGTAATAAAGCATTAGGGTCCTGTACGGATAGGGAAGTTATTTTGAAATCTATATCGGATCGTGGGGAGAAGGCCGGGCAGAGGAGGACTCTCTTTTCCGTTTATTGACCTGTAGATAATGCATAAATGCAACGTACAGATAGGCGAAAAGGTTCCACCACCACCATTGGAACAACGTTCCCCACTCCGTTTGGTAATAACCGAGTATTTTGAAGATACTCAAAAAGATAAGTACCCAAAACAGTGCGGCATGCAACATCATCCAGTAGTTTAACCAATGTAGCTTCATCATTCGTCCTAACAAAAAAACCATTATATCTTATTTGATATATATATGGCCTGTTTTGCGATGCGCGAAGGGTATATCGGTACAAGAGAAATGTTTTGGCCTGTGAATTGATTGTTACAGGCGGATAACGAAAAAAAGCGTTTACGTAATCGAAACGAAATACGGGCGAATTATCATTCACTCAAATTTCATTCGAGGTTGAAGATCATGGATAGCCAATCGCTGAAACGGATCGTCGAGAGCTTAGTGGGACATATGGGAGAAAAAGGGGCGCGGGACTATATCTGCTCGGGCGATTATTCTCCGGAGTTGAAAGCGCGTGCCGTCAGTATCATCGATATGAACGATGCCGAATCCCGTAAAAACGCAATGGTGATCGAGAGCGATCTGCACGACATTGAATCGTCGTGGCGATCCGAATCGCGCTGGAGCTATTTTCACGCGAGTTGAATTTGGCCGCCGTATCGCCGTTTCAGATTGAACGTTTCCCGCAGGGTCCGGTCGTCTTTTCCGTACTCGGTCCCTGGACCAAAGCGTTTTTGGGCGGATTTGAGCGCATCGAATCGACTTTGATCGGGATCGAACAAGAATCGGTGACGTTTGATTTTTCCGGATGTACACGGATCGATTCGGCCGGAGCGGTCGCATTGATCCGGCTTCGGGGGGCGCTCGAAGCGAATCGTTGCCCGGTCGATTTTCGGGGAATTCAACCCGATCACGAAAAACTTCTGAGTTTTTATGCCCGCCATTTTCGCTGTAAGCCTTTTGAAGTTCTGTCGACTCTTTCGCGGGGGCGGCGGATAGTGCAGGTATCCGGGGAGATACTGTTCGGCGCGGCGTCGTTTTTTTCGTTTTTAGGCGAAACCGTGAGCCGCGCGGCGAAGCTCGTCCTGACCCCCTGGAAATTCCGGTGGACCGCCCTGGTGCGTCATGTTCACGTATCGGCGATCCAGGCGCTGCCGATCGTCATGATGCTCTCGTTTTTGATCGGTCTCGTCGTCGCGTACCAGTCGGCGGGATACCTGAGCAAGGTGAGCGGAGACGTATTCGTCGTCGATTTGAGCGTGATGTCGGTGTTTCGCGAGCTCTCCCCCATGATTACGGCGATTTTGATGGCGGCGCGCAGCGCAAGCTCGTTTACCGCCGAGATCGGCACGATGAAGATCACCGAAGAGATCGATGCGATGAAGACGATGGGATTCGATCCGATCACGTTTCTCGTGTTGCCCCGGATCGCGGCACTGGTACTGGCGATGCCGCTGCTGATTTTTGCGGCGGATCTTGCCGGAATGGCGGGGACGATGATCGTCGCCTATTTTCATCTGGGGATTGGATTTCATGAGTTTATCGAAAGGATGTTTCAGGAAGTGTCGGTCAATGAACTCTACGTGGGACTTGGAAAATCGCCCGTATACGGGGCCATCGTCGCGACGGTGGGGTGCTATCGCGGGTTTCAGGTGAGCGGCAGCACCGAAAGCATCGGGGCTTACACGACCAAAAGCGCGGTCAGCGCAATTTTCTGGGTCATTATCTGCGATGCGCTGATTGCGGTCGCCTTGACCCGGCTGGGGATTTGAGATGGACCCGATCATCCGTGTAGAGAATCTGGTGACGACGATCGATTCCCGGCGCATCCACGACGGTATCGGTTTCGAGGTCCGCTCCTCGGAGATTTTCGGCATCCTCGGAGGCAGCGGGGCTGGAAAATCGACGCTCATGCGGCAGATGCTGATGCTCCAGCAGTTTGAATCGGGGGAGATCGACGTGTTGGGGTATTCGCTGCGTACGATCAAAGAAAAGCAGGCGCAGGAGCTTCGCCGCCGGTGGGCGGTGCTGTTCCAGTTCGGCGCCCTTTATTCCTCGCTCAACGTATTGGAGAATATCTGTTTTCCCCTCTATGAATACACCTCGCTGGACAAAGATCTGATCGAGACGATGGCGATGACGAAACTCGACATGGTGGGATTGGCGGGTTCCGCCGCCTACCTCTATCCCAGCGAACTCAGCGGCGGGATGAAAAAGCGGGTCGGTCTGGCCCGGTCGCTTGCCCTCGATCCCGAACTGCTGTTTCTGGACGAACCGACCAGCGGGCTTGACCCTGCCAGCGCCGAAGCGTTTGATAACCTGATCGTGGAGCTGCGGGATATGCTGGGACTAAGCGTGGTGATCGTGACGCACGATCTCGATACGATCAAGGGAGCGCTGGACCGCTTCATCGTCCTGCACGATCAGAAGATCTGTTTTGAGGGCGACTACGCCGCCGCGTGCGCCAGCGACCAGGCATTTATGAAAGATTTTCTCAAGGCGGGGTGATGGAGAGAAAGGCAAATTTTATTCTGGTCGGGGTGTTCGCGTTTGTCGGAACCCTCGCACTGGCCTATTTTGCGTACTGGCTGGGAAAATACGGGTTGGACAACCGTCCGTTCGCGTATTACGAGACCTATCTGAACGAATCGGTCTCCGGGCTGAAGGGGACATCTTTGGTCAAACTCCGGGGGATCGACGTGGGATCGGTCGAAGCGGTCGAACTCGATCCCCTCGATCCGCAGCGGGTCCGCGTGACGTTCAAAGTCTATCAGGGGACTCCGGTAAAAACCGACACGACGGTGCGTCTGAATGCCCAGGGGATCGCCGGAACCACCTACCTCGAGCTCAAAGGGGGGACGAGGGAGTCGAGTGTGCTTGCGGGGAGCGAGGCGAAGCGGGGCGTTATCGCTTCGGAACTCTCCACCCTCTCCGTTCTCAGCGACAAGGCGCTTGCCGCATCGGAGATGCTCAACGCGACGCTTGTGAAGGTTCAGCAGACGATGAACGGGCGCAATCTTCAAAACCTCTCGCAGATGCTTGAAAACGGGGCGAAGTTTTCCCGGGGACTGGAGGCGCATCACGGGGAGTGGACGCAGCTTGCGAAAACAACGCAGACCCTTGAGGAGAATGCGACGCAGACGCTGGTCTCTCTTAACCATACCGTCGCCGATGCGCGGGAGCTGACCCGTTCGGCCCGCGAAACGACCGATCAGGCGAGTGCGTTGCTTCGCGACGTCAATCAGAGCGGTCTGGTCGGCAAAATGGGTACCGTCCTGGACAACGCCAACGATACGGTCGACGAGACCCGTCAGACCGTCCAAGAAGCCAAGGCGTTTGTCCGGGAACTGCGCGAGCGTCCCAGCAATCTGCTGTTTAAGTAGCCGATGCGAAATTAATCTTGATTCACGAAAGGGTTTTCCATGACACTGCCGAAATACGAACATAAACTGGGCGAAATACGCCGAATGGTTCACGATGTGCTGCAAAGCATCATTGATTCGAGCGTTTTGATGCTGGATGCGTACGAGAGCGATGACGACGAGGCGTTTTCCCATGCCTGTTTCCGGGCCGAGGCGATCAAGCCCCTCACCGATACCATCGATAACGAGATTATCCGGACCCTGGCCCTCTTTTCTCCCGAAGGGAGCGATTTGCGGTATCTGCTGGTCTATTTGAAGATGACGGCCGAAATCGACCGGATCGTCCGCAGCATGACGAAATATTGCAAAAGCCTCAACGTCGCGTCGTTTGAACGCTACAAACTCAATCCCCACCGCGCGTCGATCGCCCAGCTGCACAAAGCGACGCTGCGGATTCTCCGCTATCTGGCCGATTTTTTCAACGGGGAAGGAGAGCAGGATGCCAATCACCTGTTTCGCCTCATCGATATCGAAGAGTCGATGACGGACGATATTTTTCAGGTGATCGACAAAGATATCATGCTGATGGTGATGAACAACCCCTCTTATGCCGTCGAGTACGTCAAAACGATCGGGACGCTCCGAAATCTCGAAAAAATTGCCGATCGGGGAGTCGGGATCGCGTCACTGCTCCGTTACGCCCAGGATGGGGGAGAACTCCATCTGCGGCATTCGGGAGGCACTGAAGAGAGTTAGGGGTGCGAAGCGGTTTCGCAGAGGGGGATTTTTGTGAAAAAATGACAAGGGGGAAAAGAGTCCCCCTCAAGCGTACGTGAGGGCCGTTAAGGCAAAAAGTCCTGCCGAGGCGGCGTAGTAGAACAAAACGCGCCGAAAGAGGCGGGCGTTGCCGAGGACGAGGACGATTCCCGCTTTGACGAGCGAATTGGTCACGATGGCGATGACGACGGCGTTGTGGGCGGTCGATGGATTAAGGCCGTTTTTGGCCAGCGAGGAGAGTGAGAGGATGATCGCATCGACGTCGGCGACCCCCGAAAGGAGCGCGACCGCGTAGACCCCGACGTCTCCGATCCGGTCGTTGGCGATTTTGATGAAGGCGAGGGTGGCTCCGAAAAGAAGCCCCATCAGCAGCGCCTCTTTGAGGCTGAACGGGTTGGTAAACTCGATCTCCTGGCGTATCGGTTCACGCCGTGCCGTGAAAAAGAGCAGGGCGATGTAGGCAATCCCGCCGAGCGTCCCGACGGCAACGGGGAGGATGAACGTCTGGGCCAGGGAAGGGTTTAGAATCCAGATTTCAAAGACCGCGCGCAGCAGCATCATCGCCGAAGCCAGCGCGATCCCGACGGCCAGCATTTTTTCGAGTTCAAGATTTTCGTGTATCCGGCGGGCCATGCTCATCGCGACCGCCGTCGAGGAGATCAGGCCGCCGAAAAGTCCGGCGATGCCGATCCCGTAGCCGGTCCCCCAGAAACGGATGGCGATGTAGCCGAAAAAGGAGATTCCGGCTACGAGGACCACCATGACCCAGATACGGTGGAGATTGATTAGACCGTAGGGATCAACGGCACGGTCGGGGAGGATCGGCAGGACCGCAAACGTCATTACCATGAACAAGATGGCGGCGCTGAGGTCTTTTTTGGTCAGCCCCTGTTCGTATTCCTGGATTTTATCCTTGATGTTGAGGACGAAGAGGACGATCATCGCGATAAAAACGGGATAGATGACGGGGATGAAAGCGATCATGGCGCCGACGATGAAGGTGACAAGGGCGGCAAATTCGGTCGTAGCCCCTTTGTCGGCGGCCGCCATGCTGTTGACGACGTAGGCGGCGATCAGCAGCAGGCCGAGGATGGCCGCGGTCACCGGCAGGAGATGGGGGACGTAGGCGGAAAACCAGCCGCTTAGAAATCCGAACAGCGAGATCATCGAAAAGGTTCTCGCCCCGCCGAAATCTTTGCTTTTGTTCGAATAGATGATGTGCATTTCCCGCTGCAAACCGAGGATGAACCCAAGTACCAGCGAGAGTATGCTGTTTTGGATGAACAGGGAATCCATGGTATCTCCTTCTCCGATCGGCTTGTTTGGTGTAAAGGATTATTATACCAAAGCGATGCCGAAAACGGCGCGGAGGAGATTGGCCGCAACCGGCGATGATGTTTTTGCGCCTACGCGGAGGGGAATTCGAACCGTGTTCCCGTACGGACGACGCGGCGGTAGAGGATCAGGGCGCGGATCAGATTGTAGCCCAACAGTGCGAACACGGCGGCAAATGCCACTCCCGATACACGCATCAGGGGCGGATACGCAGCGGAAAACAACGCGATGGCCGTCGCACCCAGAAAAATCCGCAAAAGGAGCGTATTGCGCGGTGCGGGGATGATGTGCGACATGATCGGCGTCTCCATATACCCTGCGGAGTTGAGGTGAAACCAGACGAGAAAGGGGACGATCTTGGTCAGCATCCCCAGAATGATGGAGAGGGCAAACAGGGCAAAAGCGATCAATGCGGCGGTTTCGGCTGCTACCAGACCCGATACGAGAAAGACGCTATGGCTGAGGACGAAGAGGCTTAACAGGGCGATTCCGGCCTGCCAGAAGGCGATACTGACGTCGGGGACTTTGCGTTTGCGCTCTTTGAGACGGCGTAAAGTCGTGGCGACAAACCCGATCATCAGGGCAGCAAACACGGCATCGAAGATCCACTCCATTCCCCATCCCGCAAGGAGGAAGAGGGCTTTAAGCCCCAGTGCGGCGGCGATGATGCGAAAGGCGTTGCGTTTGCACCATTCGTTGTATCCGGTCGTGACGTAGAACATTTCGACGACCTGAAACGCGACGGCGATGATCAGGGTCGCCACCCATCCCGCCAGTCCGAACGAATAGTGGATTTCGCGCAGCTGCGCATGCTGTTCGCTAAACGAGGCGTTAGCGTAGGCCGACGCCATAACGATCCCCAGCAGTGCCGTGATCAGGAGCGAGACGAGGGCGAGGCGCATCCCCCGCAGGGTGTCGTGAATCACGCCGCCAAAGAGGAGGGGGAGCACCAAAAAAGCGGTGTACACCAGAGCGCTTCCGAGCAGAACCGAGGCGATGACGAAGCCGATGCTTTGCTGCCAGGCGAAAGCCGCTGAGAGGGCGATGACTCCCAGCGCCAGCAGAAGATGGATAATCCAGCCGTTTCCCGCGGGGGAGGGGATCGGACGTCCTCCCAGAACGCTTTGCATCTGGAACAGCGCACCGATCATACTCATCGTCAGGACTCCGAGAAACATCAGATGAATCGCCGCCAGCGAGAGGGGATGGGATGGGGTGAGCAGGGCGTCGGGAGAGAGGATGGCAATGCAGGAGAGGATCAATCCGAAAACGGGGACGCTCAGGAAAAAACGCATGACCGCCGAGATCGGCGGGGCTTGGTCGAGGGAGAGGCCGTTATACACGCAAAGCCTCCAGATCGACCTCCGGGGTTCGGGTGAACAGGATATGCCACAGGGTGTCGTGTTCGCTGTAGCTGAGATAGCGGCCGCCGTTTTTCGTGATGATTTCAAACAAAGGGATGGGCTCTCTGCGGTGAATCATGTGGACGCTCTCCCCTTCGTGGAGTTTTTTGAACGCATCGATCGCCATTTCGAGGGGGACGGGGTGGTCGAATTCGCGGGTATCGAGGAGGATCATCGCTCCATCTCCCGCATCGTTTGCACCATCAAAGCCGCGTCTCCTTCAAGGGTACGGTCGATCATCGGATAGAGCATCTGTTCCTCTTTCATATTGTGTTGCTGAAGCATGATCATCATCGATTCGCCGATTCCGAAAAAATCGTCGATGCGGTTTTCGAGAAGGGCATTGCGCATCGATTCGACCAGACCGCGCAGCTGCTGGTGCTCGTAGCGCATCACGTGGGTCGGACCGCCCGCCATGCCGGTCCGTTTTTCAAACGTGACGAAAAGCTCTTTTTCTTCCATATCGAAGTGGTGCAGGGTCGCTTTGGCGAAGGCGTCGAACGCTTCGGCGGCGCTTGTCATGTCTTTGGCCAGCAGGGCCTCTTCCGTGCGGGCGTAATGGTGGTCGCAGAAGCGGTGGTCGTCGCGCATAAATTCGAGAATCATGGGATATCCTTGCCAATTAAATCATGAAAGCAGTATAGGATATCCTGCGTAAACCCAACTTGACCGATGTCAAGTTTAGGGGGCTTTGGGGTCGTTGTGCGGAAGAAAATCGCGGAAATCCTTGATGTAGACGGCGTTGATCCCCTGTCCGAGGGCGTGGATGTCGGCATCGAGACGGAGCCAGCGGTTGAGCTGGTATTGGACGAGGACGCTGGAGAGGGTATCGTTTTTGTAGAGGATACGGAGGTCTTTGTTCAGCCGGGTCCCCACTTCAAACCCCATTCCCCCCTGCTGATTGGTCAGGATGTTCATCGTATCGAGCTGGATTTTGGTGACGCCGCTGATCAGCCCTTTGAGCCCCGCACCCAGCATGAAATTGGTAGCGTCGGCCCGTACGGTAGCCGTCCCGGTAGTACCGGTTGTCGTGGACGTCGTGGTTGTACTCGAATTGGCCGGAGCGCCGAAGAGAATATAGCTCATGATGTCGTTTTGGCTCATGACCGGATCGGAGCTGAAGAGGAAAATCGGCGATTCGAGAGTATGGGTGATGTAGATCAGGAACTTTTTGTAGTCGACTTCGTGTGCGACGGTCAGGTCGAGGTACGGGTTGAGCGGGATATCCCCGCCGAAATAGATTTCGCTGTGTTTGATGTCGAACTGTTTCCCGGCACTCGTCGCGGTTCCCGAGGGGATCGTCACCATCCCCAGAATCTGCATCGGCCCCTGCGGCTCTTTCCAGAGGGTGAGATCGGGAGTGATCCGGATGCTCAGCTCTTTGGTCTGGTAGGCGATCGGGCGGCGCGAGAGGATGTGCAGGTTCATCGCAAATTTAAGTGAACTCGGCGGGCGGACGTCCTGGACGATGATGATGTCGTCATCCATGACTTTGAACTGCTGGATCGGCAGATAGGTGATCAGCGCATCGAGGATCGTCAGCTCTCCGGATAAGGTATGGTTGGCCTGCGCGTCGCGTTCGAACGTGATGTCGGCCGCCGCCTGCGCTTTTCCTTCGGGCCCTTCGTAGGTGAAACGATCCGATTGGAGCCGCAGATGCATCGAGGTATCGGGGAGTACCGAACCGTTCAGGAAGAGGGAATCGTAAATGCGAAAACGCTTGATCGCAACGGTTCCGTCATCAAGAAGGGCAAGTTGCGAGGGGTTATCGCTGTAGACGTTGTGCCCGGCGATTTCAAAACGGTAACGATTGATGGTGACGTTGCCGTCGCGATAGTCCAGACTGAACGATCCGTCGGTGCCGCCGTAGGCCCGTTGCGAATCCATAACCGCGGCATACCACGGGATGGTGACGTCGGAGTGAAATGACAGGGTGTCGGTCAGGGTCAGACGGGTTTTGGCACTTACTTCCGCGTCGTAGTATTCTCCGTTATAGAGTGTCATCGGAGCGAGTGTTTTGAGGGTAGCCCAGACGGATGGATAGTGGGTATCGATGACAAATTCGCTTCGCCCCGGTTCGGAAAATCCCTGGAAATCGATCGAAACCCCGGCGTAATGGCCCGATCCCTTCAGCGCTTTGCCGGCTTGATACAACGAGAGTTCGACGGCGTCCCCTGTGAGCCATACGCTGCTGGTATTGTTCTCCTGTATCAGGGATACGTGGAGCGTTTGCGGAGGTTTATGACGCCACTCTTTCCACATCGGGGCATCTTCGGGGAGGTTCAAGACCCCTTCGAGGCTCTGATTGGTATCGCCGTAGGCGAATTTCCCTTCGAATCGGCCGTGATTGTGGGTAAACGACGTATTTCCGGTGATGAAATTGGTGTCGAGATCGTACTCCCCTTTGGCCTCAAGGGTGAAGGGGGAGTGCTGCAGAAGGGCCGGGAGCATCGGCAAAAAGGAGAGCGATTCGTGTTTGCTCTGTACGTCCCAGTGAAACCGGCTGTAGTTGCTGCTGGCAAAGGAGAGGGTTGTTCCGTCCATAAGGGCGGTGCCCGAAACTCCCGCAGGGGTGTCGGTAATGTCGGCGCGGAGTGTTTTGGACGGAAGCGGAAGAGAACTTTGAACCTCGCCTTCAAGATGGATGGAGGTCGTCCCCTCAAACGTGTAGCGCAACGACTGGCGGGTCTGCATCGAATCATTACCCCGGATCAGGCGGTAGAGGGTCTGTACGTCGAAATAGTCGTTATCGTAGCGGTAGTCGAAATCCAGATCGATTGCGTCGGCATGGAGGGTCGGGTCTTGTTTAAGCCGGAGGCTCTGAAGGTTTGCGTGCAGCAGAGCCTTGGTATCGGAGAGCTCGCGAATCTGGACGACAATCGAGCGGGGGAGGTCGGTGAATCGGCCGCTGTACGGGGCGAGTGCGCGGTGATCGGGATAGAGCAGGGCATTTCCGCTCAGGGCGTTGTTGCGGATCGCTCCGCGAACCGCCGCTCCGGCGTAGAGCGATTTGACGGTCGCGTCGACGGCGGCGAAATTGAGATTCTCTCCATCGTACGATCCGTTTTTGGCATGGACGTCGAGTTCGATCGGGTAGGCGCTCAGGAGCTGGAGATTGGTCAGTTCAACCTCTTTGAGCTGGAATTTGGGCAATGGCCACGGGGTGTCGCTTCCGCCCGTAAAGTCGTCCAGATCGATTCTAAGCCCTGAAATCGATACGCGATCGACGACGTGGCGCCCCTTGAGCATGGAGGCAAGATTGTAGCTGAGAGTCAGTTTCCGGGCCGAGCGTTTGCCGTCGGTAACGTCGTAGAGGGTGAATCCCTCAACCAGCGACCCCTCCGAACGGGAATAGTGGATCCCCATCGGTTCGAGAAGATAGCGGTTGATCAGCCCCAGCCCGTCGGGCCGGAAGACGACGAAAAGCGCTCCGGCCATCATCAAGATCAGCGCAAACAGGAGGCCGTGAAAAAAAACGTAGACTTTCCGGGCTCTTCGCAGCAGTTTTCGGGTCGTATTGGAGGAAGATTTATCCGGCATCAGAAAAGCTCCCCGATACGAAAATGCAAGGCGTACTGCGACGTGTCTCCGGGATCGACCCCGACGTCGATGGCGATCGGACCGACCGGGGTGACGTAGCGTAATCCTACCCCGACGCCGTAGTACGCATCGGTGGCATAGTTGGGGATATAACGGTCCGAAGCAAAGGTAAAATCGGTGAACAAGACGCCGCGAAACGCTTCGTAGATCGGAAACCGGTATTCGAACGATCCTTCGACGAGAGAGAGGAATCCGACCGGATCGCCGTTGCTGTTTTTCGGACCCAGATCGCGGTAGGTGTAGGCCCGGTTCGAGTTCATCCCCCCGGCGTAGAAGCGGTACGAAGAGGGGACGATCCCATCATATACCCGTAAGGTTCCCCATTTGAGTTTGACCCCGAAGACCTGCTCGTCGATGCTCGTAAGATAGGCACCTGAGAGAAGCGATTTGAAATAGGTCGCTTCGGAGAGGGCGGGAAATTTCTGAGAACCGCTGAGGCGGGCATTGAACCAGTATCCTTTGGTAGGTTCGAGCGGTTTGTTCCGGGTATCGTAGTTGAATTCGCCAAAGGGGGATGAGAGGAAGATGGCCGAGTTGGGGAACGTGACGAGGTCGCTCGAATCGTAGGTACGGACCGAATCAAATAAAATCCCTCCGACGACGGAGACCGGACGGTTCTGGTACTTGGCACTGATCTGCTCGTAGGTACTGGCGGTTTTATACCCGTCGAAAATTTCGTTCTTATACCCCGTTTCCGATCCGAGGAGGTAGCCGTTTTCAAGCGGCATCGTCAAGACGCCGCTGGCCTCTTGTTTGATGTCGGAATATTTGGCGTTGAGGGCGAGGGTTTTGAGATTACCGAAAAAATTCCGGTGTTTGATCCCCGTTTGGGCGGTTATCCCCTGATCGCTGCTGTATCCCAGACCGGCGCTGAAGCGGATCGGCTGTTCTTCTTCGTCGATGTTGAGGGTGATGGGGACGCTGTTGCCTTCGCGGAGGGTGTCGTTGATGGTGACGCGGGTAATCCCCTCCTGCGCGTACAGGGCTTCGTAGCTTTGCCGGATCGCTTCGAGGCTGTAGGGATCTCCCTCTTTGAACCGAAGCATGGCAGCCGTCAGATTGCCGTCAATGTTCGGTGTCGTCTCGACGGCGATTTTCCCGAAGGTACAAAGCTCTCCGGGTGTAGCTTCAAACAGCAGGTGTGCCTGATCGGTTTCGATGTCCACCCACGCTTTGGTATTGAAGTTCGCATTGCAGTATCCCGCTTCCGCGTACCGCTTTTTCAAAGCGCTTTTGGTTTCTGAAAATTTTTCCTGATCGAACCGTTCACCGCTCTCCAGCGCAATGGCCGAATCGACGTCGAGGGGGCTGTTGACCTGAACGGTTTCGACCGTTACGGGACGGTTCTCCGTAATGGTAACGGTAATCGCATTGTTTGCGGCTTGGCCGTCGATACGGGCGTGGTAAAACCCTTTTGAACGGTAAAAACTGTTAAGCGCGGAGAGGGTTTGCGAAAGGGAAACCGGATCGATGGCGGGGGGCTTTTCCCAGATTTCGATGGCGGAGGGGACGTAGAGATTGAGCGATTCGTAGAGCTGCTTAGTGCTGATCCGGTCGTTTCCGACGAAACGCAAAGGGAGCATCTCGGCATAGGCTAGGGCACTTAACATGATCAATCCGAGTGCTCTGTGCATCCTGCCTCCCTTCCCTAAAGTAGAGGTATTTTACCGTAAAAACGGATGATCCCGAGTCTAGGCAGGGGGGACTTTCCTCATGATCTTGGACCAGTCGCGGCTAAAAACCGCCCGGATGTACTCCTCATCATGCGGGATCGTACAGGAAGAGCAGTCGTGATGGATCGCGTTGGCGGCCGTAAATTTATTCCCTTTCGGGCTGTTGATCGAACAGGTGCTGTACAGGGTTTTGTTCTCTTCGTGCACAAGTCCCCGGTCGTCGAAACGAAAATGGGGACAGGCGCAGAGGTAACAATTAAGATTTTCAAGATCGTGGCATTTTCGGTTTTGGGGATAGAGGGGACAGAAGTCGGGTTCGTGTTTCACCATGTTCTTGAAGCGAAAATACGCGATCACCTCTTCGTCGGTGAGATGGACGAGCCGTTGCATCAGGGCGGCGTGTTTGGCTGCATGGTCCGCAAACCATTGATTATACGACATGGCGTATGATCTCCTCGACGTTGAGATGTTTGCCGCATTCGTGGACAAACGTTTCGATAACATCACGTTTGTGCTCCGGAAAATCAAACCCGATATATTCCGGACATAGGGTTTTGAAATAGCGCGTCCGAAAGGAGTCGTTTTCAAAAACACCGTGGACAAACGATCCGCAGAGATTTCCCGAAACATACGAATCGATCCCCTCTTGGGAAATGCCGTGGCGCATCTCGAACCCCTCGATGGATTCACCAAACAGGGTATAACGTCCCCGTGTGAGTCGTTTGTCCGGTTCGAAGACGATATCGCCGTGAATCCACCCGAATCCGGTCTCCTGCGCAGGGGCAGAAGCTTCGACGGCATGAGGGTCACGGAGCGTCTCAAACATCATCTGGTATCCGCCGCAAATTCCGTACACCGCTTGGGAACGTTTTTGGAGACGTTCAAACAATCCGTTGCGTTTGAGCCACGATAGATCGTTCAATGTTTGTTTGGAGCCCGGCAGGATGATCAGATCATACGGTTCGAGCGGAACATTCCCCCGGATGAATTCGACGTTGATCTCAGGATCGGCGATCAGCGGTTCGATGTCGTTGTAATTGCTCATGGCGGGGTAGGCGATAACACCCAGGGTGATTTTGGCATCGGGTTGTGTCTGGGTGTAGTGCATCAGGCTGGCGCTGTCTTCAAATCCGAGGTTAAAGCTCATGTAGGGCAGCACCCCAAAAACGGGAATGCCGAAACGTTCTTCAATAATGCGGACCCCCTCGTCGAAGAGGCTCATGTCTCCGCGGAACTTGTTGATGATGACGCCGATGACGTTGGGACGCAGATGTTCGGGAAGCAGATTGTAGACCCCCCAGATCGAGGCAAAAACGCCGCCGCGTTCGATGTCGGCGACAAGGACGATTTTGGTGCGGAAACGTTCGGCGACGTAGAGGTTGGAGAGGTCTTTGTCCATCAGATTGAGTTCTACGGGGCTTCCGGCCCCTTCGCACACCACGCAGTCGTAACGCTCCATCAGGTATTCCAAAGCAGCATCGACCGCCGGTTTGAGCAAATCGATGTTTCGGTAATAGGCATGGACGTCTTGCTCGTCAAGGATTTTTCCGTTGACGATGACCGAAGCCTTTTCCCCCTTGCCCGATTTGAGGAGGATGGGATTGAGATGATAACTTGTCGGAATCCCCAAAACCTCGGCCTGAAAATACTGGGCGACGGCGATTTCGCTCCCGTCGTCGGCGACGCGGGCATTGTTGGAGACGTTTTGCGCTTTGAACGCTGCGGTACGGTAGCCCCGGTTTTGAAGAAGTTTGGCCAGAACGAACGTCAGCGTCGATTTGCCGGCATCCGATGAGGTCCCGAATACGGAGATCGATTTCATGCCGTCCCCTCTCGGCGTTGGAAAGAGCGTACTAACGTAACAATAACGCTGCATTCGACGATCAGCAAAATCCAGTGAAGCTGATATACCTGGGCGCGGTTTTCGGTGATGCCGTAACGTTCGATCGCTTTGTAAAAGAGATAGGAGAGGGCGAGCCCTCCGACGTAGCCTTGCTGTTTGGCGACGTCGAGCCATCCCATGATCCGGGCTTTGCGGGCGAAGCGGGTTTCGGCCCGTGCGAGATAGCCGCCCAGGACAAACGAGAGCTGGTACGCCGCATAGACGATCAGGGCCGTCACGGCGTGGGTCGGAAAGAGGAGAAAATAGAGGACCATGGCGAGCATGATGATCTCGGTAAGGAGGGTGAAGCGATAAAAATAATCGATCCTCATCCACCGGTGATAGAGGGTGGCAATCCCCATCATCCCAAACGCCAGTACGATCCCCCCGACCGAAAAGGTGCTCGGCGGAAGGGAAGCGTAAATGGTAAAGACCGATCCTCCGACAACGCCGCTAAAGACGGCGTTGAAGAATTTGTAACGAAGGTAGGGACGAAAAAACAGCCGCATCAATAGTCGATTTTCACTCCGAAATAACCGCTGAATCCTGCGGTAGCGTAACCGTCTACCGTCTGGTAATAGCGGTTGAAGAGATTATCCAACTTTGCGTAAAGATCGACTTTGGTGCTCAGGGCATAATTGAGGACTCCGCCGAACACGGCGTAATTCCCGGTTGATACGGTTTGTGCCGCGTTATCGTAGCGCGTACCGATGTATTGAGCGTTGACCCCTGCGCGGAGGCGTTCGTTCAGATGCCAGTCGAGAGACGTATAGAGGGTTTCGCCCGGACGTCTTGGGAGGTCTTTGCCCGTAGCATCTTCGCTCAACAGCCGGGTATATGCTCCGTAGAGTGAGACGGAATCGCCAAAATTATGCCGAAGCGACGCTTCGACTCCGTGCAGAGTCGAGGTTCCCGTAAGATTGATCATTTGGGTATAGGTACTGTTAATCGCAATCATATTCTCGATTGCCGAATGAAAATAGGTCAGGCTGGCATTTCCGTAGGTTGCGGTGACGTCGTACGAGCGGATCGTTTCGGGTTTGAGATCGGTATTGGCACTCATCCACCACGAACTCGGCGGGTAAATGTCACTCAGCGACGGGACTTTGTAGGCGGTTCCGTAGTTGGCACTGAGCGAGAGGTCGCCGGTAAGATTTTGGCGTACACCGATTTTCCCGGTCGTTTTTGAACCGAAAATCGTGTAATCGTCGGTGCGGAGAGTTTCGCTGAGGAGTGTTCTTCCGCCGTTGAAGAGGTTGGTATTGGAGACGAAAACCCCTTTGCCGGTATAGTCTTTGGAAACGGACGATCCCGCTACGTTGCCGACGTCAAAATTTTGCCATACGGCACCGGCGGTAACCGAGGCACCCGGCGCATACTGGAACGTTCCGTTTAGCCCCCCTTCATCGGTTTTTCCTTCATACCCGCCGTAATAGCTCCGTTTGAAATCGGAACGTTGCGCGTAAAGATCGATGGAACCACGAACAAAGGTGTGCGAATAGGAAGCTTTGGTAAAACGTTGGGTGAAATCGTTGGCATAATAGGAGTTTCCCCACGGGCTTGAGACGACGGCCAGCGGCTGATCGGCTCCGCTAGAATCGAATTCGACGTGCGATGAGAGATGGCGGTGTGAAAGCTCGATACGGTCGTTATTGCTGAGATTGATCCCGGCTTTTCCCTGCACGGTGGTCGCTGCATAGCCGTCGCGTTCCCAGCCGAGCGAGTCAAACCGTTCTCCGTAAAGGGGGCTGGAGCGTTTTGGCTCTGCAGCGGAAAAACCGTCCGTCATTACCCGGTCGAATCCGATTTTGAAATCGGCCTTATCGGTAGCGTGTGATAGGGATGCTCCCGTTTTGCGGGTATTGTAGCTTCCCGCTTCGGCGTAAGCGGCAACGTGATGAGGCTTGGCGGTCTTGGTGATAATGTTGATGACGCCGGCTGCCGCATCGGCTCCCCATACGCCCGATTGGGCTCCTTTGATCACTTCGATCCGTTCGATATCGCTCAGGGATATCTGATCGAAGAGAGCACCGTCGAAATTGCTCGGATCATTAACCCGGATACCGTCGATCAGCACCAGCGTATATTTGTTCGCAAGTCCGCGTAGATAGATGGCCGATTGGTTCCCCAGTCCCCCCGATTGGGTCATGTTGATTCCGCCAAGGGTACTCAGTGCTTCTCCCAGCGATGTGAAATGGCGCTCTTCCAGCTCTTGTGCGGTGATGATACCGACATCGGCGCTCACCTGAGATAAGGGCTGTTCGGTTTTGGTCGCGGAGACGACGATCGGTTCGAGGATGAGTTCATTGGCTTCTAGGGTGAATAAAAGTGCCGAAGCGGCCGTGAGCGATAAAACAGATGGATGCATTAGAGTCCTTGATACGTAAAATAGTTGTAGTATTGAATGGAATGGCTAAAGCAAGACAATGCGGAGGAGAGAGGGTTGAATAGGTATGGATCGGGGAAACGGTGGGGATTTTTGGGCTACGGTTATCGCGTAGACAAAGGTGGCTGAGACGTGCGAAGCGGCAGTTGCACAATCCCCCTTGGGAAGGGAGAGGTTCGATCGGTGCCAGCAGCTCGTCGGGCGGATCGCCGGCGTCCGAGCATTCGTCGGCGATTTGAAGACGGTTTTCACGGTAAATTCGGACGCGCTGGGAAACCGCCCCGATTTTTCGGGTAGAAACGTAGGCTTGAATCGCGCTGAGGGTAAAATAGTTTTTGCCGAAACCTTTTGGTGCGCGCACGTGCCGTCTCCTCTTCAAATTGGGAGCGGAAGTATAGCACAGCAGCCCGAAGTTCAGAAAATCATCGGGAATTGTTCCGATGGATCGGCACTCAGCTTTTGAATTGTCCCAACTGATTGTTCAAGCTGGTTGCCGACTGATAGAGTTCGGCGGCAATGGCCGAAATCTGATTGATTTCATCCTGATTGCTTTGGGAGAGTTTGGACATTTCAGAGACTTTTCCGATAATCTCTTTGATCTGGAGCGCCATCGCTTCGGAGGCTTCGACGCTTTGGCGGCTGGATTCGACGTTGTTGCGCAACGTCTGGGAAGCCGAATGGATTTTGGCATCGATCTCCTCGCTCCGCTCGGCGAGGCGTTCGATATTCTGGCTGTTGCTGCCCATTAATTCGGAGGAATCGGAGATGGATTGGATGACGACGGAGATGATCGAATTGATTTCGCTCAGGCTTTTTTGCGTCCGTTCGGCCAGTTTGCGTACCTCGTCGGCAACGACGGCGAATCCGCGTCCGTGTTCGCCGGCGCGTGCCGCTTCAATCGCGGCGTTGAGGGCGAGAAGATTGGTTTGATCGGCAATGTCGGAGATGATGCTAAGAACGCCGCTAACGCTGGAAGCTTCGGAGGAGAGCTGGGCAAAACGTTCGGCCAGATCGTTGCTGAGGTGGGTCGTATTGTGGATCTCTTGGGTAATAAGATTGGCGATGTCGCGGACACTGTTGAGTTCTCTCTCGGTCGAATGGCTGTTTTGGAGGGTATTATTGGCCATGGATACGCTTTGTTCAAGCGTTATTCCGATCTGCGTTGCGGTTGCGTTGGTGTTTTGGGCGAGCGTATTGGTTTTGATCGATTGCTCGGTAAGGTTTTTGGCCGCGTTGTTCAATTGCCCGGTTGATCCGACGGCGTCGGACGTGATGTGTTTGGTATTGTTGATGGTATTTTGGATTTTATCGATAAAGCTGTTCAGGTATTTGCTGGCGATTCCGATTTCGTCTTTCGGATTCCGGATCGGGAGGCGTTTGGTCAGATCGCCGTTCCCGTGCGCCAGATCGGACGAGACTCTGTCAAGCTCCTCGATCGGATGGAGAATTGCCGTTCCACTTATATAGTTGATCATGATCAAGACACCCGTCAATCCGGTTCCGAGGATCAAAAACCATTTGAGAAAACTGCTTTTAAGATCGTTAAAATAATCGGCTTTGTTGATTCCGGGGACGACCCACATGTCCCACGCTTTGATGTAGCGGTAGGCGGCGATTTTATCCTGACCGGTTGTCGCGGAGGTGTACTCATAAATTCCCCCCTGCTTGTCAGAGCGGATATGGTCGATGTAGTCGTGTCCGGCGAGATTCTCTCCCTCTTTTTTGGGATGGACGCGCATCGTTCCGGCTGAATCGACGAGATAGACGTATCCGCTTTCGCCGATTTTGATATCGCAGATATCTCTTTTGAACGTTTCGTCTTTATACGCTTCGGGATCGGCTTCTGAAACAAAATTGATCGTATGCTCAAGGGAATCGGCAACGGTGTTGAGATCGTTCGTCATGATCGTTTTGATCGACCCGGTGGCGATGAAGTATGCTACAATCACGCTTATCAGAATCGCACTGACGGCTGCAATGAGATTGACGATAAATTTGGCTTTTATGGTATTGAAAAGGTTCATAGAAAATAGTACCTGTTTTTTAGATCTCCACTATTGTAATTGTCTTTTTCTAAATCAAAGGTAAAATATGAGATATTCTTATTTAAAACAGACCGTAGCCTATATGCGGCGTTTTACGCGGATAACGGCGGCGTACCGTTTTGGCGATACCGGTATCCGTCTCGTATTTGACCGCGATGAGGGGTGGAATTTCGAGATGCAGCGGGGAGACCCGTTTATTTGCATCGGGGAGACTCAAAGCCGCGGGAAGATGTACCAGGCTCCGTTTGACGTGCTATTGGCCAAACGTTTCAACCGTTCCACGATCCGTTCGGTTACGTTGCATAACGACGATAAAATCATCCGTATCGAGGTTTCCCAGGAGGGATCGTACAAGAGCGAGACGACTCTCTTGCAGTTCGAATTCACCGGAAAACATACCAACGTCATTATTCTAGACCGTGATGAAGTTGTTCTTGAAGCATTACGCCACATCGACGAGGCGGTTTCCAGCCGTCCGGTTCGGGTGGGGCAGGCATTGCTCAATCCCCCGCCGCCTTCTTTTGTCCCCCAAGAGTATCCTCTCGAAGACGTTCGAGCCTATTTGGTCGAAGAGTGCCGTCACCGCAGCGGCGAGAGGCTGGACCGACTTAAAAAAGAGAAAACGGTCGTATTGTCCAAACGGCTGAAACATCTGGCCGATCGTCTCGGAGAACTTGAAAACGAAGCCGCCCTTGAATCCGAATCAAACAAAGCGCAGCATCAGGGGTATCTTATTTTGGCCCATCTCGAATCGATCAAACCGTACGATACCGCCGTGGCAGTAGACGATTTTGACGGGACCCCCGTACGGATCGATCTCCCCGCCGGAGTAGCTTCGCCCGCCCGATATGCCGACTGGTTTTTCAAACGTTCCCGAAAGCTTCGCCAAAAGGCTCAGGGGCTTCATTTGGAACGCCATAATCTCGAAGAGAAGATTCGCCATCTCAAACTGTTCATTCACACCGTGGAGAGCGCCCGATCCCCCGAAGAGATCGGGTTACTGTTTCCTCCGAAAAACGTCACGGCCAAAACCAAAGGATCCGATTCGATTGCCGAATTCTGGATCGAAGGGGTCAAAGTCTCCCTTGGAAAAAGCGAAAAAGGGAACATTGAGCTGCTCCGCAGCGCCAAAGCCAAAGATATATGGATGCATCTCAAAGACCGCCCTTCGGCGCACGTCGTTATCAGCACCGACAAGCAGCAGCTCCCCGAAAAGCTTCTTGAAGCGGCGGCAAAACTCTGCGTCGATTTTTCGGTATTTGAAAAAGGGCGCTATTTGGTCGATTATACCCCAAGACGAGAAGTGAGAGTGCAAGAAGGAGCAAATGTCTTGTATACAAACTACAAGACCCTTTCCATCGAAAAAGGATAAATCATGTCGGTAGTCGGTCCGATCGGAAACGCTATTTACGTCAATCAGCAGATGGCGAGTGTTGCGAGTGAAAAAAACGCGGTATTGAACCGATTTGAGTTTCAAGCGGCCGTTGCGGCAGCGATTGCGCACCAAGAGAATACCGAAATTGAAGAGGTGCGTCCTCCCGAAGAAAACCATAATGTCGATCCCGATCGTGAACACACCAAAGAACAGGCCGATCAGGAAGAACGAAAAAAAGAAAAAGGGGAAAAAGAGCACCCTCCGCAAAGTCCCTCTTCACTGCACCTCTTGGATATCAAAGTGTGATACGCTATAATCGCTTCATTTATTCATCAAATATGCGGTTGATCAGACAATGCAAAAAGCTCAAAATTCTTTGAACCAACGGATCGTAACGGGTGCGGTATTGGTCGGCGGGATCCTTACCGTCGGCCTTATCAACAATTTTTGGTTGATGTGGTCGGTACTCGGACTCGTCTACCTGCTGGCTTTCCACGAAGCGACACGGTTGTTCGGAATCAATAACAATTCGCTTTATGCGTATGCTTCCATTCTATGGCTCTGTGCCGCATTGTACCCGTACGGAGAAGATCTGTTCGTCATCGCGGGGATGATTTTTGCCGCAGCGGTCGCGTACACCCAAAATATCCCTTGGAAAAATTTTCTCCCATTCGTGTATCCGACGGCGGGGATGCTGTTTATTCTCAGTATGTACCAAGAATACGGCATAACGGCCCTTTTATGGCTATTGGTCGTTGTTGCCTCTGCCGATATCGGCGCGTACATCGTGGGGCGAAGCATCGGTAAAACCCCCTTTAGTATTTCCAGCCCCAGCAAAACCCGAGAAGGGGTATACGGTGGGATTGCCGCAGCGACGGCAGCCGGTTTTTTTATCGGTATCACGATCGTTGATATTCCTCAGGCGATCATTATTTCAATGATGGCGGCCATCGCAGCGGTGTTCGGCGATTTGTTCGAAAGTTATCTGAAACGAAAAGCGGGTGTCAAGGACAGTGGATCGATTCTCCCCGGGCACGGGGGCGTTTTAGACCGGATTGACGGCTATCTGTTCGCTTCGATTATTATGCTGGTATTGCTCCGGGGGCTTGTTTGATCCTTCTGGGATCTACCGGATCAATCGGGGTTAATGCCCTCCGTATTGCCAAAGAATTCGGTCTGAGTGTCGATACTCTGGTAGCCGGTCGCAATATTGATCTGCTAAACGCCCAGATTGCCGCGCATCGTCCCAAGCGGGTCGTCATTATGGACGCCGCAGACATTCACCGCGTGAACCATCCTCAGGTTCGTGCGGGTGCCGAAGCGATTATTGAAGCGATTTTGGAATCCGAATCTTCTCATGTCGTCAATGCATTGGTCGGATTCGCCGGCTTTAGACCGACTTTGGTCGCCCTGTCCGCAGGGAAAAAAGTGGCGTTGGCCAACAAAGAGTCTCTGGTCGTCGGGGGGGCATTTTTGGATACTTCGACGATCGTCCCGATCGACAGCGAACATTTTGGCTTATGGTATCTTCAAAACCCATCGCGACGGATTGAGCGGATGGTCGTTACCGCCAGCGGCGGAGCATTTCGCGACTGGCCTGTTGAACGGCTGAAAAGTGCGACTCTTGAAGACGCCCTTAAACACCCGAACTGGTCGATGGGGCAAAAAATCACGATTGACAGCGCGTCGATGATGAATAAAATGTTCGAGTTGCTCGAAGCGCGATGGCTTTTCGGCGAAGGCGAGTACGATGCGTTGATTGAAACGCGTTCGCTGATCCATGCCCTCATCGATTACCGGGACGGTTCGACAACCGCCCATTTCGCCCATGCCGACATGCGTTTACCGATCGCATACGCGCTGATGGGACGAGTGGAACGGCCCATTGTGGAGCGGATTGATCTGACGAAAATCGGCGGACTTGAATTTCGCCCTATTGAATCGCAGCGCTATCCGGTGTGGGAGATCAAAGACGATCTGCTTGCACGCCCCTCACGAGGGGTAATCGTCAACGCTGCGAACGAAGCGGCCATCGAGCGTTTTGTTCGCAGCGATATCCGTTTTCTCGATATCTCTCGATTGGTACTGAAAGCGTATGAAACCTACGATGCGCTTCCTGCCTCAATCGATGAAGTTTTCGCCCTTGATAGCGAAGTACGCCGATACGTTCAGGACCTATGATGAAAAAAGTATTGATTCTTCACGGATGGCACGGCAGTGATGCACCGCATTGGCAGGCATGGCTGGCGCAGGAACTGGTATTGGCCGATTGCATCGTCGCGTTTCCTCAGTTGAGCAATAATACCGAGCCGCAGTGTGAAGAGTGGATTGCCGAGGCGGTGAATATTATCGACGATTTTCGTCCCGATATCGTTATCTGTCATTCCCTGGCCAATATTTTATGGTTTCATGTGTGCGATGTGTTGGAGCGGAGCGTCGAGAAACTCCTTTTATGCGCTCCTCCCCGCGATCACAGCGATACTCCCGAAGTCACGACGTTTTTCCCCTCTCCCATCCCTTCCGATTTGCATGCGGATGAAGTCTTGATGGTGGTATCGGACAACGATCCGTACATGAGTCTGGATGAGTCGATTATGTTGGCGATGAAGCTGCAAGTAGATCTCAAAGTGATTAAAAACGGCGGTCACCTTAACACGTCTGCCGGATACGGCCCATGGCCGTGGGTTAAAGAGTGGGTATTGCAGTGATCCTGAGCATCGAGAGTTCTTGCGACGACAGTTCCATCGCGATTACCGAGATCGGGACGAAAAAACTTCTCTACCATAAAAAAATCTCTCAGGAACTGGAACACTCCCGCTACGGAGGCGTCGTCCCCGAACTCGCCAGCCGTCTTCATGCCCAGGCGCTTCCGGCGATTTTGGCCGAATGTGAGCCGTGGTTTGATCGTCTTAAGGCGGTTGCCGTGACGAATGAACCGGGACTTGGCGTCACCCTGATCGAAGGGGTGAGTATGGCTAAGGCGCTGAGCATCTCCCTTGGAATACCGATTATTCCTGTCAATCATCTCAAAGGGCATATCTATTCACTCTTTATTGAAAAAGAGGCACTTTTCCCAATGACGATCCTTCTGGTTTCCGGAGGGCATACGCAACTGATAGAAGCGGAGTCCTTGCACGCAATGCATACCGTTGCTTCGACGATGGACGACAGTTTTGGCGAGAGTTTTGATAAAGTGGCTAAAATGATGGCTTTAGGGTATCCGGGTGGACCGCTGATCGAAAAACTGGCGCATAACGCTAATGCACACCGTTACGATTTTACGGTACCGCTCTGGCAATCGCCCAAAATTGCATTCAGCTATTCGGGGCTTAAAAATCAGGTCCGCTTATCCATAGAAGAAGCGTCCGAAGAAGATTATCCCGATATTGCGGCATCATTCCAGCGGGTAGCTACGGAACATCTGATCCAAAAACTCAAAAAGTATTTTAAAACCGTTCCCCCGAAACGTTTTGCTATTGTTGGCGGAGCAAGCGCCAACCTTTATCTCCGCAGCCGTATCGAAGAGCTTCTTCGCCCGCACGGCGCCGATCTTTACCTCGCGGAATTGAAATATTGTTCCGATAATGCGGCGATGATTGGTCGTGTCGCGATTGAACAGTTTCTTGCGGGTGATACCCGTTCGTATGACACTATTGTCGTCAACCCGCGCTGTAGTCTTTAAAACTCCTTAAGCTAATACATCTATTCCATAATTCAGAGTCAAATTATCCGAATTAAGTACAATTTCCGTACCAAACAAAAACAGGAGCTATCATGGCAACAACAATGCTAAAAGGAAATGTGGTTAATCTTGCAGGAAATGATGTAAACGTCGGTGATAAAGCACCTGAAGTTACAGTTGTAAACTCAAACGGTCTTGCGGATAAAGTAGTCGGTGGTGCTACAGGTAAAAAACAACTTATCGTCGTTGTCCCTTCATTGGATACTCCGGTATGCGCGACAGAAACACGCAACTTCAACAAACGTGCCGCTGAAATCGAAGGTGTAGAATTGACCGTTGTTTCAATGGACCTTCCATTTGCTGCCGGACGTTTTTGTTCAACAGAAGGTATTGAAAACCTTGTTGTCGCTTCTGACTTCCGTAACAAAGATTTCGCAAACGCGTACGGTGTATTGATCGCTGAAGGTCCTCTTGCGGGTGTTACATGCCGCGCTATCTTCGCTGTTAACGAAGAAGGTGTTGTAACGTACAAAGAGATCGTTCCTGAAATCACTGCTGAACCAGATTACGAAACTGCATTGAACGCTGTTAAATAATTTTTTCTCCCTCATGGGAGAAACTCTTCTAATCTACTCTTCTCTTACTTTTTAAAATTTTATTTACAAAGTATATGTACCGAACCGCCTTGTTTGGTGAGCGAATATCGATAGCGACCGTCCAGTACGATACTTAATCGCAGGTAGCTTCCGTGAGATTCCAGTGAAGCCGAACGAAAAGGGATGGAATTGATCTCTTTTTCTATTTTTCGGAATTCCCGATTGCTTTTAAAATCGACAACGATGCGTGAAGGCTGGGTTAGGAGAAAATGTCGGGATACTTCTAGAGGAGTCGCGATATCGAGAGCTTTCCCGATAGCCTGGAGGCGAAAACCATCGAATTCGATCGTTGCATTGCGTTTGCTCCCCTGTTCGGTTATCGCCGGATTATGTCCCCCCTGAGAAATGATCAGAGCTTTGTGCCAGTCGATACCGCGCTCGATTTGAACTTTTTGGGTTTCGATCGATCCGTCGACGTTTTGAAAAGTATAGGTAACCTCTTTTAATATTCTGACGTGGTCGGGAAGGGTATAGGAAAAACTTGTCAGCGGAGGCTCTTTGTCGACCGTATTGGATGTAACGGCCATGTTTTGTGATGAGCTGGGGAAAAACGGGTTGTCCCGTGCCGCTAGCGGGAGCGTCAGAAGAGAGGAAACAAGAAGAATCGTTTTCATACTCGGCTCTTTAGTGTTGAGAATCTGCATCAAGTTCTTCAAGCTCAAAATATTGCTTTTGCAAAGCAGCATTTTCAGCTTTAAGACGTTCGATATCTTCGGTTAAATAGGTTTGGTATTCTTCAAGATCAAGCAGTACGCTTAACGAATTGTCTCCGAAAAAGATCAATCCGAGATAGATGCCTGCAAGCAGTACAAATCCGGCTGCTGTGAGAAACTTCGCCGTAGGGAGCCCGAAGTAGTGTTCGGTAAAACTCTCCTTTTCGTCGTTCTCAAGCAGTCGGTTGTCGTTAGGCATCAGTTAAATAGAGAACTTCCCAAATATTCACCGTACATTACTTCGTTTTCGATTTCGAGCAGACGGTTGTATTTCGCCGTACGTTCACCGCGTGCGGTTGAACCGGTTTTGATCTCACCGCAGTTCAGAGCAACCGCAAAATCGGCGATGAATGCATCTTCGCTTTCTCCCGAACGGTGGGACATGACGCATTTGTAGCCGTTGCGTTGGGCAAGACGGACGGTCAGCATGGTTTCAGAAACCGATCCGATTTGATTCGGTTTGATCAAAATAGCGTTTCCGATCCCTTTTTCGATCCCTTCCGCAAGGATATTGGCATTGGTAACAAACAAATCGTCTCCGACAAGCTGTACTTTGGACCCCAGACGTTCGGTCAAGATTTTCCATCCGGCCCAGTCGTCTTCACTCAATCCGTCTTCGATCGATACGATCGGGTATTTGGCACAAAGCGCTTCGTAATAGCCTACCATCTCTTCGGAAGTCAGAGTACGCCCTTCGGATTCCAGACGGTATCCCCCATCGCACACGAGTTCAGAACTCGCAACGTCAAGAGCGATAGCGATTTGTTCACCCGCTTTATATCCGGCTTTTGTAATCGCTTCCATGATCACTTCGATCGGTTCTTCGTTGTTTTTAAGATCCGGTGCAAATCCCCCTTCGTCACCGAGGGCCGTGTTGGCACCGCGGTCTTTGAGGATTTTTTTAAGGTTGTGATACACCTCTGCCGAAGCGCGGAGCCCTTCCGCAAAATCAGTGAAACCAACCGGCATAATCATATATTCCTGGAAATCGACGCTGTTGTCGGCATGACTTCCGCCGTTAATGATATTAAGCATCGGAACCGGCATCACCATTGCATTCGCGCCGCCGAGATAACGGTACAACGGAACGCCAAGACTTTTTGCCGAGGCACGTGCAACTGCCATAGAAACACCCAATACGGCGTTTGCTCCAAGATTTGAATAATTATCGGTTCCGTCGAGTTCTTTCATCGCGGCATCGATCATGGCCTGATTGAACGGACTGAGTCCCATGATGGTATCGGCAATCTGTGAATTGACGTTTTCAACCGCTTGTAAGACCCCTTTGCCCATATAACGGCTTCCGCCGTCACGCAACTCAAGTGCTTCACGTTTTCCGGTACTGGCCCCGCTTGGTACGATAGCGCTTTCGCGCGTACCGTCACTTAGTTGTACCGTTGCTTTTACCGTTGGGTTTCCACGAGAATCCATTACCTCAATTGCGCTTACTTCATCAATAAAAATCATGCATCTACCTCACTTATATCAGAATCATCCATGGACATAATGTTACTTACTCCCATGGCGGTTTTAATTTTGTCTTCGATTTTGCGTGCCAGTTCCGGCTCGTCTTTGAATTTTTGTTTGACGTTTTCACGCCCTTGTCCTAGTTTCGTATCTTCAAAACTGAACCACGCACCGCTTTTGTCGATAATGTCGAGTTTGACACCATAATCAACGAGTTCACCCTCTTTGGAGATCCCTTCACCGAACATGATATCAAATTCAGCCTGACGAAACGGCGGAGCGACTTTATTTTTAACCACTTTGGCTTTTACACGGTTACCGATTTGGCTGTCACCTTGTTTGAGCGTAGCGATTTTGCGAACGTCGATCCGGACGGAAGCGTAAAATTTCAATGCGTTTCCTCCCGTCGTTGTTTCCGGTGAACCGTATCCCATCGTACCGATCTTCATCCGAATCTGATTGATAAAAATGATTGTACAGTTCATCTTATGAAGAATACCGGTCAATTTTCGGAGGGCTTTGGACATCAGACGGGCTTGAACGCCCACTTGCTGATCGTCCATCTCCCCTTCGATTTCGACTTTCGGCGTCAATGCCGCTACCGAGTCGACGACGATCAGATCGACTGCTCCACTACGTACGATTGTTTCGACGATATCAAGGGCTTGTTCACCGTAATCGGGTTGGGAAACGAGTAGGTTTTCAATATCGACTCCGAGATTTTTGGCGTACAATACGTCAAGGGCGTGTTCCGCATCGATAAAAGCGCAGACTCCTCCGGCTTTTTGGCATTCCGCAGTAATCTGCAAGCTTAACGTCGTTTTCCCTGAACTTTCAGGACCGTATATTTCAATGACGCGTCCTTCAGGAATCCCTCCGATTCCCAGTGCCATGTCCAGACCGATTGAACCGGTGCTGATGGCTTTGACCGGTTCGATCTCTTTATCGCCCAAGCGCATCAACGTCCCTTTTCCAAAGGTTTTGTCGATTTGTTTCATCGCGAGTTCGAGCGATTTGAGTTTATTGGCATCCATTATGCGTTTCTCTCCTGAGTCGTAAATAGGTTTAGATGAGGCAATAATATTGCAATTTGAAATATTCTGAATAAATATGGCAAAAAGCAATGTTAAATTCACAAGTATGGAATAGAGATATTTTAACGTTAATTGGTTAAAATTTAATTGATTTCATCTTGACCGACTTCAATAAACTCTGGCAAGCCATGATTGCCGTTCCAAGGAATGTTTTGAGGTTTGCGTGTCACGATATATTTATGCAAGGGATGGTTACCTATTCTGTGAAAAAAATGCTTATTGCCCATTCGCCGGATGCCGACGACATATTCATGTATTATGCAATCAAATTCGGATGGGTTGGAAAGAATAACATATCATTCGACAACATTGCTTTGGATATTGAAACCCTTAATACGGAAGCGTTGAGAGGTACCTACGACATCACGGCGATCAGTTTTGGCCTCTATCCCCACATCCGCAACGATTACGCGCTGTTGCGTACGGCGGTCAGTTTCGGGATGGGATACGGTCCGAAGCTGATCCGGAAAAAAGAGACGGTGCTCAAACGGCGGTTTAAAGTGGCGCTAAGCGGTAAATATACGACCAATGCCATGCTGTTTCGAATCGCTTATCCGGATGCCAAAATCGTCTACATGAATTTTCTCGATATTGAAAAGGCGGTACTCGACGGATCTGTCGATGCGGGAGTCTTGATCCATGAGAGTATATTGGGATACGACGAATCGCTTGAAGTAGAAAGAGAATTATGGGATGTCTGGCAGGAACTTGCGGGTGAAGAACTTCCCCTTCCGCTCGGAGGGATGGCTTTACGGCGTTCCATGCCGCTGACTTCGGCGATTGAATACGAAACCTTGTTAACCAAAGCGGTTCAGATTGCGCGGGACCACAAAGAACGCCTTTCAAAAATGCTGCTCGAACGCTCTTTGGTCCGAATCGATGCCCCGACGCTTGAAAAATATCTGGAATTGTACGCCAACGATGAATCGATCTCTTTGAATGATATTCAGTACAGAGCGATAGAAAAGCTCTTTTCATTAGGGTTTGAACACGGTTTTTACGATGCGGCGATCGACCCTAAAGCATTTACGATACCGCTGGATTATTCCGCATTGAGGTACAGTTGATGGACGCAGGATATCGGACCGGCGGTAGGGAGAATCTGCAATGATGCAAGAACAGTTGATCGGTTTGGGAATCGAGACGTTCAAGATAGCCCTCTTGCTCGCTTTGCCGGCACTGTTGGTCGGGATGTTTCTAGGATTGGCGGTGAGTATTTTTCAGGCCACTACCCAGATTAATGAAATGACCCTCTCTTTTATCCCCAAAATTATCGGTATCGTCATTATTATCATTTTAACAATGCCGTGGATGATGAACGAAATGCAGGATTTTACGATACGTATGTTCAATCTTATTCCGACGTTTATGCAATAAGAGGAAAGACGTATGCGAACGAAAACAGTCGATTTTTCCAAATTCAGTTCCATTCGTATCGGCCCAAAAGTCGACGTTGTTCTGATCGAAAACGATCGGATACCAAGAGGGCATACGATTGTCGGTTCCGCCAACAACCTTTTGGTCTCGCCGACTCCTCCTGCGTTGATGATGCTCTCCAAAGAATACGATTTTATCCGTCTTGAAGAGGGTAGGCTGGTTGTCGGGGCGGCGACACCGGGCGGGCGCGTCGTATCGTTTTGCAAAAAAAACGATATTGCCCATTTTGAGTATCTTTCAAAACTTCCCGGAACCATCGGCGGCATGGTCAAAATGAATGCCGGATTAAAAGAGTATGAAATCTTCAATCATCTGATCGCGATTCGGACCGAAAGCGGATGGAAAGAAAAAGCGCAGTTGGAGTATGGATATCGAAAAACATCGATTCATGAGGTCATATTTGAAGCGGTTTTTGAAGCGCACCCGGGATATTCGACCGAGCGATACGAGATGTTCAACCAAATGCGTTCCAATCAGCCCAGTGATCCGAGTGCCGGAAGCTGTTTTAAAAATCCTCCAGGTGATTATGCCGGACGTTTAATCGAGGCCGTCGGGCTTAAAGGGATCCGATCCGGGGATATGGCATTTAGTGAGGTTCATGCCAATTTTCTCGTCAATTACGCTCAAGGACGATACGAAGATGCCGTTTTTTTGATCAATGAAGCGAAAATGCGTGTCAAAAACGATTTTGCTATTGATCTGGAAATGGAAATTGAAATATTGGATAGAAATATTTGACGAAAAAAACAATAATGCTATTGACTTTTATCGCCATCACTGATAGAATGACGATGAAATTACACATCATAAAGGATTTAGACGCTAAATGATTGTAAGTTATATTCGTCCGGATAAAGATTTTGAAGGGGTATACGAACAGCTGAAAGTTATCAGCGGTTACGTAGGTCAAAAGGGGATCGTGATCGATGAGGAGATGGTGGACCAGACTTCTCAGAACAAGCGGTTGAGTGAACGGGATGAAGTTGTACGTTTTTTTCGTTCGTTAAATAATGCGGCGCTGATCATCTACGATACGTGGACGTTAAGCAGCCATATCGAAGATTTGGTCCAGATGTTCAGCTGTCTGTTGAAAAACGGCAATTCGATCCATTTCATCCGGCAGGGGGTCGTGATTGATCGAAACAGTGATACAATGGTGGTTTTGGGGTTGATCGACCAATTGCGTCAGGTATTGCAAGACGACGCAAAAAAAGGGATCGGAAGACCCAAAGGGTCAAAGTCGTCATCCAAATTTGACATTTATCTTGAGCAAATTATCGAGATGCTCAAAGAACGCAAAAGCGTGAGTGAAATTTCACGTCAATTAAGTGTCAGCCGAAGTTCGTTGAAAGACTATATTGAGTCTAGAGAACTAAAAGAGGTGGTAAGCGGCACGTACGGAGTCGGAAGCGATGTAGATGCCGAAGCAATCGTCATCGGGACGATACGGTGTCCGAATTCAGAAATACATGTTGGAAAGGAGGCATAAATGAGTGAGCAAGCTTCACCGAAAGGTAAAGAATATCTAGGCGGGTGGGTACCGTGGAGGATTAAACGGTATTGGTTCTATGGATTGATCACGATTTTTGCATTGGTAGTACCGTGGATTCAGGTTGGTGGAAACCACTTATTTTTGCTTAGTTTCGACAAATTGAAACTTCACCTGATGTTCGTGCAGTTCGATATGCAAGAATTGTATCTTATGCCGTTTTTGCTGATGATATTGTTCATCGGCGTTTTTGGTATGACCGTATTGGGCGGACGGGTATTTTGTGGATGGATGTGTCCCCAAACGATCTTCAGGGTTGTATACCGTGATCTGATCGAAACGAAACTTTTGGGATTGCGGAAGCGGATTAAAAACAAACAGCAAGAGCCTGATTACAGCAAACCCGAAAACAAAGTAAAACGGCTGGTAGCTATGCTGCTCTGGACGGTTCTGGCATTTGTCGCAGCAGCCGATTTGATGTGGTATTTCGTACCGCCGGAAGATTTCTTCGCGTACATTCAAAATCCTGCCGATCACAGCGTGTTGGTGGGGACGATTTTGATCATTGTCGGGTTTCTTCTATATGATGTCGTCTTTTTGAAAGAGAATTTTTGTGTCTACGTATGTCCGTATTCACGGATCCAATCGGTTTTGTATGATGATGATACCGTTATGGCGATTTATAACCCGAACCGCGGTGGAGAGATTTACAACGAACACAAAGAGAAATCTTTTACAAAACAAAAAGATCTTTTGAGTGTCAATCCGAGTGCGGAATGTACGACGTGTGAAAGCTGTGTGACGGTATGTCCGACCCATATCGATATCCGTAAAGGCTTGCAGCTTGAATGTATCAACTGTCTTGAATGTGTCGATGCCTGTACGGAAGTTATGGGTAAACTCGGTAAACCGACGTTGGTTGAATGGTCCAGTGAAAAAGAGACGCTGTTCCAAAAAGGAAAAACCCATTATCTCCGTCCGAAAATCATCGGTTATATCGCCGTATTGATTATCGTCAGTATCGTACTGGCTATGATGGGAAGCAAAAAAGAGTATATGTTGTTGAACATCAATAAAGAAAATCGTTTGTATTCGATCAATCATACGGATGAGGGTAAAATTCAGGTGGATAATGCCTATACTTTCTTGGTACAAAATACGCTCAATGAAGACCATGAATACTATTTTGATATTATCCCGCCTGCCGGCATGGAAGGAAAAATTAAAATTGCCGAACCGGAAAAACCGTTCAAAGTAAAACCGGGCATCGTCAAGAAAAAAGTGGTCGTCCTGTATACGGATGAGGTGTTGGTGAATGATGATCGTAAAGATACGGTTATTCCGATTACGATTAAAGCGTACGCAACCGACGCAAAAGATAAAGTAGTCGTTGTGCGTCAATCAACGTTCACATTCCCGCGTGCGGATATGCTCAAATAAATCTTGCGTCACCCCTTTTAGGGGTGAAACCTTATTTCTCTTCCGATTCTTCTTTGCCGAATGTTTTTTCCAGACCGTTGATCAGTGCTGTTTTTTCCGTTTCGTTCAATCGTGCTTCAGGATGGGCCAGCAGGTAGGGAAGTATCGGCATATCACCTTCTTCGACCTCTTTTGCGGCGTCATCACCCTCATTTTTCTTTTGAATTCCCCATACCGAGACATTAAAATGTTCTCTACCCTCTTCAATGTCGTGCATCACGAGCCACGAGACCGGAGCAATCGAGCTGTACCAGGGATATCTAGTTTCATTGGAATGACAGTCGGCACAGGCCCGTTTGAAAAGTTCCTGTGTTTTGGGAGAATCCCATTGAGGTTCGCTTAAAACTGGCAGGTTGGTATGATCTTTTCCATAGGGTATAAATTGGATACCGACAGCAAGGAAAACCGCTGCTATAGCTGCGCGTTTAAGGTTCATGAATGTCCTTTAGTGTAGAGATTAATAAAGACAATGATACTGCTAAATGGGGAAAATAGTATTGATGAAAGAATAAAATGGAATGCAGCCGGAAGCTGCAGGGAAATGAAGATTAGACGAGAACGGCTTCGCGTTTTCCCTCTTCGATGGTACCGATAACGTAACCATCGGTGTGCTCAAGAACGTAATCAACATTTTGAGGATCAACAACAAGGATCATTCCGACTCCCATATTAAAAGCACGGAACATCTCGGCACGTTCGACATGCTGAGAAATCAGTTCGAAAATCGGTAATACTCGGACGCTGTTTTCATTGATAACGGCACGGAGCCCTTCCGGTAGGACACGGGGGAGATTTTCGACAATCCCTCCACCCGTAATGTGGGCGAGGGCATGAATTTTATCCTTAAGCGCTTTGAAGGTCTTAACGTAGATACGGGTAGGGGTCAAAAGAGTTTCAATCAGGGGTTTGCCTTCGAAATCGTCATCGAATTTCATTCCCATTTTCTCAAAAAGGACTTTACGTGCCAGTGAAAAACCGTTTGAATGGAGCCCTGAGCTTGGTAGAGCGATCAGTACATCTCCCGCTTTGACTTTGTCGGTACGGTCCAATTCGCTTTTTTCGCCGATTCCGACGGCAAATCCGGCAAGGTCGTAGTCATCGCTATGGTACATTCCCGGCATTTCTGCGGTTTCACCGCCGATCAGGGCACATTCGGCCTGGCGGCATCCTTCGGCGATTCCGCCGACTACGGCCGTAGCGGCGGTGACATCGAGTTTACCGGTAGCATAATAATCAAGGAAAAATGATGGAGTTCCGAAATTGCAGATGAGATCGTTGACGCACATAGCAACGAGATCGATCCCGACGGTACTATGGATTCCCGAATCGATGGCGAGTTTGAGTTTGGTTCCGACACCGTCCGTCGCAGCAAGCATAACAGGTTCTTTGTAACCGCTTGGAAGTTCAAAAGCTCCCGCAAATGAGCCGATTCCGCCTAATACGCCGGGAACTACGGTAGATTTTACGAGGGGTTTGATATTTTCGACGAAACTATTGCCCGCATCGATATCGACGCCGGCGTCTTTATAACTGATTTGACTCATGAATTTCCTCACCTTTTTTGGTGAAGAAATTATAACGGAAGAGATGTTAGGGGAAGTTTATTTTTTTTCGCAGGAACCGAAAACTTTTTTAAAGAACCATAACGAAGGACAAAAATCGGTAAATGCCCATACGATGACCATAATAATGACAAAGGTTTGGAGAATAACGCCAAATTGTGTTTGTCCCGTAGCAAACAGTACCATCGCGATTGTCAGGACGATGGCCATCAGGAAACGCTGAATTTTTTCTGCACACATGTTTGTAGGCCTTTTTGATATTATTGTGATGAAAGTATAGCAGTCAGGATCAATGGTTTTCTTTAATCGGTATCGAAGTGTCTGTTTATTCAATAGGGTTTAATCTCTTCGTGTTAAAATCGCTTCAAAATTACCCAAAATTACAATTAGCAGGAAGGTCATGAAAGCATTTAGTAACCCGGAAATGATGGTGCATGTTGCGATGTGTACCCATAAAGAACCTGAGACGGTTCTTGTTGTTACCGATAGTGCCGAAACCATTAAAAAAGAGTTGGATCGATACCGAAAAATTGATACGGTATACATCAAAACTTTCGGCCTTCTTGAGTCGTTACGAAACGTAGCAGATAAAAGCGTTGATATCATTTTAATAGATACGATTAGTAATGATAGTGCCGTCTCCGCTCATCTCAACCGTGCATTGAAGGAAACAGGCTTGTGCGTTATGAAACATCCTGATTTGGACGACATCGATGCGAATACGCAGCTGATGGGAATACTTGGAAATTATTTCAAGATTATTATGCCTTATGCGGCAGGGGACGGGACAACGTTGCTGTTGTGTTCCAAAGAGTACCATCCAACGGCGGATTTGATTTTACAGCGCAGCGATTTGCTTGAAGGACACCAATATTATAACTGCGATATCCATATCGCTGCATTTGCGATGCCGCAATATGTTCGCAAAAACTATCTGGGAATCGTCCGCAATTAATGGCGTTTAAATATGCGATAGCACTTACGGGAGGGATTGCAACGGGAAAGAGTACGGTTGCTTCTCTTCTCTCTTTGAACGGTCTTCGTATCATCGATGCCGACACCATAGCTCACCGTATTCTGGATGAAAACGGTGGATGGGTGGCGGAGCGTTTTGGTTCTGAATTCGTCAAAGGAGGAAAAGTAGATCGTCCGGCGTTGGGACAAGTGGTTTTTGCCGATCCCGAGTTGAAAAAAGAGCTCGAAACGTTTCTTCATCCTAAAATTCGCACCGCAATCGAAGCCGAAAGCGAAAAGCAAGATCGTCTGGGGTATCCCTATTTAATTGATATCCCCCTCTTTTTCGAGACACAATCCTATCCGATCAAAGATTCAGTTGTCGTTTACACGCCCAAAGAGCTTCAGTTGGAGCGCTTTATAAAGCGCAACGGCTTTTCCGAGGAGGAGTCGCTTCGTCGGATCAAGAGCCAAATGGACATTGAAGAGAAAAAAAATCGGGCAAGGTGGATCATTGATAACTCGCTTAATCTCAAACATCTGCAACACGAGTGTGAGAAATTTGTTCAGACGATTAAAGCCCTTTATCCTGCTCCTAAGGTATAATTTCACTATCTTTATTCCCGCATTTTCAAAGGACTCTTATGCTTCAAATTGCTAAATACTGTGCCAGCGGCAACGATTTTGTCATTTTCCATGCCTTTGAAAAAACGGATCGCAGTGAGCTGGCTCGTATCCTGTGTGACCGTCAAAATGGGATCGGTGCGGACGGATTGATTGTTCTGGTTCCGCATGAAGCGTATGATTTCGAATGGGAATTTTACAATGCCGACGGTTCGACGGCCTCGATGTGCGGCAACGGCAGTCGAGCCTGCGCCCATTATGCGCATCGTTTTGGTTTGACAGGCGCATCAATGGCTTTTTTGACGGGGGCGGGCGTAATCAAAGCGCAGGTAGACGATACTATGGTTCAAAGTGATTTGACTCCGCCGAATATCGTCAATCGGGAGATTGATGAATCGGGAATGCGTTGGTGGTTGATCGATACGGGAGTCCCCCATTTGATCACTTTTGATGCGGATATCGAAAATTTCGATATTGATCTTGCCCGCGCATTGCGTCATAAATACAACGCTAACGTCAATATCGCTTACAGAAATAGTGACGGTATATTGAGGGTACGTACCTATGAGCGTGGGGTTGAAGACGAAACTCTTGCCTGCGGCACAGGGATGGCGGCATCCTTTTACCGTGCCCATCAAGAAGGGCTTGTAAGCGATCAAGCACAGGTCTTTCCAAAGAGCGGTGAGACATTATTTCTGGGATTGGATGAGGGGACGATTACGTTTAAAGGGGAAGTCAAAGGGGTTTTTGAAACCCATTGGAGATTTTAACGCCATCGGAACACATCCCGATAGGCTCTATGGGGATAGGGCTTCCTTCGGTAGAAAGCTCAAAAGGGGAGAGCCGCTTTTCGCCAAATCGTGAAAATGTTTCTCTGAAAATAATTCACGATTTTTAAATCACACCGATAATTAGAGTCCGGCTCTTTTCATAATTTCTGCTTGTGCATCGGCGATCAGCGGTTCAATAATATCGTCCATCATTCCCCCTTGCATGATCTCCTCAAGACGGTAAAGGGTGAGATTGATTCGGTGGTCCGAGATACGGTTTTGCGGGTAATTGTAGGTACGAATGCGCCCGGAACGGTCCCCCGTTCCGACTTGCTCTTTCCGCTCGAGCATCTCTTTTTCCCGTGCCTCTTCCATTTGCATATCGTAAAGACGTGCCTTCAAAATCTTCATCGCTTTATCTTTATTTTTATGCTGCGATTTCTCATCTTGGTTGGTGACGACGATACCGGAAGGAAGGTGGGTAATCCGAACCGCTGAGTCGGTTGTGTTGACGCTTTGTCCGCCGCATCCGCTTGAACGCATAACGTCGATTTTAAGATCGTTGTCATTAATAACGATTTCGACGTCATCGACTTCAGGCATAACGGCGACGGTAATGGCCGAAGTGTGTACCCGCCCCTGCGATTCGGTTGCCGGGACGCGTTGTACGCGGTGAGTCCCCGCTTCGTATTTTAAGCGGGAGTAGACCTGTTCCCCTTTGATCAGAGCAATGATCTCTTTGTAGCCGCCGACATCTGAGGGGCTGGTGCTCATCAGTTCGATTTTCCACCCTTTCAGATCGGCATAACGGACGTAGGCGTTGAAAAGATCGCCGACAAAAAGAGCGGCTTCGTCTCCACCGGTACCGGCACGCAATTCAATAAAAATATTGCGTTTGTCATTTGGATCGGTTGGAATAAGAAGCTTTTTGATTTCTTCTTCCAGAGGTTCAACTTGCGGTTCAAGCGATTTTAATTCCTCTTTGGCCAGTTCACCAAGCTCGGCATCGAAAATGAGACTTTTATTCTCTTCAATATCTTCTAAAATTTTTTTGTATTCGGTTGCTTTGGCAAACAGAGGCTGCAGCGACGATTGTTCTTTGGAAAGTTCGGTCATCCGTTTGATGTCGTTTCCGATATCGGGAGCGCTTAACAATTCGGTGATTTCGTTATAACGGTTGATAAAAGGGGTCAGTTTGTCGGCTAACATAATAGAGAGTTCCGTAATTGTGGGGGTAAATGACCTTAAAAAGGTCATCTAAGCGCTGAAACGTTTAAACTTAGGCCAGTTTGTTTACAGCGAGGTGAAGGCGGCTAACTTTGCGAGCAGCTGTCTCTTTTTTCAAGACACCTTTGCTAACATATTTGTGAAGGTTGGCATTTGCGATAACAAGAGCTGCTTTTGCTTCATCTTTGTTTCCGGCTTCTACAGCAGTGCGGACAGCTTTTACGATGTTTTTAATACGTGTACGATAGAATCGGTTACGCTCAGTGCGCTTTTCCGTCTGACGGATACGTTTCAATGCTGACTTATGGTTTGCCATGGCATTTATCCTTGTCGAATTTTTTTTAGGGTAGAATGCTACCTTAAAGATAATTAAATTTAAGTTAAAATTTATAGAATTAGAAATAAAAAAGAAAAATTAGTTTAAAAAAGGAAGCAATAATTCATGAAGCTTTTTGGAACCGACGGAGTACGGGGGGAAGCAGGCTCGTTTTTAACGGCTGAACTGGCCATGCGGGTAGCCATGGCGGCCGGTATTTATTTCAAGGAAAACGCCCGTACCAAAAAAATACTGGTGGGAAAAGATACCCGTAGAAGCGGCTATATGATCGAAAATGCCATAGTCAGCGGCCTTACCGCCGTCGGATACGACGTCGTTCAGATCGGTCCGATGCCGACGCCGGCCATTGCCTTCTTGACCGAAAATATGCGTTGTGACGCCGGGATAATGATTTCGGCTAGCCATAACCCCTATGAAGATAATGGGATTAAATTTTTTGACGCCCAGGGAAATAAGCTATCCGAAGAGATCGAAGCCAAAATCGAGATGATTGCCGCAGACAAAAACCGTTTGGAAGAGGGGCAGGTGACCGGCAAGCTGATGGGAAGTTCCAAACGGATTGACGACGTGATCGGCCGTTACATCGTCCAACTAAAAAATTCATTTCCGAGCCATTTGACGTTGCAGGGATTGCGCATTGTGCTGGACACGGCAAACGGTGCGGGATATAAAGTCGGTCCGACCGTGTTGGAAGAATTAGGTGTCGAAGTCATTATTCTTCATGATGAACCCAACGGTTTTAACATTAATGAGGGGTGCGGAGCGCTTCATACAAAAGATCTTCGAAGTGCCGTTAAGCAATACCGGGCCGATATCGGGCTGGCATTGGATGGAGACGCTGACCGTTTGATCGTCGTCGATGAAAACGGCGAAGAGGTCGATGGCGATCAGATTTTAGGAGCATTAGGGCTGTTTTTGCATCGTAACGGGCAGCTTAAAGGGGGCGGAATGGTTGCTACCGTCATGAGTAACCAGGCATTGGAAGATGCGATGGCTTCGGAAGGGTTGAAGCTGTACCGTTCAAATGTCGGAGACAAGTACGTTCTTGAAATGATGCGTTCACAGGAAATTAATTTCGGTGGAGAACAAAGCGGGCACATCATAATGCACGATTTTGCGAAAACGGGAGATGGACTGGTCAGTGCTTTGCAGATTTTGGCATTGCTGATCAAATCGGATGAAAAAGCGAGTAAGGCACTTAGACCGTTTGAACTTTATCCGCAAAAATTGGTCAATATCAAAGTCAAAGCCAAAAAACCGTTGGATCAAATTGAGGGGCTTGAAGCGGAATTAAAATCAGTTGAAGAACACAACATGAGACATCTAATCCGTTATTCGGGAACCGAAAACAAGTTACGTATTCTTTTGGAAGGAAAGGATGCCAAAATACTGGATAAGTCGATGGCAGCACTGGTCTTCTTTTTTGAGAAGGTCTTGAATGCGTAAGCGGATAGAGTTGATATCCATTTTATTGCTTTCAGCCGCCGGAATTTTTATTATCGATCAGGCTATTAAACAGATTTTTTTGGATGGATATCGGTATATCGGCGATTGTATTGATCTGATTTTGGTCTATAACCGCGGTGTGGCTTTTTCAATGTTTGCATTTTTGGCGGAATCGTTAAAATGGATTCAAATCGTATTGCTATCGGGAGTAGTAGGATATACGCTATGGTTGGGAAAACGGTGTTACGTACTTCCGGTCGGTATTATGGCCGGAGCCGGATTTTCAAACGTTTGGGACCGTTTTTTGCATGGAGGAGTTGTCGATTACGTCTACTGGCATTGCGGATTTGATTTTGCCGTGTTCAATTTTGCAGATGTTATGATTGATGCTGCTGTTTTGGGGCTGTTTTTGGTGAACTTAAAACCGATGATTTGCAAAAATGATTGAACTTTAAAGAAATATTAACGTTTAGGAGGCTATAATTTCAGCCTCCAATAAGAAGTGGTCGCATAGCTCAGTTGGTAGAGCACTACCTTGACATGGTAGTGGTCACAGGTTCAAGTCCTGTTGTGGCCACCATTTTCATCAAAATTATATTATTTAAGAAAATTCCTCTATCACACTAAAAATCACATCATAACAAATAACTAATACTGTATTTAAACTCAAACCAATCAATCTTTTCGTATAATCCCAATATTTTTTATTTCTAATGCCAAAAGTTTTATTTTTAGAAGGTTACCGTATGGACGTTATTGCCATTAAACACGATGATCAAATCATCGATTTACAAACCGCGCAGGCTCTCGGAGTGAGCGGAGAGGAGATTGCATACGACAATTCTCCCGAAGCGCTCGAAGTAATCCGTCACTCTTGCGCACATCTTATGGCCGAGGCAATTAAAAAACTCTACCCTGAAGCGAAATTTTTTGTCGGCCCCGTCGTCAAAGAAGGATTCTATTACGATTTTCAAGTAGATTCCCATATTGGTGAAGAAGATCTGAAAACGATCGAAAAGACCATGCAGGAGATTGTTAAGAAAAAAGAGCTGATCGAACGTTACGAGATTACGAAAGACGAAGCTCGGGCAAAATTTGCGGATGATCATTTGAAACAGGCGGTTATGGACCGTATTCCGAGCGATACCGTTTCAATTTACAAACAAGGTGCTTTTGAAGATTTATGCCGTGGACCGCACGTACCAAATGTAGGATTGCTTCGAAATTTTAAATTGACCAAAATTGCCGGTGCCTATCTGGGCGGTGATAGCAAAAATGAAATGCTGACCCGTATTTACGGGATCGCTTTTGCCGATAAAGAGTCTTTAAAATCGTATCTGGAAATGATGGCGGAAGCCGAAAAACGGGACCACCGTAAAATCGGAGCGGAGATGAAACTCTTTACGTTCCGCGAAGAGGTGGGTGCGGGATTCCCAATCTGGCTTCCGGCGGGTGCGCGGATGCGTTCACGTTTGGAACAGCTGCTCTTTAAAGCACACCGTAAACGGGGATACGAACCGGTCCGCGGTCCGGAAATGCTCCGAAGCGACCTGTGGAAGGTGAGCGGTCACTATCAAAACTACGGTGAAAATATGTATTTCACCCACATCGACGAGCTTGAATTCGGGGTAAAACCGATGAACTGTGTCGGTCACATCAAAGTATACGAACACGACTTGCACTCTTATCGCGACCTTCCGCTGAAGTATTTTGAATACGGAGTGGTTCATCGTCATGAAATGACGGGAGCGCTGCACGGTCTTTTCCGTGTCCGTGAATTTACGCAAGACGATGCGCATATCTTTTGTACTGCCGAACAAATTGAGGGACAGATTATTGAAATCGTTGATTTTATCGACGGTATCATGAAAACGTTCGGATTCGAATACAAAATGATGATTTCGACTAAGCCTGAAAAAGCCGTCGGTAACGATGAGGTATGGGAAATTTCAACCCATGCTCTTAAGACCGCATTGGATAAACACGATCTAAAATACGATATCGATGAAGGGGGCGGAGCCTTTTACGGACCTAAAATCGATATCAAGATCCTTGACGCAATCGGTCGTGAATGGCAGTGCGGGACGGTACAACTCGATTTTAACCTGCCGGAACGTTTTGAGCTTGAATACAACGGCGAAGAGAATGTAAAAATTCAGCCGGTTATGATCCATCGTGCGATTTTAGGTTCGTTTGAGCGTTTTATTGGTATATTGACGGAGCATTACGCTGGGGAATTTCCTATGTTTATCGCGCCGACACAGGTTGCAATCGTTCCGATTGCACCGACGCATGAAGCGTATGCCCGTGAATTGGCCGACAAACTGATGGATATGGGAGCCGACAGCGAGGTTTTCGATAAAAACGAAAGCCTGAATAAACGTATCCGTACAGCTGAAAAAGGACGGGTTCCGATGATCATCGTCTTGGGAGACGAAGAGGTGAACTCCAAAACGGTTGCTGTTCGTGACCGCAGAAAACGCGAACAGTACAATATGAGCGAAGAAGAGTTTTTCGCCATGGTAAAACAAAAAATAAATGAGGTACATTTTTGACTAAAAAACAAGACCGAGTTCTGATGAATGAAGATATCAGGGTTCCTGAGGTACGCTGTGTAATCGATGGCGGAGAGCCGCTAGGTATCGTTTCGATTAACGAAGCGATGAATAAAGCTAACGAGATGGGATTAGATCTCGTGATGATCTCACCGGATGCCAAGCCTCCCGTCGCAAAAATCATGGACTACGGTAAGTTTCATTACCAAGAAGAGAAGAAGAAAAAAGAAGCGCGTAAGAAACAGACCAAAATTGAGGTCAAAGAGATCAAATTGTCGGTAAAAATCGCCGATAATGACATCGGGTATAAAGTTAAGCATGCCCGTGAATTTTTGACGGAAGGGAAACACGTCCATTTCCGCGTCTTTTTGAAAGGGAGAGAGATGGCTCATCCCGAAGCCGCTGAAGCGGTTTTGAACCGTATCTGGCCTATGGTTGAAGATATCGGTGTCATGTATAAAGCTCCGGCAATGGAGGGTCGTTACTGCAATATGTTGATCCATCCTAAAAAAGAAGACAAAAAACACTAATACTCTCCATAAACGTGGATTCTTTCCACGTTTACTCCATACAATCTTGTCCACTATCTATTTATAAGCTAAGATTTTCTTTATTTATGATATAATCCGCTCCTCTTTTAGAGAATTTTTGCGAAAGGAATCCAGTCGATGCCAAAAATGAAGTCGGTAAAAGGAGCGGTAAAACGCTTCAAAGTAAAGAAAAACGGCAGCATCAAACGTGGTACAGCGTTCCGCAGCCACATTTTGACAAAACAAGATGCAACGACTCGTCGCAAGCAAAACACCCCGAAAGTGGTTGCTAAAGTAGACGAGAAAGCCATCAAAAAAATGATCGTTGGCTGATAACAGCTTTCAATCGATATACCCTCCAGCATAACGCTGGGCAAGTCCGCAAAGCGGCACCCCGTCATTAAAACTAAAATGAACCGGGTCAAGAAAGGAAAAATATGCCAAGAGTAAAAACTGGTGTTGTAAGACGCCGTCGCCATAAAAAAGTTCTGAAACTCGCCCGCGGTTTCTACAGTGCACGTCACAAACATTTCCGTAAAGCGAAAGAGCAACTCGAGCGCTCACTCGTATACGCATTCCGTGACCGCAAACAGAAAAAACGTGATTTCCGTAAGTTGTGGATTATCCGTATTAACGCGGCATGCCGTCTTAACGGTATGAACTATTCGTCTTTCATGAATGGTCTTAAACGTGCAAACATCGATCTGGATCGCAAAATCCTTGCTGATATGGCGATGAACGATGCGGCAGCATTTACTGCCCTGACGGCTCAAGCTAAAGCAGCTCTCTAAAAATAAGGCCTTCGGGTCTTATCAAAAACCTCTTATCGCCTTCTTCTTTAGATCTTCTAATATGATTTTCCCCGAAGGGAAACGGTCATTGTTCGATTGTATAACCTTTATTTTCAAGACATTTCTGACATTCAATACTCATAGGTGCTTTTGAGGCTTTTGCGGCTGCTTCCACATCGTAATAACGGCATTCTTGGAAATCGGCCTGGACAAGTTCTTCGGTACGGCCGGCCGGACAAACTAATCCATTGACAATCAGTTGTTTTTGGGCACATCCGCTCATCATTGTAAGTACGGTTAGAAGTGTAAATAATAATTTTTTCATTCGGGTTGGTCTCCTTTGAGGGAATGTTGAAATATATATTGATGCTCATTTGGAAGGGATTCGTAAAGGGTTTTTGCCAGATCACGTATTTCCCATAATGCCGATTTATCGCTTCGTAAAGAAATAAAGTTTTGTAGACTACGAGCGTTGATCGTCCAGCTCAATTCGGTTTTATAGCTCTCAGGGAGACAGTATTTGGCCCGATCGTTACTAATTCCCGCTGCTAATACGATGCGTAGATTCTCGAGGGCGCGAATGCTCATGTCGTCCACGATGTCGACTCCACTCATAACGATATATTTTTCGGCACGATTCTTATGATCGATTGAAAACGGTTCTTCTTCTTTAAGCTCTTTAAGGGTATAACGTGTGCTTTTGACGCTAAGGCTTGCCATACGGTGGCGGGCCAATTCTTGCAGCAGTGCCCGGCTGATCCCTTCGATATAGAAATTATAGACGAGATGCTCAAGGGTACTGGCATGTTTGAATTTATTGCCGACTCGATCGATAAGGGCACGATCGGCTTCTCCGCCGTCATCGCTTTTGTCGAAACTTTGCCAACACGTACGGATGGCATCGGAACATATGACGAGCGGCGTATAATGATTCAGGGTGACTTTCATGAGATGGGTCTTATTAAGTAATTTTGGAGAGTATAACGAAGAGATCAGTAAAAAACGCTTTATTGAAGAGAAGGCTTTGTCGAGCTTAATGGGTTAGCTATGAGATAAGCTATGTCGGTGTCGATTTGCGACATCGCTTTTGGTTTTGTGTAGGAGGCTGATCTAAAATTTGTTGCTAGGTTTAAATTCGGTTCTGAAGCCTTCGCTGCTGCTTTACGCAACAGCTACGGTTTTGTTTGCCAAAAAGCCAAGCAGTTGGCTTTTTTAACGGCAAACTCACATAACAAAAACGTGAGGGACGATGAGAGGGTATTTTTTCATTTTACGGTAAATGTGTTTGCGCACGACCTGACGCAGGTCATTCTCAAGCGCTTTTGGATTTTCAATCAGCCCCGGTTTCATATTGACGAGGAAATGCTCAAGTACATCTTCCATCTCGGCAGCAAAGGCTTTATCGTGGCGGTCTGCAACCAATCCGAAGCTTGTAACGAGCGGTTTGGAGAGAAGGTGTGAATCGGCAGCGCTGACTTGGGCGACAAGCATAACCATCCCTTCGCTTGCCATTTTCTGACGATCGATAACGATATCGTCTTCAATCTGGTGATTGTTTTGATTGTCGATATAAATTTTTCCGGTTTTAACTGTTTTGGCTTTGCGCATGAATTTCGATCCGACTTCGATGCAGTCGCCATCGCTCATCAACAAAATGTTGCGTTCAGGAATACCGCACGAGACACCCGTTTCTTTGTGGCGCTGGACGTGATTGTATTCCCCGTGTACCGGCAGGAAAAATTTCGGGTTGGTCAAGCGGAGCATCAATTTTTGCTCTTCGATACTTGCGTGTCCCGAAACGTGGATATCGCGGTCGTTGGCAACTTTGGCACCTGCACGCTGGAGGTAGTTGAGCATGCTTGAGATCGAACCTTCGTTCCCCGGAATCGCACGCGCCGAGAGGACAACGAGGTCAGTCGGCTTGATTTTAATGTGGCGGTGTTCGCCGATCGCCATACGGAACAGCGCGGAACTCGGCTCTCCCTGGCTTCCCGTCGTCACGATGAGGACATCCTTGTCGTTCATCCGATTGGCCTCTTCGGCATCAATAAAGATGTTTTTCGGAAGTTTGATGTAATCGTATTGCATACACACTTCGAGGTTCCGCTCCATCGAACGTCCGATGACGCACACTTTACGGTTGTATTTTAAACCGGCCTGGATGGCCTGGTAGACACGGTGGATATTTGAGCTAAAGGTTGACATGATAACACGCCCTTCAGCTTTACTGAAGATTCGGTCAAATCCCGGAGCAACGGTCAGCTCGCTTGGCGTCCAGTCTTTGTTGTACGAGTTGGTTGAATCGGAGAGGAGGCATAGAACCCCTTTTTCACCGTAATGAGCAAGACGGTGAAGATCGGCAGTGTAACCGTCAACCGGAGTATGGTCGATTTTGAAGTCTCCCGTATGGATAATGGTTCCTGCTTTGGTGGTAATCGCCAACGAGCTTGAATCGATGATCGAGTGGGTCATGTGCATCCATTCGATTTCGAAATCATTTCCGATTTTGTAAGGGACCCGTTTGACGATCGGATTGAAATATCGTCGGAAATCCCGCATGTGGTGCTCGTCGAATTTGTTTCCGATCATGGCCAGCGGGAGCGGTGTACCGTAGATCGGGAACTGCATCTCTTTAAAGAAATACGGGACTCCTCCGATGTGGTCTTCGTGAGCGTGGGTAATGATGACCGCTACCACTTTTTTGCGGATTTCGCGGATATAACTGAAGTCAGGGACGAGAATGTCGACTCCGTGCATCTCTTCATCCGGGAAGCTCATCCCGATATCGACGATGATCGCTTCGTTTTCGGTTTCGATCACGGTGATGTTTCCACCGATTTCACCCAGACCACCCAACGGAGTGATGCGGATTTTGTCGTTACTGTCAAGATTTAATTTGTAATGGGGGTTGAGACGTGTTTTATGCGCCTCCACGTTTTTGGACACGAAGTCGCGTAAGTTGGCATCGACGGGCGTGCTTGGTGCACCGCGTCGTCCGCTTCTTCCCCGGTCGCGTGCAGGGCGGTTCGCACTCTCTTCGCTCGGAGCTTCCTCGTTTTCATTTCGCTCCGGGCGAGGGGGACGGTTATCGTTTTTAGGGCGTTCAGGACGGGGACGATCGTTTCGCGGACGATCGGAACGTGGAGGACGGTTTTCACGTACAGGACGTTCGCCGGTAGTTTCCTCCGCATTTTCCGCACGATTTGCGGCACGATTACGAAAAGGTCTGCGATTTCGTCGAGTGCGATTTTCACCTTGCGGCTGTTTTGGGTTTTCTGTTGTTTCATCAGTCATTGGATGCTCCTTGGTTCGGGCATATGCATACATGCATAAAATTTTAGATATTTGAATAATGTATTCGAGGCGCTCTTACTTCCTGATGGAGCCTTTTACGGTAAATATGTAAAAAGCTATTTCAACAGTGTGTAGAGCCGGTGATAGTCGTTGGTGCTGAGCTGATGAGGCCGGAGTGTTTTTTCCAGTTCCAATGCACTGAATGCATTGGCAAGTACGGTACCCTCAAAGCGGGCGGAAAGATTTTTGTGGAGGGTTTTTCGCGGCTGTGCGAACGCTATGCGCAGCATCTCTTCAAATCCTTCATCATTACGATTCGCCGTTTTTCGAATGAGCAGTACGGCGGAATCGACTTTGGGGGCGGGTTCAAACGCTTCTGGCGGAACGTGCAGGACGATTTCGGTTTCGCCTGCGCTTTGCGCGATAACGCTAAGAGCCCCAAAAGCTCTCTCTCCGGGTGCAGCGGAAAACTTCTCCGCCACTTCACGCTGTATCATGACAAGCAGATTTCGGCACGCCGGATCGGCGAGGGCTTTAAGGATGAGATTGGTTGCGATGTAATAGGGCAAATTCGCCACTAAATCGTACGGTTCATCCAGAAGCTCACTCTTCCAATGCTCCAAAACGTCGCCGCAGCGAAGTTGGAGCCGATTGGTAGCGATGGCATCGGCAAAATGGTGCTGTAAATGCTTGCACAAGTCGGTATCGACCTCAAAAGCGGTGACACTTTTGACATCAACTAAATATTTAGTCAAATCACCTAATCCAGGCCCGATCTCTGCGATACGGTGTGATGTATCGGGCATCGATTGGATGATTTGCGCCAAGACGGTCTCATCACGTAAAAAATTTTGGCCAAATTTCTTTTTGGCGATGGCGGCACGGTTTTGCATTGCTCGGATTCTACCGAATAAAGAGTTAATCCCCTATTAAAGCGAAAAACAACAAGAGTTGCAATGAAATTGAAGGGAAGAGGGTAGAGAGTGCTTTTATCGTTACTTTTGGTAATCATAGCTATACTGTCGGCTTTAAAACACTGTGCGAAGGTGAATAGTATGGAATATTTCGCAAAACGGATCATCCCTTGTCTGGACGTCAAAGACGGCCGCGTCGTCAAGGGGGTTAATTTCGTCGGGCTCAAAGATGCGGGCGATCCCGTCGAAGTCGCCAAACGCTATAACGAAGAGGGGGCGGATGAGCTGACGTTTCTTGACATCACCGCTTCGCACGAAGAACGCGATACGATCGTCCATATTGTGGAACAGGTGGCGAAAGAGGTGTTTATCCCCCTCACTGTCGGCGGCGGTATCCGCAAACTCGACGATATTTACCGTCTTCTTGCCGTCGGATGTGATAAAGTGAGTGTTAACTCCGCCGCGATCAAGCGCCCCGAACTGATTGATGAGGGGGCAAAGCGTTTTGGAAGCCAGTGCATCGTCGTTGCGATTGACGTAAAACGCACGGGAGATCAGTATAACGTTTATCTCAACGGCGGACGGGTCGATACGGGGATCAATGCTCTTGATTGGGCACGCGAAGCGGTGGACCGAGGGGCCGGAGAGATTTTGCTAACCTCGATGGACGCCGACGGGACGAAAGCAGGATTCGATCTCTCGATCACCGAGCAGATCAGCCGCATGGTCAATGTCCCCGTCATCGCCAGCGGCGGTGCGGGGACGATGGAACATATGAAAGAGGCTTTCGAGCACGGTGCCGATGCCGCACTCGCAGCCAGCATCTTCCACTACCGCGAAATCGACATCATGGACCTCAAACGCTACCTCAGTTCCGAAGGGATCCCTGTACGGTTATAAAATAAGCACGCTCTTTGTGCGTGGGCTTCCCACCGAGGGAAATCCAGTGTTAACGTAGCTTTCGGGGCTTTGCTCCGAAATCGTGTAAAAGGAAAATAATGATTCTCTGTGCCGGCAATAACGAGACGTTTGATTTTGCGACTCCGATAGGAGTGGGACTGATCGACAGCGCTATCAATCTCACACGTCTGTGCCTGATCGAGAAACCCCCGTTTCTACTGTTTGTCGGGAGTGCCGGAAGCTATGGGGAACATCGGATCCATGAGATCGTCGAATCCAAAACTGCCGCTAACATCGAGTTAGGATTTTTGGATAAATGTGCCTATACCCCCATCGATAACGTCGTCTCCGCACAAACGCAAGAGATCAAAGACGTTATCGTCAACTGCTCCAACTACATTACGACCAGCGAAAATGCGATGGAGAAATTTCGTGCGTTGGGGTTGGGATGCGAGAACATGGAATTTTTCAGCGTGATGCGGGTGGCTCAGGTATTCGGCATCCCCTCGGGCGGAGTGTTTTGTATCACCAATTACTGTGATGCGAATGCCCATCGCGATTTTGTTTCCAATCACGGGTTTGCCAAAGTGCTGTTACGCGAACATCTCAAAGAAAAAGGGTTGATCCATGGATAAAAAGTGTATCCTCGACTACACCAAAGCCGAACTCGCTTCCATGGTCAAACCCTCGTTCCGGGCCAAACAGATCTGGGGATGGATCTATAACCAGTACGCAACAAGCTTCGATGCCATGGCGAACCTCCCAAAAGCAATGCGCGAAGAGCTCTCTGGCGAATACGATGTCATGCCTCTCAAAATTGTCCGCAAGGAGTGCTCGACCGACGGGACGATCAAATACCTGTTCGAACTGCGTGACGGCAAAACCGTCGAGACGGTATGGCTCAAGATGAAAGACGAGTCCATTGATGATGAGGGCAATGTCGAGCATGAAGCCCGCTTTACCGTGTGCGTCTCGACGCAGGTGGGGTGTAAGGTAGGATGTTCGTTCTGTCTCACCGCCAAGGGGGGCTTTACCCGCGACCTTAGCGCAGGAGAGATCGTCGCGCAGGTGTTGGCCGTCAAGATGGATAACGGCCTCGCGGCGCACCGTCGCCTCAATATCGTCTACATGGGGATGGGTGAACCACTCGATAATCTGGATAATCTCGCAAAGGCGATCACGATCCTCAAAGACGAAGAGGGGCTTTCCATCAGCGGGAAACGTCAAACCGTCTCAACCAGCGGTCTGAGCACCAAAATCGACAAACTGGGTGAAATGGATTTAGGCGTCCACATCGCAATCAGCCTTCACGCCGTCGATGACGAATTGCGGACCGAGCTAATTCCAATGAATAAAGCGTATAACATCGCCTCGATCATCGAAGCGGTGAAGCGGTTTCCGATCGATACCCGTAAACGGGTGATGTTCGAATATCTCGTCATCAAAGGGAAAAACGACGATCTTGGCTCGGCGAAAAAGCTGGTCAAACTTCTTCACGGGATTAAGGCGAAAGTCAATCTAATTTATTTTAACCCGTATCCCGGAAGCGATTATCAGCGCCCGACCAGAGCCGATATGGTCAATTTCCAGGAATACCTGATTAAACATGGTGTGCTGTGCACGATCCGGGACTCGAAAGGGCTGGATATCAGCGCCGCGTGCGGCCAGCTCAAAGAAAAAGAACTGAACGCCGTTTAATAAAGAGAGCTATACTTCGTCACAAGTATTGCTAAGGAATTGCATAATGTTAATGTCGGATTGGTTTCAAGTCATTTTTTTGGTATTGGTTGTCGGAGTCGGACTGGGCGGGTTTGTTTGGGCCGCCTATAAAAAAGATTGATTTTCGGAGTGCTTTTTAACTGCTGGTCTTCTTTAGACAGTTAGCTTACCAACTGTATTTCATCATTATCTGAAAAACGCTGTTGCCGTTGTGATATACGTTCTCGTGAAAATAATGCCACTCTGTACCGACGTCGAGTCTCCCGTGTGAAAGGCCGATCAGGGGAGATATATTCAACAGCAGTTGATTCTGTGACAGAAAATCGCGTGTCGTCCAATCGGTAAACCCTTCAAAATGCCATTGTTCCGAAAGCGGAACCAAATAATTAAGCGACAGCTGATAGGTGTCGATGCCGATATTCTGGATCTTCCGATAGAGGTTTAGTCCCAATACACTAAAGCCAGGAACATTCAGATCGCATCCGACGCCGTACAACCATGCGCGAAAATGTTCACCCCGATTGTATTGAAACGATGAATATATCTCTTTGACGGTACCTGTGGACGCGGCGACTCCGGTTAACTTGTTCAGGCTAAAACGGGGAGATATTTCTCCGTATAAATCATTTTCACCGCTGTAAAGAAATTCGTTGGGCGCGTATCCGTAATCAGCAAACGAGTAAATATCCCCGTATTCGAAGGTACGGTAATCTTCGAGGGTGACGGTGTGTTTGGGCCCTTGTTGAGTATCCATAAAGGTATCCCCTTTAAAGTTTCCATACAGATATTGGATATCGGTCGATGAAAAGGCAGACAGTTGCGTTGAGAGTAAAACTCCGCTAAGAACAAGTAACTTTACGATCATTGTGACATCCCTATGTCAAAGGGGGAAACCTGTTCCGGGGCAAAGAGGGCGTTAATCTGTCGGATGAGGTCCAATGGATCGGTTTGAATACCGTGCACCATGATGCCAAAGTGCAGATGCGGTCCGGTGATCCTCCCGGTTGCCCCGGTTAGGGCGATGGGTTGAGCCTGCATAATATGATCCCCGACCCGAACATCGAAGCGGCTAAGATGAAAGTAACAACTGTACAATCCTTCCCCGTGATCAATGATAATCGTCCCTCCGGAATAATAGCGTTCTTTGGCGAGGACGACGATACCGTCATTGGCGGCTATAACGGGAATCGGCGTGCGTGCCCGCAGATCGACTCCGCCATGATAACTTTTTAAAACACCGTTATAGGTTCGTGCCGAACCGTACGCGCTTGTGATCGTGGAATCCAATGGAACAATAAAAGGCTTATTCCAATAGCGAATCGGAGTAAAATGCCCATATATGGCCTCTGCTTCGGCTTTTTCGGTTGAGATTCGCTCCAGAACCTCTTCGGGAGGGGTCACTTTGGCCGGGTCGACGGAGAGTGTTTCAACCGGATAGTCCCCGTTTTGAATATCCAGTGCAAAGCGTAGGTTTTGCAAGGGAGAATGCCACGTCAAGGTGATCGGTGCTGTTTGGGCGTAGTAATCTATCGGGAGGATTGCGATCCCTTTGTTTCTGTCGGTGGGATGGAGAAGAACGCTGATATTGAGTTCCGGAGACTCTACGGTTCCCATTGGGGCTGCGAAGGTGAGAAGAAGACTTTTTCCCTTCGTCGCTTCGATACCAAACAGAAGTGAAGAAAATAGTAGCAATATTGAAAAGAATTTCATAACGGTTCCAAAAAAATCAAGTCGGAAATTGTAGCATCAACCTCCCTGTTCTGCGGTTATTCGGTAATAGCCATGTATAGTTTTACTACTATAGATTCGATAAAGATTCTTAATGTTAACATAGGAGAAACATAAAAAGGGACTAAGGAAATGAGGGAAGGGCAATGGATTGTTTTTAGCCTCTTTTCAGTTCTTGCCGCAACCGTTGGAATGTATTTTTACGTACTGCAGACGGTGCGGAGTGATTCGGTTCGTATTTCGATTAACAGTTGGATTGGCAATACTCCGTTGATGTATGCTTATGAAAAAGGGTGGTTGGCGGAAACACCGTTTACATTTGTATGGCTGGTTGATGTCAGTGATCACGTTAACCTCTATGAAAGAGGGTTTACACAAGGATTTTCAGGAACGCAATTTGAGTTATTTGCCTTGAAAAATGACGAGGATAAAGCCAAACCGGTATTGTTGATTGACCGGTCTAATGGAGCAGATGCCATTGTATCCAATCGTTCGCTTGAAGAGATTGTAGCGACTAAAGAGTATGTAGACGTTTACCTCAATCGTGATTCAGTGAGCGAAATGATGTGGAAAGCATTTGTAGATGGGCATAGCTTGAGGGCTGATTTTGTTCTTCACGATTCGTCCCAAAAAAGTATTCTGGCGATGAAGACTCAGAACACTCCTTCAGTGATTGTGTCGTATGAACCTTACGTAACGGAATTGATCCAAAACAAAGGGTATAGCTTCCTTGGATCGACGAAAAATTTAAAGAATTTTTACGTTATTGATGCTCTTTTTGTTGAAGAACGGGTGATCCGGGAACATGAAAAGGATTTTAAAACAATGAAAGAAGCTATCAAAAAAGCGATAGATTGTCTGCATCGGAATCCCAAAGAGTATTACGCTACGGTTCGTCCCTATCTAGAGGGGCAAAGTTACGAAGCATTTTTGAAAAGTCTTGAATCAATTGAGTGGTTATGTCCCGCTCCACGTGAACATATCGTCGCTTATCTGAATCAGGAAGGTATCGCAACCGATCGGATTGTGCCGTGAAAATTCAGCGTTTTATTGTAGCCGGAATGGTTTTTTTCTTTGTCATCATTACTGCATCATCAGTTTCATTTTACGAAATACAGAGGGTTTGGACACTCCATTATCTATTAAATGGTTTGAATCAGAACCTTTTCGACATGGAAGATGATGTCCGAAAATTATTGAACCAAAAACGATACGATGGATTGCAATCACTTTTAGATAAAGCAAGTGCAACGAATGATGCGGTTGCAGGATATGCACTTTCGCTGGATGGAAAAACAATCGCTTATGCGTCGGAACGAAGATTGATCGGGACAATAATCAATCGAGGATACCGTCCGATCCGGGAAATGGAAAAAGGGGTAATCAACGATCAGTGGGTTCGGTATAAGAGTGAATTTAATTATTTTAGAGATTCCGATAAACAAACATCGGTATTGTTGTTTGAACTGAACGATGCATACGTTTTTGGAAGGTTGCAACAATTGGCGTTGTTTTTCGGAATGACCCTTTTTTTAATATTGGCCCTTTTTATGTCAATAGCATTTTGGACCGTCCGAAGATGGATTGTTATCCCTCTTGAAGAGATGACTCGATATTCTCGCGAGCAAACGCCTATACCAAAAAGAGCGTATCTAATTGATGAGATAGCGACGTTGAAAAATACTCTCAGCGATTCGTTTCTTTCGGTTAATCGGCAACGCAGTTCACTGCAAAAGGCACTTGAGGAGACCCGTTATTTAGATGCGGTATTACGTACGGTAGCCGATATCAATCAATCATTGATCGCCGCATCCTCGATGGAGGAACTCTTGGGATATCCGTGTGAAAGACTTGCGTTACACCCTGGATACGATTTGTGCCAATTATCGGTTTTTGAAAATGGGACTTTGAAGGTATACGCTTTTTCCGATGATCCGACAAATTATTTGTACAAGGGGATGAATATATCGCTGGACGAGGATGTAAGTGATCATCTTGACCCTTCAGCCAGAGCGTATAAAGAGCGTCAAATGGTTATGATTTCTCATCTTGAATACGTGACATCCTGGGGTTCATGGCACTTTATGGCTGAAAAAGGGAGATTTGGTGCCGTTGTTGCTATTCCGGTCATTTCTTCAACACATGCCGCTCCCATTGGTATTTTGGCCCTCTATACTCGGCGCCCTGAAGGTTTTGAACCTAAAGAACTGTCGATACTCGCGGAGTTGTGCGGTAATATCGGATTTGCATACGGGGCTTTTATACGGCAAGAAAAACTTCGTTACCATTTAACGACGGATACGGTAACCAATCTTCCAAACCGTTTTTCGCTGGTTGAGGCACTTGGAAAAAAGGATGTGACGGCATTGGCCATTATCAATATCGACCGTTTCAGCGATATTAATGAAGTTTACGGTATTCAAATCGGAGACGGTATCCTAGCCGGGTATGGATATTGGTTGAGCCTGCACGTTGCCCGGAAGGGAGAACATCTCTCGCTGTACAAAATGGGTAGTGACGAGTTTGCACTGCTGTACAAAAATTGTCATGACTTTACGCAATGTACCGTTTTTCTGGAAGAATTGATCGCTTTAACACAAAAAGAATCATTTCTGATTGACGATATCGAAATTGTATTGACGATAACCGTCGGTATTGCCCCTTCGTCCGAAAGAGTTTTGGAACACGCTACGGCAGCGCTTAAACAGGCTAAACTTAATCGGCGAAGTCTGGAAGTATTTTCTTTTTCTTCAAAAGAGGAACAAGAGAATAATATTGCATGGTATAAACGGATACGAGAGGCGATTGAAGAATCGAAAATTGTCCCCTATTTTCAGCCGATCGTCGATAATCGAAGCCGTAAAGTGATCAAATACGAAGCATTGATACGTCTCATTGATGCTGATGAAAATGTCATTTCTCCCTATTTCTTTCTAGATATTGCGAAAAAGACTAAAGTCTATCCGGAATTAACTAAAACGATGATTGAAAAAGTAGTTGAACTGTTTCGCGATCGCGATACTCCGGTCAGTCTTAACCTTTCTACCCAGGATTTGATTAATCCTGCATTGGCGGATTTTTTAGAAGAGATTATTCATACCAATAAAATGGGGCGTAAAATTATTTTTGAGATCCTTGAGAGTGAAGGGATTCGTAATTATGCGGAAGTGAGCGCATTCGTTGATCGCTTTAAAGCGATCGGATGCCGTTTTGCAATCGACGATTTCGGATCGGGATACTCTAATTTCGATCATTTGCTGAAACTGAATGTAGATACGCTTAAAATAGACGGTTCACTGATTAAGAACCTGCCTCATGACCGTAATGCCCAGATCATTGTCCGTCATATTTCCGACTTTGCGCATGAAATGGGGATAACGACTGTTGCTGAATTCGTAAGTTCGGAAGCAATTTTCGACAAGGTGTGCGAATTGGGCATTGACGCATCGCAGGGATATTATTTTTACGAACCCGCTGAGGGATTGTTGGAAGAGTAAAATATTACAGCAGGTCAAAACGAAGAAGCGCATTTCTTTAAGGGAAATGATGTAGAATTATTAGCAATGCGTCAAAAAGGGGGAGCGAAAATGGAAAACGGATTCGACAGCTTGAAGCACCGCTTTCCCTTAACGGAAGAGATAAAAGAAGAAATTTTGCAGCGGTGGATGGGTTGTCAAGATGTCCGGTCCGTATTGGAAAAACATGCAATAGGTATCGAATTCTTCGCACGTTATTTCGGTGCAAAAGTTATTAATTATGCTGCAGGTGTGATCAAGGGGACAAATCGGATCGGGAATTGCCCTGTTATCGGGGTAATGTTAGTATTTTTTGAAAAGAAGAACATTCCTCTTGGCGACGTATTCACGGTCTGTGTTAATTTTAAAAACGTATGGGTTGCGTACGCGCTTGAAAAAAATGCATTGGACCATTTTTTGTTGCATGAAATTTGTACGCTGATCGATACTAATTTTCAGGGAGTGATTAGCGAGTATCTGCTGCTCCATTATAATCCGGATGTGCAACATCAAACGTGTCAGATCTTGACTCATGAAGCGCTGCAACAGCCCGTTTCAAAAGGGAATAATACATATCAAAAAGAGACGGTAACATCGGCATCTGCCTATATTTTGGAAGTTGGGATAGAAGCTGAAATTCTTGAAGAACTCCGGGATATAGAGGAAGAAGCCCTTGACTCCCTCGGGTTAAGTGAGATGATGTCTCTAGAAGCAAAAGAAGAAGTTTGTTTGCTATTCGGACGCTATCTGAAAATGCTCGAACGTTTAATGGAATTTCAGGAATTGAGTTATGCGTTAGCGGTATTGATTGATTTGCTGAAAAAAGCCGATTTTCATGATTCGGATGAAGAGTCGATGTATGTAATTATCTATATAAAAGCGATTATTGGTGATCTGAGTGTATGGCGCAAGAGTGTGTTTGTCGAGCATAAAGCCGAAGATATTCATTATCTGGATAAAACGCTTTTGAGCAGCATCGCTCAATTGCAAATACTTCTTTCACCTGTCGCCTGTACACAGACAGATGATGTGGAATTCTTCTAAAGAACAGGGAGAGTGGATTGCAGCCTTTGATATTGAACAGTGACAAAGAAGTGGTACAGCTCCTTCTCTTGATGGAGCGAGAGGTGGTCGACCGATGGCTCGAAACACCGATAATGCAATCCTTATTTCGAAAATACGGTATGGATGCCGAGTATTTTGAGGAACATTATGCTTTTTTATTGTATCGGTCCTTTATTGATGTCGTAAGCGGTGTAAAATCGGTTTTTTCGTGTCCGATCATTCATACTTTAATCGATTATTTTAAAAATCGGGATATTACGCCAGGAGATTTAAGCCGATTTTTTTCTGAATACCGGCGAATTGTCGTTCGATGTTTGATGAAACATTCAGATGTATCGATTGAACGTATTGAGGGTGTACAGGAGATTCTGGATTATCAATACGAGGATGCTCTAACCTATTACAATCACTCGTTTTTCTCTAAAGATGCCGCGCGTAAAAACGATATGGTACGTTTTCGGGAATATCAAAAAGCGATTGATAAGAGCGCTATCGTCTCCAAAACATCTCCAAAAGGGATTATTACGTACGCCAATCAGGCTTTTTGCAAGGTTTCGGGGTATGCATATGACGAAGTGATCGGTCAGACGCACGCTTTAATCCGGCATAACGAGACCCCGAATGAATTTTACATCGAGCTATGGCGAAGCATCTCTTCGAAGAAAATTTTTCATTCTACGATCCGGAATCGTACCAAAGGCGGTTCCGATTATTATGTAGATGCGACGATCGTTCCGATATTGGATGAAGACAACAATATTGTTGAATACATGTCGATGAGTTATGAAGTGACGAAACTTGTCGAAGCATTGGAAGCGGCCGAGAAAGCCAAAAAAGCCAAAGATCAGTTCCTGGCGAATATGAGTCATGAAATCAGGACACCGTTGAATGCGATATTGGGTTTTATCGCTATATTACGGAAACAGATATCAGACGCAAAAGGTATACATTACGTCGACGTGATTCAGTCAAGTTCGCAAATGTTATTGGAAATTGTCAATGACATTCTTGATCTTTCCAAGCTACAAAGTGGAAAATTTGCCATTTCCGATGAGCCGTTTGATCCGGTAGCTGAACTTTCGAGTACGCTGATGCTGTTCTCGTCAAAAGCCTATGAGAAGTCGATCCGCTACGCTACCTATATAGATCCGAATATGCCGCGTTGTCTGAGTGGGGACAATTCGCGGATAAAGCAGATTCTGGCGAATTTTTTGAGCAATGCCGTCAAATTTACGCCGAAAAATGGAATTATCAAAGTAAAAGCCGTATACGAAGGGGGTGAACTGCGGGTCAATGTGCAAGATAACGGCATCGGCGTTAACCCGCAGAAACAAAAAACAATCTTTGAAGCGTTTGAACAGGCTGATAATTCTATTACTCGCAATTTCGGCGGAACAGGGCTCGGTTTGTCTATTTGTTCACAGCTGGTGACTCAAATGGGGGGAAAGATTGTTTTCCGAAGCGTCGAGAATAAAGGGAGCTTATTCGGATTTCATATTCCTCTGAACGTATGCCATAATGAGATTGAGCCGTTTGCAATGTTGAAGAGTCGGTTCCGAACATTCAAAGTTGCGTTTTACGATCATTTTGACGACACGGATATGGTGATGTTACTGGAAAAATATTTACACGATTTTGGGGTAGCAAAAATTGATTATCTTTCTCGGACGGTACCACAGGGATACGATGTAGTATTTGTCCCGGCCGCATCGACAAAATGGTTATTATTACGTGAATTGGGAATCCCGTTTATTTTGCTGCAATCGAACGGAATGGTTCCGTCCCACTTCCAAGAACCGATCCATCGATTGCATGAACCTTTACTTCCGGACGCAATTTCCGAAGTCTTGCACAGCGTGATCGATTGAACTTATTTAGAATTCCGGAACATGACTATTTAACAAAAACGGTTTATAGACTTTTCAGTCTTTTTTTATCTTATAACCGTTATGCTATCCTCTACTTATAGTCCTGAGCGAGGGGGTAATGAATGAGTAAAATTGATGAAAAGATCGATGGACTCACATTTTTAGATGACGGCGAAGTCCTTTACGACGATTTGTACCTGTTGTCCGAAACGGATGAAAAAGGGATAGTAACGTATGCGAACGACTCTTTTTTGAAAATTGCAGGGTGGAAGCGTGAAGATCTCTTGGGACAGCCCCATAATGTGGTTCGTCACCCCGATATGCCCCGCACTGCGTTCAAATCACTTTGGGATGATGTACAGTCGAAGGGATTTTGGACAGGTTATGTTAAAAATGCCCGGAAGGGGGGAGGATTTTACTGGGTGTATGCAACCGTATTACGCTCAACCGATAAAAACGGAAACGTCAAATACGTTTCTATCCGTGTAAAACCTTCCCGTGACGAAATCAAAAAAGCTGAAGCGTTATACGCGACGTTAGACTAAGGAGAGAATGATGGCATTGGTAAAAAGAGGTGACATTTCACCCGTAATGACGGCAGCTCAGGGAGTCGATAAACGTCGTCAACGTACATTGGCTAAGCAGCAGCAAATTTCGGAGAGTATAGCGGGGGTGGCAACGACTATTCTCGACAACGCACAAGAGAGTGTCAGTGCGATTGAACAGCTAAAAAGCTCGATGGAACAGATTGCAACCGCAGCAGAAGAAAACAGTGGAGCCAGTGATCAAGCGCTTAAAAACGTCCGTGCAATCAACAGCAATATCGGGCGTATGAGTTCAACAATCGATACGGTCATCTCATCCACCCTCGTAACCGGAGACAATATTATGAGTGCGGTGGGAACGATTAATTCCTCCGTTACTCGTATGACAGGTGCCGTAAACGTTGCCAAAGCCTCTTCTAAAAAATCGGAAGAGCTGAAGGCATCGTCTGAAAATATCGGAGAAGCAGTAGGGTTCATTGCTAAAATTGCGGATCAGACGAATCTTCTCGCTTTGAACGCAGCGATCGAAGCAAGCCGCGCCAAAGAGCACGGTAAAGGGTTCGCCGTTGTTGCGGATGAAACCCGAGCATTAGCCGGTGAATCGGAAAAAAATGCCGATTTCATTTCCAAGCTGGTCAATAAAATTCAAGAAAGTATCGACAACATCATTAAAAGTATAGTCAATACAACCGGTATCATCGAGAAAACCGGGGGACATGGGACCAAGCTGAGCCTTAAGATGGAAGAGTTGACAAAAATTGCCGTTTATACCGTCGAGGCAGCGCGAAATATGAACGCATATACGCACAGTTTGAGCCAATACATTGCACAGATCAATGACGGTTCCAAAGAGATTGCCGATGCGTCGGCTAATATTGCCCGGTCTGTTGAAAAAACGCTCAACAGCATTGAAATCCAGTCCAATTCTTTGGTTCAGACTGAAGAGGACATCAAAGAACTCAATTCTCTTTCGGAAGAATTGAAATATTCGACCGATACAATGAAGTCAGCTGAAGAGATCGCGGCGGCGGCGGATGCGATCAGCTCGTCAATGGAAGACATTCAGAGTTCCCTCAAAGAGGTAACTAATGCGCTGAATCAGATTGAATCAGCTTCTCAGTCTACCAATCAGAGTGCATTGATGAATAAAGAGTTGTTTGAAAACGGTTTGTTAGCGTCAAAAGACATTAATAAACTGATTGAAATTGCACGCCGTAATTTCGATCTGCTGAAAATTTCGTTTAGTGACGTAAAAGCGCAAATGATGGGAATTGGTAACGATTTCAGTGCATCGATCACAGAAGGAAGTACCGCAAGCAACGAACTTGACGTTATCGTCCGTGAGACACGTAATGTCGACAAAACCGTCGGAAGTATTTCCAACAGCATTATCCAGTTGAACATGCTCGCTATCAGCGGATCTATCGAAGCCGCTCGTGCCGGTGATTTCGGAAAAGGGTTTGCGGTGGTTAGTGCCGATATTCGTAATCTTGCCAAGGATTCGGAATCCAATACTGAAAAGATTAACGATACGATCGAATCGATGAACAGTGAAATCGATACGGTTCGTGGAGACTGGCTTAAACTTCTCTCTAATCAGGAAATGGAAAAAGAACAAATTGTCGTATTGGTGAATGAGATTGACAAAATTACGACGATGTTGATCGATTTGCTGGATCGTTTCACCGGATTGAAAGCGATCAATGATCAGAATATCGAAGGGTTGAATCAAGGGCTTATCGGGGTCAGCGAAATTCAAAAAGCGGTTGAGCTTTCCGCCCGGAATGCTATGGAATCGCGTAAAGCGAGCGAGTTGATTATCGAAACGGTTTCCCATATTGGAGAAGGGGTTGAAGAATTGGCCGTTATGGCGGATGAACTTCAACAGGGATGATGTAAATGAAGATCGAAGAGATTTTAATCGTTTGCCACGATAACGTCTGCTTCGGTATACCTACATATCTGGTAGGTCAGATACTTCGCGTACCGGATATGACCGCACTGGCACTCAGTCCAAAAGAAGTTCATGGAATGTGTGCGGTCGGGGGAAATATTACGACGGCCGTCGATATGAATCTCCTTTTAGGAATGAAAAAGGTAGATACTACTTCTCAAAAGAGCCGTATTCTTACATTGAACGATGATTTAGATACTTCCGCATTGGTTGTATCTGAAGTAATCGCGACGGTCGTCGTCGATCCCAAGGAAGTCGAATATATAGTTCAAAGCGATGACCCCATTGTGGCCATCTATCATTATCAAGATCAGATGATTCAGATCGTAGATGTCAAAAAAATCCTGAAGTCGGTACGTTTGCGTGAAATAGAAGCGAATGAAATATCTGAAAAACATGAACTCTTGGATATACGAAATGATGCGAAAGGGGCGGTGAGCCGCTATCTTTTATTCCGCATGGGTGGTGAAGTTTATGGGATGGAAATTGACAACCTACGGGAAATTTTGAGTGCGCAGCAAACAATCACCCCGCTGAGTGGTTCGGTCGAAGAGATCGTCGGAATGATGTCGTTGCGAGAAGAATTGGTATTAATCGTCGATTTGCGTTTACGATACGGTTATGAACCGATGAAAAGTGATAAGAACCGTATTTTGATTACTCAGGTACGGTCAAAAGTTGTCGGTTTGATCATTGATGAAATTATTGATATCAAAGGATTTGACGAATCACAGATTGAAATGTTTGATGAATCGGAAGAGGGGAAAATTTCCGGAGTCATTCACGAAGAAAATCATTTGATTTCTACGATCGGAAGTGAAGATATCCAAAAAATTATCCACGAAAACAACTCGTTGATTATTTCGTCTCAAAATATTAAAACCGATGCGAAGACCAATGTTGTTTGTGAAGCGGTTGTTTTTAAACTCGGAAGCGAAGAATATGCTCTTAATATCGAAAACGTTGATGAAATCATCGATATGACTCCGGTAACTCCAATTGCGCAGGCTCCGGAGAGCGTTGAGGGGGTAGTTAATATACGAGGACAGATCGTAACGATCGGGTCTCTGCATAGACGGCTTAATATTAAGACAGAAGAGGGTGTGGAACAAAAGATCATCATATGTGGTACGTCGAAAGGGAGAATGGGCTTCTTTGTTGATAGTGTAAGTGATGTTTTGGAAATCCACAACGATGAGCTTCATGCAGAAAGCAATGAACACAGTGTATTTTCCCATATTTTGCATCTTAATGGCGGGGATCGGCTTGTGATGATGCTTGATTTGGGGCAGATATATCGATGATCAAGGGGTAAAATGAAAAGAGTGTTAATCGCAGACGATTCGGCACTGGTCCGGAAACAGCTTTCCGAGATTATTTCTGAATTGGGATTTGAAATCGAAACGGCAAGAAATGGAGCCGAAGCGGTTGAAAAAGCCAGCGCTCAGCAATACGATGTCATTACTATGGATATCAATATGCCGGTAATGGACGGGTTGACGGCGGTACAGAAAATTATGGAAAACCGTCCCACCCCAATCTTGATGGTCAGTTCATTGACTACCGACGGTGCAAATATTACGATGGACGCTTTAGACCTCGGAGCGGTTGATTACATTGCGAAACCTGGTACGATGAATGTCGGAAAAGATGAAAATCGTCTCGATATTTTGGGTAAGGTAAAATCTCTTAGCCGAATTCCCCCACGACGTTTGCAATCGGTTGCGAAACGTGAACCTAGGAAAGAGCGTCCGGTCCGGGAAGCGCGTCCAGCTGCGATGACCTCCGGTACCGAATTGAAAAAAGTGATTTTGATTGGTTCTTCAACAGGAGGGCCTGGATTGATTGAACAAATTTGTGCTTCTTTACCCCCTCAGTTCCCGCATACGGTGTGCATCGTACAACATATGCCCGAACAGTTTACCGCCGCATTTGCAGGCCGTCTGGATAGGGTAAGCGCTTTACCGGTTGTCGAAACAAAGAGTGGCATGGACCTCTTACCCGGAATGATTTATATTGCTCGGGGTGGGGTTCACATGCATTTTGCCAAAAAGATTTCGGGCAAAATCGTCATTCGTGAGGAAAAGGAAAAAAGCGGTCGATTTTTTCAACCAAGTGTCGATGAAATGATGTTGAGCGCTTTGAAAGTGTTCCGTCCCGATCAGATGATCGGTGTATTGTTGACGGGTATCGGCGATGACGGTGCGGAGGGGATGGTTGCTATCAAAGGCAAAGGGGGATTTACGTTTGGTGAGTCTGAAGAGACCGCGACCGTATACGGAATGCCGAAAGAGGCGTACGAACGGGGCGGTGTTACTCAGCAACTACCGTTTCCGAAAATCGTTAAAGCACTTGCAGCAATGCATTAGGAGCGAACATGGCATTATTGAAAAAACATACAGCCCCGGTATCGGAATCGTTACCGAAATTTAATGATCTGGAAGAGGCTTTCGCTTTTTATGAAGCTAATTTTGATTCATTCGATAAACAGAGTTATGCCGTAGAACAAATGGCAGTGATGCCTGGAGGGGGACAAAAACTGGTCAATCTATTGGTAGAGAACCCTTTTATTCATAAAGACATGGCCTCTTATACGGCATCGTTGTTGTCCAAAATGGATACTAAAAAGGCTCCGATTGAAGCCGTTATGGAATTATTGAAAGTCAAAAATGCCTACATTCGTAATTTGGGTATCACGACGTTACAAAGTTACGGGGATGCGATTAAATATTACATTGTTAAATTTTTGATAGGTGATGATCGTGACCTTCGTATTTTTGCAATCAACGTCCTTGGTGACGTCAATTTTCCTGAATCCCGCGAGATGTTAGTCGAATTGTTGGAACACGAAAAAGATATCAACGTGGCGATGACGGCGGTAGATTATATGGCAGAAATCGGAGAACCGCAGGATATACCGTTACTTGAATCCATCAAAGTACGTTTTGAAGACCCGTATGTCGGATTTGCTGTAGACAACGCGATCCGGGCTATCAAAGGATAACGAATGTCCCATATGCTCTCTGAAGTCGATTTCCATAAAATGGCAGAGTACATCTACCGTAAGACGGGAATCTTTCTTGAAGTGGATAAGCATTACGACAAACTGGCTCGTTACATAGACGCACGGGCGAAAGTGATTAATGCCGATTCGTTCCGGAAATACTTTTACGTTTTACGGTTTGAAGATAAGACTGGAGATGAATTTCAGGCGTTGGTCAATGCGATTACCGTTAATGAAACCTATTTTTATCGGGAAAAAGAGCAATTTGAAGTATTGGTTAACCGGCTACTCCCTGAGCTGCACGCAAAACGTCCGAAACATCTACCATTGAGAATTCTTTCGGCCCCAAGTTCTACGGGAGAAGAGCCTTATTCCATTATTTTGCATATTCTCGAAGAAGGGCGCGTTGTAGAGGAACGGGATATCGAAGTTGTGGGAATCGACATTGATTCGACCGTTATCGACAAAGCCAAAGCGGGTAAATTTACCGAACGTTCTATTCATGCCGTCCCCCCTCCGGTACTTGCTCGATGGTTTAAAAAACGGATGCTTGGATACGACCTGATCGATGATTTGGTCGGTACCGTAGATTTTCGCGTAGTCAACGTATTTGATCGGACGCAAATGCGGCAATTGGGAAAATTTGATATTATTTTTTCTCGTAATATGCTGATCTATTTTGACGACGCAAGCCGCAAAGAGGTCGCTATGACCTTTTATGATATGCTTAATCCCGAAGGGTACGTTCTGCTTGGACATGCAGAGTATATGAGCCGTATTACGTCGGTATTCAAAGCAAAAAAAATTGATTCAACTTTAATTTATCAAAAATAGGAGAAATTAGTATGCCTTTAGTAATCTTTGTGGACGACAGTGAAACGGCGCTTGCTTCAACACGTATGGTAACCGATACGATGCCCATTAGCGTGAAACAGTACTTAAGTGCGGTGGATGCGTTGGCGGAGATTCGGATGGGAGTGATTCCGGATCTTGTTATCACCGATATGAATATGCCGGTGATGAATGGATTCGAATTTTTACAGGAATTGCGCAAAATTCCAGGAACGGCACGTACGCCGGTACTTATGTTGACGACAGAAACGCGGGACGAACTAAAACAACAGGGGAAAGCTCTCGGATTGACCGGGTGGATCGTCAAACCATTCAACCCAGCTCAATTAAAACAAGCGATCGCTCGGGTTTTGCGTCTCCCCTAAGGTGTCCGAATGCAATTTTTGAATACGCTGGACGGATTGCTTGAGCATATCAAACAAGTTGAGAGTGAAACGATTGAATTGACGAAAGAGTCGCATTTGCGTATTGTCCAGTTTTTCCAAAACAATGGTGTACATGCGGATGATGACGTGCTTGAAGCAATGCAGTATCAGGATATCATTTCTCAACAATTGAGTGCGACGATTGAAGCAATCGAGAGCGTGCAAGGGTATTTGCGTCACATTACCCGGATACTAATCGATGATGAAGTATCCGCCAAGACGGACGTTGAACGGATGCATGAAAAATTGGACGATGTGCTGCAGCAAGCGCAACAAAAACATTCTGCATTCGGCGGGAAACTCCGTCATGGCGAAGATGACGGAATCGAGTTTTTTTAGGAGTAGAGTATGGCAACGGTTATGGTAGTGGACGATTCAAAAACGGTACGGAGTTATCACGGGTCGATTCTCCGTGATATGGGGGTCAACGTTCTGGAAGCGGAAAATGGGATGGAAGCATTGGAAAAGAGTCTGGACCATGCGGTTGATCTTTACCTTGTTGACGTCAATATGCCGATCATGGACGGGTATTCGTTTGTCAGCGAATTACGACGTCAGCCGACGGGACGTTTGACACCGATAATAATGATTACGACGCAGGAAGAACATACCGACAAAGTGGAAGCGTTTAAAGTCGGTGCGAATCTCTTTGAAACCAAACCGATCAAACCCGACGCACTAAAAGGGTATCTTCAACTCCTCCTAAACGCCAATACCAAGGGATAAGCATGAATCCGTTACTAGAACAATTTTTATTGGAAGCACGGGAAAATCTCGCTTTTATTGACCAGAATATCGAGAAAATCGGAGGGGATGACCCGGAACTGCTCAATGCCGTCTTCCGTGCGGCGCATACGCTTAAGGGAGGTTCGGGGATCGTCGGATTTGAAGCCGTCAAAAATATTACCCATCATGCCGAAGATCTTCTAGACATGCTTCGAGGCGGAAAGATTGTTTTTGAAGAGGGGATGATTGAATCATTATATAATGCGTTTGATGAGGTCATGAATCTTATTGAAGCTGCCGAAGAGGGCGGTGACGTTGTTGACCCGGATCAAGAGAGAATCGATAGCATTGCCGAAGAGCTCAGCGGATGGATGGGTAAGAGTGCCAAAATCCAGACGCAGTGGCAGTGCCCTTATGTCCTTATTGGGGATATAGAACGAATTGTCAATCTCCCGATGCCGTTTTTAAAACATTCCGGACGAAAATTACCATTATCTATCAACCGTATAGACGAATCAGTATGTGCAGCTCCACAATTGTATGCAATTGTATTTGATGTAGATGAATCATGCATGGTATACGGAAATGACCCATTATATGCTCTTAGTCTTCTGGGAAAAAATGTGTTGGGAGTTCATTCGTGTTTGAGTCGCGAAAGTGCAACGTCGATATTATCCGGAATGGAAGATCCTGAGGGATTGATGCTTAAAATGCAGATGGTCGCTTTCGTATATGATACGTATGAGCAGATTAACGATGCCCTGTATAACTTTATGGACGAGTTGCAACTTTATCCTTTGGATTGTGCCACTTTGCTTCAGATCAGTGAAGGTGAAGCGAACCACCAGCTCGATATTCTCAAAGAGTTGCACCATGATGTGTCAACAGCACTCAGTTTAGGGGACAAAGAGACAATTGCCGATAAAGTTTCGGTTTCATTGCAATTAATCGGTAAAGAGACACTGCAAAGTTATCAGCTGAAACGATTGCTTGACATACTTGAAGTAATGGATACTTCGGATATCGCAAAAGTGGGAGGTTTCTTTGCCAATCTCGCGCAAGGAAGCGTATATCGTTACGATGACAGTGAAGTCGTTGCCGTTGAACCTGCCCTTGTCACAGCGATTGCGAATGAAGCCGTAGAAGAGGAAACAGGCCAAAGCGAATCTATTGAATTGGACGATGCCGGACGGATCCAGATGAAAGCGTTATTGGCGCAGCAGTTGATGTCACTACAGGTTGTCGAAGATGAAAGCGTAGTGGATCGGGTAAACGCGATTTTGCATGCGCATATGCGCATTTTTATGCCGCATTTGCCGGAACGTTTCGAGAGCCGTGCCAAGATGATCGAATGGCTCGAAGCGGAATTGGATATGGAAAAAACGGTTTCGATTCCGGCGCCCGTCGAGAAACGTTTGGAAACGCCGGTTCCGGTCGTTGTCCCGGTTGTTGTTCAGCAAAACGAGACGATTGTTCCCGTCATACCAGAACCGTCCAAAGTTGCGGTAGTCCCGGTGAGTGTAAAAGAGAGAGAAGAGGAGAAATCCATTTCCGTAGAACAAGCCGAACAACCGTCTCGCGCTGAAGCTACAGGCAGCGGAGCAAAGAAAAGCGTAATCGGAAAAACGGTTAAAATCGAGCAGGAATCGATCGACAATCTGATGAATATCGTCGGAGAATTGCTGGTCGCAAAAAATTCGCTTCCGTATCTGGCGGATGGAGTCCATGCGATGACGAGTGAAGGGGTTCGCCGTGCGATTATGGAAAAATATACCTTTATCAACCGACTGGCAGAGCAGTTGCAAGACTTGATTATGTCGATGCGGATGCTTCCGATTTCATACGTCTTTGACCGTTATCCGAAACTGGTTCGTGATATTTCAAAAAATCTTTCCAAAAAAGTGAATCTGACAATGGAAGGTGGAGAGACCAAACTGGATAAAAACATGATCGAGATGTTGGCCGATCCGATGATCCACATCATGCGTAATTCGCTTGATCACGGGATCGAATCTCCTGAAGTACGGGCGCAAAAAGGGAAAGATCCAGAAGGGCTGATCACTCTCAAAGCGTATGCGCAGAGTGACAAAATCATTATTGAAATCAAAGATGACGGGGCCGGTATCAACATTGACCGTGTTGTACAAAAGGTATTGGAGAAAAATCTTCTGACGATTGATCAGATTGACGGTATGAGCGATGAACAAAAAGCTGAACTCGTGATGTTGCCGGGGCTTTCTACGGCCGAAACGATCAGCGAATACAGCGGCAGAGGCGTTGGAATGGACGTCGTCAAAAAATCGATTGAAACATTTGGCGGAACCATACGAATCAAAACCGTTGCCAATAAAGGGACGACGATAACCCTCTCAATACCGGTTTCATTGGCCGTTACGTCATTATTGCACGTTGCGATGAGCAACGTACATTACGGCTTTCCGATGGACAGCGTATCTGAAACGGTCAAAATCAGCCGGGGCGAAATCGAATATCTGCATAACGAACCGTTCATTTATCTGCGTGGAGAGGTCATTCCTCTTCTCTTCATTGCATCGATGCTGGATGAACGCTCCTTGGAAGGGAAATCGCTTCCGGTCGTCGTTCTAAGCATTAAAGGGAATCGTTTGGCCGTTGTTGTAAACGAGCTTCTAGGGCAACTCGACGTTGTTCAAAAACCGCTTGAGGGGATCATGGAAAATCACCCTATTTTCAGTGGAACGGCACTTTTGGGGAATGGGCAGATTATTATGGCGATTGATCCGCTTGGACTGTTGGGAATCTCGCATGCTTTAAAAGCCGATCATAAAATAGCAAGCTAGTGACATTCAGCTACCGATGCGGGAAAAGGGGTAAAACATATGGGAATGGAAATTCAAGACAATAAGGTGATGTTCACCGGAATGGTGTATGAAGACGAAGTGGTTCCGCTACGCGATTTTTTGCAATCGAGGGCGCCGGAGAAATGTCTGTTTGATTTACGAGAATGTGACGATATCCATCTGGCCGTATTGCAGCTGATGATGGCGTATGCGAAAATGTACGATGCAGAATACAACTTTTCAGATGAGGTGAAACTGTTTCAAAACGTCTGTGAAGGGTTTGAGAAGGGTGAACACCATTGTGCTTGACGGATGAAATTCTGCATCCTATATTCGGGTCGGACGGGCGTTCCTGGATCTTGGTCGGTAAACGGGATTTGAAAGTAGATGCATACCGTGCAGTTAAACAAGAAAAATGTCCAAAGATAAGAAAAAGGGGTTGAAATGAGCGACTACATTGTATTTACGATCGGTACCAATTTGTATGCCATTGATGTGACGAACGTGGAGAGGATTGTGCAGATTCCGAACGTTACTCCGGTAGTCAACGCCCACCCTTATATTGACGGCATGATGGTATACGAGCACAAAACGACCAAAATTCTCAATTTCCGTAAAACGGCTGGTATGTCGTCGCAGGAAGAAGAAATGGCCCATATTTTCGAGCAGGTCCTCCATGATCATGAAGTATGGGTAGACACTTTCAAAGAGGCTGTGGTGAAAGGGGATGAATTTAAACTGACGTTTGATCCCCATGCGTGCCGTTTGGGAAAATGGCTCGATAGCTATTCGACCCACGATCCGCAGGTTATAGCGATGCTTCAAGCATTGATGCCGGTACATGCCCGGCTTCATGAACTCGGGCATGAGATTATGGCTGTACGTGAAAATGACCCTGCAGGTGCTGTAAAGATGCTATCAACCCATATCGATCCAACGTACCAACTGACAACTGGACAGTTGAGACAAATGATTAAACGGAGCGATCAATTTGCCAAATATCAGCAGAAACTGATTATTTACCATGGAAGTCATGATCTGATGGCGGTAAAAGTGGACGGAATTGATGACATTGCCATGATTGACGAATCGTCGATTAAAGCGTACGACCATTCACGCATGGTTGGAGGATGTATGCAGACCAGGGGAATTGTCGAACATAAGGGGAAACTCGTAATTGTCGTCGATTCGATTTCGTTGCCGAAAGAAGAGGCCCTGTGAGAGGTGGAAACGATTGAAAACAATTGTTGTCAGTAACCGCAAAGGGGGATCGGCCAAAACGACGACGGCAGTCAATTTGGCGTGTGAGCTAGCAAAAAAGGGATCGGTATTACTGATCGATTTCGATACGCAGGCGCATGCATCAATGGGTGTCGGGTCTGAAGGATCACGGGAAAATGGCGTCCATGCAATTTTTCTTGGAAGGACCCTTAGCGAGACGTTTATACCGACGATTCACGATCAGCTGACACTTGCCCCGGCAATGGAGTTTTTCGACGTATACGAGTACGGTGATCTACGCGGAGTACTGAAAAACCGGTTTCGTCGTGAAATGATTGAAGATTTTTTCGATTTTTGCATCATTGATACTCCGCCGACGTTTGATGCGCTGCTAAAAAATTCTCTGGAAGTAGCGGATGCGGTAGTTATTCCGTTCGTCCCTCACCATTTGGGAACCGTGGCGGTAGGACAGATGGTTCGCGCCATTTATCAAAATGCGATGCAGATCGGTCGTAATATTGCAGATGTAGGGATATTACCGGTAATGTATAACCCACATATTCCAGAGCACCGTGAAGCGCTTGGGAAAGTAAAAACACAGTTCGGTGAAGAGAAATTGTTTGAACCGATCGGTGTTGACATTAAATTGGCCAAACAATTCGAATCTGCCTCACCGGTTGTGTTGGGAGAGACTCGTTCGAAAGGGCTAGAAGACTATCGTCGTTTTGCGCAGGAATTGTTGAATAGACTGGGAGCATAAATTTAAGGATGGGCGTATGAAAAAAATTCTAATTGTAGATGATAACCAAAACAATCGCATTCTCCTTCGTGCTGTATTGGAAGAGTATGCGGAAGAGGAAGGTAACGATTTCCTCATAGATGAGTCGACAAACGGAGTAGAAGCCGTAGCGCAGTGTGCCCAAGAGTCATATGATCTGATTCTGATGGACATCATGATGCCGGAAATGGATGGGATTGAAGCGACGAAGCGGATACGTTCGGCTGATTCGAGAGCGCTGATCGTCGCGGTATCGGCCGTTGACGATACGGCCCGTCAAAAAGAGATTTTGACGAATGGTGCGGAAGATTATATCTCCAAACCGATCAACGTCGATATTTTTACCGCTCGGTTGGGCAATTATCTGGCACTAATCGACTCACGACGTCATCTTCCGTTAAATCGGGAAGCCCACAATCTTTACAGTAAACAAATCTATTCCAGAACGTTGACGTTTTTTGTCGATTCGGAAGATGATTTGGCTGAATTTTGGGAGTATTATCTGTTGGATTCCCAGACTGGATGTGCTTTGCTGAGCGATACGGTACGGACGCTGTACGGAATCGGTTCGATTGCGCTGAAATTGCATTTGAAAATTTCCGTATGGATCGAAGAATCGATCGATTTTCTCTTCTTTACGATGGAAGGTCTCGAAACGCTTGATCCGAAATTTGTAAAGTTGGTCATCACTAAAAATCCGGGGATGAGCGATTACCGGTTCGAACGGGGAAAAATATCGATCCGTGTACCCGTGAAAAATGTTCGTGAATCCAAAAAAGCGGCAGAAGTATCGGTCATGTCCCAACCCGCTATGAAGGAAGCTGAATCTCAAACAACTCCGATGAACGAGCCTGTCCAATTTGCCGTGACCGACATTAATGCAAACCGGATATATGATTATATGGATGAAGATGATCTGGGGGACATTCGTGACTATATCGGTCGGCTAAACTCTTTGTTGCTGATTGTCGGGAGTGGAGACATTAAAATGGACGAGGTGGATGAAATTGCCGTTTATCTTGACCGTATCGGGAAACTGGCTTCGGTATATTCCGAGAGTTATTCCATCGGACAGGCTTTAATGCAGCTTTCGGCAACAATCCAGAGTCAAAAACAAGAATTTATCAACAAATCGATTTCGTTAGGAACTTTATGTGCGGCATTTAGTCGTGATTTGATGAGTTGGTTACGGCTGATTTTTGATGAAGGGGCGCCGAGCGTCAATTATATGGACGATACAATCGTATCGAATACCCAGATGATCGGAAGTATGCTGGTTATGGATTCGAATACGGCTGAAGCGGCGGATTTAGACGATATTTTCGATTTTTAGGGGAGACAGTGTACCGGGTAGAAGTAAAAAATCCCTGCCGATGTTTTTTGCGAAGCGGGATGGTAGAACATCAGAATTTTACAACGATGAAAGAAGCACAGGAACACGCTCAGGAGATGGCGGAACAGATGAAACGTGATTTTTGTAAAAAACACGATTTCATCGTGATGCAATCGGGGTTGACGTTTCATGTGACGATTGTACCAAGAAATAGGTAACCGTGATGGTTAACCGCTATATAGGCCGCCAACCGATTGTAAATGAGCGGGGCGGATTGTATGCGTATGACTTGTCGTACCCGGTTGCGTCGGGAGATGATCAATACGCAACCTCTTCATTGATCAATAATCTGCAGAATGTTTTTGGAACTGATCGGGTCTTAGGGAAACGAATCGGTTTTATCCGAATAGATCATCGGTTTATTTTCGATGAGTTGATTGATCTGTTACCGAAAGAGCGTATCGTTTTTATGTTTCTTGAAACGGCACGTGTCGATTCCGCATTGATCGATCGGGTTTTGAATCTGCATGAAGAAGGATATCGATTCGGTATCAACGACTGTTTGTTTTCGCAAACAACACTTGAACGGTTTGCCCCATTGCTTCCCTATATCGAATTTCTAAAAATCGATATGATCCGAAGTGGTCGAATCAAGCGCGAAGATGTTGCCAAGCTTCACGAATTAAGAATCATTCCGATCGCTTCGAAGATTGAATCGCACGATATGCATGCGGAGTGCCGAAATCGGGGTTTCGACTATTTTCAGGGTTTTTTCATTTCGAAGCCCAGAACGGTGGAGAAGGTATCGTTTTCAGTGGAACAAGAGGGGATCATGCGTCTTTGGAACCTTCTGCGCTCGGATGCTTCCATTGATGAATTGGTCCGGGAATTTGAGATTAGTCATCTTGTCAGTCTAAAATTGCTTCGGTTCGTCAACTCTGCCGCTTTCTCTTTACGTTCTCCGGTATCATCTATACGGCACGTTTTAACCCTTTTGGGACGCGAACCGCTAATGCGATGGCTGATGCTGATGCTGTTTTCTGAAGCTCAGCATTCGCAGGATAATCGACTGCCTCTTCTGCTTATGGTGGTAAATCGGACGGAATTGATGGTTAGTCTTTTGGCGCTGATTGCACCGAAAGCAACGAAAGAGGAGAATGCAACAGCCTATTTTATTGGGATGCTTTCCCTGATTCATCTGATTTTTAGTATGCCCCATCGTGAAATTTTACGAAAGCTGAACGTCGAATCCCACATCGAACGGGCCCTTTTTGAAGGGGACGGGTATTTTGGAGAACTGCTCACGGCGGTTCGGGCTATTGAAATGCTCGATATCGAAGGGATTGAACTCTTTTTAAAAAAGCACATGCTCCAATACGATATTTTGGAACCTGTTATCGCAAAGGCGATGGAAAAGGTCAATCAGTTTGATCAGGAGATGGAGTAAGGGATTCAAACGAAATGGAGAAGAGAATTTGACCGTGAAAGCGATCGATAATTTGATCCCGCGTCTGAGTAAATAAGCGTTTTTAAAGACTGCCGATTCCAAACGAACGCTTCAATAGAGGGGGAAACTCATCAGCGGGAAGTGGATGGGAAAAATAGTATCCCTGACCGTAATCACATTCGAGGTCTGAGACGATTTTACACTGCTCCTGGGTTTCGATCCCTTCTGCAATTACCTTGATATTGAGCGTATGCGCCATCGTTATAATCGCTTTGCACAACGTAAGATTCTGGGATCCAGGGGTAAGATTTCGGACAAAGTCTTTATCTATTTTGATAAATCCGATGTCAAATTTTTTCAGATTAGCCAGCGACGAGTAGCCTGAACCATAACTGTTGATGGCGATGTCGATACCGGCATTCTTGAAGCGAAACAGATTTTTGTAACTCTCTTCGTCATGGTCGACTAATACCTCTTCGGTAATTTCGATGATACCGCTGATCCCAGATCCGTCAAAGCGGTTCAAATAATCCTCAATTTGTCCGGATGATTTGATTTGGGCTGCGGAAAGATTGACATTGATTTGAAGGTCGTATCCATATTCCTGCTTCCAAATTCGACTTTGACGGATGGTCTCTTGCTGAACCCAGTTGCCTATCGGGATGATCATCCCCGAATGCTCGGCTACAGGGATGAATTCGGCGGGAGAGATGTATCCGTAAACAGGATGCTTCCAGCGTAACAATGCTTCGGCTTTGGCAATTGTCCCCGTTTGAAGATCGATAATAGGTTGATAATGAATTTCAAAATGACCGAGGTCGAGGGCTTCTTTCATCGCCTTGATCATGGATTTCCGCAGATCGGCTTTTGATTGCATCGAAGGGGTAAAATAGAGATAGCGGCTTCGGCCCGAGTGCTTTGCCAGATACATGGCCTGATCGGCATTGTTGAGAAGATCGGATCCATTTTGGGTATCGTCGGGATAAAGAGTAATGCCGATACTGGCCGAAATAGAGAGTTGTTGCGATTCATCGATCGGAATTGGACAACTCAAAGAGCGTACGATGTCTCCGGCAATACGGTCGATTGCTTCGATATCCTTTATGTCGGGTAGAATGACCGTAAATTCATCCCCGCCGTAGCGTGCGACGATGTCGGTTTCCCGGGTGATGGTACGTAATCTGCGGGCTGCTTCCACCAGGACGATATCTCCGGTTTCGTGACCGAGCGTATCGTTGATCTCTTTAAAATGGTCCAGATCGATGAACATCAACGCAAAGGGGAGCTTGGAACGTTGGGAACGAAGAATCTCCTGGTCCAGCCGAATTTGAAACATGTGACGATTCTGAAGCTGGGTCAGAGCGTCGTAATTGGCTTGTTTGAGGATGATCTGTTCCGCCGCTTTTTTTTCGGTGATATCGGTGAATAAAGCGATGTAATACCCCGGCGTCCCATTGGGATTAAGCGCGGTATTGATCCGAAGATCGGCATAGTATTGATCTCCGTTGCGGCGCCGGTTGAGCAGTTCCCCGTTCCATTCCCCTTTTAATCGGAGGATTTCCCCGATCCGATAGAAAAAATCGGCATCGTAATTTTCCAATGTCAGAAATTTCGGGTTTTGGCCGATAACGTCGTTTTCCGAATATCCTGTCGTTTCACAAAAAGCCGGATTGACGCTGAGGATATGAAGATTTTGATCACAAACAAACATAGGTTGCGAGGTATGGTGAAAAATGACCGATGCCAGTTCACGTTCACGGATATCGGTCGTGGTGCCGACCATACGTAGCGGTAGCCCCTCGGAACTGCGATTGACGATTTTCCCGCGGTTCAATACCCATGTCCAGTGCCCGTTATCATCTAGGATGCGGTATTTTTTGGTAAAAAAGTTACTTTTCCCTTGGATATGGTCCTTCAGTGCTTCGATAACGCTTTCACGGTCTTCAGGATGGATAGAAGTGATGCTATGGAGAGCACTGTGGTCGATAATGCCCGATACAAGCTCTTCATCGGCCTCGTGAGCAAAGTTGGCTTCACCGATATCCCAGTCCCAGATGTTTTCGGTTTCGGTTTCCAGCAAAAAACGCCATTTCTCTTCACTTTTGAGTAATTCGGTTTCGGCTTTTTTTCTCAGAGACTGTTCATGTAACAGATCAAGAGTTCGGACCGAGAGATTGTCGTACATCGACAAGACCGTATGTATCAATACCTCCATTGATCCGCTCATATAGGCATCGGAACGATGTTTGGCTTCCTGAAGCGTCATTCCCGATTCCATCATCCGTACTGTATAGGCCATCCGTTTATCGGTATCGAGAATGTGGTAAGCGAGCCAATGGGATAGAAATGAGACCGTTTTGTAAACGATATCGTCTTCGAGGTTGTTTTCAAGTTCATTTTTAAGGACCAAAATGCGATCGATGAATGATTTATGGGTCAGATTATGTTCTTCATACCAGGGGTCGTTTTGAAAATACTCTTCCCAGATCGTCTCTTCGGTTGAAAAATGAAAATCGGTGTACCCAACAAGTTCTTCAAGAACATTTTTAATCTCAACAGCAGGAGCGGTTCCGCTGAGGTGGAGGGCGAGACGATTGATGATACCGACCAGTTTCCGATGCTGTTCGTCAACGATATTCAATCCGGTCTCAAAATTTTGATTCCACGGGAAAATATCAAACATACTTTCAGATGTATTTCTCATGACGAATCCTCTGATGCTGACGGAGCTCTTTTTTGTATGGAAAAGAAAATTTCTTCTTACCCTTTTAAAAGGGTAAAAACAATAGCATTCCTTTCAATGATTATAATAAACATTCCTTAACTATTCCCATCAATGATGTGCTGCATTTGCTGATTGGCTTGATCAATAATGATTCTGAGGGTTTCAAATAGATTTTGATAGTCAGCTTCTTTATGTTCTCTCGCAAGGTGTTCTATCGATCGACAAATATCTGCCGCCGGTTTAAGACGGAGGTTGCCACAGGCACCGTAAAGTTGGTGGGCACTGTGGAAAATGGCCTCATAATCAGTGACATCGATCGCGTTAGAGAGGTTGGTCATCATTTCGCCACTTCCGGCGATGAAAGAAGAAAAAAGCCTGAAAAGAATGCTATCCGCTACCGGAATTTCGGTTCGAACGAGATCGATATCCAAAATTGTTTCGGATACCGGATATACGCTTGGTTCGTCTGAAGGCGTTGTACTTACTTCCTGTCGTTCGAGGTAGCGTTCGAGAAGGGATTCGAACTCTCTTAAAATGATCGGTTTGGACAGATAGCCGTCAAAACCTGAAGCCAGAAGATTTCCGCTTTCACCTTCAACCGCATTGGCTGTCAGGGCGATGATCGGAAACGGTATTCCAGCCGCTTTAATTTTACCTGCTGCCTCGATTCCTCCCATGATTGGCATATTGACGTCCATAAAAATGAGGTCATACATTCCACTTTTAGCACTTTCGAATGCTTCCAGACCATTATGGACAATGGTATAGTCGATCGAACAGCGATTAAGAAGCTCTTCAATCAAAATCCGATTGACTTCGTTGTCTTCTGCAACGAGAACGTTGGCTCGATAAGACACCGCTTCGGTGATCAGCCTGTGATCGGTACGGATGGTAGCGGCACCCAGCAGGGCATTATATAAAGCGGAGAGATTATGTTCCAAATCGCTGACAACGATAGCATTTTGATGGACGAAGGTATCGTCGAGATGCTTGCACGCAACAATAACTTGATGGACAAAGGTGGTAAGTTTGGGCAACCACTGCTCGTATCCTTCGCAAAAAAGGATATAGACTCCGTCGGGATTGATTGAAATTTCGTCACATTGGGTGTTTTTGACGATCCGGAACGGAACATTCAGTTTGTGCAGATAGTCGAAGACTTTGGCTTGGCATGGACTGTCCGTTTCATTGGCGATGACAATGACGTGCAGCGTATTGAAGAAAGATGCAAGGGTATGGTCCGGATTACAGTAGGTAAGAACGACGTCAAAATAAAAATCACTCCCTTTTCCAACGTCACTCTCCACATGGAGTTTTCCTCCCATTAATGAGACCAGATGCGAGCTGATTGAAAGACCGAGCCCGGTACCGCCAAATTGGCGGGTCGTGGAGCTGTCTGCCTGGGAAAAGGCTTCGAAAATTGTTTGTTGTTTTTCGAGAGGGATACCTATGCCGCTGTCGCGAACACCGATGCGCAGCTGTATTTCTGTATCAACGGTGTCGATACGCTGGGCATAAAATGTGATATTGCCCCGTTTAGGGGTGAATTTAATTGCATTGCTAATGAGATTTGAGACGATTTGCTGTAGCCGCAATAGATCGATGTTAATGCATTCAGGAATGAGCGGATCAAACACCCGATCAAATATAATCTCTTTTTCATCGATTTTTGCCAGGAATAAAGCCGAAATTTTTTCCAGTTCGATGAAAGGATTGATGTGGATGATATCAAGTTCGAGTTTTCCGCTTTCGAGTTTCGAATAATCGAGAATATCATTAATGATTCCCATCAGCGTTTCGGTACTGCCATTGATGATTTCGAGATAACGGCGTTGTTTCTCGCTCAGGCTCGATTGTGCCAGCAAAGAGGTGAATCCGATAATGCCGTTCATCGGCGTTCGAATTTCGTGGCTCATGTTGGCCAGGAATTCCCCTTTCATCCGTGCCGCATTGTGAGCGGTCTCTTTGGCCGTTTCGAGTTCGCTGATATCCGAGAGGGTAATGACAAACAGATCCTTTCCCTCGGCTAGAATACTCTGGATATGGACATCAAAGATGCGTTCTTCTCCATTTCGGTCTCGCATAATCGCTTTATGCAATTGATCTGGACGGTTTAAGACGTAGTTGATCCAATATTCGTCACCGATCGTAGTATGTAGAAATCCGTTTCTGTGGATGAAAAGATCACATATACACTCATAATCGGATTTGAAATCACTAAAATTTTCAAATTCGAAGACGTTGAAAAATTTTTGATTGACAAAAAGAAGTTTTTCCTCAAGACTTGCCATAGCGACGATACTGTCGACATGATTGAGTATGTTATCGAGCTTTTGCCGTTCGGATTTTATTTTTTCGTCTTTGATGATAATTTGGGAGATATCTTCACGAACAGCGATGTATTCGACGATTTCTCCCGATTCATTTAGGATTGGAGAAATTGTACTGCGTACGGTATAGCGGTGTCCGTCTTTGGCGCGGTTGTGGATGATCCCCTGCCAAATCTGTTTATGGCGGATGGTTTCCCACATCTCTTCAAATATTTTTGAAGGCATTGTCGGATCACGGACGATACTGTGAGGCTGGCCGATCAGCTCTTCGGCGCTGAATCCACTTAATCGGCAGAAGGTATCGTTGGCATACGTGATGAACCCGTTAGGATCGGTCTTAGAGACGAGTGATGACGCGTCAACAATCTGTTTGTATTGTTGTAATAGACTTTGGCTCTGTTTGAGTTTCAAAGCCATCTGCTTCTGTTCCGAAAAGGTTTCGAGTTTCTGAAGGAGTAGATTTTTTTGGAGAGGTTTTTGCAAAAAAGCGGTTACGTCCAGTTCGATTGCATCGATAAGAATATCGAGCGATTTTAAACCTGTTGAGAGGATAAACGGGAGTTTCTCATTGAGGGCTCGGACGGAACGGAGCAATTCTGTACCGCTCATACCGGGCATATCGACATCACTGATGATGACGTCAACCGGTTCTCTCTGGAAATATTCAAAACCTTTAGCACCGTCCGTAGCGACCATTACTTTTTCAACCCGCCGGCCGAGCATCTGGGCGAGCTGATCGGTAATCAGTGGCTCGTCATCGACGATCAGTACGGATATCGGCAGTTTTTGCATATTATACTTTCTCCTCTACTGCATTTCGACGCGCAACCGCCGATATTGCTTCTTGATGATACGTTCACGGATACTACTAATCCGAAATGAAAATAATACCATTTTCATCTTCCTCCTCAGGTATAATCGTATTTTGTGAATTGGATATCAGGCATTCAGTAGCTGGTTTCGTTACCGGTAAAGTGATGATAAAACATACACCTTCCGATATATTTTCGACAAACAGAGTCCCTCCCATTTTTTCGGTGATAATACGATAAGACATGTAAAGACCTATTCCCGTCCCTTTGACTTTGGTTGTAAAATAGGGTTCAAAAATCCGTTGAATGATATCCTCCGGAATGCCTCCTCCGTTGTCGTGAAGGGTAAGAATGACGTTTGATTCCCGTAGTACTACGTCGATATCGATTTGCCCTCCGGGAATCTGTTTTTGTTCAATAGCGTCTTTACTGTTATTGAAAATATTGACGAGGACTTGAACGAATTCGTTCAGCGATCCCGGGATATTGAAATCGTTGAATGGTACGGCACGGAGTGTAATGCCTGCTTTTTGAAACGAAGCCAAGGTTAAAGAGATAGCGGTCTGGATACCGGCATGCAGGGAAAACGTTTCGTCTTGCTGGACCGGATTCAGAAAATTTCGGAAATCTTCGATCGTTTTGGACATATATGAAATTTGTTGCATCGATTCGGTGACGAAACATTTGATGTACGCTTCATCAATTTCGTGAAAATCGTAGGCATCTTCGACGTCTTGAATTTTCAGACCAAGTAGATTGAGGGGTTGCCTCCATTGATGTGCGATGTTACCGATCATCTCGCCCATGGCCGCCAGTTTGGATTGTTGAAACATGATTTCCCGTTGATGGTCTATCTCTTTGAGGGAATGCTCGAGCTTCATTGCGAGCTTTTGGTTGAGCGTTTCAATTTTGGCTTTTGAATCGGTCAATTCCGATACGAGATCGGTATTTTGTATCCGGATTTCGAGCGAATCACGGATCATTCGGGCATAGTTGCGCGATGAAAAGATCAAAAAGAGAAGGTAAAACGCGATGACGCCGGACATGGTTCCGGACATCTCTCCCTCCGACAGGAAAAAACGCAGAGAAAGCGGCAACAGCATGAGTGAAACATAGGCAAGATAAATCTCCCGGCGTCCTCCGAGCGAGAGGAATGCCCCGGAAGAGATTCCTCCATAAATAAAGAGTAACAAAGCCTGATCCGCAATGGAACCGTCAATAAAGAGCAAAACACCGCCGTATCCGAGCAAGATGGCACTCATGATTGCTCCGAGAAAAAAAAGACGGTAACTCTGCTGATAAAAAGCCTTTTCTTGATAGTGTCAAAAATTTTCTGTAAATTCTTCCTCGACATCATTATCGTGTTCCAGATTTTCCCACGAAACGTATTTTCTATCCAGCCATTTGGCATTGGTATCGACTGCCAATGGTACCAGTAATCTAAGAGCCGAGCCCTCGCTTGGAAATGCACCGACGACTTTGGTACGGCGTTTGACCTCCTTGTTGAATCGCTCCAGCACATTGGTGGAGTGGATCTTGCGGTGATGTCGCTTTGGAAATGCCAGGAAGGTGATCGCATCTCCAAGGTTGTCGTTCAGAAACTTTGAGAGTTTCGGCTGTTTTACTTCATATTGGGCTATCATCAGATGAGCAATGCCGATTGCTTCGGAATAATCTTTGGCTCTGAGCACATCATCGATCCAGCCGAGTACTTCCGTTAGGAATTTTTTCGGTACAATTTTCATCAGGTTGCGCTTCATGTGCACCGTGCAGAGCTGCCAGCTTGAGCCTACGAAACTGTCGCTGGTGGCTTTTTTGATTCCTCGGTGTCCGTCACTGATTATCAGATCTACTTTCTCCACTCCTCGATCTTTCAGTGTTTCGAAAAACCCTTTATAGGCAGCGTATGACTCTTCATTCATGATATCGATATCCAGCACTTCACGATACCCGTCTGCATTGACCCCGATAGCGATCATCACCGCTTTTGAGATGAACCGTGAGCCGTCAAACACTTTCAAATACAACGCATCGGTATACAGATAGGGGTAATATCCCCTTAGCGGTGATGTCCGAAACTGGGTTATCAGTTCATCCAGCTCATACGAGAGGGTACTGACCGTTGTATGCGATATGTCGATCCCAAGCTCATTGACAACCGCTTCGACTTTTCGGGTCGATACCCCTTTGAGATAGCTCTCCACGATAATCGAGGCCAACGCCTTATCGATCCGTGAATAATTCTCGAACAGCTTCGTCTCGAACCGTCCACTTCTCGCATAGGGCCGAAGGAGATTCAACTCCCCCAGCGTCGTCTTGAGCTGCCGTTCCTTGTACCCATTACGGTAATCGATACGATCTTCACTCCGCTCATGTTTTCCAGCACCAATGAACGATTCGAATTCACTCTCCATTACTCGGTTCAAAAACTTCTCGGCTATCAAACGAAATGCCTCTTGCTTATCGCTCAACAGTAACGGTATAAACTCCTCCAACTCAAACTCAATCTTTTTTCCTCGTAATTCCATCGCTATGATCCTTTCTTCCAATCATAGTCGATTCCGAATTTACAGAAATTATTTTACGCTACCCATTTCTTTCGGAAAAGTACGGACAAAACGACGGTATATCCAGTATCGGAATACTAGGATTAGAAGAGTGGCACTTAACCATACCCCCACTAAGAATGCTGGTAAATTATCATGATACGCTATAGCAAGAAGGATATTAAGGAGTGTCAAGGCGACGTAGGTACCACGACTTTGCTGAAAAAGAAAATCAATTTCCTGGGTGAAAAGACGGGATGGCTGCATTGATGATACCTCTCCCTTCCTCAAGACCTATTGAATGATGGTTACCCATTTTACACAATACGGGGACAATCTCAAAAAGAAATCGGATAAAACAGACAAAAAGAGTAGATGATTTCCGCTTTTACACCGTTTTGGCATAATTAGGCGGAGGATGTGGAGCGGAAGCTTTAACGCCCCATTTTGCGCCGATTTTTTGAATGATACATCGCTTTATCGGCTTCGCGGATTACGTTGTCGACATCGGAACCTTTATGAAAGCGTGCAGTTCCATACGAGAAAGAAATCTTAAAAGCATGAGTATCGTTTTTAAACATGACAGACGAAAAATAATGAAGCAAAGCATCGATTTTTTGTTGAATCGAATGTTCTGACTCCACTTCATCGAAGATGATCAAAAACTCGTCTCCTCCATATCGAACGATTCTCCCCCCACTCTCTTTGAGTTTTCGGGCAACAAAAATTAGTACTTTGTCTCCTACAATATGCCCATACGTATCGTTGATCGATTTGAAATCGTTCAAATCAATCAATACGATAGTACCGTTTCCGCGAATATGAAGATGATCGACTTCTAACATCGTGTCTTCGAACCACTTCCGGTTGAAGCTTTTAGTGAGGCTGTCTTCATACACAAGTTTTTCTAGTTCGTGTACTTCTTCTTGAAGTTGACGTGTCTTTTCAAGAACGATTTTCAGTAATGAAAGATCCTCCGTTTCCATTGCGTCGATCGCTTTTGCCGTACACTCAGAAAGGGTTAAAATATGCCGAACCATTTTTTCGTCCAACATCTCCCGATCAATCATCGTTTCAGGGGAGAGATCGATTTGAAGCTCTTTTGCCCGTTCACGGTATATTTGTGCATATCGTGCCGGAAATACAACCTGTATCCCGTGAATCGCTTCTTTAACGGCTCGAGTAATGGCGATATGTTTTTCGTGAATATTTTTCATTAGCTACATAATATCACGCTGAAACTGAAAAAGCTGTTTAAAGATTACGCAGTGTTTCATAGAGTTCATAGGGCATGATACCAAGTCTATTAGCCGCTTCTTTCATACGGGTTTCTGCAGTGGCGTTAACCCCTTTTTCCCGAAGATACGCAAGTGATTTCTCCAAATCAATCTTTTTCATCTCTGCTAGTTCTTGTAGGCTTTTTCGCCCAAGAAAGGGGACATCCGATAAATCTTTATTTGGGTTTTTGGATGTAGACGTTGATTGGATCAAACTATAAATAGTGTTGGCAGAAACATGGTTGTTTTTGGCTATGGTTTGTAATGATTCTTCGCCATTGTGAATATGAAATCCTTTCTCCCTCAGATGCTTGAGTGCATAGTCAGGATCAAGACCGATTTGTCGCGAAAACGTTTGCAATGATGACTCTTCGGCATGACCGTAAGGTGGGACTCCGCACGTTTTTTCCCAATATGCTTTAATATTTTCATTAAGTTCCAAAATACCGCTAAATGGCTGGAACGGCACAAGCGCTCCGATAATGAATATGATGTTGATGCTCAGGGCGATGAGAAGCTCTCGTTTCGCAAGGGTGATTTGCCCTGCAGAATTTTTCAAGTAAGTACTCAATGCTTTCCAGTTGTATGCGATGTGCCATCCAGCAATGATGATAAACAAAAACATCGAAGTAATATGGATGTCGGTCCATTGTGTTTTGGAGAGCCCGAACAGAGTCCAGTCCGACCAGTAGGCGATTTTTCCTTTCGGGGAGAGAAACAGGATAATCCCGCTTATCGTCATGGTCAAAAATGAGAAGGTTAGGGTTAAGGAAACGGTTTTTCTCATAGTAAGAGTCTATCCTGAAGAGAAGTGAATATATAGTACCTTGTAAAGCTTATGCTTTTGTTACGAAATAGCTGAAATTTCTTGATAAAACTCTATCGGTTCAGGCTTACCGGTGTAATAGCCCTGGGCGTAGTCGACTCCTAAATCACGAATCGTTTCCAAAATTTCTTTCGATGAAACAAATTCGGCGATGGTTTCAATATGCATTTTTTTAGCGAGACTGACGATGGTCTCGACCATCATTTTTGAATTGTAGTTTCGGTCGATGTTGGAAATCAAAGAGGCGTCGATTTTAATGTAATCGACGGGAAGATTGATGACGTGCGAAAAGTTTGAATATCCTGAACCAAAGTCATCAAGAGCGATTTTAATACCGTACGAGCGCAATTTGGTACAGAAATCGTATACTTTGGTATATTCTTTGAATTCTTCGGTTTCCAGCAATTCGATGGTCAGCAATTCCCTCTGTTCAAACTGGGACAAACGTTTGTACAGGATGTCCAGGGTCTGCTCATCTTCAATATCTTCCATTGACAGGTTCAACGAACAGGGGATGGAATAGCGTTCGATCACGGCAAGCGTGTTGTGCAATACGCTGAGGGTCAGTTTGTGATAGATTCGATTTGCCTTGGCGATTCGGATGAAATTGAAGGGAGGGATGATTTTCCCGTCCATTTTCTTCAAGCGGACGAGGGACTCGTATTTGATGGGTTTTTGCGTATTTTGAATCGGAACAATGGGTTGAAAGAACGAAAGAATATTATTGTTTTCAAAAGCGTAGAGAAGATTTTTATGACATTCGATATCTTCTTGATACACCCGTTCAAGTTCTTCGTGTTCGCTGAACAATGAGAATCGTTTATTTCTTTTTTTGGCATCTTTAAGCGCCATGTCGGCGTATGCCAGAATTTTGTCTTTGGCATCAAAGGCGATTCCCGCCGTTATGTTGAAGGTAAATTTTTTATCGTCGTAGACAAATACATGGTGGGAGAAAACTTCCAATATATCGCTTATTTTTTTAACAAACCGTGCGTTGTAGAGATCACTGCTGTTTTTCATGGAGACGACAAATTCATCGCCTCCCAAATGGTAGAGAAACAGATCTTCGTTGGGATTAAAACGATCCTGTAAAAAACGCGAACACATGACCAGGGCAACGTTACCTATCTCTTCACCGTAAAGGTCATTGAATTTCTGAAACTTGTCGATGTTCAAAATAGCCAAATGTTTAAATTCGTTTTGCTGTATGTCTTCCAATAACTGGTTTCGATTGGGAAGGCCCGAGAGGAAATGGCTATAGACTTTTTGGTGAAGCTCCCGCGATTTCATCGCGATCTGCTCTTCGAGATCATCATTGTATTTCAAGAGCTGGTGTTGCAGTTTTTTTTGTTCTTCTTCGGCCAGTTCCGCTCTTTTGAGTTCACTGATGGCTTGATTGCGCAACATCGTGAATTTGTAAAATGAAAAAACAATCAAGGCTAACGCCAATCCAAACGAATAGACAATGTCTTTTTTGCTGTTCTCGCTGGAGTTTTTCAGCTTGTCGATATTCCGATTCAAATCGTCGTTGACCAGTGTGATCAGCTCTTCAATATCTTTGGACAAATGGGTATTGGTCGCATTGAAACCGATAATGGCATCGTAGGTATCATCCTGATTCTTTGTTTTGAGCGCTTCGATTAACGATTGCTGAACCAGCTGATAACTGATGATTCTTTTTTGAATCAGAGTGAGCTTTTCATCCATCGAAGGGATATCGATCGAATTCTCCGAAATAAAGCCTTTTAAGGTTTGTAACGTCAAATTGATTTCAGTATAAGAGTTCAGAACGTTATTGATCGAACCGGCGTCATTGGTCAATATGGCTTTGAAAATATTGATCTGATTCGACTGGGCGTGCTGGTTTAATTCCGTCGTGATTTTGACTAGCTTTAATTGTTTGGTTTGGATGTAGGAGATCATTTTATTCGTTTCGTGGATGCTGTTAAAGCTGATAAACAACGAGATGAACAAAAGGGTAAAGCTGATAAACAGCGGAAGATACAGTTTTATCTTAAAAATGCTCATGTTTAGAATTTGGCTTTGACACTTAAATAGGCAGACGTCTGTTCTCCGTCTTTTTTGGCCGGTTCGGCAAAATGCCAGCCGCTTCCTGTCCAGGCTTCATTCATATACAAGAAGCCGAATTTTAAATGCAAATAATCGTGGAATTTCCATATTCCGTATATTTCTGCCGCATCGCCGCGTATTGCGAGCTTGTTGTAAGGGTCTTCCGCCCCCTGTGTTGCCGAGAACCAGTATTTGCTGCCATGATTGTATTCTGCCCCGACGTCAAAGACGGGGGAAACTTCATATTTTCCCCCCGTGTAGAGTGCGTATCCGTTGGAGCTCAACAATCCGCCCGTAGCGTAGGTCGCGTCGGTAAATCCGTTTGGGTTGGTCGCAGTAATCTGATAATCGTCAATGTTTCCGTTCGAATGGGGATTGGAAAGTGCCGCATGGGCAAAAAGATTCAGCGGAGCATCGGAAACGTTTTCGATATCTAGGCCCAGGCCGTAGGTGACCATGGTACCTAATACGTGCGAATTATTCTCGGTGATATCCGGGCCGAGATAAGGGTGCGCCTTGAGATCATGGATCATGTTGATTCCGGCTGAAAACATGGCATTGCCGAGGAGATCGAATTTGGTGTCGAAATAGAGTCCCGTAATCGTGCCGTTGTCAATATTTTCACGGTTGCATTGATAAATGTACATGTTCGGGTCGAGGGTAAACGCTTTAGCAACGACTCCGCGAACGAAAGTGTTGTTATTGAATTTTTTCGTTCCGATGATTCCGTAGGTATCCATATCAAAAACGAGCGAAGGAAACATCGATTTTCGAGTCGATTTTTGGGAATACTGCGTCGGGGTACCACCCGTCGTAGGCAAAATCCCAAAAGAGAAAAGCAGCTTTTCATCGCCCTCTTCGGCGACGGTGTAATCGAAGTATGCGCGGTCAATATCGATACCGGTCAGAGATGAAGAGCTTTTGATATCGTGCGACAGGATACAGAGTCTTTCGTTGGATTGCGAAGAACGGTTGAAAACCAGTCTGCCGTTGAATTTTAAATCATGGGCTATGTCGGCATGCATGTTTAGTTTAAAATTGAGCGTACCGGCGGGTTCAAAATCTTTCGAAAATTCGTCCCTTCTCTGAACGCTGTTGATGGTGGTGTTTTCACCTGCAATCTGCCCGAGATCGTAATGGAGTTTGTCAATTCTCAATTCGAGTTCGGGTGAGAGATCGACACGGTCTAGAATGGATTTTTTCTCCGAACGCTCAAGGATCGGCAGTGCCTCTTGAATATCATTCGTATTCTGAGTGACCTGCTGTTTGACCGCCTCGTTTTCTTTGATTTGCTGTTTTATTTTTTCAAGCTCTTTTTCCAAAAAAATGACTCTTTCTTGCAGTGTCATTTCGGCAGAAAACAACAGCGTAGATAGCATTAACAAAAGGATCGATTTCATAGTTACAGCCCCGGTACCATTGGCTGTTCGGAATCAGCCGCATGTTTGATGAGATAAAGTTTCAATTTTGATTTGGCATCATCTGAGAGGGTATTGATTTTATACTGTTGCATTTTTTTCTCGTCGGAAAAAATACGTTCCCACTGTATTTTCGCTTTGCTACCCGGGTATATTCCAAGTTTATTGCATAACTGGACGGTACACTCATCAGCCTGTAAAGATAGACAAATCGCGCTTATGCAGGTACTCAATGCAATAATTGCTTTCAAAATCACCCTTGAAGAAATATACTGTATATCAAATAGCCAACAAGATTTTAGAAATAAAATTTTAATAAAATCATCATAAAAAAACAATATAAGCGTTTCCCGGAAGTTTATGAATTATATTTAAAATCAAGCTCTATGGAAGTCTTAAAAACAGTGTCGAAATAGCGGGGAAAATACGTTATGGTTGATGCGTCTCAAAACGAGTAATTTAATTTTATAAAAGCTTTTGTTTCGGTATCGTTTTCGTGCGATAGGTTTTTTGTTATGTTGATTTTTGTGTGTATGTTGGAGTGGATTTTTCGGCCTACGGAAATATTGACCGTTTTGTTGGGGGGAACCGTTTTGTCCGAACCGACCGATTGCGTGTAAAAAGTTTTGAAGGTGGTGTTGGTATAGTCGGTATAACTAAATCCCGTCGAGGTTGTGTAGGGATTTCGCATCGTTGAAAGATACGGTGTTTTATCCGGCTTGATAACGCTGTAGCTCCCTTCCAGCAAAATTTTTGAAGCATTGCTGATCGGATAGTGCGCTTTGAGTGTACTGGTGATGTTGAGAAACTGGACCTCGTCGCTATTTTGCTGAATGGGGACGATGATCTCTTCGATACCGGATATCTTCCATTTTTGATACGTACTTTGGGGAGAATGGAGCTTGAAAATCATGTTCATGGTGCCGCTTGCGGGATCGAAGGGATTTCGTTCGTACAAACCGGAAAATTGTGTTTTCCACATGCCCGAAAAATAGCTGGCATTCAAGGTGACATTTTCATAATCGATCTGTTTTTGGAGATTGTAATTCATGATCACGGGAACCCCATAAAGAGGATAGACGTTGTGAACGTAGTCGAATGAATGTACCGTGCAATCCGACGGTAAAGGATTGATGAGAGTAGTGAATGATCCGCAATCAGACGTTGGAGACAAACGTGCTCCATACTGCACGGAATCGGCATAACCCATAGGCCCGAGGGTGATTTGAATCAATAAAAAAAGAAAACGGATCATACCCTTCCGTTCTGAATGAGAATAAATTTTTTTAATGATAGTGCAAACAGTGTTAATTTTTCATACAAATTCTTTCCAGTATAATCAATCGTAGTCAAGATTGATCAGCGGATAAGATGCGGCGTTTTTGAAGTATCGACAATATTTTCTCATAAGGTTTTTCTTGCAGGTGCAGGAGATAAACGAATAAGGATTAAAATTTGAATGGATGGAAAATAAAATGAAATATTTATTTACACTTTTAGCCGTTTTGATCGGTATGCGCCTTTTTGCATCGGTGCCGCCGGCAAATGTCGTATTGAACATGAATCAAGCCTGCATTTTGGTGAACGATAAACCGTTTCAACATAGCAGTGAAATCCATCGGTTTTCTTTAAAAGTCGATCCTTCAAGTTTGCCTGAACGTCAGGAAAATGTGCAACAAATTTCGATTTGGGCGGATGGGAGAATCTTTGTCATTGAAGAGATGACGCCTCAATCGGTTTCGACGGAAGATAACGGTTTTTCCGGAGCGTTCATTGATAATGAAGCGTTGGAATTTATAAAAAACGCCCATTTTATAAAACTCCAAATAAATTACGCGGCATCCGTGGACGAACGTAAAAATGCCAAAGAGGCAACGACACCCTATTACACTACCATCAAAACGACGGTTGAAAAAGAGGAGTTTCTTCCGCTCTCATTGGAACGTGCCAAGATCGATGAAATGCTCAAAGAGTGCCATAGCTCTATCTCTTACGAGAAGACGTTCCAGCTTTTTTTGGAAATCGCTGTGGCATCGGTCCTGATCCTCATGTTGTCGGGAGTGGTGTATTACCGATGGAAGAAAAAACGTAGAATATCTTGAACCGTTGAGAACGGCAGGATGGTTTTTAGTACCATCCCAACCCTTGAAATTGAACGTACCAAACCAGTATCGATACGACATACCCGGCCAATACGGTCCACGCCAGTTTCATGTGGGACGTGAACGTATAGATGCCCTGCATTTTTCCCATGACGCCGACGCCGGCGGCACTGCCGAAGCTGATCAAAGAACCGCCGATGGCCACCGTCAGGGTCAACAGCATCCACTGGTCCTGTGCAAGGGGGGCTTTGGCATTCAAGACGGCATACATCATCGGTACGTTGTCGACAACAGCGGACAACAGACCTGAAGAGATGTTGACGAGCGTCGGATCGAAACGGTCGTACATCAAGAATACGTAATAAAGAAATCCCGCATAATACAGCGCTCCGACACCCGCCAAGATTCCAAAGAGAAACAAGAGGGTATTGTTCTCGATTTTACTGATGGAACGATAAACATTAAGATCTTGTTTATGCTTGACTTTGAGAAAATACGAATACATCTGCAATACCGACAGACCGAAAAGCATTCCCCACATCGGAGGCAGTTCAAATATCTCTTTGCATATGACCGAAATGGCGATGGTCAAGATTCCGATCGCCATAATGGCTTTTCCCCCTTTGAGTATCTGAGTGCTTTTAATCTCATCGATGTGTATGGGATGCGAAGGATTGCCCTCAGGCAGATAATGTTTCAGTAACAGTGCGGTAGCCAGCCAACCTAAAAAGGAGGCCGGAAAAAGATAGAGAAAATCGGTAAACGTCCCCTTGTTGGCAGTCCATGCCATCAAGGTTGTAATATCTCCAAACGGTATCCATGCACCGCCCGCATTTGCGGCGACGACGATATTGATTGCCCCCGGGACGAGAAACGAGCGATTCGATTGATCGAGGGTGACCAAAACGGTTGATAAAACCAGGGCCGTTGTCAGACTGTCGGCTATCGGAGAGATGAAAAATGACAAAAAACCGGTAACCCAGAACAGTTTTTCGTAGGTATATCCTTTTGTAATGAGTCTGTTTTTCAACGCATTGAAAACACCCCGTTCGATCAGGGCTTCAATAAACGTCATCGACACAAAGAGGAAAAAGAATATTTGCATGATTTGAAAGACAAGATGTTCGATTTCATTTTTATACGATTCGAGGTTCAGCCCGTTGTACGCGTAAAATCCGCCGATCATCATGAACATCAGTGTCCCCGTAAAAAGGGCCGGTTTGGATTTGTCCAACCGATATTTGTCTTCTTTCAGAATGAAGAAGTAACCTACAAAAAAGAGGGTAAGCAGCAACCATCCGAAGGGGTGGGATGAGAGGTCGATACCGTCCATGTCTACGGGTCGTATCATATCTGCTCCTTTGGGATTGGGGATTCAAAGAGTGTAGTAAAAATAAGTAAACAGTATATTAATATCAAAAAGTTTTATGATGAATATTTATTTAAATAATAGTATTTGATGGACTTGTTGCGTTGCCTTAGGCCGTTTTGTTTGATCCCGGTTCATTTTTAACATGTATCATGACGTGTATCAAGGAATCGTATGAAAAGAATTGTGATAAAAGTCGGAAGCGGCGTACTAAGTGAGAATAACGAAATTGCCAAAGAGCGGATGATGAATTTGGTCGCTCTGATCGCGAAGCTTCAGCCCCGATACGAAGTGATACTGGTCACGTCCGGAGCGGTTGCGTCAGGCTATACGGAGCTCAAACTTGACCGCAAGGAAAACATTAGTAAAAAAGTCCTTGCGGCGCTAGGTCAGCCTATCTTGATGAGTAACTACAAACGAAAATTCGATATGTTCAATCTGTCGATATCCCAGATACTGTTGACGGAAGAAGATTTCGATTCCCGAAAACGGACTGCTATATTCAAAGATATCATCGATTCGTTATTGAGTAATGGGGTTATCCCCATCGTCAATGAAAACGATATCTCCACAACCCCGGAACAGGTTTTCGGCGATAACGATCAGCTCTCCGCCCATGTCGCTTTTTATACCGATGCCGACTTGCTGGTCATTCTCAGCGATATCGACGGTTATTACGACAAAAATCCAAAAGAGCATTCCGACGCCATGCTTCTTAAAGAGGTCCGCACCATTTCAAGCGAAGCTCTGACTGCGGCCCATTCTCCGACCCATGCGTTTGCAACGGGCGGAATCGTGACCAAACTGATGGCAGCGCAGTTTTTGCTTGAAAGAGAAAAAAAGATGTTTTTGTGTAGCGGTTATGATCTTTCGTGCGCCGAAACCTATCTTTTGGAAGGGGTTCAAAACGCCGGGACGCTGTTCTCCCCCGAGCGCTGAACGGATACGTCGCCTTCTTCCGTATGGATTGAGAGGCGGGGGAACGCAACAATCTCCGATGTCTGCGAAGCCATTTGTATTTTTCCGCCGCTTTTATCTACTTCTTCAAGGAAACGGGTATAGAGCTTGTCTTTCGTTGAACGGCGTTTTTTAAAACTGACCACGTAACGGAGGGTAAATTCGATCCAGTTGTCGGTAGCGACGATCGTCACCATCGGCTCTATCTGCGCATCTTCGATGGCATAAAGGGTATAAAGATTTTTCCAGCTGTTTTGGACCGATTCGGTGAATTCGCCTACGATCTCATCGGCTATGGCATAGAGCGTTTGACGCGTAAGTTCGATTGAACTGCTGTATCGGATGGGAAGATGGATTTCATCCCATAAAAAAGGGAACTCTCCCGAGTAATTGTAGACCGGGGATTTAAAAATAAAACTGTTGGCGACGCGGACGATACGACCGTTATAGAGATCGCTGCGAACCCAATCTCCGCATTCCATGAGAGTGGTACGCAAAATCCCGATATCAATGACGTCTCCGGTTATGGAGCCGATTTTTATCCGATCACCGATTTTATAAAACGATGAAAAAGTAATGGCGAGCCAACCGGCAATACTGATAATGACTTCCTGGAGGGCAAAAGCGATTCCGCCTCCGATTACTCCGAGCGCAACGGCGAAATTTCCCATATTCTCTTTGAATACGGCAATGGCGATAATCGCGAAAAAAATATACGCAAAGAGAGTGATCGATTTGCGCATTTTATAGCGGGTTGTGCTGTCGGAAACATGACGATTGATTTGTGCTTTTCCAAGTGAAACGAAATAAAGTAAAAAGACCAGAACAATCAGTGTCCCTATCGATTTTTGAACAAAAGGCTCGTGTACGAGCCATTGTAAGGTTTCATAACTAAACGAGTTTAATGTTTCCATTCGATGTTCTTTTCTGCAACTTAGTACTTTCTAGTCTTGCGTTGGGAAAAATTGTAATAACGATATAGGGCTATTGTATCTTATTCTGTAGCATAACTGTGTGTTGCACTTACTATTTGAATGGGCGTCCTCATTCTGGGTTGATTTTTCCATTTCAGGTACCTTTTTGCATCAGATTTGGCATTCTTCGCAGGTTATAGGCTGCGGCGATCAGATAATGATGCTGGGTATTTTTATGAAGTCCGATATATTTTGATTCGGTA
>JBFXFU010000005.1:0-105705 GCA_050178755.1 Sulfuricurvum sp. | reverse complement strand
TAATCTATGGAAATGATTCATCATAAGACCGATGACCGGCAAATGGTCGATGCGCTCGTTGCGACGATCGAATTACGTGATGCCTACACCAAAGGGCATTCAAAACGGGTAGCCCATCTGGCGACGCAGTTGGGCGTATCGTTGGGGCTTGATCAAAACGAACTGCACGACATCTATTTTGCCGGACTGATGCACGACTTGGGAAAAATCGGCATTCCCGACGCGGTTTTGCTCAAACCCGAACGGCTTAACGGTGCCGAATACGCAATGATCCAGCAGCACAGCACCCTATCGGGGGTCATCATCGAACGGATGGACGCATGGCGTCATCTAGTCCCCCTCGTACGTCATCATCACGAACGGATGGACGGCACAGGCTATCCCGATGGTCTGAGCGGCGAAGCCATTCCGCTGGGAGCGAGAATCATCACAATCGCAGATATATACGACGCACTTACTTCAAGCCGGGTCTATCGAGACGGTGTTTCCCATTCCGTTGCGGTGGAGCAGATGCGAGAAATGGCCCTTAACGGCCATATTGATCCCGTTATCAGCGACATTTTTTTTCACCATATCGAGGGGTATTCCATTCCCGAAGACCCCAATGCAATTCATCTCCCGAATCTCGAAATGGCACGAAACATCTTCTTTTATAAAGATCCCCTGACCTCTTTGTTCAATCGAAACGCCCTCCTCGTCTTTATCAAAAAAGGGATTGCGAAACATTTCCGCCTCTCCCTTATCAAATTCGATATCAAAGGATTCAAAGAGATCAACAGCCGTTTTGGCCTCTCCCACGGCGATAAAATATTGGTACATATCGGTATGTTGCTGGACCGTTATGCAATATCACACGAAACTCTCAAAATCCGCGAAGACGAGATTGTCGCTTTCCGGACGACGGCGGACTGTTTTTTCCTCCTTTATCTGGGAGAAGCGGTCGATTATTTCGAATACAAATGTTCCGTCCTTCTAAACAAAATTGCCGTCGAAACGGGAGTCGATATCAAGGATCAAACGATCTTCCACCATTATTATGCCGATAACGTCAACACGTTGGAATGGGGTTATCTCCTGTGAAACGGTTACGGCTTTTTTTAATTCAGAACAAAAGTGACCTCATCTTCGCCAAGATCGAAATCAGCGGTTATTTTACCAATCCTCACGATAAAAGCCTTTTTGCGTTCGCCGTCATGGAGTTGGGAAGCAACATACTAAAACACGCGCAAAGCCACGGCGAAATATGGCTTCTGGAGCGGCAGAATCGTCTGGGAATCGTTGCCTGCGACCGGGGTGGAGGGATCGGAAACATCGAACTTGCTTTGCAAAAAGGGTACACGACGTTTCAGGACTCGTCGCTGGGCATCGGTCTTAGTTCTCTGGACAACGTCGACGATTATTCGCTCTCGATCGCGACGTCGACAGACCACAAAATGCACGGAAGTGTCGTCTATTTCGCTCCAAAGCTCCCACTCGAGACGCTCGAATCGCTCTCCATTCCGTTTGAAGAGCACCATAACGGCGATTTCTTTTTTCTCAAAGGGCAACGTTTCGGTTTCGGGGATGCAGCCGGACACGGGAAAAAAGCTTCTCTGACGGCATTGGAAGCAGGGGAATTTTTTAACCGCCGCTTTATTTCAGCCCTTCTCGCCGCCGAATTCATCCGGGAACTCCATAGCTATCTCATCAACAACGACCTGCGAAGCTGCGATGCGGTTTTCGGGAACGTCGAGTATAATCACGTTTCTTTGCACGGGGTTGGAAATCTCAATTTATGGAAACAACACAACGGTGCAGTTACACTCCATTCGTTTCATTCGGGAAGCATCGGCGGACATCTGAGTAAAATTACGGCATTCGATCTGAAACTGGCCCCTGAATTGACTATCTGGATAACAACCGACGGGATACTAAAAGAACATTTTGAACGATTCAATGCTACAATGAACTACAAAGAACCGATAGTCGGAATATGTGCCGCTTTGTATTTTTGCGCTTCTCTCTCCGACGATGCTTCCGTTTTACTCATTACCCCCAAGGAGACGCCATGAACCCTACCCTGATCCCCCTATACGACATTGTTCGAAACGAACGGAATATTCTAACACGCGAATGGACCGAGTACTTTTCGGAAAACGAGCACGAAAGCGAACTGCGCTATTACGCCGATTTTTTGAGCTTTTTCGAAGAGTGCCTTCAAGCCGATCTTGATCCGGTTAGTGACGAGACGTTAGCGTTGACGAATTTTTTGAAAAAAGTGGCTGAAATTCGGGGTCAGGAGAAGTTTTACAATTTTCGCAACTCGGTCTATACCTGTTTTCTGAAATTTCCGTTGTTCAAGCTGCTTGATGAACGGGAACTGTTCCACTATGCGTTGGCTTCCAGAATGACCGCTTTTTTCGAAGCACTCACCTCCCGACTGATTTTTGATCAGATTCAGGAAAATAACCGGGTCCAACAGGCTTCGGCTGCCGAACTCTCCGAACGCGAAGCCCCCATCAGTGAAATATGGAAAGGGATTATCCTCGTCTCGATTGTCGGAACACTCGATTCAAACCGAGTCGTACAGATCATCGACAAAATCCTCGAAGCGATTGAGCGGCTCGAATCCGAGCACGTCGTGATTGATATCAATGCCATCTACGACATCAACACCGAAGTTGCCAACCAGATCCGGAAACTCTACACTGCCATCTCCATGATGGGCTCCCATGCCTATCTTACCGGAATCAGTAAAAACATTGCCAAAGCGATGGCCCATCTGGATATTTCGATCGGAGAAATGCAAACTTTCCGATCAACCCGCCAAGCGGTTGAAGCGATTCTGAGTAACGGCGGCAGTGCGTAATGTCCTACGCCTTCAACCTACTGGCCTTCAATGAGCAGAGCGGGAAACGGATTTTTCCTCCGGTAGAGACCCCTCAAAAAGAGCTTCCCGAAGATTGGGAAGCGTTTCTTACATGGTACCAAAAAGAGCGGGGGGTTGACGCATGTCCGCTATACGAAATCATTAATGCCGAATCACCACTGCTCCTCATCGTCAATCACGAAGACGACGCCATCGTCTGTTACCGCCTTTCGGCTGAACGGTTGCGTATGATTATCACAGGTTCTAAGTATTCCGAAATGATCGATCCTCTGACGGGCGCGCTGCGCAAAGAGCATACCGTCGAGCTGATCGGAAAAGCTCTGGACGACTATATTGATTCAACAACTCCATTTTGTCTGATGTTCATTGATCTGGACCATTTCAAAAAAATCAACGACACGTACGGCCACGTCGTCGGCGATCATGTCCTCAACGCCGCCGCATCCAAAATCCGAAAAATGCTGCGGGATGAAGATATACTCATCCGATACGGAGGAGAAGAGTTTATTGCCATCATCCGGAAGGCCCCTCTCCCCGTCGCGCTCAAAGTTGCCGAACGGATCCGATCGAACGTGGCTTCCATTCCGATCGAGACGGATGAATACAACATCTCCGTCACGGTCAGCATCGGCATCACGACCCCGGAGCGTTCCGACTCGGCACTTAGCCTGATCGAACGCTCCGACAACGCTCTGTACAAAGCAAAAACCAACGGACGCAACCGCATCGAATATCTATGAACCGTTCCAGATTGCGCTACATTGCCGGATATAACGAGACCGTCATCGCACGCGTTCATACGCTGATTGACCAAAACCGGCTGGGGGAATACCTGCGAGAGCGCTACTCCTCGCTTCATGCCTATTCGTCCGACAAAGCCCTATACGCCTACGTCAACGGACTCAAAAATGATTATCTGCGCAACTCCCCTCCCCTCTCTAAAGTCGGGTATGATCCTAAACTTCAGGACCTTTCCCAGGCGCTGGGAACCCATACTTTCGTTTCCCGGGTACAGGGGGGAAAACTCAAAGCCAAAAACGAAATCCGGATCGCATCGGTATTTCGCTGCGCTCCCGAGCCGTTTTTACGGATGATCGTCGTACACGAACTGGCCCATCTGAGGGAAAAAGAGCACAACAAAGCGTTTTATAAACTCTGTACCCACATAGAACCTTCTTACCACCAGCTCGAATTCGACGTGCGGTTGTTTCTGACCCAGATAGAGCTTTCGGGATCGCCGTATGGATAAGCGTTTGCCATATCCGTTTTATAATCTGACAAAGGATACGTAAGGGATCACGATGGTATCGCACACATTAGAATTTTGGGAGCCGGATATAATGGGTATGTTTGTAGGGATGCAACTGTTTTTACTGCTGATCGGGTTTGCCCTCGTCGCCGTATGGGTATGGGCGCTGATCGATATTCTCAAATCGAAATTCAAAGAAGACCTGATGCAGATCGTATGGCTGCTAGTCGTCTTTTTCCTCCCGTTTTTGGGGGTCATTCTCTATCTGCTCGTCGGCCGTTCCATGAAGATATCCGATGCACCCGCGAACGACGACCCTTCGGCGCGCTACGATCATCTCGCCAAACTCAAAACGCTGCTCGACGAAGGGGTCATCACCCCCGAAGAGTTCGAAACCGAAAAACAAAAAATTCTTCGAAGCTAAGGGAAACAGTCATGTTTGTTGGCCAGAGGAGGAGAAACGGATGAATAAATCGCAACCTTCCGTCCAAGTACGGATTTTGCTCCTCGAAGACGATTTCACCCTATCCGAGATTCTCGAAGAGTTCCTTCGCGAAATCGGTTACGACGTCGTGTGTGCCTACGACGGAGAGAGTGCGATCGATCTGGGATACGAAAAACCGTTCGACCTTTTTTTGCTCGATGTGAAAGTTCCGCTGGCCAACGGTTTTGACGTACTCGCCGAATTGCGGAAAAACCACAAAACCGCTCCGGCCATGTTTATTACCTCGCTGGGCTCGCTCGACGATCTCTCCCGGGCTTACGAAGCCGGATGCGACGACTATCTTAAAAAACCTTTCGAACTCAAAGAACTGGAATTTAGGATCAAAGCACTTCTCAAACGGACCTCAAGCGGCAGTGCAGCGGCACTGCGGCGCATCGGAGAGGATCTTATCTTCGACCCGGTTAACGGAGTGTTGCACGTCCGGGGAGAAACATTCCCCCTCCCACGCAAAGAATCTCTCCTGCTCAAGACGCTTCTGGACGCACCGATCCGTCTGCACAGTTCCCAATCCCTGCTGGATGCGGCGTGGGACTACGATGAAGGGGCGAGTGAAGAGACTCTCCGAACCCATATCAAAAATCTGCGCAAACTTCTGGGCAAAGAGCGTATCGTCAACATTCGGGCGCAAGGATACAAAATTGTACTCTCCTGAACGCGAAGCACTCAAACGTTTCGTCACCCTCTTCATCATCCTGAACACCCTTTTTTTGTTGATCATCTCATCGATGTATTACTATTATCAGAAAACCATTTTTACCGAGCTGCGCTACGATTCGATGATCCACTACGCAAAATCGCGTATCAATCATCTCTACGGTTCCCAAACGATTGAAGAGCTCAAAAACAATCTGCTTCACAGCCCGCACGATCCCCGCTTCGAAATCGGTTTTCTGGATACGGGGCACAATCTCATCTATTCGTCCGATCCCAATCTGACGTTTCCCTTTAAGATGGGAATACACGAATACAAGGGACACTATATCTACATCGATGCGATTAAACTCGAACATCTCACCTCGATACGCTACATTGTCATACAGGCGCAAACCGTCGAACCGCAGCTTAAAAAAACCCGTCAAAGTATCTACTTGATCCTTATTTTCTCGATCCTTTTTCTCTCGTTGGCAATGTATACCCTCTCCAAACTCTTTTTGTTGCCGGTACGCGAAGCGATCTCCAAGCTCGACCGGTTTATCCGGGACACCACCCACGAGCTTAACACCCCGCTCACCGTGATTACGATGAGTCTTGAACAGCTGCGGAAATCGCCCCTCGCCGCCGATCAGTCGCGTCCGATCGAGCGGATCGACGTTGCCAGCCGAACCATCTCCAATCTCTACAACGATCTGACCTTTTTTTTGATGTACGGCCAAAACAAAAACCTGATCGTTCCGATTGATCTTGCCCTCTTGTTTACCGAACGGATCGATTATTTTCGTCCCATTGCCGCAAGCAAAAAAATTACTCTCGATTTTGAGCTGAAAACCTCCACCCTCTCGATCGATCGGGAAAAAATGGTCCGTTTGATCGACAATCTTCTCTCCAATGCGATCAAATACAACAAACCGGCCGGGAAAATCACGATCACGCTTGCGGAGAACACCTTCAGTATTGAGGACACGGGGATTGGGATACCGCAGGAAAAAATCGATCTGATTTTCAACCGTTATACCCGTTTTGATGAAGCGAACGGTGGATTCGGTATCGGATTGAATCTGGTTAAAATGATTTGCCGGGAATTTGATCTTCGGATTCAGGTACATTCCAATGTCGGGGTCGGAACGACGTTTACCCTCTCGTGGGGCGGAGCTTCACACTAACTTCACACTTGTGGATTTATACTTCGTACGGTGTTCGGGAACAAGTGTTGCGGAACTTTGTTCTCGACATCGGCACCGGGCAAAATCGTCCTTTAGCTGCCGCTTCCTCCCTGGTCTCCCTCAACTTTGCGTTTGGGAGGGAGCAAATTTCCTTTCAAACAAACACAGCACTTCATAATGTCCCGTATGCGGAAACATATCAAAAGACTGAACCCGCTTCAACGTATACTCTTGCAGATAAGCACTATCGCGCGACAGCGTTTCGGGATTACAACTCGAATAGAGGATCGTATTAGGGGCTATCTTCGACAACCATCGGCACATCGCTTCTCCAAGCCCCCGCCGTGGAGGATTCACGATTACAACCCCGGGTTTCTCCTGAGACATCGCCGTAAACGTCGCGGCATCCAGGCTCTCAAACGTCAGTTCCCCCTTCCCGATGCTTCGAGCCGATTCTCTAGCGCATTCGATCGCCTCTTGTTCGATTTCGATTCCGGTGATGGAACGTCCCTCTTTCATGCAGTGCAAAGCGAATCCCCCGACCCCACAGAAAAGGTCCCAAACCGTCTTGGCATCTCCGATCCATTCGGAAGCGGTTTTGTAGAGCTTCGAAGCGACTTCCGGATTGGTCTGAAAGAAACTTTTGGGGCGGATATACAAGGAGATACCGTTTAGACGTTCTTCAAGCTGACGCTCTTCGCTGAAAAAAATCTCCTCTTCCCCCTCGAGGATCGCCATATGAACCGGCTGGATATTGGCGCTGATTACCCGCAATGCCGGGATCCGTCCTCTCAAATCGTTCAAACCTTTCTGCAATCTTGGGATTGCACCTCCGGATCGGAGGACAAAACGGAGCATCAAAGCACCCTTATAGGTACTTCGGGTTAATAATACGTATTTGAGTTCCCCTTTTTTACGCACAACGTCATACGCTTTGATTCCCAATTCCTGAAGCCACGTCTGCACGCTCTCCAATGCGTTTTGAATCTCGGCGTCGTACAACGGGCAGCTAACCAGGCTCATACTCTCGCCCAATCCCAGAACAATCCCCTCTGGCGAAGGAGATGCGACCATTTTGGCCTTATTCCGAAACCCTCTTACGGGACTGACAACCGGCTTTTTCCATTCTTCCGGGTGAAACGGGTCCAGTGCTTCGTGAAGCTGCCGTTCTTTGCGCTGAAGCTGCTCGGCATACGAGAGATCCATCCATCCGCACGAACGACACTCTCCTATGTCAAAATGGGAACAAAAACTCACACACTTACCTGATCGTCTTATATGGCGTCAAACGAACTCTGCGGCAAGGCATACAAACGCCGTTCCAAACGGCTGATGAGTTCCAAAACCTCTGTCGATGCATCTTGAAGTTTCGAAAAATAGATGCGTGCCATCTCTTTTTCCTGATCACTGACCTTCTTTTTCGAATTAAAAATTTTTGCCAGCAGCGAACGGTTCGTTTCGCCAAAATAGATTTTAAAAATATTCATATAATGGTCGTGCAATTCAAAATGGGATTTTTCAACTTCCATCAGACAATCCATATTGCCGATTCCGTGTAATTTTTGCCCTTCGCCGTAAAACCACTGTCCAAATATGCAATCGGTACTGCCAAGCGGAATTGCAGATTGATCGATTGGTAGCCCCTCAATCAGATGTTTGGCACGCTGAACCCATTGGATATGCGCTTTTTTTGCTTCCCCAAGCAATTCCAGTGTTTTGGCTTTGTCCATCGTCTCACCTCTCCTTTTTTTTGAATGAAATTATACTTGGAATTATTTGTCGGAAAGATAATTTTTTTAATTAATCATTATTTCATAAAACTTTCGGTTTCGCCGTACGTAAATAGTGCATTACCGCTCCGATCAGATCGTCGTCATCTTTACTTTTGCTTTGCAGCGTCTCTTTGGAGCCGTTGAGATATTCGATCGAGATATTTTGGTTATAGTTACTCACCATTTTCACTTTTTTCTCGATACACAGCAGTTTGATCACCATGATGTCGAAGAACTGCTTGGTCGGCGTATCGGCCTTGCCGAAACGGTCTTCGACCTCTTCGAGGATATCATAGACTTCGGCAATCTCCTCACAATGGCTCAAACGCCGATACAGTTCGAGCCGCAACCGGTCTTCATTGACTACCTCATCGCTGATGAAAGCGCTGATCGTGAGTTTGATATCCACTTTGGCCTTGACTGCGGTGGTCTGGTTGGTGAGAATTTTGATCGCATCTTCGAGCATCCGAAGGTAGAGGGCATAACCGATATTTTTGATATGACCGCTCTGGGCGTCGCCCACGAGGTTTCCCCCGCCGCGGATTTCAAGGTCGTGATAGGCCAGCATCGATCCGCTCCCCAAAAACGAATTGGACTCCAGTGCCACAAGCCGTTTTTTCGCCTCTTCGGTGAGGTGGTCTTTGTCATCGACGATGAAATAGGCATACCCCTCGATATGCCCGCGCCCAACCCGTCCGCGCAGCTGATGCAGATCGGCCATCCCAAAACGATCCGCTCCGTCAATAATCATCGTATTCACGGTCGGCATGTGGATACCCGATTCAATGATCGAGGTGGCGAGTAGTACGTCGTACTCTTTGGCGGCAAATTTTGCCAGTTCCTCTTCGGTTTCGTTGGCACCGATTTTCGAGTGGAGGATCAATATCCGCAGGTCAGGGAGGATCGCCTTGAGCTCGCCCGATTTGATCACCATCGAATCAATGGAGTTGTGGACATAAAATACCTGTCCTCCGCGGCGGAGTTCGCGCAGAATCACCTCTTTGATCAGCTTTTCGTCGTAATTTTTGACAAACGTCCGAACCCCCAACCGCTCGGATGGAGGCGTAAGCAGTTCGGAGAGAGTCTTGATTGAACTAAGCGCCTGATTGAGGCTTCTCGGGATCGGCGTCGCACTCATACTGAGGAGATGGACGTTCTCATAAAGCCCTTTGAGCTTCTCTTTTTGTTTGACGCCGAATTTATGCTCTTCGTCGATGATGACCACCCCAAGACGGGCACAATGGAGTCCAAACAGGGCATGGGTTCCGACGACGCAGTCAAGCTCTCCGTCGGCCAGAGCACGTTCGATCGCTTTTTTCTCTTTGGTACTGACGAAACGGTCCAGTTTGGCAATCCGAAGTCCAAACGGTGCGAGACGACTTTTGAGGGAATTGAAATGCTGAGAAGAGAGAAGCGTCGTAGGGACAACCAGAAGCGACTGATATCCTCCGCGCGCCGCAGCGAACACGGCATTCATCGCCACTTCGGTCTTCCCGAATCCTACGTCGCCGCTGAGCAGCCGATCCATAATCTGCCCGGAGGCGAGATCGGTCACGATGGCGGTGATCGCTTTGGATTGATCCGGAGTATAATCGAATCCCGAACCACGCTGAAACCGCTCCAGCTCACCACGGTCTATCTCGATTTTTGGTGCTTTGACCAATGCGCGGCTCGCCGCAATCCCGACAATCTCGGAAGCGATCTCGAAAAGTCTGGCTTTGACCGTCTCTTTGAGCTTGCCAAAACTCCCTTTGCCCAGACGGTCCAGTACGGGGAGCGTCCCTGACGCGATATAGCGGTCGATCGCATCAAGATTCTCTACCGGGAGGAGGAGTTTATCGTCACCCATGTATTTGATCACGACAAGGTCTTTGATACCGCCGAGGATTTCGGCCTGCTCGATCCCCTCGAATATGCCGACTCCGTACTCTTCGTGGACGACGTAGTCGCCCACTTTGAGATCGTCGAGGAGGATGGAGGTTCGGCGGCGACGCCGTTTTTTCTCATGGCGGTTGAGGGAGATGATCACCTCATCGGGACCGATGAGATTCAGCACCAAGCCCGACGTTTTGATCTCCAGACCTTTGGTATCGAAGATCCCTGCGGCTTTGAGTTGGGTATCGCTGGCGACAATCAAGGTGAACTTTTTGTTTTTATGTACTCCGCGCAACGTATCAAGATTGGGGGCGATCAGAGGTGCATAGCGATCGGCTTCGGGGACGATGGAAACTTCAAACCGTTCGCGCGGCAACGTCGGCTGATTAAGACCGTAGGCTTCGTCAATGACGCTTTTCATCTCACGGATGCGCATGACGTTTAGTCCGCTTAACAGATCATGCCCTTCATCCCCCAGCACCCAATACCCCAAAGAGGCGATGTCTTTGACGAAACTGTCACTGGTCGCGTTTTCGACCGATCGGCTAAAGCGTTTGTATTGCTCTTCATTCAAAGAGAAAAAAGTACTCGTCACCGTGATGGAAACGATCTCCTCTTTATCGGTACGCTGGGTCTCGACGTCAAACTGTTTAATCTCTTCGACTTCATCGTCAAACAGGCTGATACGGTAAGGGTTTTCGCTGCCGGGGATGTAGATATCGAGGATATCGCCGCGATGCGATACTTCCCCCTCCATCTCGACCATATCGACAAAGGTGTAGCCCCAGTGCAGCAGGGTCTCTTTGAGATGCGAGAGGTCAAGACGCGAAGCAAATTCGATCTCGAAACTCTGGAGCAGTTCCGCTTTGGGCACCGGAAAGAGAAGCGTTTTGAGCGGCGCAATAAGCAGCGATTTTTTAACGGCAGTGTAATACTCACGCAGTGCTCCGAAAAGCGCAAAGAGCTCTTCGCCGAACGGTCTGAGGTCATCCATGTACGCGGCACGAAAATCGGGAAGAACCACATGCTCGATCCCCAGATATTTACAAACATCCGAGAGTTCCGAAGCCTCTTTGGCATCTTCGCACAGCAGCGCGTTCGGAAGCTTTTTGGGATTGGTTTTACAATATTCGTACCATCGTGCCTGAGGCATTACAAATTCCTTAATTCATATTGCGCAATCTTGCGCGAGCCTACCGCTAAAGTAAACCCCGTGTTAATGTAGTCCATTGGGGCTTTGCTCCAATCGCGTATAAAATTTAATAAATGCCTCGGCCACGCTGAAAGAGCCGAAAACCAAATACATTTTCTGTTCATCAATCGATTCAAACGAGCCAAACGGAATTTCCAACTCTCTCAACGCCGCTTCCAGATCGTCACGCGGCGCAATCCGCGCCTCATCCACCGCTATGATCTCTACACGCTCGATGATCGGTTTCAAAATTCCAAGAATCTCCCGATAATCCTTGTCTGAGTAGGTGTTGTAGATCAATACCGCTTTTTTTCCCGCATACGCACGTGCGATCTCGCGTGCCGCGAGGGGATTATGCCCCACATCAAGGGTGATGTTCGGAGCGATGCGGCTGAGGCGTCCGAATAACGCATGCTGATCGAACAACGCATCTTCCGTTTCAAATCCCAGAACCGTAAATGCCGCCATGGCAAGCAATAGATTATCGCACAGATAGTCGCTCAAGCCGTTTTTATTGGCAATCTGCCCCGCCTTTACCCGTAAAACTTCCTCCTCGATCTCTTCGACGCGTAAAAGTTTGACGTTGTGATCGCGGGCAATCGTTTTGGCAATAGCATATACTTCGCTATGGGGTTGTTTTCCCAAAAGGGCCGTACTTTGCATACTGCGCAGTTTCGTCGAAGCGATGCTCTCGATGCTAGTACCCAAAAAGGCGGCATGATCGAAATCGATCGGGGTAAAAATACTTAATACTTTCGGGAAAACCGCCGTCGCATCATGCTCACCGCCCAATCCCGCTTCCATAACCACGTATTCGCACTCTTCAAAAGCGATCACCGCCAACAGTGTCGTATATTCAAAATAGCTGAGGAGGTTGGCAACCGATTCGTCCAGCAAATCCAAAAGTCGACAATGAGCGTGTTCGAGCGTTTCATCGTCGATATCAGAGCCGTTGATCCAAATCCGCTCGTTAAATCGTAGAATATGCGGCGAAGTGTAATGGCCGACACATACCCCGCTTCGGCGGAGCGCCGTGGCTAAAAACCTTCCGGTAGACCCCTTGCCGTTCGTCCCTACCAGATGAATAATTTTGGGCAGATGAAGTTTGGACGCAATTGAAGCGTACGCACGGGGGAACCGTTCGTAATCGATTACATCGTAAAAAAGAGGCTTGCGGGATAAGAAATCGTCTAAACTCATGAAGGCTCGACGCGGTTACGCCCTTTTCGTTTTGCATCGTAGAGACGTTCATCGGCACCATTGACTAACGCCCGCAATGAGGGAAAATGTTTTCTCTCCGCCACACCGATACTGACGCTCACTTCAATGCGTTGACGCTGATACATAAAATGGGTATGTTCGACGTGGGCCCGGATTTTTTCACAAAAAACTTTTGCCCCCTCGATCTCCGTATCCCCAAGAATTGCTAGAAACTCTTCCCCCCCGTAACGTCCGACAATATCCGTATTCCGGGCCATCTCTTTAAGAATTTTGGCGAATGCGACCAATACCGCATCCCCGGCCTCGTGTCCGTAGGTATCGTTGACTCTTTTGAAAAAGTCCAAATCCATCATGGCAACGCTAAACGATCTTCCGTAGCGTTCGTATTCGGATTCTTTTACGTTCAAAAACTCTTCGATCGCCCGTTTGTTGAATACTTTGGTCAGAAAATCCTCGCGGGATGCTTGTACCGCCTGTTCCAGGTCGGCTTCCAACGTCGCTATTTTCTGACTCATCTGCGTTACTTTTTCATTATGGATACGTAGATCTTTCCCCAGCACTTCTACTTTTTCTTCCAACGTAGTAGCGATCGTATAGAGCCGTTTATGCGCCGTTTTAAAATCTCCGGGCTTATTGGCTTCCAGTGCTTCAAGATTTTTTTTGACTTCCCGGATTTCATTGCTTGAAATTTCACTCCGTTCAATCAGTTCGATCAATTGGGAAGAGAGTTTTTCCAAAAGATGGTCCAATACATTGACCATCTCTTCGACGCTTTGCTTATCCAACGCCACACGCATCGCAATCGCCGAACGAAGTTCTTTTTCAAACTCGTTGGTATTGACATAAGAAGGCTTCTCCCGTAACTTCCGGGTTAATTTTAGCGTCAAATCATCCATTTTCGGAGCAATCGAGGGGACTAAAGAGGCTATTAATATACGAATTGTTTTATTGTTATCCAGTTCATTCTCCGTTCCCGGAGAACCGTTTTTCGAAAGACTTTCAACTGTTTTTTTCAAATTTGCACTGTCGACCGTACCAAAATCGGCCAGTTTCATCAAAAAAGAATCGTCATACACATTGAGGAAGTTATTCCACGCCTGTCGAATTAAATCGATTTGCGATGTTCCTCCTTGAGTTTCCAAAATACTCAGCGTTTTTCGTGCCAATGTGGAAGCTTCACTGTTATGAAGCAATTCGACGCTTTGCGCCATATTTTTAATCAGTCCGCTCAATGTCTCGACCAGTGCGGAAGATTCAGTCGGATTAAGCCGATTCAGTTTCGAAATTAAAAAACGGATCAGTTCCGCCGTTGTTTTTACCCGGTACTGTTTAATCTCTTCGGCCGTTTTTTTATCCAGCATAGCCGTATATCGGTCTACACCACCGCACTCCTCAACCGCCACGCCCGCTTTTTTTGCTTCCGAACAAAATATTTCCGTGTAAACGTCGGGAGTCCATACTTTTCCCTCCGTTTTCAAACGCTCTATCGTATTGCGTACAATCTGATTAATCGTCATTATTCTTCCCTTTGCATGTTTGCCCCTTCGGCGGCAACCCGTGCTATAAAGGCATCAATCCCTTTTGCAGCTCCCTGACGTATCGCTTCAAAACGAGCCTGATCGGTAATGATCGCGTTCGCTTCAATCACGAAATCATAAAGCCCCCGTGTATCGTATCCGAAGTTTTTACCCTCTTTTGAGAATCGATCGATATGCAGCAATACGGTTGTACGGTACGCTATGACGTAACCGTTGGTATCGTAACGCAGCGGCGTAAAGGTCACCGAAGCAATGGCAATTTTCAAATGGGTCTGAGATTCGCTTTTGGGAACGAGAGACGAACGAAATTTTGTAATGACCGCCATGTCTACGGCATCTTTAATCAGTACCGTATTTTGGGGATCTTCCATTGAGGTAACGACCTCCGTACTGATACGTTCCCCGACGACGCTTCTGGCATAATGGGCTGCACTTTTATACCCGCATCCCGATAATAAGAACACTGCCAGAAAGATCACCGCACGCATCATCTACCCTTTGATAACCAAATTGACAAGTTTGCCGGGGACAACGATCTCTTTGACGATCTCTTTCCCTTCGATCCATTTCTCTACCGCCGCTTTCGCCGCAGCAATGGTCGCTTCCTTGGATTCACCGACCCCTACTTCGATTGTAGCACGATTTTTGCCGTTTACCGAAACGCCCAGTGCGATTGAATCGACTTCGAATACTTCTTCAAGAACCTGTTGTTCCCCGAAATTTTTACCGTTAAACAACGTGCTTGAAAGTTCCCAGCAGATATGCGGTACAATCGGTTCGAGCACCGATGTTAAAATCCAGTAACCTTCAGTCCATACGTCACGATGTTGCTGTTCGTTCAACGCATTCATCGCTTCCATCACGCCCGCGATCAACGTATTGAAAGTATGACGTTCGGTATAGACTTCTTGGGCCCGTTTAAGCGCTTCGTATACTTTTTTACGGGCAGCTTTCTCCTCTTTGGATAGAGAAGCGTGATCGATCTTCGGTAAAGATTCGGTAACATTGACATTTTGGCTTCGGTCCGCAAAGCGTTTAAGAAAGCGGAAAGCCCCTTCTACCGCACTGTCGTTCCATTCCAATTCCTGGGTCGGAGGTGCAGCGAAGAGGATAAACAACCGTGCCGTATCGGCACCGTATTTCTCAACCAACTCTCCCGGATCGACCGTATTGCCTTTCGATTTCGACATCTTCGCACCGTCTTTGAGAACCATCCCCTGAGTCAGGAGGTGATCGAACGGCTCATCGCTCTTCACGTATCCCAAATCGCGCAGCATTTTCGTAAAGAAACGGGCATAGAGAAGGTGCAAAATCGCATGTTCGATCCCACCGATGTAGTGATCGACATTCATCCAGTAATTAAGTGCCGTAGGGTCAAACGCCTCTTTAAAATCGTTTTTGACCGTATAGCGTAAAAAATACCATGACGATTGAATGAAAGTATCCATCGTATCGGTTTCGCGCACTGCTGCCTTGCCGCATTTCGGACACGTACAGTGTTTCCATGTCGGGTGGTGTTCAAGCGGATTCCCTTCGCCGTTAATCACGACATCTTCAGGCAATGCGACCGGAAGTTTGGCCTTATCTTCCGGGACGATTCCGCACGACTCACAGTGAATCAGAGGGATCGGAGCACCCCAGTAGCGCTGACGGCTGATTCCCCAGTCTTTAAGACGGAAGTTGATCACTTTTTTACCGAAGTTGTTTGCCTCAAAGTAATCCATGATCGCAGCTTTGGCAGCAACATTATCCAACCCGCTGAATTGTGCACTCTCATGAAGCATCCCCGTTTCGGTATACGCACATCCTGATGGCAATTCACCCTCGCCCGGAAAAATAACCGCTTTGATCGGCAAATTATATTTCGTTGCAAACTCATAGTCTCGATCATCATGTGCCGGAACGGCCATAACCGCTCCCGAGCCGTAATCGGTAAGGACAAAGTTCGCCACCCAGACCGGAACTTTCGCCCCCGTTAGAGGATGGATAACGTTTATCCCTAGTGCCACCCCTTCTTTCGGGCTTGTTGCACGGTCACGCGCGCTCACGCGCTGCATCGCTTTAATCGCATCCGCCGTCGCTTGATCCAAAAGGCCGAACGAAAGCATATGGCGGACAATCTCATGCTCCGGAGCCAATGCGGCGTAGCTTACCCCGTAAATCGTGTCGGGACGCGTCGTGAAAACATCGAAACTTTGATAGACGGCGCCGAGTTTTGCCTCACTCTCCTCATCGAGTTTAAACGCAAATTCCAACCCGTACGATTTACCGATCCAGTTCTCCTGCATCGTCAAAACCTGTTTCGGCCATTTCCCCTCAAGCGTTTTCAGTGATTCTAAGAGTTCTTCGGCATAATCGCTGATTTTGAGGTAGTACTGATACATCTCTTTTTGGACGATCGGCGTTCCGCATCTCCAGCATCCGCCGTCAACCACCTGCTCGTTGGCTAAAACGGTCAAATCGTGCGGACACCAGTTTAGAAACCCCTGTTTACGGTACAAAAGCCCTTTATTAAACATATCAATGATGAAACCCTGCTCGAATGCCGTGTATTCAGGATTGGAGGTAGCAAATTCACGATCTTCGGAGAAAGAGAGCCCTAATCCCGCAAGTTCACCGCGCATCGTAGCGATATTTTCATACGTCCATTTTTTTGGATGGACGCCGTGTTTAATAGCCGCATTCTCCGCCGGCATCCCAAAACTATCCCATCCGATCGGATGGAGAACGTTAAATCCCTGCTGACGGTAATACCGGGCAAACGCATCGCCGATCGTGTAATTGCGGACGTGCCCCATATGAATCCGCCCCGAAGGATACGGAAACATGCTAAGAACGTATTTTTTGGGTTTTGAAAAATCGCCTGACGGTTCGTACGCTTTGATCGCAGACCATTGCGCCTGCCATTTTTTCTCAATTTCGGAAGGGGAATAATTCAAAAAAAGCTCCTGTTATTCGTAATTCTCTTTAGCTTTGGCACTCTCGATAAACACCATGATGATGGAAAACATATTTGCGATCAACGCACCGATTGCCAATGCCATAGCCCATCCAATATGACCGATCACTTCCATGTAGATAAATGCGGGAATAAGGTGCAAGTCAGCAACCAAGGATGCGGCCAGCAGTTCAGCCGCAAGAAGGTTCCGTACCCCGAGTTTGAGAATGGTCGAAACCAGATTCAAACTAGCCGCCACAAACAGCATAATGGAGGTATGCTCGTACAAAAACCCCGCTACCGAGGTCAGACTCATCAACGTGAAAAAAACGTATATTACCTTACCCCAATCCATCCGCTCTCCTTATACGACCCCTTGCTCAAATTGCGAGCGAAGACGCTCTTTTTCGGCTGCACGACGTACTTTTTCGGCTTGGATCGCTTTGGCTTTTGCAATGTCGTACCCAAACCACATCAAAAACGGAGAAGCGACAAAAATTGAGCTGTAAGCTCCAAAGATTACCCCGATCAGCATCGCGAAGCTAAATCCGTGGATAATCTCTCCACCATACAAGAACAGGGTCAAAACGACGAAAAAGACCGTTGCGACCGTTAAAATTGTCCGCGAAAGAGTATTGGTGACGCTTTCGTTGATCAGATTGGCCAAATGGTATTTTCCGCTCTCTTTCGTATCCCGAATCGTTTCACGGATACGGTCGAAAATAACGATCGTATCGTTGATCGAAAATCCAAGGATCGTCAAGAGCGCAGCCAACACGGTCAGATCAAATTCGACGTTGAAGAGGCTCACCATCCCCGCCGTGATCAATACGTCGTGTACAAGGGCAATAATCGCCGCTACGGCAAAACGCCATTCAAACCGGAACGCAACGTAGATCAAAATACCGATCACGGAAACCAGCAAAGCGACGGTCCCCTGCGTCTGGAGTTCTTTACCCACTTTCGGACCGACCATGTCGACCCGTCGGACTTCAAAATTGCCGGTCCCCGATAACGCTTCGGAAACCTGTTTGGCCGTGTCTTTCGTGATTTCGGCACTCGTGTTTTGGAAGCGTAAAACGATCTCGTCCGCCGAGCCGAATTCCTGTATACCGACTCCGGCAAACGGTGTTTTCGCCAAATGGGCACGAATTTCATCAATCCGTACCGGTTTGTCGTATTGCACCTGAACGACCGTACCGCCGGCAAAATCGATTCCGAATACGAATCCTTTTGTCATAATGAGGTAAATTGATAAGATCGATACCAGTAACGAAAAGGTGAAAACGGGTTTGACCCATCCCATAAAATTGTAAGGTTGTTTCGCTTTAAAGAATTCCATCCGTTAGTTTCCCTTCCGATCAATGCGGATTCCAAACCAGCGTCTGACATTCCCGCTCTTTTCAATCCGTTCCATAAGAACGTGAAAAATACCGTGCGTTCCCATAATCGCCGTAAACATCGATACGATGATCCCGACTGCCAGCGTCACCGCAAACCCTTTGATCGGCCCGGTTCCGTACGCGTACAGAGCCATCGCCGCAATTATCGTCGTCAGGTTGGCATCCACCAGGGTGCTAAGGGCATTGTCGTATCCTCCGTCAATTGCGCGTCGGATCGATGCCCCTTCACGGAGCAGCTCACGTATCCGTTCATTGATGATGACGTTGGCATCCACCGCCATACCGACGGTCAGAACGATCCCCGCCATCCCCGGAAGCGTCAGGGTGGCCCCAAACAGTGCCATAATCGCGATAATCAACAAAATATTGATGATCATTGCCGTCGTCGCGACGACACCCGAATACCCGTAATAGGCAATCATGAACAAGATTACCAATCCGGCACCCGTCGCAAATGCGATCAAACTGGCCTTAATACTGTCAGCCCCGAGGCTAGGTCCTACTGAGCGTTTTTCCATCACGTAAATCGGAGCCAACAAAGCCCCTGAACGTAGTGCAATCGCAAGATCGTTGGCTTCGGAGACGGTATAGTTTCCGCTGATCTGACCCGCGCCCCCGCCGATACGTTCATTAATGACCGGAGCCGAATAAACTTTCCCGTCCAGCACGATGGCCAGACGTTTACCGACACTTTTACCGGTAAAATCTCCGAAAATCTGTGCCCCTTCGGAATTAAGCGAAAAATTGATGACCGGGCGGTTGTTCCGATCGTAGCCGACCTGTGCGTCGGTCAGCATTGATCCGTCCAAAATCGGTATCTCGTGCACAAGATGTTTTAAGCCGGGCTGAAGAGCGTCTTCGAGGATTTTATCGCCGTATTCGACCGCTTCCTCCTCACTCATCTGGGAAACCCGCATTGCACGGTCTTCGTCTATCGCCATCAATTCCAATTTGGCCGCACGGGAGATCAACTCGCGCGCTCTTTGCTCATCTTCGGTCGTTTTGATCCCCGGAAGTTCAACGAGAATTTTATCCGCCCCTTGTCGTGCGACGGTCGGTTCAGCCAGTCCGAACTGATCCAAACGGTTACGTATCGTCTCGATAGCCTGATCGATGGCTTGCGCTTTTAGTTTTTCGGCCGCTTCGGGAGTAATCGTCACGGTATATTGCCCGTTTTGACTCTGGATTGCGGTCCCTTCAATTTTTTTGAGGTGCTCTTCAATATTGGCTTTATCGTCGGCATCCATCAATTCAAACGACACTTTCCCCTCTCCGACGCTCAATCCGTCCAAAAGGATATCATTGTGTTCACTGAAGTGTTTCAATCCCGAAGCAATCGATTTCAGTTGCGAATCGATCGCTTCTTCACTTTTAACCCCCAAAAGCATGTGCAAACCGCCTTGAAGGTCAAGCCCCAAGGTGATTTTTTTACCATTGGAGCTTTGCGTAAACGACGGGATAGAAAAAACCAGACCGAATACGATAGCGAGAATCAGCAGTACGATACGGTAATTAAGCTTCATCCCCGTACTTTCTTGCCACTGCGTCTTTTACGAGACGGCCTTCAGTGTCATTATTGAATTTGACGACAAAAAATTTCTCTTCGACCTTTTTGATCTCGACGACCAATCCGCCGCTCGTAACGATCACATCCCCTTTTCCTAGCGATTCAACCATCGCTTTGTGCTGTTTGGCCTGCTGGTTTTGAGGACGAATGATCACAAAATACATGATTGCGATCAAAAATACAAACGGAAGAATTTGGGCAATAAAATCCATACGGTTCCTTCGAAAAAGGGTTTTAACCCTGAAATAGTGAAATCAGCGCATTATACTCAAAAGACATTAACATCGCTATAATGCGGCCATGAAAATGCTCCCGTCCAAAATCGCCGTTTACCTTTTTTTCCCTTTGTTAATCGCCGGTGCTTTCAGCGGTTTCATCTATTGGGAACACTTCGGGCTTACTTCGCGCGCGGTCAATACCTTTGCCGCGCTTGGGGCTTTATACGGTCTGTTGCACGCGCCGAAACGCTCTTTGCCGATTGCGGGATTCTGGATCGGAATCGCATGGTGCTACTGGATCGGCTTTAGTTTTCAATATTACGACCTCGGTTGGGCGACATGGCTGGTCTCCATCGGATTCGGCTTCGTATACGCCCTGTTTTTCGGCGTTTTGGCCCTGACTTCCAACTCTTTTTTGCGTGCGCTTCTTTTGTTCGGTCTCAGTTTCGTATGGCCGATGGATTTTAACTGGGTACAACCCGAACTGATTTTCGTCGAGAGTTATATCGGATTGCATAAATGGCAGTTTGCCGCCGTCCTGGGCATCCTTGCTCTCCTGCCGCATCTGCCGGCAAAAGCGGCATGGGCGGCTCCGTTGCTGCTATTCATCGCTTTTGAAAGACCTGCTACTCCGCCACCGCTACCGCCGCTTAAAATCAAGCTCGTTTCCACCGACATTCCGCAAGACATGAAATGGCAATCGTCGCAGCTTCAGAATATCCTTTATGCAAATTTTCAAACCATCGAACAAGCCGCATCGGAGGGATATGAACTTATCGTATTTCCCGAATCGGCTTTTCCGGTATACATGAACCGCCAAAACGTTTTAATCGGTTATTTAAAAACCCTTTCCTATCGGATTCCGATACTTACCGGAACACTTCAACACGAAAACGGTCTAAACTACAACGTAACGTATTTTTTTGACCACGGTCAAGTTTCTTACGCCCGAAAAACAATTTTAGTCCCTTTCGGAGAGTACATCCCTCTCCCCTCCTTTATGCGCGGTTGGATCAACCGGGAAATTTTTGGGGGAGGAAGCGATTTTGTAACGGCTAAACGCCCGACCGACTACACGATCCAAGGGGTGCCGTTTCGAAACGCCATCTGTTACGAAGCCACCCGCGAAGAACTGTACGCTTCCAAACCGCGCTATATGATCGCCGTCAGCAACAACGGATGGTTCAAACCTTCCATCGAACCTACCTTGCAAAAGCTGCTGATCCGTTTCTATGCGCGTAAAAACAACACGGTCGTATTCCATTCGGCTAACGGCGGCGGAAGCGGCATTATCCGCTAATCCATACTATTTTAGTAGGTTTTAACTCCATTTATACGCGTTTAGTACTACAATGGCTCTCATCACGACAACTCGGAGCGCCATTATGAACATTGCAGCCAATATCACCGAACTGATCGGGAATACCCCTTTGGTGCGTTTGAATCAACCTTCACAGGAATCCGGAGCAACGATTCTTGGAAAATGCGAATTTATGAACCCGACCAGTTCCGTTAAAGACCGGATCGGTTTCAATATGATTCAAAGCGCCATGAAGGAAGGGCGTATTAACCAAGACACGCTGATTATCGAACCGACCAGCGGAAATACGGGAATCGCACTCGCATCGATATGCGCGGCTCTCGGGCTCAAACTGACTCTGACGATGCCCGAATCCATGAGTATCGAACGGCGCAATCTGCTGCGTGCTTTGGGAGCCAATCTTGTTCTGACTCCGGCCGCTTTGGGAATGAAGGGGGCCATCGATGAGGCCCTTCACCTGGTCGAAACGAACCAAAACGCCATCATTCTCCAACAGTTTTCCAATCCTTCCAATCCTGCAATTCACCGTACGACAACGGCGCAGGAGATCCTGCGAGATACGGATGGAAAAGTCGACATTTTTATTGCCGCTGTCGGAACCGGAGGTACGCTGACCGGTACGGGGGAAGCGCTTAAAGCCGTTCTCCCCGATCTCGAAATTATTGCCGTAGAGCCCAAAGACTCTCCGGTCCTTTCTGGCGGTAAACCGGGACCCCACAAAATTCAGGGGATCGGGGCAGGATTCGTTCCGGATGTTCTGAATACTGCTTTATATTCAGAAGTCATGACCGTCAGTTCAGAAGATGCCATTGCCGCATCCAAATCTCTGGCCCGCAACGAAGGGATACTCGTCGGTATATCGGCCGGAGCAAACGTTTATGCTGCCGTACAGGTAGCTTCACGGCCTGAAAATGCGGGAAAAACGATTGTTACCATTTTGTGCGATACCGCTGAACGGTATCTGAGTACGCCGCTTTTTGAAAATTGAGCGTGTTTCTTGAAACCATCCGTTGCGTCGACGGAATCGCACAATACCTTGACTATCACCAAGAAAGGCTCGAACGGACGCTGAAGCACCATGGAATATCCGACATTCCCCACTTACCGGAATTGCTTTTCCCACCAGAAAAGGGGATATACCGTTGTCGCTTCGTATACGGGGAATCTTCCCATATGATCGAGTTCATTCCCTATGCCGTTCGTAGCGTTCGTTCCTTGAAGCTCATTGAAGACGACACCATCGATTATCGTTATAAATATGCCGATCGCACCGCATTAGAATGTATCTATGGACTGCGGGAGGAGTGTGACGACGTTTTGATCGTTCAACACGGTTGGTTGAGAGATACTTCGATCGCCAATGTCGCCTTATATATCGGAGGGCGCTGGTTGACTCCAAATACCCCGCTGCTTGAAGGGACGACCCGAAAACGTCTCATCGAAACGGGAACCATTTTCCCCGCCGATCTGCATGTCAATGATCTAAAACGTGCCGACAAAATCGCCGTAATGAATGCGATGACGGGGTTAGTCGAAGTCGAAAATGGTATAATTGCCTAACCATACGGTCCAAAGCCTCAACCAAGAGTCTGACCGCATCACGTCAACAATAGGTTTCAATCCATGTTATTCGATATCATTAAAAGTGCTTCTTTCGCCCGTATGATGGAAAACCATGTGCGAGAGATGTTGATCTACCTTTTTGAGAACGACCAAAATTTCGGTATCCTGTGCAAAATCGAACAAGTTACTTTCGATCCGCCTCTCCCCAATCACATTAGTACCGAGTTTCGTGCAATGACCCTCTTTTTTCTGGCGGGATATACGTTTGAAAGCGCCCGGATCGAAAATCACCAGCTCCTCTTTGAAGCGGGATTCGGTCAGGAAAACATCGGCAGTATTGTCACCGTTCCGCTTCTCTCAATCGTTCAGATCATTATCGATGATACCCCGGCGTTCGTTAATCTTGCCATTCCTCAAGAGCAAGTCCCTATCAAAGAAACCGACCAAAACGAAGGGATACAAAACTCCATGAGCGCGTTTTTGTCCAATCCGGAAAACCAGAAGTTTCTAAAAAAATAATACCGTTGGAAAATTGATGAGCGGCGAAGAGAATGCCGCTCTTGAAGATGGGTTGATTAGAGTTTAAGTCCAAGCAAAAACGTCACGACGTTATCGATGAAGGCATCATGCTTCCGTTCTTTAGTGTAAGCGATGTAGAATTTTCGTTTGATTTTATAGTTTTTGATACGCGCTTCGTACAAACGTCCCGCTTCCACTTCATCCGCGACAACGTGACGCGAGATCACCGAGACGACCGGTCGTGCCGCATCTCGCGGAGAACGCATAATCGTCTCCTTAATCGCCGTGGAACTGGCCACAACCCCGATGACGCTGAAACCGGAGCACTCCACCCCGATCTCTTCGAATACTTCTGACGTCAGTTTACGGGTGTGAGACCCTTCATCCCGACAAATCCAGTCGAACTTGTACAAATCCTCTTTTCGAAGCTGTTTTGGAATCGGTTGATTTGAAAATACGACCAGTTCATCTTCTTCCCATTCGCGATAAATGAGTCCTTCTCTGAATACCGGAGATTCGATTAAAGCGATATCAATCTTTTTGTCTAATAAATCGTTGATAATCTCTTCGGAAATAGCCACTCGAATATGAACTTCATTGTTGATTTTCTCTTTCAGCTGGCTTAAATACGACGGCAGCACATAGTTTCCGATCGCATACGATGCCCCGACGATAAACGTAAACTCTTTGTTAATAATTTTTAACAACTCTTTTTCACTCGATTGGATCGCTTTTTCGAGTTTCGTTGCGATCCGGAATAAATCTTCACCCTCTTTGGTGAGTTTAATACCATTCTTTTTCCGTTCAACAATCCGCGTATCGAGATAATCTTCGATAAATTTGATCTGTTGCGTCACCGCGGGCTGCGATATCCCGAGTTTAGCCGAGGCTTTTGAAAAACTTTTCTCTCTGACCACCGTCAGAAACGTCATGAGTTTCGCAAAATCTTTTAACATAATAATTCCCATAAGTTGAATAAATATCATTATTATAACCCATTATTATAACCAATGCAAGAGCCAATATCCTGTTTTCCCCAAGGCGATTCGAAAAACAGAAAAAATGGGTTATAATTAACAATGATAAGCATAAAACAAAAAGGTAACGGGATGGAAAAGATTCTTGCGGATCTGAATGAAGCACAGCGCAGCGCAGTGGAACAGATTGACGGACCGCTGCTCATTTTAGCGGGTGCGGGAAGCGGAAAAACAAAAACCATCACCTCCCGTCTGGCGTATCTGCTCGATTGCGTCGGTATACCCGCAAGTAATACCCTGACATTGACTTTTACCAATAAAGCGGCCAAAGAGATGCGGGAACGGGCAATGAATCTGATCTCGGGGAATACGTATCCCCCATTATTATGCACTTTCCATAAATTCGGGCTCTTGTTTTTAAAATTCCATATCCATCTTTTAGGAAGAGGCAATAATTTCGTCGTTATTGATACCGACGACAAAAAAAAGATCATTAAAAAAATCAATGCCGATCTTCCGACCGCACTCATATCCAGCGAAATTTCACGTTACAAAAATTCTCTGATCGATCCGGCCGAAGCCTATGCCCAGGCTGAGCTGACCAACTATAAACATATCGCCAAAATTTACGAAGAGTATGAAGCCTATCTGCTTGAAAACAATCTTGTCGATTTTGACGATCTGTTATGTCTGACGTATCGGTTATTGGACGAAAATCGGGATTTGTGTACGACTACCAGCGAAAAATACCGCTATATCATGATCGACGAATATCAAGACACGAATGAGCTTCAATTACGTCTTTTGCAAAAGCTGTGCAGTACCCATAACAATCTGTGCGTTGTAGGAGATGATGACCAAAGCATCTACGGATGGCGCGGGGCCCATGTTCGCAACATTCTTGAATTCGATCAGGATTTCGAAGATGCCATGGTCGTTAAACTTGAACACAACTATCGTTCAACCCAACCGATCCTGACCGTTGCCAATGCCCTGATCGAACACAACCGTTCCCGACTTGGCAAAAAACTGATCGCGACCAAAAGCGGAGGCGAAGCGGTAGAGACGCTTATCTCAACCGATGAAGCCGAAGAGGCCAAGAAAATCGCCAAATCAATCCGGGAACTGATTAATAAAGGGGTCCGCCCGAGCGAAATCGCCGTTTTGTACCGGATCAATGCCTTAAGCCGTTCCCTTGAAGAAGGGCTCAATCGCGGCGGAATCGCTTACAAACTCGTCGGCGGACTCCGGTTCTACGATCGTGCCGAGATCAAAGACCTCATCAGTTATCTGCGCGTCATCATCAACGTACACGATAATTTTTCACTCAAACGGATTATTAATAAACCCAAACGGGGTCTCGGTAAAGCGACGATTGACAAAATAGAGCTGTCGGCCATAGAAGCCGGAAAATCGATGTTTGAATTCATCTGCACCCTTGGCGATTCCGAACTCGAATCTCTGGTCCGAAAAAAGAGTGCGCAGGAGCTCCGAGATTTTGTTGCGGAAGTCGAAGAGCTGCGCACCGTTTCGGAAGAAGCGATCTACCGTTTTATCGATCTGCTTGAAGAGCGTTTCAAAATCAAAGAGACGCTCAAAGGGTTGCCGGACGAAGCGGACAAAGTATCGAACGTAGATGAGTTTTACGGGCTGTTCCGCGATTACGTCAAACAAAATACCGATGCGTCGCTGGCCGAATTTCTTAACGATATTACCTTACAGAGCGATCAGGATCAAATCGAGGGCGAAAGCATCTACATTATGAGTATCCATGCGTCCAAAGGACTTGAATTCGAGCATCTGTTCGTCATCGGCCTTGAAGAAGGTTTTTTGCCTCTGATCGGAGACGGCAGCGACCTCGAAGAGGAGCGGCGGCTCGGATACGTCGCTTTTACCCGTGCCAAAAACGCCCTGACCCTCTCAAGCGTCAACAGCCGTTTTTACAAAGGGCGCCGAACAGAATTGCAAAAAAGCCGTTTTATCAATGAAGCGGGATTATGCGAAGGTTCATTGATTCTTGAAAAAAATACTTCTTACAAAAAAGGGGATCTTGTTCGCCACAAAATCTTCGGTGCCGGACGGGTTGAAGGGGTCAGCAAAGCAGGACGGGAGTTTAAACTACTGATCAACTTCGGCGGAAATAAACGCGAGATCCTCGCTTCATTTGTTGAAAAGCTCTGATGAACCGTCTCTTTGTCGCTTATAAACCTTCGGGGATGAGTTCCAACCGTTTCTTAAGTTTTCTCAAACGAAAATACAAGGTCAAAAAAGCCGGGTATTCCGGTACACTCGATCCGTTTGCCAAAGGGGTATTGATCGTTGCATTGGGCAACCATGGGCGATTGTTTCGTTTTCTGGACAAAACTCCAAAACGCTACCGTGCAACCCTTTGGCTCGGAGCGCATTCCCCGACGCTGGACATCGAAGGGATTGAGCGGATCGACGAGGTAATGGAGTTTTCACGCAACCGTATTGAAGAAGCCCTGATAAAACTTAAGGGGGAGATCACCTATCTCCCCCCCAAATACAGTGCCAAACGGCTGGACGGGCAACGGGCCTACGCTTTGGCACGTGCCGGTAACGAAGTCATTCTCAAGCCCATCACATCGACCGTTTACGACATCCGCCTCATTCACTACACCCATCCGTTTGTCACGTTCGAAGCAACCGTCTCGGAAGGAAGCTACATCCGATCCCTTGGAGAACTTACGGCCGATTACCTCGGATGCAGCGGTGCGCTAAGTGCCCTGGAGCGGCTCAACGAAGGACGCTTCGTTTACGAAAACGAAAAGTCCTTAGATATCAAGGATGCTCTAGCCCTGCCGAAAAACCGCTATAATGGCGATTTACAAGCACTCCTTCTTGGACAGAAACTTTCTCGGGACGATTTCGATCTGAGCGAAAACGGCGACTACTGGATCGATAACGGCGATACGATTTCTATCCTCTCGATCGATGACGAAGGGGTCCATTATCTACTCAATAAGGTTGAAGCATGCTGATCCTCTCTCGTAAAGCGGACGAATCCATTGTTATTGCCGATACAATTACCGTTAAAATCGTTTCCATCGACAAAGGGGTAGTCAAACTCGGGATCGATGCCCCCAGCGATATCCGAATTCTTCGGAGCGAACTGGTCCGAGCCGTCAAGCAATGCAATCAGGAAGCTTCCACCCCGGTTAAAGACGAATCCCTGCTTCAGCAACTGGTACAGAAACTAAAATTATGATCCGTTATCCCGCATACGCCAAAGTCAATATCTTTCTAAAAATTACGGGCAAACGGGGAGATTACCACACCCTTTCATCCCGTTTCGTACGCATAGACGATCTCTTTGATGCCCTCTGGTTTGAACGAAAATCGACTCCCGAATTCGAAATCCGTGGGGATTTCGACTGCGATGTTTCCTCCAATACGATTTATAAAGCCTACAAACATCTCTTGGCGGCTACCCGCTCGGATAAACTGGAGCGTTTTTTTGAATCCCATGCCGTATGCGTCGAAAAAAAGATCCCCTCTTTCGCGGGGCTCGGAGGCGGCAGTTCGGATGCGGCGACTTTTTTAAAAATGTGTAATGAGACGCTCGAATTGGACTTAAGCACGAAAGAACTGGCCGAGATCGGCGAACGGGTCGGTGCGGACGTACCGTTTTTTGTTTACGGCTATGCCAGCGCAAACGTCAGTGGAATCGGGGAAATCGTCGAATCGTTTCAGGAAGCACCGATACGTTTTGACATCACAACCCCCTCTCTTCAGATCAGTACCCCCTCCGTCTACCGCTACTATCGCGATCATCTCTATGATCCGATCAGCATCGAAGAAGCAGCGAGGCTGGAATCCACCCCTTCACTTGAAATTCTCCGTACAATGGCCCCGGAAGAGGCAAACGACCTCTACCGCGCGGCACTCGGAGCCTATAGTGACCTCACGAAAAAAGAGGGGTGGTTTTTCTCCGGAAGCGGCAGCAGTTTTTTTAGAATCAAGGATACCGATTAATGGGTGAAAACATCGCAAACAACAAAAAGGCCTTTTTCGACTATCACATCGAAGAAAAATTCGAAGCCGGTCTCGAACTCATGGGAAGTGAAGTCAAGGCTCTACGGGCGGGGCGGGTCAATCTAAAAGATGGTTTTATCAAAATCATCAAGGGAGAAGCATTCGTTTTTAACGTCCACATCAGTCGGCTTGAAACAACCCATCGCCATTACGGTCACGAAGAGCGCCGCAGCCGTAAGCTTCTACTCCACCGCAAACAGATCGATAAAATGTTCAAAGCCGTCGAAAAAGAGGGGTTCACCCTCGTCCCTTTATCGATCTATTTCAACGATCGAAACATCGCCAAAATGCAAGTCGCGATTGCCAAGGGAAAAAAATTGTACGACAAACGCGACGATCTCAAAGAAAAAACCATCAAAAGAGACATTGAACGCTCCCTCAAAGGGGAATAGCCTTACGCTTTTTGATCGGATCTTGATATTCCGCGCTATACAATTGCACACTAAAATATTTAACACATAAGTCACCATGGATCTTTCGGTCATTATAGGCATTTTAGGGGCAATTACAACGATTTCGATCGGGGACATTCTGGAAGGGGGAAATCCCGTCCACATCGTTCACATCACCTCACTAATCATCATTATGCCGACTACCTTGCTGGCGTCCATGGTCAGTACCGATTCCGAGCACATTAAAGGCGCCTTTAAACTGGTCGGATTCGTCTTCAAAAAATCTCCGGTCAATCTCCATGAGCGGATAAAACAGATCGTCGATCTCGCCGTGCAGGCCAGACGTGACGGTCTTCTATCCCTGGAATCAAAAGTAGCTCAACTCGATAACGAATTTCTCAAACAAGGGCTTAGTATGGCGGTGGATGGAAACGAGATCGACGCCATCAGCGAAACCCTTGAACTGATTATTGAAGAAACTGAGGAGTATTACCACGGATGCGCCCATTACTGGATTCTAGCCGGTGAAACTTCACCCGTTCTCGGTCTGGTCGGAGCGGTTTTGGGGCTTATCCTGGCGCTGCAAAAACTTGACAATCCGGCGGAAATGGCCGAAGGTATCGCCGGTGCTTTTACCGCAACCGTTACCGGTATTTTCAGCGCCTACGTTCTATTCGGTCCGATTGGAAATAAACTCAAAGCCAAATCACACCATATCATTAAAGAGCAAAAACTGATGCTGGAAGGGATTCTCGGTATCGTCCACGGAGACAATCCACGCACGCTTGAAGCGCGCCTTCTCAACTATCTCCCTCCGGGAGAAGAAAAACACAGTCAATTTAACTAACAGCGGATCAGATGGGCAAAAAAAAATGTAAAAAATGCGAATGTCCCGCCGGTGAAAAATGGGCCGTTCCGACGGCAGACTTTTTTAGTCTTCTTCTGGCCCTTTTTATCGCCCTATACGCCATTGCTTCGGTCAATAAAGAAAAGCTCAAAGCCGTTAAAGAAGAATTCGTCAAAATTTACGATTATGCACCGGTTGCCGATCATATCAATCCCGTACAAGAGATGGTGCCCGATACGAAAAACCCCGATCCCGATGCCAATGCCAATCCGAGCGGAAAAGCGCCCATCGAGAGTGGCGGTTCGGTACTTATCGGCGAACAGGGGATGGCGGAAAGCCAAGCCGAAAACCAGAATATTAATGAATCCGTTGCCAAGCTTCAACAAGATCTTAAACAAGCGTCAATGGGAGAAGGTCCGATGGATCAGGCGGTGGATGGGGTTTTGCTCAAGCTGCCGGCGACGGTTATGTTTCATGGAGCCGATGCTACAGTAAACAATGAAGATACCCATCTCTTCATCAAACGGGTCAGCGATATCATCTCGGCACTTCCTCCCTCGGTCAACATTTCGGTACGAGGCTATACCGATGATCAGGCCCTCCCGAAAGGGTCAGCGTATCGGGACAATCTGGAACTTTCCAGCAGCCGTGCAGACACCGTTGTGCGCGAACTGATCCGTAACGGCGTCGATCCCGCACGTCTTTCGACCGCCGGTTTCGGCTCGGCACACCCCGTTGCGGCCAATACCAATGAAGACAACCGGGCAAAAAACCGACGCGTCGAATTTTATATGTTCGTTTCCAATGAAAAACCCTTGAATCCGCATACCCAAAACGACATCCTTAACGCCTTGAGCCAACTCAAACACTAAGACGAAATATTTTGATTTCGTCTTGATCGTTTTGACTATACAATCACGCATATTTTACGATAGTGAGTTTACTGTGGCATCTTCTGGTAATATATGGCTGTTGGTTCTTGAAAACTCGATTCTAATTATTCTGATTGTACTTGTACTGCTAAAAGTAGCCAAAAATATACATAAATGACATTTTATCCCTATCGCCACTACGTCGTAACGCTGTTCTTGTTTATCATTGTCACGTTAGCTAGCCAGCTTTTCAGCGGCGAACTCGACATGGTCAATATTACGCTGGTACATCTTTTGCCCGTCATCGTGATTGCCCTGCGCGGCGATATGATCGCTACGGTTGCCGTAACCACCTTAGCCGTTGCCGCACTGGCGGTTTTTTACGTCCCTCCCTACTACAGTTTTTACGTTCATAACGTCATCTATTTATGGAGTTTTATTATTTTTTACCTGGTTGGTTACATCATCACAATACAGGCTCAACGGATACATTCCAACAGTATCAAAGAGACCCTGTTGAACACCCTCTCGCACGATCTTAAAACTCCTCTCTCATCCATTCTGGGCAATGCAACCCTTTTACTGGAACACGATCGTATTGATTCGACAACCCAAAAGCATATTCTTGAACAAATCAAAGCATCAAGCCAAAGCATGAATCGCCTAATCAGCAACCTTCTTGACAGCGCCCGATTGCAACATACCGATTCTCCGATCCGAAAAGAGTGGTGCGATATCGAAGACCTTATCGGAGTCGCCCTGCAGGAATTCAATGATTCACCGTCTGAGCGGTTTTCGATCCGTATAGGAGAGGGATTGCCGTTGTTTATAGGAGATTCAAACTTATTGGTCCGATTGCTGGTCAATCTGCTCGACAATGCTCTAAAATACTCCGATAAGGATAAACAGGTACGTATAGAGATTTCCGAAACGACCCGTTACCTATCCATACGTGTCTGCAATGAATGTCCGCCGATCAAAAAGGCCGATCTGCAAAACATGTTTGATAAATTTTACCGTTTGGAAAATACCGCCGATATGCTTGGCAGCGGTATCGGACTTTCAATATGCAAAGAGATCACTCACGCGCACGGGGGTACTATTCGCGCCTATAACACCGAATACGGCGTCTGTATCGAAGTGATGATTCCCATCCCCAAACCGACAAATTCCTAAAAGGGTCTATCCATGAAAACTCACGGCACCATCTTGATCATTGAAGACGATGATGCGATACGAAACCTTCTCTCTTTAACGCTCGGGCAAGAAGGGTACAAAACCCTCTTGGCAAAAGATCGCGTTCATGCCCTGCGTGAACTCAAAACCAATAGCCCTGACGCTATTCTCCTCGATCTTGGACTTCCCGACGGTGACGGAAAAGAGCTGATACGATCCATTCGAAAAGAACTGAGTATCCCTATCATCGTCGTCTCGGCACGCCAGGAAGAAAAAGAGATCATCGCATCGCTTGATTACGGTGCCGACGATTACGTTACCAAACCTTTTTCACCGGCACAACTGCTGGCACGCGTACGCTCCCTTCAGCGCCGTTTTATGGGTTTACAGCGCGGAGGTTCAATTATTACGTGCAACGCCCTAAGTATAGATATTGATCAGTTTAACGTCACTAAAAACGGTCAATCGATCAAACTAACCCTAACTGAATTCAATCTCCTCAAATATTTTATGCTGAACCAGAATCAGGTTCTCACCCACATGAAAATATTAAAAGAGGTGTGGGGGATTGGGTATCAGACTGAAATGCAATACCTGCGTACCTATATCAATTCATTACGCAAAAAAATTGAAACCGACACAACACGGCCGACCTATATTCAAACAGAACTGGGAATTGGTTACCGATTTTGCTGTAACGCATCGGAAAATGAGACGAACTGTAATTAATATTTATTAAATGGGCGATTTCAAAAGAAGAGGAAGGGGAAACGCCGCATAAAGCGGCGAATGATATTTATTTACGGAGTTCCTGAATACGTGCAGATTTACCGGCACGGTCACGAAGATAGAAGAGTTTCGCACGACGAACACGTCCACGGCGAAGTACTTCGATTTTTTCAAGACTTTCACTGTAGATCGGGAAAATACGCTCGATACCTACACCGTTAGCACCAATTTTACGAACCGTAACGGTTTTACTTACACCTTCACCACGAAGAGAGATACAAACACCTTCATAGTTCTGTACACGGGTTTTGTCACCCTCTTTAATTTTAACGGCCAAACGAAGAGTATCACCTGCACGAAATTCAGGGATTTCTTTTCCAGCGATTTGCGCTTGCTCAAAGCTCGCAATGTATTTATTTTTCATACGATGTCCTTCTGGTATGCTTAAGAAGCTGCTCCGGTCTGAAATATTTTGTCTTGCATTCAGACAGAGCCGATTTTAGTGCATGAATTCTACTATGATTTCCCTTTAAATATTCTGATGGAACACTCATATTCTCATAGGATGCCGGTTTCCCGAATGAAGGTGCTTCCAAAAGTGGCGTTTCAAAACTCTCATATTCGAGGGATTCACTGTTTCCAAGTACCCCTTCAAGATTGCGGACGATGGCATCGGTCATCACCAGTGAGGGAAGTTCACCTCCCGTCAAAACGTAGTCTCCGATACTAAAAATCTCATCTGCGTATTGTTCGATGACCCGTTCGTCGATCCCTTCATACCGTCCGCTGACGAAGACGATGTGTTGTTTTCGCGCAAGGCGTTTCGCATCGTTTTGGGTAAACGGCTTTCCTACCGGAGCGGCAAAGACAATGTGTGCATCCGAAGGCAGAGTGTTCAGCGCATCAAAAAGCGGCTGGGGGACCATAACCATTCCCGCCCCGCCTCCGGCAGCGGTATCATCGACTTTATGGTGTTTAGAGAGGCTATAATCGCGCGGATTGAGGTATTCTACGTGAAATAGGGAAGATTCGATTGCCCGTTTCAAAATCGAATCTTGGAAATACCCCTCAATGAGGTTGGAAAAGAGCGTAACGTACGTAAAGCGCATTACGATGCCTCTAATATATCTTTTCCGCCTTGAACGGAAACAATTTTCCCCTCATCATCGGTTGATAAAACGTAATGATCGATGTACGGTATCAAAAAGGTTTCCGGAAACCCTTTACTCACAAAAAGCTGATCCGTTGCGACCAATAAATAATCTTGCGGCCCTATCCGTTCGATCTCTTTGACTTTCCCCAGCAGTTCGTCATTCTCCCGTACGTCCATACCGATCATATCAAACCAGAAAAATTCCCCCTCTTCCAGGCTGCAACGCTCACGTGTTGCCGCATAGGTAGTAAACAATCTGGCATTCGTCAGTGCTTTTGCCGATTCAGGGGTATCTATACCGCGAAGCCGGACCAATTCACGATCAGGATTATAAGATTCGAGAGTGATTTCCGTACCGTTTTCGAGAAAAAACGTGTTACCGGAGCGGAACTGTTCGGGAAAATCGGAAAAGAGATTAAGTTTCATATCGCCCTTCAAACCGACTGTGCGGCCTAAAGTAGCGACGTGTAGCCAATCGGAAGGGATCTGATTACGAAAGCGGTTCGACATTGATGCGATAACTCTTTCCATCTTTGGCTTTACAGCCTGAAATGACCGTTTTAATTGCACCGATCATTTTACCTTCCTTGCCTATCAGTTTGCCGACGTCTGCTTGATTGGCAAACAAAACGATTTCAACGACATCGCCTTCTTCGTGCGTTTCCACACGAATCTCTTCGGGATAATACGCAATCAGTTTCGCAAAACCAGCGACGAAGTCGGCTACCATAATTTATTTACCGGCAATTACTTTAACGCGGTCAGACATTTGTGCGCCTACACCGAGCCAGTAATTCAAACGATCTTCATCGATATTGGTTGTAGCCGGTTCGGTCATTGGATTGTAGTATCCGATCAATTCGATCCAGCCGCCATCCCGACGTTTACGACTATCAGTTACCGCGATACGGTAAAAAGGTTGTTTTTTGCGCCCCATACGGGTAAGACGAATGACTGTTGCCATGTGTGTATCCTTTGATTATATATAGTTATTGCACAAAAAGGAGCTTAGAAACCTGTTTTACCCACAAAAGTAAAAGAAGAAAGTATCTAAACCTCTTTTTTAGTACTCAGCACCGAAATGCCGGACTATAGGTTCAATATTCAACCCATAGCCCGGTATTTACAGACCGGTTTAACGGGGGAGTTGCATCCCCTTCATCTGTCCTAAAAGGTTTTGCATGTCCTGCATCCCTTTTTTCCCGGAAAAACGTTTTGCCATCTTAGAGGCATTTTTGAATTGTTTCAAGATTCGGTTGACTTCAATAATGTCCAGTCCCGCACCCTTCGCCAAGCGTGTTTTACGGCTGTTATTCAACAATTCCGGGTCTTCCCGTTCTTTGAGAGTCATCGAGGAAACCAAGGCTTTAATTTTTTTCAATTCGCTGGAGTTTTCCAAATCGAAATCTTTCATCGCGGAAGCCATGGATCCCATCCCCGGAATCATCCCGAGGATCGATTTCATGCTCCCCATTTTTTTGAGGCTTTCCATCTGTTCAAGGAAGTCGTTGAAGTTAAACTCCCCTTTTTTGATTTTCTTGGTCAGCTGTTTGGCTTTTTTCTCATCAATAACCGCCGCCGTTTTTTCTGCAAGACCTTCAATGTCTCCCAATCCCATCAAACGGTTAACGATGCGATCCGGCAAAAAGACTTCCAAATCTTCCATTTTTTCGCCCGCACCGATAAAACGGAGTGGAACCTGAATCTGCGAAGCGATTCCGAGGGCAACGCCCCCTTTGGAGTCACCGTCGTACTTGGTCAGAACGACTCCGTCGATTCCGATTTTTTCGTTAAACGTTGCTGCCGTACGAACGGCGTCTTGTCCGGCAAGTGAGTCGGCTACGTAAAAAATTTCGTTCGGATTCGCGGCGGCTTTGACCTGTGCCAACTCGTCCATCAATGCTTCATCGATGGCCAGACGCCCGGCGGTATCGATCAAAACAACGTCAACAAGTAGCTTTTTTGCATGTTCCAGCGCTGCTTGAACGACTTGAACGGGGTTTTTCGTTTCATCGTCCGCATACAGTTCGACGTCGATGCTCTGACAAACCTGACGAAGCTGCTCGACCGCAGCCAAACGCTGAAGGTCGGCCGCAACGACGAGAACCCGTTTTTTCTGACGGATTTTCAGCCAGTTGGCCAATTTTCCGGTTGTTGTCGTTTTGCCCGATCCCTGAAGACCCGTCATCAACACGACCGTCGGTCCCGCCGGCGCGTATACGAACCCTTTTGAGCCGCTTACGTTCAATAATTCGTACAAGGCAATGCGAAGTGCTTCAAGGAACTGTTCTTTCCCGATTCCGTTTTGCTTTGTTTGGTGTTCTACCTGATCGATCAGTTCTTTGACCACTTTATGGTGGACATCGGCTTTTAACAACGCTTTTTTAAGCTCGCCAAGTGCTTTGGTGAGAGCTTTTTCATCATCGTGAAAGCGAATTTTGCGAATGGCCGATGTGAACGATTCCGTCAACGTATCAAACACCAAATACTCCTGTCATTTTTTTGCGGTTCTAAAAAGTCCGAAATTATACTTAATTTTTTCTTGTTTTATACTTTAGAAGTATATCAACTCCCAAAATGGGCAAATATTTTCGGCTCCGGTGCTTCAAAAGTTTGTCCCAGCAAAGTTACTTTCGCAGCATGCAGCATCACCCGTTTAGACTGCCGACCGCCATAAGATTCATCTCCGATAATCGGATGCTGGGCGAATTTCATGTGTGCACGGATCTGGTGGGTGCGCCCGTGATGGATAATAAGCTGTACTTTGGTTTTTTTGCCCGACACTTCCAACGGAGTCACTTCGGTAATGGCCGGTTTCCCTTTTTTGGAAGGTTTCGTAATCGCCTTATTCCCTTTTTTCTCGGTAAACAGGGGGACATCAACGGTGAAAGGTTCACTGACGATCCCTTCGACCCATGCTACGTACTCTTTATATACCCGATCACGCTTGAATTCACCGATCGCTTTTAGACGGAACTCTTCATTTTTAACCAGCATCAATACTCCGCTGGTCTCTCGGTCAAGACGGTGCAGAAGCTGGGAGCCTTTAAACTGACGCTCAATCTCGTCGGAATTCATAAATGCCGGTTTATCGACAACAATGAGATTTTCATCCTCAAATATCGGGCGTATCTTTTCGACTTTTTGTACGGCAAAAATCGTCTTATCACTAATCTCGCCCCGTGCGATCATCACTTTTGAATTTCCGACGAATACCAATCCCCGGTCGATTAACGACTTTGCTTCGGAATTGGAAATCCCCTCTTGCTGGGCTAATAATTTATACGCTTTTTCTTTCATTACGTTCATCTCCATGGTCTAGTGCGCGCACGACGGCATCCATATCAATCGTCGCGTTTATCTGTGCAGAGGGAAACCGCTGCGCATTCATCAACGCCGAAGCTATCGCATCGGCCTCTACAAATTGTACGTGCGAAACGTACTTGAACAACTCTTTTTGTAAAAAAATCTCTTTTCCGGTAATGATTTTGCACCCGAACGTTGCCGGTTCGATCGGATTATGCCCTCCGATCGGTTTAAACGCTCCGCCCAGAATGGCAACGTCGCTGATCGCATAAAGATTGTTCAATTCCCCCATAGCGTCTACGAGAGTGATCTCGTTCGTGATGTGCGGATCATCACTCCAATACCCTACGGTCAGTCCCGGTGCCATATCCAAAATCAGCTCTCCCACCCGTTTAAAACGTTCGGGATGACGGGGAACCACCAATAATCTGGCTTCAGGGTCGTGCTGACGATATTCCAAATAACCTTTCAGAATCGCCTCTTCTTCCCCTTCATGGGTACTCGCCGCGACAATCACCGTTCCGTGAGGCTTTGGATAGTTTTTCTGTGCGACAACCTTCTGTGCCAGTTTGATATTACCGACAACTTCGACATTGGTCGCACCCAAAGCGATAAAACGGGCCATATCTTCCGGACTTTGGCACAAAATCCGGTCTGTTTCGCGGAAAAGACGGCGATAAAACCATCGAAACCGATAGTATTTGGGAAAACTGCGGTCGCTGATGCGTGCGTTCAATGCAATCACCCTGCCTCCGCGCGCATGGACCAGCCGAAAAAGCAAATACCAGAATTCCGCTTCCACAACAACCAGCGTCTTCGGAGAGCGGATCCAAAACGGCAGCCATAACTCAAAAGGGAGATAACGGACCTGTACCCCTGGATACGACGAAGCCAACCGGTACCCCGTATGGGTAATAACGCTGATAGCCAAACGTTTGTCCTGAAACCGCTCCACCAGAGGCGCGATGGCTTTGGATTCTCCCAAAGAACATACATGAAACCAGATGTCATACGGCTTGAATGGTGGATTGGCTATTCCGAAAAAACGGGCGGGAATGGATTCTCGATATTTTTTCTTGTACGTCAGAACAACTAACAGGGGGAGCGTGACGGCATACATCAATGCCGCCACCAGAATATAAATCAGATCAAACGCGGCGTTACGCACCGATAGCGTCAGAGGAAGGTTCCAGATAAAGGATACGGCCGCAGTGCGGGCACGTCGTAATCTCTTCGCCTTTAATGACGTCTGCATAGATTTTGTCGCTGATTGACATGAAGCATCCCATGCACGCTTGATGGCGCACCGGTACGGCCGTCGTATTTTTTGCCCAGCGGCGGATTTTTTGATAGAACGACAACCCTTTTTGGTTCATAGACGATACCAGAGTCTGTTTTTTCGCGAATACTTCTTTGCGCTCTTCGTCAATCTTTGAGAGTTTGACGTCTACTTCGGCTTTAACGTTGACAAGGTTCTCTTCGATTTCCGCCGCTTTGGCTTCGAGTTCGTTGATCTTCTCTTGTTTATGGTCAATCAGTTTTTCCAGACGCGCAATCTCTTCATTGGCGAATGAAACCTGCTCTTTGGCAATCTCTTCTTCAAGCTGAAGCGATTTCATTTCGCGTTCGGTTTTGATTTCGGCACTTTTTTTACTGTTTTCGTCAAGTTTTGCCGACAATTCAGCCAAATGCAGTTCATTTTTCTGTTTTTTCAGTTGCTCGTCTTTGATCTCTTGTTTGAGAGCGGCAATATCGTTTGCAATCGTATTTTTGGTTGCCAGCAAAGCGTCGTGTTGAAGATTGGCCTCTTCAATCTGCGGTTCGAACGCATCAATCTCTTTATCGATCAATGAAAGTTCGATCAATTGTTCAAGGTGTTTGTTCATTTAAGGTTCCTTTGGAATGTTACGCGATGTCCTAAATTATGTGCTTAAGGGCGTTTCAACGCCCTAAAGATAAGTGAAGGGGTTCTTTGATGGCGAAATTATAACATCCAATCCTAATTTTTCCAAATGGCGTCCCAAAATTTCCCCAAAATAACGTTCACTTTCATAATGACCGATGTCCATCATGGAGAGTCCAAGGGTTTTGGCCTCCATCGCATCGTGATATTTGATATCTCCGGTCAGAAAACACTCTGCCGTAATATTACGCATCAGCGACGCACCCGAACCCGTTACCAGGGCACACGTCTGTACGTAATCGCTGCAGCGAACGGTGCGGATATGTTCAAGACCGAGCGCTGTCCGCACCGATTCCGCAAACGCGTCGAACGTCTGTTCAACGCCAAGGTAAGAGACAAATCCCTCTTTGGCGACGATCGGGTATCCCAGCACCTCCGTGGCGACGTAATCGTTCAAGTGGCTTTGGTCAAAATTGGTATGCATCGCGATGTTGGAAATATTCTTGCGGATCATCGGCGCGATCAGTTTGGCGGGGTACTGATTGAAACGCAATTGTTTCAATCCTCCGAATATGATCGGATGGTGGGTAATCAGCAAGGCGTCGTTCGGAGCGTCGGCAATCACTTCTTCATCAATGTCGATACTCAAAACGACGGTAGATACCTCCTGATTCCAGTCGCCTAGCAGCAAACCCGAATTATCCCAACTCTCCTGGGAGGCAAAGGGGGAAAGTTCATCCAGAAACGTATATATATCGCGAACCGTCATTTCTCGTAACTCCTTTTTTTCCTTTTTGAACGGACGTAGATGGATTGGGACCCCGATAACGGATCGGAATATTTGAGTTCAAAATCTTCAAGTCCTTCGATCAAATCGAGCAATTTTTTATAGCCGTAGCTGCGGGGATCGAATTCAGGCGATTTGTTGATGAGATTCTGCCCGATATTGCCCAGATACGACCATCCCGCTTCATTGGCGGTATCTTCGACGGCATTTTTGACCAAAGCCATAACCGTTTTACGATCCACTTCGATTTTCGGTACGCGCTGGCCGTTTTGGATATTGGGACGGCGAAGATTTTCGGTGAAAATAAACTGATCGCACGCACCGATGAACGCTTTGGGCGTTTTTTGTTCCCCGAATCCATACACTTTGATCCCCGATTCACGGATGCGGCTGGCCAAGCGGGTAAAATCGCTGTCACTGGAGACAACGCAAAAACCGTCGAAGTTTTTGGTATACAACAAATCCATCGCGTCGATAATCATGGCGCTATCGGTCGCATTTTTGCCGGTCGTGTAGGCGAACTGCTGCATCGGATGCAGTCCGTGTTCCAGCAGCACCTGTTTCCATCCCTTAAGCTTCGTATCGGTCCAGTCACCGTATATCCGTTTGACGCTTGCAATTCCGTATGCGGCTATTTCATCCAGCAGTGCCTCGATGATAGAGGGCTGTGAATTGTCCGCGTCGATCAAAACCGCAAGACGAGGCTGATTTTCAATCATGAACGTCTCTCCAAATCTCTGAGTGCATCGGCAGCCTGAGGAAAGTCGCTTTGCAATTCCAAGGCACGGCGATACATTCGGGCCGCCTGATCGTTTTCGTGCATATCGACCAATAAATTGGCATAGTTGTAATAGGTCTGGGCATAGGAATCATCGATTGCAAGCGCTTTGAGATAATGGTCCTGCGCCCGTTCAAACGCCCTCTGGGATCGGTACAATGAAGCTAATGCGCTGTGGGTCAGATCATCGTTTTCGTCGATTTCGAGCGAACGCTCGTAGAGCGCTATCGCTTCCCGCTCATCCCCTCGTCTGGCCGTAACGAATGCCAGCTTATTCATAATTTCGGGATTCCCCGGCGCCTTGGACAAAGCCTCTTCCAATAACCGTTTGGCTTGATCGATTTCATCGGCAGCATAGGCTTCGTCCGCCGCATCGATGAGATCATCGACCCGTCCCGTTTCTTCCGAGGAAGCGCTCTGTACCGGAGCGTTTGTTCCATCGTCTTCGAGGGTTTGTACGTGCCGATAGATCTGATATGCGAAAAAAAGTGTCGCGGCAAACATCAAAATCTGAAATGTACTCATCCTGTACCCCTTTTGTTACCCGAAGTATAATATAATCAGATTAACATTTAAAAATCAACAAGAATCGGTAACCATCATGCCTCATCACAATCTCAAAGATCCAGCACTCTATATCAACCGGGAGCTCTCGTGGCTTCAATTCAATACCCGTGTACTCAAACAGGCACAAAACGAATCACTTCCCCTGTTTGAACGGCTCAAATTTCTGGCAATTTACGGTACCAATCTCGATGAATTCTACATGATCCGCGTAGCAGGGCTCAAAAAGCTCTTTAGCGCGGGCATCAACGTCTCCGGTGCCGATAAATTCACCCCGCTTCATCAGCTGCGCGAAATTCGCGAATACCTCCACAAAGAACAGGAGGTGGTCGAAGCGTGTTTGCAGGGGATTATGAAAGAGCTCGAGAACGAGGGAATTTTTTTCAAAGCCTATAAAGAATTGAATCCCGAACAGCGCAAATATCTCGATAAATATTTTCACGAGAACATCTATCCCGTCGTCATTCCTATCGCCATCGATGCGACGCACCCTTTTCCCCATCTGAACAATCTCGGATTCGGCCAGATCGTCAAACTCCGCGATAAAGAGGAACCGGCGATCGAACGTTACGGTTTGATCCGTATTCCCCGCGTCTTGCCCCGCTTTGTCGAAATCAGCAACCGGATTTATGTCCCGATCGGAAGCATCACCGTCGAGCATATCGAAGATCTTTTCCCGGGATACGAACTGATCAAATTTGCCGCATTCCGCGTCACCCGAAACGCCGATATCGCGATTGAAGAGGAAGAAGCCGACGATTTGATGGAAATCCTCGAAGAAGGTCTCAAACTCCGTAAGAAAGGGGAGCTGGTTCGTTTGGAACTGAGTGTCCACGCCGACGACGATTTGCTCAATTTCCTGAATCGCCATACCAATGTCTACAAAGACGACATTTACCGTTTTCAAACGTATCTCAACCTCGGAGCCCTTTGGCAGGTTGTCGGAAATAAAGACTTTGCCCACCTCACAAGTCCAAGTTTCAAGCCTCGAAACCTTCCGCCGCTCGATAGCGAAGAGAGTCTTTATTCGATCCTCGACAAACAAGATCTGATACTTTATCATCCTTTTGAGAGTTTTGAACCCGTTGTGCGGCTGATCCAGACGGCGGCCAAAGACCCTGACGTCGTCTCGATCAAAATGACGCTCTACCGTTCCGGTTCGAACTCCCCGATTGTGAACGCGCTGATCAATGCCGCCGAATTGGGCAAACAAGTCACCGTCATGGTCGAACTCAAAGCCCGCTTTGACGAAGAGAACAACCTCCACTGGGCCAAAGCGCTTGAAAATTCCGGCGCCCACGTCATCTACGGAATCACCGGATTCAAAGTGCATGCCAAAGCTGCCCTGATCACCCGCCGCGTCGATGGAAAACTCAAGCAATACGGCCATGTCGGAACCGGAAACTATAACCCTTCGACGGCGACGATTTATACCGATATCAGTTATATGACCTCGAATGAAGCCATCACCTACGATTTGACCCGCTTTTTCCACTTTCTGACCGGGTTCAGCAAAAAAGGGAAACTGTCCGAACTTTACATGGCACCGACGCAGATCAAACCGAAAATTCTCTCTCTGATCCAAAACGAAATGCGGATGGGAAGCGAAGGGGTCATCATTGCAAAAATGAACGCGCTGGTCGACGACGACATCATCCGGGCTCTGTACAAAGCGTCTCAGGCGGGGGTAAAAATCCAACTGATCGTACGCGGTATCTGCTGCCTTCGTCCGGGAGTTCCGGGGGTCAGCGACAATATCCGTGTCATCTCCATCATCGGGAAATACCTTGAACACGCGCGGATATTCTATTTCAAACACTCGACTCCGCAAACGTACATTGCCAGTGCTGACTGGATGCCGCGTAATTTGATCCGGCGTATCGAACTTTTAACGCCGATCAGCGGCGACGAAATTTCGGCCAAACTGATTCAGATACTCCAGCTTCAGTGCTCGGACAATCTCCTGGCGCACGAATTGCAAAACGATGGAAGTTACCGAAAACCGTATATCGAAGGTTCCACCGCTATCGACAGTCATAAAATTGTTGAAGATCATACCAATAAAGTTTATAATTCGATAAAAAAACAGACTCCGAATTACGTTCAGCAATTAACGTCGCGTCTGTTTAAAGAGAGTTAACCGTTATGATCAGCAAATATCTGCACTACACCCCGACAATCGGGGAAAAAGTCTGGATTGCCCCTTCTGCCGACGTCATCGGACGGGTCGAAATGGGCGAGGACGTCAGCATCTGGTTTGGATGCGTCGTTCGCGGGGACGTACACTACATTAAAATCGGGGATCGAAGCAACATCCAAGATCTCAGCATGGTCCACGTTACCCATCACAAAAAAGCCGATGCCAGCGACGGCTATCCCACCATCATCGGCAACGATGTCACGGTCGGACACCGCGTCATGCTTCATGGGTGCACGATTGAAGACGCCTGTCTGATCGGTATGAGCGCGACCATCTTAGATGGTGCCGTGATCGGAAAAGAATCGATCGTCGGTGCCGGAGCTCTGGTGACCAAAAACAAAGTATTTCCACCCCGTTCCCTGATTATGGGAAGCCCCGCCAAAGTCGTACGGGAACTGACCGACGAAGAAGTTGCCGAACTCTACGCATCAGCCAAACGCTACGTATCGTTTAAAGAGAATTACCGCGCTCCCGATGATCGACAGTAACGTCGTCATCGCTGCCGACATTCTCGGCCTGATCGCCTTTGCATTAAGCGGTTTCCTCGTCGGCGTACGTAACAATCTCGATCTGCTTGGAATTGTCATATCGACGTTTCTGACGGCTTTGGGGGGAGGAATCGTACGCGACGCGTTGTTGAACCGTACTCCGTTTGCTTTTACCGAATACTATCCTGCCATTACCGTCCTGATGACGATCGGCATCGCTTTTTTATTCCGCCTTTACCGACGTGAACGGATTGAGCGACAATGGATTTTCGTTGTAAGCGATTCGATCGGATTGGTCGCCTTCAGTATTACCGGCGCACTTCTGGCGATATCGGCGGAATTTAATTTTTTTGGGGTGATTATCCTGAGCTTCCTTACTGCCGTCGGCGGAGGGGTCGTGCGCGATGTCATGATCAATCAGGTCCCTTCCGTTCTGATCAGTGATTTTTACGGTTCGATCGCACTGATAGTTTCGCTGATGCTGCTGGTCTTGCACGCATCCGCGTTGCTTAATCCCGTCGGCATCGCTTCCGTTGCGCTTATCGCCGTATTCATCCGCCTTCTGGCCTATACCAAAGGGTGGCATCTCCCTACTCTTACTACGGATTGATATATGATCAAAAAAATAGTTCTTTTTCTTATTGTTTTGGGTATTCTGGATATCGGACGCTACTTTGTCTATCCCAACGTCTCCGATCTCAAAGAGATTCAGCCTGTACCTACCGCATTTATGCAATACCGTCAGGACGAGTGGGCCAACGAAAAACGCGACGTTACCCTGCACCAGCGGTGGGTACCGTTTTCCCAGATTTCCCCCAACCTCATCAAAGCGGTCCTAATCGGAGAAGACGATAAATTCTGGAATCATGACGGATTTGACGTAGACGGAATGGAGCAGGCACTGGAGCGGAGTCTGAAAAAAGGGTCGGTCGCCGGAGGAAGCACGATCAGCCAGCAACTGTCCAAAAATCTCTACCTCTCGCCCAGCAAAAATCCGGTGCGTAAACTCAAAGAGGCAATTTTAACGTGGAGGATCGAGCGAAATCTTTCAAAACGGCGTATTCTGGAAATTTATCTCAACGTTGCCGAATGGGGAGACGGAATTTTCGGTATCGAAGCCGCAGCACACCACTATTATCATACAAGCGCCAAAAATCTGACGGGGGAAGAGGCGGCACGACTGGCCGCCGTCTTGCCCAATCCGATCAAATACAATCCGACCGGATCGCAGAAATACGTCAAAAACCGTGCCCGGATCATCTACAAAATCATGAAACGGCGCGGTATCGTGATCCCTCATTTCCAAGAGATCATGAGTGAACCCAAATCACCTGTCGAAATCCCTTCCGCTGCCGAAAACGGTTCTAACGACTCCGTCCCCAATGGCGAAACGGCTGAATCCCCATCCCTTCCGCAAGAGACTCCAACGCCGCCCGAAAGTTCAAACACGGTGAGCGAAGAGACCGCCGTTTCAGAGAATCCAGCCGCCGCCCAATAATTTTTCGCCCTCGTAAAACACACCCGCCTGTCCGGCGGCGACGCCGAGAACCGGTTCGTCCAGTTCGACAAAGGCATGATCCCCTTCAATACGGACATGACAGGTAACCGCCTTGGTCCGATACCGAAGCTTGACCTCGCACGTGAATTCTCTGCGTTCATCAAACATATTGACGTTTTCGAGTTCGACCCTATGGCATTCCAGTGCCTCTTTGGGACCAACGACGATCTGATTCGTCTGAGGAATGATCCGAACGACGAAGTGAGGGTCGTGCGCTCCGCGTACCGTGAAGCCTTTTCGCTTTCCGATCGTGTAGTGCATATACCCCTTGTGAGTTCCAACGACATTTCCGTTCAGGTCCAGAACTTCCCCTTCGACATCAACGGGAACATAAGGCTTTAACACGTCCATATAGGTCGTCTCGACAAAACAGATCTCACTCGATTCACTCTGCGACGCAAACGATTCGAGCCCTTCGACCCCCGCCGCATACGCTTTGATATCGCTTTTGTGCCGTTCTCCGAGCGGAAACAAAAGCCGTGGAACCAAAGAAGGTTCAATGTAAAAGAGAAAATAACTCTGGTCTTTCGTATCGTCGGATGCCTGCAGCAGATATTGCCCGTCATGACGTATGTAGTGTCCGGTTGCGACAAAATCGGCCCCGATCTCATCCGCATAGGCAACCATGGCCCCGAATTTGATGTTTCGGTTGCACAATGCGCATGGATTCGGAGTTCTCCCTTCCCGATAGGTTTCGATAAACGGGGTGAAAACTTTTTCGTTGAATTTTTCCCGCAAGTCAAGAATATGAAGCTTCACTCCGGCAAAATCGGCAGCTTTCTGGGCACGTGCCTGATGAATTTCATGATAGCCGGGTTTCGAATGGAGTTTCATGTAGACCCCTTCGACCTCATACCCCTGCTGTTTGAGTAATAGAGCCGACACAGTCGAATCGACACCGCCGCTCATCCCGATCAACACTTTTTTGACCATCACAGAGATCCTTCGAGATTATCATTTGGACATGCGTTTTTCCCGTTAATATACGATGACATGACTTTGTAGAACTGCGTATCGTTTAATCCCTCTTTTTCCAGAGTAGCGAACTGCTTAACCAGCGATTTTTCAATTTCGGCAACCACTAAATCCAAATCATCGGTCAAGGTGATCAATTCGATATCCTTTTCATCGATCATCCCTTCCGCCTGCAGCCTGCTGCGTATGAATTCCATCAAAGGGGCGTAAAATTCCGTACCGATCACAAACAGTCTTACTCCCCACACTTTGCGGGTTTGTATCAGGGTAAGCGCTTCAAACATCTCATCCAGCGTGCCAAATCCCCCGGGAAAAATAACGTACGCCAACGAGTATTTGACCAGCATCACCTTTCGGGAGAAAAAATAGTCAAACGTAATCCCTTTCGTCGTGTAGGGATTGGGTTTTTGTTCTGCGGGCAATTCAATGTTCAATCCGACCGATTCGACCTCTTCGTGATTGTAGGCTCCGCGGTTCGCCGCTTCCATGATTCCGCCGCCGCCGCCGGAAATAACGTTATACCCCCGTGCCGCCAGCATATCGGACAACTTCATCGCTTGGCTGTAGTACGGATGGTTTTCATCAACGCGGGCACTCCCGAAAATCGTTACGGCCGGCCCCATCTCTCCAAGCTCATCAAATCCTTTGACGAAATCGGCGATGATTCGAAAAACACTCCATACGTCCGCCGATTTGATCTCTTTGACGTAGCGGTTGCTTTCGTACTCGGTGTGTTTACCTCTACGGCCCATTTTGCTTACCCTTTTAGTTTATTCAATCGATCCCGTTTTGTTCCGATCGACGTAATCTGTACTCCGAAATTTCCGTCTACAATGACAACCTCTCCCTGCGCGATGACGTGATCGTCCACGAGGATATCGAGCGGATCGTTTGCCAGCTGATTAAGCTCGATGACCGAACCGATATCCATACTCAAAACGTCTTTAAGGAGCATTTTCTTCTTACCGATGCGAACCCGTACCGGAAGCCGGACGTCCATAATCAAAGAGATGTTTTTCATCTCCGCATCGTCGAGTTTCGACTGTACGGGTTCCGGAGCGGGAGAAAACGGATTGTTTACCGCCGCAGGCGTACTGCTCGATGCAGTTTCCTTGGCACCGCTTCCGTTAATCGCACTGTCGATCGTCGAATCGATCGCAAACATCATCAACGAATTGATCGACCCCATCGCGATCGAAAAAACGTACATTTTCGCGTATTTATCGAGATTGACTTCACCGTTTTCATGAATAAATTCAGCACTGTCGGCTTTGATTGCGAGTTTCGGAAGCTCTTTTTGGGAGCCGAGCGTCGTACTCATAGCCCCGACGATATTGGACACGATCTCTTTGGCCGCGTCCATGTCATCATCCGACATATCGTCTTTCCCTTCCCCTTCGCCGCCGAGCATCATGTCCCCGAGCGCCGTGGCAAGGCGTGGAGGAAGCATCACCAACCCCTTGCCCGATGCGTCGCCGCTAAACGATACGTGAACCACCGCTACCGGAGGGATAACGTTGGAGATGATCGATATCTCTTCCTCTTCTTTCAGATCGATGTTGGGCGTCTGCCCCGTCAATCCTTCGATTGTTGCTATCGCCTCTTGCGTAAATATGCCGGTAAAACTACTCATCATCTTCCTCCAGCGTATCCTGCGAACTTTGTATCATTTCTCGTACACCGCTGATACGCGCTTTGCGTTTTTGTTCAAACTCTTTCAATGCCCGTTTAACCGCATCTTTTTCGGTATCGATCACCGATGATATCTGTACCGATTTTCGGAAACGTCTCAATCCGACGTGGCCGCGGAAACGGTCTTTGCCGTCGACGCTGACGGTAACAACCTCATCTGCCGGAACACTAAGACGAATTATATCGCCCTCTTTAAGTTCAAGCAATTCATAAAGCGACAATTCCGCTTCGCCGATATTGACTTCAACGTTGACATGTGCCCCACCGAGTAGAACCTGCAGCTCCTGATTACGGCTTTTTTTGGAGCTGGTCTCGTTCAGCATCAAATCGCGGCTTGCCAGTTTCGGCAAGATCGGCTCAAGCGCAATAACCGGATAACAGATGTTCATCATTCCCGAACTGTGCCCGATAATAATCTCCATGACCACCATAACGACGATTTCGTTTTGGGCAACGATCTGAACGACGTTCGGACTCGATTCTTTCGATTCTACCTGCGGATATAGATCGGTAACCGGCCCCCAGGCTTCGCGCAAGGTTCCCATCATGACCCGTAAAATCGTTTCAAACAAGGATAGCTCGATATCGGAAAACTCCCGATTTGCATCGAACGGTTCCCCTTTTCCGCCCAAAATACGATCAAGCATCGGGAAGGCGATAGAGGGATTGATCTCCAATACTCCGTTCCCCTCCAGCGGTTTCATCGAAAATACGTTAAAACTCGTCGGATTGGGGAGGGACATCAAAAATTCACCGTACGTCATCTGGTCAACCGAATGGAGTTGTATCTCGACGATCGAACGCATGATCGCCGAAATCTGTGATGCGATGGAACGGGCCATTTTATCGTGAATACCGCGGAACGCACGAAGCTGCTCTTTGGAAACACGGTTAGGGCGTTTGAAATCGTATAACGTTATCTGTCGCTGGGGGAATAAGGCATCGTCACCGGTATCGAGGGCAACATCCCCTTCGTCATCGACGACGTCAAGAAGGGCATCAATCTCTTCTTGCGAGAGTATGTCTGCCATTATTCCCCTCCGACCGCGTCTTTGATCCGGCGAATCACCGATTTATGAATCTGCGAAATCCTCGATTCGGTGATATTGACGATTTCGCTTATCTCTTTCAGGGTCAACTCTTCAAAATAATAGAGCTGAATGATCATCTGTTCCCTTTCATCGAACGTCATCAAGACGTTTTTAATCGCTTCCACCAGTTCGTCATGCTCGATACGCTCCAAAATTCCCTGATCTTCAGGCGTTCCGAGCTGATCATCAAGCGGAAGCACCGTATAGATATCCGAAGCCAGTCGCGCTTCGCGCACTTTTTCCTCTTCGATTCCCAATTGATCGGCCAGTTCCTTGTCACTCGGTTCTTCATCGTGATCGGCCATGTGATTTTCAATGGCATGGTCGATCTCTTTGATCAATTTCCGGCTTGAACGGCTCACTACGTCCAACGACCGGAGATAATCGAGCATTGCTCCGTATACGCGGGTTTTAGCATATCCCCAGAACGAATCGTTTTGGTTTTCATCGTACCGACGGGCCAGTTTGACCAGCTCTTCCGTGCCGATTGCGGAGAGATCCATGTAATCGACCGAACTGGGGAGACGCTCTTTGAGGCGAAACGACATCGCTTTGACGGCCGGAAGATATTGTAGCGCCAGTTGGTCTTTCCGGTGTTTCAGGTGTTGCGAATAGACGTCGGCGCCGCTCATGCCTCTCTCCGTTCCCCATGCCCTTCGAGCAATTCTTCCTTGTGCGCATGAAACGCATCGACAAACTGTTCACGTTTGTTCAACTCACGTACAAAATAATCGAGATTATGTTCGTGTGCCGTTTTCGGAAAATAATACGTTTTTGACGTCAACGTCTGAAAATAAAAAGCAACTACGATGTGAGCGAACAGATAAAAAAACGACGTAATCAGGATAACCAGTCCAAGCAGATTCTCCGCCGAAGTCGCTTCAACGATACCGAACGCAACACTTATAAAAAAACCCTGCACCGTTAAAAAATAGACAAAATTCGTACTTCTCATCTTTCCTCTTTCTACGGTTGGCTTTCGGTTGCATCAGGGCGTATCGGGTTCGTGGGTTAAAAATGTTCCATTAAACGTTTGAAAAGACCGCCCAATCCACTCTCTTTCGGAGTTACAAGCACATTACGTTCCAATTTTTTCGCTATCCGTTTGACAATCAATTCGATCTCTTTCGCCGGCGTCGAATTGGGAAAATCCCGTGTAAACAACGAACGTTTTTTGACGCTGGTCGATACTTTCGGATCGCTGGAAATTTGTCCAAGATAGCTCAATTGTAAATTGCTACCGATATTGGCTTGTGCCACTTTATGAATCTTTTCGAACAGCGCTTCCGCCTCTTTCGACGATCGCACCTGATTCATAATTACCTGAATTTCGTCCCTCACGCGCGAAGTCACTTTAATCGTCGCATAGGCATCGGTGATCGCAGCCGGGTCGGGAACGGTCACAACGATCACGTCGTCGCAAGCGCGCAAAAACAGCTGTATGTGTTCTCCGATTCCCGCACCCGTATCGATGATCATGACGTCCAAATCGTCCAAAACCGACGCATCATCCATGAAGCGTTCAAAAACGCTCCCCGTTGCGTATTTAAAAATCTCTTCTCCGCTTTCTCCCGGGATCAAAATCAGATTTTTCTCGATCGGAACCAAAATCTCTTCGACCGTCGCTTCCCCTTTTAACACATGGAGAATGTTTTTCTGGATCTTGACGTTAAACATCACATCCAGATTGGCCAGTCCGATATCGGCATCGAAAATACCGACTTTTAACCCATGAAGGGCCATCACGTACGCAATATTTGAACTGATCGTACTTTTCCCGACCCCTCCCTTACCGCTTGTGATAGCAACAAAACGGGTTTTTTTCGGAGAGGTACTGCGGTTGTTTTGATTGACCAGCGCTTCGAGTTTAGAGGCTTGATGACTCATTCGTTCTCACCTTTATGGAATCCGTGCAAAAGACACTCAACCAAAAAATCGCTGTTGGCCACGACAAGATCTTCCGGAACTTCCTGACCGACCGAAAAATAGCTCACCGGCACTTTCGTCTCATAAACCATCGAAAAGATGTTGCCGAAGCCACGGGTTTCATCAAGCTTGGTAAACATGACGGTATCGATCCCCAACGGCGAAAAGTTCTTATAGGTCGACAAAAGATCCTCATACTTGATCGAACTGGGCAATACCAAAACCACATCGACGCTGTAATCCGTATCGTTTCCCTGCAGACACTCGTAAATTTTCTGAATTTTACCTTTGTCGTACGGGGACGATCCCATCGTATCGATCAAAATATAATCGGTATAGCGCAGCGCGTTAAGGGCATTGGAAAATTCAGGCGGGTCCACCACCGTTTCAATTCCCAGTTTCATCATCCGCGCGTACTGCATCAGCTGTTCGACCGCGCCGATCCGATAGGTATCGAGGACAACCAGCCCCACTTTGTATTTCTTGTCCATCAGATACGAAAAGCGTGCCGCCAATTTAGCGATGGAGGTCGTTTTCCCTACTCCGGTAGGACCGACAAGCATAATGACTTTTTTCGCACCGTTTTTGGGAGGAGATTCGACCCTTACCGGAACCATTTTCCGCATCAATACCTGGAAATAGCGTTTGACCGTTGAGGAGTTCTCCCTCATCTTAGAGGGCATATGTTCCAGCGTCAAATGCATGATCTCATCCAAATGTTCAGGATTCATGCCGCTATGGAGAGCAAGACGGTAGATTTCGGCGAATTCCGGCGGAATAGCCGCCTGTGTTTTGGGCGATTTTTCATCCCAGAACATATTCTGGATCAGTTTAACCTTATCCCCGAGTTTTTCGATCTCCTCTTTGATCCGTTTGAGGTCTTCGTTTTCCGCAGCTGCCGGACGTTTGGCCGCCGCCGCTTCTTCCTGGGTCACTTCGGCAATTTTAGAGATCTGTTTGGCCGTCTCGGAAATATTGAACAGTACGTCGCTACTTTTCTGCGTCAAAGGCATCTGATGGGTCAGGGGCTCCTTGACTCTGTTTTTGGATTTCGGCGGAAAGGCATTTTCTTCGACGCCGACGACGATTTCGTACAGCGCACTTTTTCCCAACGATTTTTTTTGGATTTCACGGGTCTCGATCAGCATGGCCTCTTCGCCAACTTCCAGTTGAGCTTTTTTAAGCGCTTCAGCCGGGGTAGAACCGCTAAATGTCAAGATTTTCATATCGTCTCCGTCTTCTCTTGCGCCGTCTCGGTAAATCGTGTAACGGTATTATAACACTCGGCCGCTCTTTCCAGCCCGGATGGGGAATCGTCAACCTTTTTTTCCGAAGCGTCCGGTTCCCAAAAAAGATAATATCGATGTCCATCGTCCTCGGAGCGTTCGGAAAGCTCCGTTTTCTTCCGAAACGTTTTTCGATCCCCCATATTTTTTGCAACAATTCCATAGGTTCGAGCGAAGTGGCGATTTCAATCACGCTGTTATAAAAGTCAGCCTGTTCTGTGTATCCGAAAGGGGGATTTTTGAGGATTGTTCCGCTTTGGAGCGGTTCGCAAAACGGCAAACGCGACAGATAGATCCAAACCCGTTCCATCCGCCGTATCGTATCACCGATGTTTCCGCCGATCCCCAAGACGACGTGATAGCGAAAAGGCCGGACACCGTTTCGTACCTTTGGAAATAAACCGGTTTTGTATACCCTTTGCCGTTCATCAAGGATTCGGCAAAGTTTCATCGGTTTATTCTTCTACGGCACCTTGCTGTGCCATGCGAAGTGCATTGATCTCGCTGAAAATCTGCATCATTCCGACCATGGCCAAATGGTAACCGAATGGTCCGAATCCGATAATCGATGACGTACATGCCGGTGCCGTCATACTTTTTTGACGGAACTCTTCGCGTCGGTAAATATTGCTGATGTGAACTTCGATCGTCGGTATGCTAACGCCCGTAATAGCGTCACGAATCGCAATCGACGTATGTGTATAAGCCGCTGGATTGATGATGATACCGTCCGCATCCCCATAACATTCTTGAATACGGTCGACGATCTCCCCTTCAAGGTTGCTTTGGTAAAACTCGACCTCGATTCCGTTTTGTGCCGCAAACTCTTTCATTTGCGCATGAATCTGTTCCAAACGCATCGGCCCGTAAATTTGTTGTTCACGAACGCCGAGCATATTAAGATTTGGTCCTTGAATTACCACGATTTTCATAATCTGTACCTTAGTTGTATATTTTGAGGTTAGATTATAAAAGGTTCTTGTTTATAAGCAACTAAATCCCGTTCTTTCAGGCCCATTCTACCCGATTACGCCCTTTGGATTTAGCCGTATACAAAGCGCTGTCGGCACGGTGCAACAGACTCTCTGCTCCGTCACCGTTTTTGAACAAACCAACTCCAAATGATGCGGTTACTTTTCCAACTTCCGGAAACGGTTGTTCTTCAATCGAGTTGCGCAGCTTTTCGGCAACAAAAATCGCTTTTTCAAGATTGACATCGGGTAAGAGACACACAAACTCCTCGCCACCCCATCTAGCCAGTATATCTCCCGTACGGATAGTGTGCGACAATACTCCCGCCACTCCAACGAGTACATGGTCACCTTCTTGATGCCCATACGTATCGTTAATACGTTTAAAATGATCAACATCCACAATAATGAGCGCAAACGTATTTTCATCGTTCCAGTGACGTCGTAATAACATTTTCCCGAATACTTCGTTAAATTTATGACGATTATATAGTTTGGTCAGTGAATCGGTAATCGAAAGTGTTTCGATCCGTTTTTTGTCCGTAATATCATTAAGAATAACACTGTAGTGTTGTCGTTCCCCCGCTACGGAGGCGAACGGTGTCACAACAACATCAAGCCAGATAGTTGTGTCATTTTTGTTCCGGGCCCGTACTTCACCACTCCAGCGCGATTTCTGCCCGATTGCTTCACGAATCTTTCTGGGATTAATATCGTCTACTTCTTCGCCCAACACCTGCGCTAAGGGTTTTCCAGCAACTTCTTCTCCCAAGCATCCGAAAAAGGATTCAAAAGCACTCGTAACTTCAACAATACAACATTCCGTATCTATCTGAACAATAAGCAAATTGGTATCAATAATCTGTTTTTCTCGTTCTAACTGATGGTTCAAATGAGCGATTTTCGCCATTTTATCCTGCAAAGTCAATTTGAGTTCATGCAACTCACTAATATCGTAAATAGAGACCATAACCATCGAATTCTCGATGATATAGGGTGAAATCGTCACCTGAAGCTGCATTGTAGTTAACAAAGACGTAGTGATCTTGGTACGGGGGATCTGGATAAAACGGCTTTGAATCGTAGCATCGTAAAACGTCGGTGAATCGAGTCGCAACGTGGTACGTATCTTTCGCGAAAATACCCGGTAGTCGATATCCGGATAAAATTCATCGAGTGTTTTTCCGATACAATCGTTAGCCCGGATTCCGGTATTGAGTTCAAGCCACTTGTTCCAATAACAAATCGTAAACGAATCGTCGAGAATCATTACTCCGATTTCAAGGGCGTCAAGAAGAATGTTCGGATAACTTATGGTCATGTCAGGCATAGAGCTCTTCGAGTTTGCGGTCAATCAGTTCTTTAAGGCTCTCAATCATTTCATCTTTGGTTAGAATAAAAATCTGCCCATGAACATCCTCTTTTTCAAACGTCATCTGTGTCGTGACAATTATAATACTATGGTAATTGAGCAACTCTTCTTCACCAATGAGATGGTTCCCTTCTACGAGAGTCGTAGAAGGGACGAAAAATTGCACTTTCGTATTCAATTCTTCGGTCAAACGACTAATGATCGTCGCACTGAGAATGTTGGTCAATTCAATGACGGCATCGTAAATGTCCCCTTGCGAAGGTTCTTCTACATCGTACAAATGGTGTCCGAGATTATGAGCTGACTCTCGTGCCATTACAAATAAAAATTCTCCGCTGAAACGACCGCCAAAAAGCTGCTTTGTTACATAATAACTACACTCTTCCGAAAGAGTTTCTTTAATATGGAGGTCCAACCCTTTCATATCACTAATCGTGATCTTGGGTATATGCATTTTGCCAAAGGTCTGCAGTAGATCGGCGATGCTTGCCGTCGCATTACCGACGGCAATATTCATAAGTTCTTTCAGAACGTCTAAATGATCCCCGGAGAATTGATTGTTATCCATCATTTACCTTTGTACTTAAAAAACGAGTTGCTGTAGCACACCAAGCATCTTATCACTGTTGATCGGCTTGGGAACCATCAACTTAGCACCCAATTGTATCACCCTCTCCTGCGCCTGTATCTGGATATCGGCCGAAACGACGACAACCTGGGCTTTGGGGTTAATTTGCATAATTTGTTGCAATGCTTCGTATCCGTCCATCACCGGCATGGTCAAATCGAGAAAAACAACCCTTGGATTTTCACTCTGAAACAACTCTACGGCGACAAGACCGTTTTCGGCTTCAAAAAATTCCGCATGAGGTTCGAACTCTTTCAATGTTTTGATAAGCGATAATCGTGCCAGTTTCGAATCATCCACAACCAGAATTTTCATACACCCTCTTTTTCAACATTAATTCTGAGGATTATAGCGGATTTATATTTATATCCGTCTGCTATACTCTGCTTTTTATTTCATCAACGTCAAAGGACTATCGTGCCGATCCTCCTCTCCGACGCCGTTTTAACGGGTGAGACCCTCTTGCTCGATTACGGAGTCGTGTTTGAAAACACAGTCATTAAAGTTGCCTCACATGAAGCATTACGTCAAGAATACGGCGATCAATGCCGTTACTTAGGAAAAGGATCGGTTATTCTTCCCGGTCTTATCAACGCCCATGTACATCTCGAATTTTCTGCAAATCGCACCAGCCTTACGTACGGCGGTTTTATGCCCTGGCTCTCGTCGGTAATGGCGAATCGTGACGAAATGATCGGCGGCTGTGATGAGGATTGCATGCGTAATGCCGTGGATACGATGCTCAACAACGGAATCACGGCTTTCGGCGCGGTAAGTTCGTACGGATTCGATCTGGAAGCCTGTGCCGGGGCCAGCCAAAAGGTGGTATATTTTAATGAACTGATCGGTTCCGATCCCGCTATGGCGGATGCGCTGTATGGCAATTTTCAAGAGCGCCTTTTTACCTCTATGGACATTCAGCGAGAAGGTTTTTATCCCTCGATTGCAATCCATTCCCCCTATTCGGTCCACCGCGTTTTGATTCAGAAGGCGCTTGCGTACGCACGCTCCCACAATCTGCGTACAACGGCCCATTTTATGGAGAGCCCTGCCGAGAGGGAATGGCTTGATACCAATTCCGGGGATTTCCGGCCTTTTTTTGAGACCTTTCTTCGGCAATCCCGCGCCGCCAACACCGCTGAAGAGTTTCTAAGCTATTTCGATACGGTTCCAACCCTATTCACCCACGTCGTACACGCAACTCCGAGCGAATTGGAAGTCCTTCGTGCCCACGACCATACCGTCATCCACTGTCCGGTTTCCAATCGTCTCCTGGGCAATGGAGCCATCGATCTGGATGCGTTGATTTCCCGCTCGATTCGGTGGGTCTGCGGTACCGACGGCTTGAGTTCCAACTATGCGCTCGATCTTTTCGAAGAGATGAAAATCGCCCTATTTATGCACCATGGAGCCGATTTAAACGATCTGGCTTTACAATTGTGGAAAAGCGTCACGTCGGATGCCGCCGATGCCTTGCGTCTGAATTGCGGTACGATCGCGCCGGGTTATGATGCCGATCTGGTAGTCGTGCGTGTCGATTATCCGATTAATGATCAACTGCCCATTCATCTTCTCCTCCACCCGCGAACGATCGAATCGGTTTACATTCAGGGTAAAAAAGTCAAAGGATAAACACTATGAAATGGATTCAAAGAATCGGTTTGTGCCTGGCACGGGGGCTAAAGTTTATGCAAGAGCATTTCAAAGCAACCGTATTGACCGCGTTCATTTTATGGTTGTTCCTCCCCGCCGACGAAGGGATGTCTCCGCATAATCTTCAAAAAATCGCCCTGACCGGGCCGATTATGGATGCGACGCAAATTGTTGAGCAAATCGACGAAGCACGGGAAAACGACGACGTCAAAGGGGTACTTTTCAGCATCGACTCACCGGGCGGTGCCGTTGCCCCCTCCGTCGAGATCGCCTACGCGATCAAACGGCTCCGCGATGAAAAACCGGTCGTCGTCTACGCGGCGGGTATCATGGCCAGCGGCGGGTATTATTCGGGTATCTGGGGAAATGAAATCATCGCCAATCCCGGAAGCATGATCGGCTCGATCGGGGTGATCATGGAGGGTGCCGACGTCTCGGAATTGATGAAAAAAGTGGGGGTCAAAACCCAAATCGTCCATGCGGGAACCTACAAACAAGTGGGGACGATGGACCGTCAATGGAATCCGCTCGAACGTGCCGAACTTGAAAAAGTGATCAACGGTACCTATCATCTTTTTGTAGGCGACGTCGCCAAAGCACGCGGTCTTGACGTCAATCGCAGCAGCGAATATGCCGACGCCCATATCTTCACCGCCGACCAGGCCAAAACGGCCAAACTGATCGATGCGATCGGCGTCGAGTACGATGCAAAAAAACGGGTCGAAGTGCTCTCAAAAGTCACGGATCCCGTATGGAACAAAGAAGATTCGATGGAACGCTGGATGAAACAGTTCGCCGCCGAGGGGATGAGCCTCGTACATATGTACTTCCCGCCCGTTACGCTAAGGTAATTTTTTTTACCTCGGCATGAACGACGCGGTTGTCATTCATCGCTTCAAACGTGTCCCCGACACCGAGCGACTCCAGATCGACCACTTTACCGTCCCGGGCAATCTGGGCAAATCCGCTTTTGTTCTTATGTTTGGGGTGCTGGGCTTCAAACCCGTTTTTGAGCTGGGCGATCAGTGAACGCTTTTCTCTGAATCTCTGGGCGATCTCTCGCTCATACCGCTCTTTGAGCGTCGGAATATCCCCTTTGGTACGCTCTATTTTCTGACTCATCTGCATTGCATAGCGTTTTTTGAGCTCGGCAACAATCTCTTGTTGAGTCGTGATACGGTGCTCGATCCCGTGGCGTTTGAACGATTCTTTGACCATTGTGAGGGTATCGCGCTTCCGTATAAGGCTCTGGCGGATCGTATGGGTCATCGACACGCGTATTTCGTCGATATTCTGCATCAGTTCATAACGATCCGGAAGAAGTATCTGCATTGCCGCGCTCGGCGTAGGCGCGCGAAGATCGGCGACATAATCGCTGATAACCCAGTCAATCTCATGACCTACCGCCGATATTACGGGCGTATTCATCGCAAATATCGCATCGGCAACGACCTCTTCGTTAAACGGCCACAGGTCTTCGATACTTCCCCCGCCCCGTCCGACGACGACCGCATCGGCTCCCAGCGTGTCAGCATTTCTCAGTGCTTCTGCGATCTGTGCCCCTGCACGTTCTCCCTGAACCAATACGTCCAGGACCGTAAGCTTTACCAGCGGCCAGCGGTGCGAGGCGACCCGCTGCATATCCTGCAACGCCGCCCCGGTAGCCGAAGTGACGAGGATGACATGGCGCGGGAACTTGGGGAAACTTTTTTTACGGGCGGGATCGAAATACCCTTTTTCGGTGAGTTTGGCTTTGAGCTGTTCGAATGCCACCGAAAGCGCCCCCGCCCCATAAGGTTCGGCGCTGAATGCGTTGATCTGGTATTCGCCGCGCGGTTTATAGAGGCTGAGTGCCCCGTGCAAAATAATATGAGAGCCCTCTTCGAGGCGGAATTTCAGCCGCGCCGCATTGCCCCGGAACATCACGCATTTGATGGAGGATTCGGCGTCTTTAAGGGTGAAATAGATATGGCCGCTGCCGTGGCGGGTGATACGGGAGAGTTCCCCTTCGACGCTGATAAATTCGAAAGAGGTCTCCAAAAGCGCCTTGATCTGTTCGTTGAGCGCGGAGACCGAAAGGGAGGAAGGCATGATTATTTTTTGCGGGCGATCATCAGGGTCGAGATATCCATCGAAAAGCTTTTGCTGTAAAGCATTTCGAATCCCGCCTCTTCGAGTTCGGCTTTCATTTTGGCAACCGTCAAAAATCCCTCGATCGAATCGGGAAGGTAGCGGTAGGCTTCGTAATTGTTGGAGATTAATCCACCGATACGCGGAAGAACGTTATTCATGTAAAAATCACGCACTTTGCCCAAAATTGAGGGATTTTCGTTTTTCATAAATTCAAGGATAACGACCAAACCGCCGGTCTTTAAAACCCGATTGAACTCTTTTAAAGCGGCCTGACGTTCGACGACGTTACGGATTCCGTACGAGATGCTGATGATGTCTGCAATGCCATCGGTTTGTGGCAATTCGGTCGCGGGGGCGATATGGAAGTTTAAATCGGGGAACTTTTCCCGTCCGACACCGACCATCCCCTCACTGGGATCTACTCCGACGATTTCGGATACCTTAACTCCGTTTTTATCGGCTTGACGGCGCCAATACCCCATCATATCGCCCGTTCCGCACGCTACGTCGACAATCGAATCCAGATTGGCGGAATCGCAATACCCGTAGGAGAGATCACATGCTTTACGTCGCCAAAACGTATCGACCCCCATACTCAGAACGCGGTTCGCCCGGTCATACGTGGGTGCTATGTCGTTGAACATCGAAACTATTTTCTCTTGTCGTGTCACTGTGTTCCTTTTAACGCCGATAGGATTTCTCTCTTTCGGCTACGCTGCGGTCGCATAGTCTTGGCTAAAATCACCTCGGCAGCGTATTAGAGTTGATATTAATGTTTACTTTTCATCCATAGCAGGATATTGTCGGAGATTGTAGCGTGCAGTACCTCAAATTCCTCTGTAACGCCTTTGATCCCCGCCGTACCACCGCCGAGATTCGGAGCAATGTAGCACACAAACCAATTTACGGCAGATTGTGCGGCTTCAAACATTCCGCTTCCCCCTTCAATCATTACCATACGATACGATCCGATCTTCTCCAATGTATTTTCAACAAACACCCGTCGATCGGGAAGCGTAAAAAGAGGGATGGAACGATCGAAATCGTCATAATGCGAATAGATCAGGATATCGGGAGCCTTTCCTCCGACCATACGGGCATCAAGCGTCGGACGGTCGGTACGTACCGTATTGCCTCCGACAACGAGAAGATCGCATTTGTCCCTGAGCGCATGGACATGGGCGCGTGAGGAGTAGGAACTGACCGTTCCCCCATCGATCGTCCCGTCCAGCCGCTGCGCCCATTTGAAAAATACGAACGGCTTGTTTTGCCACGTAACAAACGGTTCCAATAAGGCTTCCCCTTCGGATTCCATCACCCCGAGCGTACACGCTACTCCGGCCTCTTCGAGTATTTTACCCCCGTTTGCCGCTTCGGGATTGGGGTCTTTGCACGCGATAAACAGTTCTTTGAGTCCCAGATCGCGGATCAGCATCGCACATGAGGGGGTTTTTCCGCTATGGCTGCACGGTTCCAACGTCACCGCCATAGAAACTTCGTGAAAAAGATTATGATGATGAAGACGCAGATACTCGTGTATGACATGTGCGTCGTCGCACTGGGCAATCGCATGATCTCCGCTTAGAAGGGTGTAAGTATCACGCAAGGCATAAACTTCGGCATGAGGACCGCCGGCACGTTGATGGGCACCGACGGAAAGAATGGCTCCATTGGCATCCATGCAGGAAGCGCCAACGGCGGGATTGGGAAAGGTTAAAAGTTGGTAACGCCATGCCTCGATCAAGGCAGCGTTCATGGCGCGGTCTATAAGCGTGGGGTTCATTACCACTCGAAGTAGGTTTTAGCCTTGCTAATGGAACGAAAAGGGACCGTGTGCGCAGCGCCGTCTTTATCTTTGATGGTCACTTCTTCGTTTTCGGCAGAAATGAGTTCCCCTTCAAATTTCTCTTTTTCTACGGTACTGAACTGAACTTTTTCTCCGACCGATTGAACAAAATGGTCAAACGATTTGAGTTTTCGCTCGATACCCGGACTGCTCACTTCGAGACGGTATTCGCCGGAAACGGGAGACGTAACGTCAAGCAACGGTGAAATCAGATGAGTCGCTTCAACGCATTCGTCCAGACTTACTCCGCCGCTTTTAGTAACGCTGACACGAAAAATCGTATGACCGTTCTCATTCAATGTTGCGGTGTCGTAGAGTGAAAGGCCGATCGATTCAACCATTTTTTGAATATCGCTTTCAAGACTCATCTTTTTTCTCCTTAGAAATTTTGGCGAAAAGGGATTCGATATTTTTGCTGCGTTCAAGCGTGTCATCGAATACAAAAGCTAGTTTTGGAGAGCGAAACCAACCCTGCTCACGCATACAATGCTCTTCAATAATTGGGCGTGCCTTTTCAAGCTGTTTCAGTAACAAACGCTGTTCCTCGGGGGTAAATACCGAAGGGTCAAGATAGACTTTGGCATCGCTTCTCCCTTTCGAACAATGAACGTCGACTACGTCTACCTCACGCAGCCGCGCATCAGAGAGCTGACTGATCGCCTCGGGAATCAGCTCTTTGAGAACCGATTCGGTACGTTTGAGTTTGATTTGTGCCGGAGTCACAGGGAAACTTTTTTCTCGATTTTGGTAAAGGTTTCGATAACGTCGCCAACGCGGACGTCGGTATAACCATCAAGAACGACACCGCAATCAAACCCTTTGGCAACTTCTTTGACGTCGTCTTTGAATCGCTTGAGTGAGGTAAGATTACCTTCATGGATAACCACGCCGTTACGGATAACGCGTACCATACCGCCGCGTACCAATTTACCGTCCACAACGACACATCCGGCAACCGTTCCACCTTTCGGAAGCGGGAAGGTATCGCGAACTTCGGCTTGCCCCGTATTCTCTTCACGGTATTGCGGCGCCATCAATCCGGTCAACAAGACGGTAATGTCATCGATCAACTGATAAATGATCGAGTAGGTTTTAATCTCGACCCCCATTTGTTTTGCCATCGCATTGACGTTACCGGTAGGACGAACGTTGAATCCGATCAATACGCAGTTTTCGCTGTTATTGACCAGCTGGACATCATTCTCGGTAATACCACCTACGCCGCTGGAGATAACGTCGACTTTGACTTCCTCGTTACGCAGTTCGGCAAGGGAGTTTTTAATCGCTTCGAGTGAACCGTGAACGTCGGTTTTAAGAACCACTTTAAGCGTTTTAAGACGTCCTTCGGCAATAAGGGAGCTAAGTTCGTCAAGCGTTGTTTTGGTACTGTGGGAAAGTTCACGATGTCGATCGTATTCGTAACGTTTCATGGCTACTTCGCGTGCCTCTTTATCGCTCTCCATCGCCATCATCGTCTCTCCCGAAGGGGGAACTTCGTTCAAACCGACGACCACCGCAGTCTGGCTCGGCCCGATTTGTTGCAATTGCGCTTTACGATCGCTGATCAGTGCCCGAACACGTCCGTATGAGCTTCCGCAGACGATATTGTCACCCACTTTGAGAGTACCGTTTTGTACGATAACCGTTGCGACCGGTCCGCGCCCTTTTTCAAGTGAGCTTTCGACGACAACCGCTTTCGCCATCACGTCCGGATTTGCTTTAAGTTCCATTACTTCAGCCTGAAGAAGGATCATTTCAAGCAATTCGTCAATCCCCGTCATGGCTTTGGCCGATACGCCGACAAATTCGGTATCTCCACCCCATTCGATCGGGTTAAGACCCAGTTCCGCCATTTGGGCTTTAACCATATCCGGATTCGCTCCCGGTTTGTCCATTTTATTGATCGCGACGATAACCGGCACTCCTGCCTCTTTGGCATGTTTGACCGACTCGCGTGTTTGCGGTTTTACCCCGTCGTCCGCAGCAACGACGATGATAATGATATCGGTCAAAGATGCCCCGCGTGAACGCATCGCACTAAACGCTTCGTGACCCGGAGTATCGAGGAAAGTAATCAGTTTCCCGTGCTGTTCAACCGAATACGCACCGATATGTTGGGTAATTCCTCCGGCTTCTCCTGCGGCGACGCGGGCATTACGGATGGCATCAAGCAATGATGTTTTACCGTGGTCGACGTGTCCCATGATCGTGATAACCGGAGGGCGTTCTTCCATCCCTTCATCATCTTCCGCTGTTGCTTCTTCGTACATCTCTTCAAGGTTGAACGCATCTTTAGGGTCGATCGTCGTCACTTCAACACCGAATTCGCTGGCAAGAATTTCGATCTCGTCTTTCCCCAAGAAGTCGTTCTTCGTTACCATCATCCCCAGATTGAAAAGAATTTTAATCACTTCGGCAAGGGGCTGGCGAATTTTATCGGCAAATTCGTATACCCGGATATCTTCAGGAATTTCAACGTGGGTTACTACTTCTTCCTCTTTGGTCTCTTTCGTATATTTTTTCCGTGCTTCACGCGCTACCTGACGAGGTCTGTTCTTGTTTTGCCCCTGTTTTTTCCCGCCATTGCGGCCGACCGGTTTTTTATCTTTGGGCTTTTTCTCTTCTTCTTCGGGTTCCAAATTGGAATTCAGATCGCTGAAGTCCAGCAATACGACCTGCTCGTCTTCGTAATCCATTGAAACATCCGAGATATCGCCTCCGAAAATATCGAGTTTGATCCCCTGATCTTTTTTCTGGACCGGATTGGCCGATTGCGCTTTTTTCGCTTTTTTCGCCTCAAGCTCTTTTTGCACTTCGGCACTGAGTTTTCCGTATTGCGTTACACTCTGTGCGTTACGCTCGTCTTTTTGCATTTTAGCCGGAGCCGCTTCTTCTTCGGCCGGGCGTTTTTTCTTGACAATTTTCAAACCTGAACGCTTTTGCGGTTCCGCTTCGATCGGTGCAGCAGGCATCTCTTCTTTCTGAGCCTCCGCGACCGCTTTGACCTCAGGTTCGCTGTGCTGAACCGAAGATTCAACTACCGGTGCTTCTTCTGTTTTCGGTGCCGGTTTTGCCGGTGCGGCTTTCGGTGCAGCTGCCTCAGCAGTTGCACCGCTCATGATATAGTTCATGATCTGTTCTGCTTCCTCAATCGAGACTGAGCTTGATGCCGTTTTTACATTCAGACCCATTGCCGCCGCTTTATCGACAACCTCTTTGGAATTGATACCTAGTTCTTTGGCTATTTCATGAACTCTGACTTTATCCATCATTAACGATGATCTCCTTTAACCGATTCATTAGCGTCTGTGTTGCACCGTTTTTGCATAGGCGAGCCAATTGGCCCGGAGTTTTTTTCTGATCAACACACTCATTGCACAGATAAAAACTCCGCCCCTCGCCGCTGTAAGGGATCAAGTTCCCTTCTTTGCATTGAAGTCTCAGTATGGCGGACTGATTAAACCGTCCACGGCAAACCACACACATCCGTTCCGGCTGATGAAATTTTGGCGCCATTATACCTCAATGTTTCTTTAGTTAACGTTCTACAACGAGCCCATTATTATCGAAGCTTAAGATTTTTATATCGAAATCGTTGAATTCCGCTTTGATTTTCTCCGATAACGCTTGCGCGTCCTCATCGTATACCATATTGAAAAATGTGGAACCGCTGCCTGAGAGCGTGCTCATCAACGCTCCGTTGTCATAAGCGATCTTTTGAACGGTAAAAAGTTCGGGCAACATTTTCATCCGTACTTTCTGATGAAAACGGTCTTGTGTCGACAGGCGAAGCATCTCCCAGTCTTCATTGAAAAATGCTCCGACCGTAACGGCGGTATGAGAGAGATTGAATACCGCATTCTCTTTGCTGTAGGATTTAGGGAGCGTTGTACGTGATTTTGCCGTTGAAATCGGTTTGTTCGGAATCACGACGACTGCTTTGAGGTAATCGGGAAGGTGCTTTTGTTGGTAAAACACTTTTTGTTTTTCGACCATAGCAGCGTTAAATCCCCCCATCACAGCCGGTGTAATATTATCCGGATGGCTTTCGTAGACCAGAGCATGGTTAAGAATACGACGTTTAGAGACTTTGACCCCTGCTGCCTCGTGCGCGCAACTGATGGCACTGACGATAACCGCCGAAGAACTGCCCAATCCCCGAGACATCGGAATCTGGTTATAAAACGTAAATTTAAAATTCTGCCGTTTTTGGGTTAAACGGCGATAATGTTCGTTAAATATACTGACGAACAGATTATTGCCTTTGAGCTTCGGGTTATTTTCCCCTTCCCCTTTGATGGAAACGGCAAAAAAACGGGAAGGGACCAACTCTACCTGATTGCGCAAATCGACGGCAAGGCCCAGAGAATCAAAACCCGGTCCGAGATTGGCACTGGTTGCGGGAACGCTTACAAACAAAAGATTTCCTTATCCTACGGCATCAATCCCGTAATACGGGAGAGGATCCGCGTCGAATGTATGATGTTCGATCGATTCGGGGAGACTAAATATCCCCGCTTCCGGAGATTCAACGTTCTCCAGAGTAATTTTAGAGCTATTTTTAACAAAATAGAGCTTTCCAACCGCTTTGATGGGGCAATTTTCGTTGAAAAAAAATGCATCTTCCGCTTCTAAAGGGATTTTATGAACCAGACTGAGGGTTTTTAAAAAAAGATAGGTCACCTTGATCCCCATAAAACTTCCGGGACCTTTGGCATAAATCAGCCGTTCAAAACGGTATTGTTTCAACAAAGGGTCGAAAATCCGTGCCAAAGCATCCGAACTAACTCCATCATCGCGAATTGCCTCGATCAATTTGCCGTTTTCGTAAATACCCACCTGCACCGGAGAGGTCAGGGCGATTACTACCGCTTCATGCATACGCTTTTGCCAGTTCCTTCGATTCGGCGCTTGCCACTTCGACGACTTCATAGTTGGCAGGATCTTTTAAAAGTTCGAGGGTCAATTTATGGTTAAGGTCATGACTTCCGGCAAACGCTTCGTAGTTACCGATGAAATTCATTCCGATCAGCGACATATCGCCGATTGTATCGAGTATTTTGTGACGTACGAATTCATCGCCAAAACGCAATCCTTCTGGATTGAGAACTTTTTTCTCATCCAATACGACCGCATTTTCAAGGCTTCCTCCGAGTGCAAGACCGATGGAACGCAAGTATTGCACTTCATGAACAAAACCGAACGTCCGCGCCCGTGCAATCTCGTTTTTGTAATTCTCTTTCGTAAATTTCAAAACGTAACTCTGACGATCGATCACCGGATGGGCAAATTTGATCGTAAAGTCGTAGCTTAGGTCGTTTGCCGGGGAAAGCTTGACGTATTTATCCCCTTCTCTCACCGCAACCTCTTTTTTGATCCGGAGGATTTTTTTCGGAATATCAAGCTGCACGACTCCCGCTTCATCGAGGAGCATACAAAAACTCATCGACGAACCGTCCATGACCGGTATTTCATCGGCATCGACGATAATGCGGAGATTATCGATACCGTACGCATACACCGCCGAGAGCATGTGTTCGATCGTCGAAATGGTCACACCCTCTTTTCCGATGACGGTTGCCATTTTCGTATCGACCACGTTTGAAGGAATGAGGGGGATCGATACCCCGACGTCGCTGCGGTAAAATACAATGCCGCTGTTGGCTCCGAGCGGTTCAAGCCGAAGGCGGACCGGGGAACCTTTGTGCAGACCGATTCCTATGAGCTCAACACTGCTGCCGATCGTCGTCTGCATCATACTCGAATCCTTGTTCGGCGCGAAGGCCGGGTTAATATTGGGAAATTATACCGTTTTTAACGCTGGTTAATCATTAGTTTGGCACTGTCGATCACGCTGGTAATGTTGTCGTAAATCCACTTCGTATCCATCCACTCTTCAGGACGCACCTCGATACCCTGAACCAGGATACCGAAGTGAAGATGATCTCCCATCGCGTAACCGCTCAGACCGGTTTTGGCAATCTCTTGGGATGCATGAACGGCATCCCCTTCTTGTACGTGGACTTCGGAACAGTGCCCATAAAGGGTATACAGACCGAAACCGTGGTCTATGATCGGAAGATTCCCGTAAATGCCGTTCGGCTGTGAAAATACCGTCGAACCGCCGTTCGAAGCGATGATAGGCCCGTTATGAACGCTTGCAAGGTCAAGTCCCATGTGGTATGCCTGAGAAACGTTTTGCTGCCCTTTATAGCTGTAAATGCGGTGATCGCCGAAATCAGCGACTTTCTGACCATTCACCAACGGATAAAACGGGGCCGGATGGAAATCGGTAATCATTTTGTTCGATACTTTTGACGTAACTTTGTGAATAATATCCTCATTGTCCGCACGTACTTTTTCGTTGATGATACGGAATTGTTCCAAGCGGTCGTCTACTCCGGCCGTTTGTTCGTATTCGTTAGCTAATTCGGCAATTTTTCCGTCCAAAAATGCATCGCTGAGTTCAATGTTCGATACACGGTAAACATGATCTTTCAGGCGAAGCGGAACCGAAGCGCGGGTTTCATTCCCCGCTTTATCCCGCGCAACGACGGTTGCCGCGAAATTCTCCTGCTGTACCGGCCACGCCAGAAGCGATGCGTAATACCCCGCTTTGACAAACGGCTGGGCGATAAATTTCTTTCCGTAATTCGTATCGATCGTCAGCGTATCGAGATGGGGATCATCGGCTTTGAAAATAACGATTGCCGATCCCCCTTTTTGAATTTTGTACGAATTGGCAACGATTGAAAGAACCGGGCGGCGCTGATCGATGACGAGCGTATACTCTTCTTTGGTTTTGTTCCCCATGAACAATCCCCACAGGCTGTTATCGACCGCTTCGATCGTCAATGTTACCGAAGTCGATTCAACGCGGCGAACCCCTTTGGGAGGGAGAATTTCAAAAGTTTGCTTGAGTTCGCGAGACGGCGTAGCGACCTCTGCCACCACCCATTCATCATGAGGGGTAGACAAAGTTGCTTTAAACGATTTTAGTCCGCTTTCGTCGCTCACGCTGACGCGAATCGGATCTTTGAAATTCCAGTACGCATCGTGATTGATGGAAAGTTTTGGGTCATTACGTTCAAATGACGGTGAAAACGCCATAAACCCCAATCCGCCAATAATTGCGATTCCTGCAATCCAACCTACGATTCCCGATCCGTTTCGGCCTCTTCTCACCCCATCTCCTTTTGTATATCTGTAATAATTTTTTCTTTTAATGCACTCAATTCGCCCGCTCCCGCGTATGCATAGGCTAGCTGGGAGTCTCCCGACTCAGAATCCCCCATAATTTTCGATGCGTCCAGCGTATCGTCCGTTCTCAGCAAAAGACGGATCCGTCCGTTCGCTTCTTCCGAATGGATCAATGCCGCCCGGACGGTTCGCAGCCGAAGAGCTTCGATACTCACCGTTTCGCATTCAGAAATACTTGCTCCGGTCTCTTCCAACAATGCCCCATCGACGTCAAAAACCGCCAGTTGCCCGTCCAAAAGTAGCCGCATCTTTCGAAACAATACCCCCCGCGAACGGATAAAAGCCAATGAGAGATGTTCAAACAGCCATTCGACGCAGAGTGCGTGATCCGCACCGGCCGACAACAATGTCCGTGCCGCCTCAAAATCACGCGCCCTGCACCGTTTTGAGCGAAAACATTGCGATGTTTCAACCAACCCGGCGTAAAGTGAAGTCGCCATTTTAGCATTGATTTTTATACCGTTGGCAACAAAAAAATCAAAAACGGCCATTGCCGTCCCCATTGGCTCCGCATCGGCGAGTGTTCCGTTTTCAAACCGGTCCTCAAAACAGATTGCAACCGTCCCTTCCGTGATTCCAAGCCGTAGTGCATCACCGTTTCCGAATCCGATAATGCAATCGCCGTTTTTGGGAAAACGACAGGTCGCTTTCTCGTACCAGGGGAGAAACGACAGATACTCAGCAATGTTTGTCTCACAATACAGGGTGATTTTTTTGTTCAGTCTCAGCAGATGGGAATAAACCGCGCACGCCGCGCCGAGCACGTCTGCATCCGGCTCTTTTCGAACCGCCAAAACAATATGCGAAGCATTTTCGATAGTCGCTATCGGCATCCTAGGCTCCTCGTTTCATGAACGCGATTATACCATGCCGCTGAATTTCTACACTTTGTGTAAGGGATCAAAATAGACGATCCGGTTTCGCCCCTGTGCTTTGGCCTGATACATGGCGGTATCCGCATGCCGGATCAGCATTTCAATCTCATCGTTATCGTCCGGATAAAAGGTTGCCCCGATACTGGCTCCCACCGAAACGATCATGCTATCAATATGGATCGGCTCTTTCAGCGATGCAAGAACCCGCTCCAGCATTTGATCCGCATCGTCGAACGTTTTGATATCGGCCAGCAAGGCGACGAATTCATCCCCCCCTATCCGACCGATAAAATCGCTTTTGCGCATCTGCTGTTCCAAACGCATGGCCACTTTTTTGAGTACGCGGTCGCCAATCGCATGGCCGTGATGATCGTTGATCTCTTTAAATCCGTCCAGATCGATAAACGCGACGACCGCTTTAAGCCCTTTGCGCTGCGTTAAATGCAGTATCTGCCCGGCCATTTCGGTGAACATCCGACGATTGGCAAGATTGGTCAAAGGGTCGTAATTGGCCATGCGATGGAGCTGTTCCTCCTGCATTTTTTCTTCGGTAATATCACTGACGATACCGATATAATTTTCGATCTTCCCGTTATTATCACGTGTGGAATCGATGCGTAAGTACTCGGCGTATACTTCTCCGTCTTTTTTACGATTCCAGATTTCTCCGCGCCATTTACCAACCGTATTCAAAGCGTTGTTGAGTGAATCGTAAAATACGTCATCATGCCTATTGGATCGGAGTATGGAGGTCTTTTTCCCGATCAATTCTTCTACCCGATAACCGGTTATTTCACAAAACGCCTCGTTAACGTCTATAATAAACCTATCACGGTCCGTAATCACAATCCCCTCTCCCGAATTGTGAAAGACGCTTGCGGCCCGTTTGAGATGACGTTCGGCGAGCTGACGCATCGCAATCTCTTCTTCGAGTTTGGCCGTATTACGACGCAGTTTGGCCGTCAACAAAAACATCCGGATGATCATGGCCGCCAAAAGCGTGATTGCCAACGTCATCGTCGAAATGATGATAATTCCGTATTTTTCGATAACGTCGTCAAACGTAAATTTCGGGACAGTATCGTAAGGTTTAATCCGCATTTGGATCATCAGCATGCGGACGTTCTCATACGCTAATGGAATGCTCCATCCGTAATACCCGGCACTTTTGGCCGTATCGGAATCGTACGGCAAACTCAACAGCGCGACCGCCACACGATTGGCAAGTTTGGGATCGGTATCGTGCAACGAGGCGAAAGGCCACTCCGGGTACAACGGGGTCGAAAGCGCCTGCGGAAACCCGTTTCCGTCCACGCGATGGAGAACTTTGAAATCTTTGGGACGGATTTTCCCTTCACGGGCCATTTTTTCCAAAACGCTGCTGCGGATGAATCCCGCATCGGCTTCCCCTTTTTCAACGGCACGTACCACTTTGTCGTGCGGCATATCGGTAAAGGTCATCGACAAATCCGTCGAGAGGTTCAAGCCCTCATTTTCCAATACGGCCGCCTGCGACAAATACCCTCCCAGAGACATCCGATCGACGGCAGCGATCTTTTTCCCTTTCAGATCGTCGATCGTCGCGATATCTTTGCGCGATGCACGGGTGATAATGACCCCTCCGAACTCTTGCAGCGGTTTGCCCGCGACGTTAGCCCGGATCAACGTCGCAATACGGGTAGCGTCGTACTCTATCGAAAGATAAACGTAATGTTCGGGATTGGTGAAGACGAAACTCAATCCGCCTTTTTGAACGGCATCGTCAAATTCACCGTACGCAAGGGGGAGGATTCGAAACGAAACATCCGGAATTTTGGTTTCCAGATAGCGGGCGAGAGGTTCCCAATCCTGAATCGTCTGTTCTTTCGAACGAAACGCCAAAACGCCGATCACTGCTTCGGATTTGGGAGGGGTAACAGAAGCACTCATCTCCGAGTACCAACCGATCAACAATGCTACGATCATGACTAAAACGCGCATCATTTCACCTTCCTTCTACGCAAAGTATAGAAGGGATCGTATTAAAAACATTTAAAATACCCCCTCTTCGCTGCACGGAAGGGGCATAAGGCAATAAAAATTATTCGGTTACCGATTTTAGAACGGCTTCAAAATCTCCCTGAGCCTGCATCAAGACCGCTTTGGCCTCGGCATTGTCGATGCGCGCACTGCTCATCCAGTTGTATACTCCCGGAAATCCCATAACGATTTCATCGGACCCTTTTTGTTTATACACCATCAGTGTGCACGGAGCGAATGCCGCCGCTTCCGGGCGGGTTTTCGCAACGGTATAGATCACTTTGAGTTTGCAAATCGAGTACGTATCGTAAAAATCGAACGGACTCGTGTTACCGTTATCGGTCAGCATGAAATTGTAATCGGTGAAGTTTGACATCACAAAACCGGCCGGTTTAAGCCCCTCCTCGATCATCATCTCGCTGTCATCTTTGTCCCCCTGCCAGTTGGCCGGATCGGTTTTACGGACAAAACGGTTGAGCAGTGTCCCCTCCGCCGGAAGCGAATCGTCACTTTGGCTCATTTTCGATTTCGGAAACGCCGTCTGGATCGTTTTCATCACTGCCGTTTCGATTTTGGCAAATTCCGGTGCGTCGAACCCGGCGATTTTTTTCTGTGCGGTTGCGGTCAAAACCGAGACATGCAACGTCGCATCCCCTTTACGTTGAAAAATTCCGACTCCCATCGGTACAAAAATTCCGCCGTCCGGATGGGTTTTTACCAGACTTGCAGCGTATTCCTTGTGAAAAACGGTCATAAGATTAAACACCTCAAAATCGCTCTGTTGAAACTGTTTTGTAAACGGACCGTTCATTTCGGTGTTTGCCGATATATAAAACCCGTCGGCTTCAAGCGATTTTTCGATCATGGCCGGCGTTACCGAATGATCGGCATTGGGAATGTCAAAAAGATTAAAATCCCCCGCATACAGGTTGAGCCCGATAAAAACACATAATGTGATGACTATTTTTTTCATGCTGTACTCCTTGTACTGTTTAAAATTAATCGGCCGGCAGGTAGGCATAGCCGTCGTTTTGTTTATCGATCAACCCGACCGTCGCACTGGCGACGGTCAGAACGTAATCGTCTATATCTTGGGGTTTAATGCCGTGCTTCTCCATCCCGACACTGCACACCAGAAATTCGGTTTTGTACGTTTTTGCCAGACTCTCAAGACGTTTTGAGAGTTCGGCACGTCTTTCAATCACAACCTTATCGTCTTTGAAAACGGACTGCTCGGGATGTTTGACAAAAAACTTGTACGCGTTACCGTGAATCACGACGGCCGTTTCCAACTCCTGAAAATGGCTTTCGTAATAGTTTTTTGCATGCGGTATCCCTTTGAGGATTTTCCGCTCCAAAACATTCACGTCGCCCGACGTCAGATCAAAAACCACCTTTTTTACCGACGGATCGGCAAAACAAAGGTTTACCGCCGCCACCATAAAAAAAATAAATCGTTTCATCCCCTTTTCCTTTTAGGGTTTAATGTAAACCCATCCATCTTTCACCCGTTCAACCATCTCGACAATCCCGGCCGATACGACTTCGCTGCCTTCGATCAGTTCGGAAGGATCGATATTTTTGGTACGCATCGTATTCCCGCAAGCGATGAATTTAACGTCGTACTGCATCAGTGCGTTCACTCGAACCGCTATCTCTTTTTCTTTTTTCAACAGGGCCCGAATGCCGTGATAGTAAGCGACTATCTCCATCTGTACGTTCTCGGGGCCGTAAAATTTCAAAACGTTGTTAGCCGAACTCAAAACATGGTTGATCTCTTCATCATCCGCGTGAGTAATACTAAAAACGATTTTTCGGGGGTTGTCGATTGCCGGACGCGGTTCGGCAAACTGGGTTTCGGCAAAAGCAAATGCCCCCATCATTATCAATCCAATCAGTAACCGGATCATCGGATATCCTCGAGGATCATTTTGAAATCGTCACGGCTCCATCTTCCTTGTACCGTTTTAAGAAGTTTTCCCTCTTTGTTGACGAAAAAAAACGTCGGTGTGGCAACGACGTTCACCTTTAGAGGCAATACCTGATGATCGAGATCGATCCGGACGGGGATAAAACGTTGCTGAATGAATGAAACCGTCGCGGAATCGGAAAAAACATCTTGCTGCATTTGGGCGCAATAGTGGCACCCTTGCCGTACCGCTTCGATCATAATGATCTTATTCTCTTTACGAGAAAGTTCCGTTGCGGTATCCCACGGTTTCCAAACCATTTCCCCGGCATTCAGCGACATAACCAACATCATCATTAACACAATCTTTTTCATTGTTCCCACTCCAGTACCCGGTACGACGATTCCACGTTACCGCGGTGCATTGAATCGTACAAGCCGATTTTCCGGTATGGATCCATCGTCACGGCTTTAACCGTTTCGTCGATTCCGGTCCCTTTGGCAATGTATGAACGTACCTCATCGCGCATTTGCGACAGATACTCATGGGTCATCCGTGTCGTATCGGCACCGCTGGCGTGTCCATGCCCACCGATCACGTGAAGGGCCCCCATGGATTCGAGCGATTCGAGCGCACCGAGCCATCCGTTGATATCTCCATCTCGGACCGAGGGGAGACGGTCGTTAAACGCCAGATCCCCGACAAACAAAAGCTTCTCTTGCGGAAAATAGACGTAAAGATCTTTCTCGGTATGGGCTTTTTGGGGGATAAGACGGATTTGAACCTCCTGGTCCCCAATCTTCCGGTCACTGTCCGCAGAGATAATTTCGCTCGGCAGTGTCGGAATCGTTCCCGAATAGGCCTCGGGAGAGATACGGCTTTGCATTCGCGTCGGCGTTTTCAGATCCGCATTGCGAAGAAAATCGTCCGAACCCAAAACCGTAACTCCCATTTCGGTAAAAAATCCGTTACCGAGCCAGTGGTCATCATGGACATGGGTATTGATGACCAGTTTGACCGGAAGGGATTTGATCTTTTGCATCTGTCGATATGCCGACGCGGCATACGCGTAAGAAGGTCCGGTATCGATGACGATATATCCGTCCCCTGCGTCGACGTAGCAGGAATTGACGATATTGCCGTTGTTTTTCGTATCCATGATTTCGGGAAGTCCGAAAAAACAGTGCGCCCGGGGAGTAATCTCCTCAGGCACCAGCGAATAGTCAAACGCCATGAGCGAGACCACCGAAACCGCCAACGATACGAACAGACGCATAAGTTATCCTTTAGAACAGGTAGTTGATTTCGAAACGGTACTCGTTGTACGATTCGTAATCGATCGGATCGGCCGGTTTTTTATCCGCATTAACCGTAGCGAAACGGAGTTTGAACTCGGTATTCGGAATCGATTTGAAACTCTGGATCGCATCGACGTGGAAAATCGTACGATCGGTATAGGCAATGGTTTTTGCCAATGCTTTTGCATCGTCATAATTCATATCCGCATAATCGGCTGATACTTTCAATCCCGGTACGAGTCCCGCTTTCGAGAAATCGTAATCGGCTTTAAGCATCCATGATTTCGTATTGGCCGTCCAGTTGTACTGTGCCATTGAACGGGTATATCCGCCCGTCGGGAACCCGCGCCATGGAGCGATAAGGTCGGCATCATCCGCTACGGCGGAATATCCCGCGCTCAACGTCATCGGTCCGTGTGCCAGGACCAAACGTGCCATCCAGGCACTTGCATCAACGCTTCCCGCATCTTTATAAGCACCTGAGGCACCTGTTTTCCCTACCAGTTTTCCGCTCAACGCCGCACCGCCGATTGCACCTGCGCCATCATCCATTTGTCGGATGTAACGTGCACCCGGTGTCAACGTCCAATCGCCGCCAAGATTGATCTGATAATTGGCTTCGGCGATCACCGTTGAGAAAAAGCCGTTGATACCGTAATATTCACCGTTTAGTTTCAACCCCGGAATCGATTTGTTTTGGACACCCAAAAAGATCATCTCCGGGTTGACGTCCCCTTTAACCGCCTGAATATTCGCGACGGTTAGCCCTTGGTGCGCCGCCGAATCGTCATTTTCCGTCCGTTTTTCATACGCAAGAATACTGTGGAACGTCTGGTGGTCACGCAGTTTTTGCTGCGTAATGTAACCGGCACGCAGTGTCGTATCTTTGATATCTTTGTTCTCGAGCATTATCGCTTCAAACGTATTGGGAACCATTTTGGTATCGTTCGATGCAAGCAGGGTGCTTTCAATGATTTGGCGTCCCGCTTTGACGTCGGTTTTTCCGGCTCTGTATTCAAGATACCCTTCTGCCAGTACGCCGATGGCCGCTTCCGAACCGTCCGCTTCGGTACGGTAAGTATCTTTACCCGCTTTACCGATATTTTTTGTTCCGATCAGGTTTTCCGCCGTTGCCGGAACGGTTCCGTACGCACCGATCGTCGCACCCAAACCGTGGAAAAACCCGGTTTTGTAAATCAGGCTTCCTCCGAGTCCCCACGCATCGTGATCTTTTGAGGTACCGGCTTTTTCATTGTCCCAGTCCCAATAGAACATATTGGAACGGACCCGTCCGTATACGTCCCCTTCGGTAAACATTTCGGTAAATGAATTAACATCGCCCGGAGTTTTTAGATACTCAATCTGCATGTTCCCTTTTAGGTTACGGTCTTCGGTTTTCAAAGCATGGGCGGACGTCGCCAATACACACGTTGCAGCTGCTGCAATACTCAGATTTACGATTTTCATTTTCTCTCCCTTTTCTTAATTCGATGATGACGCACTTCGAGGGGCGAACCCGAAAAGTACCGGAGACTTCGTCCCCATTCCCCTAAAGCCACCCGCATTTTCCAATGCGGGAAAAAGCACCTTATTTCCCCTTCTTCCAACAAGCGACACGCCACTGTGACTTTTACGCCGGGCGTTAACGCCCTTTCGAACCTTTTTTCGGGCACCCGCAGGTGTAATCCATGATTCGAACGTTGCTGTTTCCGCTGATGTTGAGTGTTTTTTGTCGGCGGATATAATCGGCCGTTACATCATACACGGGGCGGGTCAGGGTTTCTCTTAAATTCTTCCCGGCATTTTGCAAATTTCCGCCCCACGACGATACTTTGTAGGTTTTCGTATCATCCAGAGCTTTTCCCCCCACCATGAGGTTGCCGATCCGTTTTCCGGTTCCGGCACCGATCGTGATGTCGTAGGTGACGTTGCCCAGACGGCTCATGTCGCCCCCTTGCTGATACAACGGATTGGCATTGAAGACGTTGTCCGCGATATCTTCCAGAAGTTTACGGATCTGTTCTCCTCCGAGTTCAAACGTATAGACGTTCGGGTAGGTGATCCCCGTCATTTCATAAACGTTGTCCATCGTAATCGGATCACCGCCCAGTACCGTCGTTCCCCAACGGTATCCCGGCGTAAACGAAATGTCCGAATCCATTGCGCTGATGATCGAATCGTTGATCAGCTCATCGAACGTCGAGTGAAACGTATCGCGTTTATAGAGGGTATTTTTGGTAACCCCGAGGATTTCTCCGAACTCTTTATCGTAAGGCGCATACCATTTTGCGATCAATGCGTCCCCTTCCGGATCCGCCGGGATCAGGTTTGACGCAACCGGAATCAGTTTGTACTCGTACCCTTTGACTTTATGGTTTTGGATATCGATATCCAGACGGCCGACGTATTTTCCGTGGCTTCCCGCGATCACGATGACCGTACCGTTGATGACGGTAGGACGCGGCGAAGGATCGTGCGTATGACCGCTCAGGATGAAATCGATCCCTTTGACCTGACGCGCAACTTCCTGGTCGACGCTAAAACCGTCATGCGACAAGACGACGACGCAGTCGACTTTTTCCTCTTTGCGGAGTTTGTCGACGTATTGCTGAAGCGTATCGAGTCGAAGTCCGAAACTCCACCCTTGCGTGAACTCTTTCGGATTGGCCGTCGACGTGAACGGGAATGCCTGACCGATGATACCGATTTTGGCTCCGCCGCGCTCCATGACGGTATACGGTTCAAAAATCAGCTCTTCGTAATCGTCGGCAAACGAATCGTCGCCGATGATGTTTTGCGCGATGAATTTGGCGTTCAGTTTTTCGATCAGTTCGCGAACCCGCTCTTTTCCGTACGTGAATTCCCAGTGTCCGACCATGACGTCGACGCCGAGATAATTCTGCGCATCGACGATCGCTTCACCCCGGGTTTTGAGAGCGACTCCCGTCCCCTGCCACGTATCGCCGGAGTCCAGAAGCAATACGTTATCGGCACCGCGCTCTTTTTTAATGTGGTTGATGAGGGTTTTCATGTGGGAAATCCCCCCCATTTTTCCAAATTTATGCGCCATCGCATCAAAATTCATATACGTATCGAAATAGGCATCCAGCGTTTTGCCTTTCATCCCGTAATAATTCAGAAACGACTCACCGCACAAAAATCCCGGAGTCCCGGTCAGGTTGGGTGCCGAGATCAGAGTGGAAGGTTCCCGCCAGTAAAGCGGTTTGATATGCGCGTGCATATCGCAGATATGCAACAGCGTCACGTTCCCTTTGGCATTAAATCCGTAAATATCGTTTAACCCGACTTCATCGGTCCGTTTGCCCTTTCCGGCTGCGGATGCAATCGCCGGAAGCCCAAGTCCAAGAGCCGCGGCGATATGCATAAAGTCTCTTCGTGACAGATCCATACCTTATCCTTTAGCGTTTCACACCGGGAACCTGAATCGCATTCCCTTTGGTTTTGTTGGTCACGTATACTTCAAGCGCCACCATTTCCCGTGATCCCAGCGGGATTTTGGCCAGTAGCGCGTTATCCATACATTGCTGGAATCGTTTGTCCAGAGCCGTCGTTTCGCTTTTGGTCATCCGGTATGCCGGCCACGTTCCGGCTGCCGCCGTAACGGCAGCACCCAGGTCCGGCAAATTTTGCATCCGTAGACGCTGTCCGACGATATCGGCGCTGTGACAGCTGTTGCACGACAATCCGCGTCCGCCGCGGCGCTGTTCAAACACCTCCTGGCCCAGTTTCATCATTTCGGCCATGTGTTTGTTGGCTTTGACGTCAATCGATGTATTAAGACCGTTTGAGAGGGCTTTGACGTACAGCGTCATTTTCAGCATCTCTTTACTTTCCAGCTTAGGAACGGGTTTATCGGCAAACGCCGCCGCCATCTGAATCGTTTGCGAGATCGTGACTACTTTTCCGGCCGCATCGACGTAGCGCGGGAAACCGGAGAGGTAAGCCGGAAGATCTTTTTCTTTGACACCAAGCATTTTGGCATACCCCTCCAGCCCGATCAAATCACCAAAAAGCTGCTCACCTTCCGCCCCGTCCATTTCGGCCGGATTGTTCTCTACCAGTTCGGCATACATTTTTTTGTCGGCATCGCTCATGCTCATTTTCTCTTCACCGTTAGCGCTGCCAAGCAAAGCCAGACAGACCAATGCGGCGCTCATAGACAGCATACGCATCGCTTATCCTTTCGGCGTGATTTTGGTGGTAGTTTCGACGCTGTCACCTTTATTGTCTTTGGCCGTTACTTTGAGCGTACCTTCGCCCGGAACTTTGAAACTGATGCTGAGGACCGGATTGACCGAAAGAGATTCCCACGTCACCATTTTGGTGATCACCTCATCGTTGAACGAAAACTTCACTTCATTGATGTAGTGTGCCGGAATCAACTGTCCGCTGTCTTTGTCCTTACGCATCCCCGTTTCCATCGGGTGCATTGCCATGAAATCGATTTTGACGATTTCGCCGACTTTATAATCTTTTGGTTTGATTTTGATCAATGTTTTCATTTTGTATTTCCTTTAGTGGCTATATTTCTGCCCCTTTAGAGGCTCGTTTCAATGCCTTGGCGGCCGGTACGGCAGACGTGACTTCGCTTCGTCCGCATTCTAAACAAACAGGATCAACCACAACCGCCGATCGTTACTTTTACGTTTTGTTTTGCGCTCAAAAAGGTTCCGTTGCTCAATTCCACAATCGCGACGACGTCTTGCGTTCCGCCCAATTTCACCCGCGTACCGAAAAACGCTTCGCCGTTTGCCGGAGTCAGATAAATGTTTGCACAACGGACGTTTCCGTTTTTCGATGCCAGAATATGGATCGCTTTGACGTAGTCTTTATCGCTCATCGGGCTCTCAACCGTTACCTTGACCGGAACAACCGCTCCGTTTTCAGCAATCTCCGGAGCCTCCATTTTCACTTTATCCGACGCTACGATAGGTTTCCCCCCGGTAATCGCCGCCACGGCCGTGTCGTAATTCATCTCATTCGGACCTGAAGGTTTTTTCTCATCCGCTGACGCAACGTGAGGAAGTGCGACGGCACACGCCGCAACTGCTCCGAAACTTTTTAAAAATGATCTGCGTTCCATACTGTATTCTCCTGAATTCTTATTTTTTGATAGATACGATGTACGATGCGATGTCGCACACTTCGCGCTCGTTCATGAGGCCGTTGGTCATATTGACCGTCATGTGGGTCGTCGGATTGTCAATACGCGGATCCGCGATTTTTTGGTAGACAAACTCTGCTTTGCGTGCGCCGCTGTCGATATAGAGCGCTTTATAGTTGCTCAGGTCCGGACCGATATTGCCGTATCCTTTTGCCCCTTCGATGTTGTGACAGGCCACACAGTTGCCGTATTGTTTGTCTTTTCCATCGGGATTTTTGCGTGAAAGACCTTCGGGCGGATTCTCTTTGGCATCTTTGCCGTTCAGGTTATGAAAAAAGTAGTTCCCTCGGGCAATTGCCGCGGCATCATCGGTTATACACCCTTCGGGCATGACGTAGGTTTTGGCTTCCGGAAGGGCATCTTTTTTCAAGATTGCCGTCGCATCCGGGCTTTCAATCGCCTGCTTCAGATCGGCTGCACCTAAAATCGCTGCGATTCCGAGCATGATCACTGTTCGCATTAGCTCTCCTTGACTTTGTTTTCGAAGAGCATTGTAGAAAAGGTGTGTAAAATTAATGTAAAAAAAGAAAAACTTACGTTCGAAGATAGATGGGAGGGTAAAACGTATACGAGAAGGTGCTCCCTTTTCCGTAGACCGAATCAATATCAAGATCGATTTCCGCTTTGTCCACGATCGATTTGACAATGTTCAGACCGATTCCGAATCCCCCCTTGTCCTTATTTTCGCGGTAATAGCGCTCAAAGATCCGGTTGACGTCTTCGATACCGATCCCCTCGTCGCGAAAACGCATACGGCAGCTTTGGGAATCCGTTTCGAGAATCACCTCGATCGATCCTTGTTCGTGCGAATACTTGATGGCATTGGAGAGGTTATTGTCAATGATCCGCTGCAGCTGCGTCGGATTGAAGCGTATTTCAACCCCCTCCGCAAGCCGCGGAACGATCGTGATATTGCGCAATGCGGCCACTTCGAGAAAATAGTCGATCCTCTCTTGCAGATACGTACTAAGATCGATCACCTGATACTCAAAAGAGAGGCGTTCGTTTTTGATCAGATAGTCCATATCGTTGTAGAGTGTGGATAACGTTTTGGTAGCCGCTTTGATCCGTTGAAGGTATTTGTTCTGGGGATTGGTCCGGTTGTAGAGGTCGATATTGACGTTGATGATCGAGAGCGGCGTGTTGATCTCGTGCATCGAATCTTTGATAAAACGGTCCAGCCGCTTGTTCAGACGCTGAAACGGCAATGCGAAACGGTGCAGGAAGAACAAGGACAAAGAGAAAATCAACAGGGTGATCGAAAACAAAATCAGTACGACGTTCTCATAGATTCGCGCGTACGACAGTTCCCCCGCGACCACCAGATAGTTGGCACCGAAATAACGTTTTTCGGGAAGCGCCACTACCAGATAGGCATAATCCCCCTCGATATGGTAACCCGGCGTTTGTTGGTTCAAGGGACGACGGATCAGGGTAAACACCTTTTTGAAATGCTCATCGTAGAGTCCCGACTGAAACGACCGATAGCGCGGATAATCGAATACTTTCACCTCTTTGGGATCAAACTCTTCCATCGAACGGATGATCTGATGGGACTGGCGTTTGAGCCTCAACTCGAATTGCACTTCGTAAACCGACTTCATATAGGTCATGTAGAGATAAATCGGTGCAAGCAGCAGGGCCGCTACCAGCGTCGTGTACAAAAACGCGTTTTTAAGAGCGTAGCGGTTATCGTTCAATGATGTATCCCAGTCCCCGGCGGTTTTGAATAATCTCGACGGGGAGTTTTTTGCGGAGGTTGTTGATCTGGACCCGGATATTGGCCGGATCGACGTATTCCCCCCAAATCTCGTCCTGGAACATTTCGATCGAGACGATCTGATTTTTGTGGTTCAGCAAAACCCCGAAAATCTCTTTTTCGGTTTTACTCAGTGCAATCGTCGCTTCATTATGGGTCAGCGTAAACTGTTCGGTGTCGTACACCAGACCGTTGCCGAAATCGATCCGGTTTTCCCCTTCGTGATAATGGCTCTTGACCGCCTGCATGATCCGAAGCTGCAATTCGGTCAGATCGAACGGTTTTCGGATGTAATCGCAACACCCCGATTTATACCCCTCTTCCAAATTGGCGACGTTGACCATCGAAGTGAGAAAAATCGCCGGCGTTTTGTTCCCTTCTTTGCGCAGGGTACGAAGGAGCTCAAACCCGTCCATCCCCGGAACGTTGACGTCGAGCAAGAAAAGGTCGTAACGGCTTTCGTAAATCGCTTCGTACGCTTTTTCCCCGTTCGAAAATCCGTTGACCTCAAATCCGAGATCCTCCAAAAACTCGGTAATGCTCACCCGCAGCATATATTCGTCTTCCAGTAAAAGTACCCTCATCGTATCTCCCCTTTGACCTCTTTGGCAACTTTATAATTGAGCATCATCCCGATCAGTTCTTCTTTCGTATAATGGTTCAGCCGTTCCCTGGCCTCTTCCAAAAACGGTCCTCGGTCTTCGGGAGCCACGTCGTCTTTGAGATAGAGCAGATCACGATCGTAACTGCTTTGGAACAAACGGCCGTCAAGCTCTTTTTTCATCATGACGTCATAGAGTTCGTTCCGGTTCAGATGGATCAAAAAAGAGATATCCTCTTCATCCGAATGGGCATAGGTATTGATCTGTTTGGGCGAGAGGGAAAACACGAACGCACCGATCGTCTCCCCCTCGCCGTTTTTCATCGGTTCGTAAAACAGGTACCGTCCCCCGCTAAAAACGACACGCGTATACCGGAACGATTTGAAATCGATCCCTTCGAGCAGTTTGATATCGCTTTGCGTATATCCGGGATTGGCCAGAATATACTCTTTTCCGATGGACGGGTTGTCTTGCATGAACACCGCCGTATTGTAAAAACGGGCGTCCATCAGGATATAGAGTTTGATCCCGAGCGAGTCGAAATACTCCTGGGTCGTCTCAAAAAACGATACGACTTCGACGTATCCCAGCGTCCGATCATCCTGATAGACCGGAACCGTCGCTTTCACCCCGAGTTTGCGTCCCACTTCGATCGCCGATCGGGGTTTGCGGTGATTTTGGAAATAGAGCAGATCGGGGCGGAGAAAATCCAGCGGCATCCCCGCATAGGAGTTGTCCCAGCTCCGGGCGAAGATGACGTAATCGGCGGTGATGATTTGCGACCGGATCAACGCATCGGTATGGATTTTAATCGATTCCATCATCTCCGAAAGGATATCGAACCCCTTGTCTTCGTCGTCTTGATCCAGAGCATCGACCAAAGCGCTGTTTTGACTAATGATAATCGCGTAGCGCAGCGCGGTATCGCGTTCTTTTTCCAGCTGCGTATTCAGCGCAATCGCCAACTGGTCGCTAAGCCTCTCCAGCGTTTGAGAGGTCACCTTTTTCTCAAAATAGACGAAAAACGCCCCCAAAATCGCCAAGATCAGTATGAATACCGCGGCAATAACCCGCTTATCGGTAAACATCACGATCCAGCGTTCGATCTTCACGGCATCCCTTTTTGTTTTTTTCCCATTTTATAGACGTACGCCAGAACTTCCGCCACGGCGGCAAACATCATCTCCGGAATCGGGCGGTCAAGGTCTACTTCCGCATACAGCGATCTGGCCAGCGGTGGATTTTGTACGATATGCACCCCGTGTTCGCGCGCGATTTTCTTGATCTGGATCGCGATGTTGTCGACCCCTTTGGCGACGACTACCGGAGCGTGATGTTTCGTCTCGTCGTACGCAATGGCGACGGCATAGTGGGTCGGATTCGTAATGACGACGTCCGCCGTCGGAACCGCCGACATCATCCGTTTGCGCGCCGCCTGATACTGGATCTGACGGATCCGGGCTTTGACGTGCGGGTCCCCTTCCATGTTTTTCATCTCGTCTTTGATTTCCTGTTTGGACATTTTCAGTTTGTCAAAATAGCTTTTCCGCGTAATGAACACATCGGCGATGGCGTAGATAAAAATGATGATCAGCATCACGGATGCCAGCACGATCGCCTTGTCCCGAAGCCATCCCATCTGATCTTGGAGCGTGAACAACGCTACGGTCGGAAGTTCCTGGATATAGTTCCAAAAGAAGATAAAACCGATCCCCATCGCCGTAAACGATTTGAGGGTGATTTTGACCGATTCAATCGCTTTTTGGGCACTGAAAAGGTTGCCGATCCCTTTGATCGGATCGAGTTTCGAAAAATTGGGGACCAGCGGTTTGGTGGTGAAGTTAAATCCGATCTGTGCGACGGTCCCGGCGATTCCGCCGATTGCGACGATGATCGATATCGGAAGCGCCATAATGAAAAACTCCCGAAACGTCACAAGAGCCATATCGATCAGCAGTTCCCGGTTGATCGGATGAGAGGTCAGCGAGAAATAATATCGTGCAAGATTGAGCATACGTTCGGCAATAAACGAAAACATCATCAACAGCGCTAAAATCGCCATGAACAAAACCACGACCCCGACGATGTCCTGACTTTTGGCGACGTTACCGTCTTGTCTCGCATCTTCGAGCTTCTTGGCGGTAGGTTCTTCGGTTTTCTCCATATCGTCGGCCATATCACCCCTTTATCCGAAACAACGTTGCTTTACACATCGTGGGTTCTGCGCCGAGGGCAGTCCACATCCTCTTCCCGTATCCTGTCCTAACGTGAAATCTCTTCCCCTAATTCATTTTCATCGAGATATCGATCCATGACGCCTGATGGATCAATGAACCCGTACTGATGGCATCCACCCCGGTCGCGGCATACGCTTGAATGGTTTCAAGCGAGATGTTTCCGCTCGCTTCGAGCAAAACCGACGGATGGCACTCGTTCCGGTAGGCGACGACCTCCGCCAGACGCTCCGGAGCCATGTTGTCGCACATCACGATGTCGGCTCCTGCGGCCATCGCCCGCTTGGCCATCGCTTCATCTTCGGCTTCGATTTCGATTTTGGAGGTAAACGGAATCATTTGACGGGCCTGTTTCATGAACGCTTCAAGATCGTCTATCGTTTTGAGATGGGTGTCTTTGAGCATCAGGGCATCGTCCAAGCCCATGCGGTGATTGGTAGCGCCGCCGATCCGGGTAGCGTATTTTTCAAATACCCGAAGCAACGGCCGGGTTTTACGGGTATCGAGCAACCGTGTTCCATAAGGGGCGATCAGATCGACGTACCGGCGCGTCAACGTCGCAATCGAGCTGGCATGAAGGAGCATATTCAGCAGCGTACGCTCAATTCTCAGCAGCGTATGCGAATCGCCTTCCAATTCCATCAGTAAATCACCTTTCTCAAACCGCTTACCGTCGCCCGAATACCACCGGATTGTAAATCCTTCACTCCGGGCCAGGACGTTGAGATACTCTTCCCCGGCGAGAATCCCTTCACTTTTGGCCATGATTCTGGCACTTGCGGGAACGGGTGCCGATACACGGGCGTATAAATCCCCCCGTCCGATATCTTCGGCCAATACTTCCCGGATAAACGATTCGATCAAAACGGCTCCCTTGTGATGCTGGATGCATCGGTATTCAAAAGCCTTATTTTAACACATCCCTTCTTGCAAAACCGTATGAAGCAAAACGCGTCCCTTCCACTTCCGATACCTCAGCGAAAAAAACCGTATATTCGGGCGGGCGTTCCGCCTCGTCAGGTCCGGAACACCGACAATTGCGCAATCAGCTGCTCGGTCATCTCCTGAAGATGTTTAGCTCCGCCGATAATGTCCTCGACATTGTGGGCATTTGAACTCGACAATACGTTGATTTCTCCGATTTTACGGATGATCAATTCGGTCGTATCGGCATTGTGCTGCGTATCGCTGCTGAGTTTTTCAATGGCCGAGACCGTATCGGCCAACGCACCGGAGGCCGTTTCGGTCTGATCGTTCACCTTCTCCGATTCGTGGGACAGCTGGTCGATTCGGCGCGCGTTATGATTCATCTGTTCGGTTATGTCCATGATCGACTGGACGATGACGTTCACCGTCGCATTCGTTTCGACCAGACTTTTTTGCGTCCGTTCGGCCAATTTGCGTACTTCGTCGGCCACAACCGCAAATCCCCGTCCGTGTTCTCCCGCACGCGCCGCTTCGATCGCGGCGTTCAGTGCGAGAAGATTGGTCTGATCGGCGATATCGGCGATGACGTTCAAAACCTCCTTGACCTGAGAAGCCTCCTGCGACAAAGAGTTCAGGCGGTCATTAATCTCCATCTCGACATGAACGGTACTGTTCAATTGTTCGATGGTGCGATCCAGAGCGCTTTTTGCATCTTGCAACATTTGAAGCGCACTCACCGCTTTCTCCCGAACCCGCTGCGCTTCTTGAACCGAACGTTCCATAGCCTCTTTCATCTGATCCGAATCGGACGTTGTCTGAGAAACGATTTTTGCCTGATCTTCCGCGGCATGACCGATGGAGAGGATGGTTGTGGAAAGTTCCGACGCAATCGTACTGCTTTCATGCGACGACGCTTTCACTTTCTCCAATATTTCGCGCGTCGTTGCAATGAACGCATTGATGGACGATGCCGTCCGGGCCGCTTCGTCATCCCCCGCGACCTCGATCCGTTTGGTCAGATCCCCGTTTCCGCTGGCCAGTTCCTGCGCCATGTTCTGCATGCGGGAGAGCTTGCTGACGATCGAGCCGCGAATCGCGATGATGGCCAAAAACAGGATCAGCGATAAAACCCCCACTCCGCTGATCGTTCCGACCGCTATGGGGAAAAATTCTTCCTCCACCTCATCTATGTACACACCGCTTCCGATGATCCATCCCCACGCTTCGAACAGCCTTACGTACGAGAGCTTCGGCTGAGGCTCTTCTTTTCCCGGCTTGCTCCACATATACCGGACGAACCCTTCTTTCTGCGTTTTGGCCACGCGGGCAAATTCGACGAACAGCTTCACCCCGTTAGGATCTTCGATTCCGGAGAGATCGGTACCGTCAAGCTGCGGTTTGATCGGGTGCATGACTCCCCGAACGTTCGTATCGAGGATAAAACAGTAATCGTCTCCGTTGTACCGCAGATGTTTTATCGCCCGCTTGGCCGCCTCTTGCGCCTCCGCTTCGGAAATCCGCCCCTCTTTGGCCTCTTTGACGTAAAATTCACTGAGCGAGCACACGGTATCGATCTGCGTTTTGAGCATCATCTCTTTGGAATGCAATAACTCTTTTTTAAGATCGCTCAATTGCATGAGGGTTAAAATGAAAAGACTGACGATGACAAATACCGTCACCGCGGTCAATTTTGCTTTGATACTGTAACGTTCCAGCATAGATGCGCCCCTTTTCTCCATAAACATGGCTAAAATACCCGTTTTTTGCACCGTTAACACTACCGTTCCAGAAGACTAAAATCTCTTCAAAATCCGGTGAAAACACTGAAACGACCGAGTTTTAAAACGATTCTAACACATTATTTTTTAAAAAAAACGTCAATCCGGATCGGGGCTTTGCTCCGATGGCGTTCAATAATAAAGTAGACTTCTTGCACAACCTTGTTTTACAGGAAGTCCTCTGCATCGAAGAGGCAAGCGTTTGCCTGCACTACGCTAGGCTTTCCGCTTTGCTACATGTGCCTTAGCGGCGAGCGTAGCCAATCGGGGCTTGGCTCCGATGGCGTTCAAAAATAGAGTTATGAAAAAACTCTTAAGGAATCAAAAGGGGTAATCAAAGGGATGGCGCACTTACAGCGCCATCATTCTCTCGAGGGCGACTTTAGCCCAATACGCGGTATCTTGGTCAACGTCGATCTCATTGATCGGATTCCCTTCTTCGATCGCTTTAAGGGTATTGTAGAGGTCTTCGAGCGTCGTTTCGTTCATCGTCGGGCACTCGGGTTTCGTCGAGCTGAGGATATAGGTATTGCTCGGACGCAGACGATTGACCATGTTAAATTCGGTTCCGACCGCTACTTTCTGCTCCGCCGGAAGCTCCGTGATGTATTTGATCAGCTGCGACGTCGACCCGACGAAATCGGCCTTTTCGCACACGGACGGATCGCACTCGGGATGGACGGCAATCAGGATGCCCGGATATTTGTTGCGGTAAAACTCGATGTCATCGACGCTAAACAGCTGATGTACCGAACAAAATCCGTCATAACAGATGATATCGGCTTCTTTGAGATCGGTACCGTCACCGATCACGCACGACTTAAGCCCCATCTGACGTGCAATGTTCTGCCCAAGACAGCGGTCGGGAACGAAAAGGATCTTTTTCCCCTCCGCAAGAGCATTGGTAATAATCGTCTTCGCGTTGGAACTGGTACAGACCATTCCCCCCATTTTTCCCACGCGGGCTTTGACGGCCGCATCGGAATTGATATAGGTAATCGGCAGAATATCTTCCGTTTGGATTCCTGCGGCTTCGAGCTTGGCAATCGATTCGTCATAATAGAGACCGTCAATCATTTTCGCCATGGCGCAGCAGGCGACTTTCGGCATGACGACCCGTTTGTTCGGGCTGAGAATTTTGACGCTCTGTCCCATGAATCCGACGCCGCAAAAAACGACGAATTCTTTGTCGTCTGCCATCGTCCGCTTGGCAAGTTCAAGCGAATCCCCCGTGATATCCCCCATTTCAAACACTTCGTCACGCTGATAGAAGTGGGCAACGACCGTCACGCTGAGGCGGTTTTTCAGATCGATGATATTTTGTTTCAATTCTTCGGTATTCAAATACGGATTCCTTTTCGATATTCACATTTCCGGTACGCGCACCTATACTCAAACGGTGCCCATAAAACGCTGCAACATCTCCCGGCATTCCGGAAAACGTTTTGCACCGGCTCACGGATAAAGGGGGTATTATAACCTACTCTCTCCCTAGCCCACAGGACTAGGAAAGAAGATTTAGCCTTTTTTTAGTTCATTGTAACGATCGGTGAATTATAATAACGGTTTTAACTTTTGATTTCCGGAAAAGGCATCTATGGATTTATTATTTAACGTCAACGTCCAGTTTTATCTGGCGGCTTACCTGATCGGCGGTATCCCTTTCGGACTGATTCTGGCTAAATTGTTCGCGGGAGTCAACATAAAAGAATCCGGGTCCAAAAGCATCGGTGCTACCAACGTATTGCGCGTCGTCAAAGAGAGTAATCCGGCGCTGGCCAAAAAACTCGGCGCCGCAACCCTCGCTCTGGATGCGATCAAAGGGATTGCGGTCGTTCTGGCCGCGAAATATTTCGGTATGGATGAGAGCGTACAATGGATGGTCGCCGTTCTTGCGGTCGTCGGTCACTGTTTTAGCCCGTATCTGTGGTTCGAAGGGGGCAAAGGGGTCGCTACCGGAATGGGCGTTATGGCTATCATGCTTCCGATCGAAACCGTTATTGCCCTCATCGTATGGGGCGCCGCGGCCAAAATCATCCGTATTTCGTCACTCTCGTCGATGCTCGGGCTGTTGGGACTGGTTGTCGCTTCATTCGTGCTGCGTCCGGATATGTTCCATGCACCGGTCTTGTTTATCGCCTTTATCCTGGTCTATAAACACGTCCCCAATTTTATCCGCCTTATCCGCGGCGAAGAAAAACGGATCGCATGACCGTATTAATCGAGAATCTCGAATTCACCGCTATTTTGGGGATTCTCGACCATGAGCGGATCACCCCTCAGCGCATTTGCGTCGATTGTCGTCTCACCTACCGATACCGACCAGGTATCTTTGTCAATTACGCGGAGGTAGCCGAACTGATCGAATCGACGATGCAGGAAAAACGTTTTGAGCTCATCGAAGAAGCGCTCGAAATATTGGGCGATCTCCTTAAAACCCGTTTCCCCCTGATCGAGACCGCTTCGCTGACGATTCGTAAACCCGATATCCTCCCCAACTGCAGCGTCGGGATCCGCCACGACATCGCTTTCAAAAACTAATCATTAATTTCAAACACGTTATAATCTCCTCAATAACGACTCAATCAGGTTAAGGAGATTTTACTTATGAAAAAAACATTGATCACATCGCTTGGTGCAGTATTGATTTTAGCCGGATGTGCGGGAACCGATACCGGACTTTCCAAAACCCAGTCGGGAGCCATCATCGGCGGTCTCGCGGGTGCCGCTCTGGGCGGGGCAACCGGTAACCATAGCGCCAAACGGGTTCTTATCGGGGGAGCCGTAGGGGCGCTTGCCGGTGCGGGAGTCGGGGCCTACATGGACAAACAGCAAGAAGAGCTTAATAAAGAACTCAAAGGGAGCGGCGTCGAAGTTCAGCGTCAGGGAGATACCATCAACCTGAATATGCCCGGAGGGATTACGTTCGATACCGGAAAAGCCAATATCAAATCCAATTTTAATTCGGTGCTTGACGATATTGCCAACGTCTTGGTCAAATACCCCGAAACCACCCTTGAAGTCCAAGGACATACCGACAGCGTCGGCAGCGATGCGGACAACCTCCGCCTCTCCGAACTCAGAGCCCAGAGCGTAACCTCTGCACTCGTCAGCCGCGGCGTCGCGTCCGGCCGCATCAAAACCATCGGTTTTGGTGAAAGCATGCCGATCGCGACCAACGACACCCCGGCCGGTCGTGAAGCCAACCGCCGTGTCGAGATCAAAATCGTCCCGAAACCTGCCCAATAAACTCCTCTTTGTGACCGGAACCGGCCTGCCGGTTTTTCCGGACACAACTCTCGAAACCCCTCTTCCATATTTTTTTTTAAAAAAAATTGAAAAAAAGTTTAAAAAATTCTAAAAGTGTGGTATGATTCCGAAAAATTACCGCTTACCGAGGAACGTGAATGCGCATTCTGATCATAGAAGATGAAGTAACCCTCAACAAAACCCTTGCCGAAGGGCTCAAAGAGTTCGGTTACCAAAGCGATGTCGTCGAGACGCTCAAAGACGGCGAATATTATCTCGACATCCGTAACTACGACCTGATTCTCATGGACTGGATGCTTCCAGACGGAAACAGCGTCGATATTATTCCTGACATCAAAAACAATACCCCTAAGACGGTTATCGTCGTCCTCTCAGCTCGTGATGACAACGAGAGCGAAATCGAAGCACTGCGTGCCGGAGCGGATGATTATATCCGCAAACCGTTCGACTTCGACGTCCTAGTAGCCCGTATCGAAGCGCGTCTGCGTTTCGGCGGAAGCAACATTATCGAAATCGACGATTTGATCATTAATCCGGAAGAAGAAAAAATCATCTACAAAGAAAAAGAGATCGAGCTTAAAGGGAAACCGTTCGAAGTTCTGACCCATCTTGCGCGTCACCGCGACCAGATCGTCTCCAAAGAGCAGCTTCTCGACGCTATCTGGGAAGAGCCTGAACTCGTGACGCCAAACGTCATCGAAGTGGCAATCAACCAGATCCGCCAAAAAATGGACAAACCGCTCGGTATCACTACGATCGAGACTGTTCGCCGCCGCGGATACCGTTTCTGCTTTCCAAAAGAGGTATAACGCCCCTTCACCAATGCCTGAGCGGATTCAATCGCTCAGGCTTTCAAAATTCTCTAATCCATTTTTTCTTAGTTGAATAGCTCATCGTATATTGTATAGCTGCAAATTATTGCAATGGTAAATAATCAATTTATCATAATTTAATTAAAGCGTTACATGTTAAAATGGCAAAAATAGTGAGGAGTAGGAGAGATTATTTTGCTGTCAAAACGAAGTATCCGACGCCGTTTCCTCTTTCAGCTCATCGTTGCTTCGGCAGCACTGGTCCTTTTATTCTCATCTTTTTTATACCTCTATATCAAACAGTCCATTTACGATGAAAAACAGTCCGAACTGATCACCTATGCCGAGAACATCGCGGCTTCAAGATCCCTAACCCCGTCTCAGAATAATGCCGATTCAATCATCGGTCTCAACATCGAGCTTGTCAAACTCCCTCCACAAGAGGAACATTTCGAATTTTACGAAACAACCCGGCATGACCGTTCCACCCAATTAACACTGATTTACCCGTTCGATTTCGAAAAATCGTCCTATCTCAAAATCAGCCGGGACATCACACCGACCAAACGGCTCCTCCAAAAGATTCTCAATTCCATTTTTATTATCAATGCGGCAGGATTCATCGTCATTATTTTTTACGCTATCGCATTTTCGAAAATGTTGATATCGCCGATTACGGCCCTCAGCCGCAGATTGTCTAACATGAACGAACACCTGATCCGTCCGATTCGGGTTGAACAGCTCCCGGATGAATTCGAACCTCTGGGCGAAACTCTCAACCGTTTGATGGGACGGATTCAAAACTTCGTCAAATACCAAAAAGAGCTCTTTATCGGAGCCGCGCATGAGCTTAAAACCCCTCTTGCCGTCATCAAACTCAAAAATCAGGTCACCCTGATCAAAAAACGGACCCCCGAAGAGTATATCGAAGCGATCAAAATCACGAATCAAAGCGTCGATGAAATGAATAAAATCGTAGCCAATATCCTCAATATCGGACGTCAGGAAGGGGCGCAACTTGAACCCCCGGTCGAAGCCGACGTTATTGCAATATTGAAAAAATGGAAAGGGGATTTTTCCCTATTGGCCCATAGTGAAAACAAAAACCTGATAACGCGGTTTGAACCTGATTCCTTTATGGCCGTACTTCAAGTGACCCTGCTTAATCAGATATTGCAGAATTTCCTGCAAAATGCTCTCAAATTTACCCCGGAAGGGAAAACTATCCTCTTTCAAAGCTACCTGAACGACATCGGGATCGTCATGGAAGTGATCGATGAGGGATGCGGTATCGATGAAAGCGTCGATCTCTTCGCCCCCTTTATGCGTCAGGGCAACAAATCGGGGGTAGGGCTGGGACTCTTTTTGGCCAAAAGCGCTGCCGAAGCGATCGGCGCAACCATCACCCTGACTAACCGTAATGACGGAACGGACGGAACCGTTGCACGTCTCGTCCTCCCTTCAAAACTGTGTTGTATTCTTCCACAACGCTAATCGGAAACTCGATTCGCAGAAGAATATCGCTATAAAAAAGCGGTGATTCCGCTTCCAGGAAAAATACCTCATCCGTTATCAATAAAATTAAAGCTTGCTTTCGCTATAAATCGCGCAACAACGAAATAAGATAGAGGGTTACATCATGCCATTAATGATCATCGACGAATGTATCGCGTGCGACGCATGCCGCGAAGAGTGTCCAATGGATGCGATTGAAGAGGGGGATCCGATTTACATCATCGATCCGGACCGCTGTACCGAGTGCGTCGGAACCTATGACGAACCGGCATGTATCGCGGTATGTCCCGTTGATTGCATCATTCCGGACAAAGATAACGTCGAAACGATGCAAGAGCTCCTCTACAAACACCAGCAATTGATGGAAGAGTATCAGTAAATGGCACAATGTACCGCCGTCATTGACATCGGGAGCAATTCCATGCGGATGGCGGTCTTCCAAAAAACCAGCCGTTTCGCCTTCCACATCATCCATGAAGCCAAAAGCTCCGTTCGCCTGGGAGAAAACGCTTACTCCAACGGAGGGCGCTTACAAAGCGAACCCATCAATAGAACGGCGAATGCCTTGGGTGAATTTTTATCCATAGCCCGCTCATTCGGTGCACGCAAAATACTCTGCGTTGCCACGTCAGCTCTGCGCGATGCTCCGAACGCTTCAGATTTTATCTCCCGAATCCGACAAGAGCATCATTTGGCCGTTAAAATAATTGACGGTGAAAAAGAGGCCTATTTAGGCGGCCTGGCATGTGCCAATCTTCTTCCAAAAATCGATGCCGTTACGGTAGACGTCGGTGGAGGGTCTACTGAATTTGCCCGCCTGATAGACGGACGGGTTAGCACCTTGGTCTCTCTCAATATCGGTACGGTACGAATCAAGGAACTCTTTTTGGACCGCAACGATCTCTCCGGCGCAATTCGTTACATCGATCAGGCCCTTACGCAGCTTCCTCCAATGGATGTCGCTTCTCTTATCGGAATCGGAGGTACGTATCGTGCCTTGACGCGTGCGATGATGAAAAAAGAGGAATATCCCCTTAAAAAACTCCACGGATACACCACGGATATCGAACGCTTCAATAGTTTTTGTACCCAAATCCTCGACGCTTCGGTCAAAAAGCTCAAATCCCTCAATATTAAACCCGACCGTTTTGATACGATCAAACCCGGTACCCTGATTTTACAACGGGTGGTTAAATATCTCAAGATTCGTCAACTTACCTGTAGCGGTGTAGGGGTTCGTGAAGGGGTCTACCTTAACGATCTGCTTCGTAATTCCAAGGGGTGTTTTCCGGCCAATTATAACCCCAGCGTACGCTATTTGCTCGATACGTTCGCAACGCACAGCAACCACGGAAATGAGTGTGCCCGCCTCTCCAAGCGGATTTTCGATCTCCTGTCCATTCCGATGGGTCTTTCGCCTTCCTATCGAAGCGAACTCTCCATTGCTTCCAAACTGCTGGCGATCGGAATTGGTATCCGCTACTACGCCTATCAACGCCACAGTCACTATCTGGCTACCAGCACTCTGGATTATGGACTCAGCCACTCCCAGATTGCTCTGATTGCCCAATTGCTTCTTTTTAAAAAAGGGCGAAGTGCCTCTTCTCTCATTCCGAAAGGGAAAATATGGACCCTTTTACCGGAAGAGCCTATTTTGGATCTTCTCTCCAACATTCTCTGGATTGCCCATATTCTTTTGGCACAACGGGCCAGCAGCGATACCCTTGAACTGGAATATTCCAACAACACTCTTATTGTACGCGGAAAACATCTCTATATGGCGCGGGAACAGCTTAAAAACATCGTAACCGTGCCGAATCTCAAAATAGATCTTCAGAGTTACTAAATCACATCAAAATATTGGTTTTAACGCTGTTGCAAGTGGATAGATCAAAAGAAGGAAGAAGGGAAAAAGATTTTTTTCCCTTATGTTTTAGAAGCGCTGCCCCATCGTAAATTCGAAGGTAGAAGTATCATCAGCCGAAGTTGCGCCTATAGCCTTGGCAAATACGAGCTGCAGCGGCCCTACCGGACTGAACCATTCAAGCGCCACGCCGTAGCCGCCGCGAGCGATTTCCGTCAAGTTATTAGCACCGATCCATCCGTAATCCACAAACGTCGTAGCCCGCATTTTCGCTTCCGGAACCAGTGGGAAACTGAGTTCGACACTGTTGGTAAACGTCTGGGTACCCCCGATTAAATCTGCTTTACCGTCATTGTTTACGTCGCTACCAAGCGGATCTCTCGGTGCAATCGAATAGCTGCGGTATCCCCGAATCGATCCGATCCCCCCGATAAAAAACTTCTCCGCCATAGGAAGATTTCCATTTTCTTTGACATAGTAATAGCGAGACTTATAACGGAAAATCACATCAAAATCGACCAGACTCTGCAACCCCTGATAATACCCGAACAGCGTCTTGGTTTTCCAAAATTCAGCGCTTCCTCCCAATCCGGCATATTCCAGACTTTGAGAAAGGGTAATCCCTTCCCGCGGCACGTAATAATCGTCGGTATTATCAAACGTGGCCGACAAAATCATCGAACTTTTATCGTAATTGCTGTAATACTGTGGATTGGTCACGGCCGTCCAGTTAATGTCACTATAGTCATTTTTCGAATAATTGTATCCGGCATATCCCGTTACGTAACGGCTGAACCGGTGCCCTACCCCGAAATTAAGCCCCGTCGAATCGATCGTGTAACTGGTATATTGGGTATTGCTTTTGAATACGGTGAAATTGCCGCTGAAATCGCTGTCGTTAAGACGTGGATTCGATACGCTAAGTGAATAGTTTTTCGTACGGGTCGATTTTTCCAAACGCAACGCGGTATTGATCCCGGAACCGAAAATATTGCGATCGCTGACCGCGACGCTCATCAAGATACCGCCGAAGCTTCCATAACCTCCACCCAGCTGGATATTCCCCGTCGCGGTCTCTTTGGCCTGGACGATCAAATCCATCGTCTCATCGTCGATCCGCTTCTCTTCGATCGTATTGCTCTCGAAATATCCCGTCCGTCCGATGGCGTTACGCGAATCTTTCAGGTTGGTCAGGCTGTACAGATCTCCGGGAGCCAGGAAAAGTTCCCGCCGTACAACCCGGTCAAGGGTACGGTTGTTTCCGGCGATCAGAACGTTTCGGATACGTACTTTTTTGCCGGGATTGATCCGGTAAATGACGTCGACGCTTTTGGATTCTTTGTCTTTTCGCAGGTCCGGGGTGACCTGTGCGTAAGCGTATCCGAGATCGGCGATTTTCGTCTTGATCCGGTCGGCATCTTCCCTAAACGTCTTGATGTTAAACGGCTTGTTTTTCTCCAGCGAAATTACTTTGAGCAACTCCTGATCGTCGATGACGCTGGTGTCCTGGAAGACCAGAATGTCACTGACACGGTAAACATCCCCTTCGAAGACGTTATAGCTCATTGTCGCGTCGTAATGGTCAAAATCGACCTGAACGAACGGCTGATCCACCTTCACGTCCAGATATCCGTTTTGCATATAGTAATCGCGGATTCGAAGCGGGTCGTACTGCAGTTCGGCGAGTTTCATTTTTCCGTCGTTACGTCCCCACATCCATCCCATAAATTGCTGCTCTTTATTGGCAACGGTTGGATCGAAAACCTCGGGATCAAACGCGTTGACTCCGGCGTAATGGACTTTTTTGATGATGATCTCTTCCCCTTCGTTGACGATGAAGGTGACGCTCATACTGCCGTTGTCGAGTTTTTCGCTGTTGACTTCGACCACCGAGTCGATTTTTCCATCATGACTCAACGCTTCGATCAACCGTTTTTTGGCCGCTTCAAGGCGTTTTTCATCGAAAAGGGACCCCTTTTCAATCTGGAGAAGACTTTTTCGAGCCTCTTCGTCATTTTCCTTGTACCCTTTTAGCTCGATTTTGGAGATAACCGGCTTCTCCTTGAAATGAAAGGTCACTTTCCCTTCCTTTTCTTCGGCCCAGATATCCTCAAAATACCCTTGTTCGAAGAAATTTTTGATGGTTTTATCCACCGTCGCCTGGTTCAATGGCTCACCGACTTTGACCTCGTTTAGCCGTTTGGCCACCGTTTCGGAAATATGGACCATTCCCTCATATTGTACAGACTGAACGTTTTCGGTCGACGCGTGAACAAGTGCACCGGCAACAAGCAAAGAAAGAGGTAATGTTTTCAAACCAGATCCATTATTCGGGTCAATTCAAGCAAACCCGTTTTTTTTAAAATAGCTATTTATTCTATCACTTAGATGATTAATCCTGCGTAAATTGCCCTCTATGTTTATCCATCAACGGATAGGACCCATTAAAGTTAAAACGGCTATAATCTAACGATATCACTATAAGAGCAAGGAGATCGGCATGAAAATCGGAATCGTCGGATTGGGTTTGATGGGGGGATCAATGGCGCTTGCCCTTAAACATACCTCGTTCGTCACTTCGGTAATCGGGACCGATCACAATCCGGAGCACCAAAAAATTGCTTTGTCGCGCAAATTGGTGGAAAAAATCGTCACCTTTGACGAGCTCAAACACGAATGCGACGTTATTTTTCTGGCCGTTCCGGTCGAAGGGGTCATTGCGCGGCTCAACGAATGTACCGACCTCTCCGGAAGCGATAAAACCCTCATTGATTTGGGAAGTACGAAGGCATTGATCGTTTCCGCCATACCCGAATCCATTCGTACCAATTTCGTTGCTGCCCACCCGATGACGGGTACGGAGCATTTTGGCCCCAATGCGGCTCTTGAGGGACTCTATGCGGATAAAGTGGTCGTCTTGTGTGATCTCGAGCACAGCGGTGATACCCAGCGGGATACGGCGCTTCGTATCTTTCGCTCAATCGGTATGCGGGTACAGACGATGGGTGCCGAGCAACACGACCGGCACGCGGCCTTCATCAGCCACATGCCCCACGTTATTTCATACGCACTGGCCAATACCGTATTAGCCCAGGAAGAAAAAGAGAACATCCTCACCCTGGCAGCCGGGGGATTCCGGTCGATGAGCCGGTTGGCCAAAAGTTCTCCGGCGATGTGGGAAGATATTTTCCGCCAAAACCGTTCCAACGTCCTTGAAGCGGTCGAGCTTTTCGAAATAGAGTTGAAAACGCTTAAAGAGGCCCTGATAGGCGAAGATTACGCCACGCTTCGTTCCGAAATGAAAGGGGCGAACAAACTCTACGAGATTTTCTCGTAAACTCTCCGCCGTTTAATAATACTCGAACAATACGGTCTGATTCCTCTCAACCCAAAGGCCCGAACGCACCGCAGCAGATGGGGCCATACCCGCAAAAATCTCCTGCGCAGGGGAGGAAGCGGAAGATTTTTGAGAGGTTCTGATCTTTTGTTCGGCCAAAATCAGATTAAATCGGGCTTTCGCTTCAAGTTCTCCATTCCGCGTACGAACCTGCGAATACCAATAGCGCGCCCTTTCATACTGTCCCATGCGATAGAACGCGTTAGCACGGTTGTACCGGATTTCAGGGCCGTCGTGTATTCGCTGATACCGTGCGTAGAGACGTTCGCTACGCGTGAAATCCCCGGTTTCATACGCCTCTTTGGCCTCTGCCAAAAGTCTGAAATCCAAAATCCCGGCATTGGATGGAGCAGCACCCATCGGCAAAGCCAGAAAGAGAACCAAAAGCAGCGGCACACTCTGGCGTTTACTCATCGACGACATGGCAAATACAATCAATACCATCGCCAGACCGAGAGGATAATAAAAAAGCGGAATATAGGCCATTGAGCGTTTATCCCTCTCTTTTTTGGTGAGGATGGCTGCTATCTCTTTTACATCATCAACCTTCTCAACGTACATAATCAGACCGTCCGAGGCATCCACCGAAGCTTTTTTCGACGATATTACCACAACGGCGTCCATACCTCCGGCTCCCTTCGAGCTTCGCAGAGCCGTTGCGACATCCCATGTCGCAGCCGGACCTGCATACCCCAATCCCGCCAGAAGTTCATGCTCTAAAGGATACTGCGTACTCAGAGGAGAAATACGGTAGAGACGCTTATGTTCGTACGCCGCCAACGCACACTCGCGACCCCGCATTGCGTCCAATACCTGATCGGCAAGCGATCGGATGCGAAAAAAAGTCTCTTGATTTTTAGCCGTCAAATCCACGACGATCAGGACAGACGCTTTTGGCAGATACAGGATATTATGAGGGATCAGCACCGGCTGGGCCATCGCCGCGATCAGCAATACGGCCGCAAAGGCGAAGAGCCCATTTCGCCCTTTCAATCCCATCGTCATCTCTTTGGCTCGGAGCCTCTCAAGGACCTCATCACGCAACCATCGGTTTTCAATCGGTTTTTGGGTAATCCAGAAAAAAAACAGCGCGGTTACCGGAAGAAGCATCCAGAAAAAAAACTCGGGATGGATAAACGCGAACCTCATCGGATCCCTTTTTGGTTACGCCCGTACAGATAAGCCAGCATTGCCAAAAAAGCGCCGAAGAGCGGATAAAGATAGTAAAACTCGAAATATTTGTGCCGGTGTTCAACCCTCATCTCCGGATGTTCCCGGTCAATCCGTTCTGACCACGAATGGTCGTACTCAGGTAAAACGGCCGATACCCCTACCCCTTCGGGCAACGAATGGACAAACGTTTCGGGACGGTTCGAGATGAGCAACATCCATTTTGAATTCTCCTGTGAATCGGAAAAAAACGCTTCGATGTTTCGGGAGAGCGACTCATGCATCTCGCCGGGACGCAATTGAGCGATCATCGAGGTCAATACATCGTATTCACGGTTCATCGGGATTCGAACGGAAGATTGTGCCGGCACCCATATTCCGATACGGTCATTGTGGCGAAGCGCAACAAAACGCCGCAGTTCCTGAAGCGTATGCGAATCGATACTCCGGGGGTCTATGGCTATGACGATATCGTCCCCGCCGTCCCCGGAGAGAACCGGATATTCCCGTACCGGAGACATCAGAGCAACGATCAGCAAGCTAATCATGCTCCATTTGGCGATCCAGAGCCATAACGGAGATTTGACGCCGACACTTCCGAAAAGGCGAAGATGGGGAAAATACACGGGATTGGTCCGAAGCGGGCACAGAGCCTCGCACGCGAGAAAAAAGAAGAGGAGAAAACCCAATTTCGGAAATTGGAAATAGACTCCCTCAAACATCGATCATCTCGAGATAGAGACGGTAATACCCGATTGTCTCATCATCGATGGGTTCCACTTTCGGTGCGTATTTGTAAGGCTCTAACCGCTCAAAAAGGTTTTGATACGCTTTGGCCGTCCGTTCGTTGTCGGACGCGAACCGTAATCCGGTCGATGAAATCGTATACGCCGCACGCTTGGGATCGGACCAATCAATCGATTCGAGGCGTCGGTAAGCTTTCTGGCGTTCTCCGCTGTGGCGTGAGCGGATTTTTTTGAGGATAAAGAAGAACACTCCGGCAATCAGCACGAGCGATGCGATCATCACCCCGGCAAACAAATAGATCGAATAATCGGGGACCTCCACCAATGGCTGAATGTCGTTTAGAGGGATATCTTTCATAGCCGGATTCATAATCGCCCTTCAAACAGACGTCTAAGCGTTACCGACGCAGCTGCGTCGGTATACAGCTTGGTTGCCCGGATACCGTCTTTGCGGAAACGGTTGAACAGCGCGGTATCGTGTTCACGAATCTTATGACGGTATTTCGTAACGCTGCGGGAATTAAAATCCCCTTCCAATACGGCACCGCTTTCCGGATCGATCAAGGCTGAAAAACCCATCGGTTCGGGATTTTCCTCAAAACGGTCGCGCACGACGATGGCGACGACTTCATGTTTTTTCGCCAGCAACCGCATGTCGGGAATGTCAAAAAAATCGCCGATAACGACAATCAGGGAACGGCGCTTTAACCTGCGATAGAGAGTCTGCGCCATGTTCGCATAGTCGGCTTTTCGGTTCAGCAGTTCGGCATTCATCAACGTCTCCACGCTTTCGGCCACCGCAAACCGTTTTTTGGATGCCCGTATTTCATCACGTATCGATTCCGAGAAATTGAAATGGCTGAACAGGTCCCCGTTGCCCAGTGCGGAATATCCCACCAGCGCAACCGTTTCAGCAACGCTCTCAATCTTCAATCCCGCCGTTCCGAAGTACAATCCGCCGCCGAGCATCGCCACCGTCACAACCGACAGTTCCCGTTCTTCGCGAAACACTTTGACAAAAGGGCGGCGCATTTTGGCGGTAATGTTCCAGTCGATATGGCGCGTATCATCCCCCGCAACGTATTCGCGCAACTCGATAAAATCGTACCCCTCCCCCCGAAACAGCGACGGATTATTCCCGATCCGGTCGTTAACGATCTGGCGGCGCGCTTTGAGCAGGATATGGCGGCTGTTTTTCAACGTTTCAATCCCCTTTTCCCTCGTACATCTTACGGAATCGGAACCGCTTTGACGATCTTTTCGATCAGGGCGTCGCTCTCGATCCCTTCCGCTTCGGCTTCATAGCTCAATACGATCCGATGGCGCATCAACTCTTTGATGATCGATGCCACGTCGGTTGGGGTAACGTAATCCCTCCCTTTCAAAAAGGCCACCGCCCGAACCGCTTTGAACATATCGATACTCACACGCGGACTCGCCCCGAACTGAAGATACCGGCGCACATCTCCCAATCCAAACGTCTCAGGCTCACGGGTGGCCGTAATAAGGCTGATCATGTAGCGTTCAACCTCTTCGTCGACATGAATCGATTTGACCTTCTCTTTGAGCTGCAGCAGCGTATCGGTATCAATCACCGACTCGATCGCTTCGCTTACCGTTCCCGCGACCCGTCGGGCGATCAGGAGTTCTTCCTCGGGAGTGTTATAACCTACCTTGACTTTGAGCATGAAGCGGTCCAGCTGCGCTTCGGGCAGCGGATAGACCCCCTCGTTCTCGATCGGATTTTGGGTAGCCATAACCAAAAACGGCAATGCGAGTTTAAAACTCTCATCCCCCAGCGTCACCTGACGCTCCTGCATCACCTCCAGCAATGCCGACTGCACTTTCGCGGGAGCCCGGTTGATCTCATCGGCCAGCAACAAATTGGTGAAAATAGGCCCTTTTTTGATTTTGAATACGTTGTTTTGCGGATCGTATACCTCAGCCCCCAAAATATCGCCGGGAAGCAGATCCGGTGTAAACTGTACCCGCTTGAACGATAGTCCGAGCGTCTGGGACAACGCTTTGACCGTCGTCGTTTTGGCCAATCCCGGAATCCCCTCGATCAGAATATGACCGTCGCACAGAAGCCCGATCAACAACGCATCGACCATTTTTTCCTGCCCGACGACCACCTTGGCCACTTCGGTCCGAATCGCGTTTACCGTATCTATCATCGTTTCACCCCTTTTTCCTGTGTGAGTTTATCAAGTTTATTCTTGGCTTCCCGTAATCCGATCGAGTTTGAATCCAAGGCTGCCATAATCGGCGCATACCGATCGTCCCCGGCCAGGGCCAGTACGATGCTCAGCTCTTTCGTCGTTTTTACCCCATCCCAGAACCGTTTCTTCCTGCGGCGGGGAATACGCCGCCATACCCAGCGCACCGCTTCGCCCAAGACGATCCCGATCATAACCGCCAAAGCATAGCGTCCGTACCGTTTCAAGGTTTCGGTATCGCTGATATCGGGAGGGTCGAGAAGCGTTTTGGGATCATACCCTTCGGATATCTCGATCGATATCGGCAGTGTTTTGAGCCGTTTGAGCGTATGGTCGGCCGTATCGAAAACCTCCATGCTCATCGCAGGGATCACAAAACTTTTTTCCGATACCAGGGCAAACTCCTGACGAATTTCCCCTTCAAACCCCTCTTTGGACGGGGCCAGATTGCTTTGAGGCGGTTCGGAAAAAATTTTCACCCCCGGAATCGCCAGGGTGTACGGGACGAAATGGTCCAGATTCCCTTTTCCGCGCACGTAAACACTCAAATGGGCCGGCTCATGGGCACGGACGATATTGGTATCGACTTTGGCTTCGAGGGTTATCGTCCCCGTCAGATCCGCACTGTTATCCAGTGCCTGGATTTTGACCTCAGGCAACAGTGCTTTTTGATCATTAAAATCGTAGTGTTTGACGTTGTCCCTGCCGATCGTCGCGTTTTCAATCGACGCAAATGTCGTATGCCGGATCAACGCGTCCAATCGAACATCCATCGTCCCGGGATGTTTGGGAGCGATCAGAACGTCAAACGTCTGAATCCGCTTACCGCCGACGATGCGGTCGGTCTGGGTACGCAGGTCCGCTTCATAATCCCCGTTTCCCTGCGGTTTAAAATCGATCGTATAGTCTGCCGCACTGGTATCGAACGCGCATTCGTACCGGACGATCCCCCCTTCGCCGACGCGGAGTTCCGCCGGAAACTGCACTGCACTCCATCGGAACGAATCACCCCACAGCGTCCCGCTCCCAACGCACAACAGCACGATCGCGCTACCAAGGCTTCGTCTCATGCACACTCCTTTGATTAATCAGTTCGTATTGACGGGAACTTAAGCGCGCTTTCCCCTGCGCCATCGATAACCGGGGATCGCTTTGGGTCTTTTTCCCCTCATCTCCCCCTCCTCCGGAGGCCATATCGCTTTTCATGTTGCTGCCGCCCCCTTGCTTGGAGCCTTTTGATTCATTGCTCTGGGTCGTCTGTTCGTCCGCACGCTTTTCCCCTTTTTGCCGTCCGCTCACCATAAAATCCTGTTCCTGCGCATCGGCAATCGCACAATAATTTTGGGCCGCCTCGTTCGTATAGCGCAACGTCAGCGATTTCAATAACGATTCTCTCGCTTTTTGAAACTCCTGCAAGCGGATAAAGCAATTCCCCATATTGTAGTAAACGACGGATTTGAATGCCGGATCGTCGGACCGGATGCTGCGATAGGCGCTCAACGCCTCTTCGTATTTTCCGGCTTTGTACAATCCGTTTGCCCGGTTGTAACGCGCCTGCGGCGTATCGATCCGGCGATATAACTCGGCCGAATGTTCAAAATGTCCTTCGTCATAGTTCTTTCGGGCCAGATAGAGCTCGACGAAATCAAACATTCCCGCCTGCGCCGACGTTCCGTTCAGCGCCCCCGCCATAATGATCGTTCCGATCTGTTTTCCCCCCAGACGGGTAAACGCAAGAAGAAATGCGATCAAAGCCATTATGAGAGGAATGTAAAAGAGTTCCTGATAACGGTTAATTTTCGTACTTCCCTGAAAATCGGCATGCCGCGCCGAATCGATCGCTTCGCTCAAAGCCCGGGCATCCGGCCCGTACACGATCCGTCCGTCCGTTATCTGGGAGATTTCCGAAATTTTGTCATTTCGGGATGAGACGACGATATGTCCGGCCTCGTCTTTCAAAACCGTCCCGTCGGGTTGCGGAATCGTCGATCCGGACGACGACCCTAATAGCATTATCGTCACGACCAATCCATTATCCCGCGCAAATTCCGCCTCTTTTTCATACGAAACTTCATCTCCGCCATCGGTCAGCAAAATCACGACCGGCTTTTTGGCATGGGACATTTTGCGTGCCAGTTCCAGCGCTCCCATAACGGTGGTACCTTTGGTAATGATCTGCGATTCGTCCACCCCTGCGAACAGATGTTCGAGCAATTCGGTATCTTTGGTCAACGGTGACAAGACAATCGCACTCGTCGTAAATCCCATCACGCCGAACCGGTCGCGATGATCGGAACGGACCAATTCGACCAAAACTTTTTTAGCCGCTTCAAGCCGTGAGGGGGATTCGTCTTGGGCCCGCATCGAAAACGAAAGGTCAATTCCGATCACGACGTCCGAACCTACTTCCGACGTCTCCACCGGTTTTTGAGAGATGACGGGACGGGCCAATGCCAATCCGGCCAAAACAATGGACGCCAGTAGCCACAGGGTTTTACGCGTAACGCTCCAACCCGACTTCCGGGCGCTTAGCAAATACAACGGTACGATTCCAAGAATAGCCAGCCATGCGGGAGAGAGAATGCTCATGCCGCACCCCGGTGTCGCCACAGCAACATCATCATAAACAGCACCCCTGTCGCCAAAGGCCACTGAAAATAGTGATCGGGTTGCGTATGCAGCGCGCTTTTGATCTCGGAGCGTTCCATCCCGTCAATGGTATCGTAGACATTTCGCAGCTCTTTTTCATTAACGGCCGAAAAGAATTTCCCGCCCCCTTCTCGGGCAAGCTGTTCGAGCAATCCGGCATCAAACTCCCCTTTTTTCCCTATTCCGATCGTATAGAGGCGTATCCCCTCTTGGCGTACCATCGCGATCGCCTCTTTCGGAGCAATCGATCCGCTGTTGTGTTCCCCGTCCGTCAACAAAACGATGACACGGCTTTTGGCTTTTGAATCGCGCAATGCCCGCACAGACATGGCGATCCCTTCCCCGATCGCGGTATTTTGTCCGGCCATCCCATTAGAGAGATAGCCAATCATCTCGGTAATGATCTCTTTTTCATACGTTACCGGCGAAGCGATAAAAGCAAAATCCCCGAACAATACGATCCCGACATTGTCTTCACGCCGTTTCATGACAAAATCCGATGCGATTTTCTGCACGATCGCAAAACGGCTCTCCCGACTTTCGGCATTCCCGAATCCCGACGCGTTCATCGATCCGCTCCCATCCAGACTTAAGACGATATCGATTCCGTTACGGTTATGCGGATCGGAATAATCGATCACGACCGGCGTCGCCAATGCACCGACCATCCCGATAACCGCACCGGCTTTAAGGAGCCATTCCCAATTACGCCATACTCCGGGACGCTCAAAAAATTGCAAATGGGGAAAATAACGTTGCTGCACCGCCGCTTTACAGCGATAAAGACAATACAACACCGGAATCAGGGCCAATAATGCCCACGGATATTCAAACGACCATACATTCATGAGGATATTATACTTCACACCCTCTATTACACTCACCATACGACGTAAGAATTGTCTATAAAAGGCTACTTTCAGTTACATTATCGACTTTCCGGACGATCTTGCACTAATTTTGCAACATTTTTTTTATTTTTTGAAAAAACTCTTGACATAGTTGTATTTAACCGCTATAATTCCCGTCCACAAATCGTTACTGGAAACGGTTTGAGTGTTATTTTTGTCCCGTTAGCTCAGTCGGTAGAGCATTTCACTTTTAATGAAGGGGTCGATGGTTCGAGTCCATCACGGGACACCACTTATTAGCCACTTTACGTGGCCCCATCATCTAATGGTTAGGATTCCAGATTTTCATTCTGGCCATAGGGGTTCGAATCCCCTTGGGGTCACCACTTAAAACTCCCTATTTTACGCGCTTTCAAGCACTTTAAGGTTTCATGGG
>JBFXFU010000004.1:0-136022 GCA_050178755.1 Sulfuricurvum sp. | reverse complement strand
TAGATTAGACTGTACATCCGCTTTGCTTATAGATTACTTTGTTGGGATATCGTTGGAGGAGATTAGGCGTTGAGGCGTAATTTTGGTAAACTTCCGCATTAGTTTCAAGCAAGGAAAGAGTGTGAAAATCGCGTTTATCGGAGACATCATCGGGCGGCCGGGACGGAGCATGATCAAAGAACATCTGATCAAATTGCGTCGCGAACACGGGATCGATTTTGTCGTCGCCAATTATGAAAATGCTTCACACGGTTTCGGACTGACCCTCAAAAATGGCAATGAACTCTTTGCCATGGGGATCGACTGCATGAGCGGCGGGAACCATACGTGGGATAAAAAAGAGATTGAACCTCTCCTCGAATCGATGCCGCTCCTTCGCCCGCACAACTACCCCGAAGGGGTCAAGGGGACGGGATGCCGGGTATTTGACGTGGCCGGTGAAAAACTCGCGGTGCTTAACATCATGGGACACTACGGGATGCCCTACGTCGACAACGCGTTTCGTTGTGCCCGCGATACGGTCGCAAGCCTCAAAAACGAGGGTGTGAATCATATCTTCCTCGATTTTCATGCCGAAGCGACGAGCGAGAAACGGGCGATGTTGATGCTGCTCGCAGGAGAGGTGAGCGGGATCATCGGTACTCACACCCATGTGGGAACCGATGACTTCCAGATCGTCGGCGGGACGGCGTATCTCTCCGATATCGGCCTTACCGGATGCCGCGACAACGTCATCGGGATGGATGCAAAAGTTCCGGTCGAGCGTTTTTTGACGGGAGTTGCCGGACGGTTTGAAGTGCCTGAAAAATGCCGCAAGATTCTCCAAATCGCCGTGATGAACCTCGAAGCGGGACAATGCACCGAAGCGTTCAAGCTTAAAATCCTCGATGACGGGCGGGTGTTTCGCAGCGATGCGTGGATTGAATAGGGGGCCTTTGTGCAGCTCACCGATTCCTACGAACTCTATACTTCTCTCGAAAAACTGAATCTCCTTGAAAATTCCCCTCCGATGTGGTGGCCCGGCTATGGCACCTTTGAGGTCGTCGTCGGGGCGGTGCTGACCCAAAACACCCAGTGGGAACGGGTCAAAATCTCACTTGAAAATCTCCGAAATGCGGAGATTTTAGCTCCCGATCTTTTATCCCGAACCCATCCTGAAACGCTGATGGAGCTGATCCGTCCCAGCGGACTGTTCAAAGCCAAAGCGGCCAATCTTATCCGTTTGTCTCATAACCTGACCCTGGAGTTCGGCGATTTCGAGAGCTTTGCCCTCTCGGTCGATCGCGATTGGCTGCTCCGTCAAAAGGGGATCGGGCCTGAGACGGCGGACTCCATCCTCTGCTATGCCTGCGCCCGTCCCGCCATGGTCGTGGATGCTTACACCGCTCGGCTGCTCAATGGGTTCGGATACGAGTTCGAGAGTTATGATGAGCTGCAGGAGTGGTGCGAAGCGGGAATCCGAGGTTATTTCGACACCGTGCAGCTTCCCGCCGCATTTGCGCGGTTTCACGGGATGATTGTGGAGTATGTAAAGAGAAATAGTAAGGGGAAAGTTGTGAATGTCGAGCGGATCAGCTCGACCATTTAACCTGCGGTTCGACATGTCGGATGGCACAATCAGTGAGATACGAATTCATCAGTGTTTGATACGGCAAGCCCGTTTTAAGGGCGAGTTGTTTGAAATACTCGATCGTCTCTACTTCGACATTGAGTGAAATCTGTTTTTTTGCCGCTTTGGCATAAGGGTTTTGGACAGATTGTGAAAAGTCGTATTCTTCTCTCATGGTAATAGCTCCTTGTATTGGCGTTCTTCGTTTTTGGTGGATCATCGGGCAGATATGAGCCGAATTATTCCATCCTGATCTCTATAGCAATGGACAACCGCTAAAATTTTCAGCGTATAGCTCATCCCCAACAAGATAAATCGTTCTTCTTGTTCCGAATGGTCGGGATCGGGAATCATACGGGCAAAATCATCATCAAACACTGTTTTGGCTTCTTCAAACGACACGCCGTGTTTGGCGATATTTGATGATGCTTTTGCATCGTTCCATTCAAATTTTAACGATTTCATATAGATACTATAATGATAATATCATGATTTGTCAAGAGGTGGTAGTTTCACGGGATGATTGTGGAATATGTGAAGAGGAATAGTAAGGGGAAAGTGGTGAATGTCAATAGATTAACTAATATTATTATATAGTATACTTTGTGTATTAATCAAGTAAAAAGAGATATATGCATTTTTCAGAAAATGAATTTAGAGATTTTTTGTATGATGAGCACAGACAATCCTTTTCAAGCTTAATAATTGGAAAACGAGAACCTATTGTTTGGAGTGATGAAGGCTTTCCTCCATTAGCTTTTTTATTACAACAAAAAGCAGAAAAAAAGATCAATAAAATTATAAATAATATAGAAGAGTTAACTCTTTCAGCAAAAGAACTTCGACTTGATAAAGAAGGTGATTCAACGACTAGAATTGATTTATTAGGCAATTCAGAAATGTCTGGATTGACTATTATTGAACTTAAAAAGTCTAAACAAACAGAACGACAAGCATTTACAGAATTGCTTGCTTATGCAAACCACTTTTGTTCAATCTTTCCTGGATTGAAAGAATCTTCGCTAACTTCTATTTTAGTTGCTCCAATGGAAACGAGAACAGTACGGGACGCATATGTTCAAGAATTAGTAGCAAATCAAAAAAATGTTTTGGCTCTAATACCGGAAGAAATAAAGGGTAAAATATTTTTAAATGTTTTTTATCCTGATGAATCATATTATCACTGGTTTGAAAATAATTTACTAGATGATCGATCAATGTTGACAGTTGTTCTTTCATTTTCTATTATTGATGGGTGGATTGATACTGATTTTAATACAGGGCAATCTAATATTCCTGAATATTCAAAAAATGCACTAAATACTATTTCAAATTCAATATCGCATAAACTCGAATCATTAGGGATACACAGTTTAGTTTATGCCTCACAACAATGGGGAGAAATAGCACAAGTATTTCCATTTCCGAATACTATTGTTATTGCTGCTATAAATCCATTTGCATCATTTCGCACAGGGATTTATGAAGAAGAAATTTGTGGAGAATCAAAAGATGGTAGATTGGAAGAACTCCAATCAATATATGATCAATTGCATGAAAGTGAAAAAGCTTATTGGCTTGAATTATTTGAAGCAAGATTTTATAATGATCTTATAAGAACAGTTAGAGAAGAATTTGAATTTTGTTTTAAAAATACAGAGAATGAATATATTCAAAAAGAAATTTCGATTCCAGATTGGTATGGATTTAAAACTAGTATGATTGAATCTGTTTTTGTTCATCATGTAGATATTTATTTAACAGGATTACTAAGAGAAATTTATGCTGATTATATCGAGTATATTTATAGCACTGGGATTGATGAAATTTATTATTATGATGATTTACCAAAATATTCGTATAAGACACTTAGAAGTTTTTTTGCTGTTTGGGAAATATTGAGAGGTTTGGGTGTTGGGCAGGAAATAGATGATGTGCAATAGAATAATAAAGTGGGAATGCAAAGTTAAAACACCTCTTTGACGCGTCCCACTTCCCCGCTCATCAATCGTACCTTGATCCCGTGCGGATGATTCGGCGATTTGGTGAGGATATCACGGACGATTCCCTCGGTGAGTTTTCCCGTTCTCTGATCCTCTTTGAGGACGATGGTGACCCGTTTGCCCGAAATGATGTTTTTACGTTCGCGTCCGTCCATCATCACTCCTTGTGAATGCGTTTGATTAAAACTCCCGGGAGAGTCTTGAGCAAACGCAAGCAGCAAGCTGCCTGCACAGAATTAAAGAGCGGTAACGTTTTCGGCCTGAGGACCTTTTTGCCCTTGACCTACGGTATAAGTTACTTTTTGACCTTCGTCGAGAATGACGCGATCATAACCGTTGCGTTTAACCTGGCGGAAATGGACGAAAATGTCTTTGTCGCCGTTTTCTTGTTGGATAAATCCAAAACCTTTTTCACTGTTGAACCATTTAACGGTTCCGTTGAGTACTTCTGCCATGAGGATAGCCTTTTAATGTAAACGTCTATAGAAAAGATAGAATGGAGAAATTCTTAGGATGGGTCGTACTGAATGGAGTCAATAAAAGCTAGCCAAAGAAGAGCTCATAAACATCTTCTAATGCGATATTATAACCAAAATCTCCTTGATTTGCCTAATGTTGCACGCAGAGTTATCGATTCGGGACAATGAAGCGTAACCTGAGAACCCGTTATAATTACAAAAAAAATCAGGAGAAACGATGCGATTTTGGATGATGTCTGCGTTGGTGGTAGCGGTATTGGCAGGTTGTTCGGCCAAAGAGATCAATAGAGGGGTTGATGATGGAATCAACGACGTCAAACGGGTGATCCGCGGAACCAATTGATCCGTTTTTAATCACCCGATTTCCTCAAAGCGTTGTATAGTGTGGAAAGAAAGGGCGCACGAAAGTGCTAGAATATTTCTTTATCTTATGCTCTACGGAGGTGCGAGATGGTGTGCAAAGCGGTATTATGCGATATCGGCGGGGTTCTCTACGTCGCAGATGATCCGTTGCCCGGAGCGATAGAGGCGGTTCGGCGGCTCAAAGAGTGCTACAGGGTCCGTTTTTTGACCAATACGACCCAGAAAACGGGGGCTCAGGTAGTCGGGACGCTGCGCGACATGGGATTTGATATCGAGGCTGATGAGGTGATTACGGCGCTCGATATGACCCGCAGTTTTCTGGAACGTGAACAAAGCGGAGCCTGCTATCTGCTGACCTCCGATGCGGAGGCTTTTTTCGATGATTTGCCCTCTCAGCCGTGCCGGTACGTCGTGGTCGGAGACGCGCAGGAAAATTTCACGTATGAACGGCTCAACCGTGCTTTTCGGGTTTTATTGCAAGGGGGCGAATTGCTCGCTGCGGCCAAGAACCGTACGTTCAAAGACCGGGACGGAAAACTCAGTATGGACGCGGGGGGATTCGTCGCGGCACTTGAATACGCGAGCGGCAAAGAGGCACGGATTCTGGGCAAGCCGAGCGAGGAGTTCTATACGCTTGCCTGTACTATGGTGGGCGAAAACCCCTCTGACGTAGTGATGATCGGAGATGATATCGAAAGCGACGTTGCCGGAGCGCAGGCCGCCGGGGTACGGGGCATTCTTGTCAAGACGGGGAAATTTTCTACGGACGATCTGGAGAGGGGGATCACCCCCGATCTGATCGCGGAGGATTTTTCCGAAGCGGTTGGGCGGTTACTCGCCGATCGTGAATGAGGCGGAAATCAGCGACCGAAAATTTTGCTCAAAAATCCGAAAAGCCCTTTGAAGCGTTTGTTGTAGAGGTCTTCGATGAACTCGGCATAGTTATGGTATCCGTCGTTATGAAGCTTGAGCTCGAGAAACATTTCGGCTTCCTGCTGGCTTTTGGTCTCTTCGAGTTCAAGGATCTTTTTGTAAATCATTTCGACGTCTTCAACCGTCTTTTTCGGGACGGGCCAGCGGCGGGAACGGTAGCCGCGAATCACTCTGTTTTTTTCGAAAATGGGCTCGTATTCTGAGTAGACCCAGTAGTATTTTCCGTCTTTCCGGCGGTTTTTAACGATCGCTTTGTATTTATTCCCGGCTTTGAGATTGTCCCAGAGAATTTTAAAGACCGTTTTGGGCATGTCGGGGTGGCGGACAATATTGTGCGGAGCACCGAGCAGTTCTTCTTTCGTGTAGGCGGAGAGTTCGATGAAATAGTCGTTGGCCTGGGTTATAACCCCTTTGGCATCGGTTTCGGAAAGAATTTCGCGTTTGGAATCGACTTTGACTTCGATGTCGAGAGGACCGAGTTGGAATCGTTTGGGAGCTGGAGGCGTGGACATTGAAATGATAACCTTATCGAATAAAAATTTTTCGTAATTATAATGTGTAGCTCCTTAAAGATTTCTTTGTCTTGTTTGATAAAAACGTGATGTTGTGTTTTATACGTATTGTAAATATTGATTTTTTAAGCCATGAACCAAAATTGCATTGTTATACCTCACGTAACTAAGCCGGTTAATGTATTTTCAGTGCATCTTCGTGAGACGGAAATATTCGCTCAATGCACTTTTAAGGAATAGTATGACGATAGACGTCAATTTAAAAACTCCCGACGATGATTTTTTTGATGCCCTTGAGGACATTATGGAAGAGTCGATGGTACAGCTGTTTATAACCCATCCCAAGGATGAGGCCACTGTGCGCCGTGTACAAACGTTGGCGGCAGGATGCGCCCCTTTGTTTTATACCGTACCGTCGTCTTTGTACGCTTTGGCCGATTCCAAATGCGTCGGGATATCGGTTTTGGGCCGTGATGATCTCGTCGCGGCCCAAGCGATCGACAAACCGGTTTTTGTGGAAGAAGCGGTGTTGGAAGACACCTTCATTTTAACACTGGCTTCGGGACGGGGGGTAGTGTTGAACGCTACAAAACCCTACCCGGAATTGCCGGACTTTTTGGTTGCGTTGGGGGCGGAAAATGTAACGTCGTTCGATCATGAGCAGCTTGCCGCAATGGACATGGACGCAATCGCGTTGCAAAGCGGTTATCCGGAAGGGGATTTCGATGGGATTTATACGGCGGTCAAGGTGATTTCGGACGCCATGTTTCGACCTGAACAGAGTATCGTCGCCCGCGCGACCAAGAGGGTCTTGGAGATGACCGGATTACGCTAACAATCGGTAACGTTATCCGAAGATTTTTTCATAGCAGAGAAAAAGAGTTTCATCCGTGCCGTGTTGCCGATTAGGCGGTCGATGAAATCGTCATAGGCTGTAAAAATCTGTTTTCGTCGTAGCGAGAAAAGAGCTTTTTTACGCTTGAATCTGATGGAGCGGCGATTAGGTTCTGCCTCGGCAAAAGTTTGACAAAATTGTTCTGATCGTCTCTATGATACGGCGTGAGAATAGCGTACACCCTGTTATTCTTTAAAAAATTACAGAAGCTCCAAAAGGGCTTCAAGGGTATCGATGCGATGGGTGGCACGGGTAAAATCGTGATGGACCGTAAAGGGATTATAGACGATGGCGCAGTCGATTCCGGCGGCAACCGCGGAACGCAAGCCCCGCTCGGAATCTTCGACCACGAGCGCGGTATCCCGATTTCCTCCGAGTTTTTCCAATCCAAGAAGATAGGGATCGGGATGGGGTTTGGCCCTTGGGTACTCACCGCTGCACAAGACAAACCGCATATGATCGATCAGTCCGCGTCCGGAATGGATCAGTTCGAAGTCTTCCCGTCGAGCCGAAGTGACGATTCCCATACTACAGGTTTCAGAGAGTTGTCTGAGGACTTCCGGGACACCCGCAATAGTGATCTCTTCGGTCCGTAAAAAGTGCTGGTAGAGGAGATTGCGCCGATCGCGGGCCGCATCGATTTCACGTTGGGAAAATCCGGCTTCTTTGGCGATGAGAAAAGCGCTCTGACCGTGGATCATGATCTCCCGATACCGGAGAGGATCAAGCGTCAATCCCATTGAGGAGAGTATTTCGGCGCTTGCCGTAAAGTACCAGTGTTCCGTATCGACGAGCACCCCGTCATTATCAAAAAGTATTTCGGTTTTCATGGCGTTATTGTAGCGAAAAGGGCGGATGAGCCGGGTTGCGAACGGACCTTACACCCCTTTTTTCGAAAGGGGTGACAAGATCGCGCCCCTTGCGTATGCGAGTTTTCTTGAAAGCGTTATGACATCGGTCAGTAGACAAACCCAAGACCGATTCCAAGCCGGTCACCTTCGTGATTGCTGTGGACGAATTCGGTTTTGGCGACGACGGAGGGGGTAATAAACCAGTTTATCCCGCCCGAATGGGCCGTTCCCCCGAGGGTGTTTGGATTCAGGGAGGAAGCGGGCATTGCGTATTCACTGTGGGCAAAAGCGACGACCTGTCGTTTGGAGAGGTCGACGAGGCGTCCTACATCGTACCCTACGGTCAGACTTGCACCCTGAGCATGGCCGGCAATCTTTTGATTCGTCAGTGCGTTGAGCGAGGCTACGTCGTCAATCCACCCTTTGGCCGCCAGGGCACTCCCTTCCCATCCGTTTTCCAACCGTACCGAAGCGTGGGCTTCGAGGAGGGTCGCCTGGGCGTCGCATCCGATCATCGGCACCGTCACGGCACTTGCGCCGATCAGTGCGGTTTCAATCGTCCCGTAATCGGCACGTACAAGCCAGCCGGGACGTTTCCCCCCGGTTAGATAAGACTCTTTTCCCTCGTGAATCCAGGAAGAATATTCGAGTTTTCTTCCGTCCATCGGTGTCATGGCCCCTCCGGTCAGCGTCAGGTTGCCGATGGAACGGCTCAACAGCGCTGCCGTTTCATGCCATTCGGTGGGGATGATGAGGTTTTCGACGCGTGAAGGTTCAATCGTCAGAAAGTAGATAGGCTCGTGATACAGGTTGTACATCCCGATGGGCATGTGCATTTTTCCGAACGAAAAGAGGGTTTTATCGTCTAGTTTTGCGTCCAAAGAGAGGGCTTCGAGTTCCGCTTCCGCCCATGTTCCGTCTTCGGCGGGGTGTTCAAACCCGATATGGGCATGAACCGTTACAACGTCTGAAAAATTGACCGAGGGTTCAACCGTGAAACGGGCTACCGTATCGCTGCGGTTCCCGGATTGGGAGAAGTAATAGCTCTCACCGTACCCTTCGACGTCAAAAACGGGATTAGCGGCCCAGCAGCTGGCTACAGCGGTGCCTACAATGATCAATGAACGCATAATCGATCCTTCAGTATTTCTGTATATTCGAAATGATAACAATTATCAGCTTATAACAGTATTAATAACTATTATCATTATCTTTGTATGCATTCATCGTACCAGTAGTACGTGATCAAGTCACAGTAGTTCAAAAATCGGCAAAATCCCAAAGATAGTTCCGGAAAATGACGTTATAATAATTGATAAGAGAGTAGAGATGGTTATGTATCTAATCTGAGAGAGTCGAGGAAATAAGGAATAAAAGGGTAATTTCCCCATATCCGAAAGAGAGGGCAACTCGGTATGGGAGTTTACCGGGACATTCATCTCTGCGCCGCTGTGCGGGCTTTTCCGAAAAATACGTAACATCGAGTTAGGATGAGGCAAAGAGGGGGAATGAGAGGATGGAGACCGAATTGCGCTTGATTATTGTTGATGACGAACCGGTCAATCTAATGCTGATGGAAGAAATTGCCAAAGCGATGGGGCATCGTCCTATCCCATTTTCAGACCCTAAAAAGGCACTGGCATGGGCCGAGTGCGAATCGGTCGATCTGATCGTGAGCGATTTCAATATGCCCGAAATGGACGGTCTGGAATTAATCCGTCGGATGCGAGTAATCCACCCTGATATCATGAGTATTATGATTACCGCGAGTGGGGACAACGCTTTGAAGCTTGAAGCTTTGAAGCACGGTGTGAACGATTTCCTGACTAAACCGATATTCGTCGCGGAGTATCGGTTGCGCCTACAAAACATGATTCATCTCAAAAATTCGTTCAAAACCCAAAAAGAGTTTGCCGTACAATTACGTATCGAGGTCGACAAAGCAACCGAGGCGTTACGAAAAAGTCAGTATGAAGCTCTGGCGGTCCTTTCACGGGCCGCAGAATACAAAGATCCTGATACGGGGAAACATATCGCCCGTGTTTCGCTTTATTCAAAAATGCTGGCCGAAGCGTACGGACTCGATCCGTACGAACAAGAACTCGTTTATTACGCCGCACCCTTGCATGATCTTGGAAAAGTGGGGATTGAAGACAGCGTATTACTAAAACCCGGAGGATTGAGCGACGATGAGTTTTCCGGTATGAAGCTTCACAGCACGATTGGTTACAATATTCTGAAAAACTGTGACAACCCCTATCTTCAAGCAGGTGCCGTCGTTGCACGCAGCCATCATGAACGATATAACGGCCGAGGATACCCTGATGGCCTCTGCGGAGAGGAGATACCACTGTACGGGCGAATTGTCGCTATTGCAGACGTGTTTGACGCTTTGACGTCGATCCGTCCGTATAAAGGGGCTTGGACGTTTGATGAAGCCGTCGATTTGATTCACAGTGAAAAAGGAGGGCATTTTGACCCTGAACTTGCCGAACTGTTTATTCAGAATATGGATAAGGTTCGGGAAATATACAATGCGTTTTGAGCTTTAGGACTATGGCAATATGAGACTCTACCCCCAATTTTTTATCGTCGCCGCAATTTTGCTGCTTCTTTCAACCGGAAGTATCGTGTACAACGGGATGCAGCAGGAACGTAAACTCAAAGCAATCAATCAGGAACGTGTTGCCGAATTTCGTAAAACGTTCAGGAAAATCGTCGCGTTGAAATCTTCGGATACTTCTAATTACGTTTACGATTACAGTTATTGGGATGAGTTGGTTGATTTTCTCAAAAGTCGGGATATGGAATGGGCTCGCGTCAATATCGATGCTACGATGAAAACGTTTCGAACCGATTATATGTACATCGTGGATGAAAAAGGGGATGAAGTCTATCATGCCTATGCGATGCCGGATCAAAAGGATATTTTTGCATCGATTGACAAAAATGATTTTAACTTTAATGTGCCGGTATTTCACTCCTATTTCATTATCACGGATACGCATCCGGTTGAAATATTTGTCGCTCCGATCCAGAGAAGTGCCGATATCAAACGGACGGGCAAAATATACGGCTATCTTGTCGGTGCGAAAATCTGGACTCCGGAACTGGTTAAAGAATTTGAACAAATTACCCAGCAACGTATCCGTATGATTGACAACAACGCTACCGGATTCACTTTCATCCAACCGTTGTATGGAAAAGAGGCACAGCCGGTAGCAGGACTCGGTGTGGTCTTGAATCCGACAACCGATACACTGCTACGGGAAATGGTCCGGATGAATTTGGGATCGATGGTACTGATCGGATTGGTCGGAGTCGTCGGATTGATGCTCTTCATTTATATCCGAATTATTCGACCAACGTATATGATCTCTTCGGCGATGCGCAAAAGAGACGGAGCGTTGATCCGTGAACTTAGTGAGCAAGAGGGGGAATTTGGCCGGATTGCCGGATTGGTACGCCGTTCGTTTGAGGAAAAAAACGATTTGGAACGACAGCTTACACGGGCTGAAGAAGCCGAAGCCGAGCAGCTTCGTCTTCAGCAACGGTTGTTGCAGGCAAACGAAGAACTTGAAGCGAAGGTTTACGAACGGACGTCTGAACTCGAATCCATCAACCGGACGCTGGATGAACGGGTACAAAACGAAATTGACCGGCGACGCAAGCAAGAACGGATGATGATTCAGCAAAATAGGCTTGCAGCCATGGGAGAGATGATCGGAAATATCGCCCATCAGTGGCGTCAGCCGCTCAATGCCCTTGGACTAATCGTTCAGGACGTTGAAGATGCTCATCGTTTCGGTGAACTGGACGATGAATATATTCGTACGATGTCGTCGAAAGCAATGGAACAGATCAATTATATGTCGCGAACGATCGAGGATTTTCGGAATTTTTTTAAGCCGGACCGGATTAAAGAACGGTTTTCATTGAATGACAATCTTGCCCGTATTTTGGAAATAGTCGGTCCGGGAATTCGAAAGGGTAAAGTGCAGCTGGGGATGGTGATTCATAATGAATTGAGCATTTCAGGATATCCTAATGAGCTGGCCCAGGTTATCATCAATATCATCAACAATGCCAAAGAAGCGTTTGAATCGAGCAGCGTTGTCGAGCGGACTATCCACGTCGAGGCATGGAAAGAGGCCGGATACGTTTACGTCAGTATCGCCGACAATGCCGGAGGGATCGAGGAGACGATTCTGCACCGGATTTTTGATCCCTATTTTACGACCAAAGGGGAAACTCAGGGGACCGGGCTTGGGCTTTATATGGCAAAAGTGATTGTTGAAGAACACATGCACGGTAAAATAACGGCTGAAAATGAAAAAGAGGGCATAAAGTTTGTCATAATGTTGCCTGAAGACCACGCTGAAACGGAGACGCCGCATGCATTATAGTATCCTGATCGTCGAAGATTCAAAATTGATTAATGACAATCTTAAAACGAGTCTTGAACGGGACGGACACCATGTAGAACAGGCGTTTGATTTCGATAGCGCTGTTGCACTTGTACAAAGCGGACGGTTCAATTACATTCTCCTTGATTTGATTCTCCCTGACGGAGAAGGGGAAATGTTACTACCGTTTGCCAAACGGGCTGATGCGCGGGTGATCGTTATGACGACCGATCGTGATTCGTTTCGCCGGGAACGACTCTTTGGTTTCGGCATTGTCGATTACATCATTAAAGAGCGTTATTTTGATGACATTATCGACAATATCCGTCATATATTCCAACAGGTGGAATCGAACGGCGAATATACCGTTTTGGTCGTAGACGATTCCAATTTTATCCGGAACAATCTTGAACTGTTGCTGAGTAGCCGAGGTTTTGTCGTATTGACGGCATCCAATGGGAAAGAGGCGCTGGAAACGATGGAAAAATACACGATTCATGCGTTGATCGCCGATTTGGAGATGCCTCTGGTGGACGGATTTGCGCTGATGGGCAAACTGCGCCGTCATAAAGTGTATAAAAATCTTCCGGTGATGATTCTGACCGGAAGCAATGACAGCAATAAAATTGCCAAAGTCATTAAGCACGACGTGAAAGACCTGATCAAAAAACCATACGTCATTGAAGAACTGTTGTTAAAAGTCGACAACATGATGAATACCGTGAAACAAAAACGGATCATTAACGAAGAAAGGCGAAAATTCGACCTCTATCACGATGCGATCGTCCATTCGACGTTGTACATGAAATGTTTGCCCGACCTTAAAATCAGTTATTTCAATGAACGTCTTTCCGAGCTGTTGTACGGAGAGGGGAAAGTGAGCGAGGGACCGCTTTTTCTTCCGTCGCTGGTGAAAAACGGTACGTTGGAGCTGTTTAGATCCATGCAAAAGATCTCTTCCGAGAAAGCACCGATAGAGTATATTTTTGAATTTTCCACATTAAATCAGATTCCGGTGTATATTTCGGCGACCGTCTCCGGAATTTACGATGCGGCCGGAAAACTCCGGGAATTGATTTTTATCGGTCACGATATTACCCAGCTGCAGCAGAATGAAAATTATCTAAATGAGAAAATTGCCGAACAGACCCGTATCAATCTTGAACAGCAGCAGATGATGTTTTCACAGGCAAAAATGGCGGCAATGGGGGAGATGATCGGAAATATTGCCCATCAGTGGCGGCAACCCCTGACGGCACTTGCGCTAATGATTCAAGACCTCGAAGATGCGCAGGCATTTAATGAACTCAATGAAGAGTATGTTCATAAAACCGTTGAAAAATCGATGGCGCAGATCCATTTTATGTCTAAAACCATTGACGATTTCCGGAATTTCTTCCAACCCGACAAACAAAAAGAGCGCTTTGATCTGGCCGATATCGTTACCGCAACGGTCGAAATCATTGGCTCGACCCTTGCTCACCATTCGATCGTTTTGGATATCAACCGGGTTGAAAAAGGGGTATTCTGGGCTGAGGGGTATAAAAACGAGATGCAGCAGGTGTTGCTCAATCTGTTGAACAATGCCAAAGATGCGATCGATGAACACCGGGGAAAAGGGGATGAGGTCGAAAAATGGATACGAATCATACTCCGGGGAGAAGGAGACAGTAACGTAATCGAACTCGAAGATAACGGCGGAGGGGTACCAATGGCGATTATCGAACGGATATTTGAACCGTATTTTACAACCAAAAGTGAAAATCACGGAACGGGAATCGGGCTGTATATGTCCAAAACCATTGTTGAACAAAGCATGGGAGGGAAGCTCTTGGTGCATAATACGCCGTTAGGTGCATGTTTCCAGATTTTGCTTCCGAATGTTGGCAGTAAAGAGGGGGGGCAATGAACGGCGAATTTAAAAAACTGCCGGTATCGGTTCTGATTGTCGATGACGAAGCATTGATTGTCGAGCAATTGGGACAGATATTGCGGCGGCGGGTAGAGACGCTTTACAGTGCCTATAATGGGAAAGAGGCATTGGAATATTACCGAAACTATCCGATTGACGTTATCGTCACCGACATCGATATGCCGGTAATGAACGGGATTGAACTTCTCAAAGCGGTCCGCAGAAACGATAAAAAAATTCCGGTTATCCTATCGACGGGTCTAAAAAGTCTCGATATTCTGATTGAAGCGATTGAATACGGTATTACGTCGTTTTTACCCAAACCATTGCAGAAAAATGATTTGGTCGCTAAAATCGAAGAGGTTGCCCGAACCAAAGAACTCGAGCACAAAGTATCGGAAACCGGGGCCCTGCTCGAACAGTACAAAAGCATCGTTGACGAGTCGGTGATCGTATCAAAAGCCGATCTGAACGGAAATATTATCTACGTCAATGATATTTTCTGTATCATCAGCGGGTTTAGTCGTGAAGAACTGCTAGGGAAACCTCATAGTATTGTTCGCGATCCGGAAATGCCCTCAAGCGTGTTTGCCAATATGTGGGAGACGATACAATCCAAGCACGTATGGCATGGCATTATCAACAATCGGAGTAAAAATGGCAATCGTTATACAGTCAAGACGACGATTTCCCCGATTCTCGACAAAAACGGTGCGATCATCGAATACATTGCATTGCGGGAAGATATTACCGACACGATTCAAAAAGAAAAAGTGATCCGCCGTGAACGTAAAAAACTGGTAGATATCCTCGATCACGTTGACAGTATCGTAGCCCTGGTCAGCGTAAGTGAAAAACTGATCTCCGTTAATGCCCGCTTTTTCGAAATTTTTGCGTTTTCCGACATGGCCGATTTTAAGACAAAGCACCAGTGCATCGGCGATCTGTTTCAACCGGCAGAGGAGTATCTGCAACCGGAGATGGAGGGGCGATACTGGATTGAATACGTTATGGAAAATCCCTTGATTTCGCACCATGCGCTGATGATCGACCGGGAAGGAAACGAGCGGAAATTTCTCGTCAACGTTAAAAAGATTTTAATAGAGGAAGAAGAGAAGTTTGTTGTAACAATGGGGGATGTTTCCGAACTGCAAAAAGCGAGAGAAGCAGCGAATGCGGCCGCAAAAATGAAAGGGGAGTTTCTGGCGACGATGAGCCATGAAATCCGGACACCGATGAACGGCGTGTTAGGATTTACGTCACTTCTGTCACAAAGCGGCCTGAACGAACAGCAGAAGAAATATCTCGATATTATCAATACCAGTGCGCAGTCGTTGTTGGGAATCATTAACGATATTCTTGATTTTTCCAAACTCGAAAGCGGTAAACTCGAACTCGATTACTCGTCGGTCAACCCGCATATTGAATTTGACAAAATTGCCCGAATTTTTACCGCGATGACCGTGGATAAAAACATTACGTTCGAGATCAAAGTCGATCCGCTGATCTCAGAATGCATTCGCGTCGATTTACTGCGCCTCCAGCAGATCGTTTCAAACTTGTTGAGCAATGCGGTCAAATTTACCCCCAAAGACGGATCAATTGTCTTTTTTGTCGAACGTTTGGGCCAAGTAGGACAAAAATCGAAAATCCGACTCGGCGTACGTGATACCGGAATCGGGATTGCCCCTGAACACAAACAGAAAATTTTTGAAGCGTTTTCTCAAGCAGACAGTTCGACCACCCGTAAATTCGGCGGTACCGGACTGGGGCTGTCGATTAGCTCCCATCTTGTATCGCTGATGGGAGGACAATTGATGGTCGAAAGCGAAGAGGGGAAAGGTAGCGAATTTTCGTTCGAGATTGACGTCAACCAATGTCATGCGGAACATCCGTTGTCATCGTATTTCATCTCCCGCTATGTGACGCTTTTCCACTCCCGTATGCATTCGGAGGAAGAGAACCGTATCAAAACCTATCTGGATAAGCTCCATGTCCCTTATCGTGTCATGTCTCCGGACGAAGGGCTCAAAATCGATCGGGACGGAATTTACGTCTTTTTTTGCGATACGCCGGCCGAAATCGCCCAAGCACTGCTTGCCCGGGGCGGCGTGACGGGCATTGTCATCGGATCGCCGGATGAGGTAACGTTTGACGGCGAACGCATAACGTGGATTAAAGACCTTGAACATAATCTATCGGCTTTATACAATGTTTTGCTCAGTGCCGTAAACGAACAGAGCCTGAATTTGGGGGAATATGGCACCGGAAGCGGAAGTTTTAGCGGGAAGGTTCTGGTCGCCGAAGACAATCCGGTCAACCAGATGTTGATACAAGAATACCTTGGACAATATGGATTGCAACCGGTCGTCGTCGAAAACGGTCAGCAGGCAGTGGAACGATTGCGTAGTGAGAAATACGATTTGGTGTTAATGGACGTAAATATGCCGATACTTAGCGGAGTTGATGCGCTGAATATCATAAAACTCAGCAATATCAGGACCCCGATCGTCGCATTAACCGCCAATGCGATGGAAGGAGACAGTGAACGGTTTTTAGCTATGGGATTCGATCACTATCTGGCTAAGCCCGTACATCTGGAAGAATTGGAAAATATTTTAAAGATTTATCTCGAATACCACGCAAGCGAGTGCGATCACTCCGTACCGGTAATCAAAACGCGTGTGAAAACGTCGATCGTTGATTTGGACCGGATGCGTTCCGAACTGCAGCTCCCCGATGCCGTTTTGCATAAATTACTCTCCGCCTTTGTGCAGAGTTTTGAATCCGCGTATGCGGCTCTTCACGAAGCGGTGCGGAATAAAAACTTATCCAAAATCGAAGAGACGGCCCATTATATTAAAGGATCGGCGGGGAATCTGCGTATTTATGAGGTGGAATCGATGGCTAAAGAGCTTGAAGTATTGGCCAAACTGAAGGCACCTGAAGAGTGTCAGGAAGTTTTTAGCGAACTACAGAATATGAAAGAAGCCCTGATCGACGAGATACGTCGGATTTTGGAAACACGAACTCCTCTTCCCTAAAAGGGAAGGGACGGAATTGAAATGAATATCGGTCAAACTTTGGATTGAACGGTGATTTTGACCGCTTCAAAAAGCTCCGCCGCCTTTTGAACCATCGGTTCTTTGAGGATATCGCTTCCGTCAAACTCTTTGACGCTGGTTTCGTCGCACATGCTGACACAGCTGCCGACGCCGACTTCCGATTCTTCGATCATCGAAGCATTTTCGACGATTCCGGTCTCTTGGAGTAGGGGAGAGGTGGAATCGTCGATCTTGGGAAGATCAAGGGAGGATTCAGCGGCCCGAGGAGTCGGCAATTCGGGTTCTTTCGTACACGGGTTGGAACGGATCTGCGTCTCAATGCCGTAAATTTCACGGACGAACTGGCGGATAATGCCGAAACTGTTTTTCAGCAGCTCCCGGTCTTCCCCCTCGGCACAGCTTTCCCAGGTCAGGGTATTCTCTTCAAACGAGACGAACGTGACGTTTTTCCCGAAACACGCCCCCAGTTCGATGCTGCGGTCTTTGATTTTGGCGCACAGCTTTTCAAAGTGCGTTTGTACCGGTTCGATTGGGCGGACATGGATTGTCCCGGCCGTTTCGCGCGGCGCTGTACCTATGGCTGCGGCTGCGGGAGCATGGTGGGGAAGGTGCGATTCGAGCGATTCGATCATTTCGTCGATCTCTTTGATCTTTAACGCTTCGATCATCTTAAACAAGACGAGGCTGACGACGAATCCGCCGTCGGCATTGATGGCGAAAAGCGTTTTCGCATCGCTGAGTATCCGGAAAAAACGTTCGATGATGAGCGGGCTGAATCGGTGATCGTTTTCATAAAGACGTTCTTTGAGGTAGACAATCAATTCGTCGACGACCATTTCGGCTTCGTAGGCTTCGAGTTCTTTGAGCATTTCGGTAAGGGCGGGCCGGTCTTTGGCAAAAACGGCGTCAAACAAGGTCGCGATGTATTCGGGGTCCAGAAGTCCCAGCATATCGGCAACCGTTTTGACGTCGACGAACCCTTTGGAATAGATGATGGCCTGATCGCACAGGGTCAGGGTGTCGCGCAGGCTTCCCGATCCACTGCGGGCGAGGATATCAAGCGCTTCGTTTTGATATTCGATCCCCTCTTTGTTGAGAATATGATTCAGATGGTGAACGATGTTGGGGTGGCTGATCCGTTTAAACCGAAAGTGCTGCGTCCGCGAAAGGATGGTAGGCGGAAGTTTCAGCGGATCGGTTGTGGCCAGGATAAATTTGACGTAGGGAGGCGGTTCTTCGAGGGTTTTGAGAAGAGCATTGTGCGCTTCTTTGGTCAGCATGTGCACTTCGTCGATAATGAAGATTTTGATCTTGGCGCTGGCAGGACGGTATTTGGTATGTTCGATCAGATCGCGGATGTCGTCGATTTTTCGGCTGGAAGCGGCATCCATCTCGATGATGTCGATATGACGCCCTTCGTTCGCCATGACGCAGTGAACGCACACGTCACAAGGGTTGGAGGTGGGACCGTGCTCACAGATCAGCGATTTGGCGAAAATACGGGCGGTAGAGGTTTTACCCGATCCACGCAATCCCGAAAAGAGGTAAGCGTGTGAAAGGCGTCCTGAATCGAGTGCCAGCGAGAGGGTTTGGGAAATGCTCTCCTGTCCGATCAGTTCTTCAAACCGTTTCGGGCGGTATTTCAGTGCCAATACTTCGGATCCGCTCATAATGCCTCGCTCGTTTGGAATCGCAATTTTAATGAAGAGAGTCTAACACGACTAGGCTAAAAGTATCGCCCAAAATCCGCGTTACCATCTCGGGGAGAATCGGGCCGGTGGTATAGAGTTTTAGGGTATTGCACCCGGTATTGGAAAAACCGCGTTCGCTCAGGAGAAAAAGAAGACGCTTCGATACCCCTTCGGCGCTGTCGACAAGGGTGACCGGCGTATTCATGACTTTTCGGATCGATTCGGCTACGAGCGGATAGTGGGTACACCCTAAAACGATCGTGTCCACTCCGGCTTCCCGCATGGGCGTAAGCCACTTTTCGAGCATCGAGAGGGTCGTTTCGGAATCGGTTGCGCCGCTTTCGATCTGTTGGACGAGTCCGTGGCAGGGCTGTTCGAAAACGTCGACGTGATAATGGCGGCAGAGGAGATCGACGAGGGCTTTGTATTTTTCTCCGCCAAGGGTGGCGGGGGTGGCAAGAACGCCCACTTTTTTCGAGTGGGAATGGGAAATGGCGGGTTTTAATCCGGGTTCGGTTCCAATAATGATGAGATCGCTGTAGCGCTCGCGCAGTTGATTGATCGCTGCGGAGGTTGCGGTATTGCAGGCAACGACGAGGGCGTCGATGCGGTGATGGGAAATCAGATATTCGGTGATCGCAATGGATAATGCGAGAATCTCTTCCCGGGTTTTTTCACCGTAGGGGGCATTGGCCGTATCGGCGACGTAGATTACGTCGATACCGTGCACCGTTTCGAGCATGGTTTTGACAATCGTGAGCCCGCCCAGGCCGGAGTCGAAAACCCCGATTTTTCTATTGGCATTCATGATGGCCCCGCGGCGCACGTCATTGAAGGGTCCTTTTATTTGTTCGAATCGTTCATGCTGTCAAGGAACTCGACGTTGGATTTGCTTTTGAGCATTGTATTGTAGAGGAAACGGAGTGCTTCGACTTCGTCTTCTTGTTTGTGGAGCATCGAACGAAGAACGAATACTTTTTGCAAGATTTCCGGTCCGACGAGAAGTTCTTCTTTTCGGGTTCCCGATTTGAGGATATCGATAGCCGGGAAGATACGGCGGTCGGAGATTTTGCGGCTGAGGACGATCTCGGAGTTTCCGGTCCCTTTGAACTCTTCGAAAATGACCTCGTCCATACGGCTTCCCGTTTCGACGAGGGCGGTTGCGATGATGGTGAGGCTTCCGCCGTTTTCGATGTTACGCGCCGCACCGAAGAAACGTTTCGGTTTGTGGAGGGCATTGGCATCGACCCCACCTGAGAGGACTTTCCCCGAACTCGGCGTGACGGTATTGTAGGCACGTGCCAGACGGGTGATCGAGTCGAGGAGGATGACGACGTCTTTGCCGAGCTCGACGCGGCGTTTGGCCCGCTCGATCACCATCTCGGCGACTTTGACGTGGTTTTTGGCCGGCTCGTCGAAGGTAGAGCTGTAGACTTCTCCTTTAACGGAGCGTTCCATATCGGTAACCTCTTCGGGACGTTCATCGACGAGGAGAACCATCAGCTCGATTTCGGGATGGTTGTTGGTGATCCCGTGGGCGATCTCTTTCATCAACTCGGTTTTCCCTGAGCGCGGAGGTGCGACGATGAGTCCGCGCTGCCCTTTACCGATCGGGGCGAAAAGATCCATCATCCGGCCGGTCAGTTTGGTCGGCTGGTATTCGAGTTTGATCTGCTCAAGCGCATAAAGCGGGGTAAGGTTTTCGAAGAGGGGACGTTTTTTGGACTCTTCGGGCGGAAGGTAGTTGATCGCTTCGACTTTGAGGAGGGCATAGTAGCGCTCCTGATCTTTCGGCGCACGTACCTGACCGGTGACGATGTCCCCGTTACGCAATGCGAAACGGCGGATCTGGGTACTGGAGACGTAGGCGTCGTGCATCGAATCGCTAAAACTCTGGTCCACAGCACGCAAGAAACCGTAACCGTCTTGCATGATCTCAAGGATTCCGGTAAAGAGGATGAACCCTCCTTGCTGAACCTGCGTTTTAAGAATTTCAAAAATAAGATCCTGACGTTTGAGTTCGTTAGGATCTTCGATGTTCAAAGAGGCGGCGATTTCGAGGAGGTCTTCGATCTTTTTGGTTCGGAGTGCTTCAATGGTGAACCCTTCGACCGGAATGTGGGTACGATTTTTCGTGTTGTTTCTAGGAGTTTTTGCGGTATCGCTCATTGTGAAGAATGCCTTAGGGATTAATGTAGATTTTTGGTGCGAGCTATGCAGTGTTTTGTCATTTTGGCTGACGACATTATAAACTATCGCCGTTAGGGTTGTCAAGAAAGGAAAAAAACGGGATAATTCCCCCTAAAAAGGGGTTGTCATGATTCGCCGAAAACATTCACAGATTGATGCGGTCGCGCAAAAAGCGGGAAAAGGGGTCAGCATGCAGATGCTTCTCTCCCTTGAAGAGGCTCCCAATTTCGCCATGCGCTGTTTTACGATCGATGCGGGCGGGCATATGCCCTACCATACCAATACGGTAGAACACGAACAGTACGTCCTCTCGGGACGCGCCAGAGTACGTTGCGGCGACGAAGTGTTTGAAGCCGAAGCGGGTGACGTATTATGTATCCCGGCCGGTGAAGCACACAGTTATGAGACGGTGGGGGATGAGCCGTACGTCTTTTTGTGTCTGATCCCCAAAGGGGAAGATTGCATTGAAGTATTGGCGTGCTGAAGACGAGTGAGAACGGTTTTTGCTTAAACGTTATCAAGAAGAGCGTAACGCACTATGATGAAAAGGTACCGATTTGTTTGATTTTTTGAAGAAAAAGCCGCCAACGCCTCCCGTAGTCGAGGAGGTGGTTCCGGAACAACCGAAAGATTTTACCAATACCCTTGGGATGGAGTTTCTCTACGTCGACGGGGGTGAATTCATCATGGGACGCAATCCGCAATACCACGAAGGGGGAGAAGTCGAATCTCCGCCCCATACCGTCAGATTGCAGGGGTTCTGGATCGCCAAATATCCGGTAACGCAGGAACAATATTTCAAACTGACCCGGGTCAATCCGTCGTATTTTAAAAACGACAAAGTCGAAGAGGAAAACTCCCGCCGCCATCCGGTCGAACAGGTGAGCTGGTTCGATGCCAAAGCGTACGTTGAGCTTCTCAACCGGTACGAAGGAAAGCCAAGACTCTATTCGCTTCCCAGCGAAGCGCAGTGGGAATACGTGGCCAAAGCGGGGGGGAATACCCGGTTTACGTTCGGCGATTCGGAAGCGCTGCTGGACGAATACGCGATTTACGAATACAGTTCCAACGGGCGTACGGCGGTCGTCGACAGCAAGCTTCCCAACCGCCTCGGGGTCTACGGGCTGCTCGGAAACGTCTGGGAGTGGTGCGAGGACGATTTTTTTGCCAATTACCACAATGCCCCGAGTGACGGAAGAGCCCGCGTCGGGACGAAAGAGGGAGAGTCGTTCAAAGTACGTCGGGGGGGAAGCTATAAAACCGAGTATCTGTGCCTTCGCAGCTCGTTTCGCGGTTATTCGCGTCCCGATTTTGCGGCCAACGACATCGGATTTCGGATCGTGATTAACGGCGATCCGTTTCTTTGATGCACGCTCTTTTATGACTAGAACGCACCTTGTGCGTACCTCAGAGTCTCCTTTAAGAGGGGACGCACCTTTTTATTCGTCGAACTCACCGCTTTCGTAGAGCCATTTGCCCGATTCTTTCAGAAAGCGGCTTTTTTCCTTCATCACGTGTTCTCCCAATCGTGCTTCAAACGTTACAAACGCTTCGTTTTCGCCGTCTTGGAACGCGATGATGGTTAGCCCCGTAAAGGGAGTGGAACGGCAAAAGGAGAGAATGCCCTCTTTCCACCCGGCGGTATGGATCGTAAAATCGGGATTGTTCGGGTGGGTTGTGCGGACAATGTAATCGGCCAGTCCCAGTGCGTAGGCGCTGTAGCGTGAGCGCATCAGCAAGAGCGCGGTGGCCGGAACTATACCCTTGTGATAGGGCTGGCAGCAGAGTTTGTATTTTTTGCCGCTGTGACAGGGGCAGGGGGCGTTGGCGGAAATCTTCATAACGTCATCTTACAAAATGACATCTTTTAGCCCTCTTAGAAGAGGTGGGATATAATCGCGACATGATCTACGAAATTTTTACCCTCATCGGTTTTGGTGCCGCTGCCCTCTTGGGATATCTGTATTTACGTGCTCGAAATGAAACAACTCTTTGGCAGGCTCAGTCCGCACAGCTTCAGGGGGTATTGGAACGTGAACGCGCTGCGGCGCAGCAGAGTCAGGAGCGTTTTGCCTCCCTTCAGAACGAGTACCATGCGCTGGAACGCGATTACGCGGTGCTTCATACCCGTAACGAGGAGAATACCCGTGCTTACGAAGAGAAGATCCGCCTGCTCGATGAAGCTAAAGTACAGATGAAAATACAGTTTGAACAGCTTGCATCGCAGATATTCGAACAAAAAGCCAAGACGTTCGACGAAGCCCATAGCAAAGGGCTTGATCTTCTCCTTAAACCGTTCCGTGAGCAGATCGCCCAGTTCGCAGCCCAGAGCAAGGAACAGTTTATCCACGACGCCAAAGAGCGTCAGAGCCTCAAAGACGAGCTGGTACGGCTCAAATCGATGAACGAGCGGCTGAGTCAGGATGCGATCAATCTAACCCATGCACTCAAAGGGGAAAACAAGACCCAGGGAAACTGGGGGGAGATCGTGCTGGAACGGATTTTGGAAGAATCGGGATTGCGCGAAGGGCATGAATACGAGCTTCAAAGTACCCTCAGTGATACCGAAGGGAAAAAATACCGTCCCGACGTCATCGTCCATCTCCCGCAGAATAAAGACATCATCATCGACTCGAAAGTCTCTCTGGTCGCCTACGATGCGTTTGTCCGTGCCGAAACCGAGGAAGAGCGGACGCAGGCGCTCAAACACCATCTGTTGTCGATTCACGCCCACATCAAAGGGCTCGGCGCCAAACGGTACGAACAGCTCGAGGGGGTTCGGACGCTCGATTTCGTCCTTTTGTTCATGCCGATCGAAGGGGCGTTTTTACTGGCGCTGGAATCGGATCAGACCTTTTTCAAAACGGCGTACGAACAAAACATCGTCGTCGTCTCCCCTTCGACGCTGTTGGTGACGTTGCGGACGATTGAACACATCTGGCGCAGCGAGTATCAGGAACAAAATGCCCGTGAGATCGCCGCCTCGGCCGAAGCTCTGTACGAAAAGCTGGTTTTGTTTGTCGAGGATATGGAAAAAATCGGGGAACAGATCGGGCGAACCCAGAAAAGCTACGAAGCGGCGATGAATAAACTCAGTACCGGAAAAGGGAATTTGATCCGTCGTGCCGAAGGGATGCGCAAACTCGGGCTCAAACCCAAAAAAGCGCTTCCGCTCTCTTGGAACGATCAGAGTGCCGAGGAGGAATCGTTTTAGGCAATCGGCACAACCTCCGGTAAATTTTCAAACATCCCCGAACGTCTGGCATCGTCGGTATCCCGACCGTATACCCGGGTATAGAGCAGCGTGATCCACCGTTGCAATTCCTCTCTTGCAAGGTTCTTGAGGCCGGGTGCGTAGAGCATCATCTCCATTTCCGGAGGAGAATCCGGGGTAATCAGGCCAAGAACGTATCGAAATTGCGAGATTTTCGTACATCCGTTTGAACGGTAGAACCGTTCGCGCCGGCGGTTGGTCTCCTGATGCTCACCGGGAACGTCGGTTGCGTCGATTTCGATAAGGATCGGTTTGACTCCGCGCAGGTGTAAAAGCGTCTTTATCGAATCGTTGACTAAGAGACTTCCCAGCCCCATGGCGCGATAGTCATTACCCAATGCGAGGTATTCGAGCAGGTAAAAGGGGAGATCGGACGGAGCAAAGAAGAGGGCAAATCCGGCAGTTTCTCCCTCCGCCTCAAGGATGCAGCACAGATAGTGGGGATCGTCCAGCAGCGTCCGAAAGGCCGTAGCGGATTTTTGTTCCGACAGAGGGAACGCTTCGGCATAGATGGGATAGAGAGTGTCAAACGCTTCGGCACCGCAAGGACGGATCGTATGCATAAGAGCTCCTGTGTATGTCATGAGAGAATTGTATTCTCTTTTAGCCATAAAAACAGTTTTGCCCTCAGCATCGGTTCTAAATTCCGACATTGGCCGGAAAAGTTCTCTTCGCGCCCATCCGGTGGATATTGCAGGAGTTGCTCGACGATCGGTACGAGATCGATCCCTTCAAAAAAACGTACGCCGTTGGGATGGGACGGGGTGATGACGACGGATTTGGATTCGACGTAGGGAGCGATGATAACGGAACGCCGCTCGATGCGGACGGATGAAACGGTGGGAAGTGTCGGTTGCCATACATTTCTATCCGACCAAAACGGCTCATCCGCATACCGCGTTTCGGCCCGGTAGAAATCCCTTCCGGTCGAAGTGTAGCGGCGGAAGAGATCGCGTACCCGTTCTCGGTAAAACGCAATCGCATTGGCGCCGTCAGCTTCGTCGCGGTTGAGCACCGTATGGATGACGAAAGGGAGGACGGAGGTCATGGCAAGAGTTTGAAAAATACCGTTACCCGAGAGAGGATCGACGGCCGACGCGGCGTCGCCGGCATAAAATACCCGTTGGGCGACAATCTTCTTGTGAAGGCGGCTGGTAGCATCCCGGAGGAGCGGTTTTCCGTTCTCGTTAGAACCTTCTACGATCCAGGCTTCGTCGCAATGACCCATATGACGGCGCAGGGTTGCAAAATTGCGGATAGCACCGGCGGTTTTGGCATCGGTAGTCAGCTGGAGATACCCCGCGCCGTTTGGCAATGCCGCCTGCCATATCCATCCGCGCCGAATCGAGTGTAGCGAGGTTGCAGGTTCGAGGAATGGGGGAAGGGTGAGCTTTTGGAGGATGGAAACGGACGGGGGGCCTGAGACGTAGGCATCCCGTGCGGGAACGAAACGCCCCCGTGCGTCGATCGCCGCATCGGCATCGATCGTCCTGAATCCCTCGGAGGTTTTGATGCGGCAGGAAGGGCGTGACGCCAAGCCCCCGAGGGTACCGATAACGCTTCCTTCAATAATGCCGACGCCATTGCGACGGACATCTTCGAGAAGAGCGCGATCGAAGTCCGGACGATAGATGAGATACTCATGGTTGGCCTGTTTGGCCTCGCCGTTCCATACCGAAAACCGCGCAGACGGGGGAAAGACGGTTGCGGCGGCTTGGATGCAGCCAAGGGTGTTCAGGGCATCGAACGAGCGCTGGGAGAGACCTTCGTACGCTGCAAACGGACGGGGACGGGTGATGAGGAGGACGTCGTATCCCAAACGACGAAGCCCGATGGCGGAGGTACACCCCGCGACTCCCCCTCCGGCGATCAGAACGGTCATCGTAGCGCCTTTGCGCAAAGATAATCGACCACATCAGATGATTCACCCCCTTCAAGGAGAAAGCGGGCAATGTGGCCGCTGATGCGTGCGGCGGCGACGCTTGAACCGCGAATGATCGGGTGCCCTGAGAGGGGAGATGCCCCGAATCGGATCGGCTCGGAGCCGGTGATGCTCCATCGATTACTCGGGCAACGTCCGTCGGCGCAGACCCGTATGACCCCGTTGTAGGCGGCGGGGTAGACTTCCTGGGAACCTTGTGTAGGGATAGAGGCGACCACGATCCCCCCGTTTGCGAGGTAGCGTTCGCAGTACATGCGAACGGCGGGACGGTCGTGAACCGTACCGAGACTCATGTGGATAATGTCGGGACGAAACCGGCTGAGATGGCCGATGGCCGTAGCGATCTGTTCGGGTGTCGTCGTGAGGGTATCGTGAAAGACTTTGGCGCTGTAGAGTTCGATCCGTTCTCCCGCGATCATCGAAGCGATGATCCGTCCATGGTCATGTTTCGGAGGTTCGTAGCCGGATACGTTTCGTCCGTCCGGATAAAACGATGCGCATTGTGGGGAGGGAAGGTCCAGGCCGCTGTCGATGATGCCGACACGCACTATTCGCGGGTTTTCAGACATAGTTTTCCTTTGGAAAGTTCGTAGAGACGGTCGCAGCGCTCTGCCGCCGTGAGATCATGGGAGATGACAATGCGGGCCGAATCGGCAAAAAGTCCGTCGATCAGCCGGTGAAAATAGTGGATGCTTTCGAAATCCAAGGCAGAGGTCGATTCGTCAAATATCGCAACGGAGGGGGAATACAGGGCAAGACGCGCGAGCGCGAGGCGCTGGCGTTCACCACCCGAGAGGGTATTTCCCGATTCGCCCAAAATGCTTTCCAAACCGTTTGGAAGGGTTGCAAACCAGTGGCCGAGGCCGACGCGTTCGATCATTTGCCGCAAGGCCGTTTCGTCGATGCCCGGATGCCCCATGGTCAGGTTGTTGCGCAGCGTATCGCGTAAAATCATCGGATGTTGTTCGAGTTTGGCGATTGAGGGACCGTTCAGTGGGGAGATGATGGGAACGGAATTGACCCGTACCGAACCGGCCAAAGGGGATTCCAAGCCGCAGAGCAGATCGGCAAACGTACTTTTTCCCGCGCCGTTTCGTCCGATGATCGCGATGCTCTCTTGACGTTTTAAATCCAGATCGATCCCCTTCAAAAGCGCTTCACCGGCATGGGGAAGGGTGTATTCGAGCGACCGTACGCACAATAGCGGCGCATCTTGTGAACGTACCGGAGTATGCGGTCTGGTTTCGGATGGGAGAATCTCGGCGAGGCGCTGAAAACTGATTTTTGCTTTCGGATAGGCGTTGAGCACCCCTAAGAGCGTTTGAACGGGTCCGAGAATCATTCCGAAATAGGTAAGAAACGCAATGACTTCTCCCAGTTTCATCTGATGCTGCATCACCATGAATCCGCCGTACAGGAAAATGGCGTTTCGTCCGATCATCGTGATGAGGGCGGGAATCTGGCTGAATCCGATCTGGAGCCGCAGGTTACGCAGGGTCAGAACCTTTTGGCGTTCGTGCAGCGTCGAGAGGGTATTTTTAGCCAGACCGAGAGCATTGTAATTTTGAAACAGGGGCATGTTTCGAAACGATTCCAAAAACGACTGGGAGAGGGCGGCATTGTTTTCACGCAATGAGCGCACACTCGATTCCATCGGTTTGTAGAACGGACGCATTGCCAGAAATTCAAACGGCAAAAGGGCGAGTGCCGCCAATGTCAGTTCGGGGCTGTAGGTGCGTATGACCCACACGACTCCGATTAGACCGATCAGGGCGGAAAAGAGCGCCAGCAGCGAATCGGTGGCAAATTGCTGAAGCTCGTTAACGTCTCCTTGTACCCGAGAGAGGAGTTCGCCGGAGGGATAACGGCCAAAAAACGACCTGTTGTGGGAAAAGAGCGAGGCGAAGACCCGTTCTCGGAAGGCGAAGAGAAGCCGCATGGATACGGACGTGTAATAGATGCGGTTGACAATGGAGAGGATCGTTGCACCGAGTGCGGCCGCCACGATCAGGGAAAACCAGAATACGAAGGCATGGGAATCCCCTTTGAGTATCCCCTCGTCGATCCCTTTTTGCATCAGCATCGGTTGGAGTACCGACACTGCCGATACGGCCGCAGAGAAAAGGATGACGCCCAGAAGGCGAAATTTCGCCGGGGCGATGATCTCGTACAGAAGCGGCCGCATGGAATAGCCTCCTAGAGGCGATGGAAGACATGGAACGACGCGGTTCCCATGTCCCCTTCGGGGAGGCGGATGTTGCCGAGTTTGTCGAGCGTATCGGCGTCATAGACGGAAATGTCGTTCAGACACGATCCGAGATAGACTTTTTTCCCGTCGCTGGAGAGCCCAAGGGAGTAATAGGTGTGGTCGACGTCGACCCTTTTGAGGAGTTTTTTACGTTTGACGTCGAATTTGCTCAGGTCGTTGAGGACGCCGTAGAGAATATTGCTGTCTTTTGGATTGGTCATCAGGGTGAACATCATGGTTTCGTAGGGGTTGAATTCCCCCTGAGTGATTTTTCCGGTTTTGAGATCGACGCGCGTCATCCCCCACAGTAAATCGGCATTGTCGATGTTTTGGGTTTTGTCCTTGTATTTATAGGTCGTGTACATGACGGCAAATTCGTGGGTCGTCTGACCGATCGGGTAGGTTGCCGTCGAATCGGGATCGCTGAACCCTTTGCGGTTCCATCCGATCAGTTTTTTGGCGACGGTCATTTTTCCCGTAGCCGGATCGAGTTTGTACATCTGACTCCCGGTCATGAAGACGCTTCCGTCGTCCGCGGCGCTGATGTTGGTGATCTGGCGGGGTACGGTGTAGGTTCGGGTCGCTTTGGCTTCCATTCCGTCGGCCGTGTCGAATACCATGAAGAGAGGATCTTTCACTTCGTAACGGTCCGGATGGAGTTTTGTCTGGTTCGTCACGGCATAGAGGTGTTTATTGTCCGGACTGACTGCGATCCCCGAGAGTGATTTGCCGCTGCTTTGCGGCATCGAGAGGGACGCATGGAAAACCTGACGGCAGCTATCAATGTCGTAGCCGTTGACGCTTCCCGCATAATCGGTGATGATGTAGGCGGTTTTGTTGTCCGGCGAGGGGACGATGCCGATCGGAGGGGCATCCCCGTTGAGTCGGCAGTTGCGTACCGTTTTTTCCTCTTTCAGGTCCACAAGGATCAGATTGTTCGGTCGGGTGACCGTCATGATGTAGTCACGATCTCCCGCGAGCGGGGCGGAGGTGTCGGCGAAAAGGGAGAATCCCGTGACGCACAGGGCGAACAGGGATTTGGCATAGTTACGGTTCATACGGGTTTCCTTGGGTTAGATTTTTTTCGGGTAAACGGTGTCGAGATTCCGCCAGTCCTGTGCTGAAGGTGCTTTTGCGGTCCACGAGGTGTAGCTCGAACTGGTATCGGGAACCTGCGTCGGCCACCAGCACGGATCGGCACACCCGTACAAGTCGGCTTCCATCGGTTGACAGAGTCCGGCGACGCCGCCGTCGGAATCGACTTCCCAGCCGGGATCAAATGTCGTGACGCATCCGACGACGCTTTGCATCGCGACGACCTCTTCGGATTTGCCTTCGGCGACGGCTTCGTCGAGAAGTTTTGCTTTTGGATTGAGCGGTTTAAAGTGTTTCATAGGTGAATTCCCCTTTTTTGAAATAGGTGTCGAAAAAGAGCGGATTACGCTCGGAAATACGGATATAGGCCTGCAGCGCGTAATCGATCCAGTCGCGCATGATGTCGCAGTAGTGAAGTACCGGAAGCGACGGATCGCCGTAGCGAACGTAGCTCTCGTGGTAGCATCCTCCGGCGCAGAGGTTGCGGATATGGCACGTAGCGCAATCTCCTTCGCGGTCGTTGGCCCGCGATTCGAGAAAACGTCCGAGGGCGGGTTTGTCCAACCCCGTTTGAACCGAACCGAACGTCGTAAAGTCGCTTCCCGTGAACCGGTGGCACAAATCGATCGTCCCTTTGTACGATACGGAGATCAGGCCGACTCCGGCACCGCACGGAAGCCGTTTTTTACGTCCTTCGTGGATATCTCCCAGCACGCGGTGGAGATTGGAAAAACCGTTATAACGATTTTCAAACGCCTCTTGGAGGTAATGCTCCCCCAGTCTTTTGAATGCGGCGAACACTTCGGCGATCTCATTGCCGGTGAGGTTGAAGATGGCGTTATCACCCGACGTCGCCGGAGCGAAACCGATTTCCCGAAACCCCAGCGTGCGGTGAAGATGTTCCCATATCCCGACGACGTCGGTGATTCCCCGCGTCAGCGTCACCCGGGCGGCGACGACACGGTCGGTATAGACGGAGCGGACCGCGGAGAGATTTTTGATGACCGCCGCATAGCTTCCCTGGCCGCTTTCGAAAACCCGCGTGCGGTTGTGAATCGCTTCGGGGCCGTCGATGCTGATCGTCAGATCGACCCGGGAGTCGTGGAGCTCGCGGACGACCGAGGGGGTCAGAAGGGTCGCATTGGTCGTCATCGTGAATTTTACCTCTGCATCCCGTGCGGCAAAAAAGGAGACGGCATGGGCGATCACCTGCCGGATCAACGGAAGATTTCCCAGCGGCTCGCCGCCGAAGAACGTCACCGTATACTCTTTGCGGTTTGGAGATTCGGCGTAAAAAAGGTCAATCGCTTCGCGTGCGGTGTCAAACGTCATATTTCCGCCGTTGGCCATTGAGGTCAGATCGCTTTTGTAGCAATAAGTACAGCTGAGGTTGCACCCCGATGCGACGTTGAGTACCAGCGCTTTGGCCGGGAAACGTTCGATGGTAACGTCGGCATGACGTTTTCCGGGTTGACCGATGAGATCGAGCTGCGAGAACTCTTCGGCGGTTTGGGGATCAAGGGCGCTCCAGTGCAGCGTCCCCGTTTCGAGCCCCTTCAGCGCTTCGGTACTCTCCTGCGAGAGTTCGAAGAGGGAGGTCGAGGGGACGTGAAACAAGTACGCGTTCCCGGCAAGTTCCAGACGTCGGTAATTTTCGTTCAATAGACGTTGAATAGGCATATTCATGGCGGTTCACTTTTATTGGATTGGCGGATTGACCCATTTTTGGACGGTGACGATCAGCTCCGATTTCGCTTTGAGCGATTTTTTCCCGGAAGGCAAGGTGGCGATCACGGCCAATTTTCCCGCATTGTTGGTGGAAAATTTGCGTTCGGGGTTCATCCCCTCCTGTGCCGGTGTGAAGAAACCCGTTTTCGAATCGATCGTTCCGGCGTATTTGGCATCTTTTTCTTTGGCCGCTTCCTCGTCGTAGTTCTCTACGGACCATTTCACCCCGTTCATACTTCCTAATGGAATCATCCCTTTGGAACCTTTGGCGTATCCGATGGCTTCGAAGAGGGCATTTTGTTTAGGGGTATGGATACCTCCGACCCGGGCGACGGCATAGGAGGGGACCACCTCGATTTTTGCGACCGATTCAAACAGGGCTACCGAGCTTTTGAGTTTTCCGATACGGACCGTTTCGTTCACCGCAAACGGTTTTTTGAGTGCGGTGACGTTCAAGACGATGCTGTTCGCATCCTGCGATACGATCCGGTTGAGGCGTAGAGCGTCTCCCAGAACGACTTTTCCTTCGAGTCTGGATCCTACGATGCGGACGTCGGCCGATTCTCCCATACGGAGCGTTTTCGGATAGATTCCGCGGATGGACGCCGGTCCGTTCGGACGGTAGAGGCTAAGAGTCGAACCTTCTTCGGAATGTTCGCTCGGGAACATCCGTCCTTGCATATCTCCCGTCGAGGGGTCAAAATGGAGTATTTGACGAATTTTTCCTTCTGAACCCTCGAGCGTGGCGCGGTATTCGGCATGGGCGTAGAGTACGGCACTCCCTTCGGCCTGGAAGGATTCGCCGCTGAGATAGCTCCCTTCCATAACCGTTTTATAGCTTTCGTCGCTGTTTTTCGAGAGTGAAACGGTCGCGGTAAAGTCCCCTTTGCCCGGAGTGTGCCCAAGGGCATTCCAGGTTCCTTCGACAGCTACAGTAGGAGCCGTCTGTTTCCATTTTGTCCAGGAGGCACTCTCTTTTGAGAACGTTTTGCCAAGAAACGGTGCGGTTTTCGTCGTCGCGATTCCGAACCAGTCGCGGTCGCGGGAGAGATACTGGAGCTCTAGTGAGGGGATCTGTCCGACGTGGAAATGGACAAGCCGCGTCCACTCTTCGGTCGTACGTCGTTGCAAGCCGATTCTGGCTTCGCTGTGGCAGCGGGTACACATCTCGTCGAGTTGAGGCCGTTTGGCGCTCTCGACGACATTGGGCGTCTGATCGAGGACGTAACGGTAGGGTTTGATCTCCTCGGGAGCCAATCCATAGGTATCGGAGAGGTATTTGAGAACGTCGCGCTGCTGCGCGTCGTCGAGCACCAGGCCGTGACGTTTCATCCGCTCCAGCGTCATGAACCACCCTTCCGGTGTTTTGCGTTGATCCGAAATCCGGCTAAGACCGGTATCGGTCGTTCCTGTGTGACACGCACTGCATTTGACATCCATCACCGCTTTTCCGTTGGACGCGTCGACGGCATAGAGCGAAGCGGCGGCACAAACGGCGCTTAGACCGATTCTTGAGAGTTTGAAAGCTTTCAAAGAATACTCCTTAAATATGAAGTTTTGCCTGATCGTTCATCCGGTGGGCGACGGGCAATTCGGCAAAATTATAGGAAAGGAGAAAATTTTTGTATTGAAAAAAAACGACATCTGCACAATTAGTGTCAAGTCTATGGTTTAAATAAAATTATCATATTTGTATAAAAAATAATCATTTAATCGACGTGATTCGATCGCTTTGGCGGTAGGATTACAAAAAATCCAAATGGTGAAAAGCGGGAGTGACGTATGCTTTTGTCACAAATGTACCTTGCGGACGAACCTCTTCGTCGCTGGATCAAGGCTTACTGGCTGGTCGAAGGGGACGGTCGAAGCGATACGTATCACCGTTACGATCTGATTCCCGACGGATGCGCGACGCTGATGCTGATTCTTGACGGTTCGCTGCGTCTCCCCTGGTATCAGGAGAGCCGGATCGGCTATGGCGTCTACATTGTCCCTCCCAATGCCGAACCCTTTGACAATCTGATTTCGGACGATATCTATCACATTGATATTCAACTCAATCCCGGAGTCTTTTTTTACCTGTTCAACATCCCTCCCGAAGAGCTCGGAAACCGTATTTATCCGGCCGAAGAGCTGTCGCTTCGGATCGATCCGGATACAATCGAGAAACTGATTTCCCGGCGAAACGATATTCCGACCCTCATCCGAACCCTTGATGCCTGGATGCTCGGGTTGTTCTGCGGACGTGGATTCGAGAGCGATCGTTTGCTGTTCGGGGTCAATGATCTGTATCTCGACGGAAATCTGGACCGTTTTTTTCTAAACCAGTCCCTTTCGATCCGCCAGTTGGAGCGAAACGTCCGTACCGCAACCGGCCTGACTCCCAAAACGATCAGCCGTATCGGCCGTTTTTACGGGATACTTGAACAGATGAAAGCCCACCCGGAACGGCAAAAAATCGCCTATACGGAACTTGAAACCCGTTTTGCCGACCAGTCCCATTTTATCCGTGAATTCAAATCGTTTACGGGAGTGCCTCCAAACCGCTTTTTGGCCCGTTCGGAAAATTATTTGCAATATTGCGGTTTGTGTTCCTATCATCTCCGGTTCGAAAGCCGGACAAAGAGTGCCTAACGATGAAAAGCCGATGGATGGCGTTACGGCGTTCAGGGGTTTATAGCGGGTTTAAATGGCTCGTATTTACTTTTTTGCTGGTGGATGCCCTCCTTTTTGCGCTCAAAGGGGCGCCGACGCAACTTATGGATTCGGCGGCATGGCTGACGCTGCTGGGAATTTTCGAATGGCGAACCCAAAGCGGCATCGAATCGATTGAGTGTGAACCTTTTGCGGTCCGTATCCTTCAGAGTGTTGCCTACCTGATCGTAGGGTATTCGTGTTTCGGGTATTGGAGAGAAACGGCATGGCTCTCGTTTGCAAATGCGCTGGTCTGGATTTTTCTCGTCATGACGTTTGAATTTGCCTACCTGATTCGTCACGGCGGAGTGCTAAGAGCGACCAAAGCGGTTATCTATACCGCACTGGTCGCGGCAGCGGTGATCTGGGGAGTACAGAGAGATTATCTGGAGTGTTTTGACGCAATGATGTGGATAGTCGCGTTTGTGACGATTGAAAACGTCTCACCCCTTCCCGAAGAGCCGGAAAAGGCCGGGGCTTTTGTCAGAGATGGGGAATTTTGACTTTCGAATTGAGCAGTGCCCCGATGCTTACCATCAAAACCAAAACGGCAATCCATCCGATATAAGCCGATCCCAGCCACACGAGCCACAGCAGAATCGCTCCCAGCGGAGTAGGGACCCCCGTAAAATATTTCGCGACTTCCCCGGCATCGGTATTGATGTTAAACTGAATAAGACGGCGAAGCCCGCTGATGACGTAATAGATCGAAGCGATCGAGGCGAGAACGAGCGGAATGCCGCTTAAAGGCGAATAGACCGATTGAAAAATGAAAAACGTCGGTACGAGGACGAAGCTCAGAAAATCGGCGAATGAATCGAGCTGGACGCCGAATTCGTTGGAAAGAGCGTATTTCCGGGCGATTTTACCGTCAAATATATCGAATGCTCCCCCCATCCAGGCCAAAATGACCGCGTATACAAACTGGTTTTGGGTGATGCAGTAGGTAGCCAGAAGCCCCGCCGTAATATTGGCCATCGTAAAAAGATTGGCAAGATTGAAGTGGCTGGTCGAACGCCATAAAAAGTTCATCGGATTCCTGTATTGAGAGAGTTATGTGAACGTAATTATAGCGTATCGCAAAGAAATTTATATTTGATAATAAATATCACTATTGACAAGCGAAAGATTATGTTGTAGTATTTCGATAACGGTTATCGTTTGCATTATTAATTAAAGGGGTTTTCATGAAGTTTTTCGTAACGAAAGAGATTCGGGAAAATCGTCCGCTGGTCGGAATGCTTATCGGAATGAATCTGATGATTCTCATCTACCTCGCGGCGAATGCGTGGATGCTCGGCGAATCGGTCGGTATAAGTGCCGCATCGGTCGCCGCATCGGTGCTGGGGGACGGAGAATTCGGCGAACCGATGGAGCTGGGGACGATGGTCGAATCGGTGCACAGTGCACTCTTCATCGGTGCTATCGGCATCATGATAACCCTCTCATTACTGCTTCGTCTTAGCCGAAACGACCGTTTCAACCTTCTGATGACGATAGGGATATTCGCTTCGTTTATCGGGATGCACGGGACGCTGTTTTTGATCCGCTTCGTCTCTCCCGGATGGGTGGATGCGTATCTGGGATCGTTTTATCTCTACCATTTGATGATGGGGTCGGTGACGGTATTTAACCTGTATCGGCTGTCCGTCGGGGAGAAACGCCATGGGAGCTAACCGTAAAGGGTTGCTGGTCGTCGTAATCGCGGCGACGTCGTTGCTGCTGATGCTTCAGCTGGGCAGCGGGATATGGCTGTTTATCCATAAACTGACGTTTGAACCCTCCCGCATAGCGGCCGCCTATCTGGGCGATCCGGAGGAATTCATCGCCGGTAAAACGGTTCTTGGGGTACTGCAAACGGCGGTTCCTCACATTTTGGGTATGGGGACGGTGGCGCTGATAGCGGCCCATTTGCTCCCTTATTGCGGTATCGGCGAGAAAACGCTCCGCGCTCTTTCGGCGGCGTTGTATCTGGCCGCATTCGGTGAGATTGCGGCTCCCTTGCTGATTTTATCGGTTTCGCCCCATTTTGCGTGGCTCAAACTCGTATCGTTTGTTGTTTTCGAAGGGGGCATTGCCATCGCATTGTTGGCGGTAATGACCGGTTCGCTTCGTCGACACGGATAAAAAATAAACTTAATGAACTAAAGGAAGAACATATGAAAACGATTACAAAACGTCTTGGTGCAGCGGCGCTGCTTGGAACTCTTGTCGGTGCGGACCTTGGTGCGGACGAAAACCTTTTGGGATATACGAAAGGGGCTGAAACGCTTCCGCAAGGGGCTTCGGAGGCGTATTTGTATCTGACCGAACACAGCGGTAAACGTCGCGGGGACTACAGCGCCCAGTACGTTCGGGCCGAATACGAGTATGGGGTTACCGACCGTTTGTCGACGTCGATCTACCTGAACGGATACCGCCATAATTACGATTGCGGCGCTCAGGGGTGCGCCGGATCGAGTACGAGTCCCGAAATCACCGGAAGCAAAAATCAGTTTCGCCTCAGCGGGGTATCGATGGAAGCCAAATACATGATGCTCTCTCCCTACGCCGACGATTTGGGCGTGGCATTGTACGGGGAACTGACGTACGATACGGTCGATTCGATTACCGGGGAAAACGGAAACGGACTGGAAGCGGAGATGATGGTGATTTTTCAAAAGCCGTTCATGGACGGACAGTTTCAGTGGATGACCAACCTCGAACTCGAAATTGAATCGTGGAAAGGCGACGGTGCCGGCGGGACCGAATACGCGATGGCTCCGCGTATCCGCTCCGGGGTGAGCTACCGTTTCGCTCCGAACTGGTACATCGGTGCCGAAGGGTGGGCCGACGTCGAAATGCTCAATCCGGTCGGAAGCAGCTGGGAATTCGACCACTGGGATATGTTCGCGGGTCCGAGTATCCACTACGGCGACAAGGCATGGTGGGCTACCGTGACGTGGGCGAATCAGATCGCCGGAAGCGACGAGAGCCGTAACAATGCCGTAGGATGGCATTTGGCCGACCATGAACGCAACGAGTTCCGACTTAAAGTCGGGTACAACTTTTAAAAGGGGACGGAATGAAAGCGCAATGGCTTATGACGCCGGCGGTAATCGTCGCATCACCGATTCTGATGTTTAGCAGTGCGGCGTACGCCCAGCAGTACCTTAGCGTGGAAGAGGCCCAAAAGGCTCTCTTTCCGGAGGCAAAAACCTTCGGACTCAAAGAGGTATCGATGGACGACGCTGCCAAAAAAATCATTGAGGACAAAAGCGGGGTCCGGGTTCGGGAACCGCAATTCAAAGCATGGCGTGCCGAATCGGGAGGGAAAACGCTCGGATGGTTTTTCGTTGACAAAGTGATCGGAAAACACGAATTCATCACCTATGCCTGTGCAATCAATGCCGACGGAAGCGTCCGGGGGATCGAGGTACTCGATTACCGCGAGACCTACGGCGGGGAAGTCGCCCATCCCAAATGGCGCGAACAGTTCGAGCATAAAACCCTCGCCGATCCGTTCAAGCTGGGTAAAGACATCAAAAATATCAGCGGGGGGACCCTCTCGTGCAAAAATATCACCAACGGGGTCAAACGGCTGTTGGTAACCTACGAAACCCTCCTCAAATGAATCCTCTGATCCGGTCTCGTCCCCTGCTGGGGACATTTGTCGAAATATGGGGCGTTTCGGATGATCGCGCCGGGTTGATCTGGGCGATGAACGAAGCGTTTGACCGGATCGGGCATGTTCAGCGCCTGGCAAGTTACCACGACAGAGATTCCGAACTCTCCGCCATCAATCGTCTCCGTCCGGGGGAGAGGGTGAAGATCGATCCCCTCACGTATGATCTTTTGCAGGGTGTCGATCGTTTGTACCGGGAAAGCGGCGGACTGTTCGATCCGACGTCGGCAGGGAGACTGCTTCGGCACGGATTTCACAGCGGCGTCGGGGAATTGAACGTCGAAGTCCCTTACGGCACGTGGGAAGCGATCGAATTGTGCGGTGAGCTTACGGTTAGGGTACACGAACCGCTTCGGATCGACCTTTCGGGCATTGCCAAAGGGTACGCCGTCGATTGTGCGTTTGACGTGATGGCGCGTCGGGGAATCGAGACGTTTTGCGTCAATGCGGGGGGCGATTTGCGCCTCCGCTCTCCCGGAGCGCTTCCCGTAGCGCTCCGCCATCCCCTATTTCCGACCCTGACCGCCGAGACGATCGAACTCTCCGAGGGGGCGGTGGCGACGTCGGCCGGCTATTTCAATACGATCATTGATGAAGCGGGCGAAAAACGGATACCGCTCTACAATCCCCTCACTCACCGGACCGGAATCGCACTCCGAAGCGCGACGGTGATCGCCTCGGAGTGCATGATTGCCGACGCCCTGACAAAAGTGGTCCATGCCGACCCCGACCGAGCCGAAACGATCGTCCGAAACCTTGGAGCCCGTTACGTGCTGCTTTCGGGTGAGGGAAACGACGTACAGACCCGGTGTTCGGGAGGAATTAGAATTGCAATGTAAATGTTGATAATCAATGTCAATTTAACAAAATAATGATATGATCCGCTTCGAGACGAATAATTCGGGCTCGGTTTCCGTACAAACGGAAAAATTCAGGGGTTTGCAAAGCGTTTGGCCGTACACTAGGTCTTCTGCGAAAACCTCGCACCATCTTATTAGTCTTAAGGAACACCTTTATGGCGCAAGAATCGATGACTCTTCTGAGTGCGTGTACGAAAGGGGGGATCGCTACGGTTGTCCGTATCAATGCCAGCGGCCCTTTGAAACAGCGGCTGATTTCGTTTGGCCTGATGAAGGGCGCCGAAGTCAAAATGCTCGAATGCGCACCTGCCAAAAGTACGTTCGAAATCAAAGTCGGAAACGTCAGCCTCGCCCTGCGTAAAGAAGAAGCGGCATTGATCGAGGTGTGCGATGTCCGCTAACCCTATGACCGTCGCGCTCGTCGGACAGCCCAACGTCGGCAAGAGCATGCTGATCAACTCGATCGGCAACGCGCGGCTACACGTTGGGAATTTTACGGGGGTGACGGTAGAAAAAACCGTCGTCACTTTCGAGTACGACGACCATGCGTTCAACGTCGTCGATCTGCCCGGAACCTATGCGTTTACCGACTACTCGATCGAAGAGCGGGTAACCCACGACTATCTGATCAACGAACACTACGATCTCATCATCAACGTCCTCGATTCCACCAACCTTGAAAAAAACCTTCAGCTTACCGCCGAGCTGATGACGATGAACAAAAAAATGGTCATCGCCCTCAACATGAGCGACGAAGCCGAAAAAGAGGGGATCGAGATCAACGCGGCTTACCTCTCCCAGCTTTTGGGGGTCCCCTGCATCCGGGTGTCCGCCGCGGCCAAAACGGGGCTCGAAGCGTTGATGAAAGCGGTCATCGACGTTCATTCCGCACCGTTGCAGGAACAAAAACTGATCTTTAGCGAAGCGGTTGAGGAGGAGATCAAGCAGATTACCGAATACCTCAATCGGCACCGTTTCAAAGCGTCGATTTCGAACCGGAACATTGCGATCAACCTTCTCCAAAAAGAGAAAAAAACCTACCGTACCCTCCACGATAACCCGATATGGACCGAATTGCAGCCGATGCTGATCGAGGCCGACCGGCACATTCTCCTTCACCACGATACCGACGATATGAAAGAGGCGCTGGCCGAAGAGTACCTTTCCTTTAACCGCGGGGTCATCGCCGAGACGGTACGGGTCCGTCCCAAAGCGCCGGAGAAGAAGACGACGACCGAAAAGATCGATTCCGTTTTGATCCACCCGGTATTCGGAATACCTATTTTTCTCTTTTTCATGTGGAGCCTTTTCCAGCTGACGTTCGAGATCGGGAACATCCCGATGGCGTGGATCGACGCGTGTTTCTCCTGGTTCGGCGGCGTGGTCGGCGCGACGATCAGCAACGACGAAATACGCTCTCTGGTCGTCGACGGGGTCATCTCCGGGGTCGGAGCGGTTGTCCTTTTCGTCCCCAACATCGTTATCCTTTTTGTCGGGATCGCCCTGCTCGAATCGACGGGATATATGTCGCGGGTCGCTTTTTTGCTGGACGGTTTTTTCCATAAATTCGGTCTTCACGGGCAGTCGTTCATCCCGCTGGTGAGCGGTTTCGGGTGTTCGATTCCGGCCTATATGTCGGCCCGTATCCTCAAAAACGACCGCGACCGTCTCTTGACCCTTTTTATCATCGGTTTTATGAGCTGCGGCGCGCGGCTTCCGGTCTACGTCCTCTTTACGGGGGCGTTTTTCTCTTCCGAGATGGCGGGGAACGCCCTGTTCGGGATTTACATCACCGGGGCGATTATCGGTCTGATCGCGGCGAAGATTTTGAAGCTCACGGCGTTTAAAGGGATTGACGAACCGTTCGTCATGGAGATGCCCAAATACCGTCTCCCTTCCTGGAAACTGATCTGGCACACCGTCGTGACCAAAACGATGATGTACCTCAAAAAAGCGGGAACGTTCATTGCCGGTGCGTCGCTGCTGGTATGGTTTTTGAGTACCTACCCAAAAGACGCTTCGCTGGAGACGAGCTACAATGCCAAGATTGAAACGGCTTCGACCGAGGCAGAGGCCAAAACCTTCCAGAACACCCTCGCCGAAGAGCAGCTCTCCCGCAGTTTTCTGGGGATGATCGGTCACACGATCGAACCGGTTTTCGAGCCTCTTGGATTTGACTGGAAAATGGCGGTCGCATTGCAGACGGGACTCGCGGCCAAAGAAGTGGTCGTCTCGACGCTGGGAGTTCTCTATTCGCTCGGAAACGACACGACCGAGGCCGATACGCCGCTCAAATCGGCCATCGCACAGCACATACCGTTTGCTTCGGCGGTCGCCTTTATCGTCGTGATTATGACCTACCTGCCGTGTCTGGCCGCTTCGGTCGTCTTTACCCGCGAGGCCGGGGGGATCAAATATTTCGTCTATCTTTTCCTCCTCACCTCGGCTGTGGCATACACGCTGGCGTTCGTCGCCTACCGTGTGACGTTATGGATCGGTTAGGCGATTATTTACCCTGACTTCGTTACAATGGCGTCATGAGTACGATAAAAATATTAATGATCGAAGACGATCTGGAACTGGCCGAGATTCTGACCGAGTTTTTGGAACAATACGATTTCAAAGTGACGACGGAAGACGATCCGTTTAAGGCGTTGAGCATTCTCAAACTCGATACGTTCGACGTCGTGATTCTCGACCTGACGTTGCCGGGGATGGACGGTTTGGAAGTGTGCGAAGCGATCCGCGCGCGCCAGAACATTCCGATCATCATCTCATCGGCGAGGTCCGACGTCACCGACAAGATTAATGCCCTCGAACTGGGAGCCGACGATTACATCCCAAAACCCTACGATCCACGAGAACTCGAAGCGCGCATCCATTCGGTCTTGCGCCGCTATGACGCCAACGCGGCCCTCGCATCGCAAAACGAGAGCGATTTCAAACTCAACGAAGCGGCCATGCAGATCACCTACAAAAACCGCTTGCTGGAGCTGACCAACGCGGAGTTCGGCATTCTGGCCCACATGATCAAAAAACAGGGGATGGTCGTCTCGCGCGAAGACCTTATCCACAACGTCGGGGCGATCAACGAGGATTCGTCGAACAAAAGCATCGACGTCATGATGGGGCGTATCCGCAACAAACTGGGAGACAAAAGTCTGATCGAATCGATTCGCGGCATCGGCTACAAGCTGCTTAAATGAGAGGTGCCTTGCGGATGTTGTTTTCGGATGGTTTAGTATAAATCATGGTCCGAAATAACGTCGTTCTCGCCACCGTCATCTTCGCGCTGGTCGTCACCGTCTCAAGCGTCAGCTATACGTTCTACCAGCTCTATCAGATCAACCGCCTCAAACACATCGACAACATTTTCACCAAACACTCGGTCATCAGCCAGGTCTACCACACCTATCTTCTCAAACAGATTTCCGAACCGATGTTCGAGGCCAATCTCGCCCTCTACGATCTGGATGAGATCACCGACAAAACCGAATACGAAAAGGTGATCCGTCTGGGGAAAATTCTCAAATCGGACGCCGCACCCGACCCGATCGTCGAACAGGTCCAAAAAATCGACATGTCGATGGAACTCTCGGCCAACGCCGTGTTGACCTCGATGGTCGAATACCGCGGCGACATCTATTTCTGGGTCGAATCGTCGCACCATACGATGCTGTTCAAAGACCACAGTATCGAGAGCTACAACCCGTTCAATCTCCTCTCCGCCTATGGGACCATCATGACGATACTGATCGTTTCGTTTGCCCTGATCATCTACCGTCTCGTGCCGTTGCGCCGTCTGCGCCGCCAGATCGCCCGCTTCGGGGAAGGGGACATGGGGGTACGGTTCAAAATGGCCGGGAGCGACGAGATCGCCCTGATCGCTAACGAACTCGACAGCACGCAGCGTAAAATCCGCTCCCTGATCGAATCGCGCACCCTTTTTCTGCGCAACATCATGCACGAATTGAAAACCCCCATCGCCAAAGGGCGTATTGCCGCCACGATGCTCACGGAAGAGAAACAAAAGGGGCGATTTTTAGGGATATTCGAACGCCTCGAATCGCTGATCGGCGAGTTTGCCCTGATCGAGGAGATCAGCTCGGGGAATCAGCATCTCAACAAAAGCGAATACCGTCTGATCGACATTATCGACGGGGCCGCCGATCTGGCGATGGCGGAGGTCGACGCGCTGCACCATACGATCGATGCGTCGGTCCGGGTCTTCGTCGATTACCGTTTGTTCGTTACGGCGGTCAAAAATCTGATTGACAACGCCATCAAACATTCGCCCGAAAAACGGGTGGAAATCTGGATGGAGGGGGAAGAGATGGTATTCGCCAACGTCGGAAACGCCCTTCAAAAACCCTTGACCTATTACATCGAGCCTTTTACCAAAGACCATCCGACGCGGGACAGTTTCGGTCTGGGCCTCTACATCGTCGATGCGATTTTAAAAGAGCACGATTTTGTTTTGGCCTATGAGCGGCGTGAGGATACCAACTGTTTTATCATCGTCCCGGTCAAAACCATCAAAAGGAATCATAAATGAAAGAGATTCTCATCACCAACGACGACGGATACGAATCCCCCGGACTCATGGCGCTGATCGATGCGCTTGAGGGATTGGGACGGATTACGGTCGTCGCCCCTTCGACCGAAAAATCGGCCTGCGGCCATTCGCTCACCCTTACCCGTCCGTTGTCGTTTATCTGCGTAGGAGACGATTTTTACAAACTTGACGACGGTACACCCAGCGACTGCGTCTATCTGGCGCTTCATTCGATGTTCGAAGAACGCAAACCCGATCTGGTGATCAGCGGAATCAACAAAGGTTCCAATATGGGTGAAGACATCACCTATTCGGGGACGTGCGCGGGAGCGATGGAAGCGGTCCTTCACGGCGTCCCCGCAATCGCGATATCGCAGGTGATGGATTTCACCCAGCCGCTTGGGGATTTTGCTTTGGCAAAAAAAGCGGTCCGCATTCTGGCCGGGAAGATTCTCTCCGGAAACTTTCCGTTAAACGAGAGGGAATTTTTAAACGTCAATATCCCCTATACGACCGAAGAGCTTGAATTTGAAATCACCTACGCCGGATACCGCTATTACGCCAACGATGCCCACCTCCACCGCAACCCCAGAGGGATGGAATATTACTGGCTCGGATTGCATCCGCTCGAATTCAAAGCGCGCCCGCAAAAAGAGGGATTGTGCGATTTCGAGGCGATCGAGACGGGAAAAGTATCGATCAGCCCGATCAAACTCGACATGAGCGCGTACGAGTCGATGGAAACGCTTCGGAAGTGGCTGTGAGAAACGCCCGTACCCGTCAGGTCTTCGGCGAGGAGGCATTCACCGCCATCACCGGGGCGAAGATTCTCCTTCTGGGGACGGGGGGAGTCGGGAGTTTTTGTCTCGATTGCCTCTACCGCAGCGGCGTTCGGGATATCACGATCGTCGATTTTGACCGCTACGATCTTTCGAACCAAAACCGTCAGATGCACTCCGAAACGCACGAGGGAGAACTCAAGGTCGAAGCGCTCCGGAGCCATTATCCCGAAGTGATCGCCCTGCCTGAAAAAATCACCCCAGAATGGGTCGAAACGTTCGATTTCGAACCCTACGACATTATCCTCGATGCGATCGACGATATGAAAGCCAAGCTCGCCCTGATCGAGAAATGTTATCCCAAACTGATCAGTTCGGTCGGTTCGGCCAAACGGCTCGATCCGACCAAAATTGAGATGAGATCGATCTGGAAAACCGAAGGGGACCCTTTTGCCGCCAAAATACGCGCCGAATTGCGCAAGCGGAAGTTTCGCGGGGATTTCAGCTGCATCTGTTCTTCGGAATTGCCCCGGATCAAAGAGAAAGGGAGTTTCGTCGGAGTGACCGGAGCGTTCGGTCTGGCGATGTGTTCGTTGGCGTTACGGCGGATTGCGCATCTGTCGAAGTAATCCATATAAAATTCGCCATACTTATTTTTAGTATAATATTAAAATATTATTTAAATCTTCTTCGCTACAATCTCCCCTTTTATTCTCAGGGGAAAAACCATGTTTTACGGAATCCTTTTCTTGGCCTTTATCTACCTTAAAATTGCCCGCGTCCGCAAAAAAGAGGAGATCGTCTCTTCGGCGGCACTCATGGGGCACCGCATTACGGTTATCGCGATCCTTAGCCTGTTGGCGTATGGATTGATGGAGGTATCGCTTGTGTCGGTGCCGATTGTTTCGTTGGTCTTTTTTATCATCGCGTCGTTGGCCGTTACGGCCGTTCAGCTGGGAATCTTCGTAGACGGTAAACCGTTATTGGGGCTGACGCGATTGTACCGCTATCTTCCGGCGATGAGCGTGGTATTGGTAGTGTTGATCGCTCTGGAATGGGTCCGTTTCGTTTCCGGATTGTAAACGCCCTCAACGGGCAAACGTGATAACGTTTCTTTCGCCCGGAAGCCTTTTCTCTTGTCGGCGAATTGTTTGGATTCGTTTGTAATCTCCATGTGACACGGGATCACTATACTCCCGTTTATGGAACCCTTACACCCCGTCTACATTTACTATCTCAACCTTCTTGATATTGCGTTTCAGCCGATTGTCGATACCCATACCGGGGTACTTTTCGGCGTCGAAGCGCTTTTGCGCGGGACCGATACGATTGGATTCGAGTCGATTCACGCCTTTTTCGACCGGCTGTACGAAGAAAACATCCTCTACACCTTCGATATGAAGCTGCGGGAAAAAGTGATTGAAAAATTTCGTACGATTGAAGGCTACGAAACCTGTAAACTCTTTTACAATCTGGACAACCGCCTGCTGAAAATGTCCGATTTTTCCAAAGGAAACACGTCGCGGCTTTTGCGTCGATACGGAATGGATCATAAATCGATCGTCTTTGAACTCTCCGAACACAATGAGGTCGGGGATATGGACCAATTCGAGCGGTTGATGAATCATTACCGCGACGAGGGATTCTGTATCGCACTGGACGATTTCGGCACCGGACATTCGGGGTACAAACTGCTTTACCACTCGACGCCGAACATTATCAAAATCGACCGTTTTTTCATCGCCTCGATCGATAAAGATCCGAAGAAAAAGGTGATGGTGCAGCATATCGTCCAATTGGCGACATTGATGGGATGCCGAGTCATCGCCGAAGGGATCGAAACCGAAAAAGAGCTGCTCTTATGCAAAGAGATCGGGTGTCATCTGATTCAGGGGTACTGGATTCAACACCCGACCATCGAGTGCCGTACCATCGTACAACACTATCCTCATGTCTCCGATGAGCTCTCAAATAACAAACGTGTCCGAAGCGATCGTAACATTATCCTCAAACGCCTTGAGTATATTCGTCCGGTAGTCATCGGTGAAAATATAGAAGCGTTGCTCGAGGTTTTGAAAGAGGAGAAGGAGCTCACCTTGGTCCCGGTGGTCGATTCCCAGCACCGACCGATCGGAATCGTCCACGAACACCGTCTTAAATCGGTGATCTATTCCCCTTTTGGCCGATCGCTGCTTCAAAACCGCTCGTCCAACTTTTCGTTGATCGAGAACTACATCGACCCGCTTCCGATCGTCGACGTGACGATGCCGATGGAACTGATCGTCGAACTTTTTTCCAATACTCCGGACGCACCGGGGGTCTTGATCGTTGAATCGTCCCGATACGTCGGGTATCTCAGCGCCCGGGAAATGCTCGAAGTGATTCACGAACGCAACCTGATCCGGGCCAGAGACGAAAATCCTCTGACCCGTCTGCCCGGTAATTTCATGATCAACGAATACATCGCACGGGCGTTTGAAAACACCAAAGAGTCGGCGATGTGCTATTTCGATTTTGACCATTTCAAACCGTATAACGATTATTACGGATTTCGAAACGGAGACCGGGTCATTTTGCTGTTTGCGGAGTTGATGCACAAAAAACTCTCTCCGGATTATTTCAAAGGGCATATCGGAGGGGACGATTTTTTTGTAGGGGTAGAGCTGGACGAAGAGCGTACGTTTGCGCAGGTGTGCGATGAGGTATCCTTGCTGATCGGGCAGTTTTGCGACAATATGCGCGATTTTTACGATTCAAGAGACCGTGAACGCGGATGCATCGTGATCGAAGATCGTGAAGGGGTCCGGCGGGAATTTGCCATGCTTTCGGTCAGTGCCGTTGTGGTACGGCTGGATCACGGCTCAGAAGTCAATACTCCCGAAAAACTTCAGAAAATTTTTGCGTTGGAAAAGAAAAAAGCCAAAAAATCCCCTACCCACATGGGTATCGTCGATCTGAAGGGGTGAGGATGAGAGAGAAACAAAAAATCATCAATCTCTATAACGATGGGAGAATCCGGGCGGTCAAGCAGGTCATCTCCATCGGCGACGAGGAAGATTTAAACCAGTTTTGGGAATACATTGGTGAATTCCACACTCTGGAAGATACGGCTACGTATGGATTTTTTGTCATGTTGTATCAGCTGTCGACGCGGTTTCTCGAAACGCATCGGGGGACGTTTTTTGAAATTATCGCCGAACGGAGCGACGAAGCGAGCTATTTCACCGTGTGGAACCGCCTGTTTGTCGAATATGCACTGAATATTTGGAAAAACCGCACAATCGATTACCGATACGATCACAAGCGGGTGACCCTGCGTCTGCTGAAATCGACGCTCGACGAGATCACCGATCACCGACGATCCCGGGAAGATGAGAAAATTCACGCCCTTCTTTCGTCTGTTACCGCCGTACCCAAAAATACCCATTCAGCCATCCCTTACGAATTTATCGGCAACGATGATTTGAAAGAATTGATCGAACTGACCGAAGATTTGAGCGAAATGATGTACGAAGTTCGCAAAAAAGGGTTCGATTCGGCCGTGTTTATCCGGATGAGGTCGCTTTTTTCGATGATATCGATGATTTTGAATTATTATCCCCAAATTATCGACGTAGCGACCGTGATGACCGAATTCTCGGTGATGATGTCACAGCATCGCGAAGCGGTTTCCCGGATGGAGGAAATCCAAATTGCACTGATCGAAGGTTTTGTTCATAATTTTGAACGTTGGCTGCGCGTGTTGTTCGTAGAGGGGGGAGCGGAACTCCATTTTATGAACCGTTCGTTGCGTGCCGATGTTGAAATGATCCGTCACACCCTTGAGCCTTCCGAATACGCCGATTCGGACGATCTGGATGCGATTTTTGATTTCTAGGAAGATCAGTTTGGTATAATTTGGAAATACCATTCCTGCGGAGATGACTAGTGGAACAAAAAGAACCCATGACCAAATACGGATTTCAGCGTTTATCGGATGAGCTGAATACCCTAAAAACCGTTGATTTGCCGGCCGTGAACGAAGAGATCGAACGGGCAAAAGAGTACGGAGACCTCAAAGAAAATTCCGAATACCACGCCGCACGCGAAAAGCAGGCGTTTATCGGAAACCGTATTGCCGAACTCGGAGACGTTATTTCCCGTGCGCAGATCGTCGATCCGAGCGAACTTGAACACGCACGCGTCAGTTTCGGTTCGACCGTCGTATTGTGCGATGTAGACAGCGACGACGAGGTAACCTATACCATCGTCGGAGGGTGCGAAAGCAATCCGGACATGGGATTGATCTCGTTCAATTCGCCGTTGGCCAAGCAGCTTCTCGGACGGGAAGAGGGAGATGAATTCAAAGCCCGCCTTCCGGGCGGTGAAAAAACCTTCGAGGTACTGGAAGTGAAATATCAGGAGATTGTCTTTGAATCCCATTAACGTCGGAATTATCGGAGTCAGCGGCTATACGGGTGCCGAATTGGTCAAAATGATCGTTTCGCATCCGGTTTTCCGATTGGTCTATTGCGCCAATACGGAAGGGGGGACGCGTGTCAGTGAACTCCATCCGGCCCTTATGGGCGTATGCGATATGGCGGTCGAAAAAGTCGATTTTGACCGTGCCGCCTCCGAATGCGAACTGGTTTTTCTTGCGCTGCCGCATAAAACGGCGATGCAGACGGCCAAAGGTTTGCTCGAACGCGGGGTAAGAGTGGTTGACCTCTCCGCAGACTACCGTTTAAGCGCCGAAAATTACGAAGCGTTTTACTGTGAGCACGAAGATTTGGAAAACCTTTCGCACGCCGTCTATTCGATTCCGGAACTGCATGCCAAAGCGGCAGAGGGGTCCCGACTGGTTGCCAATCCCGGTTGCCACGTGACGGCGACGTTGTTGGCCCTCGCTCCGTTTTTGGACTATATCGATCCGGAAGCGTCGATTTTCGTCGATTCGAAAACCGGTGTTTCGGGTGCGGGAAAATCGCCGTCGGCTACGGTCCATTACGTCGGCGTCAACGACAATATCAATTGTTATAACATCATCAAGCATCGCCATGCGACGGAAATCGAGCAACACGCCTCCGCACTTGCCAGCAAGGATATCAACATTACGTTTGTCCCTTCGCTGGTTCCGATGACCCGCGGAATGCTTTCGTGTGTATACGCAACTCTCAAAGAGGAGTGTGACCCGCAAGAGGTACTCAAAGCCTACTATGCCGATAAACCGTTTGTCCGGGTCCGAAATACCCCTCCGCACACGAAAATGACGTCGGGAACCAATTTTGCCGACGTTCACGCGGCCCGCAACGGCAAATCGCTGGTGGCGATGTGCGCCATCGACAATCTGATGCGCGGCGCAAGTTCTCAGGCGATGGTCAATGCCAATATTATGATGGGATTGGACGAAACGCTGGGTATTCCCGTCATTGCGTATGTCCCCTGATCTTCCTCTTTTGCACGAGGGGTCCATTTTGGTCGCCGACGCCCACTGCGCTCCGTGGCGCACCTCTTTCATCGATTTTCTCATTGCCCTGGAGAGCGGAAAGATTCAAACGACCCAGCTTATTTTGATGGGAGACGTTTTTGATCTGCTTTTCGGCTCCATCCCCGATACTCTGGAACTCAACCGCGAAGCCATCGATTTATTGGAACGCCTTTCCCATCGTCTGGAAATCGTCTATCTGGAAGGAAATCATGATTTTGACCTTGGCGGTATCTGGAGTACGATTCGCATCGTACCGCGTGCTTCTCAGCCTTTTTTGATGCGTTCGGGAGATACGCAGCTTGCCCTTGCACACGGCGATATTTATACGGATCGCGGTTACGAATGGTATACGGCCGTGATTCGCAACCGGACCGTTTTAAAAGTGCTTGAGGGGCTGAACCGCTTCGGAGGAGGATTTATCGTCCGTAAATTGATCGATATGATGAAGCGCAAGCACCATTGCAAGCCGATAGAGGGATTTGAAACGATGATCCGTCATCGCCTCCTCCCCGAACAAATGGGTGCTATCGGGTACTGGATCGAAGGACACTATCATCAAAACAAGGCGTTTGAATTGGGGGAAATCCATTACGTCAACCTGCCTGCTTTTGCTTGCAATGAAAGATACTTTAGTGTACAATCAACTCAAAATCAGCCGCAATTGCACGAAGCAGTTTTTTGCAAGGAGCCCCTATGATGGGACATGGAGATATATTGAAAGTCGGCACGAATGAGATGGAACTGGTCGATTTTCGCATATTTAAACGCGAAGGCGACAGCATCTACGAAGGGATTTACGGTGTTAACGTCGCCAAAGTCCGTGAAATCATCCGATTTCCGAAGCTGACCGAATTACCGGGAGTCCCCGATTTTATCGAAGGCATTTTCGATTTGCGCGGAGTCGTCATTCCGGTCGTCAATCTGGCACGGTGGATGGGGGTGGACTCTCCGGAAGAGATGAACAAAAACGCCCGGGTAATCATTACCGAATTCAACAACATCCTGATCGGATTTGTCGTCCATGAAGCCAAACGGATACGGCGGATCAACTGGAAAGATATTGAACCCGCATCGTTTATTTCGGTCGGCAGCGGCGTAGAGAGTTCCAAGATTACGGGAGTTACCCGTATTGAAGACGATTCGGTTCTATTGATACTTGATTTGGAAGGTGTTGTTCAGGAACTTGGATTGTATCAGCCTACGAGCTCTAAACTCGAAGAGCACAAAGAGCGTTTCAGCGGGAGCGTTTTACTCCTTGACGACAGCCCGACGGCCCGGCGGATTATCCGTGATGCCCTCGAACAGATGGGATTCGAAGTCATAGAAGGTTCCGACGGACAGCAGGGGATCCGTATCCTTGAAGAGCTGTATAACAAATACGGGGCTCAATTGCCTGATAAACTCCGTCTGATCGCGTCGGATATCGAAATGCCGCTGATGGACGGTTTCCATTTTGCCGCACAGGTTAAAGCGGACAACCGTTTTAAAATGATCCCGGTTGTATTCAACTCTTCCATCAGTGACCATTTCAGCGAAATACGGGGCAAAGAGGCCGGAGGGGAAGCCTATCTGGTCAAATTCGATTCAAATTTATTTTACGATGAAGTCGCACGGGTCGTCCGTGCACACATTCAATAGGGGTGGATGATATGGATGAATTTCAGGAAATATTGCAAGATTTTCTTGTCGAATCGTTCGAACTGATTGAACAACTGGATCAGGATCTTGTCGAGCTTGAATCGCGCCCGGACGATCTGGACCTTCTAAACCGTATTTTCCGGGTTGCCCATACGATCAAAGGAGCCAGTTCATTTCTGAATTTTGACGTATTGACCCATTTGACGCACCACATGGAAAATATCCTCAATCTTGCGCGTCACGGAGACCTGGTAATCGAGCCAAACGTTATGGACGTCATCCTCGAATCGATCGATTTGATGAAAGCCCTGTTGCATCGTATCCGCGATACCGGTGAGGACGGCGGTCTGGATGTAAGCGGATGCGTCAGCCGACTGGACGGGGCAGCGAACGGCGAGTTGCATGAAACCGCTCCGGCGGCACCGGTGATGCCGGAATCGGTCGTTGCCGCACCGGTGATGGCAGACGAACCCGATTACAGCAATATGAGCGAAGCGGAAGTGGAAGCGGAGATTGAGCGGCTTCTGGCGCAGCGTCAGGCCGAAGATGCGGCGAAGCGTTCGGCAAAATCGTCTCAGTCGGCACCGGAGACGGTGGGCGAAGACGATTACAGCAATATGAGCGAAGCCGAAGTGGAAGCGGAAATTGAGCGGCTGTTGGCACAGCGTCAGGCAGAAGATGCGGCGAAACGTTCGGCCAAAAAGCAAAACGAGTCGCCGGCTCCGGCACCGTCTGCACCGGTAACGGTGAACGAACCGGCACCGGTTCTTGTAACTCCGCCTCAGGTTTCTACGCCTAAGCCTCAGCCCGCACCGGCAGCAAGCCGGCCGGCTGCCGCTCCGGTGGCACGACGGGATGCCAAAGAAGACGGCGATGCGAACAAAGGGGGGGCGACGGTCGAACAAACGATCCGCGTCGACGTCAAACGGCTTGACCATTTGATGAACCTGATCGGAGAACTCGTTCTCGGGAAAAACCGCCTTATCAAAATCAATGACGACGTTGAAGAGCGATATGAGGGGGAAGCATTCCTTGAAGAACTCAATCAGGTGGTTTCGATTGTTTCGCTCGTAACGACCGATCTCCAAATTGCCGTTATGAAAACCCGTATGCTTCCGATCGGCAAAGTATTCAATAAATTTCCGCGGATGATCCGCGACCTCTCCCGGGAGCTGAACAAAAAGATTGAACTCGAAATTACAGGGGAGGAGACCGAACTCGATAAATCGATCGTCGAGGAGATCGGAGATCCGCTGGTCCATATCATCCGTAATTCATGCGATCACGGGATTGAAACGCCGGAAAGACGTCTGGCAGTCGGAAAATCGGAAACCGGAACAATTCAGCTCAAAGCGTACCACGAAGGGAACCATATAGTTATTCAGATTATCGATGACGGTAAAGGGCTCGATGCCGAAATGTTGAAAGCCAAATCGGTCGAAAAAGGGATCATCACCGAAAAAGAAGCGGACAGCATGAGCGAAAAAGAGGCTTTCGGCCTTATTTTCCGCCCGGGCTTCTCGACGGCGGCGCAGGTTACCAGCGTTTCGGGGCGGGGTGTCGGTATGGACGTCGTTAAAACAAATATCGAAAAACTCAACGGTATGATCGACATTGACTCCGAAGTGGGTCAGGGAACGTCGATGAAACTCAAAATTCCGTTGACGTTGGCGATTATCCAGGCGTTGCTGGTCGGGGTTCAGGAAGAGTACTACGCGATTCCTCTGGCATCGGTTCTTGAGACGGTACGTATCAGTAAAGATGAAATCTATACGGTCGAGAGCCGGTCGGTTATGCGCTTGCGTGACGAAGTCCTCTCACTGGTCCATATCGGTGACATTTTCGAAGTCGAACGGGTATTTGACAACAGCGAACACGCCTACGTCGTCGTTCTAGGACTGGCCGAGAGCAAGATCGGTTTGATCGTCGATTCGCTGGTCGGTCAAGAAGAGATCGTAATCAAATCATTGGGCGAATACCTCAAGGGAATTGAAGGGATCGCCGGTGCGACGATTCGCGGAGACGGAGGGGTAACCCTGATCGTCGACGTTGCGGCATTGATGCAGATGGCAAAATCGGTTAAATCGACGGTAGGCAGCGAGATGAACGATGGCCGCGGACGAAGCAATACCAAAAATTCTCCGAGCGATTATCGGGTAATGATCGTTGACGATTCGAAAACCGACCGTACCATTATGCGAAAAGCACTTGAACCGATGGGAATTACCTTGGTCGAGGCGACGGACGGTGTAGAAGCGCTGAACATGCTCAAGCAGTCCGATTATCTGTTTGACGGAATGCTGATTGATATCGAAATGCCGCGTATGGACGGATATACGCTCGCATCCGAAATCAAAAAATACAACAAATACAAAAATATGGCGTTGATCGCGGTGACGTCGCGTTCGGGCAAAGCCGACCGGATGCGCGGGGTCGAATCGGGAATGGTAGAATATATCACCAAACCGTATTCTCCGGACTACCTTATGAATGTCGTCAAACGCAACATCAAGTTTAATGAGGGGCTGTAATTATGAGTGACAAACTTCAGCAAATTATCAATAAGCAACACAAAACCCTCTCCGGAGATGATATTAAAATCGACGAAGTGGTACAGCTTGTCGGTTTCATCGTGGGTGACGAAGAGTTTTCGGTACCCATTTTGAGCATTCAGGAGATCATCAAACCGATTTCATGGACGCGGGTACCTCAGACGCCGGCTTATATACTCGGTGTTTTCAACCTTCGCGGAGCGGTTATTCCTCTGATTGATTTGCGTTCCCGTTTCGGGTTGCCAATGATCAAACATACCGAGGATACCCGTTTTATCGTGATGAAAAATGGCGATGACGTTGCCGGGTTCGTTATTGATCGGTTGACGGAAGCGATTCGGTTGCCGAAAAAAGATATCGGTCCGGCACCCGATACCATATCCGAAGAGGAGAGTATGATCGACGGCGTCGGTAAACAGGCCGACCGGATCATTACCATTCTCAAAGTCGATAAACTGCTCGAGCGTAATTTTTAATTGCTTTTATAATAACACTAATCGGAACCCGTCCCGATTAGTTACGTTAACACTGGGTTCTCTTCGGCAGAGTTCCCAAAATAGCGTGTGATTTTATTCTCTGCTTAAAACTTATGGCACAATACCCTCATGAAAGAGATCCATTACACCAACCGTCGTCGACAACTGCTTGAACGTATGGAAGAGGGGGTGGCCATTGTCGTTTCGGCTATTCCCGCCGTACGTTCCAATGATACCGAACACCCATACCGCCAAAACAGCGATTTTTATTACCTGACCGGATTTGAAGAAAGCAATTCGATATTGATATTGACAAAAACCGTTGGTGAGACTAAAACGGTTCTTTACGTTGAAGGATACGATGAACAATACGCCCTCTGGAACGGTGCCAAACACGGAGTCGAGAAGGCGAAGGAACGTTTTGAGGTAGACGAAGTCCGTGACGTTGCCGACTATCCTGACGAGATCAAAGAGATACTCAAAGAACATACGAATCTCTATATCGATCTTTTTGATGATTCGGATGCGATCAGCGAAGCAAAATTTGCGGCCAAAACATTGCGGGAAACCCGAGGTGTCAAACGTCACATCCGTACTTTTCATGACGTTACCCACCTGATCCGCAAAATGAGACTGATCAAAACTTCCGAAGAAGTCGAAATCATACGCAAAGCGGTAGCCCTGACGGCCGATGCCCATCATGAAGCGATGCGTCTGTGCCATCCGGGGATGAAAGAGTATCAGTTGCAAGCGGCGATGGCGTACGTATTTGTTAACGGTGGAGGGCATACGGAAGCGTACGGGACCATCGTCGCCGGAGGAAACAACGCGAATACCCTCCATTACGTCAGCAATCGCGATAGTTTGGGCGATGGCGATCTGGTCCTGATCGATGCGGCGTGTGAAGTAGAGCTATACGCCAGTGACATCACCCGTACGTTTCCGGTAAACGGGCGCTTCAGCGATGCCCAGCGGGAAGTATACAATGCCATATTGGACGCACAGGTACAGATTATCGAATCGATCCGACCGGGTGTGAAGCGCGACTGGCTCCAGCGTTACAGCGAAGAGCTGCTAAGCGATGCCCTTATCACGCTCGGTGTGCTAAGCGGAACACGTGAAGAGGTTATGGAATCCAAACAGCACAAACGGTATTATCCGCACGGTATCGGCCACTGGATGGGACTGGACGTACACGATCCCTGTTCGTACGTTAATGAGGCCGGTGAATCTTTGGTGTTTGAGGCGGGTATGGTGATGACGATCGAACCGGGGCTTTATTTTCGAGCCGATGATGAGAGTGTCCCGGAACGGTTCCGGGGGATCGGTATCCGGATCGAGGACGATATCCTTGTTACGGACGAGGGATTTGAAAATCTGTCGTCGATGATAGCGAAAACGGTCGAAGAGATCGAAGCGATGTGTGCCGTCTCCCTAACGATTTAATTATCCCCGATTCGTTGGAAAATGCAGACTAATATTTACGTTCCCTAGCTCTAGCTTTGGAAGGAGATAAAAAGGAAATTAGAAAATGTCAAAAATATATGTTGTAGATTATGGGCTGAGTGGATGTAAGAAAAATGAAACAATAAATAAGCTATTAGAAGATAATGGTTGGAAATGTACGGGTTTTAATACTACTTATTGGAAAGACATTGACGATAAATGTAATGTTAAAGAGATAGAGAATAAGCTTGGAAAGTTAATACAGCAAAAAGCTGATAATTGTACAGTTACTTTACTAATCGTATGTGTCGATAAATCAGACGTGATTGGTACAAAGGATAGCGAAATAATTTTTGGATGTAACTTCAAATCTCCGCAAAGCAATAATAAAGCTTAATGAAAATTTTTTCAATTACCTTTACTGGAATAAAAGAATTATAAAATCTCATACCCCTTTTTAATTACCCCTCTAAATTCCTCCGAAATACCATACCAGTCCAACACATCGACTCGAATAGGCAGGGTAGATTCCTGTAACGCCTCTTTGAGTCGGCTCATGGTTCGCCGATCGATCGGCGAGTTACATTTGAGGGCGATGTCGATGTCGGAGTAGGGCTTTGCCGTTTTATGGATGCGCGATCCGAATACACGGATTTCACATTCGCCGATATACTGGGTAATGAGCTGTTTGAGAAGGGTGAGATGTTTGGGAGATAGGTCAATCATTGCGCAATTGGAGGATACCAAACAGAGATTTGACTTCGACCAAAAAAGGTTTGGCTTCGGCGAACACTTCGCTTGCGGTTGTTTGATCGTAAGTGTGTGACGTTTCGTTGCGGGAAGAGTGAAATCCCATCCATAGCTCGACATCGTTGATCAGACGATTTTCCGCGGCGACACGAAATAGCTCACGGCGGGTTACGCCGTCCACATAGGTGCTTCCTACATGATTTTCGAGCCAGCGCTTCATCATTTTCCATGCTTGTTCGTAACATACTTCGAAATTCTGGATGACTCCGGCACGGATACTTTCGCGAATTTCGTTCGAGAGGTCGAGTACCTTCGCATCTTCATCCGCTTTGAGCGATCTCTCCAACGCTTCGATAGCTTTTAGAAAATTGGTAAGAATCAGTGCCATTCGTTTCCTTAAAAATAAACTACAGTGATTTTAGGACGGAGAGACTTAATTGTAACTATAACTCCACCCGCTGAGGCCGTCTTTGGCCTCTTTAAACCCTTCCGAATCCCCTAAAAAATCGATGATATGGAGCAGTTTCCACGGGATCGTCCGTGCGTCTGCCGGATCGATCAGATGGCGCGGCATCGGCGTTTCCTGTGGGGTAAGGGCAAAAGCGACGGGTTGAAGTTCGCTGAGGACATGACTGGTTTGCGTAATTCCCAGTTCACGGCAGAATTTTTCAAGAATCAGCGGTCGGACCTCTTCGGGGATCGTGTCGGAGGTATTGAGAACAATCGTAAAATGCAGAGGCAATTCCGGAGCTTTCAGAAGCGATGGCTCGGCTTTGACGATGTAATCGACCCCTTCGAGGAGAGCTTCGATTTCCGGAAAAGAGAGATAACTGTTGATGGTCAGCGGTTTGACTTCCATTATAGAGGGGTTCCTTTGAAGATTTTTTCGAACAGCGTTGTAAGGCCGATATGCAGATTATAGTTGGAAACCGGAAAATCGACCCATTCGTCGGATAAATTAACGCTGTAGCCGCTGAGGTATTTTCCCAAAATTTCCAAATCGATTTCGGTGTAGGCGGATGCTTTGATATCATCATAGCGAGTCCGTTGCAGCCGATGCGCTTCATTGCTTTTGGAGAGGGTGAACGCAAGGGTTTTCAGACTCAATAGATCGCACCATCGTAAAAACAGCTTCGGGGTTAACGTTTCTGCCGGGCGTTCTTCGGGATCAAACAGAAGATTTTGCTCGCGTAGCGGAATCAGGACGCTGAGGACGGCTTCTAGCAGAGGCATGGCTTTTTGCTTCCAAAACGGTGCTTCGTCGCTTCGTTCCAAAGCGGCGGTAAGCGTTGTGAGGATTTCATCGGCGGAAGCGGAACGAAACAAAACGGGGATCGAATACAATACCATGGGGGAAGGTCCTCGGTTTTTCGGAACTTTAGCCTTTTTTGTATAATACCCCTATTAAGCGGCCGACTTGATGCAGGTGGATAAAAGGTATGTAAATTTCCTGCTTCCAAGAATATCGGACCATCATGAAAAAGGACATATATGGATAAAGGATGGATGACCAATGCGGTTGCGCTGACGGCAACGGCAGGATCGTTTGCGTTGGATGGGGAGGCCGCCAAGGCCTTATTGAGTGCCGGGCTGTTTGCCCTCTCCGGATCGGTGACCAATCAGCTCGCAATACACATGCTTTTTGAAAAAGTTCCGTTTTTATACGGTTCGGGAATTATTTTGGATCGGTTTGAATCGATCCGTGCGGCGATCAAAGCATTGATCATGGAACAATTTTTTACCCCCGAAAAGATAGAAGCTTTTGTCCAATCCCGGGAACGGGAAGTCGATTTGAGCCCGATCATCGCCAAAACCGATTTCACGCCGGCGTATCACGCACTGGTGCGCAGCGTCATGGACTCACCGCTTGGAGGGATGATCGGTATGTTCGGAGGCGATGTGGTGATTGAAAAACTCAAAGAGCCGTTTTTGAAAAAAATCAAGGAATCGACCGTGGAGATTTCCAAAAGCCCATCCTTTATGGAAGCGCTGAACGAACACTTGCATCAGGGGAGTCCGGACCTTGCCAAAAATATCGAAGCGATCGTTGAAAGCCGGTTGGCCGAATTGACACCGGTCTTGGTCAAAGAGATGCTGCATTCGTTGATGAAGGAGCATCTGGGGTGGCTTGTCGTCTGGGGAGGAGTGTTTGGAGGGGTGATCGGTATCGTCTCCTCATTTCTTCTGTAAATAATTTTATGCAAAATACTTGACATGAATAGACTCAAAGTTATATAATTATCATAACTCAAGTAGGAGATAAAAATATGCAGAACATTTTTGAAAAATTAACGCACCAAATGACCGAAATGATCGAATCATCGGTTTCATTGGCATTACATAATAAAAACAGCGAAGTTGAACCGATCCATTTTTTATGGGCAATGCTGGCCAACAGCAACTCCCCGCTCAATCAGGCACTTAATAAAATGAGTGTCGATAAAACCGCTATCGAACTCGACGTCAAGAGCATGGCGGCAAAACTGCCGGCCGTTTCGTCGATTACAAAAGAAAACATACGTCTATCACGAAATTTTGTCCACTCTCTTGAACGTGGTATGGCAGAGATGTCGGTGAACGGAGACCAGTTTTTGGCCATAGACATCTATTTGGTCGGAAATCTCAACAGTACGCCGTTCAAAGAGATTTTGGAACGCTACGTCAATGTTTTCGAATTGCGTAAAACGTTCGAAGCGATGCGCGGCGGTCAGAAGATCGAGAACCAGACGTCGGATGAAACCTTGGAAAGTCTTGCTAAATACGGTATCGATCTGACGCGTGAAGCGGCGGAGGGGAAACTCTCTCCGGTGATCGGAAGAGACGAAGAGATCGGCCGTATGATGCAGATTTTGATCCGGAAAACCAAAAACAATCCGATTCTCCTTGGAGAACCCGGTGTCGGTAAAACGGCTCTGGTAGAAGGATTGGCGCAACGTATCTATAACAAAGAGGTTCCTCTATCGCTTCAGAACAAGCGGGTGATTGCCCTGGATATGAGTGCCTTGATCGCCGGAGCAAAATACCGCGGAGAATTCGAAGACCGTCTCAAAGCCGTCGTCGATGAAGTCAAAAAAAGTGCCAACGTGATCCTTTTCATCGACGAGATCCATACGATCGTCGGTGCGGGAGCGTCTGAGGGATCAATGGATGCGGCCAATATCCTCAAGCCCGCATTGGCACGGGGAGAGCTTCACACGATCGGGGCGACGACGCTCAAAGAGTACCGCAAATATTTTGAAAAAGATGCGGCGCTTCAGCGCCGTTTTCAGCCGGTCCATGTCGAAGAGCCGAGTGTCAATCAGTCGTTGCAGATTTTGCGGGGACTCAAAGAACGCCTTGAAGCGCACCATACCGTGACTATTACCGATTCGGCGCTCGTCGCGGCGGCCAAACTCTCAGACCGTTATATTAACGACCGTTTCCTGCCGGACAAAGCGATCGACCTGATCGACGAAGCGGCCGCTGAACTCAAAATGCAGATCGAGTCCGAGCCAAACGCCCTCGCATCGGTAAAACGGCAGCAAACCCGGTTACAGGTGGAAAAAGAGGCGCTCAAGATGGAAGAGTCGGCGGCGAATACCAAACGTCTGGAGGAGATTGAAAAAGAGCTCGCCGACGTCAGCGAGGAGCGTCGGACCCTTGAAGCCCAGTTTGCCCATGAAAAAGAGGTGTTTGAAAAAATCTCCGGCATTAAATCGCAGATTGAGATGAAACGGCGTGAAGCCGAAGCGGCAAAACAATCGGCCGATTTCAATAAGGCGGCCGAGATCGAGTACGGACAGATTCCTAAACTCTTTGAAGAGGAAAAAGCGCTTCAGGATCGCTGGAATGAGATGCAGCGTGCCGGAACACTTCTCAAAAACAGCGTAGACGAAGCATCGATTGCCGGGATCGTCAGCCGCTGGACGAAGATTCCGGTCACGAAAATGCTTCAGAGCGAAAAAGAGAAAATCCTTCACATCGAAGAGGAACTCAACCACGAAGTCGTCGGACAGGAACGTGCAACCCACGCGGTTGCCCGTGCCATTAAACGAAACAAAGCGGGACTCTCGGATAAAAATCGTCCGATCGGATCGTTCCTATTCCTGGGACCTACCGGGGTCGGAAAAACGCAGACGGCCAAAACACTGGCGAAATTCCTCTTCGACAGCGCCGAGGCGATGATCCGTATCGATATGTCCGAGTATATGGAGAAACATGCGGTATCGCGTCTGGTCGGGGCACCTCCGGGTTACGTCGGATTCGAGGAGGGGGGGCAGCTCACCGAAGCGGTCCGACGTAAACCTTACAGCGTCATCTTGTTCGATGAGGTCGAAAAAGCCCATCCGGACGTTTTCAACGTGCTGTTGCAGGTACTCGATGACGGACGTCTGACCGATAACAAAGGGGTGGTGGTCGATTTTACGAATACCATTATTATCCTCACCAGCAACATTGCCAGCGACAAAATCATGTCGTATCACGGAAGCGATGAACTTGAGGGGATGGTTCTGGATGAACTCAAACGCCATTTCAAACCGGAATTTTTGAATCGTCTCGATGACGTCGTCGTCTTTAACCCATTGGGCGAAGCACAGATTCTCAGTATTGTCGAGCTTTTCTTCAAAGAGATCGCGGCAAAAGTGGAAGAACGCCAGATTACGCTGACCCTCACCGATGCGGCCGCACGGTACGTCGCTCAGGCAGGGTTTGATCCGGTATACGGTGCCCGTCCGCTCAAACGGGCACTCTATGAGATCGTCGAGGACCGTCTGGCCGATTTGATCCTCGGCGGTGAAGTCGAAGAGGGTGCATCGGTGACGTTTGACGCAACAGACGATGAAATCAGTGTCAGCGTGAGCTGATGGGCAGCTTGCACGGTTGTCCTGAATTAAGATAGTATTGCAGCCATGAAACTCATCTGGTTATTTCTATTGGGTATGCTTCCGCTCTGGGGGTGTACCGGCGATTGTATGACGTGCCACCCGGCATTGCTCAAAAACATCAATGCCGACACCCGTCACAAGGCGATGACGACCTGCATCAAGTGCCATAGTGCCAACCCCTACAAAATGGCCGATTGCGGCAGCGACTGTTTCGCGTGCCATCCCGTCGCCAAGATCGAAGGGGTGAGGGTGGCCGAACATGCCATCATCCGTGAATGCCGCGACTGTCACATGAAGCTCAAAGCGGCTTTGAATATCGATGTTCCGAAGACTCAGTCGGTCCAGCCTACACTGAGGGATATTCTGAACCCCTAGGTACCGCTCCACTCATGACGCTTTAGTATGGGTCTGCATACTTACAATCGAATGCTTGGGACCTGCTCTGATTTAGTAGAAAAGGAGCAAGGTCTTGAATTTTTGAAACTCTTATGCGTAGACAGGTTGAAAAGCAGAATCTAGTGTATCGCTGATCTTTTTCATCAGCTTCTGCGCCTCTTCGATCATTTTTTCATTGATCCCCTTGGTCTTGGAAGCGGCATTGTCCAAAAGTCCGGCGATTTCGTTGTTCGCATAATTTTTGACTGTTTCAGGGCGGTTTTTCAGATCGGCAAGGATCGACGTCACCTTCGATGCCACTTTGTTAACCGGGGTGGTCTGGTTCCCTTCAGAGAGCTCTTTCATGAAATTGTCGATGTAGGGTTGTGCCTGTTTCATAAAAGCATCGATCTCTTTTTTGTCCTGGTCGTTCAGACCGTTGCTTTGCATCTCGAAGGAGAACGCTTGCATCGAACGGAACGAAAAAGCGCTTTGGGTCGAGCCGTTGTGCTGTTGTTGACCCATCGAGAGAGATTGGTTATTTTGAAAGTTAAGCGAAATCATATCACCGCTGCTGGTTTTCATCTGGACACTCAGTTCATGAGAACGATACGCATCGAGTGAGGCTGCTGTCGTCATTGGTTGCGCCTTTAGATTAATATTCGGATTATGGCTAAATCGACAATAGAGTCGATAGATTTAACAAGCTTGCATAAAGCTTAACCCTTCTTTAAGTAAGATTTGTCTATTATTGCGTGCTAAAAATTTCTAAAGGGAATGGTTATGAAAAGAACATACCAACCGCATAATACGCCACGTAAACGTACTCACGGTTTCCGTGCACGTATGGCGACGAAAAACGGCCGCCGTGTATTGAATGCACGTCGTGCTAAAGGTAGAAAACGATTGGCTGTGTAAACGGCTTTTCAATGCTCAAACTCCATAGTGAGTTTCAGCGTGTCTATAAGGGTGGCAAAAATGCGCACAGCACGACGCTAACCCTGTTTTATCTCCCTACAGAGGGAGAAAAAAAAGTTGGATATACAGCCAGCAAAAAAGTCGGCAATGCAGTGGTTAGAAATCACTGCAAAAGGCGCCTTAGGGCTTTGTTTGCAGAATTCGCCGGAGGATTACAAGACGGGTTGTACGTTTTCGTCGCGAAAGGGGCGCTCAACGAAGCTCCCTTTGCGATTGTCCGGCGTGATTTTAATTATGTATTAAAACGGACAGGTGCTGGAAGTAATGAACGGAACAAATGATGGTAAGAAGCTTTTTTCTTAAACTCCTTTGGTTCTACCGGCACTCTTTCTCTCTCGTAACACGCGGTTCCTGCCGTCACTACCCCTCTTGTTCCGAATACGCTTTATGGCAGTTTGAACGAAATACGCTTCCCCGTGCTTTTGCTTCCACGTTTGTGCGAATCATTCGATGCAATCAACTTTTTGAGGGCGGTATTGATTATCCGACTATTGCCCAACCGGTTTTAAAACCCTCAAAACTTTCTGTTAATACGATAAAATATTGGTTTGTTCCTTATAAACAGGAATACATACTGATCAAAAATTTTAAGTTTAAAGGTTCACAGTGCTAGAAAAATTAACTTCCAATCAACGATTGCTTGTTGCCGTTGCATTGTCATTTCTCTTTTTTATCGGTTATACCACCATATTTCCGCCAAAACACTCTGATAAAGAGAGCAACACTACCGTTAAAACCGTAGAAACGGCCGCTTCAGCCGCAAAATCCGAAGCGGTATCGGCTCCGGAAGAAAACGTTTCGGCCTCAACCGTACCGGCAGTCTCGACAAGCGCTACGGACACCCTGACAACCGTGAGCGCGAAAGAGTTTACCCTTAAAATCGATACGTTGGGACGCATCTCTTCGGTCATTATGACGGATAAAAAGCACAACGGAAAAGACGGGAAACTCTCCGAGCTGATCTCTCCGGCGGGTGCGAAACCTTTATTCGTTCGCTTTGCGGATGAAACGGTCAATGCCGAAGCGGCTAAAACACCGTACACGACGACGGCTAGCCAAATTGCATTGGGAGAGAACGGTAAATCGTCCGTCACGCTTACCCAGAACCTTCTGGGTGTAACCGTGACGAAAGCGTTGACGTTTTATGCGGACGGGCATTACGATGTAAAAATCGGCCTCTCCAATGAAAAACGCTATTCGGTCTATCTGGGACAACATCCTCAAATTATTGAGCAGATGATGACGGTTGTCGGCGGGATGGTCTATTCCGGGGATAATCTTACAACGATTTTTAAAGACGGAGACGTAGAAGGACGTTCACTTTTTACCGATGTTCATCTGGTTTCGGCGTTTGATCAGTATTATGCAACGATTATGTACGGTTTTGACAAATCGACGCAGGTGACGGTAGAACGGGATACGAACAACAACCCGGTCATTTATCTGGAAGGGAACAACAATTTCGCTTTCAATGGTTTTATCGGACCGAAAGAATACAAAGTACTTGAATCGATCAATCCGGTTTTGGTCAACGCAATTGAATACGGATGGTTTACATTCGTAGCCGCACCGATTTTCAAAATTTTGATGTGGCTCCACGGCATTTTCGGCAACTGGGGATGGTCTATCATCGGTTTGACGGTTCTGATCCGTGTTTTCCTCTATCCGTTGACGTACAAAGGGATGGTCTCGATGCAGAAGATCAAAGAGATCGCACCGAGAATCAAAGAGATTCAGGAAAAGTACAAAGGCGATCCGCAACGTATGAACGCTGCAGTGATGGAGATGTATAAAAAACACGGTGCGAATCCGCTTGGAGGATGTTTGCCGTTGCTGCTTCAGATTCCGGTATTTTTCGCCATCTACCGGGTTTTGTTGAATGCGGTCGAACTACAGGGTGCGTCATGGGCGCTCTGGATAACCGATTTGTCGCGTATGGACCCGTATTTCATCCTTCCGTTATTGATGGGTGCGACGATGTATTACCAACAAAAAATTACCCCGAGTAATTTCACCGATCCGTTACAGGAAAAAGTATTTAAATTCCTACCGGTCATTTTTACGTTTTTCTTCGTCACTTTCCCATCGGGATTGGTATTGTACTGGTTCGTGAACAACCTCTTCTCGATTGCGCAGCAATTCATTGTTAACAAACAGTTTGCAGCGGCACGTGAAGCACGGCATGAAGCCCATCTCGCGAGCAAGCATCATGAAAAAGATTGAAGCCCAGACGCTTGAGCTTGCGTATTCGCAAGCTGCATCGGAGTTTGGATGCTCCGTTACCGCATTGCAGGTAGAAATTGTCCAATTTCCCTCAAATGGTTTTTTAGGCTTTTTTAAAAAATCGGCTATCATTATTGCCAATCTTCCCTCTCATGCCGGTGCTGAACCGATTTCTTCATCAAACGTTTCATCGCATGTTCCGCTCTACGAGCCCGAAGCGGCGGATATTGCAGAAATCTCTCTTGAGCAAGAGACAACGTCTTTTTCCGAAACGCCGTCTGACGAATACGATGACGAGCAGTATGAGGAGATGACTCCCCAAGAGTGCGCCGATGAAGTCAAAGAAAAGATCAATATCCTCTTCAATGACATCTGTTTTGACATCAATGAGATCGACGTACGGGTATACGATGATAATACGTTGCTGATCGAATTTACCGGTCCAGATGCGGCCTTGATGATCGGGAAAGAGGGATACCGTTACAAAGCGCTCTCCTATATGCTTTTCAATTGGATCAATGCCGTATACGGTATGCAACTTCGACTTGAAATCGCTGAATTTCTGAAAAATCAGGAGGAATCGATTTCCCGATATCTTGGCGGTATTTATGACATCGTCGACATGGAAGGACGGGCTCAGACGAAAGTCCTGGACGGCGTATTGGTGCAGATAGCGTTAAAACAGTTGCGCGATCGTTATCCGGACCGTTACGTTGCTATCCGTTCCAATCGCGAAGGTGGAAAATTTATCGTTATCAACAGTTACCACGAATATTGATGAACGATACAATAGCTGCAATCGCCACGGCTCACGGAGTCGGCTCCATCGGCATCATCCGCTTGAGCGGAACCGATGCGTATTCCATCGCGTTGTCCCTGTCACGAAGACAATCTCTGCTTCCCCGTTACGCAACCCTTGCGGCTCTTTATTCCAACGATGACATTCTATTGGACGAAGCGATTCTGATCTATTTTGAAAATCCGAAAAGCTTTACCGGCGAAGACGTCGTCGAAATTCAGTGTCACGGTGGAATGATCGTCGCCGACCAGATTTTGCGGGCGGTCCTACAAAAGGGGGCGAGACTGGCCGAACCCGGCGAGTTCAGCAAGCGGGCGTTTTTGAACGGTAGATTGGATTTGACGCAAGCCGAAGCGGTGGCATCGTTGATCGAAGCCAAAAGCAACGATGCCGCCCGTATTCTGGCCCGCCAGATGAAAGGGGAACTGCGCGGATACATCGAGACGGTTCGGGACGCACTGCTCGAAATCCTCGCTTATTCGGAAGTGGCGATCGATTATGCCGAAGAAGATCTTCCCCGGGATTTGATAGAGCGGATACTGGAAAAATTGACTTCGATTCGGACGAATCTCTCCAAAACCGTAGAGTCCAGCAAAAAACGGAGCGGTTTGATGCAGGGGTATCGCGTTGCCATTATCGGCAAACCCAATGTCGGCAAAAGCTCGTTACTCAATTCCCTTTTGGATTATGACCGTGCTATTGTCAGTGATATCGCCGGCACCACCCGCGATACGATTGAAGAACAGGTTCGTATCGGCACCCATCTGATCCGTTTGGTCGATACGGCGGGGATTCGTGATGCGAGCGACGAAATCGAGCGCATCGGGATCGAACGATCACTCTCGTCGATCGAGAATGCGGACATGGTGATTGCTCTGTTCGACGCCAGCCGTGACTCGGACGACGAAGACCGTATCATTATCGATTTGATTCAAAAGTACGGCTCGGAAAAAAGATTTCTCTCGGTTTTGAACAAATCCGATCTTCCCAAACGTTTTGATGACGCTTTACTGGAAGGATTTGAACCGATTCGCATGAGTTGTAAAGAGGGGACGGACGCCTTAATCGGTTTATTGGCTCTTCACATGGATCATGACAACGACAGCGATGAAATGATGCTGATTTCGGCCCGACAGATTGCGGCGGTTGAACAGGCTATCGAGGCAATCGAAGAAGCTTTCGACCCCCTCGAAAACGGTGAATTGGAATTTTTTTCGTTTCACATTAATGCAGCCATACGTGCGGTTGCTTCCCTTACCCGTCCGTATGAGCTCGATGAGATGTTTGACAAGATGTTCGGACAGTTCTGTCTGGGGAAATAATGGCCGTTTACATCGCAATCGATTTGGGACTGAAACGGATCGGGCTCTCACTCAGTTACGGAAACGGTATCGTGACACCTCTGGCGGCGGTCGAGCGGAAAAATCGCAACCAGGCTGCTGCGGATGTGAAAAAAGTGCTGGACGAGCATGAAGCGACGACGGTCGTCGTGGGAATTCCGATGGGAAGCACCACCGAAGACGAGATGCGTCGACGGGTGGAGCATTTTATGAAACTGGTCGGGTTCGGCGGCGAAATCGCCTATCAGGATGAATCCAACAGTTCCCGGGAAGCCGAAGAACTGATGAAAGGAGAGATCCGTTACAAACGCGACGGACGGATCGATTCACTTTCAGCCAAAATTATTCTCGAAAGATATTTGGGTTAGAGAGAACGTTTAGGGACGTTTTGCCTTAAAAAACTCCGCCGCTTCCTCTTCGTCCGAACTTAAGGTAAGGTAGTCGGGATCGTTGGCGAGTTTATCGAGGACCACGGAACGGCAGTAGTCAAAGGCTACGTTTCGGGCATGATCGAGATCGGGTACGAAACCAAGTCCGCGAAACTGATAGGGTTCGTCTTGCTCGATACACAATAAAGTCCCCTCGCACATCTCCTCAAAACGTTCGATGATGTCTCGGTAGGTGATTCCGAACTCGACGGCATGCCATCCGATCGATTCGAGTTCCGGATCTGAAAATTTGTCGATTCCATCCGACGTCGTATCGTCGTAGAGGGCGCGAGAGTGGTTATTGATGATGATTTGGGGCCATGCTGCGGTCGCTTTAATCAGTATCCGATCATCGTCTTCCACAATTTTATACGAATCCCCCAGCATGGCAGATATGGGTCTGGAAGTTGCGGCTTGAAGAGGCGAAGCGGGTGGTATGGAACCTTCAAAAATCGATACCAGCGTTTTGTCATAGGGTTCGTATGCGAGAGAACCGTCAACGGCAATGGCAAAGCGTTTACCGGAGTTAAGAGCCTTCATGAACTCTGTACGGGCGACAACGATGATTTCTTTAAGCAGATTGATTTTTTTCACGATACCTCTCCAACTTTTTGGCAAATTCTATCATGAGGCTGACATTCCAACGTAAAACGAAAAATTAGCCAGATGGTATAAGTAGTCGCTTATTTTTCTTTATGCAAAAATGGGGTATAATCCGCCAAATTTTAAGCCTTTTGTGCTTACTCAAGGATACCTTTATGGCATTGAACGTTTATTACGACAAAGATTGTAACACAGCACTTATCAAAAGCAAAAAAGTGGCAATGATCGGTTTCGGATCACAAGGTCACGCACACGCTGAAAACCTCCGTGACAGCGGCGTAGAAGTTGTCATCGGTCTTCGCAAAGATGGAAGCTCATGGGCAAAAGCGGAAGCAAAAGGGTTTAAAGTTATGACCGTTGCTGAAGCGTCAGCTTATGCGGATGTCATCATGATCCTTCTTCCGGACGAAAACCAGGCGGAAATCTATAAAAATGAAATCGCTCCAAACCTTAAAGACGGTGCAACTATCGCATTCGGTCACGGTTTCAGCATCCACTACGGACGCATCACTCCGGCGGCGAACATCAACGTTATGATGGTTGCTCCAAAAGCTCCGGGACATACTGTACGTTCTGAGTTCGTTAAAGGCGGCGGTATTCCAGATCTAATCGCGATCGAAAAAGATCCAAGCGGCAACACCAAAGAGCTTGCTCTTTCATACGCTTCGGCAATCGGTGGCGGACGTACCGGCATCATCGAAACAACGTTCAAAGATGAAACCGAAACGGACCTTTTCGGTGAGCAGGCGGTTCTGTGCGGTGGTGTATCGGCTCTTATTCAAGCCGGTTTCGAAACACTGACTGAAGCGGGTTATCCTGAAGAGATGGCGTATTTCGAGTGTCTTCACGAGATGAAACTGATCGTTGATCTGATTTTCGAAGGCGGTATCAAAGATATGCGTTATTCGATCTCCAACACTGCTGAATACGGTGACATGGTTTCCGGACCGCGCGTCATCAACGAAGAGTCTAAAAAAGCGATGCGCCAGGTTCTCAAAGAGATCCAAAACGGTCAATTCGCAAAAGATTTCGTACTTGAAGGACAAGCGGGTTATCCACGTATGAACGCTGAGCGTAAAAACCTTGCGGCTCATCCGGTAGAAGTAACCGGTGAACGTCTTCGTGCGATGATGCCTTGGATTAAAGCGAACAAAATCGTCGACCAAAGCAAAAACTAATTTCTCCGGGCGCTATGGCGCCCATTCTCCCCATTAACACACGAAAGTACTTTCTCTCACTATGAAAAAGCGTTCCCCAACCCATTACAACATCGAAAAAATTCTACGCCGAATAGCATGGGGCCTGTTCTTTACCGTAGTAATCGTTATCTCCGGATCAATAGGGTATTTGATCGGGTATAACGAAGTCTCCAGAGAATTGATTGCCGAACGCGCCCAAACGACCGAATTAATCGACCAGATACGGGCCATCACGACCGTTGATGAAAAACCTACGCTCGCCAAAGGTGAACTGCATCATAAAAACGAGTTGGCCAGACTGAAACGCGAGTTGGATAAAGTTTTAAAACAGAGTCGCGAACCTCAAGCCCCCAAAGCCCAGCACGAATATGCCCCTCACGATAAAGAAGCCCTTCCACCGCCGCCGCATAAACGTGAAGAACATCCCGTAAAGGGAGAAGGAAAACTGGCGATTATTATTGACGACGTCTCCTATTCAAGGGATGTTCAAGCGATTAAATCAACCGGGCTTGTTGTGACGATGTCTTTTTTGCCTCCGAGCAATCGTCATCCAGAATCGGCGGATCTGGCAAAACGCGAACGTTTTTATATGGTCCATTTGCCGCTGGAAGCGTTGGATTATGACAGTGAGGAGCCTAATACGCTGCGTATCGGTGATTCAATCGATACCATAACCAAAAGGATCGAAACGCTTAAAAGTGAGTATCCTTCCGTACGTTATATGAATAATCATACCGGTTCGAAATTTACCTCCGATTCTCAATCAATGGACCGTTTGGTTCGTGTTTTGGAACAAGAGGGGATACAGTTTGTCGACAGTAGAACGACCGCACAAACCAAAGTACCCGAAGCGACCGGAAAATATGGAATGCGTTATATGGGGCGTGATGTATTTTTGGATCATCAAGACGGGGTAGAAAACGTAAAACGCCAAATCAAAGAAGCGGTCGAGAAGTCAAAAAAATACGGGACCGCAATCGCTATCGGACATCCGCGTCCCGACACGATCAAAGCACTCCAGGAGTCTAAAGAACTTTTGGGCGAGATTAAACTGGTTCGAATCGATCAATTGTAGAGTATTATATGACACGATGTCATATTCGGGCATTGCTACGATGAAAAAGGTATAGTGGTGCAAATGCAATCAATGATAAAGAAGGATTGATGAGTACGATGATCGATTTCCCCATTGCCGAATTGGGGTGTTTACGAAAATATCCCTCTTCACTTACCTTTCAGGGGGAGCTTTCTTTGCTGCATCAGCGTAAAATCTCTATCGTCGGTAGTCGAAAGCCCGATGTTTATACGCAGCATATACTCCATCGCCTTTCGGCGGGATTGGCCCGGCTTGGGATGGTTATCGTCAGCGGCGGAGCAATGGGGTGTGATGCCATCGCCCACCGTGCGGCCGGTCCTGCCAATACGATCGCCGTCTTGCCGTGTGGCATTAACGTCCGCTATCCGGCTATCAACCGTCATCTTTTGGAAGATATCGGTAAACATGGTTTACTGATCAGCCAATTTGAAGAAAATGCCAAAGCGACGAAATGGAGTTTTGTGGTTCGAAATGAAATCGTCGTTGCGTTGGGAGAGATATTGGTTATCGCTCAGGCCGATCTGAACAGCGGCAGCATGCGCAGTGCCGAATTGGCAATGGAGATGGGAAAACCTATTTACGTTCTTCCGCACCGAATCGGAGAGAGTGAAGGGACGAATCGATTGTTGGCGGAAGGGAAAGCGGAAGCGATTTATGACATCGATGCATTTTTGGAGCGTTATCGGACCCGGGAAACCGTAGATGATTTAGAAGATCCATTTTGGAGTTTTTGCAGCACGATGCCAACGTTTGAAGCGGCAAAAGCGAAATTCGGTGAACGTCTTTTTGAAGCGGAATTGGAAGGACGGATAGAGATTCGAAACGGGAAGGTTTTGGTAGTGCGCTAACGATTCCGGATCAATGTCCGGAATTGCTTTCGTACCCGTAGTGTTTTACGAGGTAATTGATAATGGTCTGTTGATCCTCTTTAGGAATCGGAGCTTTAAACTCATTAACCATTTTAGCTACCGTCCCGGTCCAATACGGACGGCTTTTTTGCCCTTGATTGAGGATATAGCCAAAAGAATGGCAGATGAGGCAGTATTGTTGGACAACTTCATCATGATCTCCTTTTTCAATCGGATAATCGACGTAGGGCATCTCTATCGGTTTAGAGACTTGTGCGAAGAGGGTTGCGCCCAGCAGTGCGCTGATCCATAATAATTTTTTCATTCATTGCCCCTTTAGACGATTTTAACGTTGACCATATCAACGCCGTTGTATTGATATCCGCCCGCATTCCATCCGATCTCATCGGCTAGAGGCTGAATGTTCCCGACACGGTTGATCGCACGCACCATGATCGTGAATTCCCCTTTTGCTTTCGGTTCCCACATAAAAGTCCATTGACGATACGCATAGCGGCCGTAATCTTTTTCAAGCGCGGTAGCGCTCCAGCTTTTACCGCCGTCAAGGGAAATCATAACCTCTTTGATCCCTTTACCCTGGTCGAATGCGACGCCGGTAACTTTAATGCGGGAACCTTTTTTGATAACGGTATTAGGGGTCGGATAGCCGATAACCGATTTGACTTTCATTGCGGCGATCGGTTTACGTTTATATTCGAAATCGCTTCCGGAAATAACGCATTCACAATCATTGTCCGGAACGGTATAGGCAACGTCCATGAAAAAGGTATTGCGATATTCGTCCAACACGGTGATTTCCGAGAGCATTTTGACCCAGCTGTCCGAGAAATGGCCCGGAATAACCAGACGGAGAGGGAAACCGTTCAGATACGGGAGATCCTCACCGTTCATTTCGTAAGCGACAATCAACTCCCCGCTGAGGGCTTCATCAATTTCCATCTCGCGGAAAAATTTCGGCGTAGCGTCCATCGCCGGTTTTTCCAAACCGTTTACGCCTACAAAACGGGCGGTTGCTTTGACTCCGGCCATATTTAGAATATCTTTAAGACGGGCACCTTTCCAGACGGCGCATCCCATTGCTCCGTGGCCCCATTGGACGCCGTGCGTAGCCTGACCGGTAGACGCGTAATATTTACGGCTGTTACCGCCGCACTGCAATACAGAAGTAATCGTTACCGGTTCAAATTTGCTTTTCAAATCGTCAACGCTTAGAGAGAGGGATGTTTCGACAGCCCCTTTGACTTCCAAACGAAATTCATTCAGATCGATATACGTCGGAATGTCGGGCATGTGCCAGCGAACGAAAAACATATCGTTCGGTGTGATCGCCTGAGTAAAGATATCGCGCGGCGATTCGAGCAGCGGCGGACGGTCCGAGATCGTTTTAAGCGGCTTTTTTTCCGGAAATGCGATGACTGGCGGGGTGAACTCTTTTGTATCGGTAATAATTTTTTGGGATGTTTCTTTTCCCATGAGGGTGGAAGCACCCATAATCAATCCGGCTCCAAGAAAGTTTCTGCGGTTAAAAGATTTCATAAGAATTTACCTTCATAAATGGATACTTAATTGTAACATATCTGTGATAGAAATATAATATAAAAGTAATTGAACTATAAATTAAATAAAGATCGATGAAGAAGATTTTTTTCCAATAAAACAGGGATAAGGGGAAAAGAAGTTTAAATTATAAGCATCGCGTCACCGTAGGAAAAGAAACGGTACTTTTCGTCAATGGCGACTCGGTAGAGGCGCAACGCTTCTTCCAAACCCGTGAAAGAGGCAACCAGCATCAATAAGGTTGACTGGGGCAAATGAAAATTGGTCAGGAGATGGTTGACCCGTTTTGGGGGATTAAGGGGGTGAAGAAAAAGATTGGCTTCTCCATCCGTTTCACCCGTACGTGCATGGTATTCGATCGTTCGGGTCGAGGTGGTACCGATGCATAGCAACGGAATGTCCGAATCGATGAGTTCGAGTGCCTTGGGAGAGATGTGAAAATATTCCGAATGCATCGGATGGTCGGTGATAACATCGGCTTCGACCGGCTTGAAGGTTCCCGAACCGACGTGGAGCGTGACGAAAGCATGGGGATGTTTGGCACACACGGAATGAAACAAAGCATCGCTAAAATGAAGCGATGCGGTCGGTGCGGCTACGGCTCCCTCGTTTGCGGCAAAAACGCTTTGATACTCCCTTTCGTCGTCGCTGTTGTCTTCCCGGCCCAGATAGGGGGGGAGGGGAATATGCCCTATTTCATCAAGGAGCGGCAACAGTTCTTCAAAACGGAGGCGTTTGGCGTGACGTGAAAACTCGACGTTGCGGGAACCGTCTTCGAAGAGCTCTACGACGATAGCTTCTAGATCATTATCGAATGTAAGGCGGGCTTCGGCTTTGACGCGGCCGCGGATGTAAACGTTGATCCGGTAGGCATCGATTGGGCGGTTGATAAGCAGTTCAATCGCCCCGCCGCTTGATTTATGCCCATAAAGACGGGCTTTAATGACTTTGGTGTCGTTGAAAATGATACCGCAATGGGGGGGAAGATACGTTTCAATCGAATCAAATCGGGCGTGGACTATGGAGCGGTCGCTCCGCTTATACACCAGTAAACGGGCATGATCGCGGGGGGAAACGGGATAAGCGGCTATGAGCTCCTCGGGGAGCTCATAATCGTAACTTGAGGTTCGAAGAGGGTCCAACGGTTCAGTCAATGGTCTCTTCTTCGTCTTCTTCGAAATGGGCTTCTTCTTTTGGAGCCGGGTTGACCGCGCGGACGATCAAAATCGAAGCACCGTACAGCAAAATCAGCGGAATAGCCATCAAAATCTGGGTTAAAACGTCCGGAGGGGTCAAAATGGCGGCGACGATGAAGATCAGTACAATCGCATAACGGAAAAACGAAGTCATCATCCGATCGTCGATGAGTCCCAGCAAAGCGAGGAAATAGCAGATAACCGGAAGTTCAAATGCGATGCCGAAGCCAAGCATGATTTTGGCGAAGAAGTCGACGTAATCTTCGATATTGATGAGCGGAACAAATTCGAAAGCTCCAAAGGCGATCATAAAGCTAAAACCGAACGGAGTTACGACGTAATAAGCAAAAAGCGCCCCGATAACGAACATAATGGTTCCGCCGAAAATGAACGGGTAAAGCATCTTCTTTTCGTTATCGTAGAGCCCGGGAGCCACGAAAAGCCAGATCTGAGAAAGAATAATCGGAAGCGATGCAAGAATAGAGGCATAGAAAGCGACTTTCATCGCGACAAAGAATGTCCCTCCGACCTGGGTTGTTGTTACCATCCCCTTGGCGGCATTATGGGAGACCTTGGCCACTTCGGCGAGGGCATCGTTAAGAGGTGCCGTCATCCAGTCGAGGATAAATTCGTGAAAATTGAACATGACGAAAAACATAATGACGACGGCACCGACACTGATACCGAGGCGTTTACGCAGTTCTACGAGGTGGGGGCGGAGATCTTCAAACATCAGGCATTCGTTCCTTCGGCAAGAGCATTGTCAAGGGGTTTGTTTTTAGGTTTTGGGGCGAATGTGATCACCTCGGGTTCCCGCGGTGCCGAAGGAGTCGGAGGCGGTGTCTCAAGATTGATCTCATTTTTGATTGAATTGAGCTCGGTACCGATTTCGGTAACGTTGGTCATCCGCTCGAGTTCGGCGCTGGCACTGGTAAGTTCGCGTTTATAGTTCAACGCCTCTTCTTTCATTTCGGAGAGCTTCATCTCTTCCTCGATCGTGGCTCGCGCCGAATTCACCGTCCCTTTGACGCTCCGGAAAAACTTGGCAATCTCTACCATGGTACTTGGGAGTTTGTCCGGCCCTAAAAACAATACAGCGATGATGGCGATCAAAAAGAGTTCGCCCAGTCCCATTCCAAACATAGTCGTAACATTCCAGCGTTGGTTTTTCTATCAATAAAGCGTGATTGTACCAGAGAAAGATTAAAACCCTTCAACCCTAAGGGCGATTTCGTCCGCCAGGAGATAATCACGGTTGTAATAACGGCCGTTTAAATACTCCAGAAGAGCGTTTTCCCTCAGCACTTCGGCTTCGGAACGCTGAACCGGATTTAACAAAGCGGCATCGACGCCGACGCAGCTACGGAATCCTAAAAAAAGTTTTTCGCTCAGTATCGACGAAGCATCGAGCGGCTCAATCACGGTTTCGAGAGGATTTTGAATGTAGTATTCGACATCTTTGGATGGATAAAACCGATTGTTTCCGAGAAATCCGACCGCTCCGGCGCCGACCCCCATATACGGTTTGTGTTCCCAGTACCCCATATTGTGGCGGGAACGGTAGCGGCCGAAATTGGAAATCTCGTATTGTTCGAATCCTTTTTGTGCCAGGCGTTCAAACAGCCAGCGGGTAAGGTTGAGCCGTTCATCGGCCATGTCGGGAGTTTGTTCAAAAGGGGTCGACTCTTCAATGGTCAGGGCATAAAGACTGATATGGTCTATCGGGAGCGAAAAAGCGTGATCCAGATCCGATTCGAGCAAGCTTTTCGTATCGCCAAGTACGCCGTATATCAGATCGAGAGAGAGATGCGGGAAGCCGATTTCTCCGGCGGACTTCAAAGCATTGATCGCATGAACGGAGCGATGGGCGCGCCCCAGAAGGCGGAGCTTTTCATCATTAAAGCTTTGAACGCCGAAACTAAGCCGGTTGACGCCAAGAGAAAGCATCCCCTCCATCCACGCAACGGTAGCACTATTGGGATTGGCTTCGGCGGTGACTTCACAATCGGGGGCCAAATAAGGCTTGATGGTATCGAAAATAAGACGGTAGAGTTCCGGTTCGACGGTAGAGGGCGTACCTCCGCCGATAAATACCGTCTCTATCGGATTGGAAACCGAAACGGCAAAACGCTCCATTTCGTGTTCGAGCTGCTGATGAAGGGAACGCATGTAGCTTTCCCTACGGGAAAAAAGGTCTACGTAGGAATTAAACGCGCAGTAGGAACATTTACTGTCGCAAAACGGAATGTGCAGATATAAAAGCATTCAGAGATTATAGTATTTTAATGGCTAATGGTTTACAATACGCGTCCAAAATTATGCAAAAGATGATAAATGACGGAAAGCAAGTTCTATCGGCCGAATGTAGCGGCGATAATCGTATCCAGCGACTATCCTGAACAGAAAAAAGTGTTTATTGCCGAGCGTACCGATCTGGAAGGAGTTTGGCAGTTTCCCCAGGGGGGAATTGACGAAGGAGAAACGAGCGAAGAAGCACTGTTTCGGGAGCTGAAAGAAGAAATCGGAACAAAAAAAGCTGAAATCGTGGCGGAATACCCTGAATGGATATCGTACGATTTTCCCGCACATATTGCGGCTAAAATGGCTCCTTATGCAGGACAGACACAGCGTTATTATCTGGTTCGTCTCAAAAAAGAGGCGAAAATCGATCTTGACACGAAACATCCTGAATTCAAACAATACCGTTTCGTCGACATCGACGAATTGTTTGAACATATTGCCCATTTTAAACGGCCGGTGTACGAACAAGTCGTTTCTCATTTTAAAGCAAAGGGGTATTTGTAATGCTGATTGTTCAAAAATTCGGCGGGACCAGCGTCGGTGATCTGGAACGGATCCAAAACGTTGCGAACCGGGTTTCCAAAACCCTCAAAGAGGGTCATCAGGTCGTTGTCGTCGTATCGGCGATGAGCGGAGAGACGAATAAACTGATCGCGTATGCCGAGCATTATACGCCGACGCCGGAACGTCGCGAAGTGGATATGCTTCTGAGTTCGGGCGAACGGGTTACGGCGGCGTTGCTCTCCATCGCACTGAACGCGATGGGACATTCGGCGGTTTCCATGAGTGGCCGTCGCGCGGGAATCGTCACCGATTCCATCCATACGAAAGCGCGCATCGAGAGCATTGACCCGAGTGCCATGCATACTGAACTTGCAGGCGGAAAAGTGATCGTTGTTGCCGGTTTTCAGGGGGTTACCGAGACGGGTGACGTCACGACCCTCGGACGGGGCGGATCGGATCTCTCTGCCGTTGCCCTTGCCGGTGCGCTGAAAGCCGATCTATGCGAGATTTATACGGATGTCGACGGGATCTATACGACCGATCCGCGAATCGAGCCGAAAGCCCGCAAAATGGACAAAATCAGTTACGACGAAATGCTTGAACTGGCATCACTGGGGGCAAAAGTACTCCAGAACCGTTCCGTTGAACTGGCAAAAAAATTGAATGTTAATCTGGTTACCCGTTCCAGCTTCAGCGATGCGGAAGGGACACTTATCACAAAGGAAGAGAATATTATGGAACAACCACTCGTTAGCGGAATTGCATTGGATAAAAATCAGGCGCGCGTCTCTTTGGCGGATGTGATCGACCGTCCCGGAATCGCATCGGATATTTTTACCCGTTTGGCCGATAACAGCGTCAATATCGATATGATTATTCAAACTTTGGGACATGACGGGAAAACGGATATTGACTTTACCGTCCCTAAAACCGAACTTCTCGATGCCAAACAGATCGTCGAAACGTTTATCGCAGAAGGTGAAATCGCCGACGCTTCTTACGATGAGGGGATCTGTAAAGTTTCGATCGTCGGCGTAGGGATGAAATCGCACACGGGAGTTGCCGCAAAAGCGTTTCAAACCATGGCCAAAGAGAATATCAACATTATGATGATTTCGACTTCGGAAATCAAAATTTCGATGGTCGTCGATGAAAAATATGCGGAGTTGGCCGTTCGATCGCTGCATAGCGCCTATTCATTGGATCAATAAGAGTGCAGACGTTCGATCAATGGACGCTGGATTCCATACGCTCCGAAGGGGCAGCCATGAGCTGGTTCGAGGAACAGCGGTACGAATGGATACCTCCGGTAGCGAACGCGATGGAACAGATTCTTCTCGGCAAAACGGTCGTTTTGATCACCGATCACGATCGTGACTGGTTTTCAAGCTACATCGTATCGTCCCTGAACCGACGGACGCAAGAGCGTCCGATGATCCCTATCGTCTCTTTGGACGCTCTGTATCCCCATTTCGATTACGTATCGGGAGGAGAAGCGCTCGATACCCTCTTAGACATGATTGACATCACGTTCAAAGGGGAATATTTTTTCTGGTATGTCGGTCGTGGAGACGATCGCAAGGCCGATATCGCTAAGCGCAACGCCAATAGTCTGCTGTGGGTGATGGATGAACGTTTTCAAAACGCATTGACCCTCCGTTCGCATGACCGTTTGATCGACATCAAGCTCCTGCAGTTGTTCGGATTGCTGGATAAAACACTTAACGCCGTTTTGTTTGGAGAGGTGAATGTCCGCTGATGAACGTAGCCGGATCATAATAACCCCGCGGATCGAGGAACGGGCCTTGGAGATAGAAGAGGAACGTTATCCTCTTCGTACCGTGAGTTTTGTGCGCGATGATTTTAAAATCGAAGATGCCAAAGAGGTAATCGCCGAGGCCTATAAAAGCGAAGAACGCTTGAAAGCGCTCGTGCTTGGGGCCAAAAGCTTTACGGTGCCGGCGCAAAACGCATTGCTTAAAATTCTCGAAGAACCCCCCTCCAATATCGTTTTTGTCCTCATTGCCCCCAACAAAAGTACTTTTTTACCGACGGTCCGTTCACGTCTTCTTCTGATGAAAGAAGAACTTCCCAAAGAACATGAACCCGTTGCGATCGATCTTGGACGACTGGATTTGAATGGGTTGTTTACGTTCGTTCGGGAGAATGACCGTTTGAAAAAACACGAAGCCAAAGCGTTGATTGAACGGTTGTATTATCATGCCGTTCGTATTGAAAGGTTACCGTTGATGACCCCTCAGATCGAATCGTTTGAAAAAGGGATGCGTTTGTTGGAACTGAACGGACGGGTACAAAGTGTTTTGGTAATGATATTGATGAATTTTTTAAAAGAGGTCAAACGTGCGCGTTGAACGTCTCTGCAACTCTACCGATATCCGTTCGCTGTTTCGCCGTATCGGTGTGGATACGGGCGGTGAAGCGATACTGGCCCAAAAAGCCTCACTCCACTTTATCCGTATTGACGACCTTCACGTCGGTGCGGCAAACATTTTGAAACAAGACGCTTTGAGCGTCGGGGCAGATCTCGCTGTCCCGAAGGGGACGGTAATAGCATCCGCTCCACGCGTCGATGCCGTATTGATAGCCAACGAACGGCAGCTGCGGGAGTTGGCCCGGAAAGAAAAAGCCCAACCGTTCGGATTAAAAGAATTGGCCGTAGAGCTGGAAAGTTTTCTTGGTTTGCTTCGACCTTCCCATGTCTGTGTGATGGGAATCGTCAATGCCAACGAGGACAGTTTTTACCGGAACAGCCGTTTCGAAGGTGAAAGTGCAGTCGCCAAAATAGTTTCAATGGTCGAGGAAGGGGCTGAAATTATTGATATCGGAGGCGTTTCAAGCCGTCCGGGAAGTGCCGCGGTATCGGCCGATGAAGAGTTGCGAAGGGTGAAACCGATTATCGATGCGGTGTATGAACGGCATTTGTCCGATCGTGCCCGTTTTAGTCTGGACAGTTATGAACCCGAGGTCATCCGGTACGCCTTGGATAGAGGATTTACCATCGTCAACGATATTACGGGGCTGGCCAATGATGATGTAGCCAAACTGTGTGGGGAGTACAATGCTACGGCCGTCATTATGCATATGCTAGGGACTCCCCAAACGATGCAGCATCACCCGGAATACGAATCGGTGATCACCGAGATCGATCTTTTTTTCAAGGAGCGGATCGAAAAAGCACACGCATTCGGCGTCAAAGAGATCGTTTTGGATGCAGGAATCGGATTTGGAAAACGGCTCGAAGACAATCTGGCACTTATTACCCACCAAAAACATCTGTTACGGCATGGATATCCCATTTTGGTCGGGGCAAGCCGGAAATCGCTGATTAACGTCATTTCTCCTTCTCTCAGCGAAGAACGTTTGCCCGGCACGCTGGCAATCCACCTCAAAGCGATTGAAGAGGGGGCCTCGATCATTCGGGTACACGACGTCAAAGAACATATTCAGGCATTGCGGGTCTGGGAAGCGTTACGGGGATAAAACCGTGGGTAACAGTGCCGTCATCATCACTCTATCCATGCTGGTGTTGTTATCGCCGTTTTTATCGAGGGTGATACGGATTCCCGTCGTCGTTGTCGAAATTCTGCTGGGGACGGTTGCCCATCATTTTGGTTTTTTGGTGGAATCGGAGTTGTTTAACATTATCGCGGAAGTGGGCTTTTTGTACCTCATGTTCCTGGCCGGTATGGAAGTCGATCTGCGGGAATTCAGTTTTGAAAAACGTTCCTTGATGCGGCGTACGGCCATATTCTTCCTGATTTTGTACGGATGTTCTTTGATCCTTTTCCTATATCTGGATTTAAGCATGGTATTCCTGATCGCCTTTCCCGTTTTTTCGATGGGGATGTTGATGGCATTGGTCAAAGAATACGATAAACAGGAACGATGGCTTGCCCTGGCCTTGAACGTCGGCATCATCGGAGAGTTGGTGAGTATTTTGGCTACCACTATTTTAAGTGGCGGCCTGGAATACGGTTACAATGTACAGTTTGCCATTACAATTGGAAGTCTTATCGGATTTTTGGTCGCATTTGTCCTCTTTTTTCGGGGAATGCGTATCCTTTTCTGGTGGTATCCGAGTCTTAAAACGTTAATCATGCCGCATGAGGACAGTAAGGATCAGGATATCCGATTTTCGATGGCGGTCATGTTTATCATGATTGCGGTCATGTTGTATTTGAAGATTGAGGTTGTACTAGGAGCGTTTCTCGCAGGGATGCTCATTACCACTTATTTCAAGCATAAAACGGAACTGCCGGAGAAGCTTTCTTCGTTTGGATTCGGTTTTTTGGTACCGATCTTCTTCATTCACGTCGGATCAACCCTCTCAATCGAAGCGTTTATGGATCCGATCATTCTGCATACGGCTCTATTCATTGCCGGTACAATGATCGCGACGCGTATGTTGGCGTCGATTCTTGCGTATTCGGGCTATCTCGGTATGAAGCAGACCTTATTGTTCTCTCTGAGCAACTCAATGCCCCTGACGTTTATGGTCGCTATCGCAACTTTGGGATACGAAGCCAACGCAATTACCCATAACGAATATTATGCGTTTATCGTTGCGAGTATGGGCGCATCGATAACGGTCATGGTGATGATTAAAATTTTCTATCCCGTCCTGACCCGTACAGCCCGATAAATTATACTTTTTTACTCAGCGCTTCGATATGGGCGCTGTTTCCCAGGACGACGAGAATATCCCCTTTTTCCAATTCATCGTCTTTTTCAAAAGAGGTATACCATACTCCTTGATGTTTATAGGCAATCGGTTTGACTTCAAACTCCGCTTCGAAAATCGGTGAGAGAACGGAGATGCCGATCCAGAAAGTCGGAACGGTCAATTTGGCTATTTTCATCGTATTGGAGAGATCGATCGTTTCATAATGCATGTTTTGAACCATTTTTTTGACGATCTTTTTAGCCGATTCCATTTCGGGATAGATAACTTTGGCCGCTCCGAGTTTAGAGAGAATCTGGCCGTGAACGTGAGTAATCGCTTTGGCGATAACGGTTTCGACTCCGAGTTCTTTTAGGGCCATGACGGTCAGAATGCTCGCTTCGATATTTTCACCGATGCTGACGACGGCAACGTCAACGTTTCCGATACCGGCTTCCCGCAGCGCACGGATGTCCGTAGAGTCCAAAATGATCGCATCTTGAACATACTCGTTGATCTCTTTGACCTGATCTTCGCTCTGGTCTATGGCAACGACCGCTAATCCCTGCTGTCCCAACCCTTTAGCAACGTGAAATCCGAATTTACCAAGCCCGATAACGGCAAAATTATTCATAATATAACCTTTGCTTCTGCGTATTTGATACGACTTTGAACCGCTTTTCCGACGATGACGACGGTAAATGCGAAGACTCCGATCCGTCCCATAAACATGAGCAGGATGATATTGACTTTTCCCCAGTCGCTGAAAAGTGCGCTATAACTCAGTACTCCTCCGTTCCCGGTAGACAATCCGACGGTACCGAATGCCGAACATGTTTCAAACAAAGTTCGAAGGAACGGGAGCCGCTCGACTTCGCTGAGCAGTACGGTAGAGACAATGACGTAAAACGACGCTATAAAAATAATCGCATACGATTTGTGTATCTGATATTCGGATAGAGTACGACGAAAGACATGGGCGTGTGTCTCTCCGCGAAGGGTATACCAGACCCCGATCAGGGCTAGAGCAAACGCCGTGACTTTAATCCCGCCCGCCGTTCCTCCAGGTCCCCCTCCGATCATCATGAAGATGGTCGAGAAAAAAAGATTGGCATCGGTGAGCGTTGATAAATCAATGCTGTTAAAACCTGCGGTACGGTAATTGACCGATGCAAACCAGGCGGCTAGAAGTTTTTCGTACCAAGGCATGGTTTTGAACGCATTATTCCATTCCAGCGACAGGAGGAGCGCGATGCCGATTACAATCAGCGCGATGGAGACGATGACGACGAGTTTAGTATGGGTTGTCAGCCGATAAATAACTTTTTGTCGGTAATTGTACAACTCGATGAGAACCATGTATCCGGCTCCCCCGGCGATGATCAACAGCGGAATAACGATGTTGATGACAAGGTCCCCGCGGTAACTCATCATGTTGTCGCTAAAAAGTGAAAATCCCGCGTTGTTGAAGGCGGAAACGGCGTGAAAGACTCCAAACCATGCCGCCTTAGGCAGGGGCATATCTATCCAGAATCGGAGGGTTAAAATCACCATCCCTGCCATTTCCAAAACAAAAATCGATCCGAATACGATTTTGAGGAACCGTACAAGACCATCCATTCCGGGATAATTGAGAGATTCTTGTAAGAGTAGCCGATCACGATGACCGATTTTTTGCCGACGCATTACGGCCAGAAAGGTGACTGCCGTCATGTATCCCAAACCGCCGATTTGAATCAACAGCAAGATAACGACTTGACCGACCGGGGTAAAGTCGACCGGTGTATCTTTGACAATCAGCCCGGTCACGCATACCGCTGAGGTAGAGGTAAATAAAGCGTCAATAAAACGTAGATCACCGTTATGTGCGAAGGGAAACATCAGTAGGAACGTTCCGCTCACGATAAGCCCGATGAAGCTGTATACGATCAGTCGGATTTCTTTGGTATGGATAGAACAACCTTAGCGTAAAATTCTTTGAGCATTGTATAGCGGATAAGATAAATTGAGGATCAAAATTGACGAAAAAACAGCATGGCATCGGCTTAATAGCCGAATACCATTTTGAGAAGGAAAAAGAAGACGGCGGCCAATGTACCGGCAATCGGTAAGGTGACGATCCACGCGACCGCAATCGGCTTCATTAAGGCCCAATTGGCGTTTCGGTTGAGCAACCCGATCCCGATGACGGCTCCGACAAGGATATGCGTCGATGAGACCGGAATTCCCAACACGGTAGCCAGCATTATGACCAGAGTAGCTCCCAGTTCCGCAGAAAAACCGGTGACGGGGAAAATTTCGGTAATGCGGCTTCCTACCGTGTCGATGACCTCTTTTCCGATAAACCAAAGTCCGGCAACCAAGGCGATACCGAAGGTTGCCATTGCGGCTACCGGAACGGGAGATTCGGCATTGATGCTATTGGTTGCCAAAATATCGATAATCGCCGCAAACGGTCCTATCGCATTCGCGATATCGTTGGCCCCGTGACTGAAAGCGAACGCAGATGCGGTCAGAACTTGTAACATACTAAAAAGTCGTATGGTTGCTTTGGTTGGCGTATCTTTGTGCATGACTTTAACAATGGCGTAAACAATTCCGTAAGTCAACGTAGAGAACGTCGCGATCAGAAAAAAGATCTGAGCTTGATTTAATCCGAGATTAGCGTGTTTTAGCCCTTTGAACAACAACATACTGGCAATCAATGCAACCCCGAAAGCGGCTACAAGCGGTGCGTAGGTACGTAATGCATAAAAAGCGTTCGATTTTTTCTTGAGGCGATTGAGTTCGTTTACCTGTTCTTCATAACGGGCTTTTTCATCGGGTGTCGCCGTAGATTCGTTATGGGATTCCTTTAACCGGGTAATCTGTTCTTTAATCCCGTCCATATGGGCTTCGACGCGCTCATTGTAGTCCAGAATATTCTTTTTGATATACCAGTATATACCATAGGACGCCATTCCTCCCAAGATCGGAGAGACAACCCAACTAATGGCGATCTTGACGATTTGTTCCCATTTGATCAGGGCGAAAATGTCTTCACCCACTTCCATGGTTGTGTATCCTAGGGCAATCGACCCCCCTAGCACCCCTCCGACAATCGCATGTGTCGTCGAGACCGGGAAGCCTTTTGCGCTGGCGTACAAAAGCCATGTTCCGGCAGCCAGCAGCGATCCCATCATGACAAAAACAAATAACATCGGATCAAAGTTGAATTGCGATACGTCGACGATCCCTTTTCGGATCGTATCGGTTACGGCCGCACCGGCAAGCATGGCACCGCTTAATTCGAAGATGGAGGCGATGACCAAAGCCTGTTTGACCGTCAGGGTTTTGGCACCGACACTGGTTCCGAATGAATTCGCTACGTCATTACCCCCGATGTTGAACGCCATAAAAAGGCCAAATACGGTAGCGAGAACAAAGAGGGTATGGTTGGCGGGAAGATACCCGAAACCCCAGACGATGAACAAAACGGCTGAGAGGATGAAGGATCCGCCGAAAAAGAGGTTGTCCCGAGAGAACATAAAGACTCCGTAAGAGATTGATTACGAAACGGTTACCTGTGGGTTACGAAACGATTACAAAATTATGCCCGCAAGTCTCTTTAACAAGACTTTGGCGGAAATACAGGGTGCTTAGGGGAGGAGAGTGGCTTTGATGATTTTTTGCGGTTGCAGTGGACGGTCTCCGTTGCGTTGTCCGGAGGTTGGGACGTCATTGAGTTTTGCCAAGGTATCCATACCGGAGACGACTTTTCCGAAAATCGTATGGTAACCGTTTAGCCACGGCGTGGGAGCCGTGGTGATGAAAAACTGGCTTCCGTTGGTTCGTGGACCGGCATTGGCCATTGCCAAGATACCCGCTTTGTCAAAAACGACTCCCGATTTGAATTCGTCTTTGAACGGTTTTTTCCAAATGGATTCTCCGCCGGCCCCCGTTCCGGTTGGGTCCCCTCCTTGAACCATAAAATTTTTGATGATTCTATGGAAGGTAAGGCCGTTGTAAAATCCGTTTTTTACGTGCGTAGTAAAGTTTTCAACGGCCAAAGGGGCAATGTCTTCGTAAAGTTCCAACGTGATATTCCCTTGGGTCGTTTCGAGTATTACTTTGGGATGTTGGGCAGCAAAGGCCATGAAGGAAGTGAATAGTATGGATAGAAAAATTTTCAATTAGGGCTCCTGTGAACGTGGTGTAAAAGATAAACATACCGAATTGATACAGTAACGAAGACCGGTCGTATCCGGTCCGTCCGGGAAGACATGTCCTAAATGGGCGTCGCAGACGGAACACAAAACTTCGGTTCGTATCATGCCGTGACTGATATCGCGTTTTTCGCTGACGGCTTCGTGATTTGCCGGACGATCGTAACTCGGCCAGCCGGTTCCCGAATCGAATTTGGTTTCCGAATCGAATAAGACAGTGCCGCAACAGACGCAGCGGTAGAGACCGTCTCCTTTAAACTGGGCGTATTCACCGCTGAAAGGGGGTTCCGTCCCATGTTGGCGTGCTACGTAATAGGCTTCGGGTGAGAGAAGTGTTTGCCACTCCTCTTCACTTTTCATCACTTTCTTCATGGGTTTCTCCTGAATTATCTGAATACGAGATTATAGTGGCGCTTTCTGATGCGCGACTTAGTGCAAAACGGTAGTCTGTGAGCGTTTGAGGAATTACAAGTATCAGATGACGGACGCTAAGTCCGTATAACATGTGGACGGTACATAAGATGACGTTGTCGAGATCTTCGTATTGCAGACTGAAATCTTTGTTGATGATCGAACAATTTTTTTGAACGTATTTATCGATTAGCGGTTTTAGCTGTTCGATAAGGGATTCGTCCGGCAGGACGACGATAATTTCTTCTCCGTGAGGTTCGGCTATCCGTTTGCGCAGCTCATGGATGACGTTAATGACCAGTTTTTCTTCCGTACACGCGAGTGTACGCAGGGTGATCTCGTCTTGATAGGTATTCATGAGGGTAAACGTCGGTGTCCACGAAGAATATTGACTGTGGGCGGTCAAAAAGAGGGGAATCCGGTTGCCGGCTGAAATCAGTGATTCGATAAAAGAATTTTCCATGGCATGGGCATCGTCGCAAAATCGGATCACATCGGACGATTCTTCGGTTAAGGCAGCGGTTATGTCCGAGGGGATGGAGAACGTGATTCGGGAGAGATCAAGTTCGATAACCGCGTACTCCAAAAGGGCAATCAGCTCATTTCTAAGCAGTTCGCCCGATAAGCGGGTAGGAGCAATGATAACGGTTTTTAATTGGGGATTTTCCAGCATTGCCAATACTACTTTTCGTACCAGTAAAGTACTTTTTCCGCTTTTGTATTCCCCTAGTATTATCGTAACGGGCAGATCGAGCGGTTTGAGCAGGACCTCGATTTGTTCAGATGCCATAAAACTTCCGAACGGATTGCCGTTTTTGGGCAAAAGTAATTGGTGCGCGTTAAGAGAACCCAACACTTTGAGTTCTGAATAAGGTTCCGCTTGAATATCCGATAGTGCAGAGAGTTTCTCTACCGTTGATTGGGGTGATTCATCCATGAAAACAATACGGTCTCTGGGCAACAGGGTATGAAACGAAGGGTCCAACTGATCGTATTCTTCTTCGCTTAGGCGATTCATCCATATAAACCGTTCGCAAACCGTAGAATCAAAGGATAAAACGTCCTGGAGTTTTTGAAAGATTTTGGAGTGTGTACTTTCAAAACGGGTTGTCGATGTTTGTTTGGAAGTTTTGGACGCTCTGCTGATGGTCGCTTCTTTGAGATCGTCGTAACTCCAAGAAAGGGTTTCCCCAAGAAAAAGTCCTCTCTCCGGGACAAAAAGCAAAAGATCAATGAGGGTATGTCCCCCGAGGTGATAGAGTTTGAAGTCCAAAAGGGATTTTCCGCCCATTAATTCGGCGATTGTAACAAAATAACTTTTATCCGGTGTCTCCGATATTTTTGGTAGAGAGGAAGAAGGTTTGGATGAAAAACGGTTGAACAGGGAAGATATCACCAATCGGCCTTTCTGCGTCACAAATTTTTTTTATAATTTAAGAATCAGGAGTCTTTACCGCTCGGGCTATGGAAGTTTCGTCAGATAGAAATATTTGAAACTCAGCTATTGCCGGTTGAGACAACCGGCATTAAGGGATGATGTTATTTCGCGGCAGCTACGCTGTCTTTGAGACTTTTGCCCGGTTTGAATTTTGGAACCATTTTGTCTTCAGTGCTATAAGTTTTGCTGGTTCCTGGGACTTTACCGTTTTTGCCTTTTTGAAGAGATGCGGCAAAACTTCCGAAGCCTACCAGTGATACTTCTTCTTTTGCTACAAGCGCTTCGGTAACCGCTTCAGTAAAAGCTTTGATCGCTGCTTCTGCCTCTACTTTTGTTTTGTAACCGCCATTTTTTTGAACCAACTCTACAAATTGCGCTTTATTCATTTATCGCCCTTGTTTTAGATATGCAAACAACACTCAAACTCCCATCTTAAGGAGCCGACACGGGGTCAAGTGTTTTAGCCGCGAATACTTTAGTATCTGTTGGCTTAAATTTTTCTTCTTTTTTCGGTTTTGTAAAGAACTTTTCTTAATTTGTGTTTTTTCAGGCCGCTTTTTAGCCATTTTATAGGCTTTGAGCGAAATGAAATAGGGATACGAATCTGTTTTAACGTATCAAGCATCGAAAGATTTCGACCCCATGCGGCACATCGCTGTAAGAGATTTCCCGTCGACGAGATGGATAAAAAAACATCTTCGAGACCCCTACGTTCTTGTTCCGTCAAACTGCTCATCAGCCTTCTCCCAGTCGATTGATTTTTCGTACTACTCGGATGATTTCATCATCGTCAAGCATTCCCAGCATCTCTATCACTGCTTTGGCGGCTTGGGGTTTGGCATTTCCAAGTCTCCAATCTTGATAGGTTCTCATTGAAACCCCGAGTTTATGAGCCATCTCTTTCTGAGAAATCTTCTTTCCGTTATGTTGTGCTTCCACGGCATTGTGAAGAAGATTAAAAAGATCGCTCATTTCCATTGCCTCATTATAAATATGTTTTGTTAAAATGAACATAAAAACGTATAAAAAATATATATATATACATTAAGTATGTAAATTTATGTTCATAATATAAATATATACGTTTAAAGCATTTACTATACCAGTATTAAAAAGAAAATATATAAATAAAACATACGCTAAACCGTATAATATTTACCTTGTTGAAGTAAGTGGGATGAAGATGGATCGAGATCAATGGATTCATAGTAGTGAAAGGACAGAAAAGGTTTGAAAGACGCAATGCTTGGTTCTAAGAAAATAGAGCGGAAGTTTTTGACGAAGAAACGGTCCTAATATTTGGATACGCAATATTCATATTCAGCAGGGAATCCGTAAAGATTCCCGTCTGGAATATTTGAATGAGTGTAAAAAAATGAAGATTTAGGAAAGAAAGTCGCTGTAGTCGTATTTGGAGAGGTCTACGTAAAATTCTCCATCTTTTTGGATGATACGTATGTCACTGCCGTAGGAGGCTTCGAATCGGCGTCTGACTTGTTTGCGTTCTATGGAACTCATACCGATGAATTTCAGGTACCGTTTTAGCTCGATCATCCCGTTTGCGATCGGCTGCGGCGTCGAAGAAACGGTAGTCGCTTCCGTAGCATCAACGTCGTGAACCGTTGTGTCGGCCGAAAGCAATAATTTTGTATTAATGACTTCAAGGATGCTTTTTAACTGTTCGTCTTTTGCCGTGTAAACGTCCTCTATTCTCTGCCGCTCGGCAATAAGCATTTGTTCTTTATCGTGGACGAGTCTGTCGATTTTGGCTTCGAGTTCTTTTATTTTGGTTTTTAAATGGTGATTTTCTTTTTGGTAAAGAGCGATAATCATACCGACCGTCGTTTTGGGAGCGGCAGGGAGGGATCGGGATGAATCGGAAGAGGTTTTTTCCCGCTGCAATTGGGTGCGTTTCTCTTCATCCAGGGTGCTTCTTGGAACGATGATATAAGTTACCCCCCCTTCGATGATGTAGTTCAGACGTTTCGTCCTCAATTTATTCTGAATCATCTCTTTGGACATTTTAAACGTTCTGGCATATTCTTCGACCGTGAAACGCACGTTGATACCTCTCTTTCCGGATGGCTGGACGTATATTACCAAAAATCGTTCATTACTGTAAAACGGTACGATCGTGGATTTTGGAGTAGTTTAGGAGAATGACGTCAGCAGATGCGGGGGTTTTGGAGGGGGGATAATGGCCCCTTTACGCATCCAGATAAGATAGCCGTGGCGTTTGATACCGTGTTTATCGACGAATGAATGCATGGAACTGTAGCGAAATTCACATTTTTTCAATAAAACGTGGAAATCGGAGTGGGAGAAGAGAAAATCGTTCAGGGATTCGAATGCGCTATCCGAAATCATAACGGTACTGATAATAAGATTTTTGATTTCGATGTAACGTGCGCATTCGTTGAGACCGTCACCAACGAAATTTTGATGCCCGAGAATATCTTCAAAAGTATAGACTTTTCCGGTATGTACCGCGACGCGTATGCCCCGAAAATAGGGGTATTCTTTGGCAATTAAATCCGAAAAGTGGATGAAGGAGAGCCCGAGTATCGGACCGAAACCTTTGAGTGAAGGGTGAAGTATGCAATAAAAACCGTCGCCGGTGGGAATGATTCCTTGTAGCATTTTCTCCATCGGAATACCTGAGGTTTTTAACATTTTTCGAATCATTTTTTTATACGTCAAAGAGAGGTAAGAGATGATTTCAAGCTGTTCGCCCATATTCAGGCGGGAAAAGTCGATGATGTCAATCAATACGATATCGGTTTCGATCGGTTTGGCATTCATGTTTCGGGCGCCTTTTGGGAATCGTTTCGGGGCGATTTTATACGACAAGACCTCTTAAATCCCTGAGGCTGCAGTAAAAGGGGAAAAGAAAAAGGTTTTGTTTGCGTTGATATGCTACCATTTTTCAAAAAATCAGGAAGTCAATCATGCAAAAACGGACGAAAATTGTTGCTACCGTCGGTCCGGCATCGGATGGAATTGAGATTCTTGCTGCCATGATTAAAGCGGGAGTCAACGTATTTCGGCTAAACTTTTCTCATGGGACCCATGAATATCATTCCCAGGTACTCGGTAATATCCGTACGGCGATGAAACAGACCGGATTGTTAGTCGGTATATTGCAAGACATCAGCGGTCCTAAAATACGGATAGGTAAACTTCAAGAAGATTTCGATCTTGAAGTGGGAGATACCCTTGATTTTTATTTTCAAAACCGGCTTGGGGAGAAAACGGCAAACGGACATTATGCGCTGTCGATTAACCGAAGCGAATTGCTCGATAGGGTAAAAGTCGGAGATTACATCTTTTTGTACGACGGAGCCATTCGTGCCGAAATTACCGATGTGTCGGGGGATTTTGTCCGTGCGGTGGTTGAAAACCGAGGAAAACTGACGTCGAATAAAGGGGTCAATTTCCCCAGCACTCCGCTTGGTATTGACGTACTGACCGATAAAGACAAAGCCGATATCGGATGGGGTATTGCAAACGGCGTGGATTACATGGCGATTTCGTTTGTGCAAAACGGTGAGGATATGATTCATGTCCGTGAGGTGGTAAATTCGATGGGCGGTGAGGTTCAGCTTCTGGCCAAAATCGAAAAATTCGATGCGGTGGAAAATATTGACGGCATTTTGAGAAATTCGGACGGATTGATGGTCGCACGCGGTGATTTGGGGATTGAAGTCCCTTATTATCGGGTCCCCTCAATTCAGAAAATGTTGATCCGAAAAGCCAATGAACATTCAAAACCCGTGATAACGGCGACGCAGATGTTGTTGTCGATGACGGAAAAAGAGAGCGCTACCCGTGCCGAGATCAGCGATATCGCGAATGCCGTATTGGACGGTACCGATGCGGTGATGCTTTCGGAGGAGAGTGCGATCGGCAAAAATCCGGTTTTGGTCGTTGAGACGATGGTGAACACGATTCAGTCCATCGAAGAAGTGTATCCTTATGGAAAATTCGGGTACGCTTATGACGATGCGATGGACGTTGTGAACGAATCGGCGGTCAGACTCGGCGACTCGCTTCAGGCGGAAGGGATTATCGCCATGATGACTTCGGGGCAATCGGCAAAAAAGTTGGCGCGATACCGGCCGAAAATGACGATTTATGCGGCAACGCATGACGAGAAAGTCGCCCGGTTATTAACGTTGGCGTGGGGTGTCGTTCCGGCGTATCTGACCCGAAAAGGGCGTCTTGAAGATATGTTGACCGAAATCGTCCATAGCGGGATCTCCCGCGGTATACTTGACAAGGACAGAACGTATATCTTTACCGCAGGGTATCCGATCGGAACGCCGGGAACAACGAACGTCATCAGAATCCTCGGTGCAAATGAAATCACTTTTTTTGGTGAAACCAAGCCTGTTCCACTAAAATCAAAAAAGAGTACTGAGAGCGGGAACCCCACATTGTTTTAAATATGGACCGAAAAATGCTTTGATTCGGGTTCAGGGGCCTGAATGTTCGTTTCGTCACGCTCGATGCCCCTGAAACGTCTCTCTTTTCGCTACAATTTCGGGATGAAAACCGATACTATTTTTACAAAACCCATTTCCAAACAGTTTGAATTTGATGCGGACGTTGCCGCCGTTTTTGACGATATGTTGCTTCGTTCCGTCCCCTTTTATCGTGAATCTCAGGCGCTTACCCGCCGTTTTGCCCTTAATGTTCTTGGAGAAAAAGGGATCGTCTACGATTTGGGATGTTCAACTGCTTCATTACTCCTGGAAATAGAGCGTGTTGCCGGAAAAGAGCAAGATATACGCCTGATCGGCATTGATAACTCCAAAGCGATGATTGAACATGCCCGTAAAAAAATCGAAGCGTACGGATCGTCCATTGAACTGTATGAAGGGGACATTCTTCAGTTTCCCTATGAGACTTCGGACGTGATCATCAGTAATTATACCCTTCAGTTTATCCGTCCGATGCAGCGCGATGCCCTGGTCCGGAAAATTGCCGATTCGCTCAAAGAAGGGGGAGCATTTATCTTCAGCGAAAAAGTGGTCAGTGAAGACCCGAAGCTCAATAAAGAACTTATTGACTGTTATTACGATTTCAAAAAAACGCAAGGGTACAGCGAATATGAGATTATGCAAAAACGCGAAGCGCTCGAAAACGTCCTGATCCCTTATACGATGAACGAGAATATTCAGATGGCGAAGAACAACGGCTTCCGATCGTGTGATCTGCTTTTCCGATGGGCCAATTTCGCTACGTTTATCGCCCTGAAATAACGCACTATTCTACGTTTCCGCGGGTCGGAGAGGGCGGAGTATACAGCTCTTTGTAATCCATAAGATTGGGATCGCATTTTTTGTGCAGGTACCCCTGTACATCGTAATACTCTTCGCAACCGTTGTAATAGCGCAGACTAATCCCCCGTTCGTTAAAACAACCGCTAGCCATATACGCTATTAAAGTAAACCATATCATTTTACGTAACAGGACCAAGAATGTACTCATCGGGCTTTAAATCCTTCCGTGCTTTTGCAGAACGCTTTCAAGAAACATTCGGTTTCACATTTGGGGTTTTTGGCGGTACAGATGTAACGACCGAAAAGTACCAATCCCTGATGAAGTTGATGAAGGTTCGTTTTGAATTTTTTGACGAGCGTGGCTTCCGTCGCCGTAGGCGATGTATCGTCGCTTAGACCCAATCGGTGACTGACCCGAAAAACATGGGTATCGACGGCCATAAGATTGGCTTGGGTATATTCGATCAGAACGACGTGCGCGGTTTTCTGACCTACTCCGGCCAAGGAGGTCAACTCCTTTTCATCAAGAGGGATTTCGCCGCCGTATACCTCGACGATACGTTTGGCCATGGCAATCAGATTGACCGCTTTATTATTGAAAAACGAACAGCTTTGGATGATTTTTTTGAGTCCGTCGAGGTCGGCCAGAGCCAATTCGGCAGGGGAAGGGTAAGCGGAAAATAATTCGGGGGTGATGAGATTGACCCGTTTGTCGGTACATTGAGCGGAGAGTGCCACCGCTACGACCAATTCGTAGGCATTACGGTAATTGAGTTCCGTAACGGCTTCGCTGTAACGCTCTAGCAAAGCCTCTTTGATGGCTTCAATCTCTCTTTTTGTCGCTTTTTTCATCCACGGTCCCGTTTTTTGAAAAGAATTGTAACACGACGAAAAAAAAATATCCAACCTCGTAATTTGTGATAAAATCTTTAACTTGCAAATATTTAAAAATTTTTAGCGTTGAGAGACAAAAGAAGGAGTCGCAATTGAGCTTCACACAGTGGATCCAAAAACTGCTTGGTAAGGAGAACCGGAGCTTTTCAGAAGATGCTTCCCAAACCGTCAATAAAGAGCTGTTTTATAAAATCATGGATGCCGATACCGATGCGATATTGTTTTTTACGAAAGAAGGGGGATGGATCGGTGCGAATAAAGCTTTTTTCGAGCTGATGCCGTTTCAAAACATCGAGCAGTTACGTACGAGCCATGAAAGCATTCGGGAATTGTTTGATCATGAAGAAGAAGAGGTTTTTACGGAATACGACAAAAGCTGGATGGATTACATACGGACCCATTTTCCAAAAGGGTACGGGTTGGGCATTATAGACGCTGCCGGGCAAATGCACGAGTTTAAGGCAGTTTGTACATTGTTGTACGAAGGGCGGAACGAACTTTATCTTCTACGTCTTGAAGATCAAAGCCGATTGGTTCAACTTCAACAGGAAGTTTCCAAAACCGAACAGCTCAAAAGCAAATTTTTGGCAAATATCGGTCATGAGTTTCGAACCCCGATGAACGGATTGCTCGGGTTTGCGGAACTTTTGGCAAAAACGGATCTTAACGATACCCAATCGGAGTACGTTCACGCGGTTCAAGGATCGGCTCGAAGTTTGATGTCCAATATTGAGAATTTGCTGGATCTCGCCCAGATGCAAAACGGTCGGTTGCGACTAAACAATACGGAGTTCAACATCGTAGCCGAAATGGAAGAATTTGCTCGCAGCTGCATCTCCATGGGAAATGAAAAAGGGATCGGAATCTTGTTTTTCATTGATCCGAAACTCCCTACGTTCGTCACCGGAGACTCTCGCAAAATCAAACAAGTTCTCAATAATCTATTCAACAATGCATTGAAATTTACGCAACCTGAGGGGCGAATAGCGGTAGAAATCAAATTGCTCAAACGTAATACTTCGGGAACGTCAAATATCGGTTTTACCGTTAAAGATACCGGCAAGGGGATCAGTAAAACGGAGTTGAGTTACATAACGCAGCCGTTTGTCTCCGGCGATCATGCGGATAACCGTTTAGGGGTCGGTTTAAGTCTGTCTCACGGTCTGATCGCTTTAATGGGCGGGGAGCTGAAGATAGCCAGCGAAGAAGGCAAAGGGTCGTCGTTTAGTTTTGCATTGACGTTGGAGGGGACATCGGATCATGCGATGAAAATGATTAATGCCCATCACGTCAAAGTCGTATTGGTCGATGATAAACGGATCGATGATGCAAACCATTTGACCAATTATCTCCGCAGCTTCGGCATCACGGTCACCAAAACGCAAATGATCGATGAGACGGTTTTTTCGGATACGGAGGTAGTCTATCTGATTGCTTCGCAAGAGAGAAGCGATTGGACGCTTGCGTTGAGCGGACTGAAACGGACCTGTAAAACCGTTCTGGTTACGGAACAGCATGAACGACTCAAGGCCAAAATGTTGCATGTAATTGATATGATCCTGGCTAAACCGTTTCTTCCGAGCATGCTGATGGCCCACTTGATTGATGTTCTCAAATTGTCGCCGGATATTTCGGTATCGGCTCCACAGATTCAAAGAGGTGTTCGAGCGCTGGTGGTGGAAGATAATTTGATTAATCAGCGGCTGATTACGTTGCTTCTTAAAGAATATGGTCTTCAAGTCAATGCCGTATCGAATGGAGACGAAGCCGTCGAGATGTGCCGGAAACAGCAATACGACATCGTATTCATGGACATTGATATGCCGATCAAAGACGGTATTTTGGCGACGCAGGAAATCAAGGCCGAAGAGATCCCTTCACGAATCGGACGCATGCCGATCATCGCGTTGACCGCATTGGCGATGGAAGGTGACCGGGAGTATATTCTGGCCAAAGGATTGGACGATTATCTTTCAAAACCTTTGACTCGGGAGAAACTTGAATATATTCTTCAAAAATATCTTAAAGTGAAAATGGAAGGGTAAAACTATGATCTATTCAGAAGATTTTCAAAAACGTTTTTCCGAACAAATCCGAATTCTCAACGCGTGCATGGATATTCAAACGGACCCTTTTATTGTCGTGGATCATAATGAAAATCTAGCCGGGTGCAATAAAGCGTTATCGGAATTGCTGGGCATTGATAAGTTTGGTTTGATTCCTCCGCTTGAAGAGTGGTTTGTCCCCGATGAGGTCAATACCTCTTTTATACTTTCGTTGCCCGGAACGTATGAAGGTGTTTTAAAATCGCTGAAGGAAACGGTAAGCGTAGCAGTGAAATCCGAAAAAATGATTTTGGGCGAGGAAGCTTTTTCGGTTATTACGTTTCGAGATGTTTCCATCGTTGAACGCGCCAAAAAAGCCGAGCGTTATTTTCAGGATTTCAAAAAGAAATTCCTGGTGAATATTTCGCATGAATTCAGAACCCCGATGAACGCGATTATAGGATTCACCGAGCTTTTGAAAGAGAGTCCTCTTGAGTCATGGCAGAAAGAGTATCTGGACCTCACCAGTCGAAGTGCGCTGTCGATGATGCGCAACATCGAAAATCTTTTGGAATTGACGCAGATTGAAAACGGTGCATTGCATGCCAATCCGGCTTTGTTCAATCCTCAGGAAGTGATCGAAGATTTTGCACAGCCGTTTTTTGACCAAGCTCATGCCAAAGAAATCGAAATTTTATTTCTCGCAGACCCCCGTTTGCCCAAGACAATGATGGGAGACCGCGATAAAATATTCTCAATCTTACGCAATCTGGTGCAAAATGCCATTAAATTTACGGAGGAAGGGGGGCGTGTTCTGGTAGAAATCCTGGTCCGTAACAATGACGGCCGTACAGTGGACGTAGAATACGCCGTCAGCGATACCGGAATAGGTATTGAACCTGAAAAAATCCGAACCTTGCTTCGTCCGTTTGCCTCATCTTTGGAAAAACAGCGGCGTGGCGTAGACGGTTTGGGAATCGGTCTAAATCTGAGTCATAAATATGCAGACATGATGGATTCGCATCTTTTACTTGCATCATCGGTTGGAAAGGGTTCCCGTTTTTCTTTTAATCTGGTGCATACGATTGGTGAAATGACCCATCAAAAAATACTAGTCGGAACACGGGCCGCTATTTATTCGCAGGAAGCTCATCTGAGTGCACAAGGGGCACTGTTGAATAAATACCTTGGATTGTTCGGTATTTCAACGAAGATTATCCATGATCTGATCGATAGCGGTTCACGCGGCGAATACGATGTCATGTTTCTGGATATGTCCCATTTGTCGCCGGCGACGATCGATGCGCTTAAAACGAAATATCCAGAGATCCGTTTTGTACCGATTGTGAGAACGGGGTTGGAAAATACGGCGGATGAGATTGCCGATGCTGCGGATGCGGTTGTCGGCCTTCCGATTATGCCCGGCTCGTTACAGTCAGTCATCAATGTTCTTTGGAATCATATGCCGAAACCTGAATTTACCCATCGGATTCATGATACTAACATACCGCAGTTCAATGAAACGAAGATTTTGGTGGCTGAAGACAATCCAATCAATCTCAAATTGCTGGAGACGGTATTGCGTAATGAACATTTCAGCGTAGTGGCCGTTGATAACGGGCAAAAAGCGGTGGATGCCTATTTGACCGAACATTTTGATATCGTTTTGATGGACGTCGATATGCCGGTTATGGACGGTTTAACGGCTACACGATTGATCAAAGAGATCGATAAGCGCGATGGACGTGGATACGTTCCGGTTATTGCATTGACGGCACACGCTCTTATTGGGGATCGGGAACGGATTGTGGCTTCCGGATTGGACGCCCATTTAGCCAAACCGATCGACAAACATATCCTCTTGACAACCATAGACCGCTTCTTAAAAATCGCGCGTCAGAAAGAGGAAGGGATCGCCGTTTAACTTCGATTGTTTTTTGCGTACTATACTCGCAAATGTATTATAATGCCGAGATCAAAATTCCCCTGTATCGGGAAAACAAGGAAAACAATGAAGCGATATTACGCTGCTTGGATTATCAGTGTGCTGTTAGGTTCGTCAATGGCGTCCGCGTCAGTATTGGCGACGGTGAACGGTGACGAGATTACTTCCGAGGAGGTCAACAAGGTATTGTTGGAAGGGACTCAGGGCCGTTTTGACACGCTGCCTGCCGACAAGCAAAACGAACTGCGCCAGCGGATTATCGAAGGGATGATCGCACAGGAACTTGTCTTTGATGACGCACAGAAAACGGGAGTCCTTGATACCAAAGAGTACAAACAAGAACTCGATACCCTGGTGAACCGTTTAAAAGTTCAATTGGCTGCAAAAATTTGGGAGCAACAACAGTTTGAATCGATTAAAGTTGATCCAAAAGAGGTAAAAGCGTATTTTGATGCCAATCCGGATGAATTCGTAGATAAAGAGAAAATTCATGCCCGCCATATCCTGGTCAAAACCCAGGCTGAAGCGGAAGCTGTGATCAAAAGTATGAAAGCTCTTACCGGTGATAAGCTCAAAAACGAGTTTATTGCACAGGCTAAATCGAAATCAACCGGTCCGAGTGCCGCAAAAGGGGGAGATCTCGGATATTTTCCTCGCGGACAGATGGTCCCGTCGTTTAACGATGCCGCTTTTGCGATGAAAGAGGGGACGATTTCAACGACTCCGGTCCAAAGCCAGTTCGGGTATCACGTCATTTATATCGAAGATAAAAAACCGGCTAAAAAACTTGGATTTGACGAAGTCAAGGGGTTCATTGAACAACGCTTGAAAATGGATAAATTCAAAGCTTATATGGACAAAAAAATGTCTGATCTCCGCGCTAAAGCGAAAATCACTTACGTTAAATAATTCCCTTCTTTCCTTTGGCTCCTCAGTTGAGGGGCCCTATTTTACTTCCAGACATTTTTCTTTTTTACAGTACGATTTTTTGCACAAATATTTTTGCTGAACCACATTGGATAAATAGAGAAAGTGCAAGGCTTTTCCCCGTTTGGGGAAGAGGAAAAATTAGTTGCGATCGATGGCGTTGAGATCGTTGAATGCTTGTTTAACGCGAGCAACCAACGTTTTTTGGCCATCACGGAGCCATTTGCGTGGATCGTAGTATTTTTTATTCGGTTTGTCTTCACCTTCGGGATTGCCGATTTGGCCCTGAAGATAGTCTTTGTATTTTTCGTAGTAGTCTTTGACCCCTTCCCAGGTTGCCCATTGGGTATCGGTATCAATATTCATTTTAATGACTCCATAGCCGATTGCTTCGCGGATCTCTTCGAGAGTGGATCCCGATCCGCCGTGGAAGACGAAATCAACCGGTTTATCTGATTCAGTCTGGAATTTTTCCTGAATGTATTTTTGAGAATTATCGAGAATAATCGGGGTTAGAACCACATTTCCGGGTTTGTATACGCCGTGAACGTTTCCGAATGATGCGGCGATCGTGAATCGGTTGCTGATCGCGCTGAGTTTTTCATAGGCATAAGCGACGTCTTCAGGTTGGGTATAGAGAAGGGCATTGTCGATATTGGTGTTGTCCACGCCGTCTTCTTCCCCGCCGGTGACGCCGAGTTCGATTTCCAGGGTCATACCGATTTTCGACATACGCTCCAGGTAGCGAGCACAGGTTGCGACGTTTTCTTCAAGCGATTCTTCGGAGAGATCGAGCATATGAGAACTGAACAACGGTTTCCCATGAGCCATGTAATGGGCTTCTCCGGCGGCAAGAAGTGCATCGATCCACGGTAGAAGTTCCCGAGCGGCATGGTCAGTATGCAAAATGACGGGAATCCCGTAAGCTTCGGCCATCATGTGGACGTGCATCGCACCGCTGATTGCACCTGCGATAGCAGCTTGCTCATGTTCGTTGCTCAGACCTTTACCGGCATAGTAGCTTGCTCCACCGTTGGAAAACTGTATGATGACCGGAGAGTTAACCAACTTGGCCGCTTCCAAAACACCGTTAATCGAATCGGTTCCTACGACGTTGACAGCAGGAAGGGCAAACCCCTCTTCTTTGGCGATCTCGAAAAGTTTCTGAACGTCATCACCTGAAAGGACTCCCGGTTTCATCACTTCTAAAATGCGTTTGGACATAATTTACCCCGTTGTTGAAATTGACGATATTATAGCCTTAGTGCATTAATGTTAGAATAAAATTCAGATGAAGAGAGGGGTACTTGTGCGTAGATGGATAGGGTTTTTTCTATTGATGACTACAGTATCGGACGCTGTCACCTCTTTACCCTATTCAACGCTAAGCGCACCCTTGGTCAATAATGCCAAATTGGTGGATAAACTGGCTGATACCAACACAATGGCAGAGGATAGCCGGATGTTAAAACAGTATGTTTCTTCCATTGCGGCCACCGTCAATGTTGGTGAAGAGATATCGTCTATAGGCCAGATGGATGAAGAAGTCGCGCGAACGTATCTGCGTCAATTGCGTGACCTGGCAGCTACAAAAGAAAAAATAGAATTTCTTTACCGAAAAAAGCTGCAATCCGCAATGCAAGAGACGAACATTGAACATTTTGAAGAACTTGTCAATGCACCTTTGGAAATTGTCCATCAACCGCGAATCCGTTCGGACGTCATAGCTTTTTATGAAAAAAATTTTCCGAAAAATTCAATCCAAAGTATCGAATCTTTGCGTGAGGAACAGCAGCTTGAGGTAAAAAGTATCCAAATGGCGATCGAACAAGAACAGGCTTATGAAGAACATTTGCGTACACTCAAACGATCTGAGGTAATAAAAGTCAAAAAAGGGATCCGTCTAGGGAGTCGAAACAGCGTTTTGTTAAGTTCGGAATCCGATGGAAGAGGGGGATATGAGCTTGAAGCGGAGAACCTCAATCCGTATACCGTGACGATGAGTATCGATTTTGATACTCTACACAATCTTCAGCCGAGTGCGAGACTTCCCCTTTTTATCGAAATTCCCCCTAATTCGGCTAAAAAAGTCCTTGAACTTAAACGGATCGTACAGAGTGTCAACGGTAATTTTCATTCCAGTTACGGATGGGTACGCGGATCACCTTTCGCCGTTCACACAGACGATTATCTGTACGGATTACCGTTTGCCAAGGGATCCGTCGTATTCGTTTCACAAGGTTATCACGGTGAAACATCCCACAAAGGACTTTCCGCGTATGCGGTCGATTTTCCGGTTCCGGAAGGTACGGCCGTTTACGCCGCACGTGAAGGTACGGTTGTCGGGGCAGAAGGTTCCAATACGTTGGGTGCTCCGAGCCCGGAGTACCGGCAATATGCCAATTACGTTATCGTGGAGCATGCTGACGGGACGATGGGAAATTATTATCATTTGAAAAATAACGGCGTGTTTGTGAAAATCGGACAAAAAATTCAAAAAGGGGAACTGCTCGGTTATTCTGGAAATACCGGTTATTCCAGCGGTCCGCATCTTCATTTCAGCGTTAGTAAAGTTGATCCGGTTTCGATGCGCAGACCGATGAATCTACCCATTAAAATGAATGCGTTGGAAGGAATCGTGCTTATGCCACGCAAAGGCGACCGATATACGGTACAATAAAATGACGAGAGTGGGGGAGACATAAAAATGTTTAATACAGTACGTTCGAAAATCATTTTATTTATTAGCTTGGCAGGGATGATTGGGGCCGTATCTATTTTTGTGTATTTATCGTATACGTTTGATAAATTTTCGAATGAAACGGCAAAAAATTCGTTGGATATGCTGAGTAAATCGATCTTTCAGACATTGTCGCACAGTATGCTTGCCGGTGATCCCAAGGTTGTAGAAGAGACGATTCTTGAAGCTGAAAAAATCGAAGGAATCGAGAAACTCAGAGTTGAAAAATCCCAGCAGGTAATCGATTTATTCGGACTGGATGCCCGTTTCAGCAGTGATCCCCTGATCAAAGGAATTTTTAAAACCAAACAGCCGGAAATTGTCGAAACGACGGGGGATCATCATACCATTCGTTTGCTGCAGCCTTTGATCGCTCAGGAAAAATGTACGGCTTGCCATACCAATATCGAAACGGGGAATGTACTTGGAGTTATGGATTTGGTGATATCGCTTGATAAAAACGATGTAGCGATCGCCGGAACGGAAAAGATTTTAATGATGGCAGTCGGAATAGCCGTTGTTGTTTTTGTAGGGATGTTAAATCTTTTTTTCGGAAAAGAGATACTTGGACCTCTCAATGAATTGAAGTTGCGTATCGCTTCGTTGGTGAGCGGAGACAAAGATCTTACAAAGCGTCTGGATGTAACCAAGCAAGATGAATTTTCCGAAGCGGCGACCGAAGTCAACCGATTTGTTTCTATGGTTCAAGAAACGGTCAATGAAGTTAAAAAATTGGGTGAACAAAACAATTCGATTGCCCAAACAATTACCAAAGCGGCGCACGTTATTTACGAAAATGTGGAAAAAGAGTGGAATATTGTCGATTCAACGTTACAAAAAAGCGAGTCGGTCAAAAGCATTCTAAAAGATTCGATCGAAATTGCCGAAAAGACACAGAAAAACGTTTCGAATGCCAATCTTGAGCTGGTCACGGCAAAAGATTCTTTATCCAGACTGGTCGAGGATGTAGACGATTATATGCGTATCGAACAGGATATGTCCGAACAATTGCTGACGTTGCGTCAGGATGCCGATGAAGTCAAAGATGTGTTGAGTGTCATCAAAGAGATTGCGGAACAGACCAATCTATTAGCTTTAAATGCTGCGATTGAGGCGGCTAGAGCGGGTGAACACGGTCGCGGATTTGCCGTGGTTGCCGATGAGGTGCGAAAACTTGCGGAACGGACCCAAAAAAGTTTGAGTAATATAGAAATCAGCGTCGGCACAATTGTTCAATCGATTAACGATGTCAGCGATAAAATGGCGGATAATGCACGTCATATGGGACAATTAACCAATATTTCAAAAGAAGTAGAAGAAAAAATATCGGCAACTTCCTTCGAAATGGAACAATCGTTATCGGTAGCTCAGCGTTCGTATTCGGATTCTCGTGAAATTGTGGCTCATATCGAATGGATGAGCGGTAAAATCGGGGAAATCAATCAAATGTCGCAAAATAACCGGACCAGTGTTGAACGGATTGAAGCTGACTCGAAACAATTAATGGAAGTCGCCAAATCATTGACGGCACGTATTAACGAATTTAAGAGTTGACGGTTTCGGAACCGGTCGTAACAAAGACGGTAAGCCATAAAGCATCATCCGAAGTTTTGACAACACGGTGGAGCGTATGTTGCGGAAGAAACAGCGTATCTCCGCGCGAAAGCGTGAGTGTTTTTTCTTCTATTTCTATTAATGCTTCCCCCTCCAGTAAAACAACCCATTCATCATCTGTTTGATCGTACCATTCTCCGGGTTCATTGAGGTGAGATCGGATACTCTCGATTTTGATTCGATTGTCGCTGAAGAGAGAGGTAAAAATTTCTTTCCCTGCTTCCGGAATACTGGTTTGAAAGAGATTGGTTTGATAATACACGAACACTCCTAAGTTAACGCATGTTATTATTCCATAATTATCAATGAAGAGTTGTACCGTATGAAAAACATTGTACTGATTGGATTTATGGGGGTTGGAAAAGGTTCTGTTGCCCGGGAAATTGTTCGGCAGAGCGATTTGATTGGCTTGGATACCGATGATATTATCGAGAGTATGGAAAACCGTCAAATCAAAAAAATTTTTGCGGAAGAGGGAGAAGAATATTTTCGAAATATCGAACGTAAAGTTGCCCTTTGGCTTCAAAAAGAGGTCAAAGGGACTCTGATTTCAACGGGAGGGGGATTTTTTAAAGTTCCGAATCTTTCGAAAATCGGAACGGTCGTTTATCTGTATGCGCCGTTCGATACAATCTATAATCGCATCCTTGCCCATCCTAACGCAGAGAAAAAACTCAAAAAACGTCCTCTCTTTCAGGATATTGAAAAAGCCAGAAAATTGTACGAAGAACGTTCTCCACTCTATAAAAAGGCAGCTGATGTGGTCATTGATGTGAGCGAAAAAGATTATAATCAAATTGCCAGAGAGATTCTCAAAAAGGTGAAATACAATGATTAAATTGCTTTTATCGTGGATACTGGTAGGCAGTTCGCTGTCGGCGGCCGTCGTTGTACAATGGGAAAAGGACATCAAGTCTGCTATCGCCAAATCGAACAAGGAACATAAGCCTTTAATGGTTGTTGTAACGAAATACGGGTGTAAATGGTGTGATGTTTTGAAAAAGAATACGTTGGAAAATTCCAACGTCGTCAAAGTATTAAATCGTGATTTCGTCTCATACGAAGGAATTGTGGATGAAGGTACGGTTCCACCCTCACTGATGACTCCAGGGACCCCGGGAACCTGGTTTTTAAAAGGGAATCAGCCTATGTTCGCACCGGTGATGGGTGCCGTGAAAGCGGAAGATTTTATGGACGCACTGGAAACCGTTAAAAAAGAATATGCAAAGTAAGAAAAGGAAAAAGATATGACCGTAATTCGAACGGATGATGTTGCATTTAAAGAAGTTTTTGCCGAATTGCTCGGACGGGGAAAAATGGATATGGAGCATGTGTCGGCAATCGTCAAAGGGATCATTGACGAAATACGTCACGACGAAGACGAGGCATTGATGCGGCATATTGAAAAGTTTGACCGTTGGAAACCCGAATGCGCTGATGATCTACGCATCGATTCGGAAGCAATGAAAGCGGCTTACGATGCATTGGAACCGAATTTGAAAGAGGCTTTGCATCTTGCTTACGACCGGATACGCTCATATCATGAAAAGCAATTACCGAAAAGCTGGTTTGATACCGAAGCAAACGGTACTATTCTCGGACAAAAAGTTACCCCGGTAGGCAGTGCCGGATTATACATTCCCGGTGGAAAAGCGGCTTATCCGAGTTCTTTGCTGATGAACGTCATTCCGGCCCAGGTCGCCGGGGTTGAACGGATCGTCGTCACGACCCCTACGCCGGATAATGAACCCAATCCGCTACTGCTTGCAGCCTGCCATTTGTGTGGCGTCAGCGAAGTGTTTAAAGTGGGTGGGGCAAGTGCGATCGCAGCAATGGCATATGGGACGTCCAGCATTCCCAAAGTCGATGTGATTACCGGACCCGGAAATATCTTTGTCGCAACGGCGAAAAAAATGGTATTCGGAGAAGTCAATATCGATATGATTGCCGGTCCCAGCGAAATCGGCGTTTTGGCGGATGAAACGGCCAATCCGAATCATATTGCGGTGGATTTGCTCTCACAAGCTGAACACGATGAAATGGCCAGTTCTATTTTAATAACGCCATCAGAATCATTTGCAGCAAGATGTGCGGAGGAAATTGAAAATTGGTTGAGTCAACTTCCACGCGAAGAGATAGCCCGCAAATCGATCAATGAACGGGCAGCTATAATTATTGCCTCATCCATGCCCGAAGCAATCTCTTTGATGAATGAAATCGCTCCGGAACACTTGGAAGTAGCAACGGACAATCCGTTCGCGCTTCTGCCGTCGATCAAACATGCCGGGGCAATTTTCCTCGGTCATTACACTCCAGAAGCGATCGGCGATTACATTGCCGGGCCGAATCATACCTTGCCGACAGGGGGAACGGCCAAATTCTATTCACCGTTAGGGGTTGAAAACTTTATGAAAAAATCATCCATAATCGCCTTTTCGAAAGAGGCGATCATGCAAATCGGTGAGCAATGCGCCTTGATCGCCGATACCGAAGGATTGGGAGCACATGCAGCTTCCGTCCGGTGCCGTTTAGGGTAATCATCAATAAAATTTATTTTTATCTTCAATGGAATTTTCCCTTTTTCAGGGAAACTCTCCAAATCGTTACAAATATCAAAAAGTTATATCAAAAACTCCATCTATTTAGTTTCAGTTAAAGCATTTTAGGTTACCATCGATCCAGCAGAAATGCCGTAAAATGCCTGTAATCACGGCATATAATAATAGTTATCACTCTTCCTTATGAAGAGAGATGATCTCAGCGTGAATCAGGAAAAGGAGAATAAATGCAACTGGGTTTCTTGGTAGACCTGCACCTATGTATGGGTTGTAAGGGCTGTGAGATCGCGTGTAAAGTGGAAAATGAAGTTCCTCTCTCTACATGGCGTCTTCGTGTCAAATATGTCGATGTCGGGACATTCCCTGAAACGAGACGGACGTTCACGCCGCTTCGTTGTAATCATTGTGCTAACGCTCCGTGTGAACGTATATGTCCGGTTAGTGCGTTACATTATCTTGAAAACGGTATCGTAAATATCGATAAAGAGAGATGTATCGGGTGTGCAGGATGTGTCATGGCGTGTCCGTACGGAGCTATCTATATCGATCCGCAAACACAAACGGCCGATAAATGTACTTATTGTGCTCACCGTATTGCCAGTAGCATGATGCCGGCATGTGTCGTTGCGTGTCCTGTAGAGGCTAACATTTTCGGTGATTTGGACGATCCGACATCGAATATCAGCAAATACATACAGCAACACCAAGGTAACGTTCAGGTTCGTAAGCCGGAAAAAGGGACCGATCCTCATCATTTCTATGTAGGTGGAGGCAATGTCCAATTGAATCCATTGGCATCAGAACGTCTTGAAGGGCATAATCTCTTTAACAACATCACACATCTTCCTGTAGGAGGACACCACTAATGTCTCATGAAGTAGTAGCAGCGACGCATGCAATCGTAACTTTGGACGTGGCCCTTCCGGGAATAGTGTGGGGATGGATCATTACCATGAATATGTGGGCAAAAAGTGTAGGGACGGGGATTATTTTTCTGGCGTTCTTTTTGCTAAAAAAATATCCGGAAAAAACAGCATTTATCCGTTTCCCGGTGGTAGCGGTATCAATCGTATTTATCCATATTTTCCTTTTCTTTACGGTTATCGATTTGCATCAGATGTTCCGTTTTTGGCATATCTTTTTCTATCCGCACCTGACGTCGGCAATTACGGTCGGGGCATGGATGGCTACGGCATTTGTCGGAATGTTGTTTGCGATGGCGTATGCAATTTATATGAAAAAAGACGAAGCTCTTTACGATAAATTGCTTGGATGGACAACGTTGCTGGCAGTACCGGTAACCCTGTATACGGCAGGTCTGATGGCTGAGTCGACAGCGCGTGAATTGTGGCAGATGCCGACTGAAGCGGCACAAATGATTCTTGCCGCATTGTTGGCCGGTTCGGCAACCATGATTTTGCTTGGCGGCGCTAAATTTTCCGATGAGATCAAAAAAGACCTGGGAATCGTATTGGGACTCTCCGCGGCGGCAGCATTTATCCTGTATATGTCTGAATTGATTTTCGGAGCTATGAAAGCGGAAGAAGTAGCGGCTGTATTGCATTATGTTAAAGGCGGAGAGTACACGGCGATGTTCTGGATCGGACAAGTGATGGCCTTTTTGGTTCCAATGGCACTTGTTTGCATGAGTATCAAGAAAGAGTCTTACTATCTGTTGAAGATTGCAGCTGTTTCCGCACTGGTCGGTTTGTGGGTAAGCAAACACGTTTGGCTAGTGATCCCGCAGTTGTTACCAATGAGCTAAATGAGGTATATGATGTATTTAGAAAGTAGAAGAACATTTTTAAAAGGTACGGCACTCACGGTAGCTGGTGCTGCCATTGCAAAAGGGGTCTTTTCAACTGATGCGGTAGCAGAATCGGTTGCTAAAAGCAAATTCACCAATACTCCGGAAAGCTTGGCGTTTTATCCGCCGGTAGATCAATGGAACAGTTTCCAAGAATTAGACGGAACCGACTGGAAACGGGGCGGTATCGGTCGTCACGGCGTACAAAGCGAAGAAAATCCGGACGGTATCCTTGTTCACGATTTCATGCTTGTTCCGACGGCATGTTCGAACTGTGAAGCATCGTGTGGATTGACGGCATGGGTTGATAAAAAAACATTTACCGTCAAAAAATATATGGGTAACCCGCTTCACGCTGGATCACGCGGACGCAACTGTGCGAAAGGGTACGCAACCCAATCGCAAATGTACGATCCGGATCGTATCCCTTTCCCACTCAAACGGGCTCCGGGTTCAAAACGCGGTGAGGGAAAATGGATCCGTACGACATGGGATGAGGCGATGACGACGATCGGTAAAAAAATGGCCGATACGATTCGTCAAGGCGATGAGATTTCAATGAAATCGGTCATGTACCATATCGGTCGTCCGAATGAGAACGGATTCGTTCCTCAAGTATGGCAGACACTCGGTTTGGATTCGTATAACTCTCATACGAATATTTGTTCATCAAACGGCCGTACGCCGACAATCTGGACGGCAAATGACGACCGTACCAGTCCGGACTGGGGAAATGCGAAACTCATTTTCTTGAATTCGTCGCATGCAGCGGATGCAGGGCACTATTTCCAACAAGCGGCCGGATACATTGCGGATGCACGTAAAAAAGGTGCAAAAATGGTCGTTATGGACCCGCGTATGTCAAACTCGGCGGGTATGGCGGATCTTTGGATCGCTGCATGGCCGGGAACTGAAGCGGCTATTTACCTTTATTTGGCCAATCGTGTTCTTAACGAAGGAATGGTAAACCGTTCATTTGTCAAAAAATGGTTTAACTGGGAAACCTTGATGAACGATGGTGAATACCTCAATTTCATGGTCGAAAAAGGGTACATCAGCAAACTTCCTGCAGACCGGAGTTTCGACAGTTATCTGGAAGTTCTGAAAGAGGTTTATGCACCGTACACACTAGAATACGCAGTCAAAGAGACGCATGTCCCTGCCTATAAACTCGAAAAGCTTTACGAAATGTTTATTTGGGCCGAAGATGCGATTTCGACGTACATTTGGCGTGCAACGGCTGCCGGGAACCGCGGCGGATGGATGAGCGGTCGTGCGGCGTACTTTGTCGTTGGTTTGCGTGGCGGTATCGGTACGGTCGGCGGTACGTTCTTCCACCACTGGCATGTTATTTCGGTTGCCGGTAAGGGCGGAAGCGCTACCGTCGGTCAGGGGATTGGCGGCGCCGATGTCGGGAAAGTCAAAGTATGGAATGAACTGACATGGCCGCCGGAATGGCCTCTGTCGACGTACGAGCTTTCCTATCTTTTGCCACACCTCCTTTCGGACAAAGAGTGGCAACGCAAATGGACCGAGCGCGGCTTGAAAGTTCCAAGTAAACTCGCTTTGTATATGCCGCGTATGTATAACCCGGTCTGGATCAATCCGGACGGATTCCGCTGGCTTGAAGTACTTAAAAATGAAGAGATCATGGAATTGACCGTAAATCTCTCTCCGGTATGGTCTGAAACCAACTGGTATATGGACTATGTCCTTCCGACCGGTCTTGCGGGTGAACGTCATGACCAGCACTCTGAAGCGACTATACCGGCTCGTTGGACAAGTTTCCGTCAGCCGGTATTGCGTGTAGCGCTTGAAAAATCGGGTTGGAAACCGAAAAATCCGGTTCGTGCTACGTTGGAAGCGCATATCAAAGCCGGTCTCGGAGAAGTGTGGGAAGAGAACGAATTTATGTTCGATCTTTGTGTTAACTACATTGACCCGGATGGAAGTCTCGGAATCAAAAAAATGTGGGAATCGAAACGCCATCCTGGCAAACCGGTTACGATTTCGGAATGGTATGACGCCGCATTTGGTGACAATCTTAAAAAGCTTAAAGAGACGGCGACAAACGATCCACGTTACATGAACGAGGAGTTCCCGGTATATGCTTACATGCGTGATCACGGTACATGGCTGGAAGAAGATAAAATCTATCACGCTATGGAACGCGAATTGAAATTCGAAGACGGCGAAGTGATCGCACATGGGCACAAATTTGCAGCCAGTACGATGAGTATCGGAGCCGGCGGCCTGATCAAAGCCAAAGATCATGAAGGCAAAGAGAAAACAATCGGTATCGAAATTGACGGTAAAAAAATGGAAGGTTTTGAAACACTGAGTAAAAAACTCGAGTTCTTCACTCAGTGGGCAGTTGACTGGAAATGGAAAGAGTACGCTATTCCGTTTTATCCACGAAACGATGATGAGAAAAAAGCGATGCCGCACATCGTATCGCACGTCAACCACATGTATATGAAAGAGGAAAATTCGTACGCATTGAATACGGTATTCCGTTTGCCATATAACATTCATACCCGTTCGGCGAACTCTAAGCATTTGATGGAGATCAGTCAGAACCATGATCCGATCTGGATTTCGACGCAAGATGCCAAACGTCAAGGGTTTAAACGCGGTGACGCGATTCGTGTGCGAATCGTTGATAGCGTTTCCGGTTTGGAAAGTGGACATTTCGTTGCGATGGCCGTTCCGACAGAAGGAGTATTGCCGGGTACACTTGCTTGTTCTCACCACGGAGGACGCTGGAAATTGACTAATGCGGTTACGATTCCTAACGGCGTCAGTGACGGTAAAGTTGCCCCGGGAGCGGCACCGCGTGATCTCACCAACAAAGAGTTCTTGAACGAATCGCCTGCAAATGCCGGACGTGAAGGTGCTCAGACAAAAATCGACGATTACAGCGGTACGACGGGAATCAATAGCTTCGGTGTACCGGTTGCCGAGATCCAAATGGACGGTAAAGAGGGTAAACTGAAATACGTAGAAGGTATCAAACCTTTCGAAGCAGAACGTTTTGCAGAGTATAACCGCGACAGCGGAAATATTTGGTGGGATGGTCTAAGCGGTTCATGGCAAAATGCCGTCGCCGCGGCTCATCCGGACCCAGTATCCGGTATGCATTGCTGGCACCAGAAAGTCATTCTTGAACCGGCACAACCGGGTGACAAAATCGGTGACATTTTTGTCAATTATGACAATAATCTAAAAGTGTATCAGGCGTGGCGTGATCAACTTTCTCGTGGATTGGATGCGAATTCGACTATTCGCCGTCCTCGGCACATTAAACGTCCATGGGTTGCTCTTGAGCCGACCGCTTACGACGTTAGCATCAAAGGGTGATTCTTCACTTCTAGGCTTGGCGCGGTTTTCCGCGTTAAGTCTACTTATCCGCACTTACCGCAGTTTTAGGCAAAACTGATACAATCCCACATCAACCGCTCAAAGGTATTTTATGGACGAAATTATTGCTCGAAGCAACCTCTATGCTCTTTTATCCCGGATACTTCTCCAAGAGTTGGATAGCGAGACACTCCAAACCGTGAAAACGGATTCGATTCTACTTGAATTTTTTCCTCACTGGAACAATTGGGAAAACCGCACGACTATTCCGAATCCACAGCTTTTGGAAGAGTATCTAAACCCGGATTTTGTTAATTTGTCGATCTTACATCTTGTACCGTATGAGACGTTTTATACACGTGAAGATCAGATGATTGAAACGGGGGGAGCCAATCCGGTTACCGACATTTACAGTGCTTATGACTTTGTTGTCGATTATGAAAAAGCACGGGTTGTATCATCCGATCATATCGGTGTCGAATTGGAGTTTATGCATCATCTATGCGAAGCGGAACGAAAAGCGGTTGAAGAAAATGATGTTGAAGCCGTTAATGAACTTCAAAAGGTGCAATTTGAATTTTTGAATAAGCATTTGGTTCAATGGGCACCGATGTATTTGATCAATATGAAATACGAAGCAAGAACGCCGTTATATTACGATGTCGCCGAAACGGCGCTGGAGTTTTTACTTTCCGATTATCAAACACTAAGTTCTATTGACCGCTGAAAATGGCTTTTTTGAATTTTATTCCGACCAAGTGCGTACGAGCGCTTAGCATCAACTCGATTTGCCGGAATTGCGTCGATATATGCCCCTCTAACGCATTGGCAATCGAAGGTAGATTACCGAGTATCAACCATTCATTGTGTATCGGATGTGGTGGATGCATAGCGGTATGTCCAACGGAAGCATTGACTCTGGATGATTTCAACCCGATTGAATTCTTCTTCGATTTTATGAAAGATACGGACAATATGCTTTCATGTCAAAAGAATGTGCCGTGTATGGCAGCGTTGGGAAGCGAATTACTGATATCGATAGCCCGTTTGAAGGGAGAAATTGTTGTTGATATCGGCCATTGCGGAGAGTGCACGATTGGGGAAAAAATTCTACCGATTGTGAAAGCAACCGTCGAAGAGTGTAATTATTTGCTCGAAGCGTTGGGATCAAACGATGAGATTGATTGCCGGGAAATCGGTTACGTCGAAGATATGAACGTATTACCGGAAAAAGATCGACGCGATTTTTTCAAAACCTTCCAGTTAAACCGAATCGGTAAAATTCGTAACGATTTTGAGAAACAGGTACAAAAGAAAACGGACGAGTTTATCCATTTTGAAATTGACAGTTCCCATCGGGATGATTTACGTGTAAAAAAAATCACGGATCGGCGGAAATTATTTTTTACCGCATTGAAACGGGCTCCGCGACCGGAAACGATGCACGTCGTCGATGGATCAAAAATTCGGTTTACATCTCAAAAAATCATGGATGAATCGCTGTGCAGCGCATGTGAAATGTGTTATCGCATTTGCCCGACAGGAGCACTTACATCGGATTTACGCAATTCAAAAATTGATTTCGATCCTTTTTTATGCGTGAAATGTCATCTCTGTCATGATGTGTGCGAGAGTGATGCTTTAACGGTTTCTCCGTCGTACAATTTGACGGAATGGTATGATCCAACGGTACGTAATCTGATCACTTTTTCAGTTCGCCGATGTTATGAATGTGACGCATTGTTCAGTTCTGTCAATGGAGAAAAGATTTGCCGAAGGTGTCGCCTGGAGGAAGAAGAAGCACGTGAATTGTGGGGGATTTAAGGATACAATATGATGAACAATGACAATACCATAACGGAACAGACTTTATTGTACGGATATATCGGTGAGAATGCGATGAGCAGCCGTTTTCCGGCTACGGTTAATAAACTCTTTAAAAACCGATCCGTGAATGCGATGGTTATCCCGATGAACATACGACCGGACGATTTGGTTTTTACGGTATCACAGATGCGTACTTCCAAATTAAACGGTGCTATTATTGCTACGGAATACCAAGAGGAAGTTGCCAATCTTCTTGATGAGGGGTCTGATGCAGTGAAAAAAGAAGGTTATTGTGATTCGATCCAACTAAGAAACGGTCGATTGCTTGGAGATGTTATTGCGACGAGATCGTTGCAAAAGTATGCTGAACATCCGGAAATAACGAACGATATTGCTATCAATGCATTGGCTTATTATTTTTTTGAACTTATAACGGGGGAACCTTTATGAATACGCATGATTTTAGTGATTTACGGGCTGAATTTGAACAATTTGTACGGGACAAATGCGATACTGGGAGTTGTGAGACGAATCCGGAAGGGGAAGAAGAAAACGAAGTTGTTCCCATTTTTGTTGAGGAATTGGCTGGAAAAGTACTGTCACCGCATGAATGCGGAGCCTATTTGTCACGACTGGATATCAAACGGATTGCAGAAGCCGTAGAGGAATCACTTCCGATCAAAGAACGTAAACGGATGATTAAAGCATTGTTTCGTCATACCACGAAAAAAGAGTTTTTACGCAAGGTATTTGATGAATTCAACCGCCATTTAGGCGGCCGTGTTTTGATTTATCGAGAATTGGCAGAAGCGTTTCCGGCATCAAAAGTTATTTTTGACGGTTACATTTCCAAAATTGAAAAAACCCAAAAGAGTTTTGATCAAATCGTCGAAGATTTCGAAGAGATAGAACCGACGTTTGAGCCGATGATGGTTTGATGTGGTGCTCTATTCTCCTGGCTTTAAACGAAACATACAAATACTGATCGTTGTCAGTGTCGTTATCGTAACGGCGATTCTAACGGGATTTTACGTTGTACAGGAGAAGACGTACGTCGATGAACGTTCGGAACGTTCTACTCAAAATCTAAAAAAAGCGTTTGCTTCGGTTTTATCGGAAATGGAGCATTTTTACGTATATCGTTCGAAAGCGATACTGGCGATGCCCGGTGTAATCGATGAGATTAAACGAAGTGATACGCATGCATTATACGCAACCGTATTGCCGAAATATACCGCATTGAAGCGGGAAAATCCAGACCTGATTCTCTTACAGTTTCATGCTGCCAATGGTCACTCGATTGTCCGTATGCATCGTAAAAACGAATTTGGGGATGATATTGCGTCAAAACGTCCAATGTTACGTGCCACCCATGCTACGAAAAGGATCCATACGGGATTCGAAGGGGGAATACAAGGGATCGCTTATCGGGTCGTTATTCCTGTCTTTGATAAAGAGACGTATCTCGGCGCGATCGAATTTGGAGTCAGTACCGATTTCATTATCAACAAACTCAAAAATCTTGTCAGTACGGACGCTGTTTTGATGATCCATCAAAGCAAAATTGCGGCTGCAGATGCACAAATGTACAAAAAAGGGATCGGCGAATTCCGATTTGCACAGGAAAACGTACCTAATATGTCGCTGATCGAGCGATATACGCGTGAAAATCGGCAACTTGATCCTAAAATCATATCAATCGGAACACAAAATTACGAGATCAATCCGATATTTTTATACGATGATTCTCATGAGACGGTCGGTGCTGTTTTGTGTATTCAGGATATCACGGGAAGTTATCAAAATTTCTTCGAGACCTTTTTAAAAAGTTCAATGCTTGCCGTCGTTATGTCTTTTCTGTTTCTCACGTTTTTTGAATACGCATTTGGAAAACTATTGAACAAAATACGTTTTCAGGATGAATATATCCGAACGATACTGAATTCGCAAAAAAACATCATTCTTGTGAGCGACGGAAAAGATATTGTTTTCGCCAATCAGGCTTTTTTGTCTTTCTTTGATTATACAACTCTAGACGATTTTAAAAAAATACACCGATGTATTTGCGACTTTTTCGATCAGTCAGACTCGGAACACTATCTCCAACCGGTCATGGAGAATCTAATCTGGACGGAATACATTTTGAAATACCCGGGCCAAGAGCACAAAGCTAAAATTACATTGGATACGAAGATGTCAATTTTTAGCGTTAATGCCGAAATGATGCAGTTTGAAGGGGAAACACGATACGTTGTCGTGTTTACCGATATTACCCGACTCAATGAACTGGCTACGTTGGATACATTGACGCGGATTCCGAACCGATTCCAATTCAACAAAGCCTATGAATACTCTTTTAATATGTCAAATCGTACCGGGAGACCTTTAGCCCTGATTTTATTGGATATCGATAAATTTAAAAACGTTAACGATGAATTCGGTCATCTGGTAGGGGATGACATTCTAAAAGCATTGAGCGGATTCATCCGCAGACATATCCGTAAAAGCGATGTATTTGCCCGTTGGGGAGGCGAAGAGTTTGTGATTTTGCTTCCGGATACTTCGTTAGAGTCGGCAGCCGTCATGGCCGATTCGTTGCGATTGAAGATCGCTGCGCATACATTCGTCTTTGTTAAACAGCTAACCTGTTCGATGGGTGTAGTGGAGTACAATCCCCCTGAGACGGAGGATGAATTAATAGCGCGAGCGGACGCAAATTTGTACCGTGCAAAAAACGAGGGTCGAAATCGGGTAATAGCGTCCTAACCGTTATTTCATCAAAGGCAGTAATAAAACGTGCCAGATTAATGCCGAGCTGACTCCGGCAACAAAGCCGGCGACGATGTCGTCGCCCATCACTCCGATTCCTCCCTTGGCTTCACGATCGATTCGACCGATAATTGAAGGTTTTTTGATATCGTATAAACGGAAAAAGAAGAAACTGAGAAGAATTTGTATCAAAATTCCGTTGTTCCAGTCTCCTAAAGCAGTCCAGCTAAAGGTGGCAGCAGGTGCGATTGACAAGGCGAACCACATACCGGCCAATTCATCGATAACGATACGGGGATCGTCATGTTCAGCTCCCGAATTTTCATGGGCATCGATGATCTTGACGGCAATCAAGGAGATTAGAATGGCAGCTGAAAAGAGTGTCTGCGGACCAAAATAGGCCAGTATTGCCACACCCGCCGGAAGCGCGGCAAGAGTACCGAACGTGCCGGGCGCTTTTGGTGCGAGACCACTGTATCCAACCGTCATAAAAAACCATTTGAAATCCATAACACTCCTTAATCAGGTCAATGATGTCGTCTGGTACAGACGCATGAGTTCAATATAAAAATCTTTTTCACTGTGCTCTTCTAGCAAACCGTTAACGGGCATGATGTCGTAATAAAGCTTTGCCAGATTTTTAAAACGATCAGGATAAAGCGTTGATACGATCATAGCCGAAATCTCTTTTCGCACCAATACGGCCGGGGGAAGAAGTCCTTGCTGCATCAATTCGAGGATGGATTCGGAATGATATGAGATATGATGGTGGTGGCCGTGAGGACAGGTTTGGACGCTCACGAGTGTTTTGCATTGGTTGCAGTAGACGTACTCACTTGAAACGGCAACCTCGATATTAATTCCGGTGAGTCGATCGATAATCGATTTATTGGCATTATGGTCGTAATACATACCGATTCCGGCATGATTTTGCCCGATAACCAAGCGATCGCATCCATAGTTTTTGGCAACGATCGCATCCAAGATCACTTCGTTGCACCCGGCAAAAATGTAACTACTCTCTAAGGGAACCGTTATGACACGTCCTCTAGGCAAAAAATTGTCAATGAAATATTGTAACGTCTGGTGACGCAATTCATAGGAAAGATTGGCATTGCTGTAGGGTTTCAGTAAGAAGACAATAATCAGATCGGTACTTTCAAGACTTTGTCGTATCAGTCGTTCATGTGCCCGGTGAAGCGGATTTGCAGCCATAAATATGGCCGTCGCGTGGTGCGCACCGATCTCTTGTTTCGCATTATTGATTTTTTCGACGATTTGGTTCACCGGTGTCAAATCAATCGAATATTCGCCGCAAATGGCATATTTTCCAAGCCGTTTATAGGTTGCGCTGACACCGGGGTGGGAGAGATCTTCTGTGCCGTATATCTGTTTCAAACGCTCTTTGGGGTCGATTTGGAAAACTTCATCGACGCATAATTCGCCGACAATCTGATTTTCCGAGATTAAATCGAGGATTTCACCTTTTTTGGCCGTCATCAGTACGGTTTCATTCACTTTTCCGCTGGGTGAGAGGATTAACGGAAAGGGAAAGGTTTTACCGTTAAATAATCCGGTACTCAGTACCTCTTTGCTTTGTTGCTCATTCATTAACTCGGTTACCGGATTAAGCATCCCGGTTTTTAGAAAACGAAGTGCGGATACGGCTTCCGTATCGATAAATAATGCCCTATTTTTTCTTGACGATGCCATATTTTTTTCTCTTTTCCCATAAACTTTTTCGAGAAATTCCCAACTTCTTCGACAATTCCGTATCCGGAAAACGGTTTTGGAAGTGAATCATGATGTATTTGACGTATTCTTCAATCGGAAGGATTTCCCCTTGATCAAACAGATGACTTTCGCTTTCGATCTCAACGGTTTTGAAGGGTGAATTGTCGATGTGATCGGTACTGGTAACGATGCATTGACGCCCTTGGATAAGTTCGTAAAAAGATTTATGATCGCTTTTTTTAAGGCTCTGAAAATCGGTTATGTAGAGAAGACAGTCACTGCCGTAAGCGGTGATGTCACTCATCGCTTTTGGAGAAGAAAGGGAAATAAAACGGATGGTTTTATCCCGTAAAGCAGCGTAGCGGAATGCCAAGGCATCGGCGTATTTTTGATATCCGCTGCAAACCATCAAAGGCAATTCGACTTTGTCCAAATCCTCGGTAATGTTGATGGAATTGAACAGATGGGTAAGATAACGTTCATACGTTTGATTCTGGCGTTTTAATTTTTCGTGATGCTGGAAGTGCTGAATTTTCCGGATCAATTCTTCAATCATGAAAGGTTTGAGGATGTAGTCCTTCGCGCCGGCTGCCAAAGGCTTTGAAACGGTATCGTTACTGATATAGCTGACCATCAGGATGACGACGGAGTTTTTATAGGCTTCGATTACGGGGTAAAAATCTTGTCCGCTGATGTTGGTCGAAAGCAGAACGACATCATAAGGAATCCCGCGCAGCCCTTCTTTTATGGAGCTTGAAATATCGCAGTTATGGCTCAAATCGCTAAGTTTGGACGCGATGCTTTGAGCGAGATAAATCTCATTTTCGATAATAAGAATATTCATCCGTTTTTCCAATCATAATAATTTACTGATGCGGTGGCAAGAACTCCGACCCCTTCTTTTCGTCCGATGAATCCCAGATGTTCGGTTGTCGTCGCTTTAACGTTCATTCGACACGCGGGGATAGAAAGCAATTGTGCAAGGGTAGTGCGAATTTGTTCCTTATAGGGACCGACTCTCGGTACTTGGGCAATAATCGTCAGATCGGCATGCAAAATGACAAAACCAAACCGGTGAAGTTTGGATACGCACTCGGTAAGCAGTACTTTGGAATCTATATTCTTGTACTGCATGTCGGTATCGGGAAAAAGTTGCCCTATATCGCCGAGACCTGCCGCACCCAACAATGCATCGATCAATGCATGAATGGCGACGTCTCCATCGCTGTGGGCTTTAAAGCCAAAAGTCGAATCGATGGAAACTCCCCCAAGAACCATAGGTTTTCCATCTTCAAAGGGGTGAACGTCAAAGCCGTTTCCGGTGAATGTCGCTTGCGCCGGAGCTTTTAAACACTCCAGCAAGGAGAGATCGGTCACGTGGGTGAGTTTGACCGCATTGGAATCACCCGGAACAAAAACTCTTCGTCCTCCGGACGCAACGATGGCACTGCTTTCGTCGGTATATTCGATGTCGGTTTCGAGGGCTTTTAAAAGAAAGTCGGTTCGTGAGAGTTGGGGGGTCTGGATACGCCGTACTTTGGTACGGTCGATCGTTTGATTGTCCAAGACGACGGTATCGACGACTTCCAATACCGGAACGACGGACTCGGCCTTTTCTTTTTCTGCCATGAGTCGAAGAATTAAGTCCGGTTCAACGCATGAACGGGCAACGTCACTCACCATTACGTACGGTGTCACGACATGAGAAAGGGCATTGATTAGCGATTGTTGACGGGTTGTCCCACCTTCGATAACCGTGTAGGGACACATGGACTGCATGAAGGGAATTTCTTCTTTGTGGGCGGCAATGATGATGGTCAGTTCCGGGAAACGATCACTGATACGCTTGGTAACATACAACCACAACGGATCATACCCAATCCGTAGCCATTGCTTCTTAACCGGAGTGTTAAATCGACTCGAATTACCTGCTGCAAGTAAAATAAGGGTCAAATCAGACAAATTGTATCCTATTTTGGAAACTGTTACGAAATTATACACTCAAAAAGCTTGTTTTTATCTTGTTTGTGATAAATTCTAGAACTTATCAAAAGCCGATACCTAAATATTCTTGAAACTTTTGATATACATTTAATCCGATACGCCTCTTTTAGGGCGTCTTATTTATAAGTCCGGAACAGCTTTAGGAAAATCAAGGAGCAAACGATGAGAACCGAATGGGTCGAAAAAAGAAAAAACGACACAGTCCGGACTCAGATGTATTATGCCAAGCAAGGCATCATTACCGAAGAGATGGAGTACGTCGCAGCGATCGAAAATCTGGAACCAGAATTGGTACGCTCTGAGGTGGCACGCGGACGGATGATTATTCCGGCGAATGTTAATCACGCAAATCTTGAACCGATGGCCATCGGGATAGCCGCGCGTTGCAAGATCAATGCCAATATCGGATCGTCCGCCATTGCCAGCGATGTGCAAGGCGAGATTGAGAAAATTCAAGTTTCACAACATTACAAAGCCGATACCGCAATGGATCTTTCGACGGGAGGAGATTTGGATGAAATCCGCAAAGCGGTCATTGCCAATTCGAAAATACCGATCGGAACGGTACCCATTTATCAGATATTGCACGATGTGAACAATAAAATTGAAGACCTTACGATTGAAAAAATGCTCGAGGTCCTTGAACGGCAGGCGCAACAAGGGGTGAGTTATTTCACGATTCACGCCGGATTTTTGCTGGAGACGATGCCTAAGGTGGCAAAACGAAAGATGGGAATCGTCAGCCGGGGCGGTTCTTTGATGGCGGCATGGATGATGCATTATCACCGTGAGAACCCGTTTTATACGGCGTATGATGAGATACTCGACATCTGTGCCCGTTACGACGTATCGCTCTCTCTTGGCGATTCACTTCGACCGGGATGTCTGGCGGATGCTTCGGATGAAGCGCAGCTGGGTGAACTCAAAGTGTTGGGCGAACTGACGCTACGTGCCTGGGAGAAAAACGTTCAGGTCATGATCGAGGGGCCGGGGCATGTCCCTTTGAACCAGATCGAGCGGAATATGAAAATCCAGCGTGAATACTGTCACGAAGCGCCGTTTTACATTCTTGGCCCGTTGGTCACCGATATCGCGGCCGGGTATGACCACATTAGTTCGGCAATCGGTGCCGCCGTCGGTGGATGGCATGGGGCATCTATGCTCTGTTACGTGACGCCTAAAGAGCATTTAGGCTTGCCAAACGCGGAAGATGTCAGAGCCGGAATCATTGCGTATAAAATTGCCGCACATGCCGCGGACATCGCCCGTGGCCGTAAAGGTGCGCGTGACATTGATGATGCGATGAGCGATGCACGCTATGCGTTTGACTGGAATAAACAGTTTGAACTGGCATTGGATCCGGAACGGGCCCGTGAATATCATGACGAAACGCTTCCTCAGGATGTTTTCAAAGAAGCCGAATTTTGTTCGATGTGCGGACCTAAATTCTGTTCGTATAAAATTACCCAAAACATTATGGAAAATGCCGACGCAATCGCACAGATTGCTGCAGAAGCCAAACTGAGTGTAGGTTGATCGGCGTTCGGTGGTTGGTATAAGCCTAATACGGGAGCAGATTCCAGTATTGGTCACTGTCGGCGGAGTGGACTCCGCCGGAATAATAAATCAAATCAAGAGGAGAAAATATAGATGACTGAAGAAATTGTCAAGTCGGCTTTGTCCAAAGTAACCTATCCCGGATTCACAAAAGATATTGTGACGTTTGGATTTGTTAAAGAGATCAAAATCGAGGGTGATATGGTAAATGTATCGGTGGATATTACTTCCAGTGCGCCGGAAGTGGCACATCAGATTACGATGGAAGCAACGGAAGAATTGAATCGTGCCGGGGCTAAAAACGTCGTCATTAACGTTATTACGCCAAAAATGCCTAGAGAGAGTTCATCGCGAGGAAAAAATATCGCTCCGCAAGTGAAAAATTTCATTATGGTGAGTTCCGGTAAAGGGGGAGTCGGTAAGTCGACAACCTCAGTCAACCTTGCGGTTGCATTGGCCATGCAGGGTAAAAAAGTGGGTCTTCTGGATGCCGATATCTACGGTCCAAACATCCCGCGGATGCTTGGTGTAGATGGAATAAAACCTGAAGTAGCGGGCAATAAAGTTCTTCCGATCAAAGCATACGGAATCGAAATGATGTCGATGGGTTCACTGATGGAAGAGGGGCAGTCGCTGATATGGCGCGGTGCGATGATCATGAAGGCAATCGAACAATTTCTGCGCGACATTATGTGGTCGGATTTGGATTGTTTGGTCATCGATATGCCTCCGGGTACCGGCGATGCACAGCTCACCCTTGCTCAAAGCGTTCCCGTTACGGCAGGGGTAACGGTAACGACGCCTCAGCAGGTATCCCTTGATGACTCCCGCCGCAGTCTTGATATGTTCAAAAAACTCCATATTCCGATTGCCGGAGTGGTAGAGAATATGAGCGGATTCATCGCTCCGGATACGGGCGTCGAATACGACATTTTCGGTAAGGGAACTTCCGAAGTAATGGCAAAAGAATTTGATAGCTGTATTCTTGCGCAGATTCCGATTGAACCGGCAATTCGCACCGGTGGTGATGAAGGTAAACCGGTCACCTATTATGCACCGACGTCTGAAACAGCGAAACGGTACATGAAAGCGGCTGAAGAACTTTGGGCAACCGTTGAGAAAATCAATGAAGAGGGCGGAGTCGATAATCAGGCGATTCAACCAAATACCCCTCCGGGCGTATCGGCATGTTCGACGGCCGCTGCTCCGAAACAAGAGAGTAGCGGAAGTTGCGGCACCGGCTGCGGCTGCCATTAAAACAGAGACTTATCGGCCGGCTTGTTGCCGCCGTCTGTCATCTCCCGTACTTTGTAAAGTCGGGAGTTTTCCTTCCTTTAGAACTTTTCCCCACCCGTAAACATTTCAGGTTTGAATTCGACGACTCGGTTGCGCCCCCCATGTTTGGCTTCGTACAAAGCGATATCGGCAAATTTGATAACCTTCCAGATGGAATCCGCATCACTCGGAAAATGGGCGATTCCGATACTCAATGTTTTTTGTACGGTATCGCTTCCAAATTGGAATTTTTCGTCGTTAAAATTGGATCGAATTTTATTTGCAACGTTTAATGCACCTTTATGAGTTGTATTGTGTAAAAGTACCAAAAACTCTTCCCCGCCGTATCGGATCGGTAAATCCGAGCTGCGTACACTACTAGAAAGAATTTCTGCAAGCGTTTTAATAACAACGTCTCCCGCATCATGTCCATAGGTGTCGTTCACCATTTTAAAGTAGTCCACGTCAATCATCAGCAATGAATACGAAATGTTGGTCCGCAGTGCCTGGGCAGCACTTTTATCGATAAATTCTTCAAGGAAACGGCGGTTATAGAGTTTTGTCGCGCCGTCACGCAGTGATGAATCTCTAAGTTTATCCATCAGCATGCGGCTTTCGATAACGGCCTTGGCCGATTCGAAATAATTTTTGATACTCGGTACGGACAGATTGAGACGTTCAATGGTTTCATTATCTTTTGCCGAATATGAAAGGATCAAGGATAAATCATCGTTGATGTTGAACGGTATACAGCTATAGGCTTTTTCATGTGCGCAGTTGGTACAGATATTGGGAAAATCGGAAGAATAGACATCGGTAGCGGTTCGATACGCACGGCATTCGAGGGCGTTATTATCAGCATCAGGCAGACAGAAACTCTTATGATCGGTGATATAAACGAGTTTTCGTTCTTTGGAACTTTTATAGACTTCATACAGCGCAAAATGGGAAAAGTGGAATTTTTCTTTCAAAATAAAGACAAAACGTTGATAAATAGCCTCTTTTGAGCCATCCAATTCAATTGTTTTTTTGAATTTATAAACATCCGATAGCTCTTGAATAATGATTTGGGTACTGCTCAAGGGATCAGTACTGTTGATATTGGCATTTGAGGCAAAGGTTGCGAGATTTTGACGGATTCGCGAGAAGGTCTCTTCCATCCGTTGAAAAAGGGTATTCATCTGTTCGGCCACTTCACTGCCCGCATCTTTAAGGGTTGTCGTAAAGCGGAATGAAAAATCTCCCGTCCGTGCCCGTTTTATGCCTTGCTGCAAGTTTTCGAAGAGCTTCATGTAAGGTTTGAAATAATGGTTGGTAACCCATAAAGCGACAATGATAAATATTACGTTGATAACGAAAATTTTGGCAATGGTCATTGCACCCGTTTGACGAATATCGTTAATGTTAAATTCCATACTCACGGCACCAAGAACATCCCCTTCTTTGGCATTATGGCAGTTTAGACAGTTCGGGCTTCCGTATGCGGTCGCGATGTAGGGGATTGTAACCCTTAAAATCGCTTTCTGCGAATCTTCCCGAATTTCTCGGACGATTACCCCTTCTTTTAATACTTTTCTGTCAATAGCATCGCGGGGACGTTCGTTTTGCAATCCTTCCCCGTGTTGAGAGACGACATTGTTGGAACGGACGATCCACAGCGCTTCGACGTCTTTGATATTGGCGATGTTGGAAAGAAAAAATTCCCGTTTATCCATCATTCCGTTGACCATGTGGGCTGTTAATCCGTCCCGAACGATTTCAGCGGTCATCTTGGATTTTTCAACAGCATTGTTGTATCCGTAATCTCTGAAATTCAAAGCGACGTTGGTGATGGTTGCCACTGCCAGCCCCATGAGCATCAGTGCAACGATCCATAAAATTTTTCGGTTGGTATTCATAGCGATTCCAAAGTACAATTTTTTATAACGGTATAAGTTCTGAGAATATCTAAATAAGAATTAAAGATGTTTTAAAAGGACGAAAAAGCGTTTTGGTTTATTCAACCGTCACGCTTTTTGCAAGGTTGCGAGGCATATCGACGTCATTTCCAAGCCGAATGGCAATTTCCATCGAAAGAAGCTGCAACACTACCATCATTTCAAAAAATTCCAGCATATAGTCTTCCGCCGCTTTGGTTCGGATATGGTCGTCAGCTTTTTCAAACGTCAAAGGGCTGATGGAACAAATCGTCGAATCACGAGCGCTTAATTCCTCGACATTGCTTTTGGTTTTATCATACAGTTTGTGTTGCGGCAAAAGAGCAATCGTAAAGAGCTCTGGATCGGCCAAGGCAATCGGCCCGTGTTTCATTTCTCCGCTTGGATAACCTTCAGCATGCAGATAACTGATCTCTTTGAGTTTCAAGGCCCCTTCAAGTGCCAAAGGATAGAACACGTCTCGGCCGATAAAGAAAAAGCCGTGACCATGTAGATAGCGTTTGGAAAGGCGTCGAAGCTGTTCGTGTAATCCGCTATCCACGTTAACGGTTTGTGGAAGCATTCGCATCAGCCGTATTTGCCGCGCAATTTCGGCCATCTCGAGCGTCGTCCGTTTTTCGGCCAGATAGAGGCTTAACATCCACAATACCGTCACTTGGGTTGCAAATGCTTTGGTGCTGGCTACCCCTTTTTCGATTCCGGCCCGGGTAAGTAGACTCGCATCGGCTGAACGGACCATCGAAGAGTTGTCAACGTTACAAATGACCATTGTTTTAAGGCCATTGCGTTTGGCCATTTTAAGGCTTTCAAGCGTATCCGCCGTTTCACCGCTCTGGCTGATGACGACGAAGAGCGTATCATTTGTCAAATACGGCTCGCGATAACGGAATTCACTGGCGATTTCAACAGAAACCCGGATTTTTGCATGACGTTGGAAAAGATAACTCGAAACCATTGCGGCATGATAACTTGTTCCGCAGGCGCAGAGTTTGATTTCATTGATCCCCTCAAACAAGGACGGATCAAGTTCTTCAAAAAAGACACTGTCGTCTTTGAGACGTCCCATCAGCGTATCGGCGATGACACGGCCCTGCTCATAGATCTCTTTTTCCATGAAGAAACGGAATCCTTCTTTTTGGGCAGAAAGTTTGTTACCGCTGAGAGGTGAAAAATTAACATCGATTTTTTGATGGTTGCTGTCATACAGATGTATTTCTTTCCCGGAAGCAAATCCGTACTGGCCGTCCTCGAGATACAACACTTCCTGGCATTGTCCGATCAGTGCCGCGTCGGATGAACCGAAGTAAACCTCTTTCTCTTCGTTGCGTCCGATAATCATTGGAGAGCCGTTTTTGGCATAAAAGATGGTGTCGGGTGCCGAACCGCTGATCAATAAAACGGCGTAAGCCCCTTCCAGTTTCGCTAGAGTCTGTTCAAACGCTTCAAACGTTGACGAGGCCGATTGTTCTTGATATTCGAAGAGGTGAACGATTACTTCGGTATCAGTCTGGCTTAAAAATTGGATACCGTCTGATTGTAAATCGGATTTAAGTTCCTGATAGTTTTCGATGATACCGTTATGGACGACATAGGAGTTTTTTCCGACATGGGGATGCGCATTCAGTTCGGTCGGTTTTCCGTGTGTGGCCCATCGTGTATGGCCGATACCGACCGAAAAGCCGTCACTTTCAAACTCTTTGGCTTTTTCTTCAAGATTGACAAGCTTTCCGACCGCTTTGTACAAAGAAAAACGGTTGTCTTGCAAAACGGCAATCCCGGCAGAATCATATCCCCGGTATTCGAGTTCGTGCAACCCGTCGATTAAAATTTTTTTGACTGGTTTGACTCCAATGTATCCTACGATACCGCACATGATTATACTCCTGTCAGCCTGACGATAATTTCTTTTACATTATCGCACATTTTGTATTGTTTTTCGATTAAGAAGTGATCGCGGGTCATGTTCTTGTTGGTATGGATTTTAGCGGTTGCAATGTTAATGCCGGCCTCATCGCACAACTGAACGAAATAAGCCAGAAGACCGCGTTGGTTGGCTGTGTTGAGATTGAGTTGTGCGTAATGCATGGAGTGATCGCATTCAAGGGAAATTTCATTTGGTTTAATGATCGGTTTTTGTAGATCAAGTTTTTTGGTCATGTCGAAAGCTTCTTCTACGATCATTTCGATTTGCTCCATCGTCCCCTCTTTTGGCCGTTGCAAAAATTCGATTTTAAAATATTTTATGCCGTCAAACAGGGTAAAAATATCCATTGACGCTACGTCCAGATAACTGAGTTTTCCCAACAGGTATCCAAGGTTGAGAGGGATCTTTCGGAAGATGTGAATGATTAACCCTCCGTCTATATTGAGCTGGTAGGTAAAGTTCTGACATTGGAAAGCCTCTTTGGAAATGGCGATGATTTCCCCCGGGGTGTGTTTGAAAAAGAAGAGATTGGATTCGATGGAGAGGACTTTCTTCTGTTCTATTTTATTGAGTTCCAGGAACTCGGGATCATTGGAAAGCTTTTTTTCCTTATTTTGACGTTTGATAGCATCGGTGATCCGGTCATTTTGAGAAGCGACATCCAGAGATGCCTCGTACAGTTCACGTAGAAGATTGGCTCCAAAACTGGTATATGTCCCCGGTCCTACACCGTTGATGTCGGCGTAGGTGAGAATGTACAACAACTTTAAATTTTCAGGGGTTTTTATTTTTGACATAAATTGATACAACGTTTTTTCGTGGTAGAGATTTTCACGATAGGCTACGTGGCTCATCAGAACGTGATAGCGTACCAGAAGGGCGGCTTTGTCATATTGTGTTGATGGTAGTTTAAGATTTTTAAGAAACGGAACGATCAATTTCGCTCCGACTTCACTGTGGTCTTGTTTACGCCCTTTTCCGGTATCGTGCAACAAAATAATAGCTTTTAGAAAAAGTTTTTCACTTGGTGCCAAGGGAGCGTATAGCGATTCCACATAAGGGTCTTGAATCGTTTCGAGTGCCTGGATACATTTGATCGAATGCAAATCGACCGGGTAGTGGTGATAACCGTCGAATTGAGGTAGATGCAGGACTTTTTTAAAGGCGCCGATAAGCTGATGCAAAATTCCCGAATCGTAAAAAAGTTGCAAGATGACGTATAAGTGATTTCGTTCAAAAAGCTTTCGTATTAATGCATAGGTTTTCGGGCGCAAGGGGTGTCGTATGGTTGCGTAAGTGAAATGGGACAAGATACTCGGATCAAATTTCCAATCGATATCGTCAAGCTTGCACAGAAGCTCCAATAACGTATCAATAGACGGTGTGGGAGTTTTATAAGAGGCGTAAAGCGTACCGTTAAGTGCGTAGAAACCTTTGGCGATACGCTGCGTACGAAGCATCGGTGTATTGGAAACGTCATACAAATAGGAACGGACCATTTTCGTGACGTATATTTGGGTAAAGTTATTGATTCGCCATTGTGCTTCGAGAAGTTTGGTAATCAAACGGCGTTCATCGCTAAATCCTAACATATGTGCGATTTTCGGCATGTAGTCAAGTACAAGTTGATCTTGCTGTTTTCCGGTAGTCAGATGAAGCGCACTCCGGACTCTGAATAATAGCTCCAGGGCTATTCGATACTCACGGTATTGATCTTCACTGAAAAGTTTCCCGGAGATTTCTTTGAGGGCGGATACACCGTAAATCGTTTTTGCGATCCAATACAGCAATTGGGAATCCCGGAGTCCACCGACTCCTTCTTTGATGTGCGGTTGCATGGAAGAAGGGAATTTTTTTCTTCGTATTTCCGCTTCTTCAATCTTCGCCAGAATAAATGCTTTGGGATTGTCGTGACGTATAGCGGTCGATTTGTTTTGCGTTACACTCCATGTGAAGGGTGAACCGATAATCAAACGGGCTTCCATCATGGCCGTCTTGATGGTGATGTCTTCCCGCGATGCCGATAATAGATCGTTGACTTCATGAACCCGGTGCCCAAGCTTCAACCCCGCGTCCCAGGCCAGATAAAGAAATTTTTCGATGATGATATTGGTATTGTAACCTTCATTTTTTTCATAGACGATCATAAGATCGATATCGCTATGGACGCATAACTGTTCACGTCCATAACTTCCCAGTGCAATGAAAGCGATAGGAATATTGCTGCGCATCGGAAGATAGTTTCCAAACAATCGCCGTAAGACTGTTTTGTACATCAACGCGATGATGGAATCAAGGGTTTTCGTATGAATAACGAGGAAGTCTTTTCCTTGATTTCGTTCGAACAGGTTGCCTAAGGAGTTTTTATACTCTTGAATCTGGGCCTTGAATAGTTTGGAAATTTCAAAATCACTCGCTTTACGGGTGATGAGGTCTTCGATTTGTTCGGTTATGTTCATGAAGAGAAGCCACTTTTTGAGAATTGTATCTTAAATTCAGAGTTGATTTTACGATATGTTGTAGGGAAAAGAGGCAGTATTGAGAAAGTAATGCTAAAATAAATCCACCATAATGGCAAAGGCGAAGTATGAATTCAAATGACACGTATCAGAAAACCACCGAATTACATGATCATGTAATGGGGTTGTTGAGGTCGATGAAGATCCCTCCCTTTCCGGTGCATTATAAACGTTACTTTGATCAGTTGTTTCTGGAGATGGCGGACGAAGCGCTTCGTAAAGAACAAGAAGATGCCGAACACAAAGCGTTGATCAGTTCTAAAGAGGACATGACAAGATACATTGATATTGCCAAACGTTCTCTTATCTCTTTTGTTGAATCGCATGCAGATATGAATCATGTCGTCGAAGAGCAAAAAGAGTACATTAAAAACGCTCCCGAAAGCCTTTTTGAAAGTTTTTTAACGTTTATGGAAGGGTTGAACCAATCCAATCAGGAACTTTCCGAAGAGTTGAACAAGGCTCAACAAAAAATCGGTGATCTCACTTCCGAATTGAACGAAGCACTTGCAACGCTCACGATTGATCCGATGACGAAGGTGGGGAACCGTTCAGCCTTTCTAGAACGGATGGAACCCATTGTTGATGCCGGAAAAGAGAAACAGTTGGCGATGGTTCTGATGATGATTGACATAGACGATTTCCGTTATATCAATCAAGAACATTCTCATGTTGCGGGGGATAAGGTCCTTTATTATCTCGCACAAACGGTCAAGGCCATGATCCGTGAAGGCGATCGTATCTATCGGTACGGCGGTGACAAATTTGTCGTCGTGATGACTCGATGCGATCAGAATCAGGCATACGGATTGGCGGATAAGATCCGACAAAAGATTTCACAAAGCAAATTACTTTACATGGGGAAAAGTATCCATGTGACGGTTAGTATCGGCGTCACAATACATAAGGCGGGAGATACATTCGAAACCGTTACCGAAAGGGCACAGGAAGCTCTTTATTGCGCAAAAAAATCGCATAAAAACTGTACCTTTCTTCATGATTGGTAATCCCAAAACCATCTCAGGAACCACTGCCGCTGTTTTGCTATAATGCGGCCGTTACAACGTTACATATAAAGATATTTCGATGACTGATTTGATAAATAAAATAGTACGATGCGAACGGTTGAATGCGGGTGAAGCCGTCAGATTATACGATCTTGATCTCTTCACATTGGGTGAGCTGGCAGACTCGATCCGTCGTGCATTGCACGGCAATACGACCTATTTCAATATAAACCGCCATATCAATCCGACCAATATCTGCAAAGATATTTGTAAATTTTGTGCCTACAGTGCCAGTCGCAAAAATCCAAATCCTTATACAATGAGTCACGATGAAATTCTTGCCATCACCGACGACATTGTCTCACGCGATATTAAAGAAGTGCATATCGTATCTGCCCATAATCCTGAGACAGGGCTTGAATGGTATTTGGAAGTTTTCAAAAAAATCAAGGAACGGCACCCGACGCTGCATGTCAAAGCGTTAACGGCTGCCGAAGTCCATTTTTTGGCGGAAGAGTATGGCAAAAATTACGATGAAATCCTGGATTTGATGATTGAATACGGTGTTGATTCGATGCCGGGTGGCGGTGCCGAAATTTTCGACGAAACAGTCCGTGATTATATTTGTAAGGGCAAAGTAAATTCGCAGCAATGGCTGGAAATACATCGTAAATGGCATCAACGGGGAAAAAAATCGAATGTGACAATGCTGTTTGGACATGTTGAAAACCGTGCCCATCGAATTGATCATATGATGCGGATTCGTGATCTTCAGGATCAGACGGGAGGATTCAATTGTTTCATCCCTTTGGTCTATCAGACCGAAAATAATTATTTGAATGTAAAAGAACCGATTACGGCACATGAGATTTTAAAAACCTATGCTATCAGCCGAATCGTCCTGGATAACATCCCAAATCTGAAAGCGTACTGGGTGACGTCAACGGTGAATTTGGCATTGGTCGCTCAGGAATTCGGGGCGAATGATCTTGACGGAACAATCGAAAAAGAGTCAATCAATTCGGCAGCCGGAGCAAAAAGTGCCAACGGAGTCCCTTTGGCAGAGTTTGTAGGACTGATCAAAAATAGCGGTTTTACTCCGGTTGAACGCGACAGTTTGTATAATACGATCAAAATTTGGTAAAGAGGTGAGCCGATGATATTGATGATTGATAATTACGACAGCTTTACCTATAACATTGTTCAGTACTGTCTGGAATTGGGAGCAGACCTCAAAGTAATCCGTAATGATGAAATGACGGTTCAGGAAATAGAAGCTTTACATCCTGAAAAAATAATTATCTCACCCGGTCCGGCAACGCCGGATGATGCGGGTGTTACGTTGGAAGCGATCCGTCATTTTGCGGACAAGATTCCTATTTTCGGAATCTGTCTTGGACACCAAAGCATCGCACAGGCCTTCGGGGGAAAAGTGGTCCGGGCAGGGCGGATGATGCACGGGAAAACATCCAAAATGGTTCGATCGAAAGAGACACCGATATTCAATAAGTTACCGGAGATTTTTACGGCTACCCGATATCACTCTTTGATCGTTCAGCAAGAAGAGCTGCCGGAAGTTATTGTTCCCACTGCGTTTAGTGAAGACGACCATGAAATTATGGCGTTGGAAATAAAAGGTAAGCCCATTTACGGAGTTCAATTCCATCCCGAATCGATTATGAGTGAATTCGGACATGAAATGATCGATAATTTTCTAAAATTATGAGGAGTAAAGCCCTTTTAGGATTGCTGATAGTAACCAACATTGTTGTGTTGCTATTGCAGATCAAAGGGCTGTCGATTAGTTACAACGAAGCTGAAATCGTCTATGGTGATTCCTCTTTTCTCCATTGGTTAATACATTTTTCACTCTCATTATTCGGACAGACCGATTATGCCTTACGTCTTCCTATGCTTTTGTTGCATCTATGCTCAGTTTTGTTGTTATACGAAATTTCAGGATACTACCTGAAGCGCAACGAAGATCGTCTATGGCTGTTGGTATTCTATATTTTATTGCCCGGTGTTACCAGTGCGGCATTGATTGTAGATGATGCCGGTTTGACGATAGCATCTTTGTTTTTATTTACCTATTTGCATTTACGTTATGGGCGATACGCACTTTGGTCCGTACCGCTCTTGATGGGAATCAATCCTTCATTTGTGTATTTGTTCTTCGGATTGCTTCTGTACGGAGTGATTATCAAGGACAAAACTTATTTGGCTGTCGGAAGCATCTCTTTGAGTGTGATGTTATACATCAACGGTATGGATATCGGAGGGATTCCAAAAGGACATTTTTTGGATTTACTTGCATTGTATGCGGCTATATTTTCCCCTATCGTGTTTATTTATCTTTTTTATGTGTTGTACCGAAGACTGATTACACGGGAATGGGATTTATTATGGAGCATTGCAATGAGTGCTTTTTTCCTCTCGATTATATTGTCGTTTCGACAAAAAATAGCGATTCAAACTTTTGCCCCTTTTGTAATGCTGGCATTACCTCTCGCGGCACAAACTTTTTTGACAACGTATCGTCTTCGGTTGCGCGAATTCCGGGGGAGATACTATTTTCTATTTATCGGTGCATTTGTATTATTGGCATTAAATGCATTGGCAGTTTTTTTTAATTACCATTTTTATAAAATTATTGATAAACCTTCGCACCATTTTGCTTACCCGATGCATGTTGCCGGAGAAATGGCTGTATGGCTGAAAAAAAATGGCATTCAATGCATCGATGCTGACGATCAAGCGATGCAGTTGCGTCTACGCTTTTACGGAATAACTCAATGTAGAGCTTATCAATTACAAAACGATTACGTCCCAACTGCAACAAAGGTTACAATAAGTTACAATAAAAAAGCCATAGCTACCTATTATGTTTCGAAAGTAAACAATTAGCATATTAAATACAGTCAACTTATCCCTTTTTTGAATTCAAAACTTTATAGCGGTGTTATAATTTCCAGTAAATAGATTTCGAAGGAGTTGCAATGGCTCAAAGAGCGATTCGTGAATACGACGGTAAAGCAATTTTCTCTAAACACTGGGAAAAATACTTCAGCGGTTTCCATTATGGTTTCAAATCTGTATTGGTAACAAGCGGTGCAGAACTAAAAGCAAAAGCACAAGAACACGGTTTCGAATGGTTGAAACAAGACAAACTGGTTGCAAAGCCGGATATGCTTTTTGGAAAACGTGGTAAAAACAACCTTGTCCTTTTCAAAACGAACAAACCCGGAGATGTAACGCTAGATGAAGCTGCTACATGGATCGATGCAAAAATGTCTCACGATGTTACATTGCTTTCCGGTCAGCACGGTCGTCTGACCCATTTCGTCGTTGAGCCATTCACTCCGCACACTCAAGAGCAAGAATACTATATTTCTGCTACGACGGTTGGTGAAGACGATGTTTTATACATGTCCGCCGAAGGTGGTATGGAAGTTGAAGAAAACTGGGACAAAGTCGTCGAAGTTAAAATCCCGATTACAATGTGTGATGCCGATATGGAACACACTATTCGTGCAAATATCCCATCGGACATTCCGGCGGTGAACAAAGAAACATTTGCCTCTTTTGCAATTCAGTTCTATAAATTTTACCGTGACTTGAACTTCGCATATCTCGAAATTAATCCGATCGTTATGCTTCCAAATAATGAAATGGCCATTCTTGACCTTGTTGCCCGCCTTGATGACACGGCTGGCTTTATGATGGGTGATTCATGGTGTGATGCGGAATATCCGACAGCATTCGGTATGGAAGATCTTTCTCCGGAAGAAAAAGCGATTGCAGAAGCTGACTCTAAATCGGGCGCTTCGTTAAAACTGACTGTTCTTAATCCAATGGGACGTATCTGGACGATGGTTGCCGGTGGCGGTGCGTCGGTCGTTTATGCTGATACGATTGCCGATCTTTCCGGTAATGTCGCTGATCTGGCGAACTACGGTGAATACTCAGGTGGGCCGACAACGGGTGAAACCAAATTCTATGCGGATACGGTACTTGATCTGATGACGCGTCATAAAGATTCAAAAGGACGTGACAAAATCCTGATCATCGGTGGTGCAATTGCCAACTTCACCGACGTTGCGAAAACATTTACGGGTATCATCCAGTCATTTGAATCGTATGCGGATAAAATGAAGGCAGTAGGAACACGTATCTACGTTCGCCGTGGTGGACCAAACTTTGAAAAAGGTTTGAAAGATATTAAAGAAGCGGCAGACCGTTTGGGTCTTTATATCGAAGTTTACGGGCCAGAAACTCACGTTACCGATATCGTGCGTATGGCGCTAGAGAAGTAAGGAGAACATTATGAGCCAACTTTTTACAAAAGACACACAGGCGATTTTTTGGAACAATAACGCGAGTGCAATCCAACGTATGCTTGATTATGATTACGTCATCAATCGTGCAAAACCTTCGGTTGCAGCTATCGTAGCACCGACGTCCGGGAATAAATTTGAGAAATTCTTTTATGGCCCGGATGAGATTATGGTTCCGGTTTTCCGTAACACAAAAGATGCAGCGGCGGCATTTCCAAAAGCTGATGTACTTTTGAACTTCGCTTCTTTCCGTACGGCATACGATGTCACGATGGAAGCTCTTGAGATCAAAGGGCAGTTCAAAACGATCATGGTCACCGCAGAAGGTATCCCGGAGCGTATGGCTCGTAAAATGAACCAGGCTGCTCGTGATGCCGGTGTAATCGTTATCGGACCGGCTACGGTCGGTGGGATCGCTCCGGGTGCATTTAAAATTGCAAACGTTGGTGGTACAATCGAAAACATCATCAATTCGAAACTTCACCGTGCCGGTTCATGCGGACTCGTAACCCGTTCAGGCGGTTTGTTCAATGAACTTTCGAACATCATCAGCATCAACGCAGACGGGATTGCTGAAGGTGTTGCGATCGGTGGTGACCGTTTCGTAGGTTCGGTCTTCATCGATAACCTTCTTCGTATGCAAGAGAACCCACAAGTAAAATACATGGTTCTCCTCGGAGAAGTGGGTGGTACGGAAGAGTACAAAGTGATCGAAGCGGTTAAATCGGGAAAAATCACTAAACCGATCATTGCATGGTGTATCGGTACAATTGCTAAACATTTCAGTTCAGGCGTACAATTCGGTCATGCCGGTGCATCAGCGAATGCTGAAGCGGAAACAGCGGCATCTAAAAATGCTGCAATGGCTGAAGCAGGTATTTATGTACCGGAGAGCTTTAATGATCTTCCACAAAAAATTGCCGAAGTATACGGAAAGCTGCGTGCAGAAGGGGTAATCAGCGAAATCGAGGAGCCTGCGCTTCGTACGGTTCCAAAAGTTCGCCGCAAAAAAGAGTTCATCTGTACAATTTCCGATGACCGCGGTGATGAAGCGACGTATGCGGGCTATCCGATCAGTTCGGTTGCGACACCGGATACCGGATTTGGTATCGGTGATGTTGTATCGCTCCTTTGGTTCAAAAAACGTTATCCAAAATGGGCCACCGATTTTATTGAAACGGTTATCAAAACCGTTGCGGATCATGGTCCTGCCGTTTCAGGTGCTCACAATGCCAAAGTTACCGCACGTGCCGGTAAAGACGTCATCAGTTCGCTTGTAACCGGTCTTTTGACCATCGGACCACGTTTTGGTGGGGCGATTGACGATGCAGCTCGCTATTTCAAATATGCGAATGACCGCGGTATGACTCCAGCGGAATTCATCGATTACATGAAAAAAGAGGGGAAAACGATTTCTGGTATCGGTCACCGTATCAAATCGGTTCGTAACCCTGACCTTCGTGTATCGGGACTTAAAAAATACGTAGCTGAGCATTTCCCGGCAACACCGTTGCTTGACTTCGCTCTTGAAGTAGAAAAACTGACTACATCGAAAAAAGACAACCTGATTCTTAACGTTGATGGTTGTATCGGTATTTTGATGGTTGATATGTGGCGTGCACTTGGTTATTCGGAAGACGAAATTGATGGATTCATTGATGCAGGTGCGTTAAATGCGTTCTTCGTCGTCGGTCGTTCGATCGGATTCATCGGACATATCCTTGATGAGAAACGTCTTGGTATGCCGATGTACCGCCATCCAACCGATGATATCCTCTATAACGTCGAACTTGCCGAAGAAATTTAATCTTCTCTCCTTCTTCCCTTTTTGGGAAGAATCTATCTCTTAATCCATTCTCTTCCATTGTTTGCTATAATCATCCAAGAAATAATTTAAAATCATCAGTTAGGTAGAGATTTATGAGACGTTTTGCATTTACAATGTTTGAATTAGTTATCGTAATTGTGATTATAGGAATATTAGCGGTTGCTGCAATGCCGAGTTTCAATACCAATCCTCTGCGTGATGCAGCTGAACAGGTGGCAGAGCATATACGTTATACACAGCATTTGGCAATGGTGGATGATAAATTCGATGATACTAATGCTACATGGTGGAAAGAACGTTGGCAGATACGTTTTAGAACAGCGGCAGGAGAAATACAATATGCTGTTTTTTCTAATAAGAATCAAGATCTGAATATTAATTGTAACAGCACTTTGTGTGATGAACCTGCAAAAAACCCTTTGAACGGGTTGCCGCTCTTTTATGTTCCGAGTCGACCTAATGACGGCATGATATTATCCAATTACGGGATAACAAGTGTAAATGTCAGCTGTAATACGGATGATAATTTTGCATATGCTACACGATTGGGTGTAATTGCATTTGATAATCTTGGACGGCCTTACAGAGGGATCTATGATTCGACGACACCAACACAATACCTAATGACTCAGCCTTGTAACATTGTTTTAACTGGGAATGGAGGAACGGCGACTATAACCGTTCAACCTGAAACCGGATACGTATCAGTAATCTATTAAAAAAGAGGCTTAAAGGTTGTTTTAAGTGGGTAGTCTGTATTCAATTTATAGAAGGCTTATGCTAGGTGAAGAGGGGATTTTTCAGATTTTTCTCTTTTTTTTGCATTTTTTTCTAAAACCTCTTGACATTGGTTGAGATTTCCCCTATAATTCCCGTCCACAAACGATAAGAGGCCTTGAGTTAAGGTTTTGAGTTTGAGTTTGAGATCATTGAAAACTAAGCAGGAATGGCGGTTGAGCGGTGCTTAACTGACATTCTTCATAA
>JBFXFU010000003.1:0-160210 GCA_050178755.1 Sulfuricurvum sp. | reverse complement strand
ACTCACTCTCTTCTAATGCTCGTTGCGTACTCTCTAACGCCTCTCCCATATCCGCTCTTTGCCGCTCAAGCTCTTGTAAATGTTCTAAATTTTTCTCTTTTACATAAATTAAATCAGATAATACTTCATGTATTTCTACTGACAATTGTTCATTCTGCATAACTAAATCATGTATTTTATTATCAGCATTTTTTAACGTATCATGTAATGTATCTACATTTTGCAGACTCTCGAACAACATTTTTTTTGTTAGACTTAATTCTTCATCAATCTCTGCTTTTTGGACCTGCAATCCGTCAATCAGCTGCCCTTTCTGTTCCAGCTCCTCGGCCTGCATTGTTCTTATCCGCTCGCTCTCCGCCGCCGTACCTCTCGCAGCCTCGAGCTCTTCCACTAACTGTGATCGCATATCCTCCGTCTCTCTAAGCTTCTGAAACGTCTCGGATAACCGCCCTTCCAGTTCCGCCTTTTGCAGGATACTTTCCTCTTTCATATTGGCCATATCATTGACAAGCTCATCAAAGCTGCGATTCAACGCCTCGATCTCGCCATTTTTCCGCCCGTACAGCTCTTCCAACTCGGCTTTTTGAACTTGTAACCCGTCAATCAGCTGCCCTTTCTGTTCCAGCTCCTCGGCCTGCATTGTTCTTATCCGCTCGCTCTCCGCCGCCGTACCTCTCGCAGCCTCGAGCTCTTCCACTAACTGCGATCGCATATCCTCCGTCTCTCTAAGCTTCTGAAACGTCTCGGATAACCGCCCTTCCAGTTCCGCCTTTTGCAGAATACTTTCCTCTTTCATATTGGCCATATCATTGACAAGCTCATCAAAGCTGCGATTCAACGCCTCGATCTCGCCATTTTTCCGCCCGTACAGCTCTTCCAACTCGGCTTTTTGAACTTGTAACCCGTCAATCAGCTGCCCTTTCTGTTCCAGCTCCTCGGCCTGCATTGTTCTTATCCGCTCGCTCTCCGCCGCCGTACCTCTCGCAGCCTCGAGCTCTTCTACATGTTTTCTGTCTATATCGGATATTTCATTACCTTGTATATTATAAATTTCACAATATAAATTTGGGCATCTTCCTTCATAAAATCCATATTTAACAAAATGCAGCAGAGGACTATTGTTTGCCATTTTAACATCAACATATCTTGTTAAATAATAGTCTTCATCCAAAATCATTTGGTAATTTTTTTGTTCAAAATATTCTAACTTATTTAATAATTCCGAATTAGTATTTAAAACTATCTTTACACTTTCCAAATTTTGCAAAACATCTAAATTATAAAAAATATCTACCATTGCATCGTATTGTTCTTTTAATTTGTTAAAAGTCTCAAACGATGTTTCATCAAGTTTCGCATGCTTCATTAGAGCAATTGCTTCATAGATAAAAGGAGGCAGAGAATCTTTTATATTATCATATGATATATTATTATGTTTCAAATCAGATTCTATAAATTCAGAAATATTTTCTTGATTGCTCTGCGCTATACCTAAAAAATCAGATATTCTTGTTATCTGTTGATCTGTAACACGAACAAGTGAATCAAAATCAATGAATATTCTTTCGTATTGACGACTGTAGTACTCCCCTGAATAAAAATAATTTGCCCATAATAATAGAGACTTTTCTATACTAAATTTATTTCTTTTTTTTAGCGACTTTGCAATTTCAAAAGGATTTCTATAAGGTAGAACTATTTTTATTTGAATGCCTAGTTCTCGACACGCATATTCCCACACTGGAAATAACAAACAAAGCCTAGGGTCTTTAAGAAGAAATTTATTAGAATATTTGAATTCACTTTCTAGTATGCTCTTAGCTTCTTCAATATAGGCTGCTTTATTATTTTCATCGATGGACGCTATGTTAAAATTACAATCATCCCATGAGGAATTGCTGTCTTGCAAAATTTTCTCATTCAATCTATACATAAACATATTCTCAAAATACCCTTTCGGATTATCTTGATCTGCTTGCATTAACTCCGTACCGCATTCTAAACCCAAGCTTTTTAAAATACCACTTAGTGCTGATGTTCCACTTCTATGCATCCCAAGTACAAAATAAGCTGTTTTCATTTTAATATCACCTTTTTTAAATATATTCTGCTTGTTACATTATAGAATACTATTAAGTTTTTTTACAAAGTAATCTTCTGAAAAATGGACGGGAACTTTATATTCATCTATAAAATGAAGAAGAGCGTCAAGATTTAAAATATAGCCATCTTCTTTTTCGAGAATTTCATAATTGGCTTTTTTGTGCAAAAGAGTCTCAAAACATTCTATGATGTCCAAGACGCTATATCTATGAGGATTTGCAAGATCAATAGTGACATTAGATTCTGAAAAATTCAAATATGCTTCAACCAATTTAACAACATCATTTATTTCTATTAAGTAACGGTATGCCTTGCTGTAAACATTAAAAGATGTACCTTTAAGAATTGATTCATATAAAAAATTTATAAGCGTATTATGATGCTTTAATTTTCCAAACAATTGGGGAATTCTGAAAATAAAATAATGGTTCGAATGTGTCTTTATTAAGTCTTCCATCTGCTGTTTATGTTGATAATACACATTTTTCGGGTATTCCGGAGCTGAAAGGGCACAACTGCTGAAATAAACGAATTTTTTATCACCGTATGATTGAAGGGTCGAAAGCAGCAATTGTCTCTCACGATCAAACTTGACTTCATCCGTGCAGTTTGAATTAGATACTCCACTAGCGAAAATTAGTGTATTGTTTCGCTCATTTTTAGAAAATGCCTGTGCCAGTTGACCGTTCCCTATAATCATGCGAGTGTTACCATTTTTTCTGCTATATATTTTGACAGTACAAATCTATCATCAGGCACCCTATTCATAAATCGCTCGGCAATCTCGGAAATAACAATATCCGGCTTAATTTTCTCAATATATTCATAATCTAAAGAAGTGGACCATATAAAATGAACTTCAATAAATACTTCAGCGAACATAGCTGTTAATAAAAATGGACGGTACTCACAAAAGCTATCCCCAAAGATGACTACTCTCTTCCTTATAATATCAAGTGAAGAATTTTGGAATATAACATGACTGCCAATATGTAAACCACCATCATCTAGATCAATATGCTTTTCTTTGTACTGTATTAATTCATTTGCATATACCCTCTGGGCAGTTTTTGCAAAACTATGTATTTCACATAGTTCAGCAACTGGATTATTCAATTTTGATCCCAAATCCCTCATACGCTCAACTTTTTGCACACTATAATCAAAAAATCGTTCTGGTATAACTTGATTTATATTTTTCATGAGCAATCGAAACGCTTCATAACATCCAAAAAAAGTCCAATGCGTGTCTGTTTTCCAATACAATAACTTGGCTATTTTCGCTTCTTTAAATGATACAATTGGATTGATTACGAAATGTTCTAAATCATTTGAATATTGCTTAAAAAGCTTGTTTATAGGATGAGCATCAAAATGACGAAATGTTTCTAGTGTAAATTCAGGGTAAATACTAAGCTTATCAGGGGCAAAAATATGGACATACTCAATATTCATCTTGCTCAAACGATCTTTACGTAAACATAATATATTTTTCCATTCTTGGCATGTAGCATCACTGAAAAAATCAGCTTCATTGTAATATCTTAAAAGATTATTACTCTCTCCAGCCAAAAAAAGCCAACCATTTTTGCCTACAATAACTTCATTTTCAATATTCTTCCGACCTTTTCTGCCTTCTAATTTTCCATGTAAAAAATAATGACACAAAAGATTCATTCCAGCTTCACGCACATCACTATACGTTTCTCTATACCATTGAGGGTCAAAGTCAGCATTGGGTTTACGATTTTCTTTTTCTCCATGTCTTATATAGTGCAAAAGTAAATCGCCATTTTTTTCTTTCATATATTTCATATCTTTATATGTATTCATATAAAATGTTTCATCAAAAATTTTACTTGCTAAAAGAATTGAATAACAGCTTTTCTCATCAGTATAAATTTTCGTTGTTGTATTTTCTGCAATAGAAATATTCTGTTCTTTTGCAATTTGAAACTTTAAAATCTCAATTAGCCTTGCAATATATTCAGGCGATCTATCTATATCTATTTGTTCTAACATATCTTTGATATAAATCATTTTTTTCAACTCTTCAATGCTTTTTACAGCGAATTGACACAACTCTTCTTCTCCATTAATTTCCGTGTTGTTAGGTGTATTCGTGTCTCGCAGAGAGATATTCATACGATTTTCAATCCATTCAATGTCAGTTTTATTATTTGCTAATACTGTTTCAATTAAATGTGAAGAAAAATGAAAACGAGTGGTACCAATATGCCTAATTTTTTCTACCAATAGATGATTCAATTTATGATCTTGGACACCAAAACTAGCTTTTCTACCATACTTGTTATAGGTAAATAAAATGGAAATTGCTTCTTGAGAAATTGTTTCATTTGCACGGATTGCCGCTTTTGATTCAATCTTTATCCCCAATCGTTCACAAAAATCGAGTGTAATATCGTTATTAGGAAAGACAGATGGGTCAAATTTCCACAAAAAAACATTTTCCTGACCAAAGACCGTGTCAAAACGAGCCAAATTACGATATGGGTGATAGATGATTGAAAAATCAAACTTATTTAGGTCATGGTATTTTACAAGTTGTTGAAAGGCTGATTCCATAAAAGATTTTGGAGAACGAATATAACCAACAATTATTATTTTTTTAAAATATTCTTTTAAAAAATTAAACATTTTTTCTAACTCAGATTCTTTAAGATGATAAATGTCTTCACCAGAAATTATTTCTATACTGGTAGATAAATCGCGAAATCCTTGAATCATCAACTCTCGATTCTGTAAATTATAAGCTTCTATTTGTTCTTTATTAAAAGCATGTGCCTTAACATAATAATATGTCTCTGGCCTGTCTGAAAACATAGTATAAATAATTCCACTATGACTAGCTTCAGGTAGATTGGCATAAGAAACTCTTTCATCAGAGATGCCTTTATAAAAAGACTCTTGCAAGGATGTTGATCCCGTTTTTGGCATCCCGATATGAACTATACATAATTCTTTTTTCCTATTTTCTTTTACCATTTAGTCCCTCTTTTATATACAGTCGCGAAAAAATAACCATTTTTTTCTATAAGATTTGGTGTAATTCTCTCCAAAGCATGCATATAACTTCCATCATATGGCAAAGGTTCCGGCTGCAAAAGTTTGTTTGGATCTAAATTAAATAAATCTTTTATAGCATCTATTCTTGCCCAAAACATATTTCCCAACGGAATCAAAGGTGTATTGGTAATATTTTTGTTTATTCCGAGCATGCGACATAATGAATCAATATATTCTTTGTTATCACCTAGATCGACAATATGTTTATCTTCAGCAAAAACAAGCCCTACTTTTGGATCATTAAAGAGATTTAAAATCTGACTACTGGCGATTTCATCATTTCCAATAAGATTTTGCAATAGATAGGTTCTCCATGCATTCCCTAAATCTCCATCAGTACTTATCGATTTTTTACTATGAAAATGACCTATTACTTCATATTTATTTGAAATGATTTGTTCGCCAATACTGAAAAGCATTGGGGCCACATCTCTACCGATATTTTCTACTACTACTACAAAAATTTTATTTGCACCACAATTTTTAAATATTTCTTCAACATTCGATTTTTCATCTTCCTTTACTATCGTGACAAATAAATCATAATTTCCCGGAAGATATTTAAAATACTCTATAAATTCATCCGCCAAATCAATATAGTATAAATGCAGGTGTATAGCATATGTATATGCTATCGTTTTTTTAGAATCTCCATCCTGCGGAATTAATTTACATTCATGCGTTTTATAATTTCCATTTTGTATAGCTTGAAGAAGCGGTGTCAATCCACTATTAGCTGGATGTTCCATTATCCATTTAGCTTGATTGAAGCCAGGAAGAGGATTCGGATTCATTTTATGAAGATTTTTTTTGAAAAGTGAAATATAATAATGCAAAGCAAGCTTTTTATCTTTAGTCAAGCCATAATATTCTACATCGAAAATGTTACTTTTTTCTATTGTTTCAGCTTCGTTGATGATTTTTTGCTTTGTATCATAAGCTCTCTGGATTACATTATCTAAAGAATCAACATATTTTGCGAAATCCAGTTCTCTAATTACTAATTGCTTATTGGTCTCTTTATTATTGTCCTTAACATAAAAATAGTCTACGATTTTTTGTGCCATATCATATGTGTCTAAGAAGTCCGAAATTAAGCAATCAGCATTATGTTTCTCCAAAAATTCAACAGAACCTGATGCATCACGAAAACAAGCTATCGGAAGGTTATGTTCAAGTGCATCTATAACTACATTTGGAAAGGGATCCATTCGTGATGTCAAACAAAAAAGATCCGATATAGCGAATATACTGTTCAAATTTTTTTGGTGTTCTAAAAAAAACACATCGTTCTGAAGGCCTAAATATTTAATTTCTCGTTTAAGCCAGGCTGAATATGCCATATCATATTCTGGATTATACCCATCTCCTACCCATACAAATTTACATTTACCTTCGTATTTTTGTTTTATATATCGGGCTATATAAATAAATAAATCAACGCCTTTTCTAATCTGAACATATCCTGATGCAACAATAATTTTTGTATTATTTTTATCTTTGATTCCGAACTTACCTAATAATTGTTCTGGAGTATCATCATCTCCATAACTATCTGGCAGAAATGGCAATTTTCCTTGAGGAAATTTTGAAATAGATGAGATATTGTCTGTAATACCCGTTAATTGCTTCAGCTCTTCTAAAATAGAATTTTCAATAATGGTAGCTGGAACAATAACCTCATCTGCATGGAACAATGTACTAACCATTTTTCCAACGGGGCGTGTATAATCAGCAAATTCATGAATCAAAGATACCGTCGGAATCAAAAGACTAGATGCAACATGTAAAACCGGAAATGTTTCAACTGAATTCAGTACGACACATTTTATATTATACGTTTGATGTAATTCTTTTAGAATGTATAACGCTTTAATTTCAGGGTTTTCTTCCATTTCATCTATCAGCATGCAGCAATTGTCAAAAAATACTTCATGTAAATTCGCTTTTTTCAAAACCAAATGAAAAACATTATATTTTTTATTCAAAGATTCTACAATGTTATATCCTAGCAACGGAGCACCGGTTGCTGATGATTCATGAGAGACAAATAAAATCGTTTCCTTATCACTCTTAAAATCTATTTTTGCATTTTTTATATGATTTCCAATAAAACCTATTCGTCCTTCTTGTTTACCATGAAATATATAATGCATTAATGGATTGATTTTATGTTGTATTATGTCCGGATATATTTCAATATACATTTTTGTATCAAAAAAATCTGGTATGATCGGTTTATATATTTCCCAATTTTTTATATAATCAATAATAGGGTCTGAGCTACAAGCAGGATGCGTATTAGTATCAAAGTAACAGCTCCAATCAATATTTGCATTCACTAAACTGTTATAAATACCTACTTCATAATCATCCATCTCTTCATTCGAAGATTCATAATCATCAACATAAATCGAATTTTCAATCGGTGCAGATAATTCTATATTAGGTTGATGTTCAAACGTTTTTATTGATTCTTCTGCGTTGTTAAGCATTTGCGCATTTGTCGAACGTCTTTCCTTACAACCATAAAGAGCATAATGAAACAATGGATTCATTTTACTGTTATGCACATCAGAATAATGTTCTCGATACCATGCAGTATCAAAATATTGGTTAGGATTACGATTTTCATTTGCTCCGTATCGAATATAATGAAGTATTAAATCAAATCCGGTTTTTTTGTGTTTTTGCAAGTCAATATATTTTGATAAATAATACGATTCGTCGAATAAACCACTTTCAACTAATACTTTATGTATTGAAAATTCTAAAGAATTCATAAATCTATTTTCTTGGTATCCATACATGATGTAATGTTCTATTGCATTCATGCGACTATTTTGTATATCTAAATAGTATGACTCATACCATTGGTTGTCGAATTTTTTACTCGGTTTTCGATTTTCTGAAAGACCTATTTTTATAAAATGTTCTAATGCAGACCCTTCATATACTCGAACATCACTGTACTCACGCAAATAAAAACTACTATCAAAAACACCACATTCACTTATTTTTTGTTTTAATTTTGAACTACGAAATTTTTTAAACATTCTTCTAAACACCTTAAGTTAAATAAATTTTAACGTTCTTTTTATGTCGTTATTTGAATTTTACCACATTGAACCTTTTACTAAAACAGTTTTAAATTCATAGCCCTGATGTTGTACAAGTGCAGGTGTTATTCGTTCCAATGCATGCATATAAGATCCATCATAAGGAAGCGGCTCTGGTTGCAGTATATCTATCTCATTCAAATCAAACAAATCTTTAATAGCGTCAAGTCTAGCCCAAAACATATTGCCTAACGGAAAAACAGATATTTCTTTGATTTGTGGAATATTCATCATGTCACATAACTCGCTAATATATTCTATATTGTCACCTATGTCAACTACATGCGAATCTTCTGGAAACACCAACCCTAATTTTGGATCATTAAACAAAGCGAGAAGACTATTTATTATGGTTGAATCACCTATTAAATTATCTAGTAAAAATTTCCTCCACTGATCACCGTTATCGCCGAGAATGATAGACTTTTTTGTATGAAAGTGCCCTACTACCTCATAGTTATTATTGATTAAATAATTGCGAAGTCCAAAAATAAATGAACCTACATCACGTCCTATGTTATTTACTTGAATAACCTTAATTCTCCTTGCAGAACACTGTGAAAAAAGTGATATGATTTCTTTTTCTAGTTCTGTATTTTCCACCGTAATATACAGATCAAATTTACCTGGTAAGAATTTGAAGTAATTGACGAAAAAAACTGCCAGATCAACATAATATAGATGTAAATGTACTGCATAAACGTATTTTATCTCTTCATTCCTATCCATCGGTAAAATGATTGCATCATGTGTCGTTGTGTTACCTTTTCTAAATGCTTCGTACAATGGTATAAAATGAGAATCTTTCACAACATTTTCTGTCAACCACGCATTTTCAGAAAATCCAGGTTTTGGATTACGAATATGGATATTCTTATACGCATTCTCAACGTATTCAAGACATGGGCGTTTAGACGTTCCTATGTAATATACACTATCAAATATTTTTGCTTTCTCTAATTCTTTAGTTATATTAAGAGAATGCTTTTTAGAGCTGATCGCTTTGTCCAGTATTTCCTCAATCATATCGACATATTGGTTGAAATTCAAAAACTGAGTAACTATGTTTTTATTTGTATTAATCATGATGTCAGTTTTATTCAGATGATGGACGATTCCTTCTGCTAAACGATATGTATCCAAGTAACCGACTATAGTACAATTACCATTGTGTTGCTTCAAAAATTCTACTGATCCACTTGCATCTTCAAAACATGCTATATGAAGATCATGATGCATAGCATCAATTACTACATTGGGAAAAGGATCCATTCGGGATGTCATACAAAAAACATCGGATATTGAAAATAACGTATCCAATGTTTTTTGATGTTTTAAAAACACAAAATCATCTTCTAACCCTAAATATTTTATTTCCCTTTTGAGCCATACCGAATATGATAAGTCATTTATAAAATCAAATCCATCGCCGACCCATACAAATTTACATTTACCGTCATACAATTGTTTGATATATCGTGCCATGGCTGCAAATAGATCAACACCTTTTCTAATGTGGACCCAACCTGATCCAACTATAATTTTAGTTTCATTTGCATTCTTAATTTTAAAAATCTTATACAATTCATTAACAGAAAATTCTTCACCATATAATCCAGGGTTTAAAGGGAGTTTCCCCTGGGGAATTACATGAATATGATTTGGATGTTTTTTTAAGACAACATTTTTATAGTATTCTTCACATAAAGAATTTTCTATTATTTTAGCTGGAACAATTATTTGATTTGCATGCTTAAATACATTGTATACCGTTCCAAGCGGTCGTGTATATTCTGCAAATTCATGTACTAAACACAAAGTTGGTAATTCTAAGTCATATGCAGCATGTAATACGGGATATGTAACTATAGAATTGCATACAACGCAGGAAATTGGTCTTTTTTTAAGAATATTTTTTAAAAATGATATGCTGCTGTCGTACGGGTTAAGTTCAATACCTGACAATATAAGATCACATTTTTCCAAAAATGCGGCATGAATATTGGAGTGTTTAATTACAATATTAATTATATTATAATTTCTAGTAAGGGCACAAACTAGGTTATATCCTAATAATGGAGCCCCCGTAGCTGAAGACTCATGTGAAACAAACACAATTGTCTCTTTGTTCGGATCATATTTTAAATGTCCGTTCATTATTTGATCTAAAGTTTTGTTCTCGATTTGATCATATTCTTTAATCAATTTTTCTAGCATAAGATCAAATCCAAGCTTTTTGTTCCGCGCATATGATTTTCTAAAAATCCGGTCCCATGCGCGTCTTTGTTTGAAATCATGATATGAGATACGTATCATCATCCAAAAAATATGTAAATATTTTTTACTTATCATATCTACACACGTCAACAATAATTATATATATGATCATAAATTCAATACTACTTTTGAAGCAATCGCTATTTGATATAAAATCTGGCTAATCACACTAGTAACTTGCAATGTTTTCCCTTCTGCTTTGGGCAAAACAAGAATTGCATCCCCTTCTTTTATCGCTGGTTTGGCATTGAAAGCGAGAAAAGATCCATTATATTTTTCAGCTTTTCCATTCATTTGAATTACTAAAATACGTTCATTATTTGCACGTTCATTCATATCACCGGCCATTGAAATATAATCATTAACTTCTTTATTTTTTTCATAAGTAAAAGCACCCGGCAATGCTACTTCACCTTGTACAATAACTATATTATTTTTAGTAGGAATGTTAATTGTATCACCTTCTTCTAACACTATTGAATCCATTGCATTAAGATCACTTACAACAATTTGCCCCTTTGGTTCAATATTTTTGGCTCTGTCAATGAATTGTAAAATCGACTGTGCTTCTTGGGTTCTTAATGAGGCTTCCTGAGCAGATACCGACGGTGTTGTAAGCGCAATAGTTTCCAATTCTTTTAATTGTGCATCAATCAGCTTTTTCTGAATTGCCGCAACACTTTTTCTATATATCTGAATTGATTCAATATCAGATTGAGGAGAGAAAGCTAACATATTTTTTAGACTAGTTAATGTCGTACCTTTTGGTACAATTAAACTATGCAAACCTTGATGTTCCCCTTCAATGTTAATTTGTACCATTTTTGACGTATAATCTGGAACAAATTCAACACTATCACCTGATTTCAATGTCACATTTTCAAACTTGGATCGCGGATAAGAATTAACATACATTTGGTTATCGACCGTATAGCTTGTTACGATTGCATTTGTGGTTGTCGGCTTAATACCACTAATATATGCGATTTCTGACAATTTAAATATCGGTGACGTCATTTCAAACTTCTTTGGTCTTAATACTTCTCCTTGGACGTTTACATATGCACCCAAATTATCGACCAAAATAACATCGCCGGTTCGAAAAGCAAACATTTCCATTTTACCATTTAACATAAAGTCATACAAATCAATACTCCGGTATGGTTTATTGTCTCGTAAAACTGTTATTTTTCTAAAACTACCAGAAATTGCATTAATACCCGAAGCCTTATCGATATATTGTATAACAGAATCTGAACTCAGTCCCTGATAAAGTCCGGGCTTATTAACATTTCCTGTAACAAATACCGAAACATTTTGATAAGCCCCCATATCAGCATATACATATACATTATCTCGATAAATTCTTTTTATTTCTGTTGTAATGATTGACACTAAGTCGCCATTACGAATCCCTAATAAATGTATTGAACCCACTTTAGGTACAAAAATATTTCCCTGAGAATCTATGGTGAGCTCTTGCATATAATCAAATGCTCCCCATAGTTTTAATGAAATAACATCACCAATCGCCAATCTGTAATCTGGATTGTAAATATGTTGGCTTATTTTGGCAAAATTTCCATTGAATAAATGACTACCATAGACATTCGAAGCATCTGAATTTATATTAACCGTTGCATTATTATCATTTGAAACAATTGATGATAAATCAATACCCCAAGCACTCACTGCTATAAAAATAAAAGTAAAAATAATCTTTTTCATCAGTATTTATGGTCCTCTATTGTGGCTTTAAGCATTTGTCCTATACCGTATACAAGCGATAGTATAAAGAACAATGTAATTATATTATATAGACGTCTAGGATATTCTGCCATTTCAGGCAATGTCGGGCTTTGTACAATTGCCAAATATTTTATTTTCTGATTCGCATTGATACGACTTTTTTCTACAGCTGTAAGAGCGAATTTATAACTATCTTCCGCAAACCCATAGTCGATAGTTAAATTCTGAAATGTAGCCGCCAACGCATTCATTGGCTTTCCAGATGTTGAAGCAATTTCAGACGATTCTTTTTTCATCTGACTTTTTATTGCATTAATTTCAGCTTGTAGAGCAATAACTTGAGGAGCATTATCGTTTAAATACGATAACATAGTTTTTAGTTCAGCTTCTTTATGAGCTAAATCTGCATCAAATTCTGTTGTTAAGCCTGCTTTAGCCTGAGCCTGAGCAACTGGATCAAACATACCATGTCGATTTTGGAAATCCATCAATTTATTTTTAGCATTACTGTAGCGCTCTTTTGCCTTACGAAGTTCTTCTTCGGCAAAAGCAAGCTGTTGTCGTGACATATTATGAGACAATTCATTAATGAAGCGTTCGCTTTCTTGAATAATTGCAGAAGTTAATAAATGCGATTGTTCCGGTGTAAAGCCCTCTGCCCTTATTTTTAGCAAACCTGTTGTGTCGTCATATGTTACTTCTACTCGATTACGATAATACCATAAATACAGTTCTTGCGGCATCCAATCATAAAGTCTATAAAAAGGATCCTTTTTTTGTTGTTTAAACAGCACCTTCAAAGAAATTTTTTTATCTAGAATTTTTAACATATCTAATGAATAAATATATTCCCTTAATAAAATCGTATCTTCGCGTGATGATGCATTAACCCCAACCAAACTGGCCAAACCGCTTAATGCATTACTGCTTGCTTCATTTGTATGTAAAACATTCACAAGTGTTTCACTGACATATCGATTTGCTGCAAACATCATGTAGTATATGATTGCAATCACCAATGGTATCAAAACTATTAATTGATAACTTTTGTTAGATTTTAGTGACAAATTCATTTTTTTTGTCCGATTAATTGATACATTTTAATTCCTTCTTCAACATCATCATATATTTTAGCCTCTCCATTATTAACAATTATGACAAAATTACACATAGAACGGATATCAGCCATATTATGTGAGACCATAATAACATTTGCATTTCTCAATTTTGTCGTGTAAACAGCCTGACTTTTTTGTTTGAATTGCTGATCACCGACAGCCCCAACTTCATCTATAAGATAATAGTCAAAATCAAACGCCATACTTAACCCAAATGTAACACGGGAACGCATTCCAGATGAATAAGATTTAATAGGTTGATCAAAATACTCACCTATTTCAGCAAAGTTTTCTACATATGCCACTTTTTCTTTCATTTTCTGACCGGTATAGCCATATACACGACAAATAAATTTGACATTGTCACGCGCGCTTAACGATCCCTGTAATCCACCTGACAAACCAACAGGCCATGAGATTGTTTTATCTGTAATAACACGACCGCTATCTGGAATGTCTATCCCACCCAAAATACGTAAAAGAGTAGATTTTCCTGCTCCATTTGGTCCAAGCAACGCAATACTCTTATTTTCAGGGAAAGTAAAAGATAAATTACGAAAAACATAATGCCTCGCTCCCCCTACCAAGGGGTACGATTTTGTAATATTATCCACTACAATCATGAACTTACACCCAGCTGCAATCTATACCGGCTATAAAACCAAAGCCCGACATACAACATTACAAATGAAAAAACAAGAGGAAAACTTAGATTAACACCTTCGATATGAGGATAAGATGAAAAATAGGATTCACGAAAAATCTCTATCAGATGTAGCATAGGATTGTATTGCAAAATGTTTTGAAAATCCGCCGGTAAACTCCATATCGGGAACATAACGCCTGAAGTTAAGTACAATACAAACAGCATAATTTTTACAACCACCTGGAAAAAAGGGAAAAAAAATGTCAGAACACTTACACCTACTCCTACTGCAAAAGCCATTATCACAATCATACTCAGTGACAACAACGCTTCTAGTGGATGGTATATTGTTATATCGATTCCAAATACCCACCCCAAAACGAATGAGATAATTATAAAAATAGATGAATAAATCATCACTTCGAGGATCGTTCTAGAGATATAAGTATCAAAAGGTTTTACCGGGCCATACGCAAACAAAGACTTATTCGCATCAATACTTGACATTAATCCAGTAATTATATGTTGAAAAATATAATAAGGTATAGTTCCTGTTATCAGAAACATAACATAAGGCACTTGTGGCATCATACGATTTTGAAAAATGCTGAAAATATATAAAAACACCATCATCTGTAAAAGTGGTTCAAGAATTAGCCACACTATACCAAATGGTCCTTTCCCAAATCTTGTTTTTAGTTCCCTTATAAATAGCGCTAAAACAACTGAACGGAAAATAAAAAACTGACTCAAATTTATATTCCATTCCTTTTACTTTTAATAAGTGATTTTACTTTAAAGGTCATATTATTTTACTTAAGCTCTTTCCAGTAAAATTTTCAAAGATGACTGGAAATAAAGCATATGACTCCGATCTTCTAGATCGTTGTTTGATGGAAGGGAAAAACGTGGAGCTGATTTCATCGCATGAAGCGAACCACATCAGAGCAAAGACACACGATGGCAGCAAACTTTGCCTTTATCGAAAACATTGGCGCATTAAAAAGCTCTTTATCCATCTACATACCTATCACACAATGCAAACCTGTCTTACCCGCCTCCGACGAAATCAAGCAATTCGACGCTGTCTCCATCCTGTAATACAGCACTGTTCCATACATCTTGTTTGACAATCTGCATATTGACCGCTGCCGCCATTACTTTGGTTTCAAGACCAAGCACATGTATCAAATCAAAAAGAGTAGCCCCTTCCTTCAGGTCACGGATTTCACCGTTTACTTTGATATTCATTGATAACTCCTACAAATACAGTTTAATTAAATTGGCAATCAATAAATTTTTTTTCTCGATCGCAAAATCGTACGGCGTCGCACCATCGTTATTTTTTGTATGGGGATCCGCTTTGGCTTTCAAAAGAAAATCGACCACCTTTTCGTTTCCGCTGAATGCGGCCTGATGAAGCGGTGTGATTCCCTCATTATTGGCCAGATTAACGTCCGCACCGTGCAACACGATGAACGAAACCAATTCCGGATTTTTTTTCTTGATCGCCAGAATAAGCGGAGTATTTCCATTTTTATCCTGAAAATTGATATCGGCACCCTGAGAGATCAGATATTCGGACATTGCCGTGTCTCCCAGCTTAACCGCAACGTGCAATGCGGAAAGCCCTGCTTCGTTTGGTTCATCGACCAAATGCCCTTGATGAAGATAAAAGTCGATTCGGTCGCGTTTTCCTTCGAATGCGGCATCGTGCAACGCACCTCCCCATAGCACGGAAGCTGAAACCAAAGCGGCCAATATCTTCACTTATCTCTCCTTGATAAAACGGATCATTTTAAAGCGTTCGCCCATCAGTGCCGGCGTTATGAGAATCTTAACCTTTTCAAGTTCTTGGGCGTAAATTGCATCTCCGGCACGTTCTTTGAGCATAGCCATTAAATCAAGAATCCCCATTTCAATCAATGCAACCAGCTGCGTTGCGTATTGGACACAATGAAGTCCCTCTCCTTCAAATGCTTCCTGTACGTGCGTAAAATTGACATCGTAGGTTATATCGCTTTTGGCAAATGCTTCGGCCGCATTAAACGCATCGTCAAAAAACGGGAAAGTCTGATGTTCTTGATAAACACGAATCGAAAAGTCACTTCTGGCTTCTCGTTCACCGTAATCAAAACTCATAAATTCAAATCGTCCGACGCTATTGGCCAGCGATCGCGCAAACGATTCGTAGCCTACCGCGATTTCTCCCCGATCTTGCTTATATCGGCGAGCCAATGCTTCTATCTCAGGATCTTCCAGATCAAATTCGACGCCATGGTTTTCCACACGGCCTATTTTCCCTTTGTAAAACAATTCGCACGGAAAGGCATCAAATATTTCATTGGCAATGAAAAATGCGCACTCCGCTTTGATCTCGGAAACATCGTAATAGTGTTCCAAAGCGATGACGTCACCGAATGACTCTTCAAAATATTCTCGCTGTTTTTCCTGAAGCGCTTCAAACCGTTCAATAATTCCAAAACGGAGCGTTCCGATCAGATCCGGACGCAATGTATGAAGAAACTCGATAATGTCAGCCAACAAATACCCGTGATGGGCTCCAATTTCGCAAATAATCGAATCGCTGCTCAAAAAACCTTCATCGATTCTTTTGATGATATGGTTCGCTATCGCTCCGCCGAAAAATTTTGACGTGCTGACCGCGGTATAAAAGTCCCCTTTTTTTCCAATAACGCGGTAGGAAGCATAATACCCATCCTTCCCGTAGAGCCAATTGCTCATGTAATCGCTAAATCGCACCGTTCACCTTTTCATACAAATTCAATAATTCCAGTTGTCGATCGTACTCAAGTATCTGTATCTCAATCGTCTGAATTTTGGCCGAATTATCCAGCATATTTACATCGTACTCCGTTTTGTAGCCGGCTCTGAACAGTTCTCTCGTATCAAGCAATAATTTTTCATATAAATCCCGGTTGCTTTTGGCCAGAGCAATTTTCTTATCACTGTTTTCAAGATTGTGCTTGACCTGATCGTACAACGATTGCAAAGAACGTTTTTTGTCTTCCATAACCGTATTGGCTTTTAACGTTTCGATACGGGCGACTTCCATTTCCCGCCTCTGATTAACGTCAAACACAACGGAAGCTTTCATCCCGTAGGTTAGATAATCACTCTCAGCCGTAATCGGCATAATGGTTCCGGCAAATGCCGGATTTTCCAGTCGATTCCAATTGTACGCTGTATTCAAACTGATCCGGGGGAGATATTTAGCAAGCGTCACCTTTTGATTCCACTCTCCCTTTTCGATATCACTGCGGGCCAATTGCATGTCGATGGCATCCGAAGAAAAGGTTGTTTCGTCCAATAACGATAATTTCGGCAAGACAGCGTCTTTGTGCGGGAGATCACTGATCGCTTCATAAGCGCTGATTAAACGTTCTCTGGCCGTTTGCATATCGTATAAAGCTTGTGTTTGCAGATTTTTTTCAATAATGGCGTTATCCAAAAAACCTGAATCAAGTTCCCCATGCAGATACTGTTCCGTTTTCAATTCGAGGTTCAATCCCGTATTGGCAATTAAAAGATCCTGCTTTTGAATCTTAAGATCGCTTTGGCGGATGCGCATCAATAAATCGACTGCCTCTTTGATCGCTTTCGTCCGTGCTGCATCGACGGATAGATTAGCGTATTTTCGGGACGCTTCTGCGAATTTGATACCGTAATAGATTCCGCCGCTTTGAAATATCGGCTGATCGATCGATACCGCTGCTGTCTGCGTCGTCCCGTTTCCGCCGTATTGTTTGCTTTTGCCGTACGAATAGTACGTTTGTATCGGTGCAAGCCAGGAATCTCTGAGAATATCGCTTTGCAAAGAAGCTTTACGATAGTCGTATCGGAACTGTTCTTCTTTAATCCCCGAAAGATACCCCTCCTCTGCATAGACAAGCGAAGCGGCGAAAAAACTATACTGAAGCCATCGCTTTTTCAAGACGGACGAATCCTTCATCAATTTCCCCTTTTGTAATCGTCAAAGGAGGGAGGAACCGGAGAGTATTACGTCCCGCTTTTAGGACAATAACCCCCGCTTCACGCGAAGCATTAATAATTTTTGAGAGGGTTTCGGCATTGCCGACGCGTAATCCGCGCATCATCCCCAAACCGACATGACTGAGAAATACCGCGGGGTGCTTCGCTGCAAATTCTCCCAGTGCTTCTTCAAAATAGACCAATATTTCATCCAGTCCGCCGCTTTCTTTATGCTCTTCCAAAATATCGAGTACTTCATTGGCTGCTGCGGTAGAGAGATAATTCCCCCCAAATGTCGAACCGTGATCACCCGGAGCAAAAATCTCCTTTTGCGAGGTCATAACCACGCCGATGGGAACTCCTCCCCCCAACCCTTTTGCCAGCGTTATGACATCCGGAGATATTCCGTAAAGATTGGATGCCAGAAAATCCCCCGTCCGGTAAATGCCGGTTTGGACTTCATCCACAATCAATAAAACATCCCGCTCTTTCAGAAGTTTTTCCAGTGCCTGGATTTTCTGACGATCCTGAGGTTGAACGCCCCCTTCTCCTTGCACCAATTCAATCATGACGGCAACCGTATGATCGTCCAAGAGCGCTTCAACCTCTTCAACCGTTTTTGCATACGCAAATCCATCCGGGAAAGGACCGAAATAGTTATGCATCGACTCTTGTCCTGTCGCTTTTAATGCCGTGATCGTACGACCGTGGAACGAATGTTCAAGCGTTATTATTTTGTAACGCTTTGGCTGACCGTTCACTTCTCCGTATTTTCGGGCGATTTTAATTGCCCCTTCATTCGCTTCGGCACCGCTATTGGCGAAAAAACATTTCATATCGTATCCGCTGAGTTGTACGATTTTGCGGGCACACTCTTCTTGAGGAGCGATATTATAAAGATTGGATACATGAATGAGACTGGAAATCTGTTCACATATCGCTTTTGTTAAACGATCGTTTCCGTGTCCGACGCTGCATACGGCGATTCCGGCTGCAAAATCAATATATTCTTTCCCTTCAGAATCGATCAGAACGGCATTTTTACCTTTGACAAAATTTACATTCTGACGTGCGTACGTCGGCAATACGTAACTTTCAAAACTGTTCATACTTTTTCCACCTTGATTTTATATTCTTGATATACGGCGTTTTCTCCGTCATAACTTAGTAATGCAGGAGTCAAACAATTCACATCGGGCGTTCCTGAATAGATCAGAAGCGTATCTTGTCTGAGTCGTTCATCGTGTCTGACTTCCATAACAACCGACCCTTGCGCACTGGTCAATCTGACTTTGGACCCTTCTTCGAAACCGGTTTCAGGATGAAACCATACTCCTCTTTGACGTTCAAACTGCGAATTCAACCCTTTTGGCTGTTTCGGCGTAACCAGAAAGAACCCCTCTTCTTCTGCAAAGTCGGCATCGATTTCATCAATAAATTCGAAATGACCTTTTTTGAACCCTTTTTCGTAAGGAACCTCCGGACGATCCTTCCGATATCCGACATCACCATCATAACAAATCTGGGAGCGAAAATGGTTCAAATAGGTCAATTCTTCTTCCAACGTAATGGAAAATCGGTCGCAAAGATACGCTGTCAATTCAAATTCGGAAATACCACAAGAAGGTTCCGTCACTTTAGGCATTTCTTCAAACGTATAATCCCCGTACGAGCTTCGAAAATCGTTTTTTTCCAGAAAACTCTTCGCCGGTATTACCAATGCCGAAGCAAGCGATGTTTCGTTCTCATAAAGTCCGAAATAAATCGAAAAAGGTACCTCTGCATACCCAGAGCGCACTTTTCCACTTGCAGGCATCTGCGCCAACGGATTAGCACCCTGTACAAATACCGTTTCAAACTGCGCAAAATCGACGGTTGCTTTGCTGACCTTACGCGTAATCGAATCAAACGGAAAATCGATCCCTTTGGAGGAATGACCTAAAAAACTGACACCGCTCCCCTCTTGAGCGAACAAGCCCAGCAGCATGCCCAATCCGTCGATTGCCCGGACAACATCAGCTCCGATACGGTATTTCTGAACCCCCGCCCCAATGAGTATTGCCGTACGTTTTCCCTGGACAAAAGCCAAAAAATCACCGATCTGGCCTAAAGATACGTCAATTTTTTCCAACGTCGATTTGATCCGAAGCGTTTGGGTCAATTCGTAAAACGATTCGTAATCCGGAGCATGTTCTTGTAAATATTCCGCATCATAACTTCCCTCGATCATCACGAAACGGCTCAGGATCAAGGCCAGATACATATCGCATTTCGGCCTGATCTGAATGTACAAATCAGCCATTTCAGCCATTTTAGTCCGGACCGGATCGATGACGATCACCGTTTTCCCTTTGAGCACAGGGAGCAGATGCGAATGGGTCGCATGCAGATTACGTCCCCACACTACGATGACTTCACTGCGTGCAATCATATCGGGAGAAAGGATATAATTTTCTCCCCGCCCCGCTAGAACACCCGCTTCCCCGGCACCGTCGCATAACGAACCCGAAGTCCCCGTAGCATTGAAACGGGCAAAAAAATGTTCACAGGATCGTTGCATTAACCCTATATTTCCGCTTCCCCGGTAATACAGAATCTTTTTCGATTCCGTTTTGGCAAACATCTCATACATCTTCTCGAGCGCCGTTTCCATCGATACCGGTTGCCCAAAAAGCCGCGGAATCCGGATACGTTCATATTCCGAAAAATGGTTCATATTCGGACATAAATACCCCTGGGTCACAGGATGTTTTTTTAAACCTTTAAGTTTGCCTGATTCTTCCGGGATAATCCTGCAGGCATCGTAACAGTCCAACGGACAGGAGGTGATTAACGGTTTCATCGAAATTCGATCCGGACCAGATTGGAAAAACGTTCCGGCGGGGCAATAATGATTTCGGCACGGTAACTTGAAAGCTTCGATGCATCAGCGATCTTCCAAAGACGATCAATTCGGTAAGCCGTTTTCTGACCGTCAAGATAGATTGACTTGCCCTGAGCCTCGGCAACCTCTTTTTCATTCAGATACAGGGTCAGTTTTCCTTTGCGTACATCGGCCAGCTGTGCTAAAGGGGTGCCCGGGTTGACAAATGCCGAAGATTTCACCAACAGTTTGTACAAAACGTATCCTGATCCCGAAAGATGCTTGTCCGAAACCGCCTTTTGAAGTTGTGAATCCCTCAAGGATAAATCACCTAACTGTATTTTCAAAGACTCTATCTCTTTTTGAACTCCCAATAACGCATTTCGACTTCCCACCAGATCATAATAATCCCGGTCTTTTTCGATTTCCGATTTCACTTTCAGGTCTTTTACCCGATTGTAATTGTTCTCTTTCATCTCGATGATACGACGGTAATTCTCAACCATTTCCTGATCATGCATCAACGTCTGTTTGGTAGCATTGATCTTGTTCTTAACGCTGAGAAGTTCTATCTTGTCCAGCTTGTCGTCCAGCACGATATAAGGGCGGGTTCCCAGTTTTTTGCCTTCATTGGCACTGTCGGCATAGATGACTTCACCCGATACGCTTGCCGCAACGTTTAATATATCATACGGCTCCGCTTTAGCATAATATTCTTTGGCGGCCACTGCGCTCACCAGACACGATAAAAGGATCCAAACGGGCACGTTATATCTCTCTTCTTCAACTTTACGGTATTTTAGCGTTGACACCCTTTAGATTTTAGTAAAAAAAATCTGTGAATTTCGATATGATTAAACGATACAAATCATGATCGAGGTTTCCATGTCGCTATTAGACCACGTTGATGCCGCAACCAATCTGGCAAAAAACAATGAAGTGCAATTACTTGTCTTTAAAGTCGATGATGCACCCGAATCACCGTACTATGCCATCAACGTGTTTAAAACACGCGAAGTAGTGGAAGCCAAACGACACCATTTGACACAAATCCCGGGCGTCCATCCGTTATTGGAGGGGACAATCGTTCTGCGTGAATTGCAGATCCCTATCCTTAACCTTCCGAAGTGGCTTGGCGTAGCGTTCGATGAAACAAAAAAACAACATTCCAATCTTCTGATCTGTGATTTCAACGGAATCGTCATCGGAATCCGAATTATGTTTGCCTACCGTGTCATTAAGAAAAACTGGAACGAAATGCACGCACCGGACAGTTATCGTTTGGGAGATGAAGGGCTCGTTATTAACGATACCCGTATGGAAGACGGTAGTTTATGCCTGGTCCTCGATTATGAAAAACTACTCGCAGACGTCATTCCTCAGGCTATGGTAAACGTAGATGCTGCTGCGAGAATGATCCAGAATGTAAAACTTCCTGAAAAGCTCAAACAAGGGACGGTTCTGATTGCCGAAGATTCAAAAACGGCCCAACGCCATTTGCGTCAGATTTTTGAGCAGGCCCACATCAGCTATCAAATATTTGATAACGGAAGCGATCTGATGCGCTACATAGAACGTCATCCAAATCCTTCTGCCATTCCGGCAATCATTACCGACATTGAAATGCCGGAGATGTCGGGATTTACGGTTATACGAAAACTTAAAGCCAATCCTTCTACAAAAGCCATTCCTATCATCGTCAACAGTTCCATGACAGGGGATAATAATAAACGTGAAGCAGCCAGTCTCGGTGCCGATGGCTTTATTGACAAAACGAAAAGCGAAAACATTCTTCCGTTGATTGTAGAAAAAATGGAGAAAACGAATTTAATAGCATTACCCTATTAATTCAGTAGCTTAAAATACAAGAGAGCAAGGGGAAAGAGGAACATTGTTCCTTTTCCTAAACCTGAGATCCTTCCGTGAAGGATCTTAAGTTGTTAGCCGATAACCGCCAATACTTGGCCAGCTTCGATTTTGTCGTTCGGCTGTACATTGATTGATGCGATTTTTCCAGCCACCGGAGCAACGACATCAATTTCCATTTTCATGGCTTCAAGAATCATGATACGGTCTCCCGCATTTACAGAATCGCCGACAGACGCCAAAACTTTAAATACAGATCCCGGAAGTTCCGCACAAACTGTATTTCCGCTAACTGCTGCCGGTGCAACCGGAGCGGCAGCAACTACCGGGGCAGCGACAGGTGCTGCGGCCACTACCGGCGCAGCTACAACGCTCGCATTACCACCGATGATTTGTACATTATACTGTTGTCCGTCTACGATTACCGTGTAAGTTCCATTTGCCATTTCAAAATTCTCCTCTAATGTGATTGGGGTTGGTTTGGTTTCAATTTTTTCGATTTTTTCAGTTTTTGGACTGTTTTTACGGACATTGACGGTCGCTTCCCCTTTTAAGAAAGCAATCCCTTTAATGTCACACGATGCGGCAATAAAAATATTTTCTTCGGTTGCTTCGATCCCTTCTTCGTTCAGACGTTTTGTCCAATAAGCAACCGATTTGGTTTCGTCACGATCGGCAATGTCGATCGCATTATCGGTTGTAGGCTCGAGTTTGAGCTGTTCAGCAGCGATACGAACAACTTCGGCATCCGGCGTACTTGGAGTTTTCCCGAAATAGCCAAGTACCATTTTTCCATAACCCGGCGCAATTTTCTTCCAAGGACCCATTAATGCATTGTTGAGTGCTTGTTGAAAATAAAACTGCGAAACCGGCGTCACGGATGTACCGAATCCCCCTTTTTCAACAACTTCACGCATTGCACGGATAACTTCCGGATAGCGATCAAGCATGTTGTTGTCGCGCATCATTTGCGTATTGGCCGTTAATGCACCTCCCGGCATCGGGGAGAATGGAATCAACGGAGAAACCTGAGTCGCTTCCGGCGGCATGAAATAATCTTTCAGACAATCTGCCAATACGTCTTCATAACGAAGAATTTTGTCCAGCTCCAATCCGCCAAGATCAAAATTTTTCCCTTTCACCGCATGAAGCATCGTCAGGATATCCGGCTGGGACGTACCGCCGCTCACCGGAGAAGCCGCCATATCGATACCGTCAACTCCCGCGTCCAAAGCTGCTAGATAACATGCTACGCTCACACCGGCCGTTTCATGCGTATGAAGACGCAGATGAGTCCCCTCCGGAACAAGCCGACGTGCCATTTGAATCGTTTCGTAAACTTTTTGAGGACTTGACGTTCCACTGGCATCTTTGAAACAGATTGAATGATACGGAATCCCTGAATCGAGGATTTCACGCAACGTTTTCTCATAAAACGCTACGTCGTGTGCCCCTACGCACCCCGGAGGAAGATCCATCAACGTTACAACGACTTCATGTTTAAGACCGTGGTATGCGATCCGTTCGCCTGAATATTTAAGGTTTTCGACATCATTGAGCGCGTCGAAGTTACGGATCGTCGTGGTGCCGTGTTTTTTAAACATTTTGGCATGCAGATCAACCATTTCACGGCTTCCGGTATCCAACATGACCGTATTGACCCCACGTGCGAGGGTCTGAAGATTTGCATCCGGTCCGACGATGGATCGGAAACGGTCCATCATATCAAATGCATTTTCATTCAGATAGAAAAAAAGACTTTGAAAACGGGCACCGCCGCCAAATTCGAAATGGGTAATTCCCGCTTCTTTCGCCGCTTCGACGGCGGGAAAGAAATCTTCCATGAGGACCCGTCCGCCGAAAACGGATTGAAATCCGTCACGGAAAGTAGTGTCCATCACATCGATGTATTTTTTTGCCATTCTACGTGTAGCCCTTCTTTTTAATGTGTTGTGTGTTTATGGTGATGAATCGCCGCTACCATTGCCGCTACTGACGCCATCTCTTCTTCTTCATGATGATGAATGGCTGCTGCAATAGCCGCTACTTTAGCACGAACGTCCTGCACCGATCGGGACCGGGATCTGGCAGCATGAAAGTGCATTGCCGCGACCACTGCCGCCACTTTGGCACGACTGTCATTTTCCGCTTCGGCATGATGATGAAGAGCCGCCGCTATTGCGGCAACTTTTGCTTTTTCTTCTCGTTCATGACTCGACGCCCCTGAATCGTATGATGCTGTTGATTCCTTCATCAATTCCTCAGATTTCAGGACTTCGTCGGAGCGAAACATGGTTCTTTTTACTTTTTCGAGCAGTTTCACAGTGACTTTTCATCCCTACTATTGTTCAAAATTTGCACGCGTAACGTCATACACGATTCTGAGATTTTAGTACAAACTTCATTAAAATACATTTACTAGGGTCCGTTTCAAAAAAGCTTTTAGAATCTTTCGTTACAATCCGCCCCATAATTTCATGAAAGAGGTATCTGATATGGATCTAAGCAAAATCGGCTACGGTAGCAATCCGGACAAAATCACGGCAGTTATTGAAATCCCTTACGGTTCAAACATTAAATATGAAGTCGACAAAGAAAGCGGTGCGGTAGTCGTTGACCGCGTCATGCACTCTGCAATGTATTATCCTGCAAACTACGGTTTTGTCAATAAAACGCTTTCAAACGACGGTGACCCGGCCGATATCCTGGTTTTAACCGAATACCCGATGCAAGCCGGTTCCGTTGTGAACGTTCGTCTTCTGGGCGTACTGGTCATGGAAGATGAAAGCGGTATGGATGAAAAACTCCTTGCAGTTCCTGTTTCCAAAATCGATCCTACGTTTGCTGAAATCGAAACAATCGATGATCTGCCAAAACACACATTGGCTAAAATCAAAAACTTTTTCGAAACGTACAAAATGCTTGAACCGGGCAAATGGGTCAAAGTAAAAGAATATCAGGGTAAAGAGGCTGCTGCTAAAATCCTTCAAGATGCCATCGACAACTACAAAGAATAATTCGTGAGCGACGACATCCATTCAAATATCCTATTATCGTACGCGATATTAGGATTGGTTTTGAATTTTATTTTTTCCATTGCGTTTGGTCTGTATCTGACCAAAAACATTGGGACGGAAGAGATGATCGTCTCCAAAGGGAACCGCCAGCAGCCCTGGTGGATTGCCCTCTCATTGGGCATACCTTTCGCAAAAATGGCAATTACTCTTTATCGAGTGGCCATTTTACAATTTTACTTTCTCGATCAAGGTCGAACGCACAAAGAGTATTGGGTCTATTTGACCAGCGAAATCAATTAATCGGGTACAATATCTTATCTGTTTAACTACTGCACATCTTCAATACAAAGATTTTTAGCCGCGGAATCATGGTATCCCGTTTTCATCCGTTCCGCCCCCTGAAAGGCCCGTTTTAATTTCCAGTTCCATTCGGAATCGGAAAATGTCTTTTCAAGTACGGCCAACCCTTCACGCAACAACATTTCGCTGTACGTTTCAGGACCGTTTCCGTAGAGCACACATCCTTCTTTTAAAAATTCAATATGATACGTTTGTTCTTTATATAGATGCTCACGCGCAAAATTGTATGCGTGCGGATGATTTTGAAAAAATAATTTGAGTTCACGACCGCATTCTGTCGATTGTCCGCTCTTTTTTCCCAGGGATTCTAAAGGGACGATTCCAAACGGTTTGCACGGCACGACAACCTTATTAACAAGAAGGTACATCTCTTCATTGGAAACAATCGATTTCATCAGTCCGGTTTGTATCTCTGCGTTCATTGGGAGCGCATAAAAGATCACTGCTATACAAACAGTTACGTATTTTCTCATTTTGATCTATTTCTCCTGTTTTTTTTCAAAAAGAAGTTTACTTTTATTTTTAAAACTTAAATCAAGCTCCAAATATAGAACAATATATAACAAAATACACCTGTATTTTAAAATAAACTTAAATTATCATTTCCCTTGTACAGGTGGATTAGTACCCTTTTTTATTTGAAATTCTTAACTAATTTATTTAAAAAGCCCATACCATTGTTCTAGGCTTTATTATAGCTTAAAATTTCACTGCCAATTTAAAGGAGCGTAACTATTGAAATTTCTTTTCCTGATACTGATTCTAGTCTTAGAAACTTTTGGAGACGACGGCGTCAAAAACATCTCTTCAAAACAGCTCAACGTTTTACAAACTGTGCGCAATATAGCCAAATCCATCCCCGACAAACAAGGTAAAACGTATGAAAATACGATCAGCGCCATCTGTCTTACCGAAAGTAGTGCCGGTAAAAACAATATCGGAGACTACAGACATAAACGCTCATTTACCAAAGCATCTCTTGGCCCGATGCAAATCCGGCTTGATACGGCTCGTCATGTTGCGAACCAAATCAAAACACTACGATGGCTCAACGATCTCAATGACGTACAGCTTGCTGCACGACTACTCGGAGACATCCGCCTTTCCGCCAAAGTTGCAACTTATTACGTCATCTTGCTGCACGAAAAACGCAATGATCATTTCAATGCGGTCAGCGGCTATAACGGTGGCATGTCCAATCGTCCCTATTACAACCGCGTCATGAAAAACCTTGCCCTGGTCAACGAACTCGTTTCAGCTGGAAGATTAACCTGATTTTCAGCTATAATATCCCTGTAATTATACTCGTGATCACAGACGATCACCACGTATCGTGAAATGAGAAAAAAAGACAATAGAAATAAAAGAGGGAATGCTTGTGGATGACGAAAAGCTAAAAATCGTTCTAGCCGTTCTTGGCGGGATTGTGTTTAGCCTTATATTTATCCTTTTGGCATTTGCGATGCCGATTCGAGAAACTTCTCCGAACTCCAAAACGTCTACAAAGCCCAAAACACATCTTGAAAAAATTTCCCATGAAATGAAAAAATAAGCTATTGACTCTCTTGTATTAGTGGCTTTGTACGGAAGCTTCTCGATTAAACGAGAAGCTTCCGACAGTTATTGACAAATAATTTTCCTGCTCACGTGAGGGTTTTAGTCTGCCATTTTGTAAATAAGATCGCCTGCTAGTTCCATGTACAAGCTTTTTTTATGCATCTCGATTTCAGAAAAATGTTCCAAGCAATGATTGTCAATGACACGCGACAACATCTCTTCATCATAATGTTCCATTAACAATCTTTCCATCGCCGCCATCCGCTGAACAATCCGGTCAAATTCGTAATGAAAAATTTCATCACTTACCTGTGAAGCAATATCCCAATATTTTGATTGCGGTGTACCTGCAAAAATGTCGTTTTCATCTTCGAATAACGCTTCATAACTCATTGTAAATTTTCCACCCTTCTTTATATAAAATTGTATTGTAGCGATTCCTTGGAACCGATACTGCTTTAGTACCTATATTTGCACAATTCTTTCAGTTGCGTCATAGCTGCTTCTAAAATGATACCCTGTTTCTACCTGTTTCTTTTGACTCATACAGTTTGTTATCGGCTCTTTTAATAAATTCCTGCGGTGATTCATCGAATTCAAAATTCGTTGCGACTCCAAACGAACACGTGATCGTACCTACTGTATCGAAAGATTCCATTGCAACCGCATTACGCAAAGACTCAGCTACTTTAACCGCATTTTCCAAATCGGTATCCGGCAATAAAATAATAAATTCTTCCCCTCCCCAGCGGGCGAGAAGATCGCTTTTGCGAATTCTTTGTTGTACCAATGAAGCAATACGATGCAGAACAACATCTCCCTCCAGATGTCCGTAAAAGTCATTTACCCGCTTAAAATGATCAATATCGAATATAATTAGACTTACACTATTTTTTTCCCGTTCAGCCAGTTTCAGAGCATGCTGATAAACCATTGTAAAATGTAATCGGTTGGCGATACCCGTCAACGGATCGGTCAGCGTCTGCTTTTGAATGATAGAAATATCGTTGAAGATAACGACGTAACGCATCTGATCGTTAAACTCAAGAACCGAAATCTTCACTTCAAATACTGTGGTAATGTTGTCAATTGTAATTTTTGCTTTGTGATTGTCATTTGGATGTTGCAATACATATTCGGTCCATCGCTGATCATCGCGCATAGGCATTAGATACTCATCCGTATCCCCTTTTTCAAAATATTCGCAAACGCACGCGTGTTCTTTTTGGAAAGCGGCTACACTTTCATAATGCAAATAGGACAGAAATGTGTCATTGGCCCCAATCAATTGTTTACCGTCCGTGACAATGACCGGCGAAGGGACGGAATCGAGAATCAATTGACTGTAGCGTTCCTGAAAACTCATTTTATCAATGATGTATTCGTACACATTGTGAACGATCAGCATAACAATAATAATCAAAACCATGCTAATAAGTAGATTAATCAGTACGATATGACGGACATGGCTTGAAAAATCATCTGACGTTTTAATAAACATGATCGCACCGATCGAATTTTTTTGATAATTGCTGATGCGCAATACATTCACTTCATACGCGAGTGAACCGTATCGTATCATTGCGTTTTCAAGATGACGATGTTCTTGCGCATAACTTCGTATTATCGGTTTATAAGCTCCGTCTACGTCCATGCCAATGTAATCATTGAACAGACTGTCATCTTTGATACGTCCAAATGTCCCAAGAACGTTACGATGAATAAAGAAAAACGAGTCATATCCGGTAAAACGGTGGATTTTATCGGTGAAGTAAGGGGTATTTATCCCGAATTCAACGGCACCGATGTATTTTCCCCCGTCAAATATCGGTATCAGGATACGAAATGCGAGCCCCCTTCGGCCCTCTTCAAAACCATAAACCCGATTTTGAGTGCGATGTACATAGGCAACCATCGGCCGTTTTTCCGCAATATTATCACCATAAACATCTGGCTGATGAAGGCGAAGCAGCGACGTTCCGTCCGCATTATGAAATTGCATGACGATAAGTGAATCGTTCTCACGCTGCATCACCTCCCAGCGAGGCCGGATCAAATTGTTGAGACGATCGTGATCACGTTCCCTGAATGCTTCGAGTACCCCTGGAGAATTCAGGTTGGCATTCGCACGAGCCGTATAAAAATTGACGGCATCTTTTAAGGTTTCATCGTAACTGCGGTGGACAAATTCATAGGATTGAACCGAACGGCGTCTAGACTCTTCTTGTTCATGAAAGAGATTATAAAGGGTGACAATCGCCGTTACAATGAGTATCAGTGTCGCAAAAACAAACTGAATTCTGAATTTTGCATTACTCATACATTCCTATCCCCTTTCCAAGCGATTTTTCGTTCCTCGAAAAATCGTTCAAAATCCCCTATCGCCATCGGCCGGCCAAAATGGTATCCCTGATACATTTTACACCCTAACGATAAAAGCATTTCATATTGTTCCGCCGTTTCAACCCCTTCGGCGATGACTGAAAGCCCCATACTCGCAGCCAGTGCAATGGTCGATTTGCATATGATAGCATCGTTCGAATCGTTCAGAATATCTCTAACGAAACTCTGATCGATTTTCAGCTGATCGAACGGCAAACGTTTCAAATAGTACAATGAAGAATACCCCGTTCCAAAATCATCCAAGGAAAATCGAACCCCCCGGGCTTTTAATAGATCCATTTTTTCAGTCACGTTAACGATATCATGAACGAAAAGGCTTTCGGTGAGTTCCAGCTTCAAACAACCAGGATCAACTGCGCATTTTGAAAGTACCGAACATACGTCCTCCACAAAGCTGCTTTGACTAAATTGCCGGACACTGACATTGACGGCTATCTCTATCCCGGCATAATCGGCATTGTCTTTCCATACAGAGAGTTGTCGGCAAGATTCGGTAAGTACCCATTGTCCCAGTGGAATGATTAAACCGCTCTCTTCGGCTATCGGAATAAATTCTGCCGGAGAAACCATTCCCCGCATGGGATGATTCCAGCGAATCAACGCTTCAACACCGCAAACATATCCATCCGATCCGATCTGAGGCTGATAATAGAGTACGAAATGCCCGTTTTCAATTCCCGTCCGTATCTCCTCTTCAATTTGCGCACGTTTTTTCAATGATGATTCCATAACAGGGTCGAAGAATCGCAACGCGTTTTTCCCCCCCTCTTTGGACTTGTACATCGCCAGTTCGGCTTGTTTCATAATGTTGTCGATAGCGACTTCTTCACCTTGAAACAACGTAATTCCAATGCTTGCCGTCAAGTGATATGCAGATCCTTCCAAATCGTAAGGTTTATCCAAGACGTCAAGAATTTTCATCGCTACCGTTTCGGCAGCTGTCGCGGCGGTTTGTTGTTCCGTTCCCAGTCCAAGCAGCAATACGACGAATTCATCTCCGCCAAGCCGTGCGATACTGTCCCCTTCCCGAACCGAATGGTGAAGTCTCCGACTCGCTTTTACCAGCAGCGAATCGCCTAAGGTATGCCCCAATATGTCGTTGATCGTTTTGAAATTGTCCAGATCGATCATCAATAAAGAGGCGTATTGACTGTTCCGGTCTGAAACCGCCATAGCCTGTCCAAGCCGATCAAGAAAAAGGGTCCGGTTCGGCAACGACGTCAACGAGTCGAAAAAAGCAAGGGTATTAACCTGTTCGAGCGATTTTTCTTTTTCGGTGATGTCGGTATCATTTCCGCGATATCCCAGCAGTTCTCCGTGTTTTCCAAGAATCGGCAAACCATTGGTCAAAACCCAGATAATCGTCCCGTCTTTGCATTGAAGCTGATTTTTGAGATTATCAAAAGGCTCTTTTCGGGCAAAGGTATCGAATGCTACTTTTTTAAACGCTTCTCTTCCCTCTTCAGGGTGCAGGTCATAAAAAGGTTTTCCCAGCAATTCTCCGCTCTCATAACCAATGATCTCCCGAGAAAATTCACTCAGATAAGTAAAGCGCCCCTCGGCATCTACGTCCCAAGCAATCGTACGGCTGTGCAAGGAGAGTTGTTCCATCCGCACTTTATTTTCAAATAGCAGTTTTTCCTGCCGTGTGATGGCTCGATTGGTTAAACGCAACAATACGTATATAAATCCCATCAACGTTCCAGCAAGTGCGATGCCGATAACAATGCCCAACGCAACGGAATCGTAGAACTCTTGATCTTCAATCGTTACGTTGTTCAGTAATATCATGTCCCCGACCTCTTTTCCGGAAACATCCCCGATCGGAATCATCGAAACCCGATAAGTCGTAGCATTTTCGGTAAATTCGGTCTCATCCTGATTTGCATCGATATGGTTTCCGGCATGATCGGCATAGTCAAGCGCTTGTTCCGGAAAATTCTGTAAGGATGAATAGATCAGTACGCTGTTTTTCATCAAATCCCATTCGCTGGACCGACCAAGCATCCGCATTCCGTCTTCCCATTGATGACGTTTAAGCTGCCCTTTGCGTAAAATAACCGCAAGTTGCGTATCGGATTGGAAATGGAGATGTTTTAATACGTCTTCGATCTCTTTGCCCAATTCAATGTAACCGACGAGTTCGTTATCGACAATCACAGGCTGAACAACGCGCAACGTAAACGTTCCCATAGGACCAATTTCGATTCCCGATGAGAGTTTTCGGCTCCATTCGGATTCGAGCGCCGTGAAGCGGTTGATCAGATCACCGTGTTTCGCCGGATTATGTACCCGCAAAAGACATACGCGATTTTTATCATGGAAATAAAAATGGGTTAGTGATTCTTCCCGTTTCATCGATAAAAAAACATTTTGCCAGCGTTCCAGAAGTTTTTCCCGATCTCCCCGGCGCAACGCGTCGATCGTCGCGGCATCGTTCATAATCGGTTTGATGGTCATTGCCAGGCCGTTTACCTGTTCGGAGAGGATAATATCCATATCGTGCTGGACTTCGGCGGCCTGTTTTTTAAAAACGTCATGCAGATAATGACGATGCTGCTGAATCAGTAAAATTCCCGGTACAGTAACGAGTATAAAAATCAAAATACTCAATGGGATCATAAGGCGAGATACAAAAGGCTTGAGGTCATCCGATTTTGCGTAAGTCGGGCGCAGGAAGGATGAAATGGTCTCTTTCACGGATGTCCTGTTGTCAAAAAATGTTAATGTTATAGTTCGTTATTATATCATGCCTTGCCCTGAAAAACGGCTGTATTACTGACAAGAGCTTTCAAAATCGTGCTCATGTTTTTAAAACGATTTACCCTCAAAGACACTCAATGCGAATGACCCGATTTCTCCCCTGATTTTTTGCTTCATACAATAAATCATCTGCCTGTTTATACATGGCATCATCGCTCTCAATTTTACTGGCATGGGTACACACCAACCCCATTGATACGGTGACATAATCACTTACATCACTGTTTTTATGTTCTATCCGAAGTGACTCTATGGATTGGCGTATCTGCTCGGCCAATTGTATCGCCTGTTCGACATCCCCGACTTTGTAAATGATACCGAACTCCTCTCCGCCCAGTCTGAATACGTAATCATCCGATCGGCCCAGATACGAATGTATGGTTTGGGCGATTTGTATCAAAACGTTGTCTCCCATCTGATGACCGTAGGTGTCATTGTACTGCTTGAAAAAATCAACGTCCAAAAGAATCAGACAAAGGATACTATCTTTACGTTTGGCACCGTTGATCATCTTAGGAAATACGTCATTAAAATGACGGCGGTTATAGATCCCGGTCAACCCGTCGGTAACAGATATCTCTTCAATTCTTTTTTTATTGGTTATGTCCTGTCTTATGGCCGTGTATCCGGTTTTAACCCCGTTTTCGTCGTAAGTAGGATATATTTTTGCACTGACCCAATACGCACCACCCGTTTTCGTCCGGTTTTTTAACTCTCCGGACCAAACATTACCCTGCAAAATTGTGGACCATAAGTCGTCAAAGAGACCGTTATCCATGTCCGGATGATGGACGATCCGATGATTATGACCGATCAGCTCGGAACGTTCATACCCTGAGATTCTGCAAAATGCTTCCGAAACCGAAATGATGTTTCCATCAAGATCGGTACTTGAAGTTATGATGTTTTCATCCACCAAACGAATATAATTTTTTAGCTGTTTTTCTATTTTTTTGGCTTCAGTCACGTTTTTGGTCGTAATCAGCAATCGCTCTTTATCCGGCATCAGCGCGAGAGACATATTGATAATAACCCGTTTTCCGTCCTTGACAATACAAGTTTTTTCAAAATTCTCAACAAACCCATCACGAATAGCCCGTTCAACTACGCCGATAGCCCTGGATAGGTCTTCGGGAGCGCTCAAACCCACGCAGCTTTTCATCAATAACTCATCCCGGTTAAATCCGGTCATTTCCAAATAAGCATTGTTGAAATAAAGAAAATTGGTTTGAAAATCCAACAGTGCGATTCCGTCTTTTGATGTTTCAAAAATCGATTGTAGAAAATCCTTGTTCTTTTTTAATTCCTCAGTAGTTCGATGTAGTTCGCCCATTATTTTGTCGAATCCGACATGAATCACGAATATGATGGCCGTTACCAACAAAAACATTACGATCAGCAGATGGATAAGCGTTGCGTGAAAATCATGTTCCAATGCACTGATATCCTGAAAAAAAACGGCCTTAGCACTCGTTTTTCCCCTAAAATCTCTCATATCGAATGAATAAACGTTATACGTTTTTCCCCTATACGAAAAAGTTTGAAAGGATGGAAAAGAATACTCCGCTTTTTTTAACGCTTCCAATACGCCATAATCAGCTATCGTCGCGAACTGAACGGTATATTCTCCTATCTGGATCGCATTATCTTCGTTCGTATCGCTAATTAGCGGATTTTGTTTGATAAAAAGAGCTCCATGAATTTCGTTAAAATATTCCATTTCACCGAAGATATCATCGGGACGGGCACCGAATTCAAGAGCACCAATGTAATGCCCCCGGTAAAAAGCCGGTACAATCGTTCGATACGCCAAATCGGCATACCCGACTTCGAAACCGTGTGTCGGGGTTTTCGTCGCATGGACGTGCGCGACCATAAGACGCTCTTTGGCAATGGTGTCTCCAAACCGTTGAGGATCATGCATGCGTAGCAATGACGTACCATCAGGCGAATGAAAATGCATCACCGTCAGATTTGGATTTCCCTTTTTCAAGGCTTCCCAGCGTCCGAAACTGAGTTCATACAATTTCACACGATTGCGCTCCAATAAAGCCTCTTTGATTCCGGATGACTGCAAATTGGCCATAGCTCTGCTGTAGTAGAATTCATCGTGTTTGGCAAGGATTTTTTCATATGATTTTCGGATCGATTCATAATAAGCTATTTGGGTATCATGCAGTTTCTTTTTTTGATTGATGTAAATCAGTCCGCCCAATAACATCGAAAAAATGACCATAACGGTCAGAAGCATCCCAATCGTTTTATTTTTGACGTTCATGATCTCTGCACACCCTTGAGGTATTAAATGGATATTATAAGAAAAAAATGGGCCAATAGATTATGTGAATTGCTGCTTTTTTCGCAAAAAAATTAATCAGCGTATTTTTTGAGAGCTGAGAATGGACTATAACTTAACGAATAAATACGTCTCAAAAACCAAAGTGACCCCTTATGAGAGGAGTGCTATAAGCAAAACAAAAGTTTTACAAAAGGAGGGTTAAACGATGAAACGGATTATCCATATCTACACCGAACACAAAAACGGTATCGTCCATTACCTGCGACGTGTCGTGTCCGAATTTGACCTTTTGTCCAATGCACAAAACGATCTGAAACAGATTTTTGAACACGAACCTTCCGCACAGGTGATCTACACCGTGTCCAAAGCCTTTCGTCAGTCGACCCCCAGCTACGGTCGCAGCTACACCGATGAGAAACGGATGGGCACCGACAAGTCGTTTTATTTCAAATGGGTCAGTTTCGAAAACGAACCGATTCATATCAGCAATCCCTATCTTCACCATATCAGCGGAAATCCCACCCTGACCGCCGTGCGGGAAGGGCCGGATTTTTATCTGGTCATCGATTTCGATATGCCCAAACTGCTTGCCGAGCTCCGTTTGATCGATCACAACAGCGGATTTGAGAAAGTCAACACGGCCGTAATGGGGACCGGAGCGGCCCTCTTGGGTCTTGTCGCCTTTTTTTTGATTTTGTACGGAGGATACGTCTTTGTTCTGCTGTTATGGTCGGGAGAATACGGATCGGAAGTGATGCACGATGTTTTCACCTCCATCATCTCGATTACGATCGGACTGGCGATTTACGATCTGGCCAAAACCCTGATTGAAAATGAGATCCTTTTTCGGAAAGTCGAGTACGGTAACGACCTGCAAAGCAAAATTCTAAGCAAATTTTTGACGTCGATCATTATTGCCCTCTCCATCGAATCGCTCATGGCCGTTTTTAAAATCGTTCTGGACGATTACAATCGGCTTATCAACGCTTTTTACCTCATTATCGGGGTGACGCTGCTCATTGTCGGAACCGGGCTCTACAATCATTTTACCCACAAAGAGACTCTGCGCTAAACGTCTCCGTTGTCTGTGTAGAGTTCCTATGCAAACAACGGAGGGTAAATTAAAATAAATTTATAGTATTGTATTTTAAGATCAAACCCCTTACAATCGTATACATGCCTCTGATCCATTGCCAAATGTCCAAAACGCAGGAGAACCTTTTTCCATGAGACGAAAAACAGCGGCCCCTTTTTCTCTGATGGCGATGAGCCTGGTAAGTGCGACGTATCTGTGCGCGGCCGATCAGAATGACGTGCTCGGACATCTATCGACGGAAACCTTCATCAGCACCGTCAGTCTTGAAGAGTTGGGCGAACTGGTCATCACCGATACCAAAACCGAACAGTCTTCCCGCAGCGTTACGCAAGGAACCTACGTTCTCACTCAACATGATTTCGAACGGCTTAACGAGAATCACCGCAACATTGCCGAACTGCTGCAATACACATCGGGTCAGTTCGTCAACGTCCTCTCCCGCAACGATGCCAACTGGGGGAGCTACGCCGGACTGGGTCCAAAATACAACACCTACATGCTCGACGGGCTTCCGATCGATTCATTCGTCGATGCGATGAGTCTCGATCCGTGGGCGTTCGAGAGGGTCGAAGTACAAAAAGGACCGGCTTCGGTACTCTATTCCAACTACATGAGTATGGACTTTTCCGGAAACGAAGCACCGTTGGCCGGAACCACCAACTTCATCCTCAAAGAGAAAATCGATTCGCAAATGAGCCGGGCGCAACTGGGATACGGAAGTTACGGAACGCTCAATACCCGGGTCTATCATCAAAACCGGATTGGCGATCTTAGCTATTTTCTGGGTGCCAACGTCGAAAAATCCGATTACACCCGTTACGGTGAGCCCAATTCATGGCTCAATACAACCGAAAATCCCGATTACCGAAAATCAAAAATCTACGGAAAACTCTCCTACGCAACCCCGGGAGATGGAACCTTATCATTATTCTTTCAGCACACGGACCATAACGGAGACATGGGTCGTCCCTATCGCGATTTCTCGCACGACTACGATACGCTCAATTTCAAGTTCGTTCAACCTCTCGGCGACACGGTCCAGATACAGCTGCATGCCGGCCTACGCGATAACGACCGTATGTTTACGAACGACACCGCTACGTATGCTTTTCTCAATACCGAATCGATACGCCAGAAAATCATCCCCGCCGACATCGCGTTTAACTATTTTCACGGTTCCAACGGTGTTTTAAGCGTCGGATCGGACGCGCAATGGACCCAATACCGCTACTACAAAAGCAATCTGCTGCAAACCGACGTCGATGCGTTTTCCAATAGCTTCTATCTTCAGGAAAAATGGGGGATCGGCGATTGGATTTTCCGGGCCGGAGCGCGCCATAATACGATTCGTCACGACTATCGCCTGACCGATGGTACGATTCCGGCGGTCAATAAGGCTTCGTGGTCCAAAACCCTCTGGAGCCTCGGAGTGCGGTGGAATCCGTCTTCCACGTTCTCCTGGTACGCCAACAGCGGAACAAGCTACATGGTCCCCTCCGCCAAACAGGTGGGAGGGACGGTCGGTCAATTGCCCAATCCCTCGTTACGAAACGAACTTGGGCTCGGAAACGATATGGGAATCGAATTCATCCCGTACGAACGGATGAAAATCACCCTGCGGGCATTCTATAACGTTGTCGATGATGCCATTGTCGACGATCTTACAACCACATCGTCATTCAACGCGGGAAAAATGAGTGCGCGCGGTGCCGAACTTGCGTTCTCCCAGAAAATTTCGGACGAAACCGATTATTTTGCAAACGTGACGTATTGCTCCACAAAACTCAAAGATCCCCGCAACAGCGATCATGACGGCAGCGATATCGTATTTGTCCCTCAATACGTGGCCAATGCCGGGATCAATACGGTTTTATTTTCGGATCTCTCGGCATCGTTTTACCTTCAGCAGGTAGGACGCTACTACGACAGCCCCTCACTCTCAGGGAGGAAAGCGTATGGAAACTACACCGTCTTGAACGCCAAACTGATCAAGCCTTTGCAGCATACTGCGTCTTATCGACTGAATGCGTTGTTCGATCTGAACAATCTCGGAAACAACGACTACTCGATGCCATGGAACTTCGTCGATCCGGGTTTCAGTGCCATGGCCAGCCTGCAAATGACGTTTTAGGATGAGCCGGTGGTAACGTTGACCCGTATCATTGCGATTTTATCCTCTACACTCCTGTACGCATCCGGGAGTTACGCCGAATCTTCGGTGATGGAGACCAAAATCAAAGCCGCTTATCTCTACAACTTTACCAAATTCGTCACATGGCCCGAATCCCAGGATAAACCACTGACCATCTGTATCGCCGGCGATACTGAGCTTGCCCGGATGCTGGAAAACGCCGTCGGAAAATCGAGTGATCGTCTCATTATCAATACGTCCATTCGAAACGGGACGGGAGAGTGCAATCTCCTGTATCTTTCGGAAGGGGACACGCGATTTGACACACTGCTTGGAGGAGCGGGTGGTAAAAACATCCTCACGGTCAGCGATGCACGAAAATTTGACGAACGCGGCGGGATTGTAACCCTGTTCGATGAGAACGGAAAAATCCGGTTTAATATCAACTCCGCCGCCGCCCGTAAAACCAATCTCAAAATCAGTTCGAAACTGATGGAACTCTCTCGGGAAACGAGGTAGCACGATGCGATTTTTTTCCTTCAAAAATCTTCCACTCAAAAGCAAATTGATTTTTATTCTGGTTACGACCTCCTTTTCAGTCTTGCTGATGACATGGATCGGATTTATGATGCAAGATCATGCACGCCGAAAAGAAGATATGCTTCAGCACCTCTCCGCAGTCGCACTGATCATCGCCGATCGGAGTACTGCGGCGCTGACGTTCAACGACGATCAGGCGGCCGAAGAGACCCTCTCGTCGCTTAGAGTCAACCGTTCCGTCATTGCGGCGGCCCTGTACGATGAGCAGGGCCGCCTTTTTGTCCGTTACGGTATTCGGCCCGATCTTCTCGCCGATACGTTGCGTCATTCGCTCGTACAAAATGACGGAGAGTACATCCACATTCGTCAAAATGTGGTACTGGAAGGAAAAACGGTCGGAACGGTCTATCTGCTGGCCGATTTGCACGATTTCAACCAGCAATGGCTTAATTTTTTCCTGTTCGCACTTTTGATGCTCGTTTTAGCCTTCCTCCTGATCTACCTCATCGCATCGCGTATTCAGGAATTGATCTCCAGACCGATCGAAGAACTCACTTCCACGGCCCAAAACATCTCTGCCAACCACGATTTTACCCTGAGAGCCGCCAAACACAGTGATGATGAGATCGGAAAACTGGTCGAAGCGTTCAACGCCCTGATCGAGACGGTCGAGATCCAAAACGGACGTATTTTGCAAAGTAACGAATCGCTTCGCGAACGGGATGAAAAACTGCGTCAGGCCAATGAGCGGCTTGAAGAACGGGTCGAAGAACGTACTTCCGATCTCGAAAAAAGCAATCAGAAATTACAACATCTTGCCGAAGAGCTGATACAGGCCAAACAGACCGCCGAAAATGCGAACGAAGCCAAAAGCCGCTTTCTGGCCAACATGAGCCATGAAATACGGACCCCTATCAATGCCATCATGGGGATGCATTATCTCCTTGAAAAAACGTCTCTGACCTCTCAACAGAAAAACTACATCACCAAATCCCAAAGCGCCGCAACGTCACTGATGGGGATCATCAATGATATCCTCGATTTTTCCAAAATCGAAGCGGGTAAACTCGACATCGAAACGATCAGCTTTTCGGTCGAAAAAGTACTTCAGGATTTTCACAACATCATTGGCACCAAGGCCCATGAAAAAGGGCTTGACTTTGACATCGACCTTGATCATTCCGTCCCTATGGCCCTGATGGGCGATCCGCTCCGGATCGGACAAATTCTGATGAACCTCGGAAACAATGCGGTCAAATTTACCAAGAACGGTTCCATCGACCTTCGTGTCATCCCCATAGCACTTGACGAAAATCGTGCCACCCTCCGTTTTTGCGTTCAAGACAGTGGAATAGGGATGAGCGAAGAACAGCAAAATCTTCTTTTCCGCGAATTTACGCAGGCCGATTCGAGCATGACCCGCCGCTTCGGAGGTTCGGGACTGGGGCTGGCCATCAGTAAAAAACTATCCGAAATGATGGGTGGAAGACTCTGGATTGAAGAGAGTATACCCGGGGTCGGAAGCACTTTCTGTTTCGAAGCTACTTTTTTAATCGCTTCCGATGAAGTTCAAAAATGGGACAATCGAATCCGAAAAGTCGGAAAAACGCTTGCCGACAAACGGGTTCTGGTCGTTGACGACAACGCTTCCGCGCGCGATTACCTCTATAAAACCGTATCGAGTTTCGGAGCGCGCTGCGACGTCGCTGCCGATGGAGAAGAGGCTCTTGCCACCGCAAAAACAAACCGTTACGACGTTGTGCTGATGGACTGGAAAATGCCGGGAATGAACGGTATCGAAACCGCGACGGCCATTCGAAACCATCTGGTTGCCGAATGCCCCAAAATCGTCATTACTACCGCTTACGGGCGCGAAGACGTCATCGGGAATATCCAGGAGTCCGGAATCGACGGATTTTTGATCAAACCGATCACCCCTTCCACTCTGCTTGATACGCTGCTAAGCGTGCTGGAACTCGAAACCTATACCGATACCCGTTCCAAACATCTGCCACTCTCGTTGGCCTCCATTGCCGGAGCAAAAATCCTTTTGGTCGAAGACAACGAAATGAACCGCGAGTTTGCACGTGAACTTCTCGGATCGGAAGGGTTGATTATCGATGAAGCCCACGACGGATTTGAAGCGATCGAACGGGTAAAAGCCAATCGCTACGATGCGGTGTTAATGGATATTCAAATGCCCAATCTCGACGGTCAGGAAGCGACCCGCCGTATCCGGATGCTCAGTCAGATCCTCTCGGATTCTTACTATACCGATCTGCCGATTATCGCTCTAAGCGCCAATGCTCTTCAGACCGATATCGATAAAAGCTTTACCTCCGGTATCAATGCCTACGTAGTCAAACCGATCGATCCGCAAAACCTGTTCGATACCCTCTTAAGCTGGGTCCGCATCGACGCACCGAACGGCGTAACACCTCATAGTGCCTCCTCCAATGCGGCCCCTATGGATTTCTCTTCCCTCGCCGGAATCGATACGTCCAAAGCGATGGAGCGCTTTTTACATAACGAAGCGCTTTTTGTCAAAATGCTCCGGATGTTCGCCGGCAATTACCCCGGTTCGATCGACACCCTGATATCTCTGATCGATTCGAACCGCCTCAATGAGGCTGAACAGCTCACCCATACGCTTAAAGGGGTTAGCGGAAACCTTTGTGCAACGCAGCTTTTCTCGAAACTCGAAGCGATCGACAACGATCTCAAAAACTTTATCCGACCTCCGGAACGGACGATGGAAGAGGCAAAGATTCTCTTAAACACTTTAATCGGAAACATTGGACACTTTCTTGGTTCCCTGAGTTTCGCAAAAGCCGATACAACCGCCGACGAATCTTATTTCCCGGAAGTCGTTCCGCTGCTTCGGACAATGCTCGAACATGTTGAAACCGATATGGGACTGGTAATGGATACGTTCGAAACACTCCGCAACATTCCTAATAACGGAATTCATCCTGAAATGTTTGAAAAATTACAAAAAGCGGTCGAAACTTTCGATACAATTGAAGAACAGGAAATATTGCGCATGCTTTTGGGAGAATCTGCGACAGAGGAAAGTTGATGATGGATATGAATAAAAAAGAAAAAGTGCTGATTGTCGACGATATTCCCGAAAATCTGATGATTCTGATGAATATCCTGAAAGAGCAATACACCGTTATCGCCGCAACAAACGGAGAAAAAGCGCTCGAACTGGCCCGGAATGAGCCCTTGCCCGACATTATCCTGCTGGATATCGTTATGCCCGATCTTGACGGATACGAAGTGTGCCGGCGACTTCAAAAAAATGTTGTCACCCGGGACATACCAATTATTTTTATTACCGCAAAAACCGAATCGGACGACGAAGCCAAAGGTCTGGAGCTAGGCGCCGTCGATTACATCGGCAAACCGATCGTCCCCGCTATCGTTAAAGCCCGAATACGCAATCATCTCGAACTCAAACGACACCGAAACCATCTCGAAGAGCTCGTCGACCAACGGACCCATCAACTCAAAAAAGCCAAAGAAGCGGTCATTGAAGCAATGGGGATGGTTGCCGAGCACCGCGATCCCGAAACAGGCGCCCATATCTCACGAACCAAACGATACGTCAATCTGCTGGCGGCAGAGCTCTCAAAGCTTCCAAAATATACCAAAATCCTTACGCCCCACATCGTCGAGCTTCTTACCCATGCCGCACCGCTGCACGATCTTGGGAAGATCGCTATCCCCGATTCGGTACTACTAAAAACCGGAAAATTTACGGAAGAGGAATGGGAAGTCATGCAAACCCATGCCAAAATCGGCGAAGAGACAATCAATCTTGCCGAAACCCGTTTTAATGACAACGAAATCCTCAGTATCGCCAAAGAGATTGCCGGTTCCCATCATGAGTGGTGGAACGGAAGTGGATATCCCAGAGGACTTTCAGGCGAGGAGATCCCTCTATGCGGACGCATCATGGCCGTTGCCGACGTGTACGATGCCATTATCAGCCGACGCGTTTACAAAAAACCGATGCCGCATAAATACGCCGTTGAACACATTGTCAACGAAAAAGAATCCCATTTCGATCCTGAAGTGGTCCAAGCGTTCTTGAATGTCGCAGACAGTTTTCTTGAGACCGCTCTCAAATTTGCCGATAATAACGAGCAAAGGGATATTCTTCTTTCGGAGTAACCGCTAATGGAATCGACCGATATTCTCCGCTATACACGGCCGCTGGATGTATTGTTCGCCGAAGATTCGACAACAATGCGTCGTGCAACCGAAACGATGCTCAAAAAATATTTCGACCGGGTTGATAGCGTTAAAGACGGTCAGGAAGCGTTTGAACACTATCAACATTTTTATAACCTTAACGACCGCTATTACGATATCGTCATTACTGATCTCGAAATGCCCAGAATGGACGGAAGAAATCTGGCATCGATGATTATCGATCTCAATCCTAAACAACACATTGTTGTCATCTCTTCTCTGAACGACTTTCATCGGCTGATCGATCTAATGAACCTTGGAGTCCGTAAATTTTTGGCAAAACCGATCGAAGAGACACAGTTACACAATATCTTGTTCAACGTCTCCCAAGAGATATTTGTCCGACATATCCAGGAACAGGAGCAAAAGGAGATCGAACAGCACAACGCCATTTTAAAAATGCGTGAACACTCCTATCTCAAAAAACTTGAACAAAGCCACAAAGAGCTTGAAGAGTTTATCAGCGCCCTAAACGAAAGCGGCATCGTCTCCAAAACCGACCCTTATGGAACCATCACCTACGTCAACGACCGCTTTTGCGACATCTCGGGATATTCGCGCGAAGAGCTGGTCGGTAAAAACCACCGTATCGTCAACAGCGGTGAGATGAGTCCCGTCTTCTTTTCCCGTCTATGGAATACGATTACCTCCAACCGGAGCTATCGAAACGTCTTTAAAAACCGTACCAAGGGAGGAAGTATTTTTTACATTGAAACACTGATCAAACCCATCAGCGATATCAATGGAGAGATTACCGAATTCATCGCCATCTCCCACGACATCACCTTAATCATGCAATCAATCGACAAAGCACGCAAAGCCGAAAAAGCCAAAGACGAATTTTTTATCAATATCGGTCATGAAATGCGCACTCCCCTCAATGCAATTCTCGGGATGACGCCGCTATTGACCCGAAGGGCAAAAGACGATCTAAAGATGGTAGGGATGCTCGAAGCGGTCCATCAGAGTGCCGACAACCTTCATCATCTCATCGAAACCGTTCTGGATATCCAAAAAATCCATCTCAATACCTTTGATCTGATGGCACAGGAATTTGAGCCGGCTCTCATTTTAAACCACTACATCAAGAACTGCATGCAAAAAGCCAATTCAAAACATCAGACCATCAAACCCCGCATCGATCCGAATCTTCCTCATGTGTTGATCGGCGATTCCAAACGGATGGTCCAGGTATTTAAAGCCGTTTTTGACAACGCCATTAAATTCACCCCTTCCGAGGGAAAAATCGATATCGGCGCGACATATGATTCCAAACGTTCGTTACTGATCCTCCAAGTCCGGGATACGGGAATCGGAATTGCCGAAGAGAACATCGATAAAATCTTCGATACAACCCAAATCGACAGTTCCGCAACCCGTCAGTATGAAGGGGCCGGACTCGGACTGGCTCTGGCCAAAAAAATCATCGACCGGATGAAAGGGACGATTATCGTCAAAAGCCGTGTTAACGAGGGGAGCACGTTTACCCTCGCATTCCCGTTTAAAATTCCGGATTGATGTTTTCCATCACCCGAAACGGGTATCCGTTATCCAAAGAGAAGATAGGATAACGCTCACATTTTTCCCGAAAGGACCCTATTGAGTCAAATAGTACTTTTTTTGCTTTTATTCGCCGTTTTCTGGTGGGTATACCGGGGGTATTCACGCTATCAGAATAATGAGTATTCTCCAAGAGATTTTCGCCGGTTCACCATTACCAAAGAGGCGATTGAGCGGAGCGAACTCGGTCTTTTTGTCGCTCTCGTCGCCAAAGTCGCCAAAGCCGACGGAAGGGTCGACGAACTCGAGGCCGAACTCGTGGGCAACATGTTCAACGACATCAGTTCCCTCTTCCCCGATCCCGATGCCGTAAAATCGATTCTCAAAGAGATTTTCAACGCCGAAAAACAGCTTGCGCACAATGTCGACGAAGTAGCGATCACTCTGTATGCCCTGATCCGCAACGATCGCCACAAACAGCTTCAGATGTTCTATTTTCTGGTCAATCTCGCCTTCATCGACGGCACTCTGAGTACTTCGGAAGAGTCGATGCTGGCCAAAATCGCCTCGTATTTTCGTTTCAGCACCGACGAGTTTTCCTCAATTCTGGGACAATTCGGTTCCCAAAACCGCAAAAGCGTCAAAGAGAGTTCTCTCGATGAAGCGTATGCCCTCCTTGGAATCGATAAAAACGTCACCGACGGCGAGCTCAAAAAAGCTTACCGCGCACTGGTCAAACAGCACCACCCCGATATTATCAAAGCGCAGGGACTCGATGAAAGCTACATTCGTCAGGCTACCGAGAAAGTGCAGCAGATCAACGCCGCGTACGAGTTGATCAAACGCTCCCGGGGACTATGAACCTCAGGCGTTGTGGTATAGTTAGACCATGATAACGCCGACCTCTTCCGACACACGACTGAACATTGTCCTAACTACCATGAATCGGGCCCTCTCGGAAGCGGTACGTAACGCAACCTCCGAGCAGCTCGAAACGCTCAACCGCGGAAAAGACGTAGGGAGTCTATTGAACTCCCTTTTCAGCGACAAACTCTCCGGCTCCCGCTCAGATAAGGTATTGCTCGAAATTCTGAAAAATTCTCCGGCTTTCACCAATATGGGAAACGTCGGCGATGCATTGGGCAATCTGATCGAAAAACTCAAAGCGGCGGGATTTTCCTCCGGGCGTACGGCAGCGCTCGAATCGTTTTCCCAGAACACTATGCCCGCAACCTCTTCGAGTCTCCAAAAACAGATCGCCAACAGCGGCGTATTCATGGAAGGGAAAATCGCCTCGGCGATCGCCGCTCCCGATCGGTTGCTCGATCATCTGGAACATCTCTCTTCCCTTCTCTCAAAAAGTACACTCAAAGCTTCCGCAACGCTACTCTCTTCTCTCTCATCGGTGCAGGAGCAGGCCCAATCGCTCAAAAACGGCGTCAATTCCCAGAATGTAGCTCAAACGCTTCAATCTCTGAACAAATTTCTCCAATCTCTCGAAACGCTCCGTTCCACCCCCGATAGCGCGTTTTCTTCGCAAACGGCTTCGCTACTCAATACCTTGTCCACAGCGCTCGCGCTCTCCCCTTCCGATGCCGAAGCGATCCGTTCCCCGCTGTATAAACTTTTTCCCCTACTCCTTTCGAGTACCTCCTCATCGGCCCAGGAACTTCTCGGATCGCTCGAATCCCTCCTGGCCTCCTCCGGCGACGAATCTCTCTCCTCAAACGCATCGGCATTTGCCGACCGGCTTCAAAACTTTCTGGAGGGTTCGGATACGGTTTTGGGTAACGATGCCGCAGATGTGATGAAAAAACTTTCCGAGTTCTCATCCCCCGAAACACTCTTGCTCGAACCGTTGTTGGACAAAGCGACCGAAGAGGACCTTAAATCGGCGCTCTTGGGGCTCTCGGATGAACTCTCTGCCTCACCGTCCCCTTCGACGGCCGATCTGGCCGATCCGATCAATCGTGTTTTGCTTATGATCGACTACCATCAGCTCGTTTCCAGTCTGGAATCTTCCAATTCCCTCTTTTTTCCGTTTGCGTGGGATCAACTGGAAGAAGGCTCGGTCTCGTTCAAAAAAAACCGCGACAAGAAGTTTTACTGCGAGATCAATCTTAATCTCAAAGAGTACGGAAAACTCGATCTTCTTATGGGACTTTACGAAGGGAACCAGCTTGACATCCAGATGCAAACCGATCAAGAGGAGCTTCGCGAACGGCTGTTTGAGCATCTGCCCCAATTACGGTCGGTATTGATCGATTCGGGGCTGACCCCAAGAACGCTTCGGATCTTCCAAAAAAACGATCCTATACGCGAAAAAGCGTCACTCTATGGATCGGGTACCCTCCCCGGAGATATCGGTTTCGAGGTAAAAGGATGAAAAAAGCGGTCGCCCTGCGCTACGATACCGAAAAAGAACATGCTCCCCGCGTCGTCGCCAAGGGAAAAGGGGAAAGCGCCGAAAACATCATCAAAATCGCCGAACTCCACAATCTCCCGATCCGTAAAGACGAGGACCTCGTAGAGATGCTGAGCAAGGTGGAACTGGATCGTGAAATCCCCGAAAAACTCTACGTCGCGGTAGCCGAAGTGTTTAAATTTGTCTATCAGATCACACGCAAACACCCTTGATCTCGGATATCGTTCAAACGATAATGATTTTTTCATCTTGAAGCGTTACTATGTCACCGTATACAATTTTACAAAAGGAGCCCCATGCGTCTGTTACTGCTTTCACTGGCAGCCATTCCGCTGATGGCGTCGACCTACAATCTGCAAGGATTGATGGATCATGCCCTCCAAAACGATGCCGCACTTAAAGCCGAACGCGAAGCGCTCCAACAACTGACGTACGAAAAAGAGTCGCTCAAAGCGTGGGAGAATCCCGAACTTTCCCTGTCGTACATGCGCACCAAACCCGATGCCATGGACAATCAGAACGAATACGGTCTCGCGCTGCTTCAGCCGATCGAAAAACCCTCATTACGCTCTGCCAAATTGCGCGTGAATGACTCCCGGATCGTCCAGTCCAAAGCGCTGATGCTACAAAAAGAACGGGACATCCGCGGTGACGTACGTTTAAGAGCCTACCAGTACTCCGTCGCTTCGATGATGGCGGAATCGGCCGAACAATCGCTCCGCCTCGCACGCGAGTTCCACCAAAAAGGGGAACAGCGTTTTGGACAGGGAGCCATTTCGAAAGCCGATTTGCTCAAACTCCAGATCGAAGAGGAGAAAATTGCCCAGGAGGCCGAAGCCGCCCGGATCAAACGCGACAGTGCCCGCAACGCTCTCGCCCTTGCTTCGCGTCTGGACGATACCTCTGATCTCGAACCAATCTCTCTCCCGGAGCCAAAAGGGATCGATTCGGTGCCTGATCTCGACACCCTCCCGATGAGCGGCTATTTCAAAGCCTCAGAAGAGGAGTTTCGTGCCCAGAAAGAGGTAGCGTCCGAATCAATTATCCCCGGTTTCAAAGCGGGGATCGGGTACCAGAAACTTTTTGACCAGCACTCAATCGGCGCTACGTTGTCCATGCCGATTCCGCTGCTCAACCGCAACGAACCGCAGATCAAAAGCGCCGAAAGCCGCTTGAACGAAACCCGTCTTCGCCAGAGTGCGTACCGATATGCGCTCCTCCAGCAATCGCAACAACTCCGACTTAGCCTCTCATCCCTGGCGACATTGGCCAAATCGCAAGATGCGTTACTGGAACGTTCGGCTACGATGGTCCGTCTGGCGCAGCGAAGTTACGAAGAAGGGTACGGTACCCTGCTCGAGCTGATTGACGCGCGCCGTACCCACGTCGCCCATCAGCGAGACCGCTTGAACACGCTCGAAACCTATTACAACGCCCTTGGCGAATTTCAAAAAATCTTTCCCCCCGTTGAGGAGAAACAATGAAACATCTACTGATACTTGCCGGACTGCTCAGCGCTCTGGGTGCCAAAGAACTGGTTTTGAGCCAAAAACAGCTCAATGAACTCGGCGTTGCTACGTCGGCGCTGAGTACGACGCTGGCTTTTTCTCAGTCGAATCTCCCCGCTACGGTCGTCATCCCTCCGCAACAGCTCTCGATCGCAACGAGTATGAATGAAGGGACCATCCAGAAAATTTTTGTCGGAGTCGGAGATAGCGTCAAAGCAGGTCAAACCGTCGCCACGGTCGCCTCGGCCCAAGGGCTCGGAGTACAGCGCGACTACCTTCAGACCAATTCACGTCTGGAACGGCTGCGCACCCTCGTCAAAAAAGACGAAGCCCTGTTCAAAGAGGGGATTATTTCCGAACGCGAATACTCCAAATCCAAACAGGAGCTCGATCTGTTGACGACCGAGCTGGCGGAAAAACAGACCAGTATGAAAATGATGGGACTCAGTACCTCCAAAAACGGAGGGATCAACCCCGCTGCCGCAATTAAAGCGCCGATCGGGGGAATCGTCCTTGAACAAACGGCGCTGATCGGCCAAAAAATCGATGCAATGAGCCCCGTTTTCAAAATTGCCGATCTCTCCACTCTATGGATCGAAATTCAGACTCCTGCCAACGTCGCTAAAACCCTTCACGTCGGCGATACCGTACAAACCAACGTCGGTGCAAAGGCCAAAATCATCAAAATATCCAACGGCATGGAACTTCAAAACCAGTCGGTCATCGTACGCGGTGTCGTGACATCGGGACGCGAAACGCTGCGTCCGGGACAATTTATCCAGGTGAGCGTACAAACTCCCTCCGCTTCCAGCATCGTCGTCCCCAAAAGCGGTCTGGTCCGTAACAATGGAGCCAACGTAATTTTTGTCAAATCCGCGCGGGGATTCACCCCGGTTCCGGTCAAAATTATCAAAGAAGAGTGTTCGACGTTCATCATTTCGGGCAAACTACGCGGAGACGAAGAGATAGCGGTTCAGGGCATTGTCCCGCTTAAAGGGCTCTGGCTCGAAACGAAAGAGACGTCGAAATGAACCGGCTTATATCGTTTGCCCTGACCCAGAGGATTTTCGTCTTTCTCGCGATGGCGATGCTTATCGGCGCCGGATATACCGCGTTTACGAAACTCCCGTTCGACGCATTTCCGGAAGTCTCCTCGCCTCAGGTAAAAATAATCATGAAAGCACCGGGGATGACCCCTACCGAGGTGGAATCACGCATTATCGTCCCGATCGAGACCGAAATGCTGGGGATTCCGAACAAAAAACTTCTCCGTTCTACCGCCAAGTACGGGATTGCCGATATCACTATCGACTTTAACGAAGGGACCGACATATACTGGGCCCGCGCCCAAATCAGTGAAAAACTCAACGGTATGATGGGGATGCTTCCCGCAACCGCCAGCGGCGGCCTCGCGCCGATCACCACCCCGCTCGGGGAAGTATTCATGTTCACGGTTGAGGGAAATATCTCGTCCGCCGAGAAACGGACTCTCCTTGACTGGACCATCCGTCCGGCACTGCGAACGGTCCAGGGGGTCGCCGATCTCAATAGCCTCGGCGGAGAGGTGAAAAGCTACCTTGTCAAACCCAATTATTCGATGCTCGGAACGCTTGGCATCTCCGTCAAAGAGGTCGAAGACGCCCTGAGCAAAAACAACAAAAACGACGGGGCCGGACGGGTACACGAAGGGGAAGAGGCCTTCCTCGTCCGTTCGGAGGGGAGCATCCAGACGCTTGACGATATCCGCGCCATCGTTTTGCGCAATACCGACGGGCGGATCGTACGGATCGGCGACGTGGCATCGGTGGAAATCGATCAGCTGACCCGAAACGGGTTCGTCACCAAAAACGGCAAAGGCGAAGCGGTAGCGGGTATGGTCCTCTCGCTCAAAGGGGCCAATGCCCGCGAAGTGACCGCCCAGATCAAAGAGAAACTCTCTCAGGTCAAACTCCCTGAGGGGGTAAGCCTGGATATCTATTACGACCGGAGCAATCTCGTCGACAAATCGATCTACACCGTTTCCAAAGCGCTCGTTGAGGCGATTATTCTCGTCTTGTTACTGCTGTTCTTGTTCCTCGGGGATATTCGCGCCGCATTGACGGTTGCGATCATGGTACCGATGGCCGTACTGGTGACCTTTATCATGATCCGCCAATTCGGTATGTCGGCCAACCTTATGAGTCTGGGAGGGCTGACGATCGCCATCGGGATGCTCGTCGACTCAGGGGTCGTCGTCGTCGAAAACATCATCGCCCATTTGGGCAATGCCAACAATAAAAATATCCCAAAGCTCAATATCATCTATCGGGCGGCCAAAGAGGTATCGACGCCGGTCGTCTCGGGGATATTGATCATTGCGGTCGTTTTCTTACCGCTTGTCACCCTTGAGGGGATCGAGGGGAAAATGTTCATCCCCGTCGCGTTGACCATCATCTTTGCCCTATTGGCATCATTGATTCTCTCCATGACGATGATCCCGGTCCTCTCTTCGGTCATCCTCAAAGTCGAAGCCGATCACGAATCGTGGGTCGTTCGAAAACTGATGGGGATCTACGTTCCGGCATTGACCTGGGCCCTTGCCAACAGCAAAAAAGTGATCGTCGGGGCTCTCGGGGCTCTCGTCCTCACCGTCATCGTCTATACGCAAATCGGTAAGACCTTCATGCCGGTACTCGATGAGGGGGACATCGTCATCAGCGTCGAAACAGTCCCCTCCGTCAATATCGATGCCTCCAAAGCGATCATGCTGCGCTTTCAAAAAGAGATAATGCTGCGCATTCCGGAGATCAAAACCATCGTCGCCCGCAGCGGTTCGGATGAGCTCGGACTTGATCCGATGGGACTGGGACAAAGCGATTCTTTCATCGTTCTCAAACCCGAAAGCCAATGGCGGGTCAAAGATAAAGAGTGGCTGCTTGGCGAAATGCGCCTTGTTGCCGACAACTTCCCGGGGGTAGCGTTCAGTTTTGGCCAGCCGATCGAAATGCGTATTTCCGAAATGCTCACCGGGGTTCGGGGCGACATCGCCATCAAAATCTTCGGAACCGACTTGACAAAATTAAACGCCCTGGCCATGCAGATTCAGGGTATTTTGGAACATACCCAGGGGAGTATCGACGTTTTCACCCCGATTAACGAAGGGATGCAGTATCTGCGTATCGATATCGACCGTCTGGCGGTCGGAAACTTCGGCCTTAACGTCGATGAAGTCCAGGAACTTCTCAAAACCGCTCTGGAAGGGAGCCAGATCGGCATTATCCTCGAAGACGGCCGCAGAAGTCCTCTGATCGTGCGGGGTGAAACGACGTTTCGCGATTCGGTCAGTGCCTTCAGCCACATGATGATCGCCCTTCCCAACGGCAGAAGCGTTCCGTTGAACGCCCTGGCTACCGTCGAGCGGGTCGAAGGACCGGTGCTGATCAACCGTGAAAGCGGGATGCGGATGTCGGTCGTTCGCAGCAACGTTCAGGGACGTGACCTGGTCGGCTTCGTCGAAGAGGCCAAAGCCAAAGTCGCCGCCGAAGTGGAACTCCCCGAGGGGTATTACCTTCAATGGGGTGGAGAATTTGAAAATCAGCAGCGGGCCGCAGAGCGCCTCTCGATCGTTGTACCGATCGCCATCGGCTTTATTTTCATCCTCTTGTTCATGACTTTCGGTTCGGTACATCAGGCCGGACTTGTTTTGATGAACATCCCGTTTGCGATGATCGGCGGCGTTATGGCGCTGTGGATTTCGGGAGAATACCTCTCGGTCCCCGCATCGGTCGGATTTATCGCCCTGCTGGGGATCGCGGTCCTCAACGGGGTCGTGATGGTTTCGTATTTCAACCAGCTCCGTGCGTTCGGGTATCCGATTGAGACGGTCGTCATCGAAGGGGCAAAACGGCGGCTTCGTCCGGTCATGATGACCGCCAGCATTGCGGCGTTCGGTCTCGTACCGCTGCTCTTTGCCACAGGTCCGGGATCGGAGATCCAAAAACCTCTGGCCATCGTCGTGATCGGAGGATTGATCACCTCAACCCTTCTGACGCTCGTGCTGCTTCCGATACTCTATCGCCGGCTTGAGCTCAAACAACATCCACCCAAAGAGGAGTCCCAAGAATGAATCAGGAACGTCAGCTCATTACCATCATCGTCACTCCCGATATCGAAGAGAGCGTCGTCGACTGGCTCCTCGAGCATCCGGAGATCAAACGGTTCGTCTCGTATCAGGTCAAATCGTACAACAAAGACTATTCCGATTACACCACCCTCGAAAAGGTGACGGGCTGGAAACGCAAAACAGCCCTCAGGGTCCTTTTCCCGACCGAAGAGATGCCCAACGTTATCGCGCAAATGAAAGCGAAATTTGCCAATTCGGGTATCTACTACCGCATCACGCCGTTTCTGGATGAGGGAGTCTTGTAATCATGCGTATTTTGATCGTCGAAGACGACCCTGAACTGCGTGAACTGCTCGAATCGATTCTATCGGCCCGTTATCCGACCGATGCCGTCGGTGATCTTGATGAAGGGCATACCTTTTTAGAGAGTTATCGCTACGATGTCGTCTTACTCGATCGCAATCTTATGGGCGAGGACATCGGTCTTCGCCTGATCGCTCCGGCCAAAGAGAAAAATCCTTTTTGCGGGATTCTCGTCATGAGTGCGTACGCCAGCGTCGTCGACAAGATCGAAGGGCTCAATCAGGGGGCTGATGACTACATCGAAAAACCCTTCGATATTGACGAGCTTCTGGCCCGGATCAATGCCCTTTCGCGCCGCTTCTTTCCCTCGTCGCTTCAGTTTGGCGACATCACCGTCGATCTTATCGCCAAAACGATCGTCCGCAACGGCGACTCGATCCTTCTGACCAAAAAAGAACACGACATCTTTTTTACACTGGTAAACCGAGTCGGACAAATCGTCTCCCGCGACGAGATAATCCAAAGCGCCTACCTCCATCCCGATTCGGTTGCTTCGAATACCGTCGACGTGATGATCAACAATCTCCGCAAAAAACTGGGCTCGGACCTCATCAAAACCGTCAAAACCCGGGGATACACCATTGAACACCCTTAAAACCAAAATCACCGTCTTTTTCGTCCTGACGACATTGATCATTTTCACCACACTGGCGATGCTCATTCTTCAAATGGAGCGCGAAGACCGGATATCGGATCTCAAAGCGCTGCTGCACCACGTCTCCTCCGAAGTGATCGAAGATTACATTGCCCCTTCGCTACCGTCCAAAGATACCGGCTATCTCAAACGGATTGAGCCCGTTCAGGCCCTCACCGCGGACAAAGCGATCAGTAATCCTTTTTTTTCGATCGTTCGAACCCCCAATCCGAAATCTCCCCCCGATACGGTTACGGTGACGACCCCTTTGCCGGATGGAACCTATTTCATGATCGGCAGCGATACAAAATTTATCGATAAGAGCCTCGGGCGCCTTGCCGTCACCCTCTATCTCCTTTTTTTCGGCGCGTTGGGGATTCTGACTCTGATGTTTTATCTGGTGCTGCGCAAACTGCTTGACCCGATGGAACAACTCTCCCAGGCCTGTGCGATGATCGATCTGGAAGGCGAACCGACCCGTTTTCCCCAAACGGCCGCAAGCGTCGAAATTGAAAAACTCCGCTACGCGCTTCAAAGCCTGATGGACCGGATCACGTTTTTCCGGGAAAAAGAGAAACAGATGTTTAAAGAAACCGCCCACCAGTTCAAAACCCCGATGGCGGTTCTCAAAGCGCGGTTGGACCGTTATTCGCTCGATCCCTCGTTTACCAAAGAGGAGTTCATTCCACAGGCCAACCGCGACATTGAAAAGCTTCTCAAACATCTCAAAGAGCTCTTAATCGTCCACGAAAGCAAAGTTCCGACCGACGAACCCAGCAGCCGCATCGATGCACGATCGCTCATCACCGAGCTGTGCACGTACGCGTCCCCTTTGCTGCAGCGAAAGTCACAGTCGGTTACCATCGCTTCAGGAGGGACCTTTGCCCTCACAACCCACGCAAAATCGTTTCAGAAACTGATTCTGACCGTCTTGGAAAACTGCATTAATCATGCACCCGAACATTCTACGATTACGGTCTCCCTTTCCCCGGAATCGGGGGAGATCGTTTTTGAAAATCCGTTTTCGACGACGATTGCTCCGGCCTTGTTCAATTCCAACCTCGGGCTGAACATTATCCGCGAATTATCGCAATCCCTGGACATCGGCGTCAATGTTGAGCAGACCGATACCCGTTTCACCCTTGCTTTGCAATGTACTACTTCATAACAGGATCGCCACAATGAACCAACCCTTTTGGGAAACCAAATCCCTGCACGAATTGACGAACGATGAATGGGAAGCCTTATGCGACGGATGCGGGCTGTGCTGTCTTCACCGGATTCAGGATGAAGACGAAGAGGATGCGCCGATTCTTCTGACACGGGTAGTCTGCCGCTGCTACGATCTTGAAAAAGGGCAATGCGGTGATTACGCCAACCGTTTCATGCAAGTCGAAGGGTGTATCCCGCTTACCCCGACGCGCGCGGCTGAGTTCGACTGGCTTCCCGAGACCTGCGCCTATCGGCGCCGATACCGCAATCTTCCGCTCCCCCTCTGGCATCCTCTGATTAGTAAAAATCCCATCAGCGTACGGCCTTACAGCCTGTACGCTCTTGATCCGGTTCTAGAAGACGAGGAGACGGACCTTGAAGAGTTTGTCATTGAAAAAGATGAGGAAGATTGACGCTGGCGGAGGCAAAAAGCAGACCGGCAAAGCCTATTCTGCAAAACGGTTGAATATCTCCCGCACTTCCGCTTCGCTGTTGATAAATAAATCGGCCAGCACAGGATCGAAATGCCCCCCTTTTTCTTTTTCGATGAGAGCCATTGCGGCGTCAAAGCTCCAAGCCTCTTTGTAAGGGCGTTTCGACGTTAAGGCATCGAAAACGTCCGCAATCGCCACAATCCGTCCGTAAAGAGGGATTTCTTCCCCTTTCAAAGCTTTCGGATACCCCTTTCCGTTATAACGTTCATGATGGGATTGGGCAATCACCGCACCCGCAATCAAAAACGGGTTTTGCGAATCGACGAGAATTTCATACCCGATCTGTGCATGGGTTTTCATGATTTCAAATTCCTCCTCGCTCAATTTTCCCGGCTTGAGCAAAATGGCATCTTCAATACCGACTTTCCCGATATCGTGTAACGGAGCGCCATAAAAAAGCATATTCTGTGCTTGATCGTCTAATCCGTACATTTTCCCGATCAAGCTCGAATAATGGGCAACACGAGCAATATGCGATCCGGTTTCGGGGTCTTTAAACTCTGCGGTTTTGGAGAGAACGCGAAGCGCTTCATACTCGCTCTCCCTAAGTGCCCGAGTAGCCCTTTCAACCTCTTCCGCCAAATGAAACGAAAAATCTTTCTCGATTTTCATCGCATTACGAACTCTCAGAATATTTTTCATCCGTAATCGAAATTCGGTCGGTGAAAACGGTTTGGTCAGAAAATCGTTGATCCCCTCTTGCAACGCTTCGATCCGAACCGCTTCCTGGTTATTGGCCGTAATCATAATTGACATTAGGTCATTTTGGTATTTACGGGCTTCTTTGAGCAAGGTTATACCGTCCATTAACGGCATATTATAATCGACAATCAAAAGATCGGTCCGGGAATTTTTGAGATGCTCCAGAGCTTCAAGCGGCAACATAAAAGTCAACGGTTCATATCCGTCCAACCGCGCTATCTCCTCCAACAGCATCAGATTGACCGGCTCGTCATCGACGATTACAATATTCATCCTCTCCATCCAACTCCCCCTCTTGCATGAATCCTAAATTATTATAACCGTTTATATCGTTACCTGAGTTAAAATTTAACCTCTTCCCAATATCTTTCCAAGAAAAAAGGCTCCCCAAAACCGTATTACTCCATTATACGGCCCGATATTCCTACAATAAATCTATCCGTTCATGGCGGTATGGTACAATATCTTCACAAAAAGCGCTCCGTTATCGCTAAGGGAACGGTACGGACGTAGGGCGTTTTGTATACCCTGTTTTCCCAGTGAACGGCATGAAAAACGTATTAATTATCGAAGACAACCCCTCAACGCTCGAAGTACTTCTTAAAGAGATGAGCCGTTATCCCACTTTGCGCGCACGAGTCGCGACCGATTACCACGAAGCGGTCCAGCTTCTACGACGTGAACGTTCCGATATCCATTTTGCCATTGTCGATCTCCATCTGCCTGATGCTTCCGAACGTCAAATCGTCGCTCTGATGAATTCCCATCAGATCGCTTCTATTATTTTTACTGGAGTGAATGATAATCAGCTACGTGATCTTGTTTTTCAAAAACAGGTTGTCGACTACGTTCTCAAAGAAAATAGTCACAGTGCCTATTACGCTGTCAAACGGGCCTATCAGTTTCTTAAACACCATAATCGTACGATTCTGATCGTCGATGATTCGCCTATCTACCGTACCATCGCACGAGAGGCTCTGGCACGGATCGACATACGGATTCTCGAAGCAGAAAACGGAATCGATGCCCTCAAACTGATCCAGAATGAAGAAAACAACATCTCTTTGATCCTGACCGATTATAATATGCCCGCGATGGATGGACTCGAACTTACGATGAAAATACGCTCGATTTACGACAAAGAAGAGTTTGCCATCGTCGTTGCAAGTACCGACGATACACGTGATTTAACCAAACGATTCCACAAAATCGGTATTAACGACTACATTATCAAACCCTATGAACCCGATGACGTCCTCATCAGTGTACAAAATGCCCTCGAAGTACTTGATCTGTTTCAGGAAATCAAAGATATGGCGAATAGAGATTTTTTGACAAGTGCCCACAATCGCCGACATTTTTTTGACGCCGGAAATGCCATTTTTGAAAAATGCCGCCGCAAAAACACCCCTGTAGGCGTCGTCATGATCGATATCGACCATTTCAAACTGATCAACGATACCTATGGGCATGACGGCGGCGATATTGCCTTACAGGAACTTACACGAGTAATCCGCGAATGCATCCGTACTTCCGATCTGTTTGCCCGTTTCGGTGGTGAAGAATTTGCATTTTTATTCGAGGATATTCAGTTCAAAGACATCATCAAGGTTATGGAAAAAATTCGTATCACCTTCGACAAACGGGTTATTTCAATCGACGATACAATCCACTTCCAATGTACCCTCTCAGGCGGTGTAGCATACGGACATTTTGACACTCTAAGCGAAATCATTTCCAAAGCTGATGAAGCACTTTACCGGGCCAAACAAAACGGCAGAAACCGGATCGAAACCGTCTTGCGTCAACATTGAAATTTCCCGTTATAATTGCATCGATCAAACCCACCGGCATCCATGCTACGGTAGACGGCCTATTTCACATTTCGACGTCTACATCCCGGCTCCGATTGGATTAAAGAAAGCCGATCAATACGATACACAGAGCGCTTTTAGCGCCGTTTTCAGGACTCTCTTACGATGAAAACCCGCAGAATACCCTTTGGACAGATGCGGCCGAATAAGAAAAACGCCGTTTTTCTGGCGATCTACGTTGAAGCAATCTCGCCGTGGCGCTATTTTAAAGACGATATGCAGCATCTGAAGTGTCCGGCTCTCATCATGATCGACCGATGGGACGGGCGGATGGGATTTCCGGGCGGAACGCTCAATTCGGGAGAAGCCCCTCTTGAGGGGCTCGTACGGGAGATCAAAGAAGAGATCGGCATTACGATCCGTCCCGAGAAAGTCCATCCCATCGTTACCCACGAAAATCGGATCGTCACCCACCTCTACGGTCTGAAAGTACTTGAAGTGGAATTCTTGCACATCTATTACCACATTCTGAACAATTTTTCCCGCTCGATACTACTTCACGCGTATGAGGAAGGGGACGAATCCCACTTTATGTCGGAAATCACCGGAATCAAAATCGTCCCCATCGTTCAGCACGACAACAAAGGGATCAACCGATTTCTCGACAACGCGTTTGCCGGAGCGACCCGCGAAGATCTGTTCGTATTGCTCGACGAAGTATTTCATCTCCATCTCTAACCCAAAGAAAAGGAAACCCGTGCACAAGATAGCTTTATTGGCCGCCGCTTTACTCATTGCAGGATGTGCCCCTCAGCCTCAGCAACCTAGCAACGTCGCCTGCTACACTTCGCAGCAACTCAATACGTCGAGCTACGATTATTTGGCCAAAGTGGCCGATTCGCTGCGTGAAGACACCAAAAACATGGACGATTTCTCCTTGTTTATCAACGGCATGAAAGGGAGTATCGAGGGGTATTCGGGCGTTATCAAATCAAGCACTTATCTCACGAACGCCATCCGCTTTCTCCCGATACCCTATGCCGGAGAGGTCTCAACGGGAACCAAAATCGTCGCCGGAACATTGGTAAACCTTAATTCTGCCGCGTCGGCGCTCGATCGGTACCGTAAAAGCTCCTCCGCATTTTTAAGCGATTTTGCCAAACTTGACCGAAACAGTGCCAAGGCTGCCGATCTTGCCCGCCTCTCTTCCTATGCCGATACGAAAGTCCTCGCAGACCAACGGGCGCTGAAAACCTCTCTTCAGGATATTTCGACCTCGGCCTCGGCAGTAGCCGCAGCGGCACAGGCACTCTCCAACGCCGTCGATACGACGGGAGAATACGTCAACTCGGCCAAATCGTATATCGGATTATCGTCTAACGCGTCCAAAGAGAAAACACAGATCGACGAAAGTAAAAACAGTATCAAATCGCGTCTTCAGCAAATGAGCCGAAAAATCAGTTCACTCGAAAACAGTGCTGAAAACAATCGCCAGAATATTGCCAAAGCACGGATTTATGCCGATCTGGCACTGGAATTGGAAACTCGTTAAACATCAAAAATTAACAAATTTTTGTTCGTAAGTACAATCGTCATGTGTATAATCTATGCATTGAAAAGTACAAAATACAACCGATTGCATGAGTCATTCTCCTCATCAATAGTGCTATAATGATGCCAACTACGATTTTAGACAGGACAATAGGATGAGCGTATCGAATCAGACGCAGATCGAGATGATCGAAAAAGCGCACCAGGAATGGTTATGCGCACTGGATGCAGTTTCCTCGCCGATTTTCCTGCATGACAAGGATTTTCGTATCCTCCGCTGCAACAAAGCGTACCGTGCATTTGCCGGCCTGCCCTATACGGACATCATCGGTCGACGGTATTACGAAGTTTTCCCCAAAAGCGTCGCTCCGATGCCTCAATGTGCCCATGCACTGGAAACTTCGTCTACAAGCGAAGGGAGTGAAGAAGAGATCTCCGTAGACGACAAACTGTTTCAATCCCGCGGCTACATTATCCGAGACGAAGAGGGGGGGTATCTTTATTCGCTCCACATCCTTGAAGATATTACCGAACAACGCCGTATTGAGCGTTCGCTATACGAAAGTGAAGCAAAATTCCGTTCCATAACCGACTCGGCCCAGGATGCCATCTTGATGATGGACAATGCCGGCAACATCTCTTTTTGGAATTTCGCTGCAACCGCCATGTTCGGCTACACCTATGACGAAACAATCGGAAAATCATTGCATGAACTTCTGGCTCCTCAACGCTACCTGAAAGCCCATTATAAAGCATTTCCTAATTTTCAGGAAACGGGAGAAGGAGCGGCTGTTGGCAAAACTCTTGAATTAAGCGCAGTACGTAAAGACGGAAGTGAATTTCCGATCGAACTCTCCATATCCTCCGTCAAACGAAACGGTGAATGGCACGCGATAAGCATTATCCGCGATATATCAGAACGTAAACGGACGCAGGAGATGCTGTGGCAAAGTGAAGAAAAATTCCGTTCTTTGGTTGAATCGACCAGTGACTGGATATGGGAAATCGACAATAACGGATTTTATACCTACTCCAGTCCAAAAGTAAAAGAATTATTGGGATACGATCCCGAAGAACTGATCGGAACTTCCCCTTTTGATCTGATGCCGACGGAAGAAGCCCAACGAATCAAAAATACATTCGCAGAGATTTTACAAACCGCTTCGCCGATTAGAAGCCTTGAAAATACGAACCGTTGCAAAAACGGAACGCTAAAAATCATCGAAACAAACGGTATCCCTTTTTTTGATGAAAACGGAAAATTGGCAGGTTTTCGAGGGATAGATCGTGATATAACCGAACGTAAAATGATCGAAGCATCCGTCAAACGGGCCAACCGTGCCCTTAAAACTCTCTCAGCGGTCAATATGGCACTTGTACATGCCAAAATCGAAAACGAATTTCTAAAAACAGTTACCGAAATTATTACGAAGCAAGCCGGATATAGTCTGGCTGCTGTTATCTATGCCAATAACGATACCCAAAAAAGCATCCTCCTTGCATCGGGTTCGGGGATCGATCCCGATGATTATGAATGGGCCAACGAAATTACATGGGCCGATACTCCAAAAGGTCAATTGCCCGTTTCAGTCGCAATACGAACCGGTAAAACACAGGTATGTCACAGTATCGCCTGCGACATCGGGTATAAAATCTGGAAAGAATCAGCATTGTCACAAGGGTATATTGCCAATATTGCACTTCCTCTGATCAATAGTGAAACGGTTTTTGGCGCCTTGTGCATTTACTCCAAAGAAGAAGGTGCTTTTGATCCGGAAGAAGTCAAACTACTTCAAGAGCTTGCAGGCGATCTCTCATATGGAATCATCAACCTAAGAGCCAGAATAGAACATGAACACCAATCAGCCCTGCTACGTGAAAGCCTTGAACAATCGATTCAAACCATTGCGGCAACGGTCGAAGCCCGTGATCCTTATACTGCCGGTCATCAACGACGCGTTGCCGAACTCGCCGTCGCCATCGCTCAGGAAATGGGTATGGATGAAGAACAGATACGGGGTATCCATTTTGCGGCAATCATTCACGATTTGGGCAAAATTCACATTCCCGCAGAAATTCTCGCAAAACCCGGACGACTGAACGAAATAGAATTTATGCTGATTAAAACCCATTCTCAAGAAGGATACAATATCATCAAAGACGTTCGCTTCCCTTGGCCGATCGCTGAAACGATCTGGCAACACCATGAAAAATTAGACGGTTCAGGTTATCCCCGTGGATTACGGGGAGATGAAATTCGTCTAGAAGCACGGATTTTGACCGTTTCCGACGTTGTTGAGGCAATGTATTCCCACCGCCCTTATAGACCGGCGATGGGTATCAAAGCAGCTCTCACCGAAATCCAAAGGGGACGCGGCATAGTTTATGACTCCATTGTTGTCGATACCTGCATTCATCTCTTTGAAGAAAAAGAATTCACGTTTAGCTCTTACTCCTAACGAAACGATTCAACAACAGAGATCTGTTTAGATTTTTAAATAAAAAAACTTAACGTATTAAGAAAGTGGCGTTGTTTTGACGACGAAATAGAGTTCGTCTTTGAGGGTATTGAGCGATTGAATCACATTGGAACGACGGATATCGTCAAGATCGAAATGCTGCTCGATCGAATCGTAAATACGGTCAATGCTCGCATAAATTTCGACCAAAAGCTGTTCTTTTATTTTTTCGTGTACGTCCGCCATTTTACCGTCCTATTTTCATTAAATATTCCGAGAAACACTTAACCAAAATCTCCCGTATGGGAGAATGACGAAGAATCAATGAATCGATAAAAATCTGCCCGAGAGGGAGGGGGCAGAGACCCGTCCTTAGCGGACGAGGTCGAAGAAGTAGTCGGTAGTAGCGATACCTTTGGTTTGCTCATCCAACTCATCAAGGACTTTATTAGTAATCCATGTAAGAAGGTTCAAACCACCGTCGTATCCGCTGATTGAGTAGCGGTGGAGGTGGTGACGGTCGAAAATCGGGAATCCGATGTAGATCAACGGAGTTCCTGTATCACGCATAAGCTCTTTACCGTAGCTGTTACCGATCATGAAATCGACAGGCTCAGTGAAGAGGAAGCTGCGCATATGCCACAAGTCTTTTCCAGCCCATACATTGAGGCTGTCTTTAGCCGGTGACGTATCAAGAAGCGCACGCATTTCAGCTTCCCAACCGTTTGGAGCGTTGTGGCAAAGAACGTGAGTCGGTTCTGCACCCATTTCAAGAAGGAATGAAACAACACCCAAAAGGAAGTCAGGGTCACCCCAGATCGCGAATTTTTTACCGTGCATGTACGGATAGCTGTCTTGCATCGCGTCAACCAAACGGCCGCGCTCGACTTTCAATTTTTCAGGTACTTCTGAACCTGTAAGCTCAGCCAGTTTCATCACGAACTCATCAGTCCCTTTAAGACCTACAGGGTTAGAGAATCCACCTTCGTGTTTCCAGCGTTTTTGAACCATTTTCATAGTTTTCGCTGTAGCGTATTTTTGAAGGCTGATAGTCGCTTTTGAGTTGATACAATCTTTTGCATCATCCAGTTTTGTTCCGCCTTGGAACATTTCGTATTTACCGGCTGGCATATCCCACTGATCCGAGTGGTCACCCAACATGATATAATCTGCACCGAAAGCTTCTACGATGCTTTTGACAGAGCGAAGTGAACCGATATACGTTTCAAAACCAGGGATGATGTTGATACGATCTTTGGTTTCACCTTTTTGACCTTCAGTCAATTGGCTCATGATACCGTGCATCATGTTGTCGTAACCTGTGATGTGGCTTCCGACGAATGACGGAGTGTGTGCAAAAGGAACCGGATATTCCATTGGCAAGAACTCGCCGCCGTCCTCTTCTTTTGCCGATGTGATGAACGCACCGAGGTCATCCCCGATAACTTCCGCCATACAAGTTGTAGAAACCGCGATCATTTTCGGTTTGTAAATAGCGGCACAGTTTTTGAGCCCCTCTTTCATATTTACAAGACCACCGAAAACCGCTGCGTCTTCTGTCATAGAATCCGATACACATGGTGTAGGCTCTTTGAAGTGACGTGTAAAGTAAGAACGGAAATACGCTACACATCCATGTGAACCGTGAACGTAAGGCATTGTCCCTTCGAACCCGAGAGCGACCATAACTGCACCAAGTGGTTGACACGCTTTTGCCGGGTTAACGGTGATTGCTTCACGAGCAAGGTTTTTCTCGCGGTAATCCCATGTTTTTGTCCACTCAGCGACTTCCTCAACTTTAGCAGGATTGATCGCGAGCATTGACGATTCGAATTGTTTTTTATTAGCTAACAACTCGGTATATTCAGGTTGTTGGAAAAGGTCTTTCCCGTTTACGATTTTATCTACGTTTTGCATATCTATCTCCTTCTAGAACAAGAGGGCTTCAGCCCTCTTGCTCCCATGGTGCTTTGGAATATGCCCATACTGGAGAGTTGATTGCAAGATCCATATCCTGGGCGAAGATAGCGAATCCATCGAAACCGTGGTAAGGTCCGCTGTAATCCCATGAGTGCATCTGACGATACGGAAGACCCATTTTTTGGAATACATACTTCTCTTTGATCCCTGAAGCGACAAGGTCAGGCTGAAGTTTTTTAACGAACGCTTCAAGCTCATACTCATTAACGTCATCGTAGATAACGGTTGAACGGAAGATTTCTTCTTTAGTACGTTTGTAATCGTCGTCGTGAGCGAACTCATAACCTGTACCGATAACTTCCATACCAAGATCTTCGTATGCACCGATAACGTGACGAGGGCGGAGACCACCGACGAACAACATTACTTGTTTACCTTCGAGACGCGGTTTGTATTTCGCGACTACGGCATTGATCATAGGCTCATATTTAGCAAGAACTTCTTCGCATTTTTTCTGGATGCTCTCGTCGAAGAAAGCAGCGATTTTGCGAAGTGATTTAATCGTTTGTGACGGTCCGAAGAAGTTGTACTCAACCCAGGGAATCCCGTACTCTTTTTCCATGTGACGGCTGATATAGTTCATTGAACGGTAGCAGTGAAGCAGGTTCAATTTCACTTTTGGTGTCAAAGCCATCTCTTTGAGTGTCGCGTCACCTGACCATTGTGCAACAACGCGAAGACCCATTTCTTCAAGAAGGATACGGCTAGACCATGCATCCCCACCGATGTTATAGTCACCGATGATGGCAACGTCATAATCCGTTACTTCTACATCATTTGTGGTAACGTTTACTTTACCTTCGAAAACATAGTCACGTACTGTGTCGTTAGCGATGTGGTGACCCAAAGACTGAGAAACCCCGCGGAAACCTTCACAGTTAACCGGAACGATTGTTTTATCGATTTCAGCCGCTTTTACTTTAGCAACCGCACCGATGTCATCCCCGATCAAACCGATTGGACACTCAGACTGAACGGTAATACCGTTGTTCAAAGGGAACAATACTTCGATTTCATCGATACATTTAGCCAGTTTTTTATCTCCACCGAAAACGATGCTGTTTTCTTGGAAATCCGAGCTGAAGTTCATAGTAACGAAAGTATCGACACCGGTTACACCGATGTAATAGTTACGACGACCTGCACGGCTGTATTGTCCGCATCCGATTGGACCGTGAGAGATATGGATCATATCTTTGACAGGACCCCATACAACCCCTTTTGAACCTGCATAAGCACAACCGCGTTGGCTCATTACACCCGGAACGGTTTTTTTGTTCGAACGAACGTTACCGCAAGTTTTTTGACTTTCATCATTCGGAGAACCTACACCAAGGTGTTTCTCACGGTTTTTTGCCGCTTTAGCAGGATATGCTGCAAGAATTTCTTCAACAGCGGCTTTTTGTTTGGCTTCTAATGTTTCTGGACCCATGGTACACCTCTTCCTTACGCAACTTCGATGCGGAATTGTTCCATCGAATCGAGGTTTTTGCAGAGTGCCATAGTTTCGTCATCACTAGCGTCAAGACGTTTTGAAAGCTCAGACATTTGGTAACGGTTCATGTAGATCATGTATTTTTGAGCTTTTTCAGGGTTCTCTTCTTTGAAGTAGTGAACCATAGCTTTGAACAAAAATGTGTTTTTATTCGTGTAGCTCAACCATTGTTTGTCTTTGTCTTTTGTACCCATCAACAATTTGATTTCGTTTACATCGCTGATATCGACATCTGCCAATTTTTCAACAACTAGTTCGTCTGCAACGTTGTTACCCATAGTAGCTGGAAAGTGAAAACCTAAAATAAACATCTTGTCTCCTTTTTCTGTTCTTTTCTTTTCATTATTGAAGATGTTATATGCGGCGGAGGAAACCCTCGGCCGCTACAAAGATCGTTCGTCAAAGCGTTATTTACGCTTCTGCCGCTTTACCGACTTGGCTTTCGTCAACTTCGTCTTCAAGACCGAATTCGAGGAGAAGGTCTTCAAGCTCATCCATACTGATTGGAGTTGGGATGATTTTCATGTCGTTGTAAACGATTTTGCGTGCAAGCTCTTTATATTCGCGAGCTTGGTCTGACATAGGGCTGTACTCAACAACCGTCATACGGCGGAGTTCCGCGTGTTGAACGATGTTGTTACGTGGTACGAAGTGGATCAACTGAGTTCCGATACGTGTTGCAAGTTCTTTTGCAAGATCGTACTCACGGTCAGTCATACGAGCGTTACAGATAAGACCTGCAAGACGTACTCCACCAGTGTTCGCATATTTCAAAATCCCTTTAGAGATGTTGTTAGCCGCATACATCGCCATCATTTCACCTGACATTACGATGTAAATCTCTTGTGCTTTACCTTCACGAATCGGCATAGCGAATCCACCACAAACAACGTCACCGAGAACGTCGTAAGAAACGAAATCAAGACCTTCTTCATCGTAAGCGCCTTCTTCCTCAAGGAAGTTGATAGCCGTGATAACACCGCGACCTGCACAACCTACACCTGGCTCTGGTCCGCCTGACTCTGTGCAGTTGATCCAACCGCCTGGAGTTTCAGGAGCAAACAAACCTTTACCCCAAAGACGCGCTTCGTCCATCTCAACATCTTCGATAGTACCGTTATCAGCTGCAAGCTGAAGAATAGTATTTTGTGCTTTCTCGTGGAGAATCAAACGAGTTGAGTCCGCTTTAGGGTCACAACCAACGATCATAATGTTTTTACCAAAATAGTGAGACATTGCTGCCAATGTATTTTGAGACGTGGTAGATTTACCAATCCCACCTTTTCCGTAGAACGCGATTTGACGCAAGCTTTCGCTTCCAGCCATGTTAAACCCCTTGTGTTGAACTTCGCTTTAGTTATTGCAAAGGGCGTTCTATGCTTTTTTACGACAATTACAACATCGTTCGCGACAAAACGACAAAAGAGATACAAATTTGTAAGAATGGCTCTTGCAGACGTACAAAAACTCTATTTATGATGTATATGATTAAAAAATATACCAATAATTGGATGACTTCTTTTGGGACGTTGATACACTTTCGGCATTTCATTAGAGAGGAATATCTTAATGGGTGCGAAAGAAAATTACATTAAACACCTGCAAAATGCCCGTACGGAGCATGTTCGCTGGGTCAACAACATCAAGTTGCTCATTTCGGGCGTCGACATAACCGAAAAGACGATACCCTTAAATCCTGCAGAATCTCCATTCGGCAAATGGTTCTACTCCAAAGCGCTCCTGTTGTCGGTATCCAACAGCCGAAACGTACTCGAAGACTCCGAAGAGATTTTTCTGCGCCTGCACGACGTCTACATGAAAATCTATCCGATCTATTTCGGTAAAAAGAACAAAGGTATCCTCGGCGGCCTGTTTTCCAAAAACACGTCAACGTCCACCCACGAGACCGAACTCGCGCAACGCTATTATGAAGAGATTATTGCCCTCTCCGACCAACTTAAAAACAAACTGCGGATTTTTGAAACGCAACTGCACGCAACGCCATCCGAAAAATTCGAGGAGCTGGCCCGTTTCGATGAAGAGGAGTTAAAACCGATCGAGCCGGCCAATGTGGTAGATGAAGAGAACTCGGACGATCAGGCCTATTTTTACGGTACGCGATGCCGTTAACGCACATGCGGACCGCTACGGCGGAATCCGCTTAGCTCTTCATCGTTTCGATGAACTGGGCAAGCCGGTCGTTGCGAATCTGAATCAGACGGTGTATCTCGTCGTAATCGAATTTTCCGGTAAAGGCCATGTCAAAAAGTTTGACAAGGGCTGCACGACAGCAGCTCTTGTCACACTCGGTGACCAGCTTTTTCGCTTTTTTAAACGGTAAATCGGTTTCTTGGAAGATTTTGATGGCGTCGGCAACGTTTTTGCCGCTGCATTCGCAAATTTCGGTAGCGAGGACTTCTTCTTTACTCGGCATGGATCACCCCTTACAGGGAGTGGGCCTTTTTATAATCATTGGCCGTTTTGACGGCTTCGTGAAGTTGTTGTGCCAATTCCGGCATTTTAACGTAATCGGTCCACAGCGTATCTTCCACGATATCGTGAATCTGTGACGCGATCTCGGTAGCAAGACGTTTTAGTTTTGCCAGCTCTTTTTTGTGATCTACTTCGCTCATTAATTATCCTTTCGTACGTAAAATTAAACGGTATGTACCTGTATGGCACATGCCTGTTCTTTGCCCAAGGCAACGACCCGTTGGCCGATCTGAACCTGGACGCTGCTTTTAAACCATCCGTACCGTTTGACGCAGACGGTGGCGTTCGGGCAGATTCCCATCGCGCACAAATGCTCTTTGAGCGATTCGGCAAGGTCTATGGATATCACTCTGCATATTTTGTTCACACCGCTGTCCAACAAACACATCACATCCCCCTTACAAAGAATAGGCGTAAATATTCTCAAACTTCAGATGGCGCGGCTCACCGTAGGCCATGTGCAGGAAAGTCGCTTTTTTCTGAAAATGGTACCGTTCGAACAGGGCAACGGCGGTTGTATTGGACAACGGAACGTCGGCCATCACTTTTTTCAGTCCGCGGAAATACAAAACGCCCTGCATCATTTTTTCCGCTTCCTCTTCGGAACCGACGCGGCACTGCCACGGTCCGAGATATACGCCCCGCGCGTTGATAACGCTGGAGTGCTGAAACGAATTGGGGAGTGCGAATTTGAGTGAACTGTTACGCTCCATCTCGTCCATCATGAATTCCATCCGGTCTTCGCCGAACGTTTCGGCGTCGACTTTGCGAATCGTCACGTCGAAGTTGCCGCTGTCGAGCTCTTTGGCCTGGGCATTCGTAAAACTGTACGGCGGAACTTTTCCGACGTTCAAGAATCGTCCCACTTCCGCTTCTACCTTGAAACCGTACCGTTCAAAAAAACCTTTCAAGCCGGGGTTGGCGTGGAGATAGATGGAAGGGTGTTCGTTGCGCAACACCTCAAACAAGGTATTGAACAACCGGGTACCGATCCCCTGCTTTTGATATTCCTGTCGTACCATGAAATATTTGACCATGGCCGACGTCTCAAATTCAATCGCCATTACCGCACCGACGAGTTTCCCCTCATCGTATGCGCCGTAACACAAATGGGGAGAGTGCATCATCATGAGTTTGACATGGTAGCCGTCTAAAAGCCAGCCTACCTCTTCGGCAATTTTGGTTAATTCCGCGACGTCGACGAATTTCAGCCATCCTATGAACATGCGTTATCCTGATAGAGTGATTTGAGCTCATACGTTTCCAACACCCGTTTTCGGGAAGTCACGATTTCACGTATTTTGGGAAGTATGTCGCTGAGTATACCGTTGTCCGCATGAATTCCCATACGTTCAAGATGATACCGGATCGTCGCGCTGCCCGAGTGTTTTCCGATCGGAAATGCCCGATGGCTTCCCACCTCTTCGGCTTCAAACGGTTCATATGCGTGCGAATCTTTGAGCATCCCGTCGGCATGAATACCGCTTTCGTGCGCAAATATCCGTTCCCCGACAATCGGAGCGTTGGGGGCGACCGAGATCTGTGCCGCACGGGAGACGGTATGGACCAGCTCGCGCATCAAAAACGGATCGAGAGAGCGGGTTTCTACATAAAGATGTTTCAGCGCCATGGCGATTTGTTCGAACGACGCGTTTCCGGCCCGTTCGCCCAGACCGATGACGGTCGTGTTCATACTGATGGCTCCGGCATCGATTCCGCTGAGGGCATTGGCATTGGCCAGACCGAAATCGTTGTGAGTATGCATTTCAATCGGCAAGAGATTAAACGCTACGAGTTCACGGATAATATCGTACGTTTTCGTCGGAGTCAGGATTCCGACCGTATCGCAGTAGCGAAACCGCTCGGCGCCGCATTCGCGGGAGAGTTCCATGATATCCCGGATAAAGGTGACGTCTCCGCGTGAACTGTCCTCACCGCCGATACAGACGAACAACCCTTCGTTCACAGCTGTACGTACAACCGATTCGAGTTGTGAAAGAAGTTTTGTTTTGCTGCCGCCGAACTTGACGTTGATGAGAATATCCGAAACCGGTATCGACAGATCGACCGCTTTGGCTCCACACTCCAGCGAAGCATCGAGGTCTTCGGCTTTCATCCGGTTCCAGGTCATCATGCGTGCATTGAGGCCGAGGGAAAGGAGTTCTTTGATGTCATCGCGCTCTTTTTTGCCCATTGCGGGGATACCGATTTCAAGTTCATCCGCTCCGCACGCATCGAGGAGTGTAGCGATACGGAGTTTTTCAGCGGTATTGAACGCAACGTAGGGAGCCTGCTCCCCGTCACGCAATGTCGTATCATTGATAAGCGCCATGACCTTACCTTTCCCTGTTTGTCTGTTCTACAGGATCAATCTTCCGTATTGATACGGAAAGCTTACAGGAGTGCAGAGGAGAACCTCCCTGCCATCCAAATCGGACAAGCCGTTTTGGATGCTTTACAACGATTAATTGGCTTCCATTTCCTCTGGGAGGTTGAAATATTTGCGCGTTGCTTTGAGCACCGATACTTCGATCGGCTGATACGCGTAGCTCTGATCGGCAACGATTCCCGCCGCCGCCAGATCGCCCTGCGGACATCCGCCGATTTTGGCCGTAAGGATCAGTTTGACGTCTTTAAGACGATCAAGGATCGGCTGAAGCGGATTGGTTCCATCCGGGCCGGCACAATATTCGGCTTCGACTTTACGGTGATGGATAAACCGGATACCTTTGTCCCCTGCTTCATAGATCAGGAATTCCCGGACACTACCGAAGTGCTGGTTGATCATCCCCTCACCGGCCGTCGTAACGGCTACCAGGATGGTATGACCGTCTGAACTCAGTTCCTCTTTTTCACGGCGGACACGTTCGTTTGCCTGATCGAGGAAGAAACGGAACTCTTCGATTTTCGCCTGAGCTGCCTGACGCCCTTCAAGATCGTATTTAATGGATAGATCATCAAAACTCAGATGGGTAAAAGTATCTTTGGTAAATTCCGATCCGCGGTCTTCACCGATAAGTCCGACCGCATCGGCTCGGCACTGACGGCAGTGCTGCATCAGTTTCATATCCATTCCGCACGCTTCCTGGACTTCCATCTGCTGTTGATCGGTAGCCGATGGGATACCGTCCAGGGCAAATTTGGTTCCGAATTCCGGTTCGGAGAGGATCGGCATGATGTTGTGGAGGAATACTCCGATCTCTTTGAGTTTTTTGGAAACTTCCGGCAGATGTTTGTCGTTGATCCCCGGGATCAATACCGAATTGGCCTTGATCAAAATCCCTTTCTCGACGCATTTGCGCATCCCTTCAAGCTGACGTTCGAGGAGAATGCGCCCCGCTTCTTTACCGTAGATACGTTTGTTGTTATAGAAAATCCACGGATAGATTTGGCTTCCGATCTCTCCGGTTTCATCGACCGTATTGATCGTCACGGTGACGTGGTCGATATTGTATTGGACCATTTCATCGATGTACGTTGCCAGTTCCAAACCGTTCGTTGAAAGACAGAGTTTCAGATCGGGTGCGAATTTGCGCACCATTCCGAATGTCTCAAACGTTTTGCCCGGATTGGCCAACGCATCTCCCGGTCCGGCGATACCCAGAACGCTCATACGTTGGACCTCTCCGCCGACGAACATAACTTTTTTTGCCGCCTCTTCGGGAGTGAGCCGCTCAGAGGTTACACCGGGTCGGCTTTCGTTGGAACAGTCGTATTTACGGTTACAGTAGTTGCACTGGATGTTGCATGCCGGAGCAACGGCGACGTGGATACGGGCATAATGGTGATGCGCCCCTTCCGAATAACATGGATGATTATGGATTTTATCCTTGATGTCATCGGGCATAAAAGCTTCGTTGTGACTAGACGAACAGCTCATAGCGGCTCCTTTTTATATGAGAATTCTGAAATTTTCGAATGATTTTGCTTCATCCAGCGACAAACCATTTTCATGTTCCCTTACTTGCATCTGGCGTTCTAATATCAAAGAGAGCAAATGATGAAGTGAACCAACAAAGAAAGACAATTTTGTAGATGTGATAGAAAAAAAGCGGTAGGAAATTGTCCTTTGCCGATTAGAGACCGGCGGAAGGAACAGAGAAAAGGTACCCTTGGGAATAGTCGATGTTGAGAGATTTGAGGGTTTCAAAAATGGCTTCGTTCTCAACAAATTCGGCAATCGTACGTATCCCTTTTTTACGGGCGAAGAACAAAATACTTTCAACCGTATAGAGATGGTCGTTTCCGTCATTGATGTTTTTGACAAGCGAACCGTCAATTTTGATGTAATCGACGTCGAGTTTGCTTAGATAGCTGAAATTCGAATATCCCGATCCAAAATCGTCAATGGCGATTTTACACCCGTAAGAACGTACCCGACGGATGAATTCGGAAATCTCCTCAAACGATTCAATCCCTTCGCTTTCGACGATCTCGAACGTAATCCGTTTTGCTACCGGAGACTCCCGCAACGTCTCGTACAAATAGACTCTCGTCTCTTCGGAGAGGATATCCTGCAGCGTCAGATTGATCCCTACTTCAAAATCGAGCGGTTCGAACATGGCCAGCGTTTTGGAAATTACGATCCGGGTAAGCTGATCGTAGAGTTTGGCTTTTTTGGCGTGTTCGAGAAACGCGTACGGTGAAAGTACCCTTCCATCCGGTTCGATCAATCGGATCAGGGCTTCGTATTTGACGATCTCCCGGGTAGTATTGTCGACAATCCCCTGATAAAACGGCACGATCCGGTCTTCGGCAATCGCCGCTTTGATTTTGTTGACGACAAGTATATTATTGTGAGTTTTTTCGCTCAGTGTTGCATTATCATTATAGAAGGTCACCCCTTCGCGCCGTTCTTTAGCCTCTTTCAACGCCATATGGGCAAGATTGTAGACTTCATGCTTGGCCGCGAATGCCACCCCGGCCGTGACGTTAACCGTGAGGCGGTTCTCCCCGATCCGGAATTTTTGGTTTTGAATATAACTAAGTTTATCCAAAATTTTGTCTTTGTGATATTCATCATAAACCGCATCCTTACATCGGAAAACGAACTCATCTCCGCTGATGCGGTAAAAATATTCATGATCGATTACCCGGGAAAGTTTGCGGGCAAACAACCTAAGGAGATTATCACCGACCTCATAACCGAAATAATCATTGACGTTCGAAAACTGATCGATATTGACGACGACGAGCAACACCTCATCTCCCAACTCAGCCAAATCGTCAAAAAGTGCCGTCCGGTTTTTTAACCCTGTCAGCGAATCGGTCCGCTGCTTCAAGATAATCTCCGCCTGCGATATTAAATCGGTTACGTCTACCCGTGCGGCAATGTATTCGACAATCAGACCATGATCGTCAAAAATAGGGGCGATGACCGATTTGACGTAATAATCCTGTCCGGCTTTTGACCGATTTTTAAACGTCGCCTTCCAAATTTTCCCCTGAGATACGGTATCCCACAAATCGGTAAAGAGTTCCTGCGGATTATCCGGATGCAAAACAATACTATGACGTTGCCCCATCAGTTCGTCACGCGTATATCCTGAAATCCGGCAGAATTCGTCGTTAACGTACGTAATGTACCCTTCCGAATCGGTTTTGGAAACGATGGAACTCTCATCCAGAACCATTTTATACTGATCGAGAATACGGATATTGTCATCCAGCTCTTTTTGGGTTTCGTTGACCAGATGTGTCAACGATTTAAGCATCGAATGGTTGTATGCTTTGTGCGTGGGGACGAACTCTCTTTGGCGTGATCCTTCACTTAACGTAATCGTCGTCGTTGTGATGTTTAGAAGAAAATTCTTTGACGAGGCGTGATAAAACTCACCGTACGTAAAAAATCCGGCCGTCGGGGCGATCTCTTCGATTAAACCAAACTCATAATTGAGCTGATCTTGTAAAAAAAGCTTACGTACCGAGCACGAATAAATATAGGTCGCCTCCGCCGGAGCAGACGCAACGGTAGCTTGAATATCGGAGGCTTTATCCAGAATATCCTGAACATTTCCGATCGCAAAACGGACTTTGTCTCCCGCTGAAAAATGACCGGCATATACAAAGCCCCCGTCCGACATCTGTCCGATCAACGAACGGGCAATCTGAACCGCTTCATCCGTTTTTATAAGGGGAAATTCGATTGCACTGGCCGGGATTTTTTCGACCGTCTCCTGTCCGAGATAATGGATGTAGAGATCTCGTACCGACATCCCGTCGATTTCGTATATAACGTTTTTGTCGGCTTTCGTCACCGTCATTCTCTTTCCGATCGGTGTCCAATTGAGCGAATAAGCGGTCTTTACCTCCAACACGTCGCTCTCAAAAACGGCTGCGACAATCCCTTTGTCGTAAATGGTATCGTCTTTCATAATATACGTTCGGGTGAACGTCAAATCGTCTCCGGCATTCCCACCCGCAAGAACCGTATCCGGGGCTACCGATGTAAAACCTTTTAAAAACGATTCCGAATCGCATTTGAGACCTTCCGAAAAGACGATACACAATTTCGTCCGGTCTGTCACCCTTTCACGGGCAATCTGTTTGCCCGTCTCATAATCGCAACCGGGGTAATAATAGGTTCCTACCGTAGTCGACTCAAACACCGAAAATGAAATGACGATTTCTCCACCGCTCAGTTTTCCGTCCATAATCTCACCGGCCGTCGTCGCACCGATTAAGGCCGAATCAGGCAATGCCCGTTTGAGAGATTCCAAAACAGGACGGATTGTCTCATTTTCCATTAATCCACTGTAAACCTGAATGAAAATCGTTTTATCTTTCGGTATAGACGCAGCAATGAATTCTTCAAGCATTTCGTCATTTTTATACCGGTGATTAATCAGATACATTCTTTTTCCAATTCCTACTATTCTTATCGTACATCATGTCATTGTAACTCAGAATACTCGCGTTTACGCTAAAACTACCGAATATTCCCTGTCCTTTATTTAAGAATGCATATTGCATACAAATAGGATAAAAGGAGTACTATGATTTTAGTGGCCATACCATTAGATGCGATGAACCGTGTATACCATATGAATCCCTGTACTTCTCCCATGTTTGCCATATACGAACTCGACGGGAAGCGTAGCGATCTACGCTATCGTCATGTCGAAACCCGGCTCAATCCCTGGGAAAAAACCAATGGCAGCATGGTCTGTGATCCTGTCATGAAGGCATGCGGCTGCGATCCTCATTCCGCTCAGGACCCGCACCACGTCTGCGAACATTATGCCGTTCTTGAAGTCGTCGGCAAATGCAACTATCTCATCGTGGATCAATACTGTCTCAACACCCTTCATACGATGAAAAACGTCGGGATCAAAGTGCACAAAATCCCCCCTTTCATCACTACTGCCGAAGCGGCAATCAAACATTTCGTCATCGCCGCCAATTTCGCCGATCACCTCGAATCGATCAATCCCGCATCTTAAACGCTACGTACTCCCCATTACCTTTTACGGTAATGTCGGACGATGACTACATTTTTGTCACCCTGTGAAGTTCTTCCTTTTCCGTGCGTAAACCCCCTTTTTACGGGGATTACAGCCACTAGAATACAAAATGCATAAACCTAAGCAAAGCTATCGTGAGGAGTCCGAAAATGCGCATTACCTACAATTCATCCACCCTGAATTTGGAAGATCTTCCTCTCGACATCGGTTACGCCTCTGAAAAAGTCTCTTTGAAAAACGGTGCGGGTTCTACCTTCATTGCCGGTGGGCAAAACGGCGGAACTCAGGTGATCGTCACCGCTCCGTTTGCCGACGAGTCGTTTTCTTCTCAACTCAAAGAACTCTCCGATTTACTCAAACTCAATGCACTGAACGGTGTTTCATGCATTGCCGCCTTTGCCGACGCCGCCACCCCCCTCCCCGAAATCGAAGGATGGTTAAGCGGGTACGACGTCGATGAAGCGCTGGGCGATTACTACGGTATCCGCATCGCGGATGGGGAATTCGGCGGCAAATTTGCCAAAGCGCTCTTCATCGTCTCCAAAGACGGAGCCTTATTTCACAGCGAAATAGTCCCCGATCTTAATGCTCCCCTCTCAATCGACAATGCGATCGTCAAAATCGCTGCTGCTGAAAACTGTTATACCGGAAAAGGATGTCACTGATGACTACAACTATTGAAACTATCAAAAAAGAGATTCGTAACCAAACGACCGTCCCCTATTTCGGTCTTGGAATTTTCGAAGGAATGACCACAAAGGAGGGAGAAACCATCCCTTTTGACAGCGATTCGCTGATTCTGGCAATGAACGGCGGTCGGGCCATGGCCCCACGGCTGATGTACGAGTATTCGCGCGCGGCCATGCATCTTGAACAGCGCCGTGGGGTCGATTATATGGTTCAGCTGATCAACCATATCTATACCAAGCCGTTTGACCCGACCCCGTTGCACAAAGCGATTGTCGACATGTCGCCGCGATACGTCATCGACACCAACCGTGATACGAAACTCCAGGAGCTGTACGCGTACACGCCGCACTGCCTGATTATCGGAAAATCGCGGATTATGGGGAACGACTACCGTTATGAGGTCTACGAATACGACATTGAAAACCAAAAATATTTTCTGGTCGACGAAGAGGTCCTCGAAACCGCCGAAAAAATTCTCTTTAAACCGATGGGTTCACCGTTGCCCAATCCGAGTTTCGTCATCAGCGACGCCGATTACGTCGATTGGCTTACCGAAGCGATGGGGGGATATGCCGTTCCTAAAGTGCTCAAAACCTACCGCAAGACGAAAAAATACCTCTTTATGGGGACCTCCTTCGACCGTGACACCGACCGTATGGTCGCCAACGAACTCACCATCGATCTCGAAGGGGGTTACGTCGTCAGTGAGAAAGAACTTGGGAAAAAAGAGCAAAAATTTATCGACAAACATAATCTCGAAGTGATCAAAATGCCGCTTCGCGAATTTATTGAAGCATTTGTGTAAAGGAGTCCATTATGCCATACATACCGACCGTCAAAGACCTTTCCCCAAGAGGAGAGCGCTATTTCGACCTGTTTTCCAAATTGCTGGGTGACCGCGTCATCGTCATCACCGAAGCAATCGACGACCATATGATGGGAGTTATCGTCTCCCAGCTGCTGTATCTGGAGGCGATGGACCCGGATGAACCGATCCATATGTACATCAGTTCCCCGGGCGGTTCGGTCATGGCGGGTCTGGCCATATTGGATACGATGAACCTGATTAACGCCCCCGTCTATACGTATGCGATGGGTCTGGTCGCCTCGATGGCGGCAGTTTTGTTCACCTGCGGCGAAAAAGGTCACCGCTACATGCTCCCCAATGCCGAGGTGATGATCCATCAACCGCTCGGCGGCTATTCGGGTCAGGCAAGCGATATCGAAATCCATACCAAACATATCCTCAATCTCAAACGCCGTCTGTACGTCATCCTCTCCGAAGCGACCGGACAGACTCCCAAAACGATTGAAAAAGAGTCCGACCGTGATAATTATATGGAAGCGGATGCCGCGATCAAATTCGGTCTTGCCGACGAAATTCTGACCAAATTCACCGCAAAGGATGTATGATGAGTACTGAAAAAACCTGTTCATTCTGCGGAAGAAAACAGAGTGAAGTCAAAAAAATGTTCTCTTCCGAGACAACCCATATCTGTAACGAATGCGTCGCGACCTGTTCGAATATCCTGCAAAAAGAGGTTCGTTACGAACAACGTTCCTCCATGCAGCAGCAGTTGCCGGTCCCTGAAAAAATTGTCGAATTTCTCAACAAATACATCATCGGGCAGGAAGATGCCAAAAAAGTCCTCGCCGTCGCGCTGTACAATCACTACAAACGGATCGAAAACCCGGTCTACAACAACGTCGAACTTGAAAAAAGTAACATCCTTCTGGTCGGGCCTACGGGAAGCGGTAAAACCCTTCTGGCCAAATCGCTCTCCAAAATCATGCAGGTCCCTTTTGCCGTCGCCGACGCCACGGCGCTGACCGAAGCTGGATACGTGGGTGAAGACGTCGAGAGTATTCTAAGCCGTCTTCTAGCCGCGGCCAATTACGATATTGAACTCGCACAGCGCGGTATCATCTATATCGACGAAGTAGATAAAATCGCCCGCAAAGGTGAGAGTTCGACGATGGGGCGCGACGTCTCGGGCGAAGGGGTACAACAGGGGCTGCTGAAAATCCTTGAGGGTGCCGAAGTGTACGTCCCGGTCAAAGGGAGCCGTAAAAACTCCACTACCGAAACCGTATTGTTCAACACTTCGCACGTCCTTTTCGTCTGCGGCGGTGCATTCGTCGGTCTCGTCCCCGATACCCATACAAAAAAGTCCAACAAAGTCGGATTTGCCAAATCAACCGGAGACAAAGCGCTCAAACCTAAAAAGATCGATGCCAAAGCGCTCGTCCACTACGGTATGATCCCTGAATTCATCGGGCGTATCCCGGTCGTGGCGCAGCTCACCGAACTCACCAAAGATCAGATGATCCAGATCCTTACCGAACCGGACAACGCGCTGATCAAACAGTTCCAGGCGTTTTTCGATATGGACGGAATCGAGCTGAATTTCGACGAAAAAGCCCTCGAAGCAGTCGCGCAAAAAGCGATCGACCGGGGTGTCGGAGCACGGGGTCTACGCGGAATCATCGAAGAAGCGATGCTGCCGCTCCAATACAGCTGCCCGTCGAAAAAGAACCTTCAAAGCGTCACCATTACCGACGCGGTGATCGACGATTCCTCCAAAGAACCGATCTACGTCTACAAAGAAGAAGATGCGGAAGCATAACGCAAACAAACTCTCTGTAATCTCTCGTCGGAGCCTTGCTTCGACGATTCTTGTATCGATTACGCTCAACCTTCTTTCCATCCGAATATCATCAAAACAGTATGATTTACCCACCATTTGCCCTACGAGGAGTAAGCTTTTTTTTATATTTCCGTAAAGGAGACGCTATGAAAACGTCAGTTTCAATGGTTCTGTCCGTATTATTGGTGGGAACGTCCCTTTTTGCACTCGAGCCGAGCGACTATGAAATGGATATCCCATCCGTAGATCAAAAAGTCTCTCATCATAAACATACCGATACGTTCGGAGATACCTACTTTTCCAATACTTCCAAAAATGCCAAAAATTGCGTACTCAAAGCCGCCCATGACGAACATCAAAAACTCTCCCAGACACCCAAGGAGATCATGGTGGGTCTAAAAGCGAGCCTGGATGCCATCACACAAATGCACTACAACCGTATTCCCGATGCTCAAAAGAGTCTAAGCCTGGCAACTGCCTCATTCAACGCCGCACTCAAGGCTAATCCGAATCTTAAGATGGTTCCGATCGCGACTGAAGTCGACGTTGATGAGCTCGATATGAGTACGCAACAGATCATGACTCTGACCAGACGAGCCAACGAGGAGTTGTCTAAACATGCAGTACAAAATGCACGAGAGCTCCTGATACCGCTCAAAGACGAAATGCGCTTCACCGTCCAATATCTCCCGATGCAGCTTTATCCAAAAGCCACCCAAGCTGCCTTGAATGAACTCTCTAAAGGAGAAAACGCCAAAGCCCTTGAGACCATGACCTCCGCGCTTGAGACCATCGTCAGTGAAAGTTCAATGACGCCGATCCCACTACTCGAAGCCCAAACAAACATCGAAATGGCGATGAAACTCGACAAAACCAAAAAAAGTGATGCTTCCGTTTTAATTCAGGATGCTAAAAACGATATTGCCAAAACAGTCGCATTGGGATATCTAAACGATGGAAGCAATGAGTACAAACAACTTCAAAATGAAATCGACAGTGTCGAAAATGCCATTAACGGTGAAACCAAAGTAGCCAAAATGATCGATAGTCTAAAAATGACTTTTGAACACGCGATCGCAAAAGCACGAACACAATCACATAAACTGTTGTCGGAAATCCATTCAATCTGATAACGAATGAAGAATATAATCTAAAAAGACTGAAGGTGTTTTTGAGATAATGAAGCCTTGATGTTGACTCGGCTTATGGCACGTGAAGCTTTGAAACGTGTTGACTTCAAGACTTTTCATCTCGATCCATAGGTCGAGATGAAACGATAGCAATTTTAGAAAGATTACTGTAACTTCTGCGTCACCAGATCGTTGACCACTTGAGGATTTGCTTTGCCTCCGGTCGCTTTGAGCACCTGTCCGACGAAGAAACCGAACAATTTGGTATTCCCCGCTTTGTACTTTTCGACATTGTCAGGATTTTTGGCCATGACCTCATCGATAATCGGCAAAATGACGGCCGGATCGCTGATCTGTACCAACCCCTTGGCTTCGACGATTGTTGCGGGATTATCACCGCTTTGTGCCATCTCTTCGAACACCTGTTTGGCAATTTTGTTTGAAATGATCCCATCGTCAAGCATTTTGACCAGCTCGGCGATCTGCGCCGCACTGAATTTCAGCGCATCCGCGTCTTTTTCTTTCAGTTCTCTCGCCACTTCGTTTGAGATGATGTTGGCAAGGGTTACCGGACTGTTATGCACTTCCAAAGCGGCTTCGAAGAATGCTGCGAGTTTTTCATCCCGCGCTAAGGTATTGGCGACTTCGGTTCCCAGTTTCAGCTCGAGGGTGTATTTCTCAAAACGTGCCTGTTCGGCTTCGTTCATCGGGGCGACTTCGCTGTCAATTTGCACTTTTTTCTCCGGCGCTTTGCGCTCCGGCTTCGTGGCTCCCTCTTCGGCTTTGCCCTTTTTGTTCCACGAGTCTTTAAGCCCTACAATTTTGTTGAATACCGGCGCTTCGTCGGTATAATCCACCGGATCGGCATAAAAATACCCTTCCCGTTCAAACTGAAAGCGCACGTCCAGTTTTTCGGTGATGAGTGCCGGTTCGACCAGAGCGTTTTTGATGATTTTCAGCGAGTCGGGATTAAGGTCTTCGATCCCCTCCGGCGCTTCGCAGGTGTAGAGGCGATCATAAAGTCGCACTTCGACCGTTTTCGCCGTACTCGCTTCGACCCATTGGATCGCACTTTTGACCTTGATACCGCTCGTATCCGAGCCGCTTTTGGAATCGGGATGGTACGTCGCGATGATCTCGGTGATGTTGCCGTCCGCGTCCTTGATCACCTCTTTGCACGAGATGATGTAGGCGTGTTTGAGACGGACGGGCTGTTCGGGGGTGAGACGGTAAAAGCCCGCAGGCGGGTTCTCGCTGAAGTCTTCGCGCTCGATGTAGATAGTGCGGGAAAACGGCAGTTTGCGTGAACCCTCTTTGGGTACGTCATCGGGATAGTACGAGGCATCGAGCTCTTCGGAGTCTTCATAATTTTCGATCGTCACTTTGAGCGGGTCAAGGACACACATCACGCGCGGGACTTTGGTATTGAGATCATCGCGGATGCAGAACTCGAGCTGTGCGACATCGACCATCGAGTTGGCTTTTGCGATACCGATCTGGTGGCAGAAGTTCAAAATCGACTCTGGAGTATACCCGCGACGACGTAATCCCGCGATAGTCGGCATGCGGGGGTCATCCCAGCCGTTCACGTATTTCTCGTTGACCAGCTCTAAGAGCTTTCGTTTGCTCATGACGGTGTAGTTGATCCCCAAACGTGCGAACTCATGCTGGTACGGGCGTGGAGCCGTGAGACCCAGCGTATCGAGTACCCAGTCGTAGATATCGCGGTTGTTCTCGAATTCCAGCGTACAGATGGAGTGCGTTACCCCTTCGAGATAATCGGAGATACAATGACCGTAATCGTACATCGGATAGATATTCCACGCATCACCCGTACGGTAGTGGTGGGCGTGGCGGATACGATATAGCAGCGGATCGCGCATCTTCATATTCGCCGCGCTCATGTCGATCTTGGCACGCAGAACGTGTTCGCCGTCTTTGAATTCGCCATTTTTCATCCGCTCTAAAAGGTCTAAATTCTCTTCGACACTGCGCTCAGCGTATTTGCTGCGGCGACCCGGTTCGGTGACCGTTCCGCGGTACTCGCGGATCTCCTCTTCGGTGAGGCTGTCGACGTAGGCTTTGCCCATTTTGATGAGCTGTTTTGCATATTCGTACAGTTCAGGGAAATAATCCGAGGTGTAGCGGACGTTCCCCTCCCATTTAAATCCGAGCCACTCTACGGCATCTTTGAGAGCTTCGACGTAGCGGGTATCTTCCGTCGTCGGGTTGGTATCGTCCATCCGGAGGTTACAGTGACCGTGATAGTCCCGCGCTATACCGAAGTTGATCGCGATCGATTTGGCGTGACCGATATGGGGGAAGCCGTTTGGCTCGGGAGGGAAGCGGGTCACAACCTCGCTGTATTTTCCTGCTTGTAAATCTTCTTCGACGATGGTGCGTAAAAAATCTTTGCTCTCGTTCATCTAAAAAACCTTATTGATCTTGAAACTGCTTTATTGGGGCGTATTTTATCGAATAAGTTTAATTATAACGATATCAGCAGAGTGAAATGAGTAAGGAAATGGCTAAAAACTCATCAATACCAGTATCAACGTCTACAAAGAAGAATACGTGGTCTATAGAATGTCAATTAGGTTAACATATTATAGTACTTAGATATGTTTAAAATTAAAGCTTATCTCATTTCACGAGTCATCTGAGACTTGGCAAAACAATTTTGATAATGCCACTAAAAATATAATATATAGACCTAATGGGATACCAAGTAAAAAAGCAGATATTAATATCAACCCATACATCAAATCAGTTGCAGGTTTCAAAATTTGAATAGTATAAGCAGCTCCTTCCATACTACCTTCGCTCCATCCAGTCGTATTAAAAAGTAACAAAACATTAATAAGAACTATAAAAATTAAAAGAAATATGCAGTTAATTTTTACATATTTTGAAATTACATAAAGTAAAAAGGCTGCAATTAAATCTATTGGTACTATTTGAAGCAAACCCACCGATTCACTATTAAAATCATCTAAATATACAATCAATACACTTGAAAATATTCCAAATAAAACAATTAATAAACTAACTTTTCTTGACATATGATTTTAATCCACAGTTTGAAATAATATTTAATATTATAGCACAATATTAAAAATATTATTTAGATATCTCGAACAAATCTTGCATTTCCTCCACATACTATCCGACAACTTGAGGAGGAAAAATGAAACGCGTTTATCTCGACAACAACGCCACCACCAAACTCGACCCGCTGGTCAAAATGAAGATGCAGCCCTTCTTCGAAGAGCTTTACGGCAACCCGAACTCGCTCCACCAGTACGGTATGGAAGTACGTCCCTACCTGAACGAAGCCATGGGCTACATGTACGATGCGCTGAACGCTCCCGACCCGGACGATATCCTCATCACTTCCTGTGCGACGGAGAGCAACAATACGGTCTTAAAAGGTGTCTTTTTCAAACACATTCTCAAAGACCCTAGCAAAAACCACATCATTACGACGGCGGTCGAACACCCTTCCGTTCTTGAAACCCTCCATTTTCTTGAAGAAAACGGTGCCGAGCTCACTTTTGTCGACGTCGACGAAAACGGTTATGTCAGTGCCGAGCGTATGGCGGCGGCGATCACCGACAAAACGATTCTCATCTCGATGATGTGGGCAAACAATGAAACGGGGATGATCTTCCCGGTCGAAGAAGTCGCAGCCATCGCCAAAGAAAAAGGGATTTTGTTCCATACCGACGCGGTACAGGCGATCGGTAAAGTCGCGATCGATCTGTCCAAAACACCGGTCGATTACCTGACGTTCTCGGCGCACAAATTCCACGGTCCAAAAGGGATCGGCGGCCTTTACGTGCGCAAAGGATGCGATCTGCCGAACCTGCTGCACGGCGGAGAGCAGATGGGGGGCAAACGTGCCGGAACCCTCAACGTCGCCTACATCATCGGTATGGGGCTGGCGATGAAACAATCGGTCGGCCACATCGACAAAATGAACACCGACGTCCGCGCCCTGCGTGACCGCCTCGAAGATGCATTGGCGAAAATTCCCGAAACGATCATCGTCGGAAACCGCGATAAACGTACCCCCAACACGATCCTGATCTCGGTACGCGGTATCGAAGGCGAAGCGATGCTGTGGGACCTTAACCGTGCCGGAATCGCCGCTTCTACCGGAAGTGCGTGTGCTTCGGAGAGTCTTGAAGCCAATCCGGTCATGAGCGCCATCGGTGAAGACCCGGAACTCGCCCACACGGCGATCCGCCTGAGCCTCAGCCGTTTTACAACCGCCGATGAGATCGACTATACCATCGACGTATTTACCAAAGCGGTCGAACGCCTCCGCGCGATCTCCTCTACCTACGCTTACACGAACGAAGTGGGATGATGCGCCCTTACCGTAACGTCAGCGATGCGGAGCTTGCGCGCTACGGTGCGCACGGCGAGTGGGATATCGATGCGGCTCTTCGGCTCCATCTTCCCACCGAGCTGCTGTGGGTCCATACCTGCCACGATAAAAACTGTGAGGACGAATGCCGTATCAAAACCGTACGCCTTGAACGGATCGAAGGGGAACGGCTCTTTACCGATTTTGGAGTCTATTCGCTCCGGACGGGAGGGAATATCCGATCCTTCGACGGAACGCCGGAGTGTCATTGCCACGGTCGCCTCTATCTGCTAAAGTCTTGCGATGCGCTATCTCATTGACATCCGAATCGAGGGAAAAACCCGACGATATCCGATCGAAGCGGCCAACGAGTCCGAAGCGATCGAACGTCTCAAACTCCGCCTCCCTCCCCAACAGCGCGAATCGGTTGTCATCGATACCGTCGCCCTCGATCCCGCCAGCGTCCCCGATGAGGACCCGTTTGGCGTCTTTTTAAACTAACGCCCTCTTTTGCTATCCAAAGAGTGCGGAAGTTTCGCTACAATCGTTTCACCATATCTACCTTAAAGGTCTCTGCATGCAAATCACTCAAAATACCATCGTTACGCTCGAATACACCGTCAAAGATACAGACGGAGAACTCATTGACGAGGGGAAAGAGCCTCTCACCTACGTCCACGGCGGATACGAAAACATTTTCCAACCCGTGGAAGATGCCCTCCAAGGGAAACAGGCCGGCGATGCGTTTCGGGTTGAAATCCGTGCGTGCGACGCATTCGGAGACTACGACGAAGAACTCCTCGTTGTCGAATCACTCAAGGAGCTTCCGGAGGATGTTGCCGTAGGGATGCAGATCGAAGGGTACGCGGAGAGCGATCCTGAGGATGTTATCCTCTATACCGTGACCGAAATCAAAGAAGACCAGGCCGTACTGGATGGCAACCACCCGCTTGCCGGACTCGATCTGGTTTTCGAAGGGACGGTCAAAGAGGTCGTCCCATCCGACGAAGAGACCATCCGGAAGTTATTGGAGCACTCCCACCACCATTAACCGTTTGCCCGTTTTTCGAGGCAGCTTTTTTCCATGCAGTTGATTTTCGGCATCGGTTCGACGCTGCGTTCGAGAATCGATGCAACCTTCGCCGCATCGAATCCGCACAGTTTTTCGGTTCCGATAATCATTAGCGGACGTCGGATCAGGATCGGATCGTTCATCAACAGTTCCATCGCCTCCTCTTCACCCAGGACAGCCGGATTGATAAGAGCGTTTTTGATGGCCGGTGCGGCGGGATTGAACCAATCTACGACATTTTTGTCACCCATAAACTCACGTAACTGTTCTTTGTTCAGTCCGTGTTCAAGGAGGTTTCTCTCGATGAGGGTACATCCGCTCTCCCGCAGAATCTGTTTTTGCTTGGCATTGGCGGCACAATAGGGTTTTTCGTAAAAAACGACCAAACGTTTCATTCCTCAACCCCGATGGCCGTACGCCCTTTTTTATTCAGGAAAAACGTCTCAAACCCGTCATCGCCTACCGTCATACACTCTCCCAGATACCCCTCGTCGTAGAGATCGCGGATAATGGTTTTTACCTCGCCAACGTCCATACGGGCGTATTCGGCGATATCTTCGGCTTCGTAGATATTGTATTCAATTTCGTCGCTGAGGGCGAAAATCGATTTCATGACGCGGAGTGTTGATGGTTCCATAGTGTTTCCTCATAAGCAGGTTTACCCTTTTGGATGAAAATGCATATTCGGTTCTTATCTACTTTTATTCTTGAGATACCCTTTTGTCTCACAAAGAGCCTCGCACCTATTCAAGACTAAGTCGACACGATGCGGTCTCGGCCTCCGTTTTTGGCCTCATAGAGGCAGTGATCGGCTATCGATACAAGTTCCGCGAACGACTGGTAGCGTTCGTTCTGTGCCGCAACTCCGAAACTCATCCTTACGCACAAATTCGTCTCCCCGACCGTGATGTGCGTATCGTGCAAATGATCGCGAATCCGTTCGGCCACTTCCAGCGCCTCGGACAACGATACGTCGGGAAGTAAAAGGGTAAATTCTTCGCCGCCTACACGGGCAAGAATATCTTCGCTTCGAAGCTGTTTACGTATTAAGGCACTCACTTCGACCAACACCTGATCTCCGGCTTCATGTCCGTAACTGTCGTTGACCTGTTTGAAAAAATCGATGTCCATTGCGATGACGGCCAGGCTTTTCGCCCCTTTTCGGTAACTCTCAAATACCGTTTTCCCCTGTTCTTCAAAAAATCGGCGGTTATACAACTCCGTCAACGGATCGGTAATTGCCTGATGGCGCAGACGCCGATTGGCTTCGATAAGCTCCTGTTCCATCGCGTATTGGCGGGTGATGTCGTTGAACGCGATAACCGTGCCGTACTGGATTCCTCCATTGTAAATCGGCGTCGCGATGATCTCCACCGGAAAAATCGTCCCCTCTTTGCGAAACAGCCAATCGCGCTGTGCGCATTGCGCTCCCGCTTCGTACGCACGGTGAATAATGCATTCGTCGCTTGGAAACAATGTACCGTCAGGATGATGGTGATGAATCAGCTGATGGGTGTTCATCCCAACCATCTCTTCATACGTGTATCCCAGTATCGACAATGCTGCGGGATTGACGAAAAAGCAGTTTCCGTCCAATAAAACCCCGTATACCCCTTCCCCAATGCTATTAAGGATCATCGAACGCTCTTCCCCGACCCGTTTAACTACCTCCATTTCCCGGAGTCTCGATTCGATTATAACCTGTTCGGTAATGTCGGTAACGAAAACACTGACGCCAATAATATTTCCCCGATCGTCCCGAATCGGCGCGTAACGATCTTCATAGGTAGTACGTTTCAGGTTCTGATCGCCATATTCTTCTTGCAAAACCAAATATTCACCCTGCAGCGCACGGTCAAAATTTGCCTTTGCTTTCATACGGTCATCGATATCACCGATTAGATCAAGAATTACCATCCCCTCGGCGATATCGACCCCCCATAGTGTTTTCATCGTTTCGGCATGCGAGTGGGTAAAAAAGACGTAACGGTAGTCGATATCGATTGCAAGGACGATTACGTGCTTGGGGCTTTCTAGAATCATACGCATTAGCGCGTTGTGGGCGTCAAGATCCATCCTCTACTCCTTGCTGGAGGTAATTGCGGCAAAAAATCATTGTAGCACAAATAACAATAAATTATCCGTTTTTAATCCGGTCAAGCGTTTTTTGGAGGACGATCGTCTGCAGAGGGTGAAGTTTTTCTCTCTTCATCCATCGTCCGAACGCATCGATATAATGATCCCGGATGAGCGGATGTAATGCTTCGCTCGACGATGCCAGCGATTCGAGAAGCTGTTTGGCTTCGTCAAAACCGTACTCTTTAAGCGGTTTAAGACGGCGGATCACCCCCTCCCCCAACCGTTCGTCGATCAATTCCCCGACCCGGTTCAAAAACTGCGACGCGTGAACCGCCGAGGCATACTTCTCGTTCCAGATACGGCCGTTGATCATCTGGTCGCACGCCTGATCGATAAAGACGGGAGCGAAATCGAGTACCTGTAGCAGTTCGGTAAAATCATCGTCCACCAGAGCCCGAAACAGCATCCGGCTACGATTGCGGATATGGCGCCGCAAATTTGCATCGGCGATCACCCCGGGATTGAGGCGGGTAAAACGTTCGTACGCCCCAAGGCGCGAATGGTTAAACGCCATAATCGCCACTTCAGCGTTCGGATCGGCTACCTGAACGGGATGCGATCCGCTGGGACGGTGAAATGCCCACAGTAACCGGGCTTCATCATCGGGATGGTACAAAAACAGCGCGTCCCCGCGCTCCTCGAAATCGTTCTCGTCTTTGAGCCTTTCGATCTGGTCGCGGTAATCCTCTCCGTTTTCAGACAAGGTCGAAATAAACGACGTCTCCATACGTTTCAAACCTCCGGCAGTTTTTTTTCTCGCTCAACAAAAACAGGGTCTGCATCTGAGGAACGCGCTCGACCGTAAAGAATCCGTCGCTCAGGACAATCGCGGCGTTTTTCTCTCCGCCGCAGCGCTCCAGATACTCGACGACGGGATCAAACCGCGTCCCGCCGTTCCCCTTGGCAAACGAAATTTTCGGCAAGGTCTCCTGTGCGTTGTAACGGCGTGTCTCTTCGGGATAGAGACGTTCGTCAAACGGGATAACGCTCACCTCAAAATCGCTGCTCATACGGACGATATCGTCGATAATTCCCAAAAAGCGGGAAAAAGCATCGTGAGTGATACTCATCGAACGGTCCAGAAAAATGAACAGACTCAATCGGCTCCGGTCGTACCGATATCCGGGGAGATAAAGCCCCTGATGGATAAAACGGCGGTTGGGATGGGAGAAATCGCTCTCCTTGTCGAAAAAGCTCTCGGTCATGTACGAGTGGAGCAGCGTTTGAAGATCGATGGAAGGTTTGGTGATCTCATCGAACATCTCGAGCAGCGAAGCCGGAACGTTCCCCTGTTTGCGTGCCGCACCCATCGCCTGAACGATCATCGCATCGATCGACTCTTCGGCGGCCTGGGTGTCCCCTTCGTGTTCGATCAGGTCCATCTTCTGCTGAGTCGGATTCGACTCATCGGGCGTACCTTCCCCTTCGTCGCTTTCTCGGTACAGGGCATGGTACACCTCTTCGACGCTTTTGTCGCGAAACGATTCGAGGATAATCGCCTCTTCGTCGGCTTCGCCGATTCTTGAAAAATCGCTTAGCAGCAATCCGATCACGACATCACAGCTTCGGTTCCACGTCGCCTTGTCCCGCCCTTTCATCCGAAAAGGGTGTTTAAGAAGAATGTGCAGTAAAACGTGGGCGTAGAGGTATTTTAGTTTTCCGTCGTCGTATCCGATCGCTTTGGCCGGATCGATCCGTATACTCACCCCATCGGTTTCGAAGAGCATGTGGGGGTTGTTTTGAAGCGTATGGGGAATCGAGAGGGCCAGAACGCTTAGAAACGGATGATCGAACAGAAACTGAACCCGGATTTTTTCGAGTCGGCTTTCGAACGCGGCAAGATCAGAGGATATAGTCGCCATAGCGTTCGATCCATCCTTCGAATTCGCTGCATTCGGCGATGCTCGGAGCTTTGACGATCGCATCTTTGATCAGCATGACCCCAAACTCGGTCGGCAGAGTTTGTGAAAATCCGAACAGATGGGTTGCAAACCCCTCTTCTTCGCGATAGAGTTCGACCATTGCCGATACCAGTGCGTACAGGAGTGCCGGTTCGCTTTTGTCAATCTCGGGATACTCACCATGGTAAATCGCACCGACGTCGGGGAGCTTTTCGTAGACTTTGACGTAGGAGAGAAACTCGATTCCCGCACCGTATCCGATCAGACCGTATACGATCGGAGCGATCTTCGCGGCATTTTCCTCTTTTTTGAGGACGTTGGAGAGCATGTGATAACTTCGCGGCGTCGCAAACGCGGGATTGCTGTCGTCTTCGCTGACGGGCTCGCTGGTGAGCAGATCGGGACGGAAACCTAAAAATCCGATGATAAACGGATGGAGCCCTTCGGTAATGGCGAAGAGTTTGAAATCCTCAAATCGGGCTTCGACGTGCAGATGGACCATTCGGTTTGCCAGCGGCGTCGGCAGCCTGAAAACGACTCCGCGGTCGCTGATCCGGTTCCCGGCACACACAATCCGCCAGCCGCTTGGCAAGACGTATTCCCCCATTTTACGGTTGAGCACCAGCTGATAGATAGCCGCCTGTACCGACGGAGGTGCGGAATTGAGCTCGTCCAGAAACAAAATCCCTTCCGAATCGGGATCTTTCGGAAAAAAGACGGGCGGCATCCATACCGTCTGTTCATTGCGGATTGAGGGAACCCCGCGCAAATCGACCGGGTCCATTTGGGACAATCGAACGTCGACGAGCTCAAGAGAGTGTTTTTTGGCCGTTTCGGCAACAATATACGATTTTCCGATTCCCGGAGAACCGTGGATAAATACGGGAATATCGGCATCGATCAGCGTATCGAGATAGGCAAAAAGTTCGCTTGTCGTTATCGAGGGTGTCTTCATGCACTGGCCTCCGCGATCAGGCAGGTAAAGCAGTGTTCCTGGTCGTTGCACGTCGCACACGCCGGGGCGACGCGTCCGATCGAGTCAAAAATAAATTTTTTCCAGAGTTTATCTTTGGGCTTGATTTCAGCCAGATGCGGAAAATGTTTCTTCATAAATTCTCCCATTTGAATACGGTTTTTAAAGCCAAGGTCCTGATAGAGATGGTTCATCTCCAATGACGTTTTCGCCACATGCGGCGCGATAATGTAGCGTGCTTCATCATCAATCGCATATTTTTTCAAAAAGGTCTCGACCTCTTTGTACAGGGCATCCATCTCGCTCATTTGGGCACCTCCATAGCGGTATTGTCTAGTAAATGCATTTTATGTTCTCATCTATTTCCCTATCTTCAGCAAAAACAGTGTACATAAATTGCACATATAATAAGCAATTATCAAAACAATATATGCTTAAAAACAAATCACTCGGTGATATAATTTATATTAATAAGCATTAATTAAGCGATCTAAAATAATCAGGAGTTCAGTGCGCTATGGATCAAGCGAAGGCAATCACGTTTCTCAATCTTTTCCCGTTTGTCGAAAACAGCGTCAAACTTTTCGACGACCAGAACCGGTTTTTGAACAAAATCGTCCTTACCGGAAAAATCGCCGCACTTGAGCAGGCGGCCAACCTCTTCACCTTCACCGAGAAAACCATCCTCACTTTTTCCAACCTCAAAGAGGAGTTGATCCCTCTGTTAGTACGTGAAAACCTTAACCGCCTGACCGATGAACTCCGTTCCAAAGCCCAGACCGCAATCGACATTCTTGTACGAAATCTCTTCGAACGTACCGCCGACGTCGGTTTCCTCGCCACGGACGGCGTCATCGTCGATTTTTTGCGCGGTAACGTCACACCCGAGGATATGAGGGCGCGCCTCGTCGAATACACCCTCAAATACTCCGTCTACGATGAAATCCTCCTCCTCGATCCCAGCGGAAACGTACGAATGAACATCCACCCTTCCAATACGCCGGTCGTCTCGAGCGATGCCGCTATCTTCGAAGCACTTCGTGCACCGGGGTACGTCGAACGCTATGAGCATACCGATTTGTTCCCCGGACGCGACAAAACCCTCTTTTTTGCCCACAAAATTGTCGACGGTTCACGTCCGATCGGCGTATTGGTACTCGTGTTCCGTTTTGAAGACGAGATGGAACGGATTTTCGGATCGATCCTCAATGCTCATGAAGAGATCTTTTTTTCCGATTCGACGGGAAATATATTGATCGAATCGCGCCCTCAACCTCAAAAAAAGTTTTTGAAAGGAGGCGACAAAAACGGATTTACCTATGACAAAGGGCGTCTTTTAATAACTACGCAGGCCAAAGGTTATGAAGGGTATCACGGTGCGGGATGGAACAGCACCGCTGCACTCGATATGGGTAAAAAAATGCGTGAAAACGGCGGAAAAGCCCTTTCCCATACACGTAAATCGACTCTGGACGATTCCATTCGTGCCATCATCGCCAAGGCAGACGATCTGATCGAAGACCTCAGCGACGTCATCATCAACGGCGAACTGATCGCTTCCAAAGAGCGGGTCTATGTCCTCACCCCCGTCCTCGACAATCTGCGAAACATCAGTTCTTCCATCCTCTCCACAATCAAGGAGAGCGTCACCAATCTTGAAAACACGATTATGGACGGGTCAATCTACGAAGCCGAAAGCGCGGCAAAACTGGCCGTAGACATCATGGATCGGAATCTCTACGAACGGGCCAACGACTGCCGATGGTGGGCGCTCACTCCGGCATTTATCGACGAACTTGCCAAACCCGAACCGAACCGCAAAACGATTGAATCAATTCTCAAATACATCAATGACCTCTACACGGTCTATACCAACCTCTTCGTGTTCGATGCCCGCGGAGTCATCATCGCCTCATCGTCCAATCAGGACATTGTCGGCCGCTCCGTCTCGTCCGAAGCCCTCAGCCGAACCGCGTCCATCGTCAATACCCAGGGTTATTACGTCAGCCCGTTCGAATCGACCCCCTATTACAACGGCAAACCTACGTATATCTATTACGCCTCTTTGATCTTGAACCGAAAAAGCCTTGGAGGGATCGGGATCGTTTTCGACTCCGAGCCCCAGTTCAAAGCGATGCTCGATGACAGTTTCCCTACCTCGAAAAGAGGATTTTCATGCTTCGCAGAGCGTAACGGAACCGTCCTCGCGAGCAACCATCCGCAGATACAGCCGCTGGAAAAACTCACCCTTGATGAGGAAATCCTCCGATTCCAGCAAGGGCAGAAAACACACCGGTTCGTCAAATTCGAGGATAAAGAGTATCTCGTCGGAATCGCCCTCTCAAAAGGGTACCGCGAATACAAAACTTCGGACGGCTACAAAAACGACGTTCTTTCGCTGACCTTTATCGAATACTGATCGGAACGGAGCTTTTAAAGCTCCATTTCCACCATTTTACCCATGGCGATTTCAGCGATCTCACGTCCGTAAGCGCTGCACGATTCGAGTTCTTCATCGGTCGGGATCAGTTTGATTTTCAACGGTTCCATCGGAAGACGGAGTTTGAGTCCGCGCATCCGTTCCCGGAGCATTTCCGGAGCCTCCCCGGTCCAGCCGTACGAACCGAACGTTGCCCCGATTTTTCCCAGACTCTCCACGTACGCGAAACACGACAGCAGATCCCACGCCGGTTTGACCGCATCGCCGTTGATCGTCGGCGATCCCACGATCACCGCATCGGACTCTTCGAGCAGCGTAATCATGTTATGTTCATCCAGTGAGGAGAGATCATACATACTCGCCCGTATCCCTTCGATCTCGTCGGCCCCTTTGGTGATCGATTCGGCCATTTTATGGGTGTTGTCGTAACTGGAAATGTAAAAGACCGATACCATTTTGCTCCCGATCTCTTTTTGACGAAAGCGGGCTTCCGAACTCCACATGGCGTATTTGTCGATGTAGTTTTGGGGATTATTGCGCAAAATCGGTCCGTGCAGCGGAGCGATCAGGGTGATGTCGAATTTTTTATAAAGCTTCAGCGCCTGCAATACAAACGGTTTAAACGGACGCATGATATGGTCATAGTAGTATTGAAAAGCGTAGGAAAAATCGCCGACGCGATCGTCGAAAAGACGTTCATCGTAATAATGCGATCCAAACACGTCACCGCTGAAGAGGATTTTCTCTTCGTGCAGATAGGTGCTCATCGTATCGGGCCAGTGGAGAAACGGCGTCATCATGAACTCGATCGTTTTATCACCCAGCGAAATCGTTTTGCCGGTCGTCGCGATCTCGTAGGGGATATCGCTTTTGATGATCCCTTTGAGCATCATCACCCCACGCCCCGATATGATCAGTTTCGCCTCGGGAGCGCGCCGCATCAGCTCTTCGAGCGCCCCCGAGTGGTCGGGCTCGAGATGGTGCAGAACGATATAACGGATCTCGTCATAACGGCATACCCGCTCAAGGCGGATGAAAAAATCGTCGCTGAACTCTTTTTTGACGGTATCCATCACCGCCACCCCTTCGCTGCCGCGAACGACGTAACTGTTGTAGGAACTTCCGTTGGCCGTTTTCATGATGATGTCAAAGGTACGGATTTTAGGATCAAAGGCACCGGTATAGTAGACGCCCGGTTTGATTTCGAGAATATCAGGTATCATCATCGTTCTCACATATACTCGATTACAATTTCGCCCTCGTCGCTTTCGACGAGACATTGACACATGAAACGGACTTCATTTCCATCAAAACCCGTCATGGCGAGCAATGCCGATTCTTTTGGATTGACGGGAGAAAGATATTCCATCCCCTCGACGATACGGGCACAACAGGTTCCGCAGTCGCCGACCCGGCAACCGAACTGCATCGACGCACCGCTTTTAAGTGCGGCACTTCGCATCGTCGTCCCTTTGGGAACCTTGAGTTTAAGATTGTCGTTTTTCAGAAACAAAACTGCCATAGCCTATCCCCCCTTTTAAGAACGGATATGCATTGAGCGTTCTAATTGACCCGAAGTTGAACCCTTCCGACGAAAAGGCGGAGAAAATCGTAGATATCGCTGAGAAAAAAGGCACGGGTGTCGCGGTGTTCGAAACGCTGGAGCCACGCCTTTTCCCGATTCAAAATACCGCGGCACGGCGCAACAAACTCATCTTGGGGCAGAAGCGGCTTAAGTACGCCGCACCCCTCTATCGCCTGAACCACCGCTTCAAAAAGATCATCCAGCCGATCGGTATCTTCACAATCGTACAAGCTTCCGTCCAAACGGTAAAAACGATAAATCGATAAAATTTCGTTGGCTTTATCGGACGGGTTCATAATTCATCCCGTGTGCCTGTGCTACCGCTTGATTTGTCAGTTTTCCCTCAAACGTATTGAGGGCTCCCAGCATCGTTTCATCCTTCAAAAGCGTCTCCAACGGCGTTGAAGCGAGCTTGAGAACGTAAGGCAATGTTGCATGGGTCAATGCGACCGTCGACGTGCGCGGATACATTCCGGGCATATTGGCGACGCAGTAATGGACGATCCCGTCCACTTCAAAGGTCGGATGGGAATGGGTCGTCGGGTGCGAGGTCTCGAAACATCCCCCCTGATCGATCGATACGTCGACCAGTACGGAACCTTTTTGCATCAGGCTAAGCATTTCGCGCGTCACCAGTTTAGGAGCTTTGGCCCCCGTAACCAGAACCGTCCCGATGACGAGATCGGCGGTTTTAAGAGCTTCGCTGATCGCATCACGGGTTGAAAACTGCATGGTGACGTTTGCGCTCATGACGTCACGCAGATATCCCAGACGCTGTGCGTTGATATCCATTAACACCACTTCCGCCCCAAGCGCGGCGGCCGCGTCCGCAGCCGCTTTTCCGGCTACGCCCGCCCCAAGAACCACGACTCTTGTACGGGAGGTTCCCAGCGCGCCGCCGAGCAACTCTCCCCGTCCTCCGAAATAGCGCCCCAGATGAACGGCTCCAAACAATGAAGCCATTTTTCCGGCGATTTCACTCATCGGTTCCAACAGCGGCAACCGCCCGCCGACCCGCAGCGTTTCGTACGCGAAGGCAGTGATTCGCCGATCGCACAACATCTGGGTCAAAGGTTTGTCGGCGGCAAGATGGAGATAGGTAAAAAGGGTCTGTCCCTCTTTAAGTCGTTCATATTCAGCTCCTACGGGCTCTTTGACCTTGACGATCATCTCCGCACTCGCATAGACTTCGTCCGCACTTGCCGCGATCAAAGCCCCTGCATTCCGGTAGTCCTCATCACAAAACCCGCTCCCCGATCCGGCATTGGTCTCGACAACGACCGTATGACCCGCCGCAACCAGCTCGCTCACCCCTGATGGTACCATCCCGACTCTGAATTCGTCGGTCTTAATCTCTTTTGGAATCCCTACCGTCATTTTGCACTCCTATTGCCGCCGCATAAATCAGCGGATTATCCGACCAGCGTGCCGCTTCGTCGTCGTAAAACGCGCCGATACCGCTACACCCGATCTCATGACGTCCGCACAACTGATACATCCGTTGTACAAACATTCCCGCCTCGATATGGGTATGCGCATCAAAACGCTTGCCGTAGATCAATGATACCATACCCGAACGGGCAATGAACTTCTGTTCGACCAGCAAACGGTAAATTTCAGCCAGAAAATTTCCTTCCTCGACACATTGACCGTTACGATAGACTCCATCCTGCATATTCCGTACCCGCAAGACCACATGGACAACCTCCAAGGTTTCCGAATGGAGCATTGCAATCACTTCTCTGACCCCTTCCTCCCCTAACGCTTCTTCGCCAAAATCCCGCGCGCTTCTTCGCGAAGCGTTCCGTCCGCTCTCCCAATACCATTCTTTGGTCGATGCAAGTTTTGTATAGAGCGGTTCGTGTTCCCTCAGGGAATGAAGCGTACGCTCATGATACGAATAGCCGCACGGATGAACGTGCATCAAATCCGCCTCCATCTTCAACGCCTTCTTAACTCCGGGTATCCCGAGGGCGTAAGCGGCCGCGATGTATTCATCCCGGACAAATCCGAACCGTTCGCTGAGTTGCACCCCTGATTCGATGGCAAGGGGAGAGATCGTCTGGGAAAAATATTCCGCCGCAGAAAAAAAGTTTCCGATCTGATGGCCCAAATCAAGATAACAATAACGCCAGGAACGGAGCGAATATTTCCAAAATGACCGAAACGGCACGATCGAAAAGAAGAGTACCAATCCGTTCATCCGGTATTCCAATCCGACGTCGGGTTCAATCCCGTCGCGTTCGATTTCACGGATCAACACCAGTTCTTGTTCGAGCGAGTCGACGTGATAAACACCGTCCAATACCCCCGTCACGTTGCGCGCCTGGACGTACATTTCGATTGGGTGAAGATTGCCCGCAGAGGGGACGTTTAGACGACAATAAGGAGCGTCCCCGATTTTACGAATATCGGTCACTTTGCGGATGTGCGCAAGCCATTGCAAAGAGGGGACCGCCTCCATCGAAATACGGTAGCAGAATTTCGGATAGCGCTTGAAAATAGAGGGCTGCGTACCCCATTCCAGATACGAAGCGTTCCGTGCGACCACTTCCCGGGTTAGTTTGGTACGATCACGCAGAGCGGAGTTCTCGAAAGACATTCTTGTCACTTGCCAGTTCGATGGCACGGAATCCGTCTTCGTTTTCAAGTCGGGGATCCGCACCCAGAGAAAGGAGCATTTGAACGCACGATAACCGTCCGGCAGAAGCGGCGTACATCAATGCCGTCGTCCCCTCCTCGTTCGTATCGTTCACGTCGGCACCCGATTCGATCAGAAGGCGCAGGATCTCGGGAGACTCGGCGTAACAGGCGTTAAAAAGGACACCGTTAAAGTCGTTGTTGATCGCGTAAAGGCTAGCCCCCGCTTCGATCAACCGGGACACCATCATGGCATTCCCTTCCAACGCCGCCAGAAGCAGCGGGGTATTGCCGTTGAATCCTTTATGTTCCAGATCGTTGGCATCAAATCCGCGTTCGCCGAGCCAGGTAATGTATTGTTCTACCATGATGATCTCCTTAGGGTCAATCGTTTGGGTTAAAGTGCGGTTTAGACACCCATCCAGTTTTCGTGGTCATGCCCTTTTTTCTTGAAATTGGCCGCTTTATCCACCGCTTCGATGCATTTGTCGTAATTAACTTCATCGGTGATTTCGGGAACGACCTCTTTATAACTGATCATCCCCTCCTGATCGATGACGAACACGGCACGGGCCAGACGGTTTTGAAGTTTCCCCTCGGAAATGAGCAAACCGAATTTTTTCGCGAAATCACGGTCGGTATCGATGACTACGTCCGCACCGTCGATCCCTTCACGGGAGACGTAATCACGGACGAAATCGATATCGTCGGTCGTGACCATAATCGTTTTGAGTTTTTTGAACTGTTTGATCAGATCGTTGAATTTTTTCGCACCAAGCGAACATACTTCGGTTTTCAGCGAAGGGATGGCGATCAATAATTGGGCAGTCGGGGCAATCATTCCGACGACGTTTTGCGATCCGTCAAGCATTGTAATCCGTGCGGCCGGCGCTTCGCGCCAGACCGTCATCTCTTTCCCCTCGAGCACCGTCGGGGTTCCGTGTACCGTAATCGTCATAGCTGCTCCTGCAAACAAATTTGCTTCCACATATGCAACATAGGTTCCAGAGGACTGATTATTTTTTGGACAGGAATTTTTTTATTTTTAGAACATTTTTGTAATACAATTCCTCAAATTACTTACCAAAAGGTAACGCCATGATAACGTTTGAAGCCAACATACCCAATCGGGAAGAGTGTCAAACCTGTTCGCTCACTTTCGCCTACAAAGAGATCAATCTCCTTTATGAAATCGCGGTGATGCTGACAAGCACCATGGACATTTACGAAACCATTGAAAAAGCGATGCGCCGCCTTAAGCAACACGGATATCTCGAACGCTGCGCGCTGTTCAAGAAAAAAGAGGATGAAACGATACTCGAACTGCTGGCATCCATCGACCTCGAACCCTACCAAAAGAAAATGGCGGTATACCGTTTCGGCGAAGGGGCAACGGGACTCGCGGCCAAAAGTCGCGAACCGATCGTCATCGAAAATATCCATAACAACATCAACTACCTCAATAAAATGGGAAATATTTCGACGCAGATGATCTCCTACGCCGCCGTTCCCCTGATGCAAGACGAAGAGGTAATCGGAGTCATATCGGCCAATATCGGTAAAAACAGCCCGCTCAATTTCGATGAAATCGTCCGGATGCTCACGATCGTCGGTTCGCTCTTCGTCGGTTCGCTCAAAGTGCAACAGACCTTTACCAAAGAGAAAGAATCGCTTACCGATCTCAAAACCTACTATAAAGAGGAAACCCAAAAAGAGTACAAATTCGAAAACATCGTCGGCCGAAGTACCAAAATGCAGCACGTGTTCAGCATGATCAACACGATTGCCCCGACGGACGCCACCGTACTCGTGCGCGGAGAAACCGGAACCGGTAAAGAACTCATCGCGACCGCCATCCACAACCTAAGCCGCCGCAGCAGCGGTCCGCTGATCAAACTCAACTGTGCCGCCATCAGCGAAACGCTCCTCGAGAGCGAACTTTTCGGACATGAAAAAGGGGCGTTCACCGATGCCAAAGAGATGCGCAAAGGGCGTTTCGAACTCGCTGACGGCGGGACGCTGTTTCTTGACGAAATCGGGGACATTACCCCTTCGTTACAAGTCAAACTCCTTCGTATCCTCCAGGAGCAGGAGTTCGAACGGGTCGGGGGGACCAAAACGATCAAAACCAACGTCCGCCTTGTCGCCGCGACCAATCGTAATCTCGAAGAGATGGTCCGCAAAGGGGAATTTCGCGAAGACCTTTTTTACCGTCTCAACGTTATCCCGATCAATCTTCCGCCGCTTCGCGAACGGTACGAAGACGTCAAACTTCTGATCGAGCATTACATGGGACGCTTCATGAAAGAGCACCGCAAATCGATGCATATCTCCAAACCGGCGATGGAACTGCTGCTCGATTATCCGTGGCCGGGTAATATCCGTGAGCTTCAAAACACGATGGAGCGGTTGGTACTGATCTGTCCGGAGGGGGAGATCATGCCCGAAATGCTTGCGCACGTGCTGCCGTTCAATTATCAGCGTCTGTACATGCAGCCCGAACCGACGCCGCAGTACAACATCCCGGCGCCGCAGCCGCAATCGGCACCGCCGCCGCCTCCTGCCGCCGACCATCACGGCGTCATGACCAAAAAAAGTCTCCAAGAGCTTGAAAAAGAATCGATTATCCAGGCACTCATGGACTCGCACGGCGTACAGACCAAAGCGGCCCGGGCTCTTGGAATGACGGCACGGCAAATCGGCTACAAGATCAAACAATACGGCATCGAACTCTGATTCGGCCCACGTTTTACGTACGGGTCACTGATGTATGCACCGGTATGAGATCAGCTGGTTCAAGGCCGTTACCGTCGTATTAAAGCAGGCCTTAGAGGATTTGAACGCTACAGCGTCTTACATGAAGAGTATCCGGGAATTCTTCCATCCCCCCACGCACGGGTGGAGGGGATTGTCTATTTTGACGTCGACGAATCCGATTTGGCGGTTTTGGACGACTTCGAGGGGGAATATTATTTCCGTACCTCCGTCTCTCTGGAATCCCCCGATCAGGGAGCCCTTCAGGCCGAAGTCTACGTCATACGCTCCGAATATTCAAACCTTCTCTCCGGCGAATCGTGGTCGGAAACCAAATTTGAGACCGTCGGCCTTCCTCGATTTATGAAACAATACCTCGGCTAAAGCCACGTCCCTCTTTAACCGGGAAATTGAATACAGACCCGGTTTTTTCCCTCTTTTTTAGCTCGATACAGTGCAGTATCGGCACGTTCAATCACTTGATTAAGGGCTTCGCCGATGATAATCGGCGTCAGGCCGAAACTACACGTCGTATGTATAATCGCCGTAAAACTGTTGCCGTCAATCTTGCGCCGCAATCCCTCGGCAATCCTCGTTGCGGTGTCGGTATCGTTATAATAGAGCAAGATAACAAATTCTTCCCCTCCCCAACGAACAAAAACATCCGTTTTACGGATCGAACCGTTTACGAGAAGGGCAAGTTCTTTCAATACCGCATCCCCGGCAGAATGTCCGAAGGTATCATTCACCAATTTAAAATTGTCGATATCAAACATCAATAGATAGATGGATGTTTCGAAATGTCCCTCTACCTTTTGGTGTGAACGGTATAACTCTTCGAGAAAACGACGGTTTCCAAGCCCTGTCAACGGATCGGTCGTCGCCATCTCCAGTAACCCTTGTTCCCCTTCTGCAGCCAGCTGAACCAGGTTATGCAAAATATTGTATTCGTATTTGATAATCGGGTTAATCTGCTCGTAACAATACGACAAGATATCTCTGCGGTCAACTGCATAAATTTCCGAATCCGGATATTGAATAACAATTTTGTCGTATGTTGTCCGTGCTACGCTCTCCAAGGCCTCTCCTATAGAAATCGTCGGTTCAAACATATAAAGCGGAGAACTCATAAACTCGCCTGCATGCTTTTCAAGATTCTCGTCTTGACGTAATACCCGCAACATATCTTTATGCGTCATCAGGCCAACCGCATCACCTTCATGAACAAAGACAACTAGTTCGGCGAGCGTTACCGTAAAATAATGGAATACCTCCTTCAAGCACACTTCTGAATCAAACACGTATACCCTGTCGTTCTCCCCAAAAAGTTCATGAATCGGTGTCGAATAGGCAATGTTGAGAGAATGAGCGAACATTGCGAACCTACTCAACCTGCTCGAGATCACAATGATACAAAAACCGCATTAATTCCGGTATATCGTTTTTGAGAAGTTGCAGTTCATTGAAATAGTGTTTGAGCGATATCCCGTATAAACGTTTAAAATCATTTAGAAAATGGGACTGGTCATAGTAACCGTTTTGACGAACCACCATCGAATCGTACTTATCATCGAATACGGCTTCAATCATCTTTTTACGCTTGATCGTAACAATATAGGTTGAAAGGGTCACTCCGATGTATTGTTTGAAATAGCGTCTTAGCGTACTTTCAGAAACCCCGAAACGTTCGGCTATATCTTTAGAAGCGTTACGCGGCAGATAGGCAAAATTCATATGAATGTAACGGAGAATGGAACGCATGCGTTGAAAACTCGCTTCCATCTCTTTTGTCTCAATCATACGGTCAAGAATTTTGAGGTATTCCTCAATATCATCCCTCTCTTGCAGTTCTTCATTGAGAATCGATAACGGTGCGATCTTATCGATAAGCGATTCGATCGAAGAATCGGTTAATCGGTACAACCCGCACGGATTCAACCGGATAATCGTCAGTTTCTGACACGGGTCGTCGAAGTCGATCCTGATTTTTGGGACGTTGACAAATTTACCGCATACGACGTCTCCATCAAATTTATATTGGACGCCGTTGATCTCAAACGTAATGACTGCGCAATGTTCGTTCAGGATAATATGATCATGGATCGTCGGTGTTCCGATAAATTCGAATGAATCGGCACCGTTATACAACGATGCGGGTATATGAAATACCGAATTGATATAAGGGGCCTGATGATAATAAATTTCCATGAATAATTACTGTTTCCTAAATCAAAGTGAACATAATAATTAACAGAAATAAAAAAGTATTGTAAAAATCGACCAAAAAAATTAAAAGTTCATTAAATATTACACAATTTATCGTAAAAGATGAGAAAAGTATTAAATTGAAGAGAATGTATGAAATCCGCCCGGGAAAGGCGGTTGGAGAGAATTATTCTCCGACCCGTTTGGCAACTACTTCAGCAGGGAATTTTTTGACGCACGGTTCGATAAACCATGTTTCTCCATTAGTGAGTTCGACTTCACCGCCCCATTTTTCTTCCGTGTCGAATTCGCTTTTGACGATGGTTTCTTCCATATCTTTTTTCGCGACGTAAAACGAAATTGCACCCGTCGAGTCATACCGTAACATTACTTTCGCCATCATTGATCCTTTTTGGTGGTGTGGTATACAGACACTCGGCGTGTGCCTATCCTAAAATGCAATATGCAATTATTGTGCGTGAAAAAACTTCCGCACTGTGTGCCACCAGTCCGACGCCAGATAACCTTCGAAGGTGATTCGTAAAAACGTCCCTGCAAGCCGGCGGACCATCGTATCTTTTTTATACTCTTTGTCGTCTTTTTCGGGAAAATCGTCACGGTAATGGACTCCCCGGCTCTCTTCGCGGGCCAAAGCACTCATTACCATCGTTTCGGCAACCGTTAATGAATTACGGAATTCAAGAATCGACAACAGTTCGACGTTGTCGGTACGTTCTTTGTTGATACAGCACAGGCCTGAAGACATCTTCATCAGATAATGGACGTATTCAAGCGCATTGGCCAACGAATCGTGGGTACGAAACACTCCGGCATTGTTGTAGAGATTGTTCCCGAGATTACGTCGCATCGTATTGATGTTAAAACGGTTTTCTCCGACCAGTATCGATTCGACGTAGCGGGATTCTCTTTCCACCAATGCGTAATCAATCGGATGAAATTCACCTCTTCGGGCGGCGCGAGATGCTTCCAGCCCTGCCGTTTTACCGAAAAATGCCGCTTCGAGCAGGCTGTTTCCTCCCAGACGATTCGCACCGTGCACGCCGGCATACGCACATTCGCCGCACGCAAATACATTAGGGATATCGGTAGAGGTATCGTTTCGCGTCCATATTCCGCCCATCGTATAGTGCGCGGCCGGAGTGATCGGAAGGAGCTCGGTCATGATATCGATCCCCGCCCCGTTAAGGGCATGTTTACGGGTAGAGGGGAGTTTTTTATCAATCGTCTCCTCGCTCAAGTGACGAAAATCGAGATAGACGGTATGTCCGGCAGCCTGGTGACGGAGAATGGCTCGCGAGAGCTTGTCGCGCGTCTGCAGTTCGTCGGTAAAGCGTTCACCGCTCTCATCGACCAGATAGGCCCCTTCCCCGCGCGCCGCTTCACTGATGAGCGTTCCGCTTCCACCTAACGTCGTCGGATGGAATTGTACAAATTCCATATTCGTCAGACGCATTTTCGCCCTCAAGGCGATAGCCAGCAAATCGCCGCTCGATTCTTGCGAATTGGTCGAATGGCCCCGGTAAATTCCGGCATAACCTCCACCTGCCAAGACCAGCGATTTACAGGCGAAGGCGATCACCTGAGAATCGCTTCGACGCAAAATCGTAACGCCGGAGAGCTGATCTTTATACGTTGCGATGCTGAGTACGACGTGTCCGGGGAAAATTTTCACCCCCTCTTTTCGGCATTGCATGATCAACGTCTGGGTAATCGCCGCTCCCGTACGGTCGGCGATGTAGCAGGTACGTTTGGCCTTTGTCCCCCCAAAAGGGCGCTGGGCCACATTGCCTTCGTCGTTAAGATCGAATTTAACCCCGATCTGGCGAAGCTCTTCGATGATTTCAGCCGCTCCCGTCACCATCGACGTAATCGAGCTGACCCGTCCAAGCTCATCCGAACCCTTGAGGGTATCGGCAATGTGATCCCGGCACGAATCGTGGCGCGTCGTTTTTAAAACGGCGTTGATTCCGCCCGATGCGACCGCCGAATTGGAACGAAGAGGATTCCCTTTGCAGAGTAATGCTACTTTCAGTCCGCTGCGGCGGGCATACAGTGCGGCATACAGTCCCGATATACCGCTACCGACGACGATAACGTCATAGAGCATGCGCATCCTTCATCAGAACCTGCATCGCCTGCGGCGAAGCCGAAGGGATAAACGCGAGCATCGAGTTATCGACAACGTGCATCGGATCAACGGCTCCGAAAATGGCGCTGATCGCTCCGGCACTCCGGGCGAACTGAAGGGCACTGGCTACATCGGTCAATTCACCGGTATTCATCATTTCGGCAATTTTTGGCGAAAACGGGCGTTTGAAAAGATTTTTCTGCAATAACGGCGACGATGCCAAAAAGGTCAGACCGTATTTGGCGCACGCATGCATGATCGGATAATAGTAACCGTCATCGCATTTTTGGTTCGCATACGCATACGCATGCGGTTTGGCAAGGTTAAAAGGACTTTGTACGTATTTGAACCCGTGCCCTTCTCCGCCGACTTTACGCGCGATCTCGACGATACGTGCCAACGAGAGGTATTCGGTATGTTCCTCTTCGTACATAAACCCGTTCCACGCCGCTATGCCGTATGCCCCCATTTTCCCTTCCTTACGAAGTTCTTCGAAAAGGGCAAATGCCGCTTCGATCCGTCCGTAAAGGGTTTCGGAATCAACGTAACCCAGCTGCGTTTCGGGATTGTGCAAAAGATAGATATCGATCGAATCGAGTTCGAGATTCTTCAGTGACGTCTCAAAACTCCAGCGCAAAAATCCGGGTGCGATACAGTGCTGATCGATGACGATCTCCTCTTTCGAAGCCAGTTCGGCATCAATGACGTTTTCTTGTATCCAGCCGTAAGGATTATCGGGAAACGGAAAATCAAGCGGTATGAACCCCCCTTTGGAGATGACGATAACCTCGTCCCGTGCAATTTCCCCTTCCTCGAACATCGGTTTGAGGGCTTCGGCAATTTCGCGTTCACTGATCTGGTAACGATAATTGATGGCCGTATCGATCAGGTTGATACCGCGTCCGAGCGCGGTTCGGATCGATTCGGTAAAATTGATGATGTAGTTGTCCTCTTTATAAGGTTCGGGTTTATAGGTACCAAGACCCAATGACGGGAAAAAGAGTTCCCCGTTGAAACGGTAAAAATCCTTTGAATACATTCCAAACCGCTTCATATAGCGGAAGGTCCCCTCTTTGGTAGCCAGACGACTCATGAAACACGCCCCAATAATGAATTCCATAAAGCCGCTCCCGACACTACCGCAAAAGCGGCATAGGAGAGCTCCGCGGCATACGCGCGGAGAAAGCGGCCAAGGGTCTTTCGACCGGACAACAACATCAACTGCATCAGAGTACCATCACTCGGAGATTTGTTTTGAGTTTGAATTTGAGCATATCTTCGATTCCCGCAAGGGTTGTCGTCGTGTTCATCGAACAACTCATACACTCCCCTTTGTATTTAATATAGAGTTCGTATCCGCCCTCTACTTCTTTGAGATCGACCAGCTCGACGTCGCCGTTATCGGCTTTTAGGGTCGGACGGATGTACTCTTCAAGGATCGATTCGATCGTTTTGATCTTCTGAACCAGACTCATCGCGTTAAAATCGCCGTCCCCTTTGGCCTCTTTGATTTTTTTACTGATCGCCTCTTTTTCAAGTTCGGCAGTCACTTCGGCAAGCAAATCGATCAGATAGACATCTTTTTTCTCGTGTCCGCCCGGTTTAATACATGACTTACAGAATCCTCCGGCTTTCGTATAGTCGGTGATCTGTTCAATCGATTCGAGTTTGTTAAGACGGATAACTTCTTTGACGGTATCGAGACTGACACGGGCACATTCACAGATAATGTATTCGGTCTCGAATTCGCTCATATCGACCCCTTTATAGATCGAAGCGGCTTTTTTGATAACGTCGTACGCCATAACCGAACAGTGCATTTTTTGACCCGGTACCGCCGGAATGTCCGGATCGTCACGCAACGCTTTTTCAACGTCGATATTGGTGATTTTGAGCGCTTCGTCGACCGTTTTTTCCATACAGAGTTCCGCCATCATATCCGAGCTGGCGATCGCCGTGCCGCATCCGAAACTTTTGAAACGGCTTTTGACAATAACGTCGTTTTTCGGATCGATCAACCAATACAAACGTACGGCATCTCCACAGCTTTCAGCACCAAAATCGGCAATGACCAGTTGTTTTTCCGAAGAATCGGCTTCATCCTGAGTAATCTCACCCATATTGATCGGATCGTTCATCCGACGTTGTACTTCACTCGAGTATTCTTCCCACAGCGCACCGCCGATCAGCGTATCACGTGCCATCATTGTCTCCTTTGAGGATAATATTGCTTACCGTACTGCAAATGGCGTTCTCGAAAATAAATTACATTTTTGTCGCTATACAAACGTAGAACACATCATGCATATACTCTGTATACACTGAAGTTTAGGGCTTTTCCCCTTCAGCGCCGTCTTTCATACGATTATGTTATCGTTGTTACTCCTGAACGACAGAACAATGACAAGCAATTTATGATTAAATTTTAATCATAAAATACGGTGGTATGACCTCAGTGTTAATTTATAATGATGAAAAAAAAGGAGGACACCATGTTCCAGATCACTGCCGTATTCAATAAACACTGTCTTAACGATGTATTAAAAGAGCTTTTTGACAACGCAATCGAAGGGGTCACCGTTATGGACGTCATCGGTAAAGGCTCGCTCGGTATCGCTGAAAAGAACAATGCACCCGATCTTTACCCGAAAGTTATGTTGCTTATCGTCGTGTCCGACGAAAACAATAAGACGAGGGCAATGGAATCTATCCGTTCCAATACGCAAGACTTGGGTCACGGTGCCGGAAAAATGTGGGTTACTCCGGTTTTGGAAGTCGAACGTATCCGTACCGGCGACAAAAACGAATCTGCTCTTACACAGCCTACGCCGCGCGCACTTTCCAAAAACGACACCTTCTATACCGCTACCGACACTCCATCAAGCTGACTCCCTATTCCGCTGTTCCGGAAGCGGACAGGGAAATTATTAAGCTGAACTTTAATTCAGTTTGACTATCCTTTTTCCAATGACTTACACCTATGGAGCTAAAGGAGTTATCCAATGTTCAATGGACGAAAAATCCAGGAATTAACCCACGAAAACAATCGTATAAAACGCGAAAATGAAGAGCTGCAAGCCCAAGTAACCAAACTGCAAGAATTATTAAATAGTTCCAATGCCGCGCTAGAAAAAACACGTGAAGAATTACGCGTTGATCATTTCCGCGAATCTTTTATCAAACTCTTCCTCGACAGTTATGCCGACGGAGTGCACTTTTTACAAGGGACGATCGAAGAAAATCTTAAAATGCTCTCCGATATTAACGATCTCAACAATAAAACGGCCGTCCGTGGCTCTTTACTTCATGAAAAAACGATAACCGTAGTTGATTCGGTCTCCAACATCCGCCATATGAGTGAAAATATTCAAAACGATAGTACCTCGCTCAATGACAGTGTCCTCTCAATCGCTCAAATCATCAATCTAATCAAAGACATTTCCGATCAAACCAACCTTCTTGCCCTAAATGCCGCCATTGAAGCGGCACGTGCCGGGGAACACGGACGCGGTTTTGCGGTCGTAGCCGATGAAGTACGCAAACTGGCCGAACGGACCCAAAAAGCGACCCAGGAGGTCGAAGTCAACATCAGCGGTCTCAAACAAAACTCCATGGCCATGACCGAGGCAAGCGAAACGTTCTATAATCTCGCATCCAACGTAATGAATATCCTTGAAGAATTCCAGACCAATATCGAATTTGTAAGCTCCAATACCCAAGATATTCTTCGTCAGACGATTAACGTCACTAACGAAGTTCACGTCAGTAACGGAAAAATCGATCATATCAATCTTAAACTCAAAGGGTATCGTGCCGCCTTGCTAGGAGAAAAAACTACCATAGAAGACTCCCACAGCTGTCGATTCGGACGCTGGTTCAGTAGTGAAGTAGCACAGCTGCTCGGCAACGATCAAAAGTCCATCAGTGAAATTACCAAACATCACGATACCGTCCACCGAGGATTGGCCGAATTGCTCAATATCATTTCGACTTCACAGGATACGGCTAAAGGGCTAGCGGTATTCAATGAAATCGAAAATGCCAGTAAAGTTGGTTTCGAAACTCTGCTCGAAGCAATTAAACGCATTCGGAAATAGCCTGCATGTTCCCCACGCTTATCAAATCAAATCCGTAAAGTGAGTAATTGTTAGATTGTCATCACAGTTACGAAATTGGTTTGAATAAGCTCCAACGATTCCAATCAAGATCAAATGGTATATTCCATGTGGCCCTTTTTTGGGCTTCACCAAAAATACAAGACCCGAAATTATCTTTAAAGCAGCTCTAATTTGTAGAGAAATTGTCGCTCTTTGTAAGAGGGGATATCGAGTTCCTGACGGTATTTGGCAATGACGCGGCGGACCATCTTGACCCCGAAACGATCTTCGATCATTTCATGAAGCGTTTTGTCGCTGTACGGATCGTCTTTGTTTTCACTGCTCACCAGCCGTTGAAGAAAATGTTTGATCTCCGATGTGGAAACTTCCCCGATCGAATTGGAGAAGAAATCTTTAAAGGCAAACAACCCCCGCTCGGTCTGGATGTATTTGTCCGCAATCGCCCGCGAAATGGTCGATTCGTTGAATCCGAGTTCATCCGCCACGTCCTGCAATCGAAGTGGCTTCAACTCGCCCCCCATGAAAAAGGGGTACTGTTTTTCGATGAGGACCAGCGCCACGTTATAAAGGGTCGCTTTTCTTAAATCGAGGAGTTTGACCAGTTCGCGTGCCTCTTTGAACTTTTGTTTGGCAAAATTGTCGTATTTGTCGATCTGGTTCACCTGCAAATCGGGATAAAACGCATGGTTGATCCGGATGTTGAGTTCAGAACCTGAAAATTCAACGAACAAATCCGGAGTAATTTGGGCCTCAGGTTCCATGTATTCAAGTGCCGGAGGGTTGTGCAGATGCTGCAGAATATGTTTCGCATCGCCGATCCGGGGGTGATTGATGAATTTTTCCATTTTGTCGAACTGCAAAATCATCGCGCTGAGCAAAATACTCAATTCATCGTCGAGTTCGTAATCTCCCAGCTGAAACAAAAACGACTCTTTGTAATCGACGGCCCCGACGCCGGAGGGTTCCAAATGGGCGAATCTCTGACGAACCCGCTCAACCGTTTGAGGATCGGTATCGCACTGTTGTGCCACCTCCTCCACACTTCCTTCGAAATACCCCTCATCACTGATGTAGTAGATGATCTGACGGGCAATTTTTTGGGATATCGGCGTCGGAAAAAGGGGAGCAACAATCTGCTCGTCCAGACGTTCATATAATGATGAGGCCGATATGCTCAGCCATTCGATCTGATCGCTCGACGCATTGGAAACGTAGTTTTGAAACGCGCCGTACGCTTGGCTTCCTCCGCTGGATGCATTGGATTGTTCAAATCCGGATTTGACTTCCAGACAGGGATTTTCATTCGTAATGACTTGCAAATGTTTTTCAAGATCCCCCAGCGAGCACTGAAGCAACGGAAGCCATGTCTGCATCGAAAGACGGGGGAGTTGTTTTTGTTTAAAAGATAATGTCGTCTGCATCGTAGTTACCTATACATCAGTCTGTACTTATCGTACAACTGCATAAATTGTTCTTGCAGATATTATAAGGAAAATTATGTATTAATATAATCAATTTTATGATTAATATTTGTGCAGTTTTTTGCAGCCCGCGAATGGGCTGCGGGAGTATTAATATTTGATGCGAACCAATCCGTTTGGCGCGATAACTTTCATCTGGCACGCTAGACGTGCTTTTGGGCTAGTCTCACCGACGGTTTTCAAAACCGCTTTTTCTTTTTCGTTGATTTCGCTCATGTATTCCATGCCCGATTCAATCATTACGACACAGGTTCCGCATTCACCGTCACGGCATCCGAATGGAAGTGCACTTCCTGAAGCTTCTACGATATCTTGAATGGTTTTACCCGGTTTGACGTTGATCGCCAAAAAGTCATTCATAATTTCTACACGCGTTGTCATCCCAACTCCTTGTATTTATGTGTTATGTAAGCACCCCGCACGTCACCGTGCGAAGTTGCGCCAACGTTTGGTTTTCCTTTCGGAAATGCCTCACGCACCGCTAGGTCAATTATTCGAACGGTTTTACCAGAATGGCGTCTTTGATGACACACTGACACGCAAGGCGAACCGGTGTAGGACGATTGAACTGTTGAGCTACTTCAGCCTCTTTTTTGCTGATAGCACCCATGTTCAGAAGCGTTTCAAGCTCTTTGTCATCCATGTACACCGCTTTACCCTTAGAAGCGTATTCTTCGCTCGCAGGATCAAGCATCTCATCGTGTGCAATGCTTTCGATACGAACCGCACAGCTTCCGCACATGCCGTCTTTACATTCTGTCGGGATTTTTACGCCGTTCGTGTTGGCAACACGAAGGAGTACATCACCCGGTTTAGCGAAAACACGCTTGTCTTGGCCTTCGCCGAAACCGCAAAAAATGACACTTACCATATTAACCTCCTCAAATTTGCCGTTTGCACGCCGAAACGTACAGCAGCATTACGAATCCCAAAAAAAGTGTTTAATTACCCCCTTCTTGAGATTGCGCCGCTTTTTCGGCCGCACGCGCAGCACGATGTTCTTTGAGCCACCGGAGTTCTTCTTCAACCTCATCGTAACCGTCTTCCTCGGCAGCCGATTCGAGTTCCGCTTCACGGCATCCGAAGACCCGTCCCTCTTCAATGAAAATTACTTCGTAGACCCGAATGACCTGTAAGAAGTCGCCGATTTTGCGAACGTATCCCTCAGCACCGGCATCTACGAGAACTTCACCGACGGGAGCGTGAGGATAGGTACCGTCATTTCGGATCGCTTTGGTCAGACGAACTCTCTCCCCGATTCGGAACAGCGGGAGAATGTCGTCTTTTTTCGACATTTTGTACAAATTGGTACGGCGTGATTCTTCATCGATCGGCATATCCGTTTCGCCCGAATGGATCGGTTGGGAAACCGTCTCTTCGATCGATTCAGAAGGAGATTGCGTTTGGCTGGCTTGTGCAGGCATGGGTTCCATTGCTCACCTCCTCGATATCGTTGCAGCTGCTCGACGTTGAACAGGTTCCGCAGGCACTTGGTTTGTCAAACATATCCCAAACGTCTGCCGCAGATGGGCTATAACCGTTTTCAAAATTTTTATAGACGGTTATAAGGGCGAATTTATAATAATCAAGCAGTTTTTCGTCGCTTCCGAAATCGTGCCCTTTGGCTTTTTCAACCAATTCTCCGAATTTTTTCATGATATGAAAACGTTTGACCTGTACCAGTCTCTCATCGTATTCAAGATCGTAAAACTCGAAAAAATCTTCCGCATCGGTAATCTTTGTAAATTCAGCCAGCGTTCCCATCGTATCCTCCTGTAATAAAAAAACGGGTTTAAAGTCCCATTTCGCTTTTAAGCTGCGTAGCCCAGCCAATGACCCGTTCTTCAGTCATGTCTTCTTGGTTGACGTCGTCAAACGCCAAACCGCACAATTTTCCCTCTTTTTCGGCAAGGGAAAATTCGTAGTCATATCCGTCTTTCGACGTGAATCCATACGCGCTCGCACCTAAAGAGGTGAAAAGATCGTGCATTTTTCCAAGTGCGCTCACAAAATGTTCTCCGTGGGTTTTCTGATCGCCGGCACCGAAGAACGCGACTTTTTTACCACTGAAATCAGGCTGGTCGTTCGTAATGTCGTAAAGCGGATCGACCCAGTCACGTTGCGGATCACCCTGTCCCCAGGTAGACGATCCGATCAACAATACGTCAAAATCGTCGAATTGATCGATTCCGTCGTAATCTTCTTCCATATCGATAAGTTCCGCTCCGTCAATCTGATCGGCCAGCAATTCTGCCGCTCCGCGGGTCGCCCCGGTGCTGCTTCCGAAAAAAATTCCCACTTTTGCCATGTGTTACCCCTTATTTATTGCACGGTTTGTATTGTTCGTAGATCTCAATCGCGGCGTTCAAGGATTTGTCGCCGTCTTCAAAGAGTGCATCAAGCGTTCTAAAACTGAAGCGGTGCGCGTCTTTGAAGTATTTGTTGACGATACAGATGCGATCGGCGATGACGGCGCATCGTCCGAAACCTTCATGGCTCATTTCCATGATAACGTTACAGACGACGCCCGTTTTCCGTTCAAACGACAATGCGATCGCTTTATAAATCATCTTGATGTCATTGATCATCATTTCGTCGATGTCGGCGATTAACGGAACCAGTTTGAGTTCCTCTTTCGTTTTGACATACTTTTTGATGAGCAACTCTTCATCACCGATTTTTGCCCAGTTTCCGAATTGGTCCAGTGCACGGATCTGGCGAACCAGTTCTACTCCAAAATCACCCATTGTCTTTGCTTCCGCTTCCATAATGCCTCCTGTGTTTTCTAATACGAAACCGACGTTTCCGCCGCGTTTTCAATATACGCCGATAGCGTTTATTCCCCTTCCGCCCAACGGTCCTGACGGACGTCGTGTTCGGTCTCCATGTGGATAATCCGTTTAACCCACGGCGGAGGATTCCCGTTGATCATGGCAACAAGGTTTTTCAGTACGTCTTCGATCAACGTAGGTTCACTGACTTTCATCGGGTGGATACCGGCTCGGATGACTTTTGCCGCTGCCGTACCGCCGATACTTTCACAGTACATGATTTTTACCCCTTCAAGGGCACGTACGCGGAAATCGGTTTTATCGTCTTCCTCGACTTCACTGGTGTCGGTACGAATGACTTCGACCAACGAAAAACCGTCTTTCGAGACGCTGTAGACGACAAACTCTTTGGCTCCGCCGAAATGGGCGTTGATCTCTTCCATATCCTTGGTCGCAAACGCGACTTTCAAACCGTAATCCATCGTTCCTTCTCCCTCTACCGTGATTTTCGTATTCATACTGCAACCTTTTGTGTAGTCTTATTCGGCATGTTTAACGTGCCGAAGAGCATTGGCAATTTCGAACAGGAAGTAAGTGCTTCCTTCATACAACTGGTCATTCTTGAGCGGATTGCCCAACTCTTCGTAATTGGGAAATCCACGGATAACCAATCCCGTATGGGGATAAGAGTGCAAGATTCGTTCTGCATGGAAGTTACTGATGACCAAATCCGCATTTTCAAAATATTTTTTCGCATCTTCGAGGTCACCGACAAACACTTTTTCGGCTTTGACCCGGTGCAATGCCTCGCTAAACGTCGTCGATACCGCCGCATCGACCGTTCCTCCGACGCTGTGAAGCAGTTCACAGATTCCTACCAGCAGATCGGGATCGCCGGTCACGACAAAATGGGAGCTGCCAACCAGAAAATGGGTATCGAGCATCGCATCTTGCAACCGTGCACGCCACCGCTTAATCAAAGGTTTGGGCTCGCATTGTCGGATTTTCATCAACTCTGCGACAAAATTGTCACACCCTTCCAGACCCATCACGTGATCGAAATGGATGTGAAAAATATCGGGATTTTTTTTGAGCAATGCGGCAGAAGCTTTTTTCATCGATTCGCCGATCGTCACGACCGTTCCGCACGATGCGAGAGTGCGAATCTGATCGACGGTGATCCCGCCGTTGGCCAGTTTCCCCTGCCCCTCTTCCCAATAACCGTCAAGCGACGTGGAGAGGTCAGGAAGCGCATAGGTTTCAAATCCGAAATCTTCGCAGAGGCATTTGATCTTTTCAACTTCGATCGGCTGCATACTCAGGTGCGGGAGCAGCACGAGTTTATTGGGACGGATTTCCGCTGTAGGCGTCGTCAGCTGATCGATCATCGCAACGACCGTCAAGGCCCATCCGCTCTCCATTCCCCCTTCGTAATCGGGGGTATTGACAAAAACGTAAGGGATTTCGATATGGGTTCCGACCCCGCGCACGTCATCCCCTTTGGTTTCGGTCAGACCCGTCGTATGCAGTCCGATCATGCTGGGATTGAGATTTTTTTCTTTGTTCTGGATATTTTCAATCGCCATCAGGATCGAATAATCCCCTCCGTCGAGCACGGCGGTGATATCGCTTACCGACGTGTTGCGTACGGCAATCGGTTCGTTGAAATGGCGGGTAAAAAATACTTTGGTATACGAAGCGCATCCTTGCGCTCCGTGCATTAGCGGCATACAGTCTTTGACCCCGAGAAAAGCGAGGGTTGCCCCCATCGGCTGGGAGTGTTTGATCGGATTGACCTGAAGCGGTTTAGGTTCGTTGCGTAAAAGGGCAGATTCCATGTCGACTCCTTGTATGCGACCGGAAATGCAAGAAACGTACGAGACGGGCTATTTACCCGATCGGTGTACAATGCGTTCATACACTTCCACAAAGAGATCTTATGAAAAACGTCCTTCTACTCAACCTTCACCAAAAATACGACGGATTTGCCAACGGCAATCTCAACCGTGACCTACTCTTACGCGCCAAAAGTTTTTTTGCCGAAAAAGGATTCGAGATACGTGAAACTTCCATTGAAGAGGGCTACGACGTTGCCGAAGAACTTGAAAAATTCCAATGGGCGGACCTATTCTTCGTGCAGTCTCCGGTTTACTGGATGGGGCTCCCCTGGAAAGGGAAAAAATACATTGATGAAGTCTTCTCCGGCGGAAACGGCTCGGTCACCTTCGTCAATGACGGTCGTGCAAACGGCGGAAACTACGGAAGCGGAGGGTTGATGGGAGGTAAATTCTATATGCTCAGTTTCACCTACAACTGCCCGGAGAGCGAATTTGACAATCCGGACGGGTTTTTCGAAGGGCTCAGTCTCGATCAGGCCAATATCGCGCTACACAAAACCTTCCAGTTTTGCGGGGCCAAACCGTTAGAGAGTTTCTCGGTCCACAACGTTTATTCTCCGAATTTCGATATCGATGCCGTTCTCGGCGGTCTACGCGAAAAACTGGCGGAAAACTTTCCGGCCTAGAGGGAACGTTGATCGTAGATATGCACGTCTCTTTGCGGGAACGGAATCGATACCTTTGATTCGTTCAATGCTTTGTAGACGGCCATATTGACGTCATACCGGTACCGGAAATAATTCTGGGTCGGAACCCAGTAGCGCATCCCGATTTCGACGGCGTTGTCTCCGAAATTCTGAATTCCGATGATCGATTTGGTCTCGTTTGAGACATTTTCAAACCCGTCGATTACGCTCCGGATGATCTCGATCGCTTTTTCGGCATCGTCGTGATAGGAGATGCCGATACTCGCTTCGACAATCCGGTATTTGAACGAATTGACGATGATTTCGCCGATCATGTTTTTGTTCGGGACCGTAATCACCTCTTCATCTTCCGTCCTCAGGGTCGTATAAGCAAGTTTGATCTCCTCGACGACGCCGTAAACGTTATTGACCGAAATCGTATCACCGATCCGAAACGGACGGGTGATTACCAAAGACACCCCCGCCGCAAAATTGGCGACCGTCCCCTGCAGCGCCAATCCCGCCGTCAGAAATACCGCCCCGACCGCCGCGATGAAGGGGGCGATCGAAATTCCGAGTTTACCGATTGCCACGATAAACATGGCACCGAAAATCAGAATCCGGACAATATTGGCGGCAAATTTCCCCAACGTAATGTCAAAATCGTGATTTTGAAAAAAACGGATCAGCAGATTGTAAACGTATCTTGAGAAAAACCACCCTAACGTAATGGTAATCAGTGCCCCGATAATCTGAAAACTGTAATTGGTCAAAAATTCGATTGCCAGCGTATAAAACTGTTGTACGTAACGAAACTGCTGTTCCATCTTCTCTCCTCATACTTATCTAGGATGAAAATTATGCCCTAATTTGCGGACACCGCTTGAAAGGGTTATTCTCTTCATGCCCGCAATACGGACCTTCGGTTACTTTTGCGTTACGGTGAACACGTTAGGATTTTGACACTTTATCAAGGAGAGATCATGAAAGTTTCAATCACCCTGCTCACTATTTTAATGGTGGAACCGCTATCGTTTGCCGCGTCAGGCGATATGCCGCCGCCACCCGATGCCAAAGGCCCGAAAGAGAAAAATCCGGCTTTGGAAAAAGCGCTGGAAGAGTGTTCCCGCACCGCCGGAAAAGACGAACACGGACGTCCGGAGCGCGATCAAATGGACACCTGCATGAAAGCCAAGGGATTTACCAAACCACCGCACCATCCCGGAAACAGGGATGAAAAGTGTCCCCCTTGCGACTCTCAATCGAATCGTCCGGAGCGTTAATTTCCCGACGCATCGTACTTAATCAATGCCGATTCTTCCATCGGCCGGGCAAAGTAGTACCCCTGAAACAACACGCATCCGATGGAACGAAGATGTTCAAACTGCTCAAGCGTTTCAACCCCTTCGGCAATGACTTCGAGCAAAAACCGCGAACCGATGGAGAGGATCGTTTCGACAATGACTTCGTCTTGCGCATCCTGCACCAAATCGCGGATGAAACTCTGATCGATCTTCAACTCGTCGATCGGGAGGTTTTTCAGATACGCCAGCGATGAATACCCGGTCCCGAAATCGTCAATCGAAAACGATACTCCTAGATTTTTCAAAGCCCGGATTTTGTCCAATGACTGCTGGGTATTCTGGATCAAGAGCCCTTCGGTGAGTTCAAGGCGCAACAAAGCGGGATTAACCCCCTCCTTGCGCAGCGCATCGCCGATCAGGGTGACGAAACTATCCCGTTCGAACTGTCTTGGACTGATGTTGATCGACAACCGCCATTCCCGGCTTCTCTCTTCCCGGCTCCACCGCCGCAAAACGGCCGCCGCCTCATAAATCAACCATTCGCCGATCGTGACGATCAGTCCCGTCTCTTCGGCAACCGGGATAAATTGTACCGGGGAGATCATCCCACCTTCGGGATCGTTCCACCGCATCAACGCTTCGGCGCCGACCATTCGGACTTGATTCTCCTGCCAGAGCATCTGCGGCTGAAACAGAAGCATCATCCGCGAATCGTGTGCCGCATCCCGCAAACGGCGTCCCAGCACCATCCGCTCTTCGAGTGCGCGATGTATTTTCGGGTCGAAAAAACGGCAGGCATCACGCCCCTCGTGTTTGGCCAGATACATCGCGGTGTCGGCAAATTTCATCAACTCATCGCCCGTATACTCACCGCCGCTGAAAACAACCGCACCGATACTGCCCGATACGTAAAAGTTTTCCTCTTCGATGTTTACCGGTGCCCGCAATGCCGATAGAAGATTCGAGGCCACCGCTTCGATTCGAAAATGGGCTTTTTCGGCAGCGTTCTCCTCCGTTTCGATCAAAACGACAAATTCGTCTCCCCCAAGCCGCGCCCCCATATCGCCAAACCGGATCGAAGCACTGATCCGTTGCGCGATTTCGACCAGAACGCGGTCGCCGATCACATGCCCTTTGGTATCATTGATGGTTTTGAAATGGTCCAGGTCAATGAACAGCAATCCGCCGTATTTTCCGTTCCGGCAGCTGCGCGCGAGATAGCGTTCGAGGACGTCGACGAAATAGCGTCGGTTCGGAAGTCCCGTCAACGGATCGAAATAGGCCAGATGTTCGATCTCCTGCTGCGCCTGTTTGAATTCGGTGATGTCGAGGATTCCGACGAGGCGTACCGGTTCGCCCCACAGCACGAGATTCTGCCCGCGCAGCAACACATCGATATGTTCCCCCACTTTTGTCTTCAATCTCCCCTCAAAGGGTGGAGCGTACTCCAGGGCGGCTTTGCTTTTGACCACATCGATTGATTCGGGAGCAACGTGCTGTAGGATGAATTTGCCGATCAACTCTTCGTGCGTGTAGCCCAGAATCGTTTCGGCGGCTTTGTTGGCATGGATACAGAAGCGTTCACGGTTGAAGACCAGCAGCCCCTCATGTGTCGAATCGAGCATCCGCTTGAGTGATTCGTAACTCTCCTCAAGAGCCGAGTGGGCATGTTTGTGTTCGCTGATATCCCGGGCCGACGCGTACAGATACGTATGCCCATCGAGCACGACCCCTTTGGCACGGATATGAACGTCGATAACGCTCCCGTCTTTTTTCCGGTGACGGGTTTCAAATGCATGAAGCCGTTCCATCAGCGACTGAATGAATTGCGGCAGCGTTTCTCGGCTCACCGAAGCTTCCCATTCGATGACGTTCATCCCCCGCATCTCGTCGGTGGTGTAACCGAGCATGGAGGCGAACGAATCGCTGCATTCGACCAGCCTGCCCGTTTCGTCGAGAATATGGATGCCGTCGGTCGCGATTTGCATCAATTTTTTATAGCGTTCCCGTTCCCGGCGTATCTGCCTCAGGAGCAAACCCGATGAGAGTGTTTGGACGAAACGGTGGACCGGTTTTAGCGGGTTTTGTTTTTGTTTCCGATGATGAAGAAGTCCACCCGATCCCATCGCATCCATCCTGATTCTTTTAGCCGTTCATTGTATCGGCGGGCGGCTGAAGGCAATGTAAAAAAAGACCGGAAACTCCCTTTTTACCGAATCAATCCCGAATTTTAATCCCATCGGTACGTGTGGATTTACGCAAACGCTTATCGTCATACATCCGCGTATCGGCCATATCGATCAAAGCGGTTAACGTATCGGCTTCATCCGGATAAGTGACGTATCCAACGCTTGCCCCAAACACAAGCGATTCGCCTTCAAATACGAACGGTTCTTCCATATTTTTGCGAAAACGTTCCAAAATCGCTTCCATTCCAAGGTTCGTATCAGACGATGAAAGGATTAAAGCGAATTCGTCTCCTCCCAAACGGGCTACAACGTCGTGTTCCCGAACCGATGAGCGGAGTCTTTTGGCCAGTTCCCGAATCGCTTCGTCTCCCGCTCTGTGTCCGTAGGTATCGTTGATCGTTTTCAATCCATCCATATCGATCATCGCAATTCCCAAAGCCATAGGACGTTCTCTAGCACAAATGAGTTTCAGTCTGAGTTTTTCGTAAAAGGAAGCCCGGTTTTCTACTCCCGTCATTGCATCGGTCGTGGCTTGTTTCAGAAGTTCATCCACCGAATACTGCCCGGCGTGATACATCACGGCACCCATACTCTCGGCCATCATCGTAAGAATGCATATCGCATCGTCGTTGAAAAAATGTTTTTTGTTCGAAATGACTTTTAACACTCCAACATTTGCGTCATGAAACCGTAAAGGGACAACCACCATCGACGCCGCACTCACTTTTGCCGCGGCATTCCGATCTACCCGCTTATCTGAAGCAGTATCTTCGCTATAGAGGATATTACCCGTTTCGACGCAGAGTCCTGACAGACTCCCCTCCCGCGAAAGTTTGAACCCCAAAAACGGTTCCAGAGAACCCGATACGGCCCGGTAAATCATCTCTTCACCTTCAGCCAGTTCAATCGTAGCCCCGTTGCTTTGTGTCAGTTCCTGTGCCGTCCGAACCACTTCAGACATAACGTTCCCCAAATCAGGACCGATTTTGGCAATATTTGTCTGCGCTTTGATGATTTTCATCAATACGTCCGAGGAAGGACTCAGTGTACAACTACCGCATTCCCCCATTCAACTCCTTTGACAGATGAAACGACCGTTTTCGGATACTATCCTCTAATTATAACACGACCTAAAAAGTCTGTTTAATCATTTTCCCACGGCGCGGGACGTCCGACGTTGGCAAATACCGGATTACGAAAAGCGTATTTGAGATCTTCGGCAAGATTCAACAAACCGTTATAGCCGCCGTAGCTCGTTTTCTTCTCCTGATTGACGTCAATGAAAGAGATCTTTTTCTTGATCGCCGTATAGAGACTGCGTCCCCCGGCCAACAAGATATGTGCGCCGGTCGAATCGATCACCTTGGCCTGCTCCGCTGCCGGTTTGCTCATCAGCACACCGTTTTCACCAAGGTATTCACGCGCCTTGTCGATATCGTCCTGCGTCGATTTGGCGATGCTGGTCGCGACGACTTCGATTCCCAAATCCTGCAATCCCGAAGCAATCGACCACGCTTTGTTCCCTCCGGTGTTGAGAACCGCTTTTTTCCCCGAAAACATCGCTTTGTAGGGAGCTATCTTCTCCTCGAGTTCCGCTTCGGCCTCCGCAATCACGGCTTCGGCTCTCTCCATCAATGCCGGGTCGCCCAGGGCCGCAACGATTTCGCGAATCGCGAACGTTGTGTCGCGTTTGCCGTAAAACGATACCGAAATCCAGGGGATTCCATAGCGCTCCTGCATTTTTCGCGTCAGGGTGATCAAGGATTTGGCGCAAACGATGACGTTGAGTTTTGCACGGTGGGCACACCGGATGTCCCCGACCCGGCCGTCCCCGCTCATGGAGCTTAGAACCCGGATACCGATTTTTTCAAACAGCGGAAGGTATTGCCACATATCTCCCGTCACGTTGTAATCGCCGATCAGGTTGATATCGTAAGGGGTTGTCATTTCGGGTTCTTTGGTCCCGATGAGATGTTCGAGAACCGCTTCACCGGCCAACCGCGATCCGAGGTTTTTGCTTCCGACAAATCCGGGAGCATGGACCGGAACGACGGGAACGCCGTATTTTTCACTTCCGCGTTTGCAGGTCATATCGATATCGTCTCCGACGAGGGCGGTAACGCAGGTCGAATAGACGAAAATCGCTTCGGGTTTGTAGTGTTCCATCACGTAATCGATTGACTCGGAGAGACGTTTGTCACCGCCGAAAATGACGTCTTGCGTCGTAATTCCGGTTGTAAATCCCATTTGTGTATGGTCTTGTCCCTTATACGACGTTTTTGTTTCACGCGTTTCCCACGATGCGCCGAGACACGTTTGGGGACCGTGGACCAGGTGGACCGCATCGGCGTAGGGGAAGAGCGAAATCTGTGCCCCGTCGAATGAACATCCCCCCGTCGCCAGTCCCGGCTTGGGTTTGTCGCACCCCTCGCCCGGTTTCTTGTTTTTACTGTGGGAGCAGGCGCTCTCGTTCATCAGTTCCTTGATTTTTGCACGGCTGACCATCGGATACTCCTTACGAGGATATAATCGATACGAAATGCAAAAATCGTGCTAGAAAAGGGTTTAGAGTTTGAGCAACAGGGTTCCGGCCCCTTTGGAAACGGCTCCCAGAGGGACTTTGATCCCCTCGGGCATGTGGTCGGCAAAAATGCGGTTGAGCCACGTACGGTTCGTCTGAACTTTCTGGAGGACCAAATACTCTTCTTTGTCGATCTTCAGGGTCTGATACGAACCGACGGCCACCGACAACGGCTGCGTTTCCCCTTCGGGATGGAGCATGAATTTCAACGTCTTTTTATTCGTATCGACGGTAATGTCATCAACCTTCCCGTATCCGCGGGCATTGAAATAGAGCGATACGGCCGACGTCATTACCTTGGAACGGATCGAATCCATCGTCGAGAGCTCCGCAGCGTTCATCCATCCTGCCAAAATCAATATCACCATAACACTGCGCATCACCTACTCCGTTTTTGGCGGAATTATATCAGGGAAAGCGCGGGTCAACTTCGCAAAAGCGAATCAATCTGATCGACTTCATAAGAGGTGAGTTCAAAACCAAAAATATCCAGATCTTCGGCGATGTGTTGCGGCGACGTCGATCCGATCAGCGGAACGATCCCGATATGGTTCAGAAAACGGTAAAAAATCTGTGCGGGGGTACGCCCATAGGCGCGAGAGAGCGATTGAACCGTCTCGCTGAACAACAGATGGGGATTGGCCGTCAGGCTCCAAAAACTCTGATAAACGATCCCCCGGTGGGTGCACCACGTCCGGATATCCTGATCGTACCCGCTGTCAGGATAAAAACGGTTCTGTACGACCGCCGGCTTGATGCGGGCATCGGCGTAAAGCTTTTCGAGAAGTTCAAGATCGTAACAATTGCTGATTCCCAGTTGGCGTACCCCTTTGGAATCGTACAGAAACTCCATCGCTTCCCATACCTGCGATAGATTTCGATAGGGAAACAGCGGAGAATGAAGCACCAGAGAATCAACGTAATCGGTTCCGAGATTGTGTTTCGATACCTCAAACGAACGTTTCACCTGCTCCGCCAACGCCGATGCGGGATCGTACGGGATGGTTGCGGCATCCTGACCCGAAGCGGGGGTAAATTTGGTTTGAATGAACAGCGACTCCCGTTCTATCCCGCTTTCCCCCAGACGTTTTAACGCCTCACCGACTCCGGCTTCATGGTAATGACGGGGCTGGCATGCGGTATCGATCCCCCGAAATCCGCTTTTGACCGCCATCTCGACCAGATCGGCCGTACGTTCTTTTTTCCATGCCGTACCGTAGATGAGTGCGGGCATACGGACGTTTTCATTCGTCGTAATCATCGGAATCATTGTGCACCTCCGAAAGTTTTGGGTGAGTATACGCCATTGACCTTGACATGCAGATTGCGTTCGCGGTTTACCTCCCAAGTCTCAAAATAGACTACAATACCCTACTTCATTCAAGGAAACTTTATGATTCAGACTCCCTACGTCGCCGTCGACGGAATCGTCGAAATCCGCCGTGATAAGGGTATGGTGGGGATCGTTCTGATCGAACGGCTCAACGAACCCCGCGGACTGGCGTTGCCGGGGGGATTCGTCGATATCGGCGAACGGGTCGAGACGGCTCTGGTACGTGAAATGAGCGAAGAGTTGACTCTCGACGTCACCATCGAATCACTGCTCGGCGTCTACTCCGATCCGGCACGCGACAAACGGTTTCACACCGTCTCGGCCGTGTATATCTGCAGCGCTTCGGGCGACCCGGTCGGTGCCGACGATGCGAAATCGGCCTTTATCTGCCCGCTGGATGCGATCCCTTTTGACAAACTGGTCTTCGACCACGCCCAAATACTCGCCGATTATCTGACATACCGGCAAACCCATACCATTTCATCGGAAAGAAAAACCCATGACTAAAAAACGTTTTCTCGATATCGCCTACTGGATCGCCTTTGGCGCGGTCGTCATCTATTTTCTCTACGCCAAAGGGTGGATTCTGGCGGAATTTAATTCGATTTCGCCGCAACAGGCGCGAACCATGCTCGCGTCCAAAGACTCCTATACCCTCCTGGACGTACGGACGCCGCAAGAATATGCCCAGGAACATCTCGACGGTGCCGTTTCCATCCCGCTGCAGGTTCTTGACCATAATCTGGAAAAACTCCCCAAAGAGGAAAAAATCATCGTCTATTGCCACAGCGGGAATCGAAGCGTAGCCGCATCGCGGATTCTCGTCCACGCAGGCTATACCCCCTTAAACATGAGCGGCGGGATCGAAGGGTGGAAAGCGCAGGGGTTCCCTCTTAGCCACTGATATTACAGCCCTCTAAAACTTCCCATATCTTCCGGATATGGGAGAACCGCCATCGGAGCAAAACTCCCATCACTCAGCGTTTGCCGCTAAGTCACCTATTACGATTCGCTCCGAAGGGCAACGATGAGGCGGCGGAGCCATTTTTCTTTATGGACCGGCGTGGCAGAGTGGTAGTTTCCGACCGCTTGAAGATTAAACCCGTGATTTTTGATGTGTTCGGAAAGGAGCCAGCTTCCGGCGTAGATGTTGATTTTCGGATCGAGAATATTGCGTTCATTGATCCCCCATTGGGCGAGACGTTTGAAATGGATCGAATTGATCTGCATCAGCCCGTAGTCCCGGGTACCGTTATCATTGAGCCGGATCGCGTTGGGGTTTCCGGCACTCTCGATTTTGGCAATGTTTTTGAGCAATAGCGGAGGGATATTGTAATACGCTCCCGCCGTTTGGAAATAGGGGTCGTAATCGGCTACGCGAGCCAACAGTGAAGAAACAACGAATACTAAAATCCCTACCGCTTTCATGCCGCTATTGTAACATATACCCTATCAGGGTGCCTGATATCCGTCGGTCAGGGTTTTAAGAAAGGCGACGAGGGCATCGACTTCCTGAGCGTTCAGTTTGAGATTTCCGACCAGCGTTTTTTCATCAATATTTTCGTTGACTTCCGGTTCTCCCCAGCGTGAAGTATCCGAATCACGGGTATTGTAAAATTCGACCACCTCTTTCAGGGTTTTAAAGACGCCGTTATGCATATACGGAGCGGTGAGTTCAACATTCCGAAGGGTCGGCGTTTTAAATTTCCCCCGACTCTCCTGAACTCTTCCGTCCGCAATGACTTTCGGATTACGGGCGAGCCCCGTATCGATGAAATTTTTACCCTCTGGGTTGTATTGCGACGGTATCGTGTAAAACGGATTGTTCGGATTTTTCGGAGCACCGATATTGACGTAGTCGTATTCGGTAAAGAGTGCGGGGACGGTAGTCAGGTCTTCGTTGCCTACCGGATGGCAGACATAACAATTGGCTTTGCCGACAAAGAGGTCCAGCCCCAGTTTTTCCTGCGCGCTCAATGTAGCTTTTCCATTTTGAAACGCATCAAATTTGGAACTGAATCGGGAAACTTTGGACGAGCGTTCATACGTTGAGAGGGCGTCCGCAACGGCGGCAAAACTTGCATCGGCGTCTTCAAAAATACTCTGGCCGTAAATCCGTTTGAATTCACCGGCATATTGAGAAACGGCAATTTTATCAATGTATTGACGAATTGTGTCGTTATGCATTTCGACCGGGTTAAGCGGAGGCCCCCCCGCCTGTTTTTCAAGCGTAGCGGCACGACCGTCCAAAAACTCTCCGCCGATGTAGTCCATACCGTCAAAATAAAATTCGGGCGAATATTGCGAATAAGCAATGGTCGGGGCATTACGATCGGCAAACAAACCCGTTACGGCTCCTTCGGACGTGGCAGCGTCGTGATTGGGATTGGCAAATCCTGCATCGGGATTATGACAGCTTACACATCCCTGCCCCACGGGTTCAGAGAGGTTGGTATCAAAAAAGATTGTTTCCCCCAACGCAATTTTTTCATCAACCGTCACTTTTTCTGCGGCAATTGACGTATTCTCGTTTGCGGAAGAGGCTGTTGTCCCGGTATCCCCTTTACAACCGTAAAAAATGCCTATGCAAACTGCCATACTTATTGAAACTGTTACTATCGCTCTATACTTCATCAAATTAACCCTCTGCTTTGAACGCCGTTTCCATCAAACGGCGATAAAAACAGATCCTCCCATAGGGAGGAAATATCTTTTTGTTAGCGAATAACCGGAAGTTTCATATAACCGATAGACGCTTTTTTCTTATTGATACTGCTATTCAGTGATTGAACGATCGGGTTGGACGCATTCCAGTCCACCAGCAAAGCATCACCCGGGTGCTGGATACTTGACATCACGTATCCGTGTCCACTTAGATTATCAATCGCCTGAAGCCCGGTTGCTTCCGCACCCGCCGTATTAGAAAGGATACGTGAAAGTTTTTTCGTATCGACGTTATACGCCCAGACGAAGTTGTTGATGTGCATTCCGCTGTCTTCTCCGATGAAGAGAGTACGCATTTTTTCCGAGAACTTCAGGTTATCCGGATTGGCAATTTTGTTTACGTCGGCACTGTTTCCGAAAACGTCCTTAACCGATGCCGTCAAACCGGTAAGTACCGGCATCGCATTCATCGTCGTCGCAACGTAATCGCTTGAAATCGTTGTACCTGCCGTATCTTTTTGTCCGCTTGTCAGACCGAGTTCGAACACCGCACCCGCTTTTTCAACCGGAACATAGATATCGTTAACCGGATCGCTAGAACTGTCCGCCATACCGCCGCTCATGTTGGAAATCGCGATATAGACTTTTTTGTCTTTGGCATTAACTGACACCCCTTCCATTTTGTTGAATTCGCTGGTTGCACCGAGCAAAGCTCCGTAACGGCGAGATTCAAGGAAGGCTGCGGCAAATTCCATGCCCGATTTGAGTTTCAGGTATTCCGTACCTTTATACGTTTTGACCTGCGTATATCCACCTGAAGTTGACGCCGACGTTTCAAAAATATCACTGAATTTGGTTTTATTATCGATAAGCGCTTTTACTGCTGCATCGGTGGCATGACCGAGTTTGATCCATGTCAGGTTGGCCTTAACTTCACGATTGTCACTGGCAGTCGTTTGATTCCATTTTGCTGCATAGAGTGTACCGGCACTCAAATCACCCGCTTTGTCCGCTACGTACATGAAGAGCATCGTGTACGAACCGTCATCTCCGAAATAGACGGTTTTGTTATCCGGCATAACCCGTGCAAGCTCGTGTGAGAAATGTCCCATGCTGTAGTGCTTTTTAATGGTTGTAGCCCCTGCAGAGGTAACGGTTGTCTCATGGATAAAGCCGTAGTTATATACATTGGCCGTCGTAGTATCACCGAAATAGGCATTCGGTCCTGTCAACGTATCGGTCCCGCTGCCCGTTCCCAATTCGACTTTATTCGCATCCGGTTCGTACTCTTCACTTCCGAGGTGAGTCGTCCACGGCGTCATACTCGCCGCACAGGTGATCCAGAGACCGCCGACGCTGCTGGCATCGATATTGGCTATTTTGCTAACGCTTAAAGTACCGTCTGTAGCTTGTGCCAAAGTACTAAGATTCATCATCGCAGGCAAAACACCGTATCGGCTTGCACCGCTTCCATCGGACGTTACGTATTCAAACTGAGATACCATCTGGATCGTATTTCCGATTTGCATGACGCTTTGCCCGTCCGGGGTATCCGAAACGAATGCGACGTTAGGTGTCACAGAGGTATCCATGATCGGGTTACCGTTAACATCCAAAATCGCTCCGACGGTGTTGCTTCCGATCACGTCTCCGGTACTCATCATCGTTTTGTACTCGATCGGGCGGACGATGCGGGTACCGTCGCTGTAGCGGACGATCACATAGGCTTCCGAATAGATATGATCCATTTTATCGGCAGTAGTCGGTGCATCCATACCGACGAATTCCGTACTCACCGCAGTTGCACTTGCCGGAACCGTTCCTTTTGTGGACAGTTCTTTCAAGGTATTGCGGAAATGCTCCTTGACTTCCTGTGCGGTTTTAACCGTTTTGCCTGCAGCATTCAACATACCCGTAACGTTTGCATCATCACTGAAATCGATTGAACCGATTTTACCGGCCGCAGTTTTATCGATAACGATACCGTTCGAAGCATTATTTTCAGAGTCCAGTGTCTGAAGAAGTTTAAGCATATTGGCGGCTTTATTACCGTCAATACCGTCATCGCAAAGATCCAACGGAGTGATAATGGATGAGCCGTTAGTTTCTCCGAGGAAAAGACCGTTAGCACTGCCTAGATAGAATTTTACCGTTTGACCGGCTTCATAATTTGAAGTTTCCTGCCGCATCTGTAAACCCTTTTTGGTTATCGCTGACGTAATAGAGCCCCTCAACTGCACTATCAACGAATGTTCCGCTAAGAACAGTCGTACCGGCAGTAGTAGTATTCGATGAATCACTGTTACACCCTACATACGATGGCTGAAATAGCCGCTAATGAATACCCCCGGAAGCCTATAGGAATCCCTCTGATATATGATTTTTTGCGCCGGAATAGTAAGAAGATGGAGTTATGAAATCGTTACTGTAATGAAACCGTTCTGTAATAGTGGTCGAGTATTTTAAAAACGAGTATTTTAAAAATGAAATGAAGATTCAATTAAGAGCAAAATTAAAATTATCTTAATAAGAAGCTGAACCTTTAAAACACTATTGTTTTCTTTTATCGTTCGGGAGTATTCTGCGGTTATCTAATCAATCGGGCTTAGAAAAGCTCTCCTCGGATTGCGTTTCAAGCCCTCTCCAAGGAGGACGTTATGAATACTCGAGGTACTTCAATTCGCCAGGTGGCGATGATGAACGTTGTAGGTGACGAAATCGATAAAATGAGTGATCTTAACACCGTGTGGGCGATGACGATGGATCGGGAACATAACAATGTACTTGCCTATCCGGAAGATATCATGGTCGATAAAATCGAAGAGATTTATCCTCCAAAATACGTCGATCTAAACGATTTCAACCGTTACGTCAGCGAAGACGGTGCGCCGTGGCTCATCGCAAAATCGCTCCACATATCCGATCTCGATCTCTTTTTCCAGTACTATCTCCATCTCGATGAAGCCGACGCCGCCTAAAGCGGTTCCGGCTCTTTCCGGGCAAATACCCCTGAACCCAGATCAAAAAGAGGAAACGATCACTCTGTTACGGCCCTGTGCTTTGGCATCGTAGAGAGCCTGATCGACGCGTGAAAAGAGCTCTTTTTCGTTCATACCGACGCGGTACTCGACAACGCCGAAGCTGGCCGTGATGTTCCCTATCTGGCTAAACGTAAATTCCTGAATCCGCTGTCGAAGAGACTCGGCCAGAACCCTTCCCCCCTCGGCATCCGTTCCCGGACACAAAATCACAAACTCTTCTCCGCCCCAACGGGCGGCAAAATCGGTCTGCCGGATATTTTTGGCCAAAAGTTCGGAAAACTCCTGCAATACCGAATCTCCCGCGTCATGTCCGTAACCGTCATTGATTTTTTTAAAATGGTCGATGTCCGCCAGAATGATCGACAACGCCAAACCGTATCGCTGTACCCGTAAAATCTCTTCATTGAGCGATTTTTCCAGTTTGGAACGGTTACCGAGTCCCGTCAGGAAATCGGTGTAGGCGTTGTGCTCGAATTTTACCTTGTCGTCTACGTTGTGATAAAAAGCGACGTATTCGATGACGTTGCCCGATTCGTCGACATCGGGTGTAATGGTCACTCTAAACCAATGGGTCTCGCCGTCGTAATTACGGTTTTCAAGCTCACACGAAAACGTCTGACCGCTACTGACCGTGTCCCACAACAAACGGTACAGCTCCGGATTGGTATAGCCCGATTTGAGGATATTGACGTTTTCTCCGACGATTCCGTCACACCGGTTTTTAAACATTTCGCAAAAACTTTCGCTTACTTCCGTGATAATACCCTCCGGATCGGTTTTCAAATAGGCGACGTGGGTATTGATGATTTGCAAAAGATGCCGGTTCCGATTGAACGATTTGTGGAGATCGGCTTTCAGCGTTTCGGTTTCGATACGGTTTTTGACCCGTACGACAAGTTCCTCCTGACGAAACGGTTTGGTGATGTAATCCACCGCTCCCGAGTTAAACGCCATGGCGATCGTCGCTTCAGAATTGTCCCCCGTCAGATAGATGATCGGCGTATGGGCGGCAGAGGGGAATTTTTTAAGCTCTTTGGCCACCTCGAATCCATTCATTCCGGGCATATTGATATCCAGAAGGATCAGACCCGTCGTCTTTTCCCTGAGATAATCGATCGCATCCTGCCCGTTTCGCGCAAAATGGAGTTCAAAACTCCCTTTCAGACATTCGGCCGCTTTTTGGAGATTGACCGGTTCGTCATCGACGATCAATACGGAAGGTTTACCCATCTATTTCACCTTGAATATTTTTCAAAAGGGTAACGGCTTGCTTAAAATCGAACATCGTGACGGCATCGACGATCATCGCGATCCGCTCTTGCGTTACGTACGGTCTAAGCGCGCTTTGAAAGACTTCGATTTCATCCGATTCCAGCAAGGAGTTGGAATCGAGTTTGTCGAATACCCGATTGATGATCGCGACGCTCTCTTCTTTGGAAAACGTCACCGCGTCACCGACTTCTCGGGATGGGAAATTGTCATCTATGGATTTTATCAAAATTTTGAGCTTGCCGCACAATCGTTCGACAAGTTCCTCCCTTTTGATCGGATCGTGCAAACCTTCAATCGCTTTGGCGAGCCGATGGAGTTCCAAAGCCGCGATATTCCCGCTCACCCCTTTGAGAGTATGGATCATCGCTTTGAATGCCTCTTTGTTCGGGTCTTGACTTCTTAGCTCCGCGCAAAAACCGCGATGCGAAGCGGCAAACGTTTTCAAAAACGTTTCGATCTGAACGTTTTTCTTAAAAACTTTTTGGAGACTTGCCATATCGATCCCCTCGATCGCAAAACCGACCGATCCGTTTTCAGGGGCTGTCTCCCTGATTTTGAGTTTGAGATATCGCGACAATGTCGTTTCGAGTTCGACCGGATCGATAGGCTTGGCGATATGGGCATTCATCCCCGATAGTGCGGTCAGTTCTTTGTCTCTTTGCATCACCGCGGCGCTCAACGCGACGATCGGAACCCTCACATCTTTTTGCCGAATGATTTTTGCGGCCTCAAATCCGTCCATAACCGGCATCTGAAGATCCATCAAAATCAGATCATACGGTTTGCTCCGATACATCGAAACGGCTTCGGCCCCATTGTGCGCTATCTCCACCTCCACCCCGAACGCCTCGAGCATATCTTTTCCGACGAGCTGGTTGACCTCGTTGTCTTCGACCAACAAAACGCGCCCTTCAAAACCTGTTTCGCCGGTTTCAAACCCGTCGTTTTCCTGTTTGGCCGTTTCGTAATCCATCAAGGCTTCAAACAGCACCGACGACGTGACCGGTTTGGTCAGTACGCTGTCCGGACGGATATTACGTTCACCGGCGATGTGGACCAAATCTTCTTTCATCAACGCACTGATCATAATGATCTTCGGAGAGGTTTTGACCCCTTTGGAAGTTAACCGTTCGATGACGTCCAAACCGTCCATCCCCGGCATCTTCCAATCGATAATCAGATAATCGATCGGGAAAATCTTCGCTATTTTCAGAGCCTCTTCCCCGCTGGTACACACAATCGGGTCGGCTTTCCAGGAGCGAAGAATCTCTTCGATGATCCGAAGCTCGATCGGGTTGTCGTCGACGACGAGGAAATGTTTCTGATGAAATTTTCGGATCGGTATTTGAACGGTGTCACCCGCGGCTTTGTTCATCGAAACGGTGAAATAAAACGTCGTCCCGACCCCTTTTGCGCTTTCGACCCAGATGTTCCCCTCCATCAGCTCGATCAACCGTTTTGAAATCACCAATCCCAGTCCGGTTCCACCGTATTTACGGGTATTGGATGCATCCGTCTGCGTAAAGGCCCGAAACAGCCGGTTCACTTCGTCTTCGTCCATCCCGATCCCCGTATCCCGGATCGAAAACCGTATCCGCACGCTGTCGGCGTTATTTTCCATCAAACGGGTCTGGATCGTTATGTCTCCGTTTTCGGTAAACTTGACGGCATTCCCCACCAGATTGTTTAGAATCTGCGTCAAACGCAACGCATCGCCGTCGAGCCTTTCGGGAATCGAGAGGTCTTTGTCGATGTGAATTTCCAGCCCTTTTTTCGCAATCGCGTAGTCAAACAGGTCCGATGTTGCGCGGAGGACCTCTTCGAGCGAAAACGGATGGTTCGAGAGGTCGAGTTTTCCCGCTTCGATTTTTGAGTAATCCAAAATATCGTTGATAATCCCCAACAACGATTTGGACGACTGCAGCGACTTCCGGACGTATTCGTCTTGCTGTGCGTCCAAAGAGGTCTTCAGCAACAGCGTATTAAGTCCGATGACCCCATTTAGAGGGGTTCGGATTTCATGGCTCATATTGGCCAGAAATTCGCTTTTGGCACGGGTCGCTTTTTCAGCCTCTTCCTTCGCTTCGACGAGCGTCTGCTCCAGCGCTTTTTGCTCGGTAATATCATGGAAGGTCAAAAAGAGAATCTTCTCGTCCGATACGTCAAGTATCCGTGCACCGACGATGATATCCAGGATGGTTCCGCTCTTGGTTTTATGCTTTGTGACGAACCGGTCCCACCCTTTTTCGATAATATTTTGCTGCGTCCGGATCACCTGTTCAGCATCGTATACGACGTCCAGATCCTTGGGCTCGAGCGTTTTGAACTCCTCTTCGCCGTATCCGTACATTTCGAGGGTTTTGGTATTAAAATCGATAAATTTCTGCGTTTGGGTATCGAGCAGGGCGATTCCGTCCAACGATTCCTGGAAAATGGCGTGAAACTTGTTTTCGGCCCGGATCAGATTCGTCCGTATCTGTTTCTCTTCACTGACGTCTTTCGCACTGATGAGATAATGTTCCTTGTCGGGCATCAGGGCGATCGACATATTGACCGTCACGATCGAACCATCTTTTCGGATACACGACTTTTCAAAATTTTTCAGGAACCCTTTTACCCCTAGCTCTTCGAATGCGGCGATTACCCTCGCTTTGTCTTCCTCAACCGTCATATCCAAACACGATCTTTGCAGCAGTTCTTCCCTTCCATAGCCCGTAATGGTGTGATAAGCCGCATTGAATTCCACAAAACGGCTTTCCAGATCCACAATCGCCAGACCATCCTTCGCCGTATCGAAAATCGTTTCAAACTGCTCTTTTTGCTGTTTGATCAACGCTTCTTGCATCTTCATTTCGGTAATATCGAACGCAATCCCCACCGCTTCGCTGGAACCTTTTTCCAACGACGTCATGCTGGCCATGACGACCAGTGAGGTTCCGTCTTTTCGGACGCAGTTGATTTCACGCGTAAATACCCCCGTCTCGTTCAGGGCTTTGTATCCGTCTTCTCCGTAACGGACGTATTCCTCTTCACTGGCGTACATGATCCGCGAAGGCTTGCCCTGCAGCTCTCCCCGATCGTATCCCAGCATTTTTTCAAACATCTCGTTCGTCCATTCAAAACGGCGCTCTTTCAGATGGACAAACCCCGTCGTCTGGACTTTGTAGAGTGCCTGCTGTTCATTGATGATCGATTTGAGTTCCCTCTCAACCCGTTTTTGCTCCGTGATGTCCCGGACCGAAGCATACAGAAGAGATTCTCCCTTGATGATGATTTTTACCGCCGTTATGGCCGCATCGTATTCCGATCCGTCTTTGCGTCTATGGCGGGTCTCGAAATTGACGGGAGTCCGGGTAGAAATCGTCTTGATGAGAACCGGAAGCTCCTCTGCCGGAATTTTCACATCCCACTCATACACCCGAAGCCTGATCATCTCCTCCATCGTGTATCCCAGCATTTTGGCCGCCATACGGTTGCACTCTTTCAAACTTCCATCCAGCCCCATGATGTACACGCCGTCCGATGCGTATTTCATCAACGCTTCGTAGCGCTGTTTGTCCGTTTCCGTCTGGATACTCAACTGTTTGAGTTTCTCTTCATTTTCTTTCGCTTCGGTAATATCCCGGATGATTGAAAAAATGAGATGCCCCTCTTCGGTTTCGATCGGAGAAGCAAAAACTTCGACCGTTCGGACTTCGCCGTTTTTCAGACGATGGGGAAATTCGAACCGGCTTGTTTTGTGCTCAACCACCTCGCTGCGGCGCTGGGCGATCTCCTCGGGACTGAGCGTATTGATATCGCTGATCGCGAGAGTCTGAAACTCCTTGCAGTCATAACCGTAAAAGTTTCTCGCACTCCGATTGGCATCAATGATCATTCCGGTTTCGGCATCAAACATCAGCATGATGGAGCTGTGTTCTTCAAACATCGACGTATAGCGCCGCTTCATCGCTTCGATATGAAAATACCGTTTTTTGCTCTCGTCGATGTCGGTATGCGATCCGATCATCCGTTTGGGTGTTCCATCCGAATTCTGGATGATTTTTCCCCGAGTCCGGATCCATTTGTACTCCCCGTTTTTGCACCGTATCCGGATATCCGTTTCGTAAGCAACCTTTTCAGGCTCCGCGAAATGGCGTTTGAGCAGCTCTTCGACCCCAGCTTTGTCCTCCGGATGAATCGCATTGAAAAAAGCTTCCGTATCATTGGGAAATTCTTCGGGGAGATACCCGATCATCATTTTCCAGCGATCAGACAAAAACAGCCGGTTGCCGGCAACGTCCCAGTCCCAAAGACCGTCATTCGTAGCCGTCCAGGCGAGTTCAAGCCGCTCTTGCAGTTCGATTTCGACCGTGATGTCGATGAGATACCCGATGTAGTGGGTAATTTCTCCCGATTCGGAACGGATGATCCGGGTGGAATCTTTGACCCAGCGGTATTTACCTTTTCCGTCCCGATAGCGGTACGGAGCATGTTCGAACGCATCATTGTCAGGTTCGGAACTGGCACTTACAACCTCTTCGTACACCCGGGGAAGATCGTCGGGATGAATTTGATCGCTGTAGACCAGTTCCCCGGAGACGTATTGTTGCGGCGTGTACCCATAAATCGCGGCGATATTCCCGCTCACCGATTCGACGGGCCATCCGGATTCATTTTTCCAGATAAAAACGACGACGGGACCTTTTTCAAACAATTCAATATTTAACAACCGGTTCTTCACGCAACGTCTTCCATACTTTTAGATACTCAATCTTAGCATAAACCGCATGGCGAGACGCCTGAAACAATCTTTATATCGATGAACATGTTCAAGCTCAATTCAACATAATATATGTAAAATTTTCCAATGATGATTATTATTGTATTTTATATACTGTATTAAATCGGTCTATAAACTATAAATTATTCAATACGAAGGTCGTAACATGTCCGGCTCCCTCTATTTCATCGACACGAATATTACTGATTACCAGACCCTTGTTGAGCGTTTATCCTCTTCAGACACCTATTACCTGATCGACTCAAACCGTGACGGACTAAGCCAGATCGCGTCTATCCTCTCAAACTACAGCGGTTTGGACGCCATCCATATCCTCTCGCACGGCTCCATCGGCAGCATCACTCTGGGAGGGACCGTTTATGACGCTGAGAACATTGCGGCCTATCAATCGCAGCTTGAGACGATCGGGAATGCGTTGAGCGATAGCGGTGACATTCTCCTCTATGGATGTAATGTAGCCGAGGGTTCGGTTGGGCAGAGCTTTATCGACGCCATCGCGGCCTATACCGGGGCGGATGTGGCCGCTTCGAACGATCTCACCGGTTCGAGTGCGCTTGGGGGAGACTGGCTCCTCGAAGCGAGCAGCGGGAGTATCGAAGCGGATACCCGGATTTTTGCCGAAGGGGTGGAAGACTACGCGGGACTTCTCACCACCTCTTCGAGCGCCTCCTTTCCCGGGCACAGTCTGGGAGAATATCGCAACGCCTACGCTTTCGCCGCCCTCCGCACCAACGGTTCGGTCGTGACGTGGGGAAGCAGCAGTTACGGCGGAGACAGCTCCTCGGTCGCGTCACAGCTTGACGGCACCCTCGACGTATCGCAGGTTTTCTCGACTACTTATGCGTTCGCCGCCCTCCGCGCCGACGGCTTGGTCGTGACGTGGGGAAGTAGCACTGCTGGCGGAGACAGCTCCTCGGTCGCTGCCAAACTCGACGGCACGATCGACGTGACGCAGATTTTCTCGACTACTTATGCGTTCGCCGCCCTCCGCGCCGACGGTTCGGTCGTGACGTGGGGAAGCGGCAGTAACGGCGGAGACAGCTCTTCGGTCGCGTCGCAGATTGACGGCACCCTCGACGTAACGCAGATCTTCTCGAACAATAATGCCTTCGCTGCCCTCCGCGCCGACGGCTCGGTCGTGACGTGGGGAAGTAGCACTAACGGCGGAGACAGCTCCTCGGTCGCCTCGCAGATTGACGGCACGATCAACGTGACACAGATCTTCTCGACTGGTTATGCCTTCGCCGCCCTCCGCACCGACGGCTCGGTCGTGACATGGGGATACAGCGGTTACGGCGGAGACAGCTCCTCGGTCGCGTCGCAGATTGACGGCACCCTCGAGGTAACGCAGATCTTCTCGACTAGTTATGCGTTCGCCGCCCTCCGCGCCGACGGCTCGGTCGTGACGTGGGGAGCCAGCAGTAACGGCGGAAACAGCTCCTCGGTCGCCTCGCAGATTGACGGTACGATCGACGTCGTGCAGATTGTCTCGACCGGTAGTGCCTTCGCCGCCCTCCGTGCCGACGGCTCGGTCGTGACGTGGGGAAACAGCTATAACGGCGGAGACAGCTCCTCGGTCGCTGCCAAACTCGACGGCACCATCGACGTAACGCAGATTTTCTCGGCCGGTACTGCCTTCGCCGCCCTCCGCGCCGACGGCTCGGTCGTGACATGGGGAGACAGCGGTTACGGCGGAGACAGCTCTTCGGTCGCGTCGCAGATTGACGGTACGATCGACGTCGTGCAGATTGTCTCAAACGGTGCTGCCTTCGCCGCCCTGAGAAGCGACGGTTCGGTCGTAACGTGGGGATACAGCAGTAACGGCGGAGACAGCTCCTCGGTCGCGTCACAGCTTGACGGCACCATCGAGGTGACGCAGATTTTCTCGACCATTAGTGCCTTCGCCGCCCTCCGCGCCGACGGTTCGGTCGTGACGTGGGGAAGCTCCACGAGTGGGGGAGACAGCTCCTCGGTCGCCTCGCAGATTGACGGCACCCTCGACGTCCTCAACCTCTCCGACATCTCGAGCAATATCTATATCCATGCCCCGACCGCATCGAATACCGCAATCTCTCTCGATGAAGATTCCCACGCGGGCGGAACCCTTCCGGTGTCAACCGATGCGGACGGAGATTCGATCACCTACGCCACTTATTCCGATCCCTCTCACGGAACGCTCAGTATTGCGGGTAACGGAGCCTATACCTACACCCCAGATACCGACTATCACGGCAGCGACAGTTTCAGCTACAAGGTCACCGACACTACGGATGCCTACACTACCTATACGGTTGATATCACGGTCAACAACATCAACGATGCCCCGGTCGTCTCTTCGCCGGTAACGCTCCCCTCGGTCGCCGAAGACAGCGGAACGATCACGATCACGAAAGAGGAACTTCTTGCCCATGCCAATGATCCGGATGGGGATACCCTCTTTGTCGTCGATCTCGTCGCCTCTTCGGGGACTCTGGTGGACAACGGCGACGGAACCTGGAGCCTCACCCCGCCGGCCAATGCCAATGGGGAGATTCTTCTCGTCTATGGCGTCAGCGACGGTACCGTCTCGGTTCTCACCAAGGCAACGCAGTCTGTCACCGCGGTCAATGATGCCCCGACTTCGCTGGATTCGACGGTATCGACGAACGAAGATACGGCCAAAGTCCTGAGTGTGAACAACTTTGCGTTTTACGACGTCGATTCAACCGATCATCTCTCCAAGGTCATGATCACGACGTTACCTTCCGCCGGTACGATCACCCTCGATGGCATCGCCGTCACGTTGAATCAGGAGATCGCCTCTTCGGACATCAGTGCGGGCAAACTCATGTTTACCCCATCGCCCAATGGCAACGGAGTCGATTATGCCTCACTGGGGTTCAAGCTCTCCGATGGGACGGACTATTCCGTTTCCGAAAACTTCATTACCTTCAACGTTCAATCTATCAGAGACGACATGACGATCAACGGTACCTCCGGGGATGATATCCTTGATGGAGATACGATCGATTACGGAAGCTACGATACTCTAAGCGGTCTGGGCGGCAACGATATCCTCGATGGGAAGCTGGGAGCCGATACGATGAGCGGCGGAACCGGAGACGACACCTATTACGTCGATAATCTGGGGGACGTCGTCATTGAAAACGTTGATGAAGGGATCGATACGGTGATTTCAACCATCAGCTATACTCTGGGACAGAATATTGAAAACCTCTCTTTATTCGGTGCCTACAATCTTACCGGAACCGGCAATGAACTCGACAACATCCTCGCGGGCAACCGGGGGAACAATATCCTAAACGGCCTGGCCGGTAACGATACTTTGATCGGCGGAGACGGAAACGATACGCTCAACGGCGGGGATGGGATCGATACGGCCAGTTATTGGTCGGCTACCAGCGCCGTTACCGTTAATCTCTCTACAACTAGAACCCAGAATACCCTCGGTGCCGGAACCGATACGTTAAGCGGGATTGAGAATCTGTTCGGATCGGCCTATAACGATACCCTCAGCGGAAACAGCGGCAATAATGTCCTCAACGGCAATGCCGGCAACGATATTCTTGTTGGCGGAGCCGGAGACGATGTTCTCAACGGTGGAGAAGGGATCGATACGGCCCATTACGGATCAGCCACCAGCGCCGTTACCGTCAATCTCTCTATTGTCGGTGCCCAGGATACTCTTGGGGCCGGAACCGATACGTTAAGCGGGATGGAAAACCTCGTCGGATCGGCTTATAACGATACCTTGAGCGGAGACGGCGGCAATAATGTCCTCAACGGCAATGCCGGCAACGATACCCTCTATGGCAATGCCGGCAACGATACCTTGATCGGCGGAGCCGGAGACGATGTTCTCAACGGCGGAGAAGGGATCGATACGGCCCATTACGGATCAGCCACCAGCGCCGTTACCGTCGATCTCTCCGTGCTTGTAGCCCAGGATACCCTCGGTGCCGGAACCGATACGTTAAGTAGTATTGAAAACTTGGTCGGATCGGCCTATAACGATATCCTAAGCGGGGACAGCGGCAATAATGCCCTTATCGGCGGAAACGGTACCGATATCTTAAACGGCGGTGCGGGCAATGATACCTTGAATGGAGGAATCGGAGCGGATACGATGATCGGCGGAACCGGAGACGACCTCTATTACGTCGACAACCTTGGGGACGTCGTTGTTGAAAACGCCAATGAGGGGAGCGACCGGGTTATTGCGTCGATTGACTATACTCTGGGTCAGAATGTTGAAAAGCTCACCCTTACCGGAACAGGTGACATTACCGGAATCGGCAATGAACTCAACAATACCCTTGTCGGCAACAGCGGCAATAATACCCTTAACGGTCTAGACGGCAATGACAATCTAAACGGAGGAATCGGTGACGACGAACTCATCGGCGGTTTAGGCAACGATCTCCTAAACGGAGGGTTGGGTAACGATACCCTCACCGGCGGAGGGGGAAGAGACTTCTTTATCTTCAACACAGCGCTGGACGCTTCCAGCAATGTCGATACCATTACCGATTTCAATGTTGTAGACGATACGATCCGTCTGGAAAATGCTATCTTTACCCAACTTAGCGCAACAGGGGTATTAAATGCAGACTATTTCAAAGACCTCTCTTCTGGCATTCAGGACACTAATGACTATATTGTCTACAACTCCAATACGGGGGTTCTCAGTTACGATGCCGACGGAAGCGGTTCGGGTGCCGCTATCCAGATCGCCCTGATCGGTACGACAACCCATGCCCATCTCACCAATGCCGACTTTGTGGTGATCTGATTCGTCTTCTCAAACAGAAAAACCAAACTGCGTTCTAAACGATTTGAGCCAATTTTTGGCTCAAATACAAACCCCTCCATTAAAACTTATCTTAGTGAAAATACCTCAAGACTGAATTGGGAAAATTCGTATGTTATAACATTGAAAAGATTATCGAACTTCTGGAAAATCATACAATAAAAGATTGATTTAGTATATTGCATGGGTTGCCCTAAAGGTTACCTCAACAAAATCTTAAACGAATAACAAAACTTTTAAAATCTCTTGAAAATACACATTATACGAGGTTAGAAGGTGGTGGGTCTTGTAGGACTTGAACCTACGACCAACCGGTTATGAGCCGGTGGCTCTAACCACTGAGCTAAAGACCCTTTGAAGGAGCGACATTATAGTCGCTTTAAAATTAGACGAAGCTTTTTTTGCCCGTATCGTTGTAAAGATATCGAAAGCGGTACGCCAAAAGATTTTCCATGACGGCAAAAATTACCATAAAGTTGACAAAACTGCTCCCACCGTAACTGAACATGGGAAGCGGTACCCCGACCACCGGGGCAAATCCGATCGTCATCGCGATATTGACGCTCATGTAGATAAAAAAGAGGAGCGACAATCCCCCCGCAACCACCTTGATGTAATAATCCTGCGACCATGCCGACGTCAGTAGAAGATGGACGATCAAGGCACCGTACAACGAGATCAATACAAAGGCACCGAAAAACCCCCACCGTTCGACAACGTAGGCAAAGATAAAATCGCTGGACGCGATGGGGAGAAATTTCATCTGCGCCTGCGTCGCATCTTTTTTCTCTTTCCCGAAAAACCCGCCCGAACCGACCGCGATCATCGATTGTTCCACCTGATAACTCGGTTTTTCACCGATGAAATCGTGCAGCCTCTGTTTCTGATAATCGTGTAACTGGCTGTAAATCAACGGCATCGAGATGACGAACGCACCCACAAGTCCTACCCAGATTTTCCAGTGGACTCCGACAATGTACAATATTCCAAACCCCAGCAACAGCAGCACCGTAGCCGTACCCAAATCAGGTTCCTTGGCGATCAGGATGAACGGAAGTACGATAAAAAATAAGAGCTTCAAAAACGCCTTGAGTCTGTATCCTCCGATCGGCGGAGGGTTCCGGCTGATCAGATACGCCAGCATCAGGATGAACGCCGGTTTGATCAATTCGGAAGGCTGAATCGTAAAATGGATAAACGGGATTTCGATCCACCGTTTTGCTCCAAGACGCACATGCCCGACAAACTCGACCGCGATCAGGAGCAAAATCCCCGTCCAGTAAAAGATCGGAATCATCCAGACCATGCGTCGAATCGGCAGGATGAACAACGCAATGAACACGGCGGTCCCGACCGAAACGTAAACAAAATGTTTCTGTCCCAGCACCGGATGAATTTCGTATATGAGCCAGCCCGACATTGCCACGATAGGAATCAGCAACACTATGGTTATGAAATCAAAATGTGCTAGAATTCGCCGGTCTATATTAAGCACTACGGTCCTTAGAGGATGGGATTGTCCGATCCTTAATTTTATTGCTAATTGTAGCATAGCGGACTTCTAAAAAAAAACACGGAGACCTATGAAACAATCAGAATATTTTATCGTCCCAGACGGCGGTATGCGGCTGGACCAGTTTTTATCGCTTCAGCTCGGCCAGACCCGTAACCAAATCGCCCAGCTGATCGAACAAGAATGTATCCGTGTAGACGGAAAACCCACGGCCAAAGCCGGACTGAAGCTCAAAGCGTCGCAAACGGTAGAAATAATCTTCCCCGAAGCCAAGACGACTCCGCCGCAGGAGATCGATTTCGACGTCGAAATCCTCTATGAAGACGACGACGTACTGGTCATCAACAAACCCAGTTCTCTGACCGTCCATCCGGCTCCAAGCGTCAAAGAACCGACATTGGTCGACTGGCTCAAGCACAAAGGGATCACCCTCTCGACGCTGAGCGGCGAAGAGCGGCACGGCATCGTTCACCGACTCGACCGGGGAACCAGCGGTGCGATGGTCGTCGCCAAGAACAACACGGCGCATGAAGCCCTCTCGGCCCAGCTGCAGGACAAAAGCATGGGAAGATACTATCTGGCGGTCATCACCCCGCCGATGAAAGACCGACTCAGCGCAGTGGAACGCCCTATCGGCAGAAGCAGTCACAACCGCTTGAAAATGGCGATTACCGAAAACGGAAAATACGCCAAAACCGAGTTTTGCAAACTGCATCCCAGCCATGACCTTACGCAAGAACTGATTGCCTGTAAACTCTATACCGGACGTACCCATCAGATACGGGTTCATCTCGAATCGATCAGCCGTCATATCATCGGGGATCACCTCTACGGAAGCAGCGGCAAAAGCGGTAAGATGGAACGTATATTGCTTCATGCGTATAACCTCTATTTTACCCATCCGACGACCCGGGAAAAAGTGGCATTCACGGCCCCTTTAGACCCCATTATGGATGATTATCTGAAAAAACATTTTGATGAAAAGGAACTGTATGCACACCTCGATCCGTATTACATTGAGCGCTGCTTTAGCACTGAGTCTGTTTAGCGGGTGTGCCCCGCAGCCGGTACAGCAAAAAACGATCACGATCGATTCTACGCTTCCTACTCCACTCATGAACGGCTACATTGCCGACATCACCTCGGCGGCGTTTGAATGGAAACCGATCGACGATCCGCGGGTCAAAGGATATTTTGTATATCGTACCCTCCCGAACAGCGGAAGCGAGAAACTTGAACGGTTGACAAAAATCGAGAGCCGTTTTGCGACCCATTACGTCGATACCGATCTTAAACCCAATACCCAGTACCAGTACCGCTTTTCAACCTATACCGACGATGATCACGAATCGGTTGCCGGCGAGACGCTGATGGTGGCGACGCAACCGATGATCGCCCCGGTCAGTTTTTTCCAGTCCGTCGGGAACATGCCGCGCAGCGCCAAGTTATTGTGGCGTCCCCACCCGAATCTGAAAATCAGCGGCTACGTTCTTGAACGCAAAAACGCCAACGACAACGAATGGAAAAACATCGCCAATATCTCGGGCCGTTTGACGCCCGAGTTCATTGACCGGGACCTCAAAGACGGGCAGGTTTATTACTACCGTCTTCGTGCCATGACATTCGATAACATCTCGACGGACCCGAGCGAAATCGCCAAAGTGGTCACCAAACCGCTCCCTCCGGAGATCAAAAACGTCAACGCAACGTCCGATCTTGCGCACGCTATCCGCCTGACGTGGGATGCAAGCCCGGTCAAAGACCTTGATCATTACAATGTTTACCGTTCCATCTTTCCCGGAACCTTGTTCAGCAACATCGCCAAACTGACAACCACTCAGTTTAGCGACGATATCAACGAAGACGGCAAAACGTACTACTATAAAGTAACGGCCATCGACAAAGACGATCTTGAAAGCCCTGAAGCCGCCGTATCGACGCAAGGTGCAACCCTTTCAAAACCGCAAACTCCGATCGCGTATGAAGGGAAAATTCAAAATCGTGAAGCCCAACTCAAATGGAGCAGCGGAGACCCCAGAACCGTCTCGTACGTCGTGATCAAAACCATCAAGACCAGCTGGGTCAGCCGTGAAGTGGTCGAGATCAAAGACATCAGCGGCACGACCCTGACCGATCCGGACGTCAAACCCGACGTTCAATACCTGTACGAAATCGTTGCGCAAGATCGCAACGGTATCCGGTCGCAACCGACCAAAGCAATCGAACTTAGCTACGAGGCCAAATAACCGCCATGCCGCATCTGCATTTAGAATCGTTCCAAACCCCTATTTTCCCTGCCCGACAGGGAGACGTCACGTTTGACTTTATCGCACGCAACAAAGAGCGCGGCGATGAATCACTTATCGCTGCCCGTTACCGGGATAAAAACTTTTTCCTGCTCCACAAAAAAAGCGAAACCAAAGAGCTGCTCAAAAGCGATAAAGTCACCCGTCCGAGTCCGAATTTTTTGATCAAACACGCTTTGTTGGCCTACGCCCAATGTGCCGGAATCACCATCACCGCATCCAATGTCGATAACGGCTCTGAAAATACCCATCTTCAGAAACAAGAAGCCCTCAAAACGATCGATTTTTTTGCCAATACCTTTCCATCCGGACGTGAAATTCGTATCGAAGTGGGTTTCGGTTCGGCACGCCATCTGCTGCATCAGGCCGCGGCCAATCCGGAAGTTTTATTCATCGGACTGGAAATCCACAAACCTTCGATCGAACAGGCTCTGAAGCAAATCACGATTCAAAACCTCACCAACGTGATGGTCCTTGACTATGACGCGCGTCTCTTTTTGGAATTCGTCCCTTCCAACGTCGTCGGAAAAATCTACGTCCATTTCCCGGTACCGTGGGACAAAAAGCCTCATCGCCGCGTTATCTCCCCCGCATTTCTCGAAGAAGCCGAACGCGCGCTCATGGTCGGCGGGACACTGGAATTGCGCACCGACAGCGAAGAGTACTACCGTTTTGCCCTCGAAACCTTCAGTGCACCGCAGAAAAGCCGCTTCGCCGTGTTCAAAAACCGCGACATCGCGATTAGCAGCAAATACGAAGACCGATGGAAACGGATGGAGAAAAACATCTATGACGTCATCTACACCTGTGACAATGAAAATCACGAGCCGGCTGCGGAGATCACTTTTGAGTTTTCGCCTCAGCCGATAACGGACGATACGGTAGATTCAATCAGCCGTGAGACCTACAAACGCGAATGGGGATTTCTGCACATTGAACGCCGCTACGAAATCGATGGCGGCGGAAGACTTTTGCGACTGGCAATGGGGAGTTTCGACCGTCCCGAAAACACCTACGTCATCATCCAAGACGGTAATGCACGTTATTTTCCTACCTTTCCGGTCCGATCGCGCGCAAACCTTCACGCCCATATCTTACTTGACGAGTTGCTCCATGGATAAAGTCATTATTGCCGATAACCTCTCCCTGTCGTACAAAGATTACGAAACCATCATCAGTAAAGTCAATTTTTCCATCGAAGCCGGAAGCTTCGTTTTCATTACCGGCGCAAGCGGTAGCGGAAAATCGACCCTCCTCAAATCGTTTTACGGCGCGATCGAACCGCACGGCGGAACCCTTGCCGTCGGCGGCGTCAAAATGAACCGAATCAGTACCTCCAAGCTCAATTACCTTCGCCGCCATATCGGTATCGTCTTTCAGGACTACAAATTGATCAACGAATGGACGATCGAAAAAAACGTGATGCTGCCGCTGACCATTTCGGGGTACTCCAAAGACGTCAGCAACGATCAGGTCCAAAAACTGCTCGGGCACGTCAAACTGACCCATCAATCGGGAAAATATCCGCTTGAACTCTCCGGAGGAGAACAGCAGCGCGTCGCCATGGCCCGTGCACTGGCCCATAATCCGATCCTGATCCTGGCCGACGAACCGACCGGAAACCTTGACGAATATTCCTCCCAGGTCATCTGGAACCTCCTGGAAGGGGCCAATACCCAACTCAAAACGACCGTCGTCGTCGTGACCCACCATATCCCCTCCAATCTGAACGTACCGTACAAACATTTCCACATCGAATCGGGAAACATCCATGAAATCGCTTAAAAACCACATCTCATTGATCGTCGCCCTCTTCACGGTTCTCTTTGCCGTCCAGATATACGTCGGGGTTGACCGTACCATTGCCGCGTACGAAACCCGGCTCAAAAACGACTATTCGATTATCGTCGTTGCCAACAAGACGCTCAGCGAAGTCGAATTCAAAGCAATGGACAATATCATCGACCGCAGTGAAGCGATTTCGACCGATCAGGTCCTCCAGCGTCTGCAAGGGGAAATGAGCAAAAAAAATCTCGAATTGCTCAAAGTGACGTTGCCGAAGTTTTACCGTCTCTATCTCAACCGTTTTCCTACTCCGAACGAGATCGAAAAACTTCAGAAACGGTTGCAAAAAAATTCTTCGATCGAACGGGTCGAAGGGTATTCTCAAACGCACGACACGGTATATAAACTGATGCTTCTGTTTAAAGACGTGGTGCAGGTATTCTCGATTGCCATAGCGGCCGTGACGTCGATGCTGATCTTCAAAGAGATGCGCCTATGGCAGTTCCAGCACGCGCAGAGAATGAGCATCATGGCCCTTTTCGGTGCGCCCGTATGGCTCCGTTCCGCCGTGTTGTTCCGTCTGGCGATCGTCGATGCCGTTTTGGCAACCGCTCTGGTATGCGTCGCTTTTTTCATCGTGGACCAGTACGGATGGATGAATAACCTCCTCCATACCGTCGGAATCCAGATTCAACTGTTTGACTTCATCAACGATGCTGTCCGTTCCTTGGCCATCGCCCTGGGGATTTCGATCATTTTGACCTTTACGATCGTCATAGGCAATTCGGAAGAGGAATAAATGAAAGCTGCCGCCTGCTCGTTCATACTGATTCCGTTCCTCACGGCCGCCCTAAACGGTGCGTCGATCGACGATAAAATCAAAACAGCCTCCAAAAAACTGAGTGAGACCAAACAGACCTATTCGTCGCTCAACGCAAAACTCGAAGAGACCGCAACCAAAATTCTCAAACAAAAAGAGGTCGTCACCAACCAGCAGCAGCATCTCGACTCGCTTGTCGAACAGCTTAAATCCAAAGAAAACGTCTACAAATCCAACAAACAGACCCTCAAAAGTCTTCAGCAACAGCAAGACATCCTAGTGCGCAATCAAAACGACATCGAACAAAGACTTGTCTTCGCCATCGCCCGAAACACGTCGATCTCCCTTCTGATCAACGACGACCGTGCCAAAGAGGCTGATGCCATTATCACCGAAGAGGCACTCAAACTCCATCTCAAACAGATCAATCAGGAGATCCGGGAACTCAACGACATCTTTTCAGAAAACGCTGAAAAAATATCGGGACTGACTTCCCAGACGACGGTTCTCAAACAATCCATCGCCGTCATCGACCTGCAAAAAACCAAAGTGCAGAAAACCAAAGAAGAGAACGAAAAAGCGATCGGGGTTCTCGAAAAAGAAAAAAGCGAATACCGAAAATCCCTCGACAAAATTCTGCGCCAGCAACAGTCGTTGCAAGATACCCTGGCAAGTCTGAACATTATCAAACGCGAATCGCTCAAGCCTAAAAAAGCGCCTCCGCCATTGGTCAAGCCGGGGTCGAAACCGACCCAGAGCAACGATACGGAAGTCAAGCAGGCCGTGAGCGAATATCGCCCGAGCAACGTGGCGGCTTATTCGGGTGAACGTACGATCGCTCCGCTGGACGGCTACGTCGTCACCAAGCAGTTTGGCCCCTACACCGATCCGGTATACGGAATACGGATCTACAACGAATCGGTTTCGCTCCGCCCTACGGAGTCCGATGCGAAGGTCAAAGCGGTCCTCAACGGCAAAGTCATTTTCGCCAAACCGACCGCAATGCTCGACAACGTCGTGATCATCGAACACGATAACGGACTCCATACGATTTATGCCCATCTGGATAAAATCGCTCCAACCGTCGAAGTGGGCAAACGGCTTAAACAAGGCTCCATTATCGGCCGGGTCGGCAAAGAGTTGATGTTCCAGGTCACCCAGCGCAACGCCCACATCAACCCGCTCCAGATGATCCGTTAATACTGTTGTCCCGGCAAGATAGATTTTCCTCTATCTTGCCTCGTTAGGCAAGCGTTATTGCTTTAAAACGGCCATACGGCCTGTACGAGTTTGCTTCCCCATCCTTGATTGGTCGAACGGTCGATGTCCCCTTCATTGGCATAGAGAATTTTGGCATCCGAAATCTTCGCCGAATCGATCTGATTGGTCTGATCGATGTCGTACGGACGGATGACGCCGCTCAGCTGCATGATCTGTTTTTGATCATCCACCATGATTTCCCGGCGCCCCGTTATGAAGTAATTCCCGTTTGACATCACTTTAACGATTCTCGCCGATACCGTTGTCGTGAAGGTCGCATTGTTCGTTGCCGATCCCGAACCGGTATAACTCGAAGTCGATCCGGAAGAGAATCCGATGTTGGCAACTCCGTTGAGTTTATTGACGGCGTTACTGACCACCGAGTTCCCTCCGGCATTGGCGAAAATACCGCCGTTAAGTCCGAGCGCATCGTTTTCACTCAGTGCCTTACTCGCTTTTTTCGATGACGTTGCCGTTTCCGAGATAAGTACCGTGACGATATCGTTCACATGCATCGCTTTGTGATCGGAGAACAAGGGGCTGTCCCCCTGCCCGAACAAGCTTCCCCGTGCGGCAAAACTGTTTTCCTCTTCGCGTGAAGGCATCTCCTCGACGTATTTTGGCGGTGCAAAAGAGATATCCGGTTCGGTAAGCCGTGCAGTGCATCCGCTAAAGATCACCGCCGCTCCCATTGCCGATAAATAAATAAGTGTACGCATTATGCCGTCCCGTCGAGATATTTGGCTATAATTAAGCAAAAAGAGTTCCAAGGATTTTTATGAGTTTAAAAGAGCAGATCAACAACGACATCAAAACCGCGATGAAAGAAAAAAACAACACTACACGGGATGCACTAAGACTTCTTTCCAGCGCTTTCAAACAAGTCGAAGTCGATGAACGCAAAGAACTAAGCGACGATGATGTTATCAAAATCATCCAAAAGCAGGTTAAACAGCGCAATGAAGCAATGAGTCAGTATAAAGAAGCCGGACGCGATGATCTGTACGAAAAAGAGGCTGCGGAAGCGGCAATTTTTGAAACTTACCTTCCGCAGCAGCTTGGCGACGACGAGCTTGAAGCGGCGATTCGTGCCATTATCGCCGAAACCGGGGCCGCATCGATGAAAGAGATCGGAAAAGTCATGGGAGCCGCGTCCAAAGCCCTCGGAGCCCAAGCTGACGGAAAACGGATCAACGAGTGTGCCAAAAAGCTTCTTAGCTGATTCTCCCGTTTTTTGCCTATAAACCGAGCCGATTCTTCGGCATCGGTTTTGCAAAATAATACCCCTGAAAACGCTTGCATCCTACCGAGCGCAGCATCTCAAACTGCGATAACGTTTCTACCCCTTCCGCAATCACTTCGATATCAAGTGCTTCGCTCATCGCGACGATCGCTTTGACCAAAATCCAGTCGCTTTCATCACGGTTAATATCACGGATAAACGATTGATCGATCTTGATCTCGTCAAACGCAAACTGTTTGAGATACGACAACGACGAATACCCCGTACCGAAATCGTCCAGGGCGAACGTCAGTCCCAACCCGCGAAGATAATGCATCGTCTCGTGAATTTTTGATACGTCATGGGCAAAGATCGATTCGGTCAGTTCCAACCGCAGTCTGGAGGGATTGATGGCGTATTTGATTAACGCTTCCTCAATCGTAGAAACGAATTTCCCGTTTAAAAACTGTTTGGCACTCACGTTAATGGACATGATGATGGATGAAAAACGCTCATCGCGGCTCCATTCTTGAAGGGTCAGACACGCCTCTTCAATAATCCATTCTCCAATCGCGATAATTAGAGAACTCTCTTCGCTTACGGGGATAAATTCTCCCGGAGAAATAAACCCTTTTACCGGATGAGGCCACCGAATCAGCGCTTCGGCACCGTACGCTTTTTGGGATTCGTTGTACTGTAACTGATAATAAAGTTCGAATTCGCGATTCTCCAACGCTTTGTAGATTGCATTTTCAAATTCTATCCGCTTTAGAAGAACCGCCTGCAATTCCGTATCGAAAAACCGGTAGCTGTTTCGTCCGGCCTGTTTGGCACTGTACATTGCCGCATCGGCGTGGGCCAGAATATCCGTCGCGCTTTGGATATGATCGTAAATAATGGCCATACCGACGCTTCCGGTGACGTAGAAGAGTTCTCCGCCCAGTTCGAACGGTTCCCGCAACGCTTCAATAATTTTTTCGCCGATGGACGTCGCATGGTGTATCGCCTCATCACGTCCGGAAGCGATCTCTTCGATCATGACGACAAATTCGTCTCCTCCATGCCGGGCAATCGTGTCTTCGGCCCGTATGCACCCTTGTAAACGTTTGGCCGCCTGTACCAGTAATTCATCTCCCATCAGATGCCCTTTGGTATCATTGACCAATTTGAAGTTGTCCAGATCGATGAATGCCAACATGCCGTAGGTTTCATGGCGACTTTGTTTGTTGAGGGCTTGTTCAAGACGGTCTAACAATTGCCTTCGATTGGGAAGTTTGGTCAGAGGATCGTAAAACGCCAGTTCATGTATTTTATTTTCCGCAGCCTTTTTGGAACTGATGTCTGAAAAAATAGCGACGTAGTGGGTCGTTTCTCCGTAGTCATCCATCACGGTACTGATACTGAGCCATTCATGATAGAGTTCGCCGTTTTTTTTGCGGTTGACGATCTCCCCTTTCCATTTTCCGGTAGTTTCCAGCGTTTCCCATAACTCTTTGTAAAAATCACCGGATTGAATCCCCGATTTGAGCAAGGCGGGCGTTTTTCCGATAATCTCGTCTTGGCCAAATCCCGTAATGTTCTCGAATGCCGCATTGGCCCGGACGATCGTCCCATGTATATCGGTGACCAAAACCCCTTCATGGGAATCAAATACCGTCGAGGAAATACGTAAATCGGTCATGGTCTGAAGAATTTTCCGAATCATCGCAAGGGTGAGAATCAGCAAAATAAACCCAACCGAGATCGAACCGATCAGGAATATAGCGCTTCGGTGCAACGCCGAATTTTCCATCCGGTTTAGATCCCGGATCAAATTTTCCTGAAACGATTTGCGCATCATTTCAATCAAATCAATCTTCTCGGTTGCTACGTCAAACCAGCTTGCCGCATCAACGAATCGGTTTTTCTCCACCACGTCGTAAAAATAGTGATCCGCAATCTGAAAGGGTTTTTCATCGATCGTCTCCAATAAGACGGAATGTTCTTTATCGGAAAGACGGCTTTTGAGGGCCTCGATGCAAGCGGTGTAGACGGCATGAATCGATACCGTACGTTCGTACATCTCTTCTTGATATTGTTTGGCGGCAAATACATTTGAGAGCGTTGCCCGTTCTACTCCCGCAGACTCTTTGCATTCCGAGATCAAACCGTTATCGTAGAGTCGCAAGGCAATTTCCCGATTCGGAGCCGATTTGGCCGCCAGAGGAATCAAGCCGACAAATCGGGAATTAATGGTACTGTAGGCATCAATCTCTTCGTTCGGCGAGATTGCAAGATCGGCTATTTTATTTCGGAGGTCGTATATTTCCTCTCGTTGTTTCAAAGCATCGTTGACGGAATGGGTAAATGAGGAAGGCACCGGATAGGCTTTTAATCCATTGACCATATGCAACAGATTTGAAAAGGCGTTATCGCTGTTTAGTCGCTGAGCATTGAGCCGTGAACGGAACTCATCGTCTCCCTTGCTGCCGAGAAACGCGGCGCTAAGCCCCCGTTCTTTTTGTATTTCATGGACAAAACGGGCAACTTTTTCCGAAAATTCGATGAGATGACGGGTCTGTTCAAATTCACTTCGAAGTTTTTGGTATTCATTCCATTCTATTTTTAGAATGTAGATATTCCATGCACCTATCAATACAGACAGCACAAACAACCCGATGTAAAGATGCCGCTTCTTCATACCCGCCCGATAGTATTAATTAGAGTGAATTTTAAGATAATTGTCTAAAATAATCGCTTATCTTTACGTTGAAGATTGCATTTATATCGAAGCGATCCGAAAAGCAATCGAATTTTGAAAAATCAGGGGATGAGAATACTGACAGGTTATGACCCCCTCGCACGGGGCAAAGATTTTTTCAAGTTTCTCTCCGCTCAACGCGTCGGTGATGACACCGATTTTCTCCCCTTTTTGCACATAGGTCCCGCACGTTACTTTCGAATCAAAAATTCCGGCACGGGATGCTTTTAAAATCGATATTTGTTCGGGTGTTATGAGATTGCTGTTATGCCCTTCAAATACCGCCTGGTCCAAAATGGCACGTTTTGACATGAACCGTACCAATGCCGTATGGACTTCGTCGCTTGTTTTGGCATCGATCGTCCCGTTTTTGGCGAAAACGATCGAAAAAGCCTTGGTTTCCCATAATTGCCAGTTGTATTGCAGCATGACCGTCTCTATCGGATTGTATGGCCGATAATGGATGAAGCGGAGCCCCGTCTCTTTGACGAGTTCAATATCTTCATAACCGCTTTGAATTATTTTGACGTACGGAACGCACATTGCCTGATCCCGGCGACCTTCCAGGATGATTCCGTAATCGTATCCCTGCAACGCTTCGAATAAACGTGCCGCGATCCGTTGCGTCGTCTCTCCGAGGCCGTACCCCGGAAACATCATATTGATATCGGTTTTGTCCAGAGGCCAAAACCGTTCTCCCATGTTCAGTGCATAGGTGTTGACGGCGGGAACAACCAAAATTTTCCCGACAATCTTCCCCTCTTCTTCCTTAATACGCAGATAATCAACCATTCTGGAAGCAACGTAAAGCTGATTGATATGATCGCCGCTCATCGCTCCGACAATCGCAACGGATGGACCTTCGCTTTCTTCCCCGAACAAAAAACCTTCCACTTTCAACGCTGCGCGGTTCGGTGATTCCAGGGTCATGATAGTAATACGTGTCATCCGTTTTCTCCAAAAATGCGCCCTACCAACGAGCCTTCATAAACAATCGGGTACGCTCTTAGGGTAAACAGTATCCCGCCGATCGGCGCGAGGACGTTATCCACTACTTCCCCGCTTAACGGATCGACGATCTTCCCGACTACGGCACCTTTTTCAATCATCTGGCAATGTTCGAGCGTCGGAACGAATAAACCGGGTTTCGATGCGTTCAGATATGCCACTTCGCCGACGTGCGACTGAATCGGCATCCGTACTTCCAACGGATCGATCGATATAAAACCCTCATGCGCCATCAGATTCAAAATCCCGTCCAACAGCTGTTTCCCGTACGATTGGGTCAACCGCATACCTACCCCCATCTCAACGACGAGGGTTTTGGTCCCGGCCGTATTCATTGCGTGGGCAAACGTCGATTCCAGAACCGTTACGGCATCATGAACCCAAACGAAATCAATGTTCAGTTTGTTGGCCAACGGAACCAGCGTCTCTTCTTGAGACTTGGCGATTCGGACTTGCGGAATTTCCAACAGGAAAATATTACTCGAATGGATATCGATCGCAATCTCCGATCCTTTGATGGCGTTCACCACCCCATCAGCAATCTGTGCCGGCAGGAAATCGTTTTTATCCCCCGGAAAAATACGGTTCAAATCGACATCATAAAACGGAACCGAGCGGGTAATACTGTCGATACCCAAACTGTTGATCGCCGGATAAATATCGATCGTCGCCGCAATTTTATCGCTGTTTTGACGAAGCCACTCGCCCAATAAATAACAAACGTACTGCCCTTCGAGCTCATCTCCGTGTATCCCGCTGACGATCGAAATCCGTTTTTTAGTCTCTCCCGATACAGGATTGTAGCGGTTTCGACGGATTCGAAACTGTTCGCCCACCGGCAAATCAATCGAAAATACTTCTTCTATCATTCCCACAATGCTTCCTCTACCCGATCAAGACTGTGCATCTTTAATAATTACCCTCGAAACGATACCGTTCAAAAAGGTCAAAAACTTTGGAATATTGGAGGTCGTGACGTTTACCGGACGATACTGACGATTCAGCTGTCGGGCAATGGAGTTGATAACGTCGATATCGGCGCTTACCATTTCGATTTCGCCGTACAATCGTAAAATCAGATCGAAACGCTCGATCTGCTGTCCAAAACGGATCAGCTGATAGGCCCGTGTCCGGTCCAGTTCCGTCGAAAAAATACCGAGAATGAGCCGGCAATCGTCGATAATCTCTTCCAGCAACGCCGGACTGACCATCTGTCCGCGACCCGCAACCAAACGGTTATAAATCCGGTTTAGGGTTGCGAAGCCCCTTTCATCGAGCAAATGCCGGGTTTCGATCGCATTCTCACGTGCCCAGATCACAATCGACTCGATACTTCCCGCCTGATCGCCGTAAACGGCCTCTTTGAGATAATCACGGGCATTGGCATACTCGATCTCAATCCCCAGTTTTTCATACAGTGCTTTTCCCGCTTCGAAATCACGGTCGATGACGTAATCGTATTTGTTAATCAATTCCGTTACCATCGTCTGAATTCGCTGAACGTAGCGTCCGAACCAGTAAAGTCTCTCTGCCGTATTGATTGAAATCGCCATTCCGTCGATAATCATAATTCCACCACCCATGTATCTTTGAATCCTCCGCCCTGAGAGGAGTTGACGAGGTAATTGCCCTCTTCCATCGCATAACGGGTCAACCCGCCCATACTGACGCTGATCGTTTCACCGTGAATGACGTACGCACGCAAATCGGCTTTTCGCGGAACGATTTCTCCGTTCATAATGCAGGGAAGATCGTAAAACTCAATCACTTCCTGAGCAATAAAACGTCTCGGGTCATTTTCGATCATTTGAATAATTTCACTTTTTTGTTCCTCGCTCAGGCGGTTACCGAACAAAACGCCATATCCGCCTGCTTCCGCTACGTCTTTAATGACCAGTTTGTCTATGTTTTCCAAAACGTAACGACGGTCATCTTCATAATAAGGCAGATAAGTCGGCGCGTTGGTCAGAATAGGTTCTTCATCGAGATAATATTTGACCATTTGCGGAACAAAATAGTATATCCCTTTATCGTCGGCAACCCCGTTTCCGATTCCGTTCATGATGGCAACGTTTCCGGCCCGGTACGCTTTGGCCAGATTCGGGACGCCGATCAAACTTTCGGCATCGAACTCTTCCGGGTCAAGGAAATCATCGTCCAATCGACGGTAAATAGCTCCGACTCTTAGACATTCTCCATCATACGCCCGCAGGTATACCACATCGTTTTCAACAAACAAATCTTCACCGTTAGCCAGCGTTGAACCCGTAATTTTAGCCAGATAACTGTGTTCGTAATACGCCGAATTGTAACGTCCCGGAGTCAGTACGACGTTCAGTCCGCCCGTATTGACGTAATCCATCGCCGCTTTGAGTTCATCCCCGTATTGTTTAATTTTTGAAATTTTCATGGACTCAAAAAATTCGGGATAGGTGTACCGAAACGCACGCCGTATGGTCAGAGGATAACTCACGCCGCTGGGAACACGGAGATTGTCTTCAAGAATAACCCATTTCCCGGTTGCCGCGTCTTTGACCAGATCGATACCGCTGATATGGGTACGAATCGCTTTGGGAGGAACGACCCCTTTAAAAGAGGTCAAAAAACCTTTGGCCGAATCGACGTATTCACGCGGTACTACGCCGTCTTGAATAATTTTCTGATCGGTATATATATCGTTCAAAAACGCGTTCAATGCACGGACGCGCTGAATAATACCGGCTTCCAATTCATCAAATTCGGCTTTTGGAATAATGCGGGGAATCATGTCGAACGGAAACGACCGTTCAATAAAACTCCCATCTTTAAATAAATTGAAATTGACGGCATTCGCATCCAAAAAATCTTTAAATTCAGCTATTTTAGCATGATCAACTTGTTCAAAAATATCGTAAAACTTCTGTAGTTCGGGACTTACCGGTTCAATCATCCATACCCCTTGATCTAAATTAGGACTAAACCATAATATCCTAAAGTCAACGTTATGATTGCTTAAAAAAAAATCATTTTGGAAAAATAATTATCATAATGGGGAAAAACGGCCCCTCGGACCGTTTTGTCGTGAATTGCCGGGAAAAAGCTCGTTCGATTACAATGAGTTAATGCATACGAACCTGCCTTCTTCCCGAAGAAGGAAATTTTAATCGGATGGAAGATTCTCTACATTCATGAAATAGGCAATCGGCTAAAACTTTTTCGATTTTACATCGGCCAGAATACGATCGGCCATTGCCGATACTTCATTCGCGATTGTATCGGTATTGGCCGCTATTTTTGCATTATTCTGAATGTCATTTTCAAACCGGTTGATAATCTGATTGATCATCCGGATTCCATCGGCCTGATACTCTATCGATTCGCCAATATCGTTAATCGATTGAACCAAAACTCCGATATTGGCATTGATATCGGCGAGCGATTTTTGAGTCCGTTCAGCCAACTTACGTACTTCATCGGCAACAACGGCAAAACCGCGTCCGTGTTCTCCGGCCCGGGCGGCTTCGATGGCGGCATTGAGCGCTAAGAGGTTGGTCTGATCGGCAATCTCACCAATGACGGTAATGATCGATTTAATGTCATCGGATTGACGGGTTACCGCTTGGGTCCGCTGCAACACGTCCTCCACACTTTGCGTCATGGCTTCTACCTGCTGAGCCGTATTTTGAATCCCTTCGGCCTGTTCGACGGAAGAGTCTGCAAGTTCGTTAACGTTCTTTTTAAGGCGCTGAGCGCTTGCGTCCATTGACGAACCGTTCTCAAGGTTCGTTTTCAGCATCGTGGAGATATCGTCTCCCAACTTGTTGACGAGCTGCTCAATTTTTCCGGTATCGGACGCAACGCGTCGGGTAAAATCAAAATCCCCATACGCTTGAACGACGCTGTTAATTTCGACGATATCGCGGCCGACTATTTTGCGCAAATCTGCCAGCATGGTATTAAACGCCTCTTTAAGCTCCCGAAGCTGCGGATTTGACGGAACCGTTCCAAGGGTGTGGTCGATTTTTCCTTTGGAGACTTCCGAAACGATGTTCATAACTTCATGAACCATTTTAGAATCTTGCAAAATCGCTTCTTGCATATTTTTGACGTTATTGTCCGCTTCGATCTGAAGCTTGCCGCTACGAATAAACTGCTCGGTTTGGGTAATAATAATATAGACTAACCCGATAACCTGTATGGCAAACATGACGATATGGGTCAATAAAATCCAGTAATCGCATCCGCTGGCAAAAACAATGACGTCCAGTCCAAACATCGTCGCCCCGTTCAGCTGTAAAAAGAAAAAGACGATGTGATGAAATGCTACGGCGACCGTAGCCACTAAAATCGGGATAATGTCTTTATAGATTGCCAGAAATGCCGCCATAAAAAACAGGGCGAAATGCATCTCGATCATCCCGAGCTGCTGCTGAATCATGATCATCGGAAAAATAGAGAGCCCTAGGGCCATCATCATCCGTCCCAAAACCATTCCCCGAAATCCCATATAGGCGATGACGATCAGTCCCAAAACCAATGCACCGTTAATCAGACCAAACTGATACGTCGAATATCGAATCGATGTAATCAGCCCCACACCCAAAAATGCCAAAATTCCGATAATCAGCATAAACCGATCCGCTTTAACGAAATCCTCATGCAACCGTTCCCTGATTTCAGGGCTTAAAGAGGGATCGTAAGCCGGAAAAAAAATCCTCATGTTCATTCTGTTCTCTCCAGATCTTTTAACATTAACGTCCTATTATACGGTGATGACGTATAAATGTAAAGGAGTTCATACCCATCGCCTTTTTTTTGAATCAGATAGGCATAAGGCATATGTTCCGCCTCTACTCCCAACTCCGTATAGACCAGATTCAGAGTTTGTACCATACGGCGCAACTCCGCTTCGGTAGGAGCATACGATTTGAAATCCCGATCAAAATGTTCCGACCAGCTCTGAACCGACGCGGCATCCATTTGCGGAGTCATATTGACGAAATAGATGGCCGTATCGTTCTTCAATGTCTGTTGTTTATGTTCTCGGTAGATCGAAGCCAGATCGTTCAATGCCGGTGTACATACGCGCGTACAACCGACATAGCCGAAATAGACCAATACCTGTTTGGCATGTTCATTTTTTAAAAACGGAAAATTGATACGAAGATGTTTTTCGCTACGTCCCGCATTATCAGGATCACTAAGAGCAGGAAAGGCCAGAGCCACTATCAGCCCAAAGCCCATTAAAAGAAGTAAAATACCCGAAAGAGTCCGAATCGACTTTTTCAACAATCAGCCGTTTTTGAGCGTTCTTAATGCCATTTCGACGTCATTTTGCCGCATCAGGGATTCTCCGACCAAAAAGGCGTCTACCCCTGCTTTGCTTAAATCTTCGAGTTGAGTGTGTTCGTAGATACCGCTTTCGGCAACGATGATTTTTCCGTTTGGAATCAGCGGGATCAATTCGTACGAGAGGTTCATATTCATCTCGAACGTATGGAGATTTCGGTGATTGATCCCGATAATGTCCGCTCCGGCATAAATCGCTTTGGTCAATTCGGATTTATCGTGAATTTCGACCAACGCTTCCATCCCCAGATGGCGGGTGTAATTGAGCAACTCTTTAAGCTCGTTTTTTGACAACGCCGCCGCAATCAACAAAACGAAATCGGCACCGTAGACCAGTGCTTCGAGAAGCTGATATTTCGACACGATAAAATCTTTGCGAAGCAAAGGGATACTGACGTATCGGCGTATTTCGGCGAGATAATCAAGATTTCCCTGAAAGAAGTGGGGTTCCGTCAGAATCGAAATCGCATTCGCTCCCCCGCGTTCATACGCCTGTGCAATGGCAAGAGGATCGAAATCTTCACGAATGACCCCTTTGGATGGACTCGCTTTTTTAACTTCCGAAATGATACGGTACGGCTCCTCCGGAGTAGAGGTCAAAAAAGGGCGCACGTCACGCGGAGCGCGGGCATTGAATGCAAGCGACCGGCCCAACCACTCCATGCTGAATTTTGCTTCTCTTTCTTTGAGGTCCTCTTTGGTTTTTTGAATAATGTCGTCTAAGATCATTTTTGTTTCTCCTTGGGTTTACACGTTTTGATCGCTTTTAGGTGTTCGTTGACCTCTTCTTCGCCGTTACCGACCATCGTTTCGACTTTTTGGATCAGCCGCAGCGCCTCTTCGCACTCGCCGAGCTTGTATTTCCCCCATGCCAGTGAATCGATGTAATAAGGGGAATCGGGCTGTTTTTCAAGGGCCCGTTCAACGTATTTCATCCCTTCATTGATCCCGAGATCGTGATCGATCATCAAATACCCCAGATAATTCAGGTATAGAGGTTCTTCGAGGTCTTCCGATGCTTTTTTTAGCTCTTCCAATACATTCGACAACATGACCGAATCGTTCCGATCGGATGAGCCCTCATAACGGTATACGGCACTTTGGGCGAGATAGAGGGGATTGTCCTCGCGCTCGTACAAGGTTCTTGCCAATACTGACGCTTTGGAAAAATCTTTGACCCGGACGTAAAGGTCCAGAAGTAATGGATCGTTGAATTCCGAACGTTCCAGCAAACGCGTCAATTTCGGTATATCCTGAAGATAAATGTAGATTTTGACCGCTTCGTCCACCGACGACATGTCCTTAAACGCATCATAAACCTGCTCATACGTTTCGGCAGCCTGCGCGAATTCCCCGCTATCGGCATAAAAGCTTGCCAGACGTTTCCCTACGACGATACTGTTTCCGTTAATGCCGATATGTTCTTTCAGAAATTGTATCGCCTCTTTTTTCTCGCCCAGCTGAACGTATTGCAGCAAACCAATCCGTTCGGCGGTCGTGTTGTCGTAGTTGAGTTCATACGCTTTTTTCAATGCACCATAGGCCCCGCGGAAATCCGAAAGCTTCAGTCGGGCTTCCGCGTACAGCAGATAATCGGATGCTTTATTGGCCCCTTCGCTGAGAAGAAGCGATTTTTGGGATGCTTCGGCGTATTTCCCTTCCTTAAGCAATGTGATGATTTCAAAACGTTTGAGCATCTCATCGTTCGGGGAAGCAGCCAACGCTTCACGCATTTTTTTCCCCAGCATTTTGACGTCTTGAGAATATTCCAGCATTCGCAGCGATTGATAAAGATACTCTTTTTTTGCCGTCTGCTTATAGAGTTCCGCAAAAAAAACCGAAGCGCGTGCGTAGTTATGATGCATCTGCGCATCCAGCGCGTAGAGGCTAAACGTATCTTCAAACAACGATTTGTTCGATATGGTCCCTCCTCCGTAAGAGAAGGAGAAGAGCACCATGGCGGCTAACAACGATTTAATCATGAATTATCCCCGGACATTCGGCTTTAAGCTCGTCGATGCGATTACGAAAATAATCCCAAAACGGGAATGTCCGGCACTGCAACGGGCGCGCTTCGTATATACTACACCCATTCGATGAACGGTTGTAAAATACGCAATCGAACGAATCTCCCCGTTTAACTTCTTTGAGCGAGTAGCGGTAGAGTTCTTTGCGCAAATAGGTACGGCGGAATTCCCCCTCCTCCATTTCAAGCAGTCGTGCGATTGCCGCTATTTCGGTAACCGATACGAAAATATTGCCGCTCTCCCCCGTACAGCATCGCCCGCCGCACGTCGCACAGGCGGAAGGGTCGAACGCATACGAAAAACCTTCTTGAGTCATATAATCGGACATTTGATGCTGTGCGCCTTTGCTTTTTGATATGCCGTTTCCGTTTCCGGGGTATATGCCCCGTTTGCATCGAACGTTATGAACGGCGGCCAAACGTTTTGTAGAGAACGGCTGTTTTTACGAAGACGAAGTAACACCAGATGGCTTGGCTTGTCTTGTTTGGAATGGACGAATTGTACATCAACGACTCTTAAGCCCGCATCTTCAAACGCGCAGCATAATGCGACAAACTGCCGTGCGTCGTAGCAAATCGCCGCTTCCCCGTTTGATTTGAGAAGTTTAGAAATTTTTTTGGCATATTCTTGAATCGGCATATGGACGTTGTACCGGGCCGTGTGCAGCATCGGATCCTCCGAACGTGCCGCGCCTTCGTGATAAAACGGCGGATTCGAGACGATCCAGTCATACGTACCGTGCGGACCGTGTTCGAGAAAATCCCCCTCGTGCATCGTATAGGGGATATTGTTGATATGTGCGTTTCGGCGGGCAAAATCGGCATATATCGTCTGTTTTTCGACGGCTTCCAGCGTTATCTGCGGAAAATCCCGGCCGATCATCAGCCCTACGATCCCGCACCCCGCACCCACATCCAAAACTTTTCCGCAAATCTTGAAACGGGTAGCGAACTCGTACAGGAAAATCGAATCGCTGTTGTAACTGTACCCTCCGTCAGGTTGGTAAAAAAGCATTCAGATACCTTTTTTAGTAATGTGTAAATTTTGCCATTTTTTTAACATAACGTGAGTCTCGTTTAAGCCATCAACAAATTTCTTTCATTTGTCGAGAAATTAATGGAAGGTTTTTTCTCCTGATAGGAGTAAGCGACTAAAGCCGATATCCAGTTGACCATGGCGTTTATCGG
>JBFXFU010000002.1:0-347802 GCA_050178755.1 Sulfuricurvum sp. | reverse complement strand
TTTTTTTCAACTCCGTTTCCTTCGGCATAGAGGAGCCCGAGATTGTACTGTGCACGCGGATCACCTTGTTTGGCCGATTTCATCATCCATTTTGCCGCTTCGGACATACCATTGCCCTCTGTCGCTGCAGGAAGCACCGGGCTGCTTACTGCCGGAACAGATACGGGTTCGGCTTGAACGGGAGCTGCCGCGACGATCGGCATCGGATCGACTACCGTCGCCGCTTCGGGAGCCTTAGGCTTCTGAACGGCGACCGGCACGACCGGTGCAACCGCAATGCTCTCTTGCGGAGCAGGAACTGACGTTTTGGATCTTTTTTTCTTAGACTTGCTTTTTTTGGAAGTAATCGCAGGAGTCTGTGCTTTTTCTTCGGTTTTGACCGCGGCCACATTCATCGCAGCGCTGCCGCCATATCGGGTTTCAAGAATTTTTTTGGCCTCTTTATCTCCCTGAGATGCTGCTTTTGAGAGCCATTGTTGTGCTTGGCGATCGTTCTTTTCTATTCCAACTCCGGCACCGTACATCACACCGACATTATACTGCGCGTCGATGTGTCCTTGCTCCGCCGCTTTTAAATACCATTTAAACGCTTCCGAATCGTTTCTCGGCACACCGTAGCCGTTCTCGTACAGGATACCAAGGTTGTATTGGGCCGCCATGTTGCCGTTTTCTGCCATCGGCTGCCACAATTTGACCGCTGTGGCGTAATCTTTTTTATCAAATGCTTTAATGCCATCTTCGAAGGATCCAGCTATGAGGGTAGCCGACAATGCTATACTGATGAAGGTATATCGCAAGATAGATAAAGACGAAGTCCACGAGCGCATCAAATTTTTCCTTAATTTCGTATCTTAAATTAGTATTAAAACATAATTTTCCGCCAAGAGTATACCCTAACAAACATTGATATTTTTTTAAAATTCAAGAAAAGATTCTTTAAAATTATCTACACGGTTGATTATTTCCCATCGATTTGACATCAAACGCTATATAATCTTCACATTAGCGTCAAATACTCGGGTACAGCGTTTTTCAATCGTTGATAAATAACATCAAAATCGGTAGAATAGACTCTTGTTTGACCGATGGATGTAATAAAATTGGTATCGCGTTCCCATCTCGGTACCAAATGTAGATGGATATGTTCAGCGATTCCAGCCCCGCCTGCTTTACCGAGATTCATCCCCAGATTAACACCGTGGGCACCAAATGCCTCTTTCAACATCCGAACCCCTTTTTGGGCAAGAGCACTGATATGAAGCCACTCTTCCGATGTCAAGGCTTCAAGCGCATCGGTATGACGATGCGGAATGATCATAAAATGTCCCGGCGTGTACGGGTAACGGTTCATGACCGCAAAACAGATATCATCCCGATACAAAACGTGCAAGATTTCGTCTTCTTCCGAATGCGTACTGATATGACAAAAAACACATCCTTCAATCTTTTCACCGGCTACGTAATCGTTTCGCCAAGGTGCGTACAATATATCTCTTTCCATCTCTTCCCCTTTAGACAACCTTATACAAATGCAAATGCCAAATCCGGAAACAGCATAACCAGACCAAGAGCAACAATCTGCAAAATGACAAACGGAATGATTCCGCGATAAATCTCCCTAGAAGAGAGCGAATCTCCGGCAGCCCCTTTGACAAAGAACAAGGAGAGTCCGAACGGCGGAGTCAAAAATGAGGTCTGAAGATTCATCGCCAGTAAAATTCCAAACCACAGCGGATCAATCCCGTACGCATGCATGACCGGTAATAAAATCGGAACAATAATAAAACTGATTTCGATAAAATCAATGAAGAAGCCCAGAACAAAAACAATCAGCATTGAAATTGCGATGAACGTCCAGGCACTATCGACGTGTCCGGCAAAAAATTCGACGACGCGGTCCGTCCCTCCAAGTTCATTGAACACAAGACTAAATGCCGTTGCCCCGATCAGTATCATAAAAATCATACCGCTCAATTTAAGGGTTTCACGAATCGATTCAATCAGTTTTTCTTTCGTCAATGTCCGATTCATGACCGATAAGACAATGGCACCGAGAACTCCGAAAGCTGCCGATTCACTCGGCGATGCAATACCGGCAAAAATACTTCCCAGAACGATCACCATCAGACTCACCATCGGAACAATGGCAAAAACCAACGAGCGTAACGAAGAAGGTTTGAACTCTTCGGACAAGGCGGGAGCGTAATCGGGTTTAAGATGAGAAATCACCAGTATGTATCCGATGTAGAGCCCGACCAAGACAATGCCCGGTAAAACCGCCCCCATAAACAAATCGCCGACGCCGATATTCATAACGTCACTAAGGATAATCAAAATAACCGAGGGAGGAATAATCTGGCCGAGAGTACCGCTTGCGGCAATCGTTCCGCTGGATAACTCTTTGGAATATCCGGCGCGCGTCATTAACGGCAAAGCGATCAGGCTCATCATCACCACGGAAGCGCTTACGATTCCCATTGTCGCGGCCAGAATCGCCCCAACCAGAACAACGCTAATCGCCAGCCCCCCTTTAAGCGATCCGAACATCGACGTCATGGAGATTAACAATTTTTCGGCCATACCCGAACGTTCCAACAGCAATCCCATCCAGATAAACAGCGGTACCGACATTAAGGTTGAATTGCTCATGATTCCGTAAATACGAAACGGAAGCGCATTAAAAACATCAAGGCCCAATTCAGGAGACAACAAAGCTGCCAACAATGCCGCGCCGCCGAATACGAATGCGACAGGGATACCTACCCCCAGCAATAACAAAGCAATTATCAGCATTACGATTGCCATATCATTGTCCTTTTTGTATCGTATGCCACGAAGCGACAATTACCCTGAAAGTCTGTAAAACCATTAGGACAAACGAAAGAGGGATAAACGATTTGATAATGAAACGGTACGGCAATCCGCCCGGATCGGCAGAAGCTTCCATTTGCACGAAACTCATCGATACGTAATCCAAGCCAAGGTAGATAATTAAACACGAGAACGGAAGGACAAAAACGACGGAACCGATCAGATTGATGAGGGCTTTGGTTTTTTCGGAAAAATGTTCATAAAACAGGTCTACCCGGACATGCGCATCCTGTGAAAAGGTGTATCCGATCGACAACAATATGACGATATCAAACAGATGCCATTCCAATTCCTGTAAAGCGACGGAACCCGCCTGAAAAAGATAGCGCATCAATGCATCGTAAACCACCAACGCTACGAGTACAATCAGGGAAAATGCGGCAAACTTTTCGCTCCACCCGATCAGACGTCCGATAGTTCGCATCATCTAGATAAAGTTCGGTGCATCGTTAGCAAACAAGATGATATCGCCGGCACGGGTAACTTCGCCCAATACCTTGACCATCTGACTTTTGTCCGAAAGCATAATGCGCTGATGTACGGTCAATTCCTTATCAAACAAAGCCGCATTCAACTGCCCCGTAACGATAATGACGTCGAACACCGAATTGATCGCACCGATCAATTGACGGTTTAATTCTTCGGTACTTTCGACCAATCCCGGCGTCACGATCACTTTGCGGCCAGAGTGAAGCGAACACAAACGGATCCCTTCGAGCATCCCGTCAATATTGCCGTTATAACCGTCATCCAGAATGATTTTCCCACCGGCATCGATCCTTTCCAGACGGTGTTCGACGCTTTTTAAACCCGCGACCGCCTTCTCGATTTCCTCCGTACTCATCCCCAATTCACGGGCGATCCGGATTCCCGCATCAATATTGATCGTTTGAAACGCTCCCAGAACCGACGTATGGAAACGGCACTCTTCACCGTCGATCTTCATCGTAAAATCGGTCCCCTCCAACGTTGCGACCAGATTTTCGATATCATCACCGAAAAAGGTTACTTTTTCATGCGGCTCATCGGTCACCGAATTATGGATATACGCCCGCTTCAAACGATCAGAATGGATAATTTCAAGTTTGGTCCGTTTGATATTTTCAAGCGTTTTGAAATATTCCAGATGCTGGGGACCCACTTTGCCGACAACTACAAATTGCGGATGCAGCAGTTGGGAAATCGCGTAGATATCCCCGGCTACGCGGGCTCCGGCCTCACACACGTAAACCTGAGTCCCCTCTGGAAGCGATTCGTTGATATCTCGGATAATCCCGCCGATCGTATTGACGCTGCGCGGCGTCATGTAAACATTGAATTTGGAAGAGAGGATCTGGGTAATGAAATTTTTCATCGACGTTTTGCCGTAGCTTCCGGTGACGCAAACGATCGTCAGATCCTTCATTGAAGCGACCTTTTGTTTCGCCTGCTTTTTATACGCGGCAAACAAAAATTTCTCGATTGCCAAAGAACCGACGTAGGTCACAAATAGAGGCATAAAAACGCCGTAAATCTGGCATGCATCTTTGAGGGTACACAAAACATCCTGAAAAAGGGTCAATGAAAAGAGCAAGATAAGATACCGCTTCACACGCCATGTCAAAACCAGTTTTTTGTCCAGTTTACGATGCCATAAAAGTACCGCGGGCAAGACCGCAAAATAGAAAAAGATCGGAAAAAAACTACCCGTCGCGTAATAGGCGATAAACGGAATAATGAAATAAACAATGTGCCACCATGTTTTATGGTGACGCAAAACTACCCGTTCGATTTTATAATCGTACCACTGCAGATTGGTGATAAGATACCATCCAAGCGTCATGACAAAAATAAGATTCGTAAGGAAAAGGAGTAACTGAGTGTATTCCATTTAATGCTCCAGACTTTTAAGTACGCTTTTCTCTATCTCTTTGGCGACCTCACCGCCTTGTTCAAGAAAAAAATAATGGTCTCCGTCATAAGCCGCCAAACGCGAGGAAGGGATAAGTTTCGCAATCGTTTCTGCCGTCCATAGAGGCGTTGCGGTGTCGTTGCGCCCCCAGCATAAAAGGGCTTCTCCCCTAAAGGTACGAAATTTTTCGGTAAAATCCTCGTTAACGACGTTTTTAAACGTTTGGTACATCGATTCGGTCAGATCTTTTGCGTCGGGTGCAACGAAAAAACGGCGAAGATGGGCCAATCCGGTCACTTTCAGCATTTTAAACATTGCAATTTTGGCACGTATTTTCAATGGTTTCGGGACAGGAATACCGGCCGAAGCGACCAGAACCAAAACATCCGGATTCAGCAACGTTGCTACTTTTCCTCCGAACGAATGGCCCATAATAACCATCTTATCCACTTCGATCTGTGCCAAAAACGATTCGAGAATCGTCGCATAATCGTCGGTTGTCAAAGGCATATTGCAGGTGCTGTTTCCAAATCCCGGCATATCGATATAGATGTGACGGAACTGTTTCAGATGAGAGGAAAACGCATGTTTCATAAGATTTTTGTGCGATCCCCACCCGTGCAGGAAAACGATGTCGTAATGCGCACCCTGATTGAGAATTTCATAACTGATCGAAAAGGTGTGCTGTTTGTACTGAACCGTTTTAACCGCCACGATTATTTCCCTTTAGCCTGGGAAATGGAGTGGATGTAGTCGTATTGTACGCGTATGTTTTTTTTCTGAGGCAAAGAGGCCAAAAGCTTCTGAATCGCCCCCTGGAAATCGTCAAAAAGATAATTGGCCATTGACCCCGGTATCGGATTGATTTCGTTCAGATAGACTTCACCGTCAATTTCAAAAAAATCGCACCGGATCAATGCCCCTTCAAACAACGGCGAATAGATTTTCGAAAACGCGTCACGCAACTTGCTTACAAGGGCTTCGCCGACTGCGGCTTCGGCTACTTTGCCGGAACGGGAAAAATCGAGGTATTTTTTTTCAAAATCGAGAAAATCGGCTTTTTGAGGCTCTTCCACGATCGAAAAAGTGATTTCGCCGCGCGAAGCGAAACCGGCGAGATTATACTCTTTGACCCCTGCCATAAACGGTTCGATTACAACCACTTCGTCAAATTCAAACGCAACGTCCAACGCATAAGAGAGTTCGGAAGCCTCTTTGACCACGCTCACACCGATCGAGCTTCCAAGACGGGAAGGTTTAACGATAAACGGATACGGCGTCGATATATCGACAGCTTGGTCTTTGCGCACGATTTCATAGGGAAGGGCTTTGATCCCGAGCGACGCGGCAAGCCATTTGGTATAGTGTTTGTCAAAACTGAGCATGGAGGCTTCTTTGCGCGGACCGATAAACGGTATTCCGAAAAAATCCAGTAACGATGCAATGGAGCCGTCTTCACCGTCTCCGCCATGAATCAGATTTAAAATCGGCATCTCATGCTTTTTGGACCCGAACATCCCTTTTTGCTCGAATCCGCCGTTTGTCAGGGAAAGTTTAGGCATTTTCCGGTGCTCGCCGCGTGAAAACGTCACCGCTTTCATTTTTTCGGCATCGACCAGATAAAACTGATGATCCTGATCGCAGAAAATGAAACTGAGATCAAATGAGGGTAATTTACCTTTTACCGTAATCGCACTCACGATACTGATTTCATGTTCATAACTTGCACCGCCGAAAAGGATGGCTAATTTCAATGTTTTTCCTTGTTTTAGAGTTTTTGTAGTTGTTTCAATGCTTCTTTGACCAACGTCGGAGTATCGGTCGCTTTGGATGCGCTCAAAGCTTTGACGATCTGTTCTTTTTTGAATCCTAATGACTCAAGGGCCATCGTCGCTTCGGCGGATGCCGAATTCGACCCACCCGCATCTCCTAAAAGTACCGCATCGAATCCGGCCAGTTCGACCATAATCCGACTCGCACTTTTGGGCCCGATTCCCGGAACTTTTTTCAGCGCATTGATATCTTTGGATGAAATAATACCCGCAAACTGTTCCGGCGTAAAGGTCGAACAGATGGCAAGTGCCGCTTTCGGCCCAATTCCGTTGATTTTCAACATCCCTTCAAATAAAACTTTTTCGCTTTTATGGGCAAATCCGTAAAGTTGCTGAGCATCTTCGCGGATGATATGGGATATATGCAACCGCACCTTTTCCGAACCGACCGTTCCATACGTATGGAGCGAAATAAATACTTCGTAAAACACTCCGTTTACATTTAGATGTATCAATGAGGGTTCTTTATGATCCACAATCCCTTCTAGTCCTACAATCATGCCGGTAACACCTTAATCGAATATTCTCCATCGTCGTTTCTGCTCAGCCCGAGTATTTTCCCATCACTGTTATGAGGAGGATGATAAAATACTTCAATCGGGGGATCAATCAGTTTAAAAACGATCTCGTTATGATTTTTCCACCGCTCATGGATAATGATCCGTGCATCCATAATTTCATTCTGGATCGCCGTATGTTTTTCGCTCAGGTACGCAAGTTGATCCTCTTTTTGAGCCAATTCCTGACGCAATGCTATTAATTTTTCCTTGAAATTCTGATACTGCTGGTATTTTTGGACAAACGCACTCGGAAGTTTCACCCCGTTTTTTTTGTAATTCAGAAGTTTCTTTTTCATATCTTCCATCGCCGTAGCATTGTCCCGTTCGGTCTGTTCGTATCCGGAAAGTTCTTTGTGAATCGCCTGAATACTTACCCGTGCTTCTGCCATCTTTTTTTCCTGTGCCGACAATTCGTCCACCGTTTCATTCAACAAAGGATCAATGATGAATTGGTTCTCTCCACCGATCATCTTCATAATTTCAATTTTGTGCGATGCGGTGATTTTTACGTGCGAACCCAATACATCGATGACCACCTCTTTGGCCCTGATTTTTCCGCCGGTAGCCTGAGAAACGGTCACTTTTTCGGCATCGACGATTCCGTGTTCGAGTCGGGTGATATGGACCTCTTTTCCATGTGCGGTCCCTTTGAGGATATTAATTGACAATTCGTCCGCAGTGATGATCGCACTTTGATGCACCTGTCCCTCTACGGTTGCTCTTCGCGCCGTGACTTTGGCATTGGGGCCGATACTGCCATCAATGTTGATGACGTTGACGGTAACGTCCATCCCCATTCCTATAGCATCTTTTAAAACGTCTTTTTCCTTGACGTTGATCGATACGTCCGCATCGAGCTGGGTGTCAATCGAACCGGTCGTTTTGAAACTGATTTCACTGATATCGACTTCGGTCCGGATATTGTATATTCCCCCCTCAAACGTAACGTATCCGCCCGTTTTCGCCCGATATTCGATCCGTTCGGGCTTATCGATCACATTGATCAGTTCTCCGACTCCGAACGTCGGTTCGTACCGAACAACCGGCTCTTTTGGAATCAGTCTCTCCCCACGGCAGTTTCTCCCGTTTTCCCCTTTTTTAGGTTTAACGTATTCAATCAACAGTTCATTCTCGACCGCACTGATGATATAACCCCGTTTCGCATAATCGATTCGTCCGTGTTCGTCCTGATTTTTCCGCTTGGCCTCGAAATGGAGAATCAACTTATCGTTGATCGTTTCTACCGGCTCATACGCCTGCGCGATCAAAAACTGCTCCGGTTCATGGAGGGTGTAGTTTTTATGCACGCGGACTTTGGCGAAGAGGTCTTTGAAATTTGCCGGCATCATCGAATCGAAAACACCGATCAGTATCCCCGCCCGCATCTTTTTTTTCTTGACCAGAAGCAAAAAATCCTCTTCGAAACCCGGATAATCGTTTAGAACGTTTCCCGTTTTAATTGTCAGATAAATTTTGCATAAGGTATGGTTACCGCCGATCGAGACGTCTAAATGTTCAACCGGAAGCGCTTCGCGCTCGGCTGAGTGAAAAATCTCGATTTCATACATCTGTTTGATGTCGAATTTCATATCCAGGAAAAGGTTTGCATCGAGCTCCCCGATTTCCCCTTCGGTCAGTTCAATCCACTCTTCTTGGGGATTGTCGGCATTGCGTTTGACGTACGTTTGCACATCGAGCAACTCAAAATCGAGATCATGCACCGATATCCGATACGTCGAGGCGGTTTGAAGCAACTCTTTGGCTACGTTTTGCGTCCGGACAACGAACGGCCTCATCGAAGGTATTTGTTTCTCTTCTTCGTGATGCCCGCCGTCAAACAAACCCATCCTCGACCCTTTCCGTTCTTTTAATGAACCCTTATTTTAATGGCATATCGGTTAAAATTTCGTAAAATTTATAGATAAGGCGTTTACGTCGGTATGTTCAGGTCGATTTTTTCCAATTCGTTCGGTATTCTCATCTCCCGCGTAACCGGTCTTGTACGCGACGTCATGATGACGTCGGCACTCGGGGCCAACGTCTGGAGCGACGTTTTTTTAATGGCGTTCAAATTTCCCAATCTTTTTCGTCGAATCTTCGCCGAAGGATCATTTACCCAAAGTTTTATGCCTTCTTACATCGCTTCCCGTCAAAAAAGTGTCTTTGCCGTCGCCATTTTCGTCCGTTTTATGGCCATCATCGTCGCGCTGTCGTTTCTCGTCACCCTCTTTCCGGGGGTGTTTACAAAACTGCTGGCCTGGGACTGGGACAAGAACCTCATCAGTCAAACAGCTCCGTTGACCGCGATCAATTTCTGGTATCTCGATCTTATTTTCATCGTAACGTTTTTAGGTTCTTTGCTGCAACACAAAGAGCACTTTTTCACGACCGCATTTTCAACCGTCTGGCTAAATCTTGCGATGATTGCCGCACTCGTCTTATTTGTCCATTCCGATCCGCGCACCATTGTATACGCACTGAGTTTTTCGATTCTCGTCGGCGGTCTGTTTCAGGTGATTACCCATATTGTTACCATGCAACGTAAAGGGATGCTGAAAATTCTGATCGGCGGATGGAAATACCGACGGACGAAAAACGTCGGGACGGAAGAGAAAAAATTTGCATCTCTCTTTTTCCCCTCCGTTTTGGGAAACTCGACGGCCCAGATCGCTTCATTCATCGACACCAGCCTCGCTTCGTTCCTTGCCGCCGGATCGGTGTCCTATCTGTTTTACGCCAACCGGGTATTTCAGCTCCCTTTTGCGATTATCGCACTGGCCATTACGACGGCCCTTTTCCCCTCTATCGCCAAAGCGATCAAAAACGGCAACCATTCCCTCGCCTATAAAAATCTAAACCAATCGTTCTGGCTGTTAAACGCTCTTTTGGGCATTTCAGTCCTCGGCGGGATGCTTTTGTCCGAACCGATCGTTTGGCTGCTGTTTGAACGCGGGGCATTCGATATCGACGATACCCGAAAAACGGCCGAAGTACTGACGATGTACATGGTGGGGCTCATCCCGTTCGGGCTTGCAAAACTTTTTTCCATGTACCTTTATGCCATGCACAAACACCTTAAAGCCGCCAAAATCGCCGCAGTCTCCCTGATCGTCAACATTCTCTTTTCCATCGTCTTGATGCAGTCGATGGGAGCGGCCGGTCTGGCCCTTTCGGGGAGTATCGGCGGAGCCGTTCAGCTTCTCCTCACCGTTCGAGAAGTAGGCTGGAATCTTTTTTTCTCAATGATTAAAACGCGCCGAACCCTTTATTACCTCCTTGGTATGGGATTGACGGCGGTAGCTTTCTATTTTTTAAATCAATTTTTGCTAGACTTGATACGCAATAATTAGGGGTCTTATGTATATTTTCGACAGCGTTCAAAAAACAAAACTGGAATTTGTACCGCAACAAGAAGGGAAAGTTTCAATCTACGTCTGCGGTCCGACCGTCTACGACGACGCCCATCTGGGACATGCCAAAAGCGCGTTGGTTTTCGATCTTCTTCGTCGGGTTCTCGAGGCCAAAGGGTACGAAGTGACGTTTGCCCGCAACATCACCGATATCGATGATAAAATCATCAATAAAGCGGCTCAAGCAGGAATCAGTACCGACGAAATCGCCCGCCGGTACAGCGAGTCGTACCACCGGGATATGGCCTCCATCGGCGTCAGGCTCCCGGACATCGAGCCCAAAGCGACCGAATCGATCGATGCCATGTGCGACATGATTTCCCGACTGATGAGTACCAATCACGCCTACCTTATTTCCAACGGCGATATTTATTTTGATACTTCCGCCGATTCGCGTTATCTTAGCCTCTCAAACCGTCAAAGCAGCGAGAACGTCAGCCGCGTCGAAAAGGTTTCCGAAAAACGCCATGATGCCGACTTCGCCCTCTGGAAAGCGGTCAATGACGGGAGCGTCTCATTCGATTCGCCCTTTGGCCCCGGACGTCCCGGATGGCATCTGGAGTGTTCGGCCATGATCGAGCGGTATTTGCGCGTCGAAGGGACCGCCTATGCCATCGATATCCACGGAGGCGGAGCCGATTTGCTGTTCCCTCACCATGAAAACGAAGCGGCGCAAACACGCTGTGCGACGGGACACGAACTGGCCCGATACTGGATGCATAACGGTTTCGTCACAATCGACGGCGAAAAAATGTCCAAAAGTCTGGGGAACAGTTTTTTCCTCAAAGACGCTCTCAAAGCCTATAACGGCGAGGTATTGCGGTTTTATCTTCTCAGTACCCATTATCGCGGCGATTTCAATTTCAACGAAGAAGATCTGATCGCGTCAAAACGCCGTCTGGACCGCCTTTACCGCCTCAAAAAGCGCCTCTTCGGAATGAGCGGCGCATCGGTCGAAACCGATTTCAAAACACGGCTTCTCGAAGCGCTCGGAGATGATTTGAACGTCTCGCGCGCCTACGCTCTGATCGATGAACTTATTTCCCAGGCCAACGAAAAACTTGATGCCGATCCTAAAGACAAAGTGTACCGGCAAACGCTTCTCGCCTCCTTGGGCGTCATCGAAACCGTTCTGGGCTTCGGAATCCAAAATCCGTTTGAATATTTTCAATTCGGTCTGGACGAGGCTGCCAAGCGTCACATTGACGATCTCGTTTCCAAACGAACCGAAGCCAAAAAGGCCAAAGATTTTGCATCGGCCGATGCACTGCGCGATGAACTTGGCGCTTTGGGCGTCGCCATCATGGATACTCCTGCAGGGACATTTTGGGAGATGCGGGATTGAAATCAACGTATAAACGCTACTGGCCCTATATCCGGGGATACAAATTTCAGTATGTGATGGTTCTGATTGGTATTTTGATGACCGTCGCTGCCACTGCGGCCACGGCTCACATCATGCAGCCCCTGATGGACAATATGTTTATCAAAAAAGAGCCTTCGATGCTCTATTTTATCCCGGCCCTCTTGATCGGAATCTATCTCGTCAAATCAATCGGCCGCTACGTCCAGTCGGTCTATACCAGCTACATCGGTCTGCACATCGTCTCCCGATTGCGCGAAGACCTGCTGGAGAAAATGGTCAATATGGACATGCAGTTTCACTACGTCAACCGCAGCGGCGAACTGATATCGCGCATTACCAACGATATCGCACGCGTACAGTATTTCGTCTCCAAAATGCTCCCCGAATTTCTTCAGGAAGGGTTTACCGTAATCGCCCTGGTCGGATACGTCATCTACCTCAATCCGACCTTGGCGTTCTGGGCGCTGTTTGTAATGCCCGTCGTGATCGTACCGATGATGAAAATCACCCGCCGGCTCAAACGTCTCGCCCACCGTTCCCAGGAGAAAAACGCCGACCTCGTTACCCGGCTGACCGAGGTATTCAACAACAGCGAAATCATCAAGGCCAACGGAACCGAAACCTACGAATCAAACCGTTTCCGTGACGAAAATACCCGTTTTTTCAACCTTACGATGAAAGCGACCTATACTTCCGAGGCGGTATCGCCTTTATTGGAACTCATCGGCTCCATCGGACTGGCCGCCGTCATCTTCGTCGGCGGGCAGCAGGTTTATGCCGGGGCCATGAGCGTCGGTGAATTCACCGCTTTTCTGACGGCCGTGGGGATGGTTTTTCAGCCGATACGCAAAGTAAGTTCGATTTACAGCAAGATCCAGGATGCTGAAGCGGCCAGCGAACGGGTATTCGCCATTTTCGATATGGAGAGCAAAATCCATGACGGAACAGAGATTCTGAACGAACCGATCCGTAACGTCCGATTCGACCAAGCGGTGTTGCGTTTCGGGGACAAAACCGCCCTCGACGGCATTAATCTGGAAATTTCCTCCGGTCAGACGGTCGCATTGGTCGGACAAAGCGGTGGCGGGAAAAGTTCGCTGGTCAATCTGCTGCTCCGTTTCTACGATCCGGACGAAGGGAGCGTCAGCGTCAACGGTCATGATCTTAAAACCCTGTCACAGCACTCTTTGCGCGCCCAGATCGCCTCCGTATCGCAGCGCGTCTACATTTTTCAAGATACGTTGGCCGCCAACGTCGCTTACGGTAATGAAATCGACGAAAATCGAGTCATCGAAGCGCTCAAAATGGCCGATGCCCTCGATTTTGTCCAATCGCTTCCGGAAGGGATTCATACGATGATGCAGGAATTCGGTGCCAACCTTTCCGGAGGACAGCGCCAACGGATTGCCATTGCACGGGCGATTTACAAACACGCCTCATTGCTGATCCTTGATGAAGCGACGAGCGCGCTGGACAACGAAAGCGAAAAACGGATTCAACACGCGCTTGATGAATACACGCAAAACAAAATCACCCTCATCATCGCCCACCGTCTCAGTACGATTCGCCATGCCGATGCCATTCTCTATTTTGAAGAGGGGAAAATCATCGCAAGCGGTACGCACCAAGAGCTTCTTGAAACCTCGGAAAACTACCGCCGCCTCGCGGGAAAACTGGAAGCCTAATCGAGCATTTATCCTTTTTGAAGTATAATCGCACCAATTTCAGTATTCCAAGGCAGATACGCGTATGTTTGACTACGAATCCCTAAAACCCTGGTTATTTAAACTCCAGCCCGAAAGCGCCCATACCGTCGCGGCGGCCGTACTGCGCAGTGCGACGTTCTGCCCTCCGTTGGCCAATTTTTGGATGGCCAAACATTTCGTCACCCACCCTTCTCTTACCCAAGAACTGTTTGGACGGACGTTTCTCAATCCCGTCGGCCTAGCCGCAGGATTTGACAAAAACGCGACGATGTTTCATGGCGTACAGGCGATGGGTTTCGGGTTTACCGAAATCGGCACCCTGACTCCCAAACCCCAAGAGGGCAATCCCCGTCCCCGTCTATGGCGCCATATCGAAGAGGAATCGCTTCAAAACGCAATGGGTTTCAACAACGACGGGTTGTTTCGTATCAGTCACCGCCTGAAGCAGATTTATCCTTTCAGCACCCCCATCGGCGTCAATATCGGAAAAAATAAAATTACTCCGGAAGAGAACGCGCTCAAAGACTATACGACTCTCATCAAAGCGCTGCACGAGTATGCCGATTATATGGTCATCAATATCTCTTCGCCGAACACTCCGGGGCTGCGCGATTTGCAAAACGAAGCGTTTATCACCCGCCTGTTTGCCGAGGCCAAAGCACTGACGTCCAAACCGATTTTCCTCAAAATCGCTCCGGACATGAGCGAAGATCAGGCGGTTGCGCTCTGTTCCCATGCGGTTGCAAGCGGAGCGGACGGAATCATCGCTACCAATACGACGATTGATTACTCGCTGGTTTCCGAACCCGAAGAGATGGGCGGACTGAGCGGCGAGGTGCTGCGCGAACGAAGTTTTTACATCTTCGACGCCATCGCTCGCGAACTGTTCGGAAAAACCATCCTGATCAGCGTCGGCGGAATCAGTACCCCGGAAGAGGCTTACCGCCGTATCCGTGCGGGAGCTTCACTGGTCCAAATTTATTCGTCCCTGATTTTTAAAGGCCCCGAAGTGGTCGAAGAGATCAACAGCGGTCTCATCGACTTGATTGCCCAAGACGGGTATACATCGATCACCGAAGCAATCGGAGCCGACCGGCGATGAAACTTTTCACCGCCGTAATTTTGAGCATAGGAACCTTAATGGCCAATTCTTTACCCCACTACGAAACCAAAACCCTCCCCAACGGTCTGGAGATCGTCGCCATTCCGATGGATAACGGGTCAAAAGTGATCTCGACCGATATTTTTTATAAAGTAGGGAGCCGTAACGAAGTAATGGGGAAAAGCGGTATCGCCCACATGCTCGAACACATGAACTTCAAATCGACCAAAAATCTCAAAGCGGGTGAATTTGACGAAGAGGTCAAAAGCATCGGGGGATTGAACAACGCATCCACCGGATTTGATTTTACCCACTACTACATCAAATCCAGTTCGGACAACCTTCCGAAATCGCTTTCGTTGTTGGCCGAACTGATGCAGAACCTCAATCTCAAAGACGACGAATTTCAGCCCGAACGCAACGTCGTTGCCGAAGAGCGCCGCTGGCGGACCGATAATAATCCGATGGGATACCTCTATTTCCGGTTGTTTAACAGCGCCTATGTCTACCATCCCTATCACTGGACGCCGATCGGGTTCATGAACGATATCCAGACCTGGAGCCTTGAAGACATCCGTTCTTTCCATGAGACCTATTATCAGCCCAAAAATGCCCTTTTGATCGTAACCGGAGACATCAAACCCGAAACGGTATTCCAAGAAGCCGAACAATCGTTCGGTGCGATCGCAAACAGCCGCGAGATTCCCCAGGTCAAAACCGTCGAGCCAGAACAAGACGGTGCGCGCCGGGTGGAAGTGAACAAAGAGAGCGAAGTCGAAATGCTTGCCATCAGCTTCCCGATCCCCGATTTTCGCGATCTCGACCAAGCAAAATTGTCGGCACTCAGCGAAATGCTCAGTTCGGGGAAAAGTTCCCGTCTCAACCGCGTTCTCGTCGATGAAAAACGGTTGGTCAACCAGATATACGCTTACAACATGGAAAACCGCGATCCGGGGATCTTTTTGTTCCTTGCCGTCTGCAACAACGGCGTCAAGGCCGAAACGGTTGAAAAAGAGATATGGAACATTATCCGTTCTTTCCAAGACAAACCGGTGGAACAGGCCGAACTTGACAAGGTTAAAATCAATACCAAAGCCGATTTTATCTACTCGTTAGAGAGTGCAACGTCGGTCGCGGAACTGTTCGGAAGCTATCTCGCCCGCGGAGACGTCGCCCCGCTGGAACGGTATGAAGAATCCATCTCTGCCTTAAAAGCCGAAGATATCCAAAACGTAGCCAAAAAATATTTCTCCGCCGATAAATCGACGACAATTATATTAAGAAAAGGGAACCAATGAACATCGTCACCGGTTCGACCACCGCACTGATTACCCCATTCAAAAACGGAAAACTGGACGAACAAAAATACGCCGAATTGATCCAACGGCAGATCAATAACGGAATCAACGCCGTATGCCCTGTCGGAACGACGGGAGAAAGCGCGATGCTCAGCTACGACGAAGACCGCCGCTGTATGGAGATCGCCGTCGAAGTGTGCCGGGGAACCCATACCAAAGTTCTCGCCGGTGCAGGCAGCAACTCGACCGCCGAAGCGGTAGAAGCGGCAAAAACGGCCCAGTCATGCGGTGTTGACGCATTTTTCTCCGTGGCTCCCTACTACGTCAAACCTTCACAGGAAGGACTTTACCAGCATTATAAAACCATCGCCCAGGCGGTACCCGAACTGCCGATGATGCTGTATAACGTTCCGGGACGTACCGTAGTCGATATCGCGGCCGATACCGTCATCCGTTTATTCGACGATGTCCCCAATATCTACGGAATCAAAGAGGCCACGGGGAGCATTGAACGGAGCATCGACCTCCTCTCACGCCGTCCGGAGCTGAAAGTATTCAGCGGTGACGATGCGATCGATTATGCGATACTGGCTTGCGGCGGTGCGGGAATTACTTCTGTGACGTCCAATCTCCTTCCCGACATGAAGTCCGAACTTGTCCGCAAAGCGTTGGAAAGGGATTTTGCCGGTTCAAAAGCCTTAAACGACGCACTGTACCCGATCAATAAAGCCCTCTTCATCGAATCGAACCCGATCATGATCAAAGCGGCAATGTACCTTGCCGGCCTGATCGAAACGCTCGAATACCGTTTGCCTCTTGTTGCACCGAGTGCGGAAAATATGAAAAAACTTGAAAAAGTTATGGAACACTACACCATCAAAGGAGCCTGATTTGTCATTCCAAGGAAAAACCCTCTTCATTAGCGGCGGAACCCGCGGTATCGGAAAAGCGATCGTCTACGCATTTGCGAAAGAAGGTGCGAACGTCGCCTTCACATACAATTCGAATGCCCAGATTGCCGATGAAATCGCCGGTGACGTTGAAAATACGTACGGCGTCAAATGCCGCGGTTATGCCCTCAATATCCTGGAACCTGATGAATACAAAGGGGTATTCGAAAAATTCGATGCCGATTTCGAGCGTCTGGACTTTTTTATCTCCAACGCTATCATTTCCGGACGTGCCGTCGTCGGCGGATTTGGACCGTTCATGCGTCTCAAACCCAAAGGGCTCAACAACATCTATACGGCCACCGTCAACGCTTTTGTCGTCGGTGCCCAGGAAGCGGCCAAACGGATGGAAAAAGTGGGTGGCGGTTCGATCATCTCGATGAGCTCAACCGGAAACCTTGTCTATACCCCAAATTATGCGGGGCACGGAACCAACAAAGCGGCCGTCGAAGCGATGGTACGTTACGCCGCTGCCGAACTCGGAAGCATGGGAATCCGTGTCAATGCGGTCAGCGGAGGCCCGATCGATACCGACGCCCTCAAAGCATTCCCGAATTATGAAGAGGTCAAAGGGGAAGTAGTCAAACGCTCACCTCTCAGCCGCATGGGTGAGGCCGAAGACCTTACCGGTGCCTGTCTGTTCCTCTGCGGAGAGGGCTCTTCATGGCTCACCGGCCAAACGATCGTCGTCGACGGCGGAACGACGTTTCAATAATTTGGATACGATCCCGGGCCAAGCCCGCCGACCCGCGCTAACACTGAGTTTCGCTCGGCGCGAAGCCCACGCGCGATAAATCGCGCTTGATCAAAATACCTCTACCATAAATGCTCGAATCCAGTTCTTTCTTCACTCATCAGACGAAAATGCTCTGTACAATAAATCCCGATTTGTTTATTTGATGGAATGTAACGCAAAAATGATTATAAATATCCACGACGTATAAAGCGTTGAATAGAGTATTCCATACTTCGAACTTAGAAGAATATCCCCTTTACAAAGCAATGATTTTTTAAAGACAAGCCTCAAAGCACGAAAGTAGATTCCATAAAACATTGCTGCCAATAAGATCAGTAAAAACCATGACGATAGAAGAAGTGTCCAAGCAATAATAACTAAAGCTATGGCCGAAATTATCGCGATTGCCAATCCACCCAACCCTTCACTCATTCCTCCCAAACCTTCCATCGTACCTGAAATGTCTCCTCCTCCAATATCCGGGAGTTTTTTTGTATCGATGTGATCGGTTAAATTTCCAATATTGTCTCTCAATTTTATTCCCCGATAGAGTCCTACCGTAATAAAAATGAAAAGAGACAACGCAGCAAATGAAACAACAAATAACGCATTCTCGTAAAGTGTTTTATGGGATTTCAATACTAGAAAATAATCAAGAACAATAATTGAAAAAATGACAAAAATACTGATAAAAACAACTGTTTGCGTGGTAATCAATTTCATTTACCCTCCTAGCAAAAATATTAATATTTTATTCATTTTTGTTTTAGAATATGCCAAATGAAACTTTCTAATATTCCTATTCCAATAATCAAACCCAGTATAACTTTTTAAAATTTACTGCTTTGATGAAACCGCGTACGCATCCTTTTTGGCTATAATCACACAAATTTTTCAGTGAATCTCAAAAGGGTGTATTTTTGTTCAATATTCCAAACATCTTAGCATTTATCCGTCTTCTCATCGCTCCGGTGATGTTTTGGATTATCCTCAATCCCCAGATTTTTACCGACAACGGATGGCATGTGTCGTGGAGTTATTACACCGCGTCGCTTCTGTTCGTCATTGCTTCGGTGACCGACTTCTTCGACGGGTACGTAGCGCGGGAACTCGATCAGATTACGATCGTAGGCCAAATCCTCGATCCGCTGGCCGATAAGATGCTTACACTGGCCGCATTTTTAGGGTTGATGATGAGCGGCTCCGCATCGGCATGGGCTATTTACATCATCATCGTCCGTGAACTCTTTATTACCGGGTTACGTACTCTGGCCGTATCGGAAAACTGCGATGTCAGCGCCTCTATGGCCGGAAAGGTCAAAACGGTAGCCCAGATGTTTGCCATCGGCTTTTTGCTGATGCATTGGCCGTTTGGGAATGTATTGTTGTGGATAGCGGTGGCCCTTACCGTCTATTCGGGGGCTGAGTATCTCGTCGGTTTTTCAAAAGCCTATACGACAAGGCACCCTCTATGAGCTGGATGATCGCCTTACTCGTCCTCTCGGCGATGATTTTTTTCCATGAACTGGGGCATTATACGGCGGCGCGTCTGCTGGGCGTCTACGTCGAAGTATTCAGTATCGGGTTCGGAAAACGGCTCGCATCGTTTCAATGGCTCGATACCCGCTGGCAGATTTCGGCCATTCCGCTTGGGGGTTACGTCAAGATGAAAGGTCAGGACGATACCGATCCGACCGCTTTTAGTACCGATAGCGACAGCTACAATTCCAAAAAGCCGTGGCAACGGATCATTATCCTCCTCGCAGGGCCTCTGGCCAATTTTCTCTTGGCATTTGTCTTCTTTTTTGCAATCGCTTTGGGCGGTCCCAAAGCCCTCTCTCCCGTGATCGGATCGGTCGTCAACGATTCTCCGGCTTTTGCTGCGGGACTTGAGAAAGGGGATCGTATCCTCTCGATCAACGCGACCCCTATTCAAACGTGGAACGATCTCTCCGATACGATCAAATCCTCCGAGGGGGCTCTTAACGTTCAGATCGAGCGTTCCCGTGCCGTCCGTGCCCTCACGCTCATCCCTCGGATCAGCGAATCGAAAAACCTTTTCGGTGAAACGATCCATCAGCGTATGGTCGGTATCGCCCCGCTGGGAGAAACCTTTACCCTCGATCTCGGAGGCTACGATGCCCTGGTGTATGCCGCGCAGGAGACCTACAGCTCTTCGCTGCTGATTTTCCAAAGCGTCCAAAAGCTCATCACCGGGATCATTCCGGCCAAAGAGGTGGGAGGAGTCGTCAGTATCGTCAAGATAACCGCCGATGCGACCGAATACGGGTGGATGAGCCTCCTGTTCTTCTCCGCGCTGATCTCGGTGAATCTTGGGGTTTTGAATCTCCTGCCGATTCCGGCACTCGATGGCGGACACATTATGTTCAACCTCTACGAAATGATCCGCCGTAAAGCGCCGAGCGAAGAGGCGATCTACCGTCTGACGCTGGGAGGATGGGTCTTGCTTCTCGGACTCATGGCATTGGGACTTTATAACGACATTACAAGGTTGATGCAATGACACCACTCGAATACAAACGCCATCTCGACGCCATCGTCGAACGGATCGAAAAAGCACGCCTCCGGGTAAGCGCTCATCATATCGTCAAAACCGTTGCCGCCAGCAAATACGTCGATGCCGACGCCGTGGCAACGCTGTATTCCATCGGGCAAAGGGCATTCGGAGAAAACCGGGTGCAAGACCTCGTCGCCAAATCCGAAACCCTTGCCGATCTGCCCATCGAATGGCACTTTATCGGTACTCTCCAGAAAAACAAGATCAACCATCTCCTCTCGGTCGACCCGTACCTGTTCCACGCCATCGATTCGATCGATCTGGCCCTTGCGCTCAACGAACGGCTCTCACGCGAGGGAAAAACGATGCGTGCCCTCGTTCAGGTCAATTCGGCTGCCGAAGCGAGCAAATCGGGATTTGATCCCGATGCCTTTCGTGATGCCTACGCCCAGATTGCCGAAACGTGTCCGAATCTGAAACTACAGGGAATTATGAGTATCGGCGCCCATACCGACGATCTTTCGACGGTCCGCAAAAGTTTTGAAACGACCCGTGCCCTGTTCGATTCGCTGCCGGGCTCGACGGTCTGTTCGATGGGGATGAGCGGCGATTTCGAACTCGCCATCGAATGCGGTGCCAATCTCATCCGCCTAGGATCCATTTTGTTTCCCGAACGCAGGAACCTCTCCTGAAACCACGTCCACATTTTCGGCTCCCTTACGACTTAGGCAAGGGAAAATGAATGGACCGTATTAAAAGCCGAGCCACTTTCTACGCCATCAGCCTTGCGCTGATTCTCATCACTCTTTTTACCGCTGCGCTGGTCCAGGACCGGAGCAAAATTCTCGACGAAAAAACCCTCTCGCATCGTCAGCAGCTGCGCAGCGCGTTCGAACTGGCCATACTCGATACCCGAAACGAAATCGGTATCCTTGCCTATCAAATTGCCGGAGACGATTCGATCGTCGACGCCTTCGCTTCCCGAAACCGCGAGATACTCTATCAACGGGCTCTCCCCCATTTCGATCAAGCCAAAAAGGAAGGTAAAATCGATCTGGCCGCTTTTATCGCATCGGACGGGAAACACTTTTTACGGATGCAGGAACCCGGCTTATTCGGGGACGATATGACCCAAAAACGTCCGATCCTTGCCCGTGCGCTGGAGATCAAACAACCGATTACCTCGATTGACGTCACACGCTACAGTATCGCTATCGTCACGATCGTTCCGATCTTTAAAAACGGCCATTTCATCGGCCTGCTGCAGCTCTCGGCGGACATTAGCCGAATCCAAGAGCGTCTCAATGCCCAATCGTCGATCAAAAGCGCGATTGCGTTCAACACGATCATGCTAAAGTCCTTGCTCGATCTCTCCAAGTTTCATAGCTATGACGGATACACCGTCGTATCGTCGAACAATCCGCTGTTCGAGCGTTTACCCGGTTCATTCACCTTCGGCAATTACAACCGCCTGACCCTCGACGATCACGAATACATCCTCTCCTCACGACCGTTGCTCAATTACGAAAACCGTGAAGTGGCCATGATGATTTGTGCCTTCGACGTCACCGACGAAACCCATGAGTACGATCAACAGATTCGCGAATTGTTGATCGTCAGTGCCGTTTTGATCGTCTTGATGGGAATCGTACTTCATTACGGGTTCAATATTCTTATCCGCCGTATCGATAAAGATCGCATTGTTACCCGTGATCTCAACGAAAAACTCTCCCATCAGCTTTACAGCGACCACCTGACCGGTCTTGCAAACCGTCATGCCCTGTTACGCGATATCTCCGATCACCGTTTTCACGCACTGATGCTGATCAATATCGACAACTTCAAACAGATCAACGATTTTTACGGTCATGCGATGGGAGATGCCGTCCTCCTCGCCTTTGCCCGGGCTCTTGAAGAGAGCATCAAAACGTTTCCGATGCAACTGTATAAAATGCCTTCTGATGAATACGCCGTAGTCCTCATCGAACCTATGTCCGAGTGCGACATCCATGCGGCCCGAAGAGCTATCGTCGAATATCTTCAAGCCCAGCACTACGACATGGACGGGGCAAGCATCTACGTCACCGTGACAATCGGTATGGACATCGCTTCCGGGCACGATCTCAACAATCCGCTCAACCGCCTTCTAAACGCCGACATGGCTCTGAAATCGGCCAAAAAACGCCATCTGAACTATCTGCTGTACGACGAAACGATGCAGATCAAACAAGAGTTCCAAAACAATATCTATTGGAGTAAAAAGGTGAACGAAGCGGTTGAAGAGAACCGTTTTACCCTCCATTTTCAGCCTATCGTCGATCCTTTAAACGGTAACGTCGTCGAATACGAAGCGCTGGTGCGGATGGTCGAAACCGACGGAGCGATCATCCCTCCGAATTTCTTCCTTCCGGCCGCCCGCCAATCCCATCTGTATGCGAAAATTACCCGCTTCGTCATTCAAAACGTTTTTGAAACGGTCGAACGTACCGGTTTCACCTGTTCGATCAACCTCTCCGTCGACGATATCCTTCATAGACCGACGAACGAATTCATTTTCAGCCAACTGAAAAGCTCTACCCACCCCGAACGGATTATTTTTGAACTGCTCGAAAGCGAAGGGATTGAAAACTATCAGGAGATATCGACTTTCATCGCCGACGTGAAAGCCTTCGGATGCAAAATCGCCATCGACGATTTCGGAACCGGATATTCGAATTTCGCCCACATTCTGCGTCTGAACGTCGACATACTCAAAATCGACGGCTCCCTCATCCGAAATATCGATACCGACGAAGGGGCGCAGACCATCGTCAGCGCCGTCGTCACTTTCTCAAGACGCCTGGGACTCAAAACGATCGCCGAGTTCGTCCATTCCGAAGCGGTCCTCGCAAAATGCGAAGCAATGGGGATCGATTACATGCAAGGTTATCATACGGGCAAGCCCGCACCGCTATAAGGCGAGGGTGATTCGAAATCCCTTGCGCTCGCCGGGACAGAGCGATATCTCTCCTCCGTGAGCCTGGGCGATGTTTTTGGCCAGGATCAGTCCCAGGCCGTTTCCGCGCTGTTTGGTGCTGCGAAACGCTTCAAACAACATTTTTTTGTTTTCGATCGGAATTCCCGAATCGTAGATGTCAAACCGGTGTTTCCCCTCGACAATCTCATGGACGATCTCAACGCTCCCCTCTTCCTCGTCGTCGAGTTCGATCGCATCGACGGCGTTGAAAATGAAATTGCTAAACATCATGCTCAGCAAATCGAGGTCCCCTTCCAAATCGAAATCCCCCGGCGGAAAATGAAAGTCGATCTTTTTGGCGTAACTGTAATACCCGATCGCGTTGTAAAGCGAATCGCGGATTTGTGACCATTTCAGCGGAGCTTTCTGGGCGCTCACCCCCTTGGAGAACATCAGGGTCGCCTTGATGATCCGCTCGATCCGATAGAGCGATTTTTGGATCTCTTCGACGATCGGACGGTTCTCAGGAAGAACCCTTTTGAGCAAGGTCGAAGCCAGAAGGGCGATGGAACCGATGGGATTGCGGATCTCATGGGAGAGATGGGCGGCCATCTGCCCCATCGTCGCAAGGTTCTCTTTGCGCTTTTGTTCGGTGATGTCGGTGGCGCTGAGGAGATGTTTTTCATTGTGCAGCGCCGATTTGATCAGGTACGAACGCTCTTCGAAACTCACCTCGTATTCGTTCTCGTCGAAACGGAGAATCAAGAAGAGTTCGCCGAGTTCCTTGGCCTGCGAGTTTTGCAAAAATATCGTCCCGTCGTTTTCGACGATCCAGATTGCGTTAGGCAAAAATTCGATGACCTGTACGATCGTACTGTGCAGATGATCGAACGACTGCCGCAACGCGACGTACTCCTCTTCAACCTTGTAGGTCTGATCGATAAGGGCTTTGAGCTCTTCGGCCGAAATCATCAGTACTCCCCGATACGGGTCAAAATGCGGTACAGTCCATACGAGTCTTCGCTTCCGCACAGTTCGCGGATCGAATGCATGGAGAGCTGCGGTATTCCGACGTCGATCGTCTCGATCCCGAGCCGGGTAGACGTAATCGGCCCGATCGTCGATCCGCACCCCATGTCACTGCGGGTGACGAATACCTGCGTCGATATCCCCAGAGCGTCGGCGCATTGGGAAAACCGTCCCTGCGTCCGCGCCGAGGTTGCGTAACGCTGGTTCGAGTTAATCTTGATCGCAACGCCCCGGTTGAGCAACGGGGCGTGTTCGCTTTCATGTTTCGCGGGAAAATTGGGATGCTGCGCGTGGGCATTGTCGCATGACACCATCAGGCTTCGGCGCATCAGCATCGGGTACTCTTCCCCCGAAATCCGTTGAAAAACGCTTTCTAGAAAAGTCCCCCCGGCCCCGGCAAGACTGTCGCTGCCGACCTCTTCGTGATCCATACACGCAATCATCATTGGTTCTTGGGTATCCGTTATCGCCTTGAGCGCGATGAAACAGCTCAACAGATTGTCCAGCCGCGCACTCAGGATAAACTCGTTATTGATCCCCGCGTATGATCCTTTTTGGACGTCAAAAAAACTCAGCTCGTGGGCAAGCAGTTTTAACCCCTCGGGACTCTCCGAGACCTGAGAGAGCAAAAACGTCTCGATCTCCACCTCTCCCGTCGAGACGATCGGGACGATGTCAGTCTGGGCATTGATGGAGCGGGAACTGTTTGCCTCGCGATCAAGATGGATCGCCAACGAAGGAATCACCGCGATCGGGGCATCGATCGTGATCAACGCCTCTTTACGGGTTTCTCCCTCAAGATAGACGATACGCCCGGCCAGTCCAAGACCCCGGTCGAACCAGGGGTTGAGCAACACGCCGCCGTAAGGTTCCACACCGAGTCGCTTGACCCCCGCCGCAGTTGTCAGAGGACGGGGTTTGAGGCGCAGATGGGGCGAATCGGTATGCGCTCCGACAATGGTATATCCTTTGTCCGAAGAGGGGGGGTAGGTGAACGCCACGATCGACGAATCGTTTCGGGTGACGTAGTAGCGCCGGCCCGCTTCCAGGTTCCACACCTGCGTTTCCTCGAGGGGAATGAATCCCTCCGCCCGGAGTTTTTGAACCATCTGTCCGACCGCATGAAACGGCGTGGGAGAGGCATCGATAAAAGTGATTAGTTCGTTATTGAATGCGCGCATCAGCGTTTTCCGATCGTTGTATAAAACTTGTTTTGGAAGGACATTGTACCATTTACTCGCCCCTGCCCAAGGCGATTTTCCAAAATATCTGCCCAAAAAAAGGACTTTAAAGAATTATAGTACCATTGCCGGTCCGGCTTCTAAGGAAGGCGCAAGTGGGAAAAAAGTATCCTCTCGCTTCTGCTGATGGCAGTCATCCGTTTTCCCCTGTCGTTCGGACTGGAGGGGAAACGCAATCCCCAGAACCGTCTGTTCGGATACGAAGAACTCGCACGGCACCTTCAAACCTATCCCGCCCGCCCGGTCTATGCCGATCACCTGACCCTGGCCTCGTCGCTGACCTACTATCTCGATAAACCGGTATGGATTCCGACCACCACCCGCTCAAGCGAATTCGACCGATGGCAGCAAGGAACCGACTGGAGCGGCCGTCCGGGTATCTACGTCTCCAGACACGACCGCACCGACGAGCTGCGAACCCTCTGGAAACACGTCGACCTAAGCGAAGTCTATACGGCCAAAAAACCCGGATTCAGCGACAAATTATTTTACATTTACAAGGTATCCAATTGAAAAAAATGATCCGAAGCACCCTCTTCAAACTCGGTATCAAGATCGGTTTTGCCCTACTGGCGTTTTGGTTTCTCTCCAAAAAGCTCGATTATTCGCAGCTTCCCGAACTCTTTTACACGATGAACTATCCTTTGCTGGGGGTTGCGATCGCCTTGCAATACCTCAGTATCGCCGCCGCCGCTCTGCGATGGCAATCGGTCATGGGGTCACTGGGGTTCGATGAGCGCTTCGCCTTTTATCAAAATCTCTATTTCAAAGGGTTTTTCTTCTCCCAGGCCCTCCCGGGAAGCGTCGGCGGGGATGCCGTGCGGCTGCTGGCGCTCAAGGAGAACGGGTACGCTCTCTCCGATTCGCTTTACGGCATCTTCATCGACCGCGTCGTCGGGCTGGTCGGCTTGCTGATCATCAGCCTGATCGCCCTTTTCTTCGCCCCCGCCTATCTTGGGCACGACGTACTGGGAACCGTATTGCTGATCAGCGCAGGGGGGATTGCCGGGTTCGGCGTTTTGCTTTTTCTCCATAAAATAGCCGATTTCTCGCGCTACTCACGACTCGGATTCGTTGACGAGCTCTCGAAACGGATGTTCAGCGTCTATGGAAGCGCCCAAAACGCCTCCTACCAGATCACCCTTTCGGTCCTGATCCATTTTCTCTCGATCCTGTGCGTCTATTCAATCGCGTCGGCGGCCCATCTGGGAGTCGAATTCGGAGCCTTTTTGTGTCTGATGCCCCTGGTCATCCTCCTGACGCTCCTGCCGATCTCCTTTGCCGGATGGGGCGTCCGGGAAGGGGCCATGGTCGCACTCTTCTCGATGAGCGGCGCCTCCAAAGAGGCGATTATGAGCGTCTCGATCGCGTACGGCGTCATCCTGATCGTCTCCTCCATACCCGGACTGTACGGATGGGTCCGGTCGAAAAATCTCGCCTGAATACACTAGGAGTTATATTTATGAACGTCGATACGATGCGAAAAATCGATTACTGGGCGGGGATTCCCCTGACCGCCGTCTCAACCTATTTGCTCAAACCCCTCTACGCGCTGCTTCCTTCGAAAAAACCGCGCAACGTCCTCCTCATCGAGCTTAGCGAAATGGGAAGTACGATCCTGTGCGATCCGATGATGCAAAAACTGCGCCGGGAAGGATGCGCTCTGCACTTCGTCATTTTCAAGAAAAACGCCCCGAGCCTCACGCTTCTTCATACCGTGCCCGAAGAGAACGTCTTTACGATCCGCGAAGACTCGATCACCTCCCTCTTCGTCGATACCTTCCGTTTTCTCGTCTGGTGCCGTACCAAACGGATCGATTCGGTCATCGATCTGGAACTCTTTTCACGTTTTACGGCGCTGCTGTGCGGATTCAGCGGTGCGGTCAACCGCGTCGGATTTCACTCTTTTTTCAACGAAGGGCTCTACCGGGGCGATATGCTGACCCACAAAGTCGCCTATAATCCCCATCTGCATATCGCCAAAAACTTCATTGCCCTCTCGAACGCCCTGCTTAGCGGCAAACCGGAGACCCCCTATTCCAAAAAAGCGATCCGCGACGAAGAGATCGTGTTGCAAAAAGCTGTCATTTCCGACGAGGCGAAACACCGGGTGATTGCCAAACTCCTAACGGAGCACCCCACGTTCGAACCCGCGCGGCAGCAAATCGTGTTGTTCAACGCCAACGCCTCGGACCTGATGCCGCTGCGCCGGTGGCCCCAGGAGTATTACATCTCTCTTGGGCACAAGCTTCTTGAGCGCTTTGGCGATATTCTCATCGTCCTCACCGGAGCCCCGGCGAAGCGTGACGGACTCGATGCCATCCGGGTCGCTCTGGGGGAACGGTGCGTCAATATGGCGGGTAGAACGTCGTTTGGCGATCTCGCACCCCTCTATGCCATCAGCCGTCTGATGCTCACCAACGACAGCGGTCCGGGGCACTTCGCCGCCGTCACCGATCTGCCGACCTACGTCTTTTTCGGCCCGGAGACGCCGCTGCTCTACGGAAGCCTCGGCAACTTCACCCCGATCTACGCCCATCTGGCCTGTTCGCCCTGCGTATCGGCGGCCAACCACCGCAAATCGGCGTGCGACGACAACCAGTGCGTCAAGGTGATCTCTCCCGATTACGTCTTCGGCCTCCTCGCCGGCGAACTGACCAAAGATACACCCGATGCAGAGTAAGACGCTCTTTGGATCGCACGAGCGCATCCTGTGGATAATGGTTTTCGCCTTCTCGGCCCTGCGCCTCATCAGCGCCCCCGCCTTCGGATACGGCGTCGACGAAGCCCATTATCTCCTCTATGCACGCCATCTGGACTGGAGCTATTTCGATCATCCTCCTCTGGTGGGATGGGTACACTACCTCTTTTCGTTCTTCGGAGAAAACGAACTGATCGCCCGGATACCGGCCATTTTGCTCGGAGCGCTCGACACCGTTTTGATTTACGGCTTGCTCAAACAGTACGACCGTACCGCCGCATTGTGGGCTGCCGCCGCACTGAACGGCTCGTTTGTCCTCGACGTCCTCTTTTTGACCCTGATGCCCGATTCGCTTTTGCTCACCGCCATGCTCTTGGCCGTCTATGCCCTCCGCCGGCTTCTGGCTGACCCTTCGGTAACCTCTTATCTCCTGATGGGGATTGCCTTCGGATTGGCGGGACTGAGCAAATACACTGCCGTCCTCCTGATCCCCGCCGCGATCGCTTACGTCCTGTGGGTACGACGTCCGCAGCTGCTCTTCACCCCCAAACTTGCCATGACGTTCCTGAGCGCGCTTGTGATCATTTCTCCCGTTATTGTCTGGAATCTGCACAACGGCATGGCCAGCTTCGCCTACCAGTCCTCCCACGTCGTCGGAGCCGAGAACGGAAACTGGAAGAATTTTTTTCTTTCGCTGGGGCGTCAGGCCGGAGCCTACAATCCCCTTCTCTTCATCGTCGCGTTTTATGGCCTCTACCATGCCCTCAAAGAGCGCTCCTTCAGGCTCGAAACCGCCTTTGGGATTGCCATACTCGGATTCATGTTCGTTTCGCAGTACCGCCACGTCGCCCTGCCCCACTGGATCAGCCCGTTTTTTCTCCTCTTTATCCCGATCGGGATCGTCTATCTCTATCGGCGTTCCCCCAAAACGGCCAAAACCGTCGTCATCATCAGCCTGAGCCTCTCGACCATAATCCACGCCGAACTGATCGCCAAACTCGGAAAATTCTCCGATTACCGCTCTGCGTTTCGTGATATTCTCGGGTGGAATCGGGTTGCCGAACACGCTGCGCAGCATCTGCGGGCACTACAGACGCAAAACGGCGCGCTGGCGGTGACGAACTGGAGCCTCGCGAGCCGGATCATGGTCTATACCGACGCACCCGTTTTTCTCATCGATGAGCGCCAAGATCAGTTTGATTTGTGGCAGAAAGATAGTCCGCTGGGCAAAGATCTCCTCTTCATCAATCCGCGCAGTTTTCACAAAGCAATAGCCCAAACCTATCAATGCAGTTCGGTCCAAACGCTCTCCAGTGAAAACGTTGTTCTCAACGGCGCAATCGTCGATACCTTTTCGTACGAACTGTGCCGGAATTATGGCGGGATGAAATAATCGCCCTACCCGTGGGCAATGGCGTTACACGACGACAAAATCGGCATTGGTTAATACGGCATGATCGCTTACCCCGATCAGCGCGATCTGTACCGCGGCTCCGGCTCCGTTTCCATCCGCATCGTAACTCAAAATCCCCGTAGTCGAATTATAGACGATGTAGTCATCACTGTCTTGGACCCCGTTGGCGAGGTCTTTAAAATAATCGCTGTTCAACACTCCGGTTGTCGTGAGGCTTGTAAATACGGCATTTTCCAATCGGATGGTGTCGTCCGCCACGTTGAAATCAAGAATAGTATCTTTATTGGTCAGGGAATTAAGCGCCGAATTGAACACAAAAATATCTTTTCCCGCTCCGCCGGAGAGGGTGTCGTTTCCAAGACCTCCGTTGAGGACGTCATTTCCAAGACCCCCAAACAGCTTATCCCGTCCCATTCCGCCATACAATGCGTCGTTTCCCGACAGACCGGACAAAATATCGTTTCCGGCCTGCCCGGCGAGTACATTGGACGCAGCGTTTCCGATGAGGGTATTGTTCAGGGCATTCCCGATTCCGTTGATCGATGATGTACCGATCAGGGTCAAATTTTCGACATAGCTGCCAAGGGTATAAGAAACCGTAGCCATTACCTTATCCACGCCGCCGCCGGAGTTTTCGACGACGGAATCGTTCCGGTTATCGACGTAATAGGTATCGTTACCCTCACCCCCCTGCATGACGTCGGCTCCGATTCCTCCGTTGAGTACATTGTTGCCGCTATTTCCGATAAGCGTATTGTTCAATCCGTTCCCCGCACCGTTAATGTTGCCGGTACCGGTCAACGTCAGATTTTCGATATTCGCCATCAGGGAGTAATTGACCGAGGCATTGACCGTATCGGTCCCTCCCCCCGAAACTTCGACGATTACGTCGGAAGTATTATTGACGTAATAGATATCGTTTCCGCTGCTTTCAAATGCATCCAGATGGTTGTACGATGCCCGCATCAAATTGGAATAGACGGTATCGAGCAAAGAAACATCGGATTCATCAATCGCGTTTTGCAAATCGGTAATGTCGGTTTGCTCGATCGCAATACCGGTTTCGAGCGCCGCTTCCAACGACAAAGAGCCTTGCGCGAGCAGCTGATCGTACAGGGCCTGAACCTCCGCGTTCGTAAATACCCCCACTTCCGTCGAAAGGGCACTGACGTCGATTCCAAGACTTGCGGCGGCACTGAGCAGCGTGTCGTAATGTTTTTGTTCGGAATTCGAGATCGTATCGAATTTTAAAATACCGGTTTGTTCGTACAGTGCATCGTACACGTCCCGCGCCATTTTTTCTTCCTCGATCATATACAAAAGCGTATCGATTTGCGCTTGACTCACGCTTGTCGAGGTAAGGGTGGTATTAAGATTTGTTCCGTTCATGTACAATCCTTCTGAGCGATTTTTGATAATCGTATTGTGCGGTAATTGTGTTAGCGAAGTGTTAAGGCCGTTTTCACTCTCAGGATTCCGTTAACGCTGCGCTAACACACCTGTTCCATAATTCCGGTATCACACGATTAGGAGTTGACGATGAACAAAATGATTTTAGCCCTCGTTGCGGCGAGTATTTCCGTATGGGCAGCCGATTTTAGATCGATGAGCACGGAAGAGTTACAGGCGATGCGCGGGTCGGTCCCCTCAGACGAAAAGGCCGCGTTTCAGTCCGAAATGCAAAGTCGTCTTCAGTCCATGAGCCCCGAAGAGCGCCAAGCGGCGACCGCTTCCATGAAACAAAGCAAAAGCGGTCCTGCCGACGGTACCGGATCGCAAATGCGTCAAGGCGGCGGTATGAATGGTTCTATGGGGGGTTCCATGGGAGGCTCTATGGGAAGCGGGATGGGTGGAGGTGGCCATTTCCGGGGAGGAAGATAAATCCCTACGCACACGGAGCGCTTCAGGCCGTTTCGCGCACCGTCCCAAGAAGGTATAATATTCTTCTTCGACCGACACAAGGAAAAGACGCATGAAGATTTTATTGCTCGAAGACGATCCGGTATTGGGTGAGACCCTAGAAGAGATGCTGAGCGACGCGGGATACGAAACCCTCTGGGTCACGGACGGTGCCGGTGCGGCCGAGACATCGTTCGAGCAGAGGTTCGATCTGTATGTTTTTGACGTCAACGTCCCTGAAATCAACGGATTCGATCTCCTCGAGAGCCTTCGCGATGCCGACGATCCCACTCCGGCAATCTTCATCAGCGCACTAACCGATCTCTCCTCCATCACCAAAGGGTTTCAGAGCGGCGCGGACGATTATCTCAAAAAACCGTTTTACCCCGAAGAGCTGTTGCTCCGTATCCAAGCGAAATTTGCCCATAAGAATCTGCCGATTGCCTATCAGGACCTGACGTTTGATCCCAAAACGCGGGAGATACGGCGGGAAGGGAAACTCATTACCCTTGGCGAACTTCAGTTGCCGTTTTTCGAACTGCTGCTCACCCATATCGGCCAGACGATCCCGAAAGAGCGTTTTTTGGACGCGATGGAGCACCCCAGCGATTCGGGGGTCAGGGTCGCCATCAACAAACTCAAACATGCGACGGGACTGGAGATTCAAAACGTCCGCGGAATAGGATACCGGATTGAAAAAAGCCGAACGTGAATCGTTTCTCAAAAGCTTTGCCGTCTTTTTCCTCTCCCTTGGAAGCCTGAGCATTCTTTTGCTCTACGCGGAGTACGCCAAGCTCACCCACGATCTCAAAGAGACCCTGTACAACGAAATGAAAGTATGCAGCTTCGATCTTCAATGCACCGATGCCGGGTTCGATTTCGTCCCGCTGGAAATCGACAAACTCAATGAACTGGTCGAGCAGAAAAAAGAGCTTTACGCGCTGTTTCCGATCCCGAAAAACACGACGTACGCTCTGAAAATCTCTGTTTCGGCGGAACGTTTCGATGCACGCCGACAGCCGATTCTACACGAGGTGCTATGGCACGCGGCCGGCGCGCTGGCCGTCATTGCCATCCTCTCGGTTTTGTTTTCGCTCTATGCCCTCTCCCCTCTGCGCCGTTCGCTCCGGCTCACCGAGGAGTTCAGCCGAGACATTCTGCACGACCTCAATACCCCCCTCTCGGCATTGAGGCTCAACGTCACTCTCCTGAAAACCGCTTCCGGAGAGGCCCGGAAAATGGAGCGTATCCATCGCAGCATCGAATCGATCGTCGCACTGGGGGACAACCTGCGCAGTTACCTCGAAGAGCACGAACATCAGCGGGAACGGATCGATCTGTGGGAAATACTGGACGAGGCGCGATCGACGTACGTCAAACTCTTCCCCTCCGTTTCGTACGTCCTGGAGGGAGAAGCGTTCACGATTCTCGGCCACCGAGATGCCCTGAAACGGATACTCGACAACCTCCTGAGCAACGCATCGAAATACAACCGTGACCACGGAAGGGTGAATCTCCGTCTTGATCCGACTACGGCCAGGCTGATCCTGCGCGATACCGGAAAAGGGATACGCCGCCCCGATAAAATCTTCGAGCGTTTTTACAAAGAACACGACCGGGGGATGGGAATCGGGTTGAACATTGTCAAAAAACTGTGCGACGAGATGAAAATCGTTCTGCACGTCGAGAGTGAAATCGGCATCGGAACCACGATCATACTCGATTTTACCGCCCTGAAAGAACGCTGAAAAAGGACAAAACGATGAAATGGAAATTATGGATTGCCCTGACGGTATTGGGAATGGCATCGCTGATGTCGGCAGAGTCGATTAACGAGCAAATCGACAAAATCAGAAACGCTCCCCCGCGCGAACGGGTCGAGATGATGAACAGACTCAAATTGCAAATCGCGACCATGAACGAAGAAGAGCGTTCCAAAACCCTCGAAGCATTGCGTGCGAACGGGTCAATGAGGCAACTCCGTCAGCATCTTGAGAGCACTCAGGAGACGGGCGGCATGCAATACCGCTACGGTGCGGGAGGATCACCCCAACCGCATCAAAAGGGGAAACAGTGAGACTCGGTGCCGGATTTTTTCTCTTAGCGTGTACCTCCGTCTCCCTTTTGGCCTATACCGACAGCGATTTCGACGGAGTCGAGGACGAATGGGACCGTTGTCCCCAGACCCCTTTCAGCGATCTGGTCGACCTAGATGGGTGCACCGTCCAACGCACGGGACCGCAATGGCACGCAGACTTTCTGATCGGCATAGGCTCATCGGACGTCCATTACGCCGCCCAGCGGCAATCGTCCACGACGACCTACTCGTTGCAAGGCGACGTGTATTACCGGAACTGGTCTTTTCAAGTTTCGGCATCACGCTACGCTTCCGAGATAAAAAGCGGTATGGACGATACCCTGGTCGCCCTGTCTTATCGCCATGCCCTGAGCGAAACCCTCTCTCTTCAAACCGGTGCGGGGCTGATTCTCCCGACCTACGTCAGCGGATACGGGAACGAAGCCCTCGATTACACGGCATCCGCCGATCTGCACTGGCGCTTTGCACCCGATGGGTACGCATTTGCCGGATACGGCTACGTTTGGGTCAACGATACGGACACCTCATCGCTCTCGTACCGCAATTCCGATACGTTCCGTACGGGTATCGGATATGAGGGGATGGCCAAAACGGACTGGTCGGTGCGCTATGACTCCGGTACAAGCCAATATTCGCATATTCCCCCTATCCGTTCAATCAGCGTCGGCGTCATTCGCGAACTAAGCACCCACTGGTTTCTCCAGGGGGGATATACCAGATACCTTGGAGACACCCTCGGTAACTACGCCTCTACGCTCCGTCTGGGATATTATTTTTAACCTATCGTTCTCAGCCGGTCAGTTGACGACGACCACCTGATTGCGCCCCCGCTCTTTCGCCGTATAGAGGGCCTGATCCACTTCCAAGAAGAGTTTTTTGGCATCAAGGGCGTCGTGATACCCGGCGACGCCGAAACTGGCTGTTTTATGTCCTATGATCGGGAATGGATAAGCCTCGACAGTCGTTCTCAGGTTCTCCGCTAACGTCGCTGCCCCAACGACATCGGTATGGGTACACAAGATAATAAACTCTTCTCCTCCCCATCGGGCCAGAATGTCGGTATTGCGGAGCGTTTGTTTGAGCAATGCGGCAAACTCTTTTAAAACGATATCCCCCGTATCGTGTCCGCACACGTCGTTGACGACTTTAAAATGGTCGATATCGACCATAATCACCGATAGCGGCAAATCGTACCGCTGCGTCCGTATGATCTCTTCGTTGATCGCTTCCTCGAATTTAAGCCGGTTATACAATCCCGTCAGATAATCCACCTGCGCGTCGTGTTTGTAACGCATTTTTTCGTCGATGTTCTGGTAAAACGCAATATATCCCACGATCACACCCTCTTTAAAATCGGGAGTAATGGTCGTGCGGTACCATGAGGTTTCCCCATCAAGGTTGCGGTTTTCGATCTCGTTGATGAAAGTACGGCCGCTTTCGATCGTCTCCCACAAAGCTTTATACACTTCCTGAGGGGTATGCCCCGATTTGAGTATGCAGATGTTCTCTCCGACCAGTTCTTTTCCGATTCCGTGAATCTCGTCGCAAAAGCTCGGACTCGCTTCCGTGATGATGCCGTTGATGTCCGTTTTGACGTATGAGACGTACTGATTGACGATATTGAGCAGATGTTCGTTCGTTTCGAGTGTTTTACGAAACTCTTTTTTCAGATTTTCGGTTTCGAGACGGTTTTGGATCCGGGCGAGGAGTTCTTCTTCCCGAAACGGTTTGGAGACGTAATCGGCCGCCCCGTTCTTAAATGCTTGTGTAATGGTCTGTGCCGAATTTTCTGCCGTCAGGTAGATGATCGGGATATGACATGTTTTCTCCATTTTCCGAAGCCTTTGGGCCACTTCGAATCCGTTCAGCCCCGGCATATTAATATCCAAAAGGATAATATCGGCCATATTGTCGTTGAAAAATTCTAACGCTTCTTCCCCGCTGCGTGCGACAAACAATTGATAATGATCTTTTAACGATTCTGCCGAAATCCTGAGGTTGAGAGGCTCGTCGTCTACGATCAATATAGAGGGATTAGCCATGAAGCTCCTTATGAAACCGTTCAAGCAATTCTATTGCTTTTTTGAAATCAAAATTTTCGATCGTATCATTAATGATTCGGATTTGTGCTGCCGGAATATGACCGTTGAGCATCGTGACGAATTCGGCCAGCTCCGTATCCGAAACGAAAGTACTGGATTGAAGTTTGTCCAGCATATGATTCACCGCACTGCGCGTTTGTTCCAACGGATGGGTTGGCATTTCCGGTTCCACCGTATCCGCAAGATACTCATCGATAGCATGGATCACATTGGAGACTTCGTGGCACAAATCCTCAACCGCCGCTTCAATATGCGATCTCTCCGATAGAGTTTCGATCGTTAGCGTCAGATCGTATATCTTCTGGGCGGAGAGATTTCCGCTGACCCCTTTTAACGAGTGGATCATCGATTTGAACTTCGGTGACCCGAGTTCTTGCAATCGCAGCTCGTCACAAAAATTTCGCTGCGTAGAGGCGAATACTTTGAGGAGCTTATTGACCCGATCTTTTTTACGCATCGTCCTTTCGAGATATTCCATATTAATCCCACTGATCGGCGCGTTCGTCTCCGGAACTTCATCAATCACTACAGGAGAACCCGTTTTCAAATAACGGCGCAAGACTTCTTGTAACACCGCTATATCGATCGGTTTGGCGATATGGGCATTCATACCCGCCGCTTCGGTCAACTCCTTATCCTGCTGCATGACCGCGGCGCTGAGGGCAATGATCGGTATCGTCGCGTTAAAGCTACGGATCATTTGGGAAGCCTCGAATCCGTCCATTACCGGCATTTGCAGATCCATAAAAATCAGATCGTAGTTGCCGCTCCTGCATTTTTCAACCGCTTCGAGACCGTTTTGGGCAATCTCGACTTCCAGACCGTACCCGTGCAGCATCTCGTAACCGACGATCTGGTTGACTTCGTTGTCTTCGGCCATCAGGATTTTTCCGCTAAACGTTCCATCATTATGTTGCGTATCTTGAATTTGACATTGATGGTCTTCTTGAGTAATCAACGCTTCCAATAACACCGACGGGGTGACCGGTTTGGATAAAACGGCATCAGGATAGATATTACGTTCATCCGCTTTTAGTATGAGATGTTCTTTCATCAAAGCGCTGATCATAATGATTTTCGGACAGGTTGCCCCTTTGAATCGACTACAAAACTGCTCGATTACGTCCAGACCGTCCATCTCCGGCATCTGCCAATCGACCAATAGATAATCGACATTCTCTTCTTCAGCGATGGAAAGGGCCTCTTTACCGCTGGAACACAAAATCGGCCGCGCATTCCACGATTCGAGAATATCACCGACAATACGGCGTTCGATTTCATTATCATCCACTACCAGAAAACGGCGTTTGTGAAACTGTTTTCCCTGCTCAGACGGTTGCCTACACATCAGTTCTTCGCTCGTACGGACCACGATATTAAACGAAAACGTCGTCCCCTCTCCCTTGACACTCTCCACGCCGATGGAACCGCCCATCATTTCGGCAAGCTGTTTCGAAATCGCAAGCCCCAACCCCGTTCCTCCGTATTTTCGGGCATTGGACGAATCGGTCTGACTAAATGATTTAAAGAGTTTGGCCATCTCCTCTTCATTCATTCCGATCCCCGTATCGGTAACGCTGAAGGCGACGTCGACGATATCCCCCTCTATTTTGTTCAAACGGGCACGGATCGTGATATCGCCGCGCTCGGTAAATTTAACGGCATTCCCGACAAGGTTGTTCAGAATCTGCGAAAGGCGCAGCGAATCGCCCAAAACGCTGCACGGAATCGTCGGATCGAAATCGACGTGGATTTCAAGCGATTTTTGCAAAATTGCGTATTCGAACAATTCCGAGGTTTCACGCAGTGAGTCATCGATGGAAAACGATTGTGGGGAGAGCTCAAGTTTTCCGGCCTCGATTTTCGAATAATCGAGGATATCGTTGATAATCCCAAGCAGCGCTTTGGAGGATTGAAGCGATTTTTTGACGTAATCGTTTTGCTGATCGTTCAAAGGGGTTTTCAGCATCAGACTGTTGAGGCCGATGATACCGTTGAGCGGGGTACGGATCTCATGGCTCATATTGGCCAAGAATTCACTTTTGGCTTTGTTGGCTTTGATTAGATCGCTTTCGATCTGTTTCAGGGCCGTAATGTCTTTGGCACTGACCAGCATCCGTTTGCGGTCGGGCATCAACGCAATCCCCATCTGAATGACGACCGTCTGACCGTTTTTAACGACGCACCGTTTTTCAAACGATTCGATGTAACCTTGTTCCATAACGACTTTGATGGCTTCCACTGCCCGTTCACGGTCTTCCGGAAGGGTGAGTTCCATACACGACTTGGCGAGGAGTTCCTCCCGACTATAACCCGTCATTTGCAGATACGCGTTATTGCAGTCGAGGAAATGGCTCTCAAGGTCCAGAATGGCAATACCGTCACGGGTGATGTCGAAGATGGTTCGAAGTTCCTGCTTCGTCCGCTCCGATTCCGTCACGTCGATACCGATTGTAAAAATATAGTCCAGCGATCCGTCTTCTTTGTTCACAAGGGCATTGGACCATTCAAACATCCGCTCTTCGCCGTAGCGTGAAATCCATGGATTTTTAAACTGTTTTTGGATTTCACCTTTTTGGGCGTTGGCGATGATATCAAAGACTTTGGGCTGAACCTGCGGTGCCAGAAATTTCCCCCAGAAATAGGGTTCACTCCCCACCTCTTCTTGCGTATAACCGACAAAATTCTGCCCGTATTCGTTTAAAAGGCTCATCGTCCCGTCCGATTGGATAACGGCAATGATCGTATTGGCGTTTTCAACGATGGTTGAGACGAAGTTTCTCTCTTCAATCAGGCGATGTTCAAGTTCGTTACGTTTTTGAATGTCGTCTTGCAAGGTTTTGAGAATCTCGAGCAATCGGTTTTTCCGTTCCAGAATTTTACTTTGCATCATCCGGAGGGTATCGAAGAGAATCTGGATTTCGTAACTTTTCCCCCTCATATCCGGAAGATCGATTTCTTCGTTGAGCGCAATCTGCTCAGCCGTCTCGGTCAATCGGCTCAGTTCCCGCGTCAGCCGCCAGCCGACGAAGAACGCCACCAGCATGCTGATACAAATTTCAACCGCCATCAGAAAATAGGTCAGACGCTTATTATCGTCAATAACCCGTAGGCTCTCGGTGATTTCGTAGACAATCTGGGCATTTCCGAGAAGTTCACGTTTGTAATTGAGCGGAGTATTGACGATTTTGTAGGTATGCCCATTTTCCTCGATCTGGACAATTGGATTAGTAAAAAGAGGAAATTCTCGGGCGTCGGATGAGCTACTTTGACTCAGAACACGGTTTTCGGTATCGACAATTTTGACGGAGACGATATTTTTCATCTTCGTAAAACTTTGGGTCTCATCGTCCAGCGTCGCGACGTCAAAAATGGCCAACGGAGTACGGACCATCTCCTCAAAAAGGGTGGTCGAAGTCGTGATTTTTTCATCAATCAACGACCTTGAAAGTTTTTCCAGCGCCGAAAAGTTGAAAAAAACGATCAGACTGATAAAGAGAATTTCGATCGATAGAAACGAAAGGATAAACTTATAGCGAAGCGATCGAAACATTTAATAATCTTGAAGCGAAGGTAACGATTCCGCGATTTTCCGTACGCCGTTGTATTCCGAATCGTTCGTACGGACGATATTTTTCATCCGGATCGGTTCGAGCAAATCTTCAGGCATCCGTGTCAGAGCATCGGCGATTTTGTCCGTAACCGCCGCAGAGAGCGACGGATTAAACGCAAACGGATGGCTCGGATAGGCATTGGTTTTATATAATATACTCAATGCCGATTTCGTTTCGGGATCTTCGAGACCGTTTAACGTCCGCTCGATCCCTCCCCCCGCGTCGCCGATACGTCGGGCGACCCCTTTATATACCGAATCATGCGAATTGACGTAACGGAACTTTTTGTCTTTTTCGACGTCGATTCCGTACTCTTTTAGCAAATCGTATTTGGTCAGCAGCGTCGCGGCAAACGCGTCGGGAGCGGGAAACAGGATCTCTTTCCCTTTCAGCTCGGAGACGTTCGTGATTCCGCTGTCTTTGCGCACGACGATGATCCCGACCAGTTTCTTGACGTCCCGTACCTGCGCCGTGTATCCCTTGCGTTTATGGGCAAGGATGTAGTGATAGGGGTTCATATAGGCGATATCGTACTCTCCCGCATACAAGGCACGTTCGAAATCGGGAATGGAACGCTCGATTTTCAGATTGATTTTCTCACCCGTCGCCGTTTCGAGATACGATACGACCGGCTTCCACCCTTTGGCGAGTTCCACGGGGCTTTGCTGGGGAACCACTCCAAAAACCAGGACCTTGGCCGAGAGTATCCCCCCCGTTATTAAAACGGCCAAACCCGCTGTGATACGTCCCATTTCGATCTCCTTTTCAATCACTCTTCTTCAAGTATACATCAAACTAGCTTTTCTAAATCAATACGAAACGCCAAAAGAGCCTTCATCCCTTTCGTCTTTAGATTCCAAGCCCGTAGGCATCGTGATTGACGTTTCGATTTTTATAATCTCTTATTATTTTACCTTTTTTGGATTGAAAACGTATACGGTCCGGAGTGAAGCGTTTTGAAACTTCTATGCAAGACGCACAAAGAATGGTGTAAATTCCGACAAATGGGTGTGTTATACTCAACTGAATATACTTAACGATGTGCGATACAGGTTAGCGTAATGAGCAGGATGGTGTTTTTGTTCAGATAAACAATTAGGTGCATGAACGCCCCATTTCATGGATATAAAGGATTATTCCCCATAATAACTCCACATCCGTAAAATTCTCACCGTTTTACTCTCTTCCATCACCTGATAGACCAAACGGTGTTTGATATTGATCCAGAGAGAATAGGCACCGCTGAGATCACCTACTAGTTTTTCATAACCGGGGGGAATTTGGAACGGATTGTATTCGATGATCTCGATCAGCTCTTTTGCCTTATCGGCTAATCCCGCGGCAGAGAAATTCTTCGCATCTTTCTGCACCTCTTTGCTGTAGAGGATTTTGTATTCTACCATTCGACCGATTCGCTAAATCGCTGTCAGGGGCGTTCATCGCCTCGACGATGGAATCGGCCCTTTTTGGGATCGCCGTGAGGGAGAGCGTCTTCGATCGCTTTCCAGTCCTCTTGCGATACCATGACGGCATTGTGGCGTTTGCCCGTGATAATGATCGGTTCGTGGCTCTATGCCGTTTCATCGATGAGATTGTAGATATTGGACCTTGCTTGACTGGCGGTGATAACTTTGGTCATAGTAGCTCCTTATAGACAAATCGTACCGAAAAGCGTACGCTTTGTAAATATCACAAAACACTATATTCTTTGTTACAATTTAGTATAACTTTAACGATTCCCTACAAAAGGCTTTTAATGCTACTTTGGTTAATGCCCGTTTATATCTCATCAGGTATTGCATTAGTCATAGCTGGATACCAATCATATATATACAAACCATTCTGTTTCCAGAATCAAGTTATTCATAATGAATCTATTCGGCTCCACAGAATTAAAGTTCGTCAATTTGATCTGGGTTTTACGGAACAGCTCACACCAGAAGAAGAAAAACAATACGAAATATTCAAACAAGCAGATAAAAAATATCTTTTGATCGATCAAATGGTAAAACTATTCGTTGCCATACATCTGATATGTTTAACAATTTTGATGGTCCCGCCATCCAATTGGGGAGACGCCATGCCCCTCTATTATATTAGTTGGCTGTTAATTTTATTTGGGAAACCTGTTCTTTTAAACGTCAGTGACTACAGACAGCCATTATGCGTCACAACCCAAAGTTTTTACGAACTCGATATCGTTGAAGCGCTGTATAAACGACTCAACGGGTTGAAACTAGATGAAGAAGATAAAAGACATATTAAAAACTACGAAACTGAAATCCGTTGGACAGGTTATCATTTGAATGTGCTTTATGCTGGAATTGTCCTGCATATAGCTGCTACATTGCTTCACGGAATACTTTCCATGTTCCGATCATAGCTGTACTCCCATCTCAGCGGGAATGACAGCTAAATTACATCCACCTCATCCAGCCCAGCCAGATCTTCAAGCACCTTCTCATCGACCCGGATCGCCGAATCGATAACGATATCGACAAGTTTGGAGACGACGGTGAGTTTGATCGGGCGGCGTCCCGGATGGCGGCGGACAATCACATAGAGCTGTTCCAGAGCGCTCAGATCGTCGCTCAAACGGATACGCAGATTTAACGGCTCCGGCGGCGGGAGGTTTTCGACGATTTTCGTCTCGACTTTCTTGGCCTCTTTTTTCGCTTCGGCGAGGGTCAGGATTTTCATGACGCTGATGCGGGTGAACATTTCGGTATGGGTCACCTTGACTTTGAAGGCGATCGGTTCGTCCAGATCCATCGCTTCAAGCTGCTCGATTTTGTCCGAAAAGAGCATCACCTCGATGTTGCCGTGGAAGTCCATCAGGTTGACAAGACCGAACATGGACCCTTTTTTCGACATCTTCTTGGTGATCTCCTCGACCTTCCCGATGAAGATCGCGGTGGAACCGTCGGCAATGTTCTCGATCTCGCTTGAGAGGGTGTAGTTGATCGCGTCGATCTCGCTTCGGAAATTATCGAGCGGATGCCCGGAAACGTAAAATCCGAGCGTCTCTTTTTCGAAATCGAGGATCGCTTTGAGGTCGTATTCGTCGTAGTTTTTGATACTGAAATCGACGGTCGTCACCTCCTCATCGTCCCCGAAAAGGCTGAACTGGGACTCTTTTTTCAGCGTCGAGCCCTGCTTCGCCGCTTCGACGAGAATTTCGACCTGCTCTAGGAGCGCACGGCGCGAATAGCCGAAACGATCCAGCCCTCCGGCTTTGATGATGCATTCGATCACCTTCTTGTTCACCTTTTGCGGTTCGATCCGGTTCACGAAATCCTTGATATCGGCAAATTCCCCCTCACTCCGTGCTTCGAGGATCGATTCGACCGCCGCTTCGCCGACCCCCTTGATCGCACCGAGTCCGAAAAGGATCTGGTCCTGCTCATCCTTGGTGATCGCCGAAAATTCCAGCTGCGAATGGTTGATATCGGGCGCACCCAGAGATATCTTCATCCGCTTGGCTTCGTCGATGTATTTGACGACCTTGTCGGTATTGTCTTTCTCCGACGTCAGAAGCGCCGCCATAAATTCCTGCGGATAGTAGGTCTTGAGCCATGCCGTCTGGAAGGTGACCATCGCATACGCCGCCGAGTGGGATTTATTAAACCCGTACCCGGCGAATTTTTCGATCAGGTCGAAGAGCTCGCTGGCCTTCTGGTAATCGAGCCCCTGCTTGGCCGCCCCCTCACTGAACTCCTTGTTGTACTTTTGCATCTCCTCGATCTTCTTTTTCCCCATCGCGCGACGTACGATGTCCGCACCGCCCAGCGAAAAGCCCCCGACCGTCTGAACGATCTGCATGACCTGCTCCTGGTAGACGATGACCCCATAAGTCGGCTTGAGGATCGGCTCCATAGAGGGGAAGGTGTAGGTGATCGCCTGACGCCCGTGTTTCCGTTCGATGAAGTCATCGAGCATCCCCGATTCCATCGGTCCCGGACGATAGAGAGCGAGTACCGCGATCAAGTCCTCGAAGTTCGAAGGTTTAAGCCGTTTGTTCAGATCCTGCATACCGCTGGACTCGATCTGGAACATCCCGATCGTCTCCCCGCTCTGAATCGTCTCATAGACTTTCATATCGTTCTCGTCGATCTCGTGCCAGTTGATTTTTCGTCCGTACCGCTTTTCAACCAGCTTGATCGCATTATCGATGACGTCGAGGGTCTTGAGGCCGAGGAAGTCGAATTTGATCAGGTCGACGTCTTCAAGGTAGTTGAGCGAATACTGGGTGACGAACGTCTCCTCGCCGGAGGGTTTGTAGATCGGCGTCTTCTTCCAGAGCGGTTCGTTGGAGATGACGACTCCCGCCGCATGCATACCGGCATTGCGCTTGAGCCCCTCGAGCTTTTTGGAGAATTCCCAGACGCGCGCCACCTGCTGGTCACTTTCGATCAGTTCGGCGATCTTTGGCTCTTTCTGGTACGCCCCGGGTTTGAACTCGCCCCCTTTGGTCTTACCGTTGAGGGTGATCCCAAGCTCATCGGGGATCAGTTTGGCCATCGCATCGGCCTGAGAAAGTGGCATATCAAGGACGCGGGCGACGTCGCGGATGACCCCTTTGGCCAGGAGCGAACCAAACGTGATGATCTGGGCTACCTGCTCACGCCCGTATTTGCGCACGACGTAGTCGATGATCTCACCGCGACGCGCCTGCATGAAGTCCATATCGATATCGGGCATCGATACCCGCTCCGGATTCAGGAAACGCTCGAAGAGCAGATCGTATTTCATCGGGTCGATGTCGGTGATCTCGAGTGCAAACGCGACAAGACTTCCCGCTGCCGATCCCCGGCCCGGGCCTACGGCAATCCCCATATTTTTGGCTTCGCGGACGAAGTCCCAGACGATGAGCATATAGCCGGGGAATTTCATCTGGTTGATAACGTCCATCTCGAATTCAAGACGTTCACGGTACTCCGTATGCCGTGCTTCGGGGACGTGTTCGAGCCGTTTTTCCAACCCTGCACGACAGCAGTGGATGAAATATTCCGCGTCGTTCTTGTCCGCGGCACCCAGCCACTTTTTACGCTCCGCTTTATCCGCATCGGCAGAGAGCGGCGCATCGTCGGCATGATCGATCGATAGCCCTTCGGCAGCGGCGTATTCACGCGTAAACTTGAAGTTCGGCGGTGTCGGGTTCCCAAGTTTGAGTTCCAACTGGCATTTATCGACGATCTCTTGGGTGTGATAGAGCGCTTCGGGGATATCGGCAAACAGGCGCGCCATCTGTTCGGGCGACTTGATATAAAACTCGTGCACCGAATGGCGCAGACGTTTGGGATCATCGTAGAGTTTATTCATCCCGATACACATGAATGCTTCGTGGTACTGGGCATCGTCGGCATAGGTGTAGTGGGTGTCGTTGGTCGCGACAAGCTTGATCCCCGTTTCCCGTGAAAGACGGATCACCGGCTCGTCGATGAAGAGCTGATCGCCGATCCCGTGGCGCATGATCTCCATGTAAAAATCGTCCCCGAAAATCTCTTTGTACTCCAGGGCGATCCGCTTGGCCTCTTCATAGCCTCCCGCCCCGTTTTTGACGTTACGTTCGCTGTTGGTATTGAGATGCCAGTTCACTTCCCCCTGAAGACACGCGGAGGTACAGATAAGTCCTTCGGAATGTTCACGCAAAATCTGCTTGTTGATACGGGGAAAATAGTAAAAACCGTCGATATACGCCTTCGAGGAGAGGTACATCAGATTTTTATAACCAACCTCGTTTTTGGCAAAAAGACAAAGGTGAAACCGTTGCTTGACGCTTTTATCGGAGAGATCGTCGCTGTTGTGGATATAGGCTTCCATCCCGATGATCGGCTTGAGCCCGGCTCCGCGCATCTGATGGTAAAAATCGATCGCTCCGAACATATTCCCGTGATCCGTCATCGCCACCGCGCTCATTCCCAGTTCTTTGACCCGACTTACCAGTGCGGAGATTTTGTTCGCACCGTCCAGAAGCGAATATTCGGTATGAAGATGCAAGTGGGTAAACGGAGGAATGCTCATGAAAAAATGCCTTGAAAAGAAGTAGAGAGATTATAGTCTGAGAGGAGTTAAGATTTGATTTAACGATTGGGATGGCGACATCACCTGAAGGAATATCGCACGAAGAGTTTAATTCGGTTTTCTGGACAATAACCGGTTCAACCCGTCCGCAAAAGAGCGAACCGTCTTATCGGTAATTGCCGAAGGGCCGCCGGTGATCTCCCCGGCGTCTCTCAGTTCATCCATCAGATTACGCATGGCGAGGAGATGTTTGATATTGTTCTCATCGTATATCGTACCGCGCGGATCGAGTCCGACGGCCCCGACAGCAACAATCCGATCGGCTAGCGGGATATCGGCGGTAATGACCAGATCCCCGGTTTCGCACAACTCGACGATACGATGGTCGGCTTCATCGGCACCTTGAGCCACGATCTCCATCGTTACGTGTTCGGCATCGGGCAAACCAATTTTTTTGTTGGCAACGAAGATCGTCCGTATACGGCGTTTGAGAACGGGACGCATCAAAATCTCTTTGATCGCATTGGGAAAAGCGTCCGCATCAACGAGGATTTTCATGGTGCTCCAATGCATTAATCTGTTTTTGATGAGGGAAGGACAGGGTTATCAGCGCGGCGATACCGCCGATGAGAGCAAAAAACATATCCGACTGGGTATCCCAGATATCCCCCTGTGTTCCCAAAAACGCATCGGCCCCCTGCCCCAAGGCAAGCGCCGCACCCCATTCGATCAGTTCGTAAAATGCGCTAAATCCCAGAACGATCGAGAGGATAATATAGATAAGCATTTTCTTCCCGTTGACGTATTTTCCCCGAATCAGAATTTCTCTAGCCGCGATTGCCGGGACGAATCCCTGCATGAAATGGCCGACTTTGTCGTACGGGTTCCGTTCGATCCCAAGCCAGTGCGCCATCTCAAACCCAAATGGCACTTTGGCATAGGTATACATCCCCCCGATCATCAACACGACGCTATGCAGTAAAATCAGAAAATAGAGCAGACTGCTCAGCGGGAAACGTCGATAGGTTGCCCACATCACAGCAAAAACGATGAACACGGGAGCCGTTTCCATCAGCCATGTTCCCGGTTCGAGGGCATTGATCCCCGTGTACGCCAATCCCGCACCGCACAAAACCGTATCGGCGATCAGCCATCGCAGCGGGAGGGAAACGCTCATTGATCGCTCACGCAGCGCGCGTGGGTCGCCTCTTTTTTGGGAGCCGTCGCGACCGAGCCGAGTTTGAATCCGACGACGTAGGCCTCTTTATCGTTCAGAACATCCGATGTCCAGTAATAACGATGCATGACGGGGCCGAAGAAGTGCATATCCAATGTCGGACGCACATAGCTGTAATCAACGATGCCGTAGAGTTCTTCGGTCGTCGGCAACCGCCAGGAACGCCCGTGCAAAGAGAGATTGGCACACATCGACTGCGCCTCGTCATACGTATAGCGCGAACGCTTGTCGGTTGCGTCCAGATCAAGCCAGATCAGGCCGTTATCCGTATCCAGAGTCCCTTCCGGAACCTTCTGGTAGTGGCGTAAGCGTTTCGGGGGAAGCGGATCGTCCGTACACGCGGCCGCAATTTTTTTCCATCGCGGCGAAAACGTGACGTTGCGCTCTTTTGGGTAATAGCTAAATCCGAGTACCTCCAGTACGCCGCCGTCCCCTTCGCTTCCCGTACCGATCACCGCATTTCCTGACGTAATCGTATTGCCCGACCAGTAACTGTATCCGTCACTAAAGGGCAATTTATCCCCCTGCGCGAAAAGCTCTTCGATCGTGAGAGAACGCCATCCTTTTCCCAGATCACGGCAGTAATCCGAAGCCTGCTCCTGCGAATAGGCTTCGTTCGGTGAGAGACGGACATCGGCAGCGAGGACGGCACCCAATGCCAAAAGCAGACTAAAGCGTTTCACAATACCCCGCCAACAAACCGCCACGCAGCGCTTCGCTCGTCTCTTTTCCGACCAGTTTTTCGACAATGGCAAGTCCGAAACAGATCGCCGTTCCCGGTCCGCGAGACGTCATGACATTGGCCGTTTCGACGACCGCATTTTCGGCTCCCCGGAATCCTCCGGTCTTAATCTGTTCTTCGACGCTTGGGTAGCAGGTATACCCCTCTTTCAATACTCCGGCGGCATCCAGCGCAAACGGTGCGGCACAGATCGCACCGATCGGTTTCCCTTTCGAATCCATCACCCGCAAAAGGTTTTGGACGTTCGCGTCCATCGCCAGAGCCTTGGTCCCGCCCCATCCCCCGGGCAATACCACCATATCGAGTTCCTCGGCACTCAGCCCTTCCACCGGACGGTCGCACTGAATCGTGATACCGTTTGCTCCGCGGACCAGAGACTCGCCGCCGACCGACCCGGTAATTACCGTAATCCCGGCACGTCGCAAAACATCGATCAGCGATACCGCTTCGATCTCTTCAAACCCTTCGGCAATCGGAATTAATACTTTTGGCATAGTCTCCCCTTTTGGCTAGTTTTGGCAAATAATATCACGATTTGTCCAGAATTAAAATTATCCGTTTTATGAACTGACCTTACCCACTCGATGAAATCAAGGGCGAATAAGGCAGTTTTCTCCCCTATCCGAAAGATAGGAGAATCTTTAGGGGGGATGGAGGGACAAGGGTTTTTCAGAAGTTTTGCCTTATAATAAAGCACTGGCAAAACCGCCTGAAAAAGCATCTGCCTCCGTAAACATACTCTTCACAACCGGGTATGACGGATAGACACCCTAATGAGGAAAATAAGAATGAAATTCATCGATGATCTCGAAAGCCGAAGCGAGACCCTTTTGCAAATTGCCGTGCAGCTGCTGCGGTTGATGTTCATCGTTATCATGGTGTTGTATCTCTTCGACTGTCTGATCGGCCTCTCCAGTAAAATCGTTACCCTGACGATCGATCACGGTACCCTCGATTTTCCGCAGATCAAAATCATTCTGACCGATTCGCTCTTTACGATGATCGTCCTTGCCATCGTCAAAAGCCTTTTCATCCGCAGCAATTACGTCTACGCCGTTACGTTCCTGCAAATTGGATTCGTAGTCGTGATGCGTAAACTGATCTTGCTTGAAGTCGATCCGGGGGATACCTGGCTGATGCTGGTTCTAGGCGGATTGGCCGTATTGTTTTTTCTCCTAATCGTCTATGCCAACCGGTTCGAACGCAAAACCGATACCCCCGAAGGATGATATCGCATCGACTTCCCCTAGGCGTGCCATAATCCCTGGACGCCGTAAATGACAAACTGCGAAGCGATGGCACCGACAACCAGTCCCATAAGACGCGTCATGATCTTCAAACCGTTGACGCCGAGCATCCGGACCAGATAGACCGCATTAAGCAATACCGCATACACGACCGCAGTACTGATGATAACAGCCCCGAAAAGGATCAGGGTTTCAAGTAGCGTTGATGCTTTTGCTTTGAATACCATCAGCGTCGAAATCACCCCCGGCCCGAAAAGAATCGGGATACCGATCGGAATGACGGCAATATTCTCTTTCTCGGCCGCCGCCTCGGACTCTTCGGGGGTATGGTTGGTTTCCGAAATACGCCCCTGTACCATGTGTACCGACATCAACAGCAAAATGATCCCCCCGATCACCATGACCGACGACGTATTGATGCCGAACAGTTCAAAAATCAAATTGCCAAAAAATACCGTACTAAGCGATGCGATGAGTACGGTCATGGCCGCTTTTTGACCGATGCTGCGTGCATCACGCGACGAAAATCCCTCCTGCGCGGTCGATATCATAATCGCTGCCGCCGCTACGGGATTAAGGATCGTCACGAGTCCGATCGTGTCGTGCAACAGCATCTGTAGGTAACCAAAAAATTCCATGACTTTGCTTTCACTCCTCTTTCCCTGAACGTGCTATAATAAATGACCTCCCCTTAAATAAGGAGCAAAAGGTGATAAGCGAAACCCAAAAACATCAAATCAGACATCAGCAGCAAAATGAAATAGACGATTTTACGATTTATTCACGGTTAAGCCAATACGAAGCGGATCAAAAGAATCGGGAAATTTTAAAAAAAATTGCGCTTGAAGAACACGGCCATTATCTTTTTTTGCGATCTCTCTCGGGCATCGACTTTCAAGCACGCCGTCTCGTGGTATGGTTTTACGTCATGCTGGCCAGAGTCGTAGGGATCGCCTTTGCCCTGAAACTCCTCGAACGCAGAGAAGAGAGTGCCAAAAGCTTTTACCGTTCGCTTGACGTGCCGGGAGTCGAACGCATCTACGAGCAGGAAGCTCATCATGAAATCGAACTGATCGACTTGCTCAACGATCGAAAATTGCTGTATGCCGGAGCGATTGTCCTGGGAATGAATGATGCCTTGGTTGAATTGACGGGAACTCTATCCGGAATTGCCCTCGCATTTGACAAAAGCATCGTTGTCGGAATCACCGGGATGATTATGGGGATCGCCGCATCGCTTTCAATGGCCGGCTCGGCTTACCTCGAATCCAAAGAAAACGCCTCAGACGAGATATCACCCCTAGTCTATTCCCTGTACACGGGAGTCTCCTACATTCTGACAACCCTGCTGCTCGTACTGCCGTTTTTTGTCGTTCAGCAGATCAGCGTTGCGCTGGGGATCATGTTTCTGGCAGCCATGGCTTCCATCGTGAGCTACAATTTTTACATTTCGGTCGCCAAAGATCTTCCCTTCTGGCAAAGGGTACGGGAAATGTCCTACATCACGTTCGGAGTTGCCGTTATCTCGTTTGCAATCGGATACGTTGTCAAAAATGTCTTTGGGATCGAAATATAACCGTTGCGCTCAGATACACTGTTTGAACATCGGTGGGTAGAAAAGAGAAGTGATTGCTGCCTCTCCGAACGAGAGAGGCAATTTGGAAAAAAAGAAGATTATTTAACTTTTTCGAGGTATTCGCCCTCGACGGTGTTTACTTTGATCACATCGCCTTCGAGAACGTGATACGGAACCTGAACCACCGCACCGGTTTCAAGAGTTGCCGGTTTTTTGGAAGCGCTTGACGTATCGCCTTTGAAATTCGGAGCCGTTTCAACGATTTTGAGTTCCATGATTTCCGGAGCGTCAACGCTGATCGCTTCGTTGTTGTGGAAGACCATCTGAACGTTGGTGCCGTCTTTGATCCATTTCATCGCTTCATCGCACTGATCGTACGTAAGACCGAGCTGTTCATAGCTTTCGTTATCCATGAACTGAAGCATTTCGCCGTCATCATACAAGAACTGCATTGTTTTGTGCGCCATATTCGGTACTTCGAATTTATCCCCGGCATGAACCGTTTTCTCGATCACTTTTCCGTTTTTGAAGCTTTTCACTTTCATACGGACGAACGCTGCCCCTTTACCCGGTTTGACGTGTTGAAATTCGACTACTTTGAACGGGTTGCCGTCGATTTCCAGACGTACCCCTTTTTTGATATCACCCATACTGATGGTTGCCATACTTTGATCCCCTGACCTGAATATTTGTGCGAATTTTACCCGAATCCGAACCAAATTTCAAACTCCGTGTAACTTATGGTATTATCTTGGCCGTCAACGCGTCTTTACCCAACCCCTATTTAATAAAAATTGAACGTATTCGTGTGTATAATAATACTTATACTTTTGATTATTAAACCAAATACAGCAAGGAATCGGCCTATGTCAAAGACTTCATGGATCGTCAGTGCCGCATTGCTGCTATCCTCCGCCCAGTTACAGGCGTCCGGACTCAGCCTCAATGCCGCACTCGACCTGCTCGACCAGCAGAATCTCGAAATCAAAACCGCCAATCTTGATACCCAAAGCGCTCATAGCGACGTTACTATTGCCAAAGGCTACAACTACGGTTCGCTCGATTTTACCCAAAACGCGATGCGTTCAAACGATGCGGGAAATGCCTTCGGATTCAAACTCAGCTCGCGTGAAGCGACGTTCGGGGATTTTGGATTCAATGAATTTCTAAATAATATGGGGTTAATCGGAACACCTGCTGGAAATCAGCAACTGTTGGCCATCCAACCCAAAGATTTGAACTATCCCGGCTACCAAAACTATTTCCAGAGCAAACTCAGCTACATGCTTCCCCTCTACACCGGCGGAAAACTGAGCGGATACGGAACGATCAGCGAAAAAATGGAAAGCATCAAAAAACTCGATGCCGAGCAGATGGCGACCGAAAAACGGTACGAACTGCGCAAAAGCTACTACGACATGGCGTTACTGCAGCATTCGATCGACCACATGAACGTCATCCTCAAAAACATTTCCACCTTGGAAAATACGACGCAGATGATGATACAGGAAGGGTATGCCAAAAAAGTGGACCTTCTCGAAGTCGAATCGAAAAAAGCCAACGTCGAGCGTGCCATCACGGAACTAAGCGCCAACCAGAAACTTCTCTACCACTACATCGGTTTTCTGCTCAACCAGCCGGTCAACGACATCGAGCTTCCGGCCAGCGATTATCCGGCGTCCGGAATCAGCGAATCGGAAGTCCTTTCCAGCAACATCGACTTGAAAAAAGCCTCCGAAGGGCTTACCATCCGCGAAACAATGGTCGATATCGCCTACGCTCCGTTCCTCCCTCAAGTCGGTGCCTTCGCCGAAGCCAGCAGTGCCGACAACACTTTCTTGGGCGATTTTAGCGATCATAAAGCCTACACGATCGGCGCACAGCTCAAATGGAACCTCTTTAACGGCGGTGTCGACGGCGCTTCTCTCGAAAAAGCCCGCATCGAAAAACTCAAAACCCAAACCCAGGTCGAATTGGCCAAAAAAGGGATCGCCCTCCAATACGACAAAATCCGTACCGAGATCGAAAGCCTGAACGCCCAGGTCAAAAGTCTCGAAAAAGAGCTGGAACTGGCCGATCAGATTTACAAAAATTACGAAGGGCGCTACCACGAGCATCTCGTATCGATGAGCGACGTCATCATCAAACAGTCGATGCAAATCGAAAAAATCCTGAACCTGCAAATGGTCAAAAACAAACGCAACGAGCGCATTTTTGCCCTCGAAAAACTTAGTAACGGAGTTAAATAATGAAACATCTGATCACTACACTCGCTTTGGGGGCAACGCTGAGCGCGGCCGGCCTCAGTCTCTCGGGAAGCGTTATCAGCGACAACCAGAAAATGATTACCAGCCGGAACATGGGATTCGTCACGAACGTTACGGTTTCGGAAGGTTCACGCGTCCGCAAAGGGGATCTGCTCTATACGATCGACTCCAAAGAGATCGACTCGGCCAAAACCCAGGTCGAACTGGGAATCGCACAAGCCGAGTTGTCGCTTCAGATGTACCAGAACCAATACGCCAATCTCGAACTCAATCTCGAACGTAACAAGCGTCTTCTCCAGCAGGACATGGTGAGTAAATTCGAAGTCGAAAACCTCGAACTCTCCAAAAAGAACCTCAAAAACATGATCTCCATCGCAGAACGTCAGGTGAACCAGGCCAAAGCCCGTCTGACCGAAGTGAACAATCAGTACAACTACCTGCGCATCACCGCGCCGAACAACGGCGTCGTCGTTTCTAAAAACATCAAAGTCGGCGAAATGGCGATGCCCGGTATGCCGGCAATCGTCCTCTCCGACCTGAATGATCTCAAAATCGACGTCGAAGTAGCCGAAAACAACCTTCAGCTCGTCCCTATCGGCAAACGGGTCAAAGTTGCCATTCCATCGGTTGGTTACACCGGGATCGGTAAGGTCAGTGCCATTATCCCAAGTTCCAATCCGATGACCCATACCTTCCGCATCAAAGTCTCGTTTAGCGCCAAACAGACGGTCTATCCCGGAATGTACGCCACCGTCGAGATTGAATAGGAGGCCGTATGCAAGCACAGCACTCCTATCAGCCTAAAGACATTGCCGGGAAACTTGCCAAAGGGTTCATCCGCAATCCCCTGACCTCGATTCTGGGAATCTTTCTCCTCGTGATCGGTTATCTCGCCCTCATTCTGATGCCTCGTGAAGAAAATCCGCAAATGGTCGTTTCGGGTTCGACCGTGATCATCGCTCTGCCCGGCGCAACGGCCAACGAAGTCGAAAACGTCATCGTCAAACCGCTTGAACGCAAACTCAAAGAGGTCAAAGGGATCGAGCATATCTACGGTATGGCGATGGACAACGTCGCCGTCATCAATGCCGCGTTCTTCATCGGAGAGAAAAAAGAGGATTCGAACCTCAAAATCTACGACAAAATAATGCAGAATATGGACATCCTCCCCAAAGGGGCGATGCAGCCGATCATCAAACCTCTCGATATCGACGTCGATATTCCCATCGTCTCGGTCGCCTTTTATGCCAATAATCCCGAGATGGACCCTACCGTTCTTTATGACCACGTCAAAGAGATTCAGCACCACATCAACGGCCTTCCCAACGTTGCCGTTACCGACGTCAAAGGGGCCAAGAAACATCAATTCAACGTCCTTGTGGACATGAACCGCCTCTCGGGGTATAACCTCTCGCTCGGACAGATCGTTCAGGCCACCCAGTCTCTGGCGTATAACGTTCCCGAGATCAAAGGGAAAACCAAAGACAACAACATCGTCATGATCGGCGTACGCAACGCGATTGAGAGCGTCGAAGACGTCGGCAACATCATCGTCGCGCAATACGGCGGCTCGGCCATCTATCTGCGTGACGTCGCAACCGTAACGGCCGGAAGCGATATTCAGAATTTCAAATCGGCCCTGGTGTCGGTCAAAGCTGAAAACGGAAAATTCGGCCCGCTTAAAGACCAGATCACCCTTACCGTCTCGAAACTGCAAGGGACCAACGCGGTTAACATTGCCGAAGCGGTCAAAGAAGAACTCGCCAAATACAAATCCCAAATGAACAAAGAGGGGATCAGTTACGTCATTACCCGAAACGACGGCGAACGGGCAAACGAAGCGGTTAACGAACTCGTATTCCACCTGTTGCTCTCTATCGTGATCATTGCCGTCTTGTTGGTTTTCGTCCTTGGATGGCGCGAATCGCTGATCGTTACTTTTACCGTACCGGCGATTCTGGCCATCACCCTCTTCATCGCCTACCTTTCGGGTCAGACGATCAACCGGATTACCCTGTTTGCCTTCTTGCTTTCCCTGGGGCTTCTGGTAGATGCGGCAATCATCGTTATCGAAAATATCCACCGCCATTTCCACGCTCCCGGAGCGGCCGATATGGATGCGGATGAGCTGATGGTCGAAGCGACCGATGAGATCGGAGCACCGACCAACATCGCGACGCTGGCGATCATCCTTACGATGGTACCGATGGCGTTCGTCGGACAGATGATGGGACAGTTCATGAAACCGATCCCGGCCAACGTTCCGGTCGCGCTGGTCGCTTCCTTGTTCGTCGCCTATATTTTCACCCCGTACCTCGCGGTACGGCTTCTCAAAAAACCCGACCATAACGGAGGGCATCACTGATGTATCAAAAGTTCGAAAACTGGCTCCTGGAAGTTTTAAATTCTCCGGGACGTAAAAAAATGGTCCTCTGGCTGACATTGGGGGCTTTTATCCTCTCGGTTGCCATGATCCCGACCAAACTCGTCCTGGCGAAAATGCTTCCGGGCAAAAACAACGATACCTACACGGTCTACGTCGATCTTCCCAACGGAAGTTCGATCGAACAGACCCGCCAAGTCAGCGAATGCGTTGTCGGCGTTCTGCAGCAAGAACACGAAGCCCTCGATACCGAAGTGTTTCTCGGGGCCGGGTCTCCGCTTGATTTTGCCGGTCTCATTAAAGGGAGCCATTTTAAAAACAGCGAAAACGTTTCCGAAATCGTCGTCAACCTGACCAAAAAACATCACCGGGACGAGCCTTCGTACATGATGGTGCAGCGTTTGCGTCCGGTCATCGTCAAACAGTGCGAAAACATCTATCCGCAAACCAGCATCAAATTTATCGAACCGCCGGCCGGTCCTCCGACGATGGCCGCGATCGTTGCCGAAGTTTACGGCTCTGACGCACAGGGAATTCGTCATCTCAGCGAACGGGTCAAAGGGGTTTTTGCCAAAACCGACGGTCTGGTCGACATCGACATCATGCAAGATGAAATCTACGATAAATTCGAAGTGCGCGTCAATACCGACAAGATTTCAAAATCGGGCCTGAGCGTCAAACAGGTCAACGATATCCTTTATCTAGCATTCGAAGGGATGGGAATCGCGGTTAAAAACTCGCAAAAAGCGACCGATCAAATCCCTATTTTCGTTACCCTGACTCCGGAAGGGAAAAAATTCGATTCCCGGGACAAAAACGCCATCGAATTGAAAATGGCCGAAATGAAAATGATGAACCAAATGGGGATGATGGTGCCGGTGACCGAAGTCGTCGATATCGTCCCGGTCAAATCGAACCCGATGATCATGACCAAAGATCTCCATCAGATGGCCAACGTCCTGGCCGAAACCGATATGGTCTCCCAGGTTTACCCGCTGATGGCCGCGCGCAATACGATTCTTGAAACCTTCGGCGACGAGTACGAGATCACCAAAACCGGGTTGTTCGATCTTGAACTCACCGATAAAAAAACGGGGCAGCTCTACCAGCTTAAATGGGACGGCGAGATGAAAGTCACCCTCGATACTTTCGTCGATCTCGGCGGTGCGTTTATCGCGGCATTGATTCTCATCTTTTTGCTGATGGTCGTCTATTACAAAAGCTTCGTCCTCAGCGGCATCGTTTTGCTCGGAAGTTTCCTCTCGATTATCGGGGTCATCGTCGGGCACTGGATTATGAACATCTTTACGGCCGATACGTTCTTCCTGACGGCAACGTCGCTGATCGGGTTTATCGCCCTGATCGGTATCAGTTCGCGTAACTCGCTGCTGCTGATCGATTTTACCCGTTCATTGATGCTCGACAAAGGGCTTCATAAAAAAGAGGCGATCGCCTATGCAACGGCCACCCGTGCCAAACCGATTTTCCTCACCGCGGCAGCGATTATCCTCGCTTCGACCCTTTTGGCCAGCGACGCCGTTTTCGGCGGGCTTGGTGTTTCGTTGATTTTTGGTACAATAGCGGCTGTTATTGCTTCATTGATCGTTGTACCGGTCCTTATCGACAACTCTGATCTGGAGCGCCACTTTAATTTTTAAGAACGCAAAGCGGTTTCCGTTACTGAACCTAAAAGGGCATAATGTCTAAACAAACGCCGATCACTATCGCCTCCGAAAACGTCACCAATGACCTGCTCAGCACGGCCAATACGTGGGGGGTGTCGGCCGATGCCCTCGACTTCGACCTGATATCCTACGAAACATTCTATCGTCTAGACGAAGATTCTGAGTGGTCACTGGTCCAAAACGATTCGTTCCCGGATACGATCGGCGAACTCGAACTTCGTTCTCCATCGTTTGAACTTCGGCAGGTTTATACGATCGACGTCCACTATTTTCAACCCAATCCCCATTTCGATCTGCGCCTCTCGATTGCCACCGATAAAACCAAAAGCAAAGCGGTCGCCATCATCGATCCTTCCTCCAAGATTCCGTTGAAAAAAGGGATTCAGACCTGGGTCAAAGATGCCGTCGTCCGCAAACAGCTCCGGCACGGCCACATGATCGGAATCTACGATCACGGCCTTGAAAAAGAGATTACCCGGATGTTGGTCAAAATCCAAAAAGAAGGTCCCCTGCAATCTCCCTATCGCCTGCCCATCGGTGAATTTCTCCCTCCCGTTTTGCCGGTGCACGACACCGTTTTGCTGCACTACAAAAAATTTAAAAAAGAGAACAGCATGATCGAGGGGGTACCGCCCGATACGCTGGTCCTTGAATACGTATTCCCGAAATACGGACGCGACGGACGGGGATGTTCGGGCCAACACATCCCCGTCGAAGAACCGACCGTCAAATACAAAGGTTTCGTCGTCATCGACAATAAAACAATGTATTCCAAAGAGGATACCCAAAGCATCCGTTTTTACTCCTCGGTATCGGGCTACGTCCTTCGGAAAAAAGGGGTTTTTCTCATCGGACAGGAACTCAGTATCGAAGCAGCCGATTTTAAAAATACAGGATCGATCGAAACGGGGATGGATAAAGACGTTCATCTCAAGATCAAACGCAAAACCTCTTCCGAAGATGCGGTGGGCACCGGAGTCAACATTGACGTCCAAAAGCTTGACGTCAGCGGTACCGTCGGACGCAGTGCCAAAATCCAGGCCTGCGAAGTCAATATCGCCGCACAGACCCATAAAAAATCGGAAATTACCGTTACCGAAAACGCCAGTATCCATCTTCATCGGGGAAATTTAAAAGCCAAAGAGGCCAATATCGACGTACTCGAAACCGGTAAAATCGAAGCCGATACCGTCCGGATCAAAAAAATGGTCGGAGGCGAAGTAATCGCCCGGGAAGTCTATATCGACCATCTCTATTCAAACGGCCGCGTCATTGCTCAAGAATTGATCGAAATCCAGTTAATGGAAGGAGACGGGAACAAGCTTATTATCGATCCCCACTCCATCGAAGCCTACCATGAAAAAATCCATGAACTCGAACTCGATATTCGCGACAAAACCTCGCGCCTTCAACTGCAAAGCAAAGAGTTCCTTGCAAAACAGATATCGTTCAAAGAAAAAAATGCTCGGATAAAACAGTTTCAGCAGCGTATTATCGAAGCCCAGAAAAACAATCAGCAACCCATGAAAGCCGACGTAGTCAGGGTACAGCAGTACAAAACCGAAGCCGCCGAACTGAAAGAAGAACATTTGCGGCTCGAAGAGGACGAACGGCATATCCACTCCCTGCAAGCGGAACTAAACCGCCTCTTCGAGGCCGATCTTCATGCCAAAGTGGTCCATCACGGTGTTCATAACGGTAAAAACCGTATCCTTTTTATCGACCCCAAAACCCGTCAGGAATACGCCGTTACTCCGACCGGAAAGTATTTAACGGTTCGCCTCACTCTGGAGGGAGAAGACAAACGGATTCTATTGGAATCCTAAAGAAACAAAACTGCTTTAAAGCCAAAGAACGGGTTTGGCCTTTTTGGGATAAAACTCGATTATGAAACTAATCGACCTTACCCTCACCGCACCCTATCTCGAACTTGATCCGATCTTTTATCATCAAGTCGAGCCGACGCCGCTTCATCGTCCCGCATTCATCAGTCATAATGCACTGGGCAGTGCCCTTTTGGGTCTTGATCCGGAATTACTCGATTCGGATGACATTACCGCCCTGCTCAACGGAACGCTCAAACTTGAAGGTTCCCGCCCCTATGCCATGTGCTACGCCGGGCATCAGTTCGGCCATTACGTCCCGCGTCTGGGAGACGGCCGGGCCATTAATCTGGGCAAAACCAACGGTTGGAATCTGCAGTTAAAAGGCTCCGGACAGACCCTCTATTCGCGACAGGGGGACGGACGCGCCGTATTGCGTTCCTCGATCCGCGAATACCTTATTGCCGAAGCGATGTTCGGTTTGGGCATACCGACGACCCGCTCGTTTGCCCTGATCGGATCGCAAGAAAAAGTTGCCCGCGAACGGTGGGAAAAAGGCGCTGTTGTCCTGCGCCTTTCCCCGTCCTGGATTCGCTTTGGAAGTTTCGAATATTTTTACCATTCGCGCCGTTTTGCCGAACTCGAATCGCTTGCCGATTTTCTGATCCGTGAATCGTATCCCCATCTTCTGACCCATCCCGAACCTTACGTCGCCATGTTTGGTGAAATCGTCGTCCGCACGGCCGAATTGATTGCGCAATGGCAATCGGTCGGATTTAATCACGGCGTCATGAATACCGACAACATGTCCGCAGCAGGTTTGACAATCGATTACGGTCCCTACGCGTTTATGGATACGTTTGAGAGCGGCTACATCTGCAACCATACCGATACCCAGGGGCGTTACAGCTACGATTCACAGCCCGGAATCGGACTGTGGAACCTGCAGCGGCTGGCACTGGCCCTGTCACCGCTGATCCCGCAAGAAAAGCTTGAAGCTTCCCTGGAATTGTATCCCGGCGCTTTCAGTACCAAACTGTTTTCTTTGCTGCGTGCCAAACTGGGACTTGACGATTCCCGCGACGAAGACGCCGATCTGTTTCGCTCTTTGTTTTCCGTACTGGAACACGGTTACGTCGATATGACGCCGTTTTTTCGAACGCTCTCCCGATACGACGGAAACCGCACTGCGCTATTGGCCCTTAGCCTCTCAGGAGAAAAAATGCACGACTGGCTGGATCGCTACGACGTACGGCTCACCTTCAATACCGCCTCGATGTCCGATCGCCATGCCCGTATGCTCCGTACCAATCCAAAATACATCCTTAAAAACTACATCCTTCAAGAGGCCATCGAGCGTGCCGAATCCGGAGACTATGGGCTCGTGAATGACTTGCTGCGTATTGCGCACTCTCCGTTTGACGAACACCTTCCGTTCGAACGCTATGCCGGGCCCACTCCCTCAAACTATACGAACACGCGTCTTAGCTGCTCTTCTTAAAAAGAAGAGCCGTTAGAGGAAACAACATTAATTACAGATTTTTTTATCTTAATTTATAACTATTTTTTATCCATTTTTAGATCACTTTTCTAGCGCCATTACTAAAAATGATCAAAATATAATCAATTTTCTTCTCCTATTTGCAACTTTGACTTTTATACTGTCGCATCCAAACAGATGATTTTTTCATGAGGAAAATTCCTATGCATAACGACAGTCTCATCGGCTATATGTCCGATGTACAAAACTTTGAAAAGAATATGAGTTCCCTATCGGATAAATGGGAATTGCTGACCCTGCTAGGGTCTATGTCCAATATCGGCATGGACACCACCGCCACCCGCACAGCGTTTGAAGAACTGCTTGACGAGCCTCTCGTACGGCTTATACGCGAAACCTTCAATAAAACGCTCGACGAGCTCACCTCAAAAGCCCAATCGGCAATCGACATCCTGATTCGAAACCTTTTTGAACGGACTGCCGATATCGGATTCCTTTCAACCGACGAAGACGTCTGCAATTTCCTCCGTTTCATCAATCAGACCGACTTCACCGTCTCAGACGATGCCCGCTTGTTGAAAATACGGAAAAAAGAGGCCCTGCGAAAACGTTTTGCCGAATACGTCGCGAAATACAGCGTCTACGAAAACATTTTTCTCCTCGATCCGCGCGGAAAAATGTTGCTCCAACTGGATGAAACCCATCCGGTCACTTTCTCCAAAGACCCCCTTGTCCAAGAATCGCTGCATACGCATGCCGGATACGTTGAAACCTTCCGGGCTACCGATCTGAGTGCAAACCGTCTCTCGCTGCTCTATTCCTACCGCGTCAGCGATCCGGAAACCGGTGAACCGATCGGGGTCCTTTGTCTTCAGTTCCGGTTCGAAGACGAACTCAAAAGCATCTTTTCGAAACTTAAACGGGACAACCCTTATATCAATCTTCAACTGCTTCGCTCCGACGGAACGGTTATCGCTTCCTCCGCCCCCCATCACGTTCCGGTAGGTTCCGAACTCGACCCGTATAACAATGAAACGCATCAAATGTATTTCGGAGGGTTCGAATACCTCTACAAAACGGTCAGAACCAAAGGGTATCAGGGATATACCGGACCGGGCTGGATCGGCCACGCCATGGTACCGCTTCATCTGGCATTCCGTTCCGTATCCAAAAATTCGGGCTCTTCGGACGAACTGTTCAAAACGGTATCGGAAACCGAAGACTTTTTTCCCAATGAGCTCAAAGCCATTCTGGAAAAAGCCAAAAGGATACAGACCGAACTCGATGTGACGGTCTGGAACGGGAACGTTCAGATTGCCAACGTTTCGGGAACCGAGAACCCTTTCGCCAAATCGCTTCTGAACGAAATTTCCAAAACGGGAGACGAAACGAAACGGATTTTCGACCGGACCGTTTCCAATCTCAACACCGCCATGCTGGTCCGCTATATGGAAGATCTGAAATTCCAATCCTCTCTGGCCATCGATATTATGGACCGCAACCTGTACGAACGGGCCAATGACTGCCGTTGGTGGGCTTTGACGACGACGTTTCGCACCCTGCTCTCCCAACCCTCGCACACTCATGAAGAGATTGCCACGATGGAATCCATTCTGAGCTACATCAACGGTCTATATACCGTCTATACCACCATGTTCGTATACGACCGCCAAGGGTATATTCTAGCCGTGTCCAATCCCGATACACGCCATTACGTCGGCAAAAGGGTCGGCTATAACTGGGCCATGGAAACGTTGCAGCTTGAGACCACCCAAGATTACGTCGTATCGGGATTCGAGCCGGTCGGCTTGTACGAAGATCGCCACACCTACGTCTACAACGCCTGCATCCGGGGATACGATGATAACGGAGTCGGCGGAATCGGGATCGTCTTTGACGGCGAACCGCAGTTTAAGGCAATGCTCCACGACGTATTGCCAAAAAACGAGGAAGGGGAAGTCAAACACGATATGTTTGCCCTCTTTATCGACCGTACCGGAACCGTCCTCGCCTCAAGCGATCCGGAAATTACGGTCGGTTCGTCAATGCCGTTGCCCGACAGCGTGTTTCAGCTCTCCAACGGATCGACTCAGGCGCAGATCATCCGTCTTTACGGACACTATTACGCGCTCGGCGCAACATGTTCGAGCGGATACCGTGAATTTAAACACTCCGACGGATACCACAACGACGTAATCGCCCTCTTTTTACGTCCGATCGGCGAATGTCAGCCGTTAGCGGCTTCATCAAGTTCGAAACGATACTATCAGTATCCGAAAATAGCTGCCGGTGAAGAGACTCTGGAAATTTCGACGTTCTTCGTCGGGTCGACGCTCTTTGCGGTCGAATCGAAAAACATCGTATGTTCGCTTGCCTATCAGGAGTTGACGCCGATTCTCCATTCGAGCGAATACAATCTTGGCGTGATCAATCACGACAAAAAAATGATCCACGTCATCTCCCTCTCTCGCTTGATGGGTCAGGAAAAATATTACGACAAAGAAAAACATACGGTTATTATCGTCAAGGCGCTGGTCCAAGATCAAAACGTCCTTCTCGGACTCGCCGTCGATTCCATCTACAACAGTCCGGAAATCCCTTTACGCTCCATCAGCCATTACGGAAATGTTCTCAAAAACGAAACTTCCCTGACCAAGGCGGTTATCATCCCCGACCGTCCGGAAGATTTCGGAAACGAAATGATCTCGATCATTGACATTCAGAAGGTCTATACCCAGCTGATTCAGCCTTATCCCCGTTCGTTCCAGCGTATGGCGTAACCTTAGCGGTTCACGCCGCGCCCGATTTTAGCCTCGACCGATTCGATTTTCCCTTTTAAGCGGTCCGATTTTCCCTTGCGGATGTCGAGTTTGATCGTCGAATAGACCCTCTCGCACTCCTCAAGCTGCTCATACGCCCGCTCGACGACCTTCAGGGCTTCGGGAACACTGTCGCATTCGACGATCGTCCCCATCGGGGTAAGCTGATAGGCCAGGCCGGATTGATCGATCATATCGATGATCTTGGCCACCTGATGCGATACCGATGATCCTTCACGACATTCATCGCTGGTGGGAAATATACTAAACTCTAACAATACTGACATTTAAACCCCTATCCATCGAACTTTACTTGTTTGTATAATTTGTATTTTTTACTGTTGATACACAATTTTCATACAAAGAATATCACGATGATGTTAAAATATCTGACAAAAAAACAAGATACGTTTTGGTATCGACGAAAAATTAAGGGCTTTGGAGAAGTACTACTTTCTCTCAGAACAAAAGATTACTCGATAGCTGTGCAACGGCATGCATTCATCGATTTCAAAATCAAGCAATTGATTTATAGGGCAGGTTCAGCACAATGACAATAGATGACATTGATCGCTATAAAGAACTCATCCAAAATGATGAATACAATAAATTGGTTGATTTCAGAGATCAAGAGCTCTGTGACGACAAACGGAGTCCTCATTCAAGACTCCCATTTGCCATCATGAAATCCATGTCATTAGGAGAATCGTTTGTCACGAATCAATGCTTTACTCCATCCATGAGTATTATCCATAACAAATAAATCAATGACATCCAACAATAGACTGAGTTTTTCGAATCCATATTTTTGAACCGAAAAGCCTTTTATTGTAAGGTTTTTCTCTACAGACATAAACGATGACCACCCATCGTCATTTCTGGCCCGTTCTACAGCATCCCGGAGCATATTGACAAGGGTTGTATCCTGGCGTAATTCTTTTCGAGATTTCTGTTGAATCTGTAAATCAAAACAAATAAAATCTGAGCAAATCTTCTTAAAGGACTGCGATGCTTTGCTCTCCCCAAAACACAAAACTGTTTTACCATGTTCTCGTAATTTTGTCACCAATGGAGTAAAATCACTGTCACTTGTTGCCAAAGCAAATATATCGATATTTTTGGTCAATAGAGTTTCCGTTATATCTATTGTCATATCGATATCACTCGCATTTTTTCCCGTTACATATTCATCATGATGGATGCTTCTGACAGCATGTTTCTGGAGCTCTTTAGGCCATCCTTTCAATACCTCTTTCTGCCAGTTACCATAGGCCCTTCGGATATTGATCTCCCCGTAGGTGGAGAGCTGTTCCATAATTGGATCAAGTCGTTTGGGACTAATATTTTCACAATCAATATACAGTGCAATGGTTTTTGGATCATTTCTCATAACAGATCCTGAAGCCGATTTTTTGATATTTATATTTTCCGGTACTAGTTGCCAGAAAAGATGGTGTGGACAACTCATCACCAGATAAAAAAGACAAGGTCAGCGGCTTCATCAATGCAGGCGTTACCATCGCTGCATTGTGACCATTAAATTCCAAAAGCCATTCGGAAAAATGGTGATTTATACAAAGTTGCAACCCATTATTCTGTGAAATAATTTCGGGCGGATTTTTGAAACGAACATATATTTCCTGAAAATCATTTCTTGGATTCGTAATATCTTCTATATCATCATTGGCCGGAGTAAAGCATATCAAGTCGTCTGACCAACGATTCAATCCGTTTAGATCATCCACTTTGAAAGGGTTGTCGAATAGTTCAAACCACTCAGAAGCTGCTAAAAGTCTCACTGGAGCTTTATGCTTCATTTCAAACCATCGGCAATATGCCACAGCATCATAATAGGTCGCAGCCACTGGATATGTGTCAGGTTCATAATTTACGGTCTCCCAAATATCATTACTTGGATGCCGTTCTTCTCGATAGCTTTTTATATCAGGGGATTCATGATCGTAGAATTCTGCAAATTCCCCGATAGTGATCAGATCCGAGACATACAGCACTTTTCCGCTGAAAAGCTTAACCTCACGAAAACCAGGCAATTGATATTGATATGTTCTACTCTTTCTTTTGTACCTGTATTCTCTTCTTTTTTCATAATAGTTTTTCAATAAGTGCTCATAACCAGGATGTATCTCACCACCGGATTCATAGAAATCGATATCTACCTGATGCTGAACTTCTTCAAGCCAAAAAGATCTGCGTGTGTCTTCTGCATTCTTCTTTGAATCGTCTTCTTTTCTCCCAAAATAGAGCCATCTAGCAAAGTCATAGGTTTCATTCATCACTGATGGAATACGATTATGGTTCAAGTAAGGTCGGTATGGCGATTTATCATCGAAATCCGAATCTCTTAAATGTTTGAATACAAAATCATATACTCCATTTGGAGCCTTTAGAAAGATGAGATTATCGTTGAATGGAATGACCTCTATCCATCCTTTTGAACACTGTAACAGCAGATTTTTGAGTTCTTTGGCTTCTTCAATCATGCTATTTGTGGTTGCGTACTTGTCACCGTTTTTAGGGTAAGAAGTTGCTATATATCGATCGTCTTCATCAGAATGGTTACGGATAAAAACATCTCCAAGTAAATTTTTGAAAACGCCGAGATAATTCAATTGATGATTATGAGGAATCAACAGATCAACATTGGCTTTTGATGCGACTTCCGCATAGGATTTGGCCGGCTTACCAAATACTACACTTGGATTATAAAAATGCTCGTGATCAATGTCACAATGATATCCGGTGAATATAGCTTTTGGAATCGGACGATCTGAAAAGAAGAACCTATCTGCGACAGAACGATATGTAAACTTGCCATCCAAGAGATATATTCCTTGATCCGGAGCATAGAATTCTGTATCTAAACCATACTTGGCACAAAAAGGGACAATTTCATTCTTATAGAACGATTCATATTCCGACCAATTAGATACGCCGAAAGCTTGCACGACACAGTTATAGAAAGTCGTAGGCTTAATAGGTATGTCAACACTTTTATGACTTTGTTTGATTTTAGACAATTCCAGACTGTCAACTGATACAGCCACCAAGCGTGCTGTTTGATTTTTTAATGGCACAGCACTTTTACTGAGAACATATTTTTTTTGCATAGAAACACCTTTTCAAGGATATATATGCACAATTAAATGAGAGGAAGTGGGATTTACATTTGCTACCCAGAGAATATACTTTGTAGCTGGTATTTGCCATACTGACATTGTTGCTCAATCAGCTGGGACTGGAACCTGTTCCAGAGAAAATTTTAATACTTTATATTTAAATTCCACCTGAATCTATCCATTCCTTTTTTTGACGAAGCTATGTTAATCAAACAACTCAATCATCAAATATTTTTAATTTCATCAGCAGATAAGTAAATTTACTTTAGACTAATATACGTTGATACACGAAATTGATATACAAGTTTCCTAACAAGTAAGCTACAAAACTTCGTAAATTTTGGATTTTTCAGTTTCTTTGGGTTGCTCGATAGAACATGGCAAATTCTAGCAATACGGACATATTTATTCTCCTAATTCGGGCTTTTCCGAGTAATTAAGCTGCAATCCGTTCTCACTCATGATGAACCCGTGAACGGCAATTTTTCCTTCATGGACCAAACGATGGTGACGTGAGCACAGCGGAATCAGGTTATATCGGTGATTGACTCCGAAATGCCCTACTCCGCCGCCGTCATCCGCATTGGCCTGCGGGATAATGTGATGCACCTCATCGACCGCTTCGTCGCACAGAGCGCATTTTGTGAGATAGAGCTTGGAGTTGTAACGGCTCTTCTTCTCCCGTTTGAGCATCGATGCTTCGTGAGTCTTATCGGTAATCCGGCCGCGGATTTCATAAGCTCTCTTGATAAACGTCTCGTCCATGTGAAGCGACTTGGCAAACTCCAAACCGTACAGCGTACTGCCGCTTCCGGTCTTTAGCTTGCGATCGTATACCAACCGATCGGCGGCTTCATCGTAATAGACCCCCAAATGAAGCAATGCGATCCCTTTGGCCTTCTGGATTTCGCCTAAAGACGAGAGCTGGTGCAAATGGGTCGCAAAAATAAACATGCTCCCCAGTTCGCGAAGTTTGAGAATCGCGCTCGCCACGATTGCCAGCGCCGACTCCGTTTCGGTACCGTGGCTGATCTCATCCCCGAGTATCAACGTATTTTCGGTCGCACGGTTGAAAATATTGCGCAATTCGAGCATCTCCACCGCAAACGTCGAAAGTCCTTTATAAAGATTATCCTTGCTCACGATCCGCGTCAGGAGTTTGTCTACGGGGACAAAACGAAACAGTGCCGCCGGGACGAAAAATCCCGCCTGTGCCATGACGACGCACAATCCGATGCTCTTCATCAAAGACGATTTCCCGCTCGAGTTGATGCCGTACAATAGCACCCCTTTGACATCTTCCCCGCCGCACGCATCAATACTGACATGCTCTTCAAAAGTGCACTGCGACGTATCTCCCAAATAGAGATCGTTGGGGACGAAAATACCGTTCTCTTCTCGCGATTCGATCAACGGGTGGCGCAATCCGACCGACTCGATAAACGCTTTGGTCGATGCAACGATAACCGGCCGGATATAGCGGAACTCTTTGGCACATTTTGCGCTGCTCAGCGCAACGTCCAAGACGGCCAGAAACGAGATCAAATGCTCGATGGCGTGCGAAAACCGCCGCTCGATCCCCTCGAGCTCCTCACGGTAGCGCTCCCGTACCTGGGCGAGCATCCTGGCCTTCGCCCCGGCATTTTCATAGGAGAGTTCATCGAGTAACACCGAAGAGAGCTTCACGGTGGTTTTAAGCTTCCGGACGCTAAAGTCGCGGAAAAAATAATGCTGGTTTCCAAGGGTGAAAAAACTGTTGTAGAGCTGCTCTTCGACGCTCACGTAGCGGTTACGGGTCATCAACAGATGGTATCCCTCGCTCTCCAGCCATCCGATCTGGGCATACGGTCCCCCTTCCCCTTCGAAAAAGGTGCCGATATGATCGATGATCGTTTCGATTTTTCCGACGTTGTCGCGCTGAAGCGCTTCGAGTGCATCGATGGAAGGGTCGATCCCCTCATTGAAAAGGTTCTCATCCACCTGATCGCGTCGAAATTTCGCGCACCGTTCAATCGCAAAAATACGGCTCATCTCCGCAGCACATTGGGAACATTCGAGTGCGCTCGCCTTGTCATAGGCAATCCCCATTTTTTTGGCATCCTCAAACAGATGCTGGGCCGAAACCAAAGAGGCATGAAAATAGGCAAGTTCGAACGGATGGAGTTTTCCGAGCTTCAGACGCCGTAAAATCCGTTCCAGATCGTACACCTCTTTGAGCTTCGTCTCCAACGGTGCGATATGATTTTGGGTCTTTTCGATCAGATCGTAGCGCTCTTCGAGAAGTTTCGTCTCGCATACGGGGTTTAACAGCCGTTCGCGAAGAAGCCGTTTCCCCATCGCCGTAGAGGTTTTATCAATCAGTTTGAGCACCGTCATCTCATCGGCATCGCGCGAAATGATCCCCAACTGTTCACAAGCATTATTCCCCAGATACATATAACGCGCGCTTCCCAGAAAAACCGGGCGGTTCATCTTCTCGATAATCCCCTGATCGTGATCGATGATGACGTTGATCAGAACGCCCAACGATTCGGAAGCATAGGGATATCGTTCCAAATCGAGATACTCTATCGGACTGAGCAATGAGCGAATCTGGTATATCCGTCCGAAAAGCTCGTTTTGATAATCGATCCGAAGCCGCTTTTCATTTTCGTTGCACCGGTGATGACTCCCCAGTTCCAGATACCGTTTCACCTCGTCTCGGTCGATTTCGTGATCGCAAAAACTCACCACCACCTCGGAGGTTTGATAGCTTTGCAGCAGCGTAAACACCTCATCCAGGGCAAAGGTTTTATCCTCTCGGGTACCGTGAATCTCATTGATGAGGGTTTTCCCCGTCCCGACGTCGATGGCGGCGTACCCGACCGAATAGACGCCGTTATTCTGATCGATCAGAAGCGAAGCAATATAGTTTTCGTTTGCTTCGGCAATGTAGTCGAAATTGGTCCCCGGAGAGATGATATTGGAGATGTAGCGGCGGATGTGTGGTGGTTCACCCTGCTGACGCACGAGAATGACGGTGTACTTTTTCGACTGGACCAGACGGGCGAGATAACGCTCGATCGAGACCGTCGGCACCCCGGCGAGGAGAGGGTTTTGGATCGAGTTTTCGAGAATGGTTTTATTTTTGCGGGTAAGCTGGATATTGAGAAACTCGGCGACCTCTTTGGCCTTCCCGATTTTCATCTCATCATTATTGACTTCGTAGACTTCGAAGAATGAACCCACTTCGATCACGACCAGCGCATCAGGACCGAATTTCGCTTCACATGCTATTTGAAGATCAAAATAGATTTCGGAAAGGAGCTTTTTTTTGTCGTTTAATATCGCCCCGATCTCTTCCGTCGTCATTCAAACTCCTAATATATAACATTTGTGCGTTTCAAATTACTGGTTCGAATACCCTTGCGGATTTTTCGATTGGAAATTCCACGTGTCTTTGCACATCGTTTCCAAATTTCGCTGCGCTTTCCAACCCAACATCGTTTGTGCCAGAGTCGGATCGGCGTAACACGATGCCACGTCACCTGAGCGTCTTGCAACGATTTCGTACGGAATCTCTTTTCCCGATGCTGCCGAAAAAGCTTCGACAATTTCAAGAACGCTGTACCCGTTTCCGGTTCCAAGATTAATCGGAGTGCATTGAGGCTCATTCAACGCTTCCAATGCCTTAAGATGCCCTTGTGCCAAATCAACAACATGGATATAATCCCGCACACCGGTACCGTCTTTTGTCGGATAGTCACCGCCAAATACATTTAATTTGTTACGTCGGCCCACAGCAACCTGAGCCACAAAAGGCATCAAATTGTTGGGGATATCCTGAGGGTCTTCTCCGATCAGACCGCTTTCATGTGCTCCAACCGGATTGAAATAACGGAGCATGATAATTTTCCACTTAGGATCGGAACGAAAAAAATCTCCCAAAATCTCTTCGATCATCAGTTTGGTACGTCCGTAAGGGTTCGTAGCACTTCGCGGATGAGATTCATTTAACGGCAAATACTCGGGATTTCCGTACACCGTTGCCGAGGAACTGAAGACCAGGGTTTTGATACCGTTCAACTGCATCGCCCGTAACAGGCACAATGTCCCCTGCACGTTATTATCGTAGTATTCCAGAGGCTTTTCTACCGATTCGCCAACCGCCTTTAAACCTGCGAAATGGATAACGGCATCACATCCTTTCATAGCCTCGGCAAGTTTTTTTTCATCCCGGATATCCCCTTCGATAAACTCCACCGACTTACCTGTAATCGTTTCGATTCGACGGATCGGTTCCATCGAACTGTTTGAAAAATTATCAAAAACAATAACTCCATACGATGCATTCAATAATTCGACGCAGGTATGCGATCCGATATATCCTGCTCCGCCGGTGATAAATATTTTCATAAATTCCTCTTTTTACATTGGTCTATTGATAATTTTATCGTGAGAAATACCAAATAATCGGTAAAGTGGGGAGTTTCCTAAAAAGGAAACTTTAGATGCGTGCGTACGAAACGCTGATGCACGCGTTGAGTGCAGAGAGTTCTTTAAGAGTCTTGTCGTTAACCGGAGAATCAACGATGATTACAGCCAACGCTTCCCCGTTCTTATTACGTCCGAGACGGAAATCGGCAATGTTGACGCTGTGTGCACCAAGGAGTGTTCCGACTTGACCGATAACCCCGGGAACGTCCGTATTTTTGAATAGAATCATATTACCGCTTGGTTCGACGTCAATACCGAAACCGTTAATGTCAACGATTCGCTGAACATCTTCGTTAAACATCGTTGCACTGATTTCAATGACCCCTTTATCGGTCGTAATTTTTACGGTAACGAGATTTTTATACACGGAATTGTCCGGCAATGTTTCCGTCTCGATTTTGATACCGCGCTCTTTGGCGATAAAGTCGGCATTAACGTAATTTATCGTATCTCCCGAAATATCAGCCAAAGCCCCAACCGTGACAAAAGTAGCCAACGAAGTGACGTATTCGGCGATCTCGCCGCGTCCGCTGACTTTGATCGATGCAATCGGTGCTTTATTCATCTGAGAAGCAAGATATCCGATTTTTTGACCCATTTCCAAAAACGGTTTTACGAATGCCGGTATTTTGGTTTCGTCGATCGGTAGATTCAATGCGTGCGGGTAAGCGATGCCCTTAGCCGCTTCGATAGCCTGTTGAGCCGCTTCGACAGCGATATTGTATTGGGATTCGTACGTATTGGCTCCCAAGTGCGGAGACACTGTAATATTATCAAGATCAAGCAATTTATTATCGATCGCAGGTTCTTTGTTGAAAACATCAATACCGGCAAAACGGATTTTGCCCGATTTTAGCCCCTCATACAAAGCATCTTCATTATACAGCCCACCGCGTGCACAGTTGATCAGGACAACGCCGTCTTTCATTTTAGCGATTTCGTCCGAACCGATCATACCGATCGTCTCTTTGTTTTTCGGCGTATGGATCGTAATAATATCACACGCAAGAATGTCCTCGAAATTGGTCGTATAGCCAACACCTACATCGGTTGCTTTTGAAGGATGGATGTAAGGATCGTATGCAATGACATCCATTTCAAAAGCTTTAGAACGGATACCTACGCGGCTTCCGATATTACCGAATCCGATGACACCGAGTTTTTTACCTTTCAACTCATAACCGTACCATTTTTCACGTTTCCAAACACGTTGATTTTTAAGGTGGTCATGAGAATACGGGAACATACGCATGCATGAGAGCATGTGTGCCATTGTTAATTCAACGGCAGCGATTGTGTTAGCCGTAGGGACATTCATCACGATGATCCCCTCTTTTGAACAACCCGGAATATCGACGTTATCGACACCGACGCCCGCACGGACCAGCGCCTTTAATTTTCCTTTGACGGCATCGATGAATTTTTGGTCAACATCAGTCGAACTACGTGTTATGGCAACGTCGGCCGTTGCGACAACATCCAAAAGAGAGGTTTTGTCCATATCAGCGGCAAAAATCATCTCAACCTGATCATCGTTGCGGAGGAGATCAAGTCCGGCTTCGTGAATATGGTCACAAACGACAATTTTATATTTATCCATCATTTTTCCTCGGTATATGGCGACACAGTCGCCGAAATTTGGTAGGTTTTCAGTTTTGTTACAAGAGATGCGAGTTTATTCTGATCGTCGGAATCGACCAGGAGGGTCATCGCGTCACCCTCTTTTTGAAAAAAATAGGTAAAACCGCTATTTTTTAATTCTTGTTTCAAACGAAACAATTCCGTTGAATTTTTAAGCGGAACGCTCAATCGATAGCGTTGTACGGATGGATCGCTATTCCCGAAATCCAGTTCAAGACTCACTTCATTTAAAGGATAAAGTGTTCCGGTATCGTTTTTTATCGAAAAGCGATCCAACCAGCTTGCCCCGCTTTCATCACTTCGGTCTGACAAGCCTTTTTCATTCTCACCATTTTCAACTGCGTCTGGACGCGGCGAAGAAGGATTGATTTTAATTAAGAAAACGACGATAAATACCGCTACTCCGCCCGCAATCAGTGCGAACGGCCAGTATGCACGCCGCCGCATCGTCTTTATTTCAACTGATCTTTAATCAAATCGCCGAGGCTAAGCGTGTCGTTATCATTGATCTCGTTAAGGATTTCCTGATCTTTGATACGCTCAAGTTTTTTGACCGAAAGACGGATACGGTCACGTTTCGGATCGATTACGACGATCGCTGCTTCGATTGTTTGACCGGCCTGAAGCTCTTCAGCTACCAAAGGGTAAAGATCTTCATTACGGATAAGTGCGTCTACGCCCCCTTCTAGAGAAACGAATACACCGAATTCTTTGACATCGCGTACGGTTGCTTTAACCACTTCATTGAGCTTGTGTTTTGAAGCAAATTGATCGATAGGACTCTCTTCAAGAGATTTGCGGTTCAAAGAGATTTTTTCGTCTTCCGCATTAATTTTTGCAATTTTTACTTCGATTTCGTCGCCGACGTTCAATGTATCTTTACATTTGACGTTTTTGTCCCATGAAAGGTCTTGATTATGCAGAAGCCCTTCTACACCGCCGACTTTAACAAATGCGCCGAAATCGGTCAAAGAGGTGATTGAACCCTTGACGGTATCCCCTTCTTTATAGTTTTTCATGAATTCTTCAAACGGTTTTGCAAGCAGACGTTTTAAAGATACGCGCAATTTATGCGTTTTGGAATTGATTTCAATAACTTCAACGTCGATTTCCTCTCCGAGCGTCAAATAATCTTTAGGATGTTTGATATTTTTATCCCAAGTGATTTCGGAAATATGCAAGAAACCTTCAATATCGTTTCCAAGGTCAACAAATACCCCATACGGCTCAATGTTGCTGACCGTTACGGTAATGGTATCACCCTCTTCCAATGCCTCTTCAACTTCTTTCCAAGGATCCGGATGTACCGCTTTGATCGAGAGGGAAAGATGACGTTTGTCTTTGTCATATGCGATCGCTTTGACCGTAACCGCATCCCCTTCTTTATAGAGTTTAGATGGATTTACCGGACCTTTGTAGCTGATTTCATTATAATGAACCAGACCGTCAATACCGCCTACGTCTACGAACATACCGTAACTAGTGATCTTTTTAACGGTCCCTTGGATGATTTTACCCTCTTCCATAAGAGCGTCAATCACCTCTTTTTTACGTTTGCGTTCATCGTTGAACAATTTACGGCGCGATACGACGATCGATGCTTCTGCCGCATCGATTTTGACTACTTGAGCTTTTACGGTTTTACCGACAACCTGATCGCTCTCTTTAAAAGCCGCAAGCGAACGAGGAAGGAAGAAATGAACATCATCCGCTTCCAGTAAATATCCGCCTTTATTTTTCTTCGTCACGACGGCTTCAACGATGACCGATTCGAAGTCCTCTTTGTGTGCGTTGATGAAAGCAAGCGTTTTTTCCTGCTCAAGCACTTTTTTATAGGAAATTTTCGGACGCTCATTATGATGTCCCATAACCATAACCATGATCTTGTCACCGACATTGAACAGGAGATTTCCGGCGCTATCGCGGATTTCATCCAGTGAAATGATCCCTTCAAGCTTTTCACCAACGCCTACCAACGCGCGATTGTCGCTCTCTTGAATCTCTACGATTTCACCTTCTGTAATACGAGTCGATTCCTGCTCTTTGAAAGATGCCTCTAACATCTCAGCAAAATTTTCTTCTTCAAATGCTTCGTTATCGAAAGCCATACCTGATCCCTTGTAACAAAAATTGGCTGATTATATCAAACAAATGCTTTTTTTAAAATTACGTAAGATTCAGGAGTATTACAGGTGATTGACGATTCGGTCGATCTCTTCGATGACTTCGTTAATGATCCAATCCGGTGTAGAGGCACCGGCACTGATCCCGCAATGGTTTTTTCCGTCAAACCATGAGGCATTGAGATCGGCCTTACTCTCAATATGATAGCTGTGGATACATTCGGCTTGAGAAATGGCATAAAGCTGCTTGGTATTCGAGGAGTTTTTCCCGCCGATAACGACCATAACATCGGCTTTTTGAGCCAACTTGCGAACGGCGTCTTGATTGTCGAACGTTGCATTGCAAATCGTATTGAACACGCGGACTTCTTTCCTGTCCGTAATCAATCGTGCAACGATACGCTGATAATCTTCTATTTTTCGGGTTGTCTGTGCGACGACGGCTATTTTATCGCGGAGTTTCAATCCATCAATCTCTTCTGCGGAGTTAACGACATACACATTGCCGATTGCGTAACTTTTAACCCCTTTGATCTCGGGATGGTTTTCATCTCCGAAAATGATGATATCGTATCCCTGCTGACTCATTTCTTCGCATATTTGCTGTGGTTTGGTAACGTACGGGCAGGTAGCGTCGACCACTTTGATATTCCGCTCATTCAAAAGGGAAAGTTCCTGCTTGGGAATCCCGTGTGTCCGGATAACTGCCGTATCACCGGAGTGAAAACTGTCAAGATTTTCGCTCAGGGCAACGTTAAAATCACGTTTTAAACGTTCTATTTCATTCGCATTGTGGATGAGCGGTCCATACGTAGCCGAGTTACGGTTCTCTTCTGCAATTTTTATGGCTCTTTTAACGCCAAAACAAAACCCGTAACTCTCAGCCAATTCAATGATCATCGTTCTATCTTTCCGCACTGTGAAAGCAATTCAAAAAAGTTCGGAAATGAGGTGTTGATGCACTCTACGTCTTGAACTTCCATACCGCAACGCAATCCTGCAATGAGAAAACTCATTGCTATACGGTGATCACCGTAACTGTTCACTACAGCGCTTTTGAGTTCTCCCCCGATTACGGCATAGCCATCCGGATATTCTTCCGTCTGAATCCCGCACAAATTGAGGTTATCAACGACCGTTTTGATCCGATCCGATTCTTTCACCCGAAGTTCTTCAGCATTTTTTACGATACTTGTCCCTTCGGCACACGCCATAGCGATTGATAACGACGGCAGTTCATCAATCAACCATGCTATGTTTTCTTCTACCGTAACAGCTTTTAGAGGAGCATGACGGACTTCAATCGTACCGATCGGTTCATACCGCTCATCGGTTACAGTATAGGTGATATCCGCACCCATTTTCTGAAGTATTTTGAACGCTTCGATTCGTGTAGGATTCAGCGTAACGCCTTCAATACGCGTTGATGCGCCCGGTGTGATCGCGGCAGCCACCGCAAAGAAAAAAGCACTTGAAGGATCGGTCGGAACGCGAATGTCGAGTGGTTTCAAAGGAGATTCCAAAGGCCATACTTTCGTCTCCAACCCATTGATCTCAATGCGCGCGCCCATTCCCCTCAGCATCCGTTCGGTATGGTCTCGACTAAGCTCCGGTTCACGAAACTTACACATGCCATCGGCACGCAATGCCGCAAGAATCATTGCGCTTTTCACCTGCGCCGATGCAATTTTTGATTCGTATTCAAACGCTTTAAGAGACGCACCGCGAATGGACAAAGGGGCAAGGTCGCCGTTATTGCGTCCATCCAGTTTGGCACCTATATTACGAAGAGGCTGCGTTACCCGTTTCATCGGGCGGCGTTTGAGATACTCGTCACCCGTCAGTATAAAATGCCCTTCCGCAGAAGCCAGTAATCCGCAAAAAAGGCGCATACCGGTCCCCGAGTTTCCGCAATCAAGGACTTCGGAAGTCTCTTTGATCCCATTTGAACGGATGGTGATAACCTTCCCGTCATCGGCAATTTCCGCTCCCAAATGGCCCACAATTTTTAGCGTATTGAGCGTATCTTCGGCACGGAGAAAATTTTCGATTCGGCTCTCTCCCTCCGCCAATACCGCAAACATAGCGCTACGGTGAGAAATCGATTTATCCGGAGCAATAGAGTCGCTTCGGAATTCGAAAGAACCCGCCGGGTATACTTTTGCATTCATCATCGCAAATTAACTCCCAACTCCTCTTTCAGTCCGTTAAGTACCGATTCCATGGCTGCGTTGATATCCTCTTCTTCGAGGGTTTTCTCTTCCGACTGAAGCACAAAACGGAGCGTAAGACTCATCTGATCGCCAAGCGTTTCGGAAACGTAACGGTCGACCGGATAAAAACGGTGCACTTCAGCTTTTGTATGTGTTTCGATAACACCCTTGATCGTTTCGTACGGAAGATCTTTTGAGACCAGCAAACTCAGGTCCCGAAAAGAAGCCTGATATTTCGAATAAGGTTTTGCTTCGATCAATCCGTAAGGAAGCGCGTCGGTTTTCAGCTCACACAGATACGTTACCGGCAAATCAAGTTCCTCTTCCACTTTCGGATGGACACGGAACAACTCTCCCGCTTCGATCCCGTCGATCATCACTTTCGCACAAACGTAAGGATGCGCTAGAGAATGGGAACTTTGATGCGGACGAAGTTCAAAATTACCGATGACATCAGCGATCCGTTGCGTAAAATCGCCAAAACTTGACACCGAAGGTTTCCCCCCATTCGTAATCTTCTCATTCTCTACGGCACCGGAGAGAACAAATCCAAGACGGCGATATTCGTTACGGTCGGTATCAAAAACCATCCCAGCTTCAAACAAAGCAATCTTTTTCTGATTGACTTTCACGTTAGCCGATGCCGAATTCAGCAATCCGACCATCAACGTCGGTCGAAGAGTATCAAGCGTCGCCACAATCGGATTGAGCAATTCTTTGGATTCATCGGTACACGCAAAACCGTATTTCTCCAGTTGAACACGTTCATTGAAGACGAAATGGACGCTTTCATAAAAACCGTTTTGTGCCGCACGTTGACGGTAAACTCTCGTTTTGCGGTATTGTGAAAGATCATCGCCGTTTCGGTTGGTTTCCGAAAAAGACAACGGTTTTGAAGGAATATTATCAATTCCGACAATACGGACGACCTCTTCAATAATGTCTTGTTTATTAACGATATCGTGGCGAAATCGGGGGACCGTAATGGCAAAAGTCGACCCTTTCGGTTTTCCGATATCCATACCGAGATTTTTGAAAATCTGAGTAATCGTCGTTTTATCAATTTTCATACCGATAAACGATTCAAATTCTTCTTCGCACATGCTGATGATGCGGTTCTCATGCGATGCCAGAAGCTCTATGTTGCCGCCGTAAATCTGGGAATGGGAATAACGTTCAAACAAATCTTTAGCGTATTGAATCCCACGTTCAATGTAGGGTTCACTGCCCCGGGACGTACGGTAATAATGGGGACAGCTCGGTAATTTTTTCTCTCCCATTTTTCGTGAAATGACATCCGGAGCAATATAGCTTGCTTCAATAACCGCCAACCCTTCTTCGGCATCGAAATGGGCAGACTTCTCCTGGGAAACTCCGATAACCGACACTTTTTCACTGCCGTACAACGCAGCAAAACCGTTTTCATCGTTATCAAGACTGATTACCCCTTTGTTTTGCGCATCGGCAAATTTTTCAAACGGATAAGCGCGGAGAATGACGCCCGTACTGTGAACGGCATAGGACAAAAGATTATCGACCGATCTGCCTATCGTCTCTCCGATCATCGATAAACGCAAAGCGATCATGAACGGCGTTTGAAGCTCTTTAATATCGATGGCACCGAATAAAAGGTCAACGTCGAACGATTCATTATGATGAAGCTGTAAAATTCGCCCGATCCCAAGCCGTCCGTCTTGTTTTTCTTTGGTAGGAACAATTTCACGCAAAGGACGGTTCAAAGCCGCGCGCAAATCACGTGCTATTCCGTAAATACTCAAACAGTCGCCGCGATTCGCCGTCAATTCGATCTCAATCAAATCATCATTGAAAACCGGGTACTCGTTCAGATTTTTTCCAGGAATGATCTCTCCGATACTTTCATCCAGTATCATAATCCCTTCACCCACAGAAGGTAATCCGATCTCTTTGGCTGAACAGATCATTCCCAAGGATTCGACACCGCGCAGTTTGGCTTCTTTGATTTTCAATCCACCCGGCAATTCAGCACCCACTGCAGCTACCGCGACGTAAATACCCTGTCTCACATTCGAAGCACCGCATACGATTTGTCGGACTTCGCTTCCGACATTGACCTGACATACGTTTAATTTATCCGCATCCGGATGTTTTTCACACGCTTCAACATACCCGATAATAACATTATCCGGAACCCGCATTACTTCATGACGATCGACTTCCAAACCGATGGAATTGAATGTTTTAAGCAAAGATTCGCTTGTTACTCCGCTTAAGTCGATCCATTCATTCAGCCAATTTTTTGTAACGATCATTTGAACTGCTCCAATAAACGAATATCTCCTTCAAACAGCGACCGCAAATCCCCGATTCGGTGGATCAGCATCGCAAATCTCTCAACCCCGAGGCCGAAAGCATAACCGCTGACGTTTTCATAACCGACTGCTTTAAAAACATTGGGATCGACAACCCCGCATCCGAGTACTTCCAACCATCCGGTTTTCGAACAAACGCGGCATCCGTCGCCACCGCAAAAAATACAACTGATGTCTACTTCGGCCGAAGGTTCGGTAAACGGGAAAAAGCTTGGTCGGAAACGTACTTGAACGTCTCCGAACATCGTTTTGAGAAAATCTTCGAGAATGTATTTAAGGTTGGCAAAGGATACTTTTCCGGCTTCTTCGACCACCAAACCTTCAACCTGATGGAACATCGGCGTATGGGTAAGATCGTAATCACGTCTGAAAACGGCGCCCGGAGCAATCATACGGATCGGCGGCTTCGTGCTGAGCATCGTACGAATCTGCACCGGAGAGGTATGGGTCCGTAGCAACATCGAGTCTTTGAAATAGAAAGTATCTTGCATGTCGCGGGCAGGATGGTATTTTGGAAGATTTAAAGCTTCGAAATTGTGGAAATCATCCTCGACCATCGGTCCGGTCTGAACCGAAAAGTTCATCGATATGAAATACTCGACGATACGGTCCATCGTTTCCATAACAGGGTGTAAAGATCCCCGCTCCGACATCGGAGAGAAAAGGGTTACGTCGATCGCTTCGGCCTTCATTGATGCTTCAAGATGCTGCATTGCCAACACCTCTTTACGTTCTATAAGAAGGGAATTCAATGCTTCCTTATGGACATTGAGTTCTTTCGCAAACGTCCCCTTTTCAGTATCGGGTAACTCTCTCATTCGGGCAAATTCGGCATTCATTACCCCTTTTTTCCCGAAAACGGCGATACGAATTTCTTCTATCCTCTCAACTGAATCGGCCGATTTTATAGCATCATACCACTCTTGCAAAATAGAGTCTCCATTGTAAATAAATTTCAGACGCTCAATGTTGGCAATCATCAAACCGTCCCCGACCGGTTTCGTACCGGGCGGATAAGGCATCTGTTTAATCAGAATATTGTAGTCAATTCTCTTTTATAAACAGCTTCAAGGGTGCATCAATGTGATACAATATGTGCAAAAAAAAGGATCAATTTATGTGTATTTTTTGCAAAATCGTCAATAAAGAAATTCCATCCAACACCGTTGCCGAAAATGATAAATTCTATGCATTTCACGACATCAATCCCAAAGCTCCTGTCCATGTTCTGGTAATCCCAAAAGAGCACTACAACAGTTTCAACGAAATCCCCGGAGCCTTAATGGGAGAAATGAGTACGTTCATCCAGGAAATAGCCAAAACGCTTGGAATCGATCAAAGTGGATATCGGATTATCAGTAATATCGGAGAAGACGGCGGGCAGGAGGTCAAACATCTCCATTTCCACGTTTTAGGCGGTGCAAAATTGCGTTGGGGACATTTCGCCGACGCCGATCCGAAAGATTTTTTCTAAATTCGCGTCCCCGTATAAACGGGGTGCCATGCTTCTCTCAATCGGGATAGATCATTTTCTTGGTGATTCCGCCGTCTACAATAAAATTTTGTCCTGTAATGAAACCGCCATTCTCTCCGGCCAAATACCAAATCATCTCGGCAATGTCCTCCGGAACGCCTACGCGCCCCGCCGGATGAAATGCATGGTCTAACTCTCGAAGCGATCCGGGATGAGCGTGTTCAATCCAACCGGGGCTGATGGCATTGACCCGAACCGGCGCAAGGCTCATGGATAATGCGTGCGTAAGGCTGAGCAGTCCCCCTTTCGTCGCGCTGTAGGCTTCGGTATTGGGTTCACTCATCAGCGCTCTCGTTGACGCTATGTTTACAATCGATCCATGCGTCAATTCAAGCTTGGATGTGCACAAGCGTGAGAGGAGGAAAGGAGCGGTCAGATTCACCGCCATGACACGGTTCCAATCTTCCAAAGAGAGCTCTCGTGGATCGGAAGGGGCGCTGATGGCGGCATTATTGACCAATAAATCAAGTTGATTGATCGATGCGACAAAAGATTCTATCTCACCAGAGTTTGCCAGATCACAGACAATCGGGATAATTCCTAGCGGAACAGCTTCTTTTTCCAATAATCCGGCGTTTACATCAAGAGCATACACTTTCCATCCGCGTTGGGAAAACACCCTGGCAGTCGCCAAACCTATCCCCTGCGCCGCACCGGTTATCAAAGCCGTACGCATGGCCTTTTTCTCCTGCAAAGCAATTTTAGGCGTTACACCCTTGCAACGATCCGAAATCAACGCTGCTGCCGCCCCCGCTGATCATCTCTTCGTTTTCACGAATCGTGTTACCGTTGTGAATGATGGTATAGGTAATTTTTGTCGTATCACGAACCGTATTGATCGTCGAACAGTAGGTTTCGACGCTTGCCATCACCCAACGTGCGGCCAGAGTATCGTCCGCATCCGAGTCGAAGCGATATTCAAGGTGCAGCGTATTGAATTTACGCGGAGGGGTCTCGTTTCGGACCACTTCTCCGGAAACTTCAAGATTTTTGACGGTATGCCCCTGTTTTTGCGGAAGCATTACGATATCGGTCGCCGTACATCCGATCAAACCGCTCAAAAAATATTCAATCGGTGAAATCTGCGGGCAATCGATAATGAAACTACCCTTTTCGGTTTTGGCTTCAAAACGCATCGCATCTTGATGGGAAACGGTGATTTTCATTGTTCTCTCCCTTTGTTAAAAATAAATTCTCTTGCAAACGGCATTGTTATCATTATGGGTTTCAGGGATACAAATCTCCCGACTCCTTAAGGATATGCGCCGATCTTAATGCGTAATGTCCGATAAAAAATGATCAAAATACAAAATCTGTTCCAGTGTCCGCACCTCGGCGGTTCCCCCTTGCGATGTCCGGGCATTCATCGAATGGGTAATGGAGAGGAAAGAACAGACATCGTGTTTGATCCGTTCGTCAATCGCGTGCAACTCTTCGTACGAAATTTCACTCAGATCGATACCCAGTTGCTCGGCACGTGCTACGGCACGACCGGTGATATGATGCGCTTCGCGAAACGGAACGCCGCAATGTTCGACGAGGTAATCGGCCAGATCGGTAGCGGAAAGATGCCCGAGTTTACAGGCCCGTGCCATATTATCGGGTTTGATTGTCATCGTTTTCAACGCTTCCCGTAAAATTTCCAACGAAATTTCGGCCGTCTCAACGCTGTCAAACACCCCCTCTTTGTCTTCTTGAGTATCTTTGTTATACGCCAAAGGAAGCCCCTTCATGACGGTCAACAATCCCATCAGATTACCGAAAACACGGCCGGTTTTTCCGCGCAGGAGTTCAGGAACATCAGGATTCTTCTTCTGTGGCATGATCGAACTTCCCGTCGAATACTGATCGGAAAGTTCAACGAAACGGAATTCGTAACTTGACCACAAAATGATCTCTTCGGCAAGACGGGAAATATGCATCATCAAAGTCGAGATATTGAACAAAATTTCCAGCGCGAAATCGCGGTCGCTAACGGTGTCGAGACAGTTGATGCTGACACTGTCGAATCCAAGTTCTTTTGCAGTCATCTCACGGTTGATATTATGTGGAGTACCGGCCAGAGCCGCACAGCCGATCGGGGAAATATTATTACGGGCTGCAGAACTTTCAAACCGTTCACAGTCCCGTTTAAACATCGATGCATAGGCCATCAGATGGAAACCGAAATTAATCGGCTGGGCATGTTGAAGATGGGTCATTCCCGGCAGCAACGTAGAGGTGTGTTCCCGTGCAATATCGACAACCACTTTCATAAGTTCACGAATAGCTGCCGTTATTTCACGATTTTTGCGTAATACGTAACGACGAAAATCCAAGGCAACCTGATCGTTACGGCTGCGGGCCGTGTGCAATTTTTTTCCGGCTTCACCGATGATTTGCGTTAGGCGTTTTTCGATTGCCATGTGCAAATCTTCATCCCCGATCTTCCATTCGAATGCGCCCGATTCGATTTCACTCAGAACCTGCGCCATACCACTTTCGATTTGCGAAAGCTCATCCTGGGTCAATATCCCTTGATGAGTCAACATCTTGGCATGGGCAATAGAGCCTTCAATATCTTCGCGATACAGCTTTTGATCAAACATGATCGATGCGTTAAAGTGTTCCAGCAGCGTCGACGCATCCTGAGAAAAACGTCCTGACCACATTTTATCCATACTATCTCCGTCTCAAAGGGATCTATTCCCTTGGTATCTGTATAAGTATTTTATCGAACTTTGGATTAGTTTTATGTTACGAGAAGATCACTCCGCCTTTCATGATTAGACGGAGTCAGAAGAGAAAGGGATTTAATTACAGGCGGGAACGTTTCCGCTGTCTTTTGCGTATTCGACCAAAAAGTCTTCAAGATGTTTGGAAGATTTGGCGTATGAACGGTCGTTAAAAAACGTCCATGAACCTTCAGCCTTTTTGGAGTTAAGGTGAATCTCGGCAAGCTTCTCACCCTTATTGTCCATTATTTTACTCCATTCGCGCTGTTTCTTCGACGCGGCCATTTCCTGACCTCCGCCATGACACCCTTTGCAAGATTCGATGTAGATTTTCTGTCCTTTATACGGAGCGGCAAAGACCGCTGAAGAACCGATCATCATAATTGCCGCCAAAACATAATATTTGCGCATAGTGGCTGCTTCCCTAATTATATAAAATCTATTCCCATGGTACATTACGATTTCTAATAAAGCGCTTAATGATACAGGGGACGAAGTCCCAAAGCTGCCCTTATAATTGATATTTTTGCTCAAGCTTGGCGTCCAAATCCCAAAGTGAAAGCGCTTTGAGTTTCTGTACAACCGACGGTGTACATTCAACATCCCCCGGCCATTCACGGCTGAATCCGTCGATTGACGTTTTCGTTGTTCCATCGATGACAACGTACGTTTCCTCGATAAATACGTCGCGCTGGGCATCCATATTGTTCGTAATTCGCCAAATCAGCATGTACGGGTTATGAATATCGTTTTTCGCTTCATCCACGATTGTAACGATACGCAGATAGGGCGCAAACTCTTTGAGATTTTCAACCCAATCGGCAACACGGGACGTTTTCTCAACGCTAATAACGGTGATCGGATTGTGCGTATGACGCATATATTGCGTTACGCCCCGGATTTGAGGCACACGCATTTGCAACCGTACCAGCAAATCGCTGGCGGATATATCTTCCGGGGAAACAGGTGTGTTTGATGCGGTCAAATCAACACCCAGTTTACCTCCAACCAGAGCTTCCGGACTCGAATGATCCAGCGCATCGGTGATCCCTTCGGAAATAAACAGACATTTGGGTACAAAACGGTTAAGCGCGTAAGTAACCAATGCTTCGTAATTGGTCAGTTTCGGAGCATCTTCACCGAAGAAAAGGGCATGTTTGACAAAACTCATTTGCCCCGATCCCCAGAAAATGTGCATAAACTGTTTGGCATGCCCTTTATACAACGGTTTCATTTTGGCCATAATCAAATTATGAAACACTCCGTTTTCCGGCATATGGTAATCGATCAGATCAGCGGCATTGGTTTTCAGTAACGGAAGGAAAATTCTCTCTGTCGCCCACCCCATGTACTTGTCTTCCAACGGCGGTTTACCCACAACCGTCGCCAAATAGTAGGGATTTTTACGATGCGTGATGGCACTGACTTCCAAAACCGGGTAATGTTCTTGAAGGGTATAATAACCGGTGTGGTCGCCAAACGGCCCTTCCAAGACCATCTTCTCAGGATCTACCCACCCCTCGATCACGTAATCTACATCTTCGGGAATGTAGAGCGGTGTCGTTATCGACTGAACCAGACGAACGCTCTCTTTTTTGACCAAGCCATACAACAGTAATTCGTTGACGCCGTACGGAAGCGGTGCCGTTGCACACCATGTATAGAGCGGGTCGCCCCCGATAGCGATCGATACGGGCATTTTTTTCCCGGCACGTTGATACTGATCAAAAAAATGGGATGAATCTTTATGAATCTGCCAGTGCATACCCAAATGTTTTTCGTCGTAAACCTGTAAACGGTACATTCCGAGATTGACAATGTTTCCGTCCAGACTCTGTGTATACACCTGCCCCATCGTAATAAAAGGACCGCCATCCTCCTCCCACGTCGTCAAAACCGGAAGATTGTACAAGTTCGCCTCATCTCCCTGGTAAACGATTTCCTGACAGCTCCCTTTATTTTTGAGTTTTTTCGGAAAAATCTCTTTCATGGAGAAGAGTTCGCCCAACATGCCGATTTTCTCTTTGAAACTTTGAGGCGGTTTCATATGAAGCAGTTTTTCAATCTCCTGTGCTACCCCTTCCACTTCCCGGCCAAACAACAGTTCGGTACGTGCGTACGAGCCAAAAAGGTTCATGACAACCGGTACATCGAATTTTTTCCCTTTTTTACGGTCTATTGGATGGGTAAATAGAAGCGCTTTCCCGCCGTCTTTTTTCTTGACTTCCGCGTAGGCCAGATGGGGAATCTCAAGATGAATATCCAACGGTTCGCTGATAATTCTCAATTCATTTTTGGAATTGAGCAAATCGATCGTTTTTTGCAATGTCATCGATTACGCCTCGTTCGCCATCGCTTCGGCACGACGAAGCAAATCAAGAGCCCCTTGCTCGATCAGGCGATGCGCCATCGCTTCTCCGATCCCTTCGGTCATCTCTTTTGAAACCGTTACCGTTTCACCCATCTCCTCGACTCCGTTCGGAAGTCCGAGGATCGAACGGACGATAACCGCTCCGTTCTCCTGTACGCGCGCACTCACGCCGATCGGTACCTGGCATCCGCCCTGGAGCGTGTCGACAAAACCCCGTTCGATCGTCGTCTCAATGCGGCTGTTTGCATCTTCCAAACTACGGGCAATTTCCAGTACCCATTCGTCTTGCGTCGTTTCAATTCCGAGTGCACCCTGCCCCATTGCCGGCAACATTTCATCCAGTGAAATAGGATAGAAATAGTGGACCGCATCGTTTAGCCCCAGACGGTTGATCCCGGCAGCCGCCAGGATGATCGCATCGAATTCCCCCTCTTTGAGCTTGCGAATACGGGTATCGACGTTACCACGCAGGTCTTTGATGATTAAGTCCGGACGCTGTTTGAGTATCTGCATGCGACGACGAAGCGACGATGTACCGACCACGGCTCCGTGCGGGAGTGAAGCGATATCAGCGTATTTTTCGCTTAACATCGCGTCGCGGACATCCTGACGGGTTGTAATGGCTGAGAGGACAAGCCCTTCGGGCATTACCGTCGGAACATCTTTGAGCGAATGAACCGCCATTTGTGCCTCACCCCGCATCATCGCTTCTTCAATCTCTTTTAGGAACAACCCTTTTCCGCCGATTTTGGCCAACGGAGCATCAAGTATTTTATCCCCTGAGGTGATGACAATTTTCAATTCCACTTCGACATCGGCAAACGACGATTCGATAACCGATTTGATATGGTTGGATTGCCATAAGGCGAGTTTGCTTCCACGCGTTGCGATGGTGAGTTTTTTCATAGACTATTTAACCTTCACTTCTTTGTATTTGTTTTTACCCGGGTCTTTTTGTCCGTTGAAAAAGACGCTCGGCGTACCGTTGACCATCATCGACTGAACGACTTTTTGATCAAAATCGAATTGTTTGAGTACCGAAGAACGGCGAAGATCGGCTACGCTCAATTTCGTTCCGGCGACCTTATTGTACGCATCGACGATTTTTTGTTCATCCGATTCATTGGCATTGATTTCGACGGAATACATTTTCTGAGCCGCGTCGTCAACTCCGTTTTGTTCTGCCGCAATTGCCGCTTTCGTCAATGCAACCGCCGCAGGATGGAGACCCGCAAGCGGAAAATGGTAATAATAGACCGCAAACGTTTTGGGGTATTTGGCCATATACGCCAAAGCCTCCGGTACGTAACGGCGGCAGAACGGACATAGCGGATCTGAAAAAATCGCTATTTTATACGGGGCATTGGACTCGCCGCTGACCCGGTTGGCTTTGGTATAAAACGAATCGCTGAAATCCGGTGAAACCGTTTCGTTGTACCGTTCCCCCGTTTTGACGTTGATGAGTTCGGGAGCGACGATATCGCCGTTGACGAAATAGGTGCTGTTCTGGGAAATATGACGGGTCGCGCCCCCTTGTTTGACGTCCCCGTCGATGGTTACGAAGAAAGCTTGCCAGCCTGTCACGTTTGAAAGTGTTTTTTTACCGTTGATATCTATCTGGAGATTGGAGATATTGGGATTGCTTCCGATTCCCCGTTTTAAAAATGCGATCACATCGCTGTCGCTTGCCCCGAATAGGCTAACGGAGAGCAGGAGTGTCGCTGACAATTTCGGCATCAATGACATGGTCATCCTTTGGTTGAGATGGAGTTTCGTGATATTTTCGCCCAAAACGGTTAATCATCAGCGAACTAAAAAGAGAAAATTGCATCAGTATTCCCAAAAAATCGCCTAAAAAACCCGGCAGAATCAACATTATAGCGCCAAAAAGCCCCATCAGATTCCGGTTGGCAAACTCTTCCATCGTGATATGACGCATCCGCAACGCATAAACGTGTTCGGAAAGTGCATGGCGAAAATTCATCAAAATCATCATACCGATAACGGCACTGAAAAGGATTTCGAAAAAAGTGGCCCATCCGCCGATGTACGAAGCGATCTCTACGCTGATCATTACCTCGGCAAAAAGGTAGATCAGAAAATAGATCATCCGATCAGTTCCCGCAGTTTTTCGATCACTTCACCGGCAGCGACCGTCAATGTCTCGCGACTTTGGCGAATCATGATTTGTACCGAACCGTTTTCTAACTCTTTGCCCACAATGATCGTAAACGGGAATCCGATCAGTTCCGCATCGGACATTTTAAATCCGAAACGCTCTTTACGGTCATCGAGCATAGCTTCAATTCCGGCGGCTTTCAATTCACCGTAGAGATTTTCCGCATACGTCATGTGCGATTCTTCTTTGATATTGGAAACCATTACATTAACCAGATACGGTGCCGTTGCGTGGGTCCAGATACAACCGCGTTCGTCATGATGTTGTTCAATGACCGCGGCTACCAGACGGCTGACTCCCATTCCGTACGTCCCCATGATAAACGGCTGGCTTCTGCCGTTTTCATCCAGGTATTCGGCTTTGAGCGGAGCGGAATAGACGGTACCGAGTTTGAAAATATGCCCGACTTCGATCCCTTTCGTATACATCAGTTTTCCGTCGCAGTGAGGACAGCCGTCCCCTTCTTGAACGGCGACCAGATCGGCATGATGGGCTTCCGCCATCACGCTTAGATCAACACCGACAAAATGGTAATCGGCTTCGTTGGCACCGCAGATCATCGATACCGCATTTTGGGTGTCGTTGTCCATAACGATACGGATTTTATCCTGATCAAGCGGCCCGATGAACCCGGGAACAAGTCCGATCGATTGCAGTTCTTCTTCGGTCGCATCAACCAAATCGATCGCTCCGACACTGTTTTTGGCTTTTACTTCCTGAAGTTCGTCGCATCCGCGGATGAAGAAACAGACCAGTTCGGTCCCCTCCGTATAAATTGCACGTTTGACGACCGCTTTGAGCGTGTAATAGGCATCGACGTGAAAGAACGCACTCAGATCGTCAATCGATTTCACGTCAGGCGTTTTGAAGCGGGCAAAATCGGCTTGCGGCGCATCCGGAATGACGTTACGCACAGCACGACGCGCCGCTTCGACGTTAGCACCGTACTCACACGTGTCACACACGGCCAGAGTATCTTCCCCGCTTTGCGCCAACACCATCAACTCTTTTGAACCGGTTCCTCCGATGGCACCGCTGTCGGCTTCAACGATCCGAAACGTCAGTCCCAGACGCTCCAAAATCCGTTTATAAGCCGCTTCCATGGCATCGAATTCACGGTCAAGGTCTTCGGTCGATGAATGGAAACTGTATCCGTCTTTCATCACGAATTCACGGGCACGCATCAAACCGAAACGCGGACGCGCTTCGTCACGGAACTTGGTTTTGATCTGATAGAGGTTCAGCGGAAGCTGTTTGTAACTCGTAACGCGGTTTCGAACGATGTTGACCATCATCTCTTCATGCGTCGGTCCCAGGACAAACAGGTTCTCTTTCCGATCGCGGAAGCGAAGCAGCTCTTTACCGAATTTTTCGATACGGCCGCTCTCCTGCCATAGTTCGGCAGGGGTGACGAAACTCAGATCGACTTCCTGGGCATCGCAAGCGGCCATCTCTTCATTGATGATTGTCTCGATTTTGCGCAATACACGTTTACCCAACGGAAGAAAGTTGTACAATCCGCTCGAAACCTGAGCAATAAAACCGGCACGGGACAAATAAATGTGACTGGGGAGAACGGCATCTTTCGGAGACTCTTTGGTCGTCGGGATGTAAGCTTTGCTAAAACGCATCATTTTCCTTTGGGTGTATATTTACAACTGTTTTGAGAGAGGTCATCCCCCTCCTCCTGATCCATTAAAAAACCCATCGATTCAATCAACGAATCGACCCGCATCGCATTCGAACCGTCACGCATGTGCTGGGCGATCGGATGCAAAAAACGTTTCAATGCCTGCAAGGTTGCTTTATGGACGGCATGTTCGTATTCTTTGGGGAGATATCCGTTGGCAATGACCCGTTCGGACTCTACGGCTGCCGCATTCTGGGCACGCAGGTAGATGTTTTTCAAAAGCGGCTCGATGGAGAGGGTTTTCAGCCATTCAAAAAACATCGTTACGTGACGGCGTATAATGACGAACGACATGCGCGCCTCGTCTTCACGCAGCGCAATATTCTCGCTGACGATCTCTTTTAGATCGTCGACGTAGTAAAGTTCAATTCCCCATAATGAAGCGTCGCATTCGATGTCTCTTGGAACCGCCATATCGAACCAAAACCGTGTATAAGAGCACGATTCAATCGTCTCGTCGGTGATAATCGGATGAAGTGACCCCGTCGCGGTAAATAGAAGCTCGTTTTCATTGATGGCCCGGTGCAGTTCTTCATAAGAACGGGCCCGAATGCCGCATTCCAAAGCGATGGCTTCCGCTTTTTCATACGTACGGTTCATGATCGTAACGTCCGCACCCTGCGCACTCAGATGTTTGGAGGTGATGACGGACATCTCTCCCGAGCCGATGACGAGCGCTTTTTTTCCGGCAAGATCTCCGGCTTTCTCTTTGGCTTTTGAAACGGCGACACTGGCGACCGAAACCGGTTTTGAAGAGATATTGGTCGCATTTCGCACCTCAGCGGCACATTTGAATGCGAACCCGATTGCCCGGGAGATTTTGTGAGAAGAATAACCGTTTTCCTGAGAGAGTTTAAAAGCGTCTTTGAGCTGCCCTGCAATCTGCGTCTCTCCGACTACCATCGAGTCAAGAGAACTTGCAACGCTGAAGAGGTGGTGAATGCACCCTTCGTCGTCGAAGATATCGGCCCGTTCGTGCAATTCATGCCAATTCAAACCCGATTTCTCTCCCAACAGAGAAAAAACCGCGTTTAAGGCAGCGTCGGTATCGTTGCAACTGCAAAAAATTTCGACCCGGTTGCACGTCGAAAGGATCATCGATTCACTAATGTGGGCATCCCCATTGAGTCGGCGCATCCCCTCGAGTTGTTTGGCTTCATCGACAAAGGCAAGCTTCTCCCGAATGGCGAGCGTCGAGTTCTTATGGGAAAAGCTGATAATGAGGTAATGCATCAATGGCTTCTTTGAATAACCGATTCAATAATCATCCGTAAAGGAAGATTGTCTCCGATTGCCCCGATCGCTTCGTCGCAAAGGGATCTGGCATGAGCGTAGGAACGTTCAATGATGCTGTGCGCATCCATCTCGCCCCGAATCCAAACTTTTTCTTCCTCTTCCAAAACCCGCCCGTGACAGGCAACAAGCCGTTCTTTCGCGTTTTCGTCCAAGGCGTCATAAAGATCAATATAGGGAAGCGTGGTTTTTCCTTCGACGAAGTCGTTCAACGACGGTTTCCCTAACGTCTGTTCGTCTTGGGTAATGTCAAGAATATCGTCGACAATCTGAAATGCCAGTCCGAGGTTTTTTCCATAAATTCCATATGACGGTGCATCGTATCCGGCAAGGGCCGCGGCACTGAATGCAGCCGCTTCAATCAGCGTCGCCGTTTTGAGATAGAGCATTTTCAAATAGCGTTCACGATCGGTGTTAAAGGTTTCGGCCATGGCAACGTCCATCATCTCACCGACGGAGAGACGGGTAACCGATTCGGAGACCGCTCGGGCAATAGCGCTATCGAACGACGTCAGCTCACTAAATGCTTTGGAGTACAAAATATCGCCGAGCATGATGGCTACTTTGCTCCCGTGCGTGGCGTTGACCGACGCTACGCCCCGGCGTACCATCGCTTCGTCAATAACGTCATCATGCAAAAGGCTCGCCGCATGGATCAGTTCGACGATTGCACCGAGCAGGGGCGCTTCAGGACTCTCCGGGGCAATGGCCAGGATCAGACGGGCACGCAGCCTTTTACCTCCCGAAAGCTTTCCAAACAATTCGGCAGCTTCGGGATAATCGACTTCACGGACCAGCCGTGCGATAATACTCTCAACTTTTTCCAACATTCCATCAATCACTTATGGGTTAAATACTCTAATACGATGCGGTTCTCTTTATCGATCAAAAACAGATCCATCTGAGCCGTTTTGGCCCCTTCATCGAATTTTTTAAACGTCACGATTATGTAGGGGATATCCCGGTTTCCCGCTTTGGCAGGCAACAACTGTTTGCGAAAACTCTGGTTGGTATGAGACGCATAGAGCATATGCTGCCCGACGATCCGATCGAAATTTTCATGAACGACCAGCGCTTTATCGGTGTATAAAGTCCATCGGAAACTAAGCAGCCGCTCGCTCCCCGGACTTTTCACCAGCACTTTGACCACTTCGTCTTTTTTCAGAACATAACTTTTGGTCTCTCTCCATGCCGCGGCATGAAGGGAAAAAGCCATCATCATAGACAACAGGAAAAAGACCCTACCCCTTTTTCCTGAAAATATTCTGTTCACAGAATCTCCATTTTTCGGACGGATTATACATCGTGTCTGTGCAAACTCACTTTAAGTCCGCGATTATATCACTCGAATTCTTATGCATCCCAAAACGTCAAAACGATTCTTGACAACCCAAATGCTACCGTACCCGATACACGACGCTGTAAAGCAGCGGAACGTACACCAGATTAAGAATCGTTGCCCATCCCAATCCGAATCCAAGTGAAATCGCCATCGGCTGCAAGATCTGTGCCTGTCCCGAAGCGAAGAAAATCAAGGAGGATAATCCCAGAACCGTCGTTATCGACGTCATCAGAATCGGACGCAAACGTGTCTTGGCCAGCGCAATCACGTCGTCTTTATCCCGAGCGTTTTGTATGAACTGAACCATTAACAGCCCGTCATTGACGACGACGCCCACCAATCCGACCGTCCCGATGAGCCCGGGCATCGTCATATTCAGCCCCATCATCGATTGCCCGATGTATACGCCAAGCAAAGAAAGAGGAATGACGCTTAAGACGATTAGTGATTTAACGAACGAGTCGAACAGCCAGACGAGGGTGATGAAAATCAAGATGATCGCCATAACCGCCGCCTGTCCCATCTCCCGTTTGGTTTTGGCATTCTCCTCCTCTTCCCCTTTGATACGGATCGTATACCCCTCTTTTCGCAGGGTGTCGAGCGTCGGCGAAAGAAGCGCCATAACGTCCGATGAAGTGGTCTGTTCTTTATCGATCGAGGCAAAAACGCTCCGGTTCCGTTTGCCGTTTTCCTTATTAAGGGTTACGAAACTTCGGGTGTACAGGAAATCGCACACCTCGTTCAACGCAACTTCTCTCCCGTCTTGCAGACGGATACGCAAATGTTCCAGTGAGGAGAGACGGTCTTTGTCACTTCCCTCAATCCGGATACGTATCAGCCCCTCGGTATTGAACATTTTGGCGTACTCGGCTTTCAGATAATAGGCCCGAAGCTGGGCATTGATCATCATTTCGTCCAGTCCAAGTTCCTGTCCGTAACGGTTGATCCGAAGTTTCAGCTCTTTTTCCCCGATATCGGCATTGTTCCCAACGCTGTGAATACCCCGGATCGATTCCAGAACGGATTGGAGCTTTTCAACTCCGGCAGCCAGCTCCGGATCGCTTTTCCCTTCCAGAGCTATCTCGACGTCGTGGGCAATCACTCCGGTGCCCGGAACCGACGTCATCAGCTCTTCAAACATCGGTTTCCCTTCTCTCTTGCTTTGCTGATACGGTTTGAGCATGCCTGAAATCTGATCGGCCAGCGCATAGGCATCCCGCGATCGGGTCATTCCGGACGGGTCATATTCAAGACTCAGATAGGGGTTGATGTAGCGATCAAAAAAATTCGACGGAGCGGGTTCGTGCAGATCGATGAAAATATGGAAAAGGTTTTCGCCGAGTTCGGCTTTGTTTTTGGAATCCAGCCTCATCCCGATAACCGACGTCACCGAAGAGACTTCCTCTTTGGGGAGTTTGGCAATCAGCTCTTTTTCCATCCCCTCGATCAACCGTTCGGTTGCTTCGAGATCGTTGTTGACGTCCACTTTTCCCGTAATATAGACCTGCGTTACGTCGAATTTTGGAAAAAGTTGAAACTTCGTATGTTTGATCATCCCCACTTCGGCTACCAGAATGATCCCGACCATAACGGCGAGATTGCGTTTCGGATTTCGCAGCACAAACTCCAGCACCCAGGCAAAAAGGGTATAAAGGTTTTCCCAAATCGAGTGGCTAAGATGGGTTTCACGACGGAGCCGGAGAAAATCGTGCGCGTGAAGCGGCAAAAAATAAAACGCTTCGAAGAGGGAACTGAACAAAAGGATTGAAATCATGATCGGGAGGATTTTAATAAACGTCCCCATCTCTCCGGTCATGATCAAAAGAGGGAGAAACGCAAAAATGGTCGTCATCGTCGCCGCCGTCACGGCCGGAAACATCTCGATGGCCCCTTTGATCGTCGCTTCACGTCGGCTCAACCCCTCTTCCATGTGGCGGTAAATGTTTTCGGCAACGACGATCGCCTCATCCACCAGCATCCCTACGGCAATCAGGGCACCCAAAAGCGAAAGCATGTTCAAACTGTATCCGATCAGCTTGGTAGCGATCAGCCCGATCATAAAACTTACCGGAATCCCCATCGCTACGACCAGGGCGATTCCCCGGTTTACGAAAATGAGCATGGCAAAAAAGACGAGTACCAATCCAAATACGATGTTTGAAAATACCGTATTGAGACGGTTCTTGATCCATACCGACGTATCGGTATAAATATCGAACGTCAGTTTCGGATATTTTTTCCCATAGCGTTCGAGCTTGCCGCGAATCTGCTTGACCAGTTCGATCGCATTGCCGTTTTTGGATTTGGTGATGTTGAGCGATACGTTACGCATTCCGTTGTAACGGGAAAGTTCACTACCATCACTCAGTTCAAACGAAACCGACGCAATGTCTCCGAGCCGTATCTGTTTATCCCCGATCTCCAGAAGGGTATCCTCGATCGTCTCTTTTTCCTTCTCTCCGTTATAGGTACTGATGTAGAGATGGTTACGGTTCTCTTTGATCGTCCCGATCGGGTATATGGAACTCAGATTCCCCAGTGCCGAAACGATGCGGCTCCGATCCAAACCGTAGGCGTCAATCTTTCGATCGTCAAGCCGGATCACCAATTCATCATCGGCGTCGCCCCGGATCGTAATGTCACTGAGGTCTTTAAGCTCGGAAAGATCGCTTTTTAATGCATCGGCATGGTGAAGAAGCTCGTCCGTTTCAACATTTCCGGCAATCGCGATCAAAACCAGAGGGATCACCTCCTCTTGAATTTTCGCCGTCGGTTCGTTCATGTCGGAGGGGAGATCCCGTTTCGTTTTGGCGATGATGTCTTTGACATCGTTAAGGACTTTGTTGTTGTTCGAACCGGGTTTGATGTCTCCGACGATAACGAATGCACCGTTCTTGATCGTAGAGGTTACCTTCTCGAGTTCACTGACATTTTTCAGATCGTCTTCAAGGGTCTGAACCACCATTTGATCCAAAACATTGGCACTCGTCCCGGCATAGGCGCCGTTAATCGTGATCTTATCCATCTGCATCGGCGGAAAGATCTCTTTGGAGATATTGATATAAGCGAAAACGGAACTTAAGAAGATAAAAAACAAAAAGAGATGATTCAAGAGCGGTTTGTCCAGCGAAAACTCAACAAAACGGCGCAGCATGTACCTGTTTCTCCCTAGAATAGCGTATCGACGATCTGATTTTTGTATTTCATTTCTTCAACTTTGCCGCGGATGAGCCGGTTTTCTTCCAGCAAAGCATCGTGTTCGTGCGTCAAAGTCGAAATTTCACGGCTTTTAAAATAGATCTGCGTATTGATAAAAATCTTCGGAAAAACGACGATCAGCACCAGAAAAACCCATACGAACACGTTCCGCAAAAAGCGCAGCCCCATCCCCTCATTCGGGGCAATAATGTCGTGTGTGGCGTCAAGAATATCGTGTTTGTCGCTCATTATCGTTATGACCTGCCGATTTCAAATACCCGAAGCTTGGCACTACGGCTGCGTGGATTGCTTTTCAACTCGTCTTCCGCCGCGCTCAGAGGCTTTTTCGTAATGACTTTTCCGATTGCATGGTTATTGCCGCACGTACACCGCATCGCATCCTGCGGGCAAATGCAGTTTTTTGCCCAGGATGAAAAACGGTTTTTGACGATCCGGTCTTCCAGAGAGTGGAAGGTAATAATGGCGACTTTGAGCCGTTTAATCCCGGATTGTTCAATCGCATCGAGCAAGCGGGTCAACTCACCCAGTTCGTCGTTGACTTCGATACGAATGGCTTGCATCACCAAGGTGGAAGGGTGAATTTTTTTCCCTTTGGGCATCAACGGAAACACGGCATCCGAAAGTTCTTTCGCCGAGGCAAAAGGGCGTTTTTTAACAATCATTTCGGCCACTTTGCGGGCATTGGGAATTTCGCCGTATTCGCGCAAAATCGTCTCAAGGGCACCTTGGGAATAGTCGTTGACCACTTCGAACGCGCTCAATGACGATTCGGGGTTCATCCGCATGTCGAGGTTGTCGCTTTCGTAGGAAAATCCCCTTTCGCGACGGTCGAGTTGCAACGAAGAGACCCCGATATCGGCCAGAACACCGCATACGTTCTCCCCCTCTTCCGCAAGAAGATCTCCGATAACGTCGGAAAAACGTCCGCGCCGTATCCGCATCCGTTCTCCGTAGGGTTCAAGCCGTTTGGAGGAAAAATCGATGGCGGTCGGGTCCTGATCGATTCCTATAACGCTCAGGGTAGGACGGTTATCAAGCAACAACGACGAATGGCCGCCGTAACCCATCGTACAATCGACGACAATCCCTTTTTCGCAAGAGTCAAACGCATCAACGACTTCCCGGTACAAAACCGGAATATGCGGAGTTTCCAGCACACTTTTCCTTTTACTTTATGAATCAAACTTTAATCTTAAATTATAGCCTAAGGTCGCCGACATAACGTTTAAAATCGGCGATCACGCGCGTGATCGTTTTCTCTTTTCGCCAGATCAGTTTAAATTCTCTCTCAAACCGGTGCCCCTGAATCGGCACTTCAAATAACGTTTTGTTACGAAGCTCTTCCGAGACGATCAGTTTCGGAAGACAGCTCAGCGCACTGACGTCGTGACGCAGATACCCTTTGATCGCTTCGTTGTGTTCGAATTCCATATCTATATTGAGCTCTTTATCGATCGGGGCGATCTGGGAAAGAAATATTTCTCGCGTCCCCGATCCCCGTTCGCGCAGTACCCATCGCCGATCGGTCAATTCGTCGATGTAATAGCTCCTCTCGCCAAGTGACGGATCGCTTCCGACGACGATCAGTTCATCGTTCATCAGCGGCAGCGACATCATGTCAGGTTCGTCAAATTTCCCCTCGACAAACCCCAAATCGCATTTTCCGTTGCGCACCATATCGATGACGTCGGTACTGTTGGCCGTTTTGACGCTTACCCTCACCCCGTCATGTTCCGAACGGTAATCGCCGATCCACCGCGGCAAAAGATAATTGCTGATCGTCACGCTTGCCGCAAGATGCAGATGTCCCCCCTCAAGGTCGGCCCTGAACGTTTCGTACAACCGCACCGAATCGTCGACGATCCCTTTGGCGCTCTCATAAAACAGCCGTCCCCGTTCGTTCAGGATCAGCCGTTTTCCGATACGCTCGAACAATTCGTCGCCGACTTCTTTCTCCAATTCACGGATTGCCATCGATACGGCCGAAGCACTCATGCCGAGCCTCTCTGCCACGTCCATTACGCGGTTCGATTCCGCCAGAGTGACAAAAATCTCCAATTGACGCAGTGTGAACATGAAGCCTCCCCCTCGTGAATGACGCCATTATATGATAAAATCCGCGGTATGGACAAACAATACATCAAACGGCAGCTCAAGTCGTTCGCCTTATCGATGTTCCGAAAAGATTTTTTCGGAATCTATCACGGCTCATTATCGGCCAAACTCGATACCAATCTTTTTACGATCAATACCAAAAATGCCATATTTGACTCTCTGAGCGAAGAGAACCTGATCGACCTTTTTTATAACCGCGATTATCGCTGGAAAGACGCCAGCATCGACGCATCCATCCATCACGGTATTTACCGGCAGATTTCGGACGCCAAGTACATTACCTTTACGATGCCCCCCTTTACGACCGCTTTTTCCCTCAACCACAGCATTATCATCCCCAAAGACTATTTCGGACATAAGGAATTCGGAAAAATAACGATTTACGATCCGAAAAAATTCGACGACTGGTACGAACGTGCCGTGACCGAAATTCCCCAGTATTTTCAGCAGCATCAAACCGCTATCATGGTGATTCGCGGATACGGCGTGTACGCCTACGCCCGCGATATTCATACGATGGTCCGGCAGTTATCGGTCCTCGAACGAAGCTGCCGCATTTTGATGCTCGACCGCTCCAACGCGCGGCTTGACATGGATTAATTCGGCAGTACCGTTCCAATCGCCTCTTCGATGGCGGAAAAAACGTGCGCAAGCTCTTCTCGCGTTATGACATAAGGGGTCATGACGTACACGATACCTCCTAAAGGCCGGATCAAAACCCCTCTGCTCAAGCAGTGACGGTGAATTTTTACCCCGATCCGTTCCGAGGGATCATACCCTTGCAGCTCGATTGCGGCGATCATACCGCATTGACGAACCTCCCGGACGGAAGGATATTGTGTAAACCGCTCAAGTTCCTCCGCAATCCAACGGGCTTTTTCCCGGTTCGTTTCGATCACGTTTTCACTCTCAAAAAGATCAAGCGTCGCGTTGGCCGCCGCACAGGCAAGGGCATTTCCGGTATAACTGTGCGAATGCAAAAACGACCGGACCGGATCGTATTCACAATAAAATGCATTGTAGACGACATCGGTAGTCAAGACGACCGACAAGGGGAGATACCCGCCGGTAAGCCCCTTGGACAAGGTCATGAAATCGGGGGTAATAAATGCTTGTTCGCACGCGAACATGGTACCGGTCCGGCCAAATCCGACCAAAATCTCATCGGCAATAAAATGGACGTTATATCGTTCGCACAACCGTTTTGCTTCGCTTAGAAAAAGGGGATGATACATATGCATCCCTCCGGCCCCCTGTATCAGCGGTTCGACGATCAGTGCCGATATTTCACCTCCCCGTGTCTGCAGCAAATGTTCAAACGCCGCTGCCGCTTCGAGCGCGGCATTTTCACTCTGATCCGCCGGAACGGGAGTTTGTACGGAACGGATCAGCAGCGGCTCATAGGTTTCCTTGTACAGTGCCACGTCCCCTACGGCCAAAGCACCAAGCGTTTCACCGTGATAGCTTCCTGAAAGGGAGACGAACAAGGGGCGTTCTTCACCCCGGTTTCGATGGGAGTGATAGCTCATTTTAAGGGCCACTTCGATGGCACTCGAACCGTTGTCGGCATAAAAACATCGCGTTAGCCCCTCCGGTGCCAGAGAAACAAGCCGTTCGGAGAGACGGACGACGCTTTCGTGGGTAAATCCGGCGAGGATAACGTGTTCAAGACGTTCAAGCTGCTCTTTGATTTTACCGTTGATATAGCCATTGCAGTGTCCGAAAAGGTTGACCCACCAGCTGCTGATCGCATCGATATAACGGTTTCCCTCGAAATCTTCAAGATACACCCCGGTTCCCCGATTAATAGGGATAACCGGAAAGGTTTCGTGGTCTTTCATCTGGGTACACGGATGCCAAACCACCTCCATATCCCGTCGTGACATTTCACTGTTATTCATTTTGCTTCTCCTTTCGCCGCACAGGGGCTAACAATCCGTTAGCGCATCCCTCTTTTCATCCAGATTTAATGGTAAACTCAATAAAATATCTCAATTTTACAACAGGATCGTTTAAACATGATTACTTGGATGCAACGCCACCGAAAATACCTGGTCATCACCATCTGGATCTCCACCATCGCTTTTATCGGCGCCGGAGTCGTCGGATGGGGTCAATACAGCTATGGCGACAAAGCCGGATCGGTCGCCAAAGTCGGCGACGTATCGATCAGCGCCTCGGAGTTGCAGCGTGCCTATTCGAACCTGTTCAATCAGTACAATCAGATGTTCCAGGGACAGTTGGACCAGAAAAAAGCCGAGCAGTTCGGCCTTCAGCGCCAGGCACTCCAGCAACTGGTCAATCAGGCGCTGGTCTTGAATCTTGCCCAAAGTTACGGTTTGGTCGTGACGGACAATGAGTTGCTCGAAATCATCAAATCCCAACCTGCATTTGCGAAAGACGGCAATTTTGACAAAGGGGCCTACGAAGCGGCACTAAAACAAAACGGAATGAGCATCAAAGAGTACGAAGAGGCGATGCGCAAAGAGCTTTTGATCCAAAAAACCCTCTTCCTCCTCTCCTCCGGTGCCGAACCGTTTGAAACCCAGAGCATTCAACGGGCTCTCGGCGTGGCGGACAAAATCAGCTACAAACTGCTTACCCCTGCTATGGTCGATGCTTCTTCCGACGATAACGCCTTAAAAGCGTTTTGGGAAAAACATCAAAAAGAGTTTATGACCGAACCGACCTATGAAATCTCTTTCGTACGCCAAGGGATTCAAGGATCGTCCGTCGAAGAAAGCGCAGCAAAAGAGTACTACGAAAACAACCGTCAACAATTCAAAAATACGGACGGAAAACTCCAATCGTTTGAAGAGGCACGCGGCACGATTCAAACTACACTGGGTCTTAAAGCAGCCGAAAAAGAAGCTCTCCGTCTTTATATCGACTATAAAAAAGGGGTCCTCGATCCAAAAACTCCGGTAGAAAAAGCAACCCTGACCGCAACGTCTTCACCGTTCAATCCGGAACTGAGCAAAGAGATCATGGGGCTTCGCAGCGACAAACCGTTCCTAAAACCGCGTAAAGTGGAAAACGGTTACGTCATCGTCAAACTCGACCGGTACAATGCACCGCGCCAAAAGTCGTTTGAAGAAGCCAAAACGGAAGCTAACGCAATGTTCATGTTGGAAGCCAAAAAAGAGAAACTCCAGGAACTGGCAAAAAACAGCTATAAATCGTTCACCGGAATCAGCAGCGACTTCGTTACACGCGCTGACGGAGCAAAAATTTCGGGCTTGAGCGAAACGGAAGGGAACGAATTTCTTTCCAAACTTTTTTCGTCAAAACAAAAACAAGGTTATATCACTCTTTCAAGCGGAAATGTTATTATCTATAACGTTTTGGAACAGAAGTTGCTTCAAGATACGCCAAACGGGGAAAACGGTATCGCTGCCAAACTCAAAGGCAATTTGCTCGATCAAGGGTTGATCAAAACGCTTGAAAGTAAATATCCTGTCGAAATCTATGTAAAGGGGATCTGATTTGAAACGGACTGTTCTAGCGATCGATATCGGCTCTACCAAAATCTGTGCGATTATTGCCGAAATTGACGAAAACAATCATGCCCAGATTATTGGAGCCGGTATATCCAAAGCCCAGGGACTCCGCAAGGGGAGCATAACCAACATCGAGCTGGCGTCCAAGTCGATCAAGAACGCCCTGAGCGATGCCAAACGGGTTGCCGGGACGGAACTCAGAAGCGCCGTTGTCTCTATTTCGGGAGCCTATACGAAAAGCCTCAATTCCAGCGGAATCGTCAACATACCCAATAAAGAGATCACCCTAAAAGAGATCAAACGCGTTATGCACACCGCTTTGTACAACGCGAATATCCCTAACGAATTCGAAGTTCTCCATGCCCTGCCGTACAATTTCCGTGTCGACGATCAGGATTTCATCGAAGATCCGCTGGGAATGAATGCCTCGCGTCTCGAAGTCGAAACGCATATCATTACGACCCAAAAAAGCAATCTCAACAATCTCCGCAAAGCGGTCAAAGCGGCAGGCGTCGACGTCGACGGCGTCGTACTGAGCGGATACGCTTCCGCAATTGCGGTTTTAAATACCGATGAAAAAGAATTGGGTGCCGCCGTTGTCGATATGGGTGGAAATACCAGCAATATCGTTATCCATTCCGGTCATGCGATCCGTTACAACGATTTTCTCGGAGTCGGTTCCAACCACATCACCAATGACCTCTCGATGGCGCTGCACACACCGCTGCAAACCGCCGACAACGTCAAAATCAATTACGGCTCGCTTTACGCCCCGAGTAACGATCTGATTGAGCTTCCGGTCATCGGAGACGAAAATACGACGCACGAAGTATCGCTTGAAGTCGTCCACAACGTCATCTATGCCCGTGTGGAAGAGACGCTGATGATCATCGCCCAATCACTTGAAAAAAGCGGACTGAAAGAGCATATGGGAGCCGGCGTCGTTTTAACGGGCGGCTTTACCAAAATCGAAGGACTGCGCGAACTCGCCGTCGCCATTTTGGACAATATGCCCGTCCGTCTCGCCAAGCCGACCGATATCGGCGGATTGTTCGATACCCTGCGCGATCCATCCTACTCGGGTGCCGTCGGTTTGATCAAATACGTCGCCGGCGGATATACCCTTTATGAAATCGACGTCAACCGACACATGCGCCACCCCAGCGAGGAACCTCTCTCCTCTGTGATGGCGGAACCGGAACCGCAATTCCAAGAAGACGAGGCGCCTGAATTCGAACCGTTCATTCCCCCTTCCCAACCTAAACCGGTTAAGGAAGAGAAAAAAACGGATGTTTCGAAGATGGTCAATATCGGGTCCAACAAACCCGTACAAAACGATCAACCCAACCCGATTGCCAAGTTCTGGAATTGGGCAACCCAACTATTTTAATTACGTCAAGGAGCAAGCATGGAACCATTTTCAATCGAAGAATCTAAAACTCTAACAGGTGCACGTATTATCGCCGTCGGTGTGGGCGGCGGCGGCGGCAACATGATCGGTTATATGCTGAAACAGCAGATCCCGGGCATTGAGCTGATCATGGCCAACACGGATGCTCAGGTGCTTGACCAGGGCAACGCCATGACGAAAATTCAGTTGGGGGTAAAACTGACAAAGGGTCTGGGTGCGGGCATGAAGCCGGAAGTCGGCAAAGAATCGGCTCTTGAAAGTTATGAAGAGATCGCACGCGCATTGCACGGCGCCGACATCGTTTTCGTCGCTGCGGGTCTTGGCGGAGGAACCGGAACCGGAGCAGCTCCGATCATCGCCAAAATCGCCAAAGAGGTCGGAGCGCTTACCATCGCCGTCGTGACCAAACCGTTCTCATTCGAAGGGAAAAAACGTCTTAAACTGGCGGAAGAAGGGATGGAAGAGCTTAAAAAAGAGTCCGATTCCATCGTTGTGATCCCGAACGACAAACTTCTCTCGATCATCGATCCTAAATTGGGGATCAAAGAGAGTTTCAAAATCGTCGACAGCGTTCTGGCCCGTGCGGTCAGCGGAACGTCCGGCGTCATCCTCTCAAGCGGAGACAACGATATCAACCTTGACTTCGCCGACCTTCAAACCGTCATGAGTCACCGCGGTCTCGCCCTGATGGGTGTGGGTGAATACACCGGGGAAAACGCTGCATACGAAGCGATCAAAAATGCGATCGAATCGCCTCTTTTGGACAATATGTCCATCAACGGCGCTCTTGGCGTACTGGTTCACTTCAACATGCACCCGGATTTTCCGTTTATGGAACTATCCGCGGCCATGGACGTCGTACATAACAGCGTCGATGACGGTGCGGACGTTATTTTCGGTACGACTACCGATGCGAATCTCCCGGAAGATTTCATCCGTATTACGTTGGTGGCAACGGGTTTTGAAAAAAAGGCTACGGCCGGCATCAATAACTGTGAATTTGAAAACAAAGAAGTTATTGCCGCTGCGGTAGCCAAACCCCGCGTTATCGTCCGTCCTGCGATGGTCGCCAATGGCGATTACAGCGAAGACTTTCTTGACGTTCCGACGTTTATGCGTCAACAAAGAGACTAAACCCTCTTTCCCCCATGCTTACCTTTGACAAACTCGTAAAGGCCAAAACGCTCCTGGGCCTTTACGACAAAGCAACCCTTTCCGAAATCAAATCCCGCTACAAAAACCTCATGAAAGAATGGCATCCGGACAAACATCCCGAAGACCCGGAAAGCGCACATACGATGAGTACGCAAATCAACGAAGCCTATGCGACGCTTCTGGAATACTGCGAACATTACGAATATAATTTTGATGAAAACTTTTTAAAGGATCAGACATTGACTCCGCAGGAGTGGTGGACGCGGAAATTCGGGGGACGCTAGAAAGTGTCGCCCCTTTTTCGGATCGCTTTTTTCTATTTTGCGATTGTTTTCGGCTCAGGGTTTATTCTCGGAGTTTTTCGGGTACTCTACCTCATCCCGCATATCGGTATACGGTATGGCGAGCTTCTTGAAATGCCGCTCATGTATGCTGTTATCCGTTTATCCGCCGGGTGGATACTCCGGCGCTACGGTTCCTCTCTCCTAATCCCGAGATTTTCGCTTTGGGTAGGGATCATCGCCTTTATTCTTCTCGTAATATGCGAAGCAACCGGGGCATTTTTGCAAGGATATACCCTCTCGACGTATCTGTATTCGCGCGATCCTATCTCATTTAGCGTTTACGTTCTGCTTCTCTTCGTCTATATGATGATGCCCTACATCCTGTTCAAAAGAGAAAAATCTTCCATTTTTCCGCACTAATGTTTTTATCGCGTTTGGATCGGTTTTACTCTTTTCCGATCCGGTTTTCAAGTGAAGTGATATGACCGTGATCGTCGTGATAAACGGTAATCAATCGGCTCTCCATGCTCTCGGTTAATTCTTTGGTATCGAGATGAAAATATGCGGCGTAATCGGCCGGATCGTATAACAGGTGGGTACTCGGTGCCTTATGGCGATTGAGGCGTGAAAGGACAAACAATACCAGCGGCGTGGCAATCAACATCATCACCGCGTTCTCCACCGGAATGACGCTGATGTCGCTGAGTATCACTTTCCACACATCATTGGGACCGGCATCGAGTGTGACCATCTTATACAAAACTTCCAAAAGCGGTTTCCACAAATAGATCCATCCGACCCATAACACTACCGTGATTCCATCCCACAACAATTTTTTCCGAAACGGCATCTCGTGACGTTTATTGATGATCAATGTTTCCATAAGTCACTCCTTTGGCGTGTCGCCGGCAGACGAGACGCTTTTCTTTTTCGGAAGCTGCTGGTGGACACCACGATCGGGACTGACCCAACGGGCCCGTTTTTGTTTTGCAAAAATGACTTTAGGCAATGCGGCGACGCTCGTAAACAGATTCAAAAACCAAAACGCAAACGGATACCAGATCATCCAAAAATAGTTTTTCCCCAATCCCTGATCGTAATGACCGTCAAGCCATTTACTGATCCAAAACTGTATCAGACACGCTCCGATCAGAATCACGCTGCTCTCATTGGGCAAAACCGGAGAATCCGAAAGGGTCAGCAGCGGAAGGTTGAACACGGTATCAAGCAGCCACACCGCAAAGACCAGTACCATCGAGTAAGACCATACCAGACTCATCAGCAATTCGATCATCAAGCCCCATAGATGGGTTTGAAGCGGATGAAACAGAATCTTGACGTTTTTCAACATCACCTGCGCCCCACCCATAGCCCAGCGGAGGCGCTGTTTCCAGAGTCCCTTGAGGGTTTCGGGCATCAAAATCCACACCAGGGCGCGGGGCTCGAAACGGACGTCCCAACCGTTGCGCTGAAGTTTCCACGTCACGTCGATGTCTTCGGTCAGCATGTCCGGGCTCCAGTACCCTATTTCGTGCACCGCCGATTTTCGAAATCCGGTGATGACTCCCGAGACCGTAAACAATCGGCCGAAACTCCGCTGGGCCCGTTTAATCATCCCGACGATGGAGGAAAATTCACCGACTTGTATTTTTCCGAGCAGACTCGTACGGTTTCGGATACGGGGGTTCCCGGTGACGGCGGCTACTTCAGGATAGCGGACAAAATGTTTGACCATCCAGTGTACGCAGTACGGATCGATCAGGGCATCCCCGTCGATGCAAATCAGATATTCATATTTCGCAACCAGCGCGCCGGCTTGGAGACCAAGTGCTTTTCCCTGATTCTCGGCAAGATTGACCACTTTGAGTTTTGGATTCTCTCTCGCGAGTTCCAATAAAATTTCCAGTGTGTCGTCCTTGCTTCCATCGTTGATGGCGATGACTTCGAATTCGGGATAATCAACGTTTAAGGCATGATGAATCGTCTCCCGGACGTTCGGCCCTTCATTGTAACAGGGGATCAGGATACTGGCCCCCTCCCAACGCTCCTTCGGACGCAATGTTGGAATTTTGTCTTTCAGATACCGCTTTTCATTCTTGAAATAGAAGAAGATTGCTCCGAAGATCCACAACGTTGACATAAAAAGGGGGTAGTAAAAAATATACCCTAAAATCAGATGCCATACCGAGTGCCAGAATACGTGAAACGTCATTTCAGCCCTTCTTAGCGGTGTGCTGGTTCAAGTTTGTACATCCGAACCGGCTTTTGGGCAAACGATTCGCTCATCTGCTCGGGTACCGGATTGTTCGTAAAAACGTTGTCCGGATAATAGGCGATATGATGTATCCCCGACGCGTACAGAAAACGGATCGTATCGCTCATCTCTTCCGGAGAGATCGGGGTGTTTTTCTTTCGCCAGTCGACCGTCTGCAATTCCATAACGGTCCGTTCCAAACCGCATTCCTGCGCTTTGACCCGGTTGATGAGACGGGTATAGAAATTGTTTGCATCGTCGGCCTCTTCCATGTACGGCATTGCCATGATCGCCGTATAATCGTAGGTTTTGATCGATTCGGCCAGCGATTGGCCGTACCACTCTTCGGCGTTGTCGTTCAATGCCGCCTGGGCGTACATATTTCGCGCCGTTTTGAGCCCCGGTTGTTCCTGTCGTACCAGATCGGCCAGTTCCATCGCAAACGTATCCAGATAGCGTGTTTTCAGTCTGGTCCATTTTAGAAACTGCTCGCGATTGGCCCGAATATCGGCGACACTTCCGGAGAGTCCCCATTTTGTATACTGGGCCCGGGCGAAGGTGCTGTCGTCTTCAAAATCCGATAACGTGACGTCATCATGAAACAAGATACCGTCGATGTAAGCCGATTTGGACAAATCTTCGTAAATCTCCCGAATCGCTTTGCGCGCTTTGGGCGAAAACGGCGACAGGCGCGGATACCCCATATTCAAATGGGTAGGGTCCACTTGCAAAGTGACGACTTTATCGTTGGAAGCCGGGTTGGAGGCCGGAAGTTCCCAGGCGATCATCGGCATCCACGCGTATACCCGCTTGACCTGCGTACATTTGGCGATCTGCCATGCAGCGCGGTTGAACAAATCGGCGCGCATCGGCAAAACCCGGTTCGGGAAATAGAGGTAATCGGCCGCACCGTTCCCGTCGGGATCGGCGAAAGCCTGAAGGTAGACGGTATTGATCCCCAGACGTTTGATCCGAAGCAATTCATTGTCCAGATTCTTTTCCTGCTGTACCGGATCGGGATCATAGATATAATCAAGGTCGATATGGGCCGCTTTGGTCGTCCGGGCATCGTCGGTGAAGTTTCCGTTGCGCATCCACATCAAAAATTCAAGTTCCGAGAGGCTCATACTCCCTTCGACCAAAATTCGTCGAAGCCCCCAAAGTGGTGTCATTTGGGTATTACTCCCATCATCGAGCGTCAAACCGATCGGCAAGCCCGCTTTTTCGGCCACTTTACGCGCGGTAGTGTTATAACGTCCGTACGGCCAAACGATCACGCAGGGTTTTTGACCCGTATACTGTTTTAAAAATCGGTTGTTTTCGACGAAATCGGCGTAAATACGCTGGGAGAATGCGGCATCGTCTTCGTAACGTTTCCGATCGGCAAGCCACATGCGGGTTGTCGCCGCCGCTTCCATGTTGCCTTGAGGATTGCCGATGATCCCTTTGTGCAGACAGCACGTATGGCTGGCAACCTCTACCAGCCCGCTTCCGACCATTTCGCGGATTTCAGACTGGCTGAGGAATTTGTTCCGGTCGATCATATGACCGTCAAAATCAACTTTTTCCTTGCTTTTGAGCCAGCTTCCGACCAAAGCAATGACCGTAGGGATTTTGTATTTTTTCAAAATGGGATAGGCGTTGGCATAGACCGACTGATAACCATCGTCAAATGTAATCAGAACCGCCTTTTCCGGAAGTGCTTTACCGTATTTGCGGTACTTCAGGATGTCGTCCACCCGGACGAAATGGTAACCGTTGTCGATCAGCCATCGGATCTGGCGTTCGAAATTCTCCGGTGAAACCGTATAGGAAGGATCAAGTGTTTCGCTTTTTTCGGCGATTTCATGATAACTGAGAATCGTAAATTCGTTGGGATTTTTGTCCCGGCTGCAGGCGGAGGGCATGTCGTTGGCCGAAGCGGAGACGGCACTGAAAACAAAAAGCGCAAAAAGGAGTTTGAGCGCAAAAGCCAATCGTTTCAAAACATAAAAGGGTGTCGGTTTAGCCACGTGTAAAACGCTTTCATAAAGGAAGATAAGAAGTTGAAATTCTACATCATATCCATCCGTTTACATTCTTGCGATAATGGTGATTGAAGGGTTTTACCCCTCAATCCGAGTATTTTTGATGCGATTTTAATGCCGATTGAAAATCCGTTTCCCAAACTCCATTTTTTGGAGGTTCCGATTCGTCAATGGAAGGCGATCGGTCCTTCGGCGCGGGCATGGATAAATTGCTGAACCACCTCATTGGGAGAATTCCAGAAATGCTCTTTTTCCCCCTCTTCGACGATGACGCCGTTGAACAGCATCGCGAAATTGTCTCCGGCTTTGTAACTCTCGCCGATATCGTGGCTGATCAGTACCGAAGTCATCCCTATTTCGTCGCGCAACCGGTTGATCATCTGGGTAATGAAATCGCTCGTTACCGGATCAAGCCCCGACGTCGGTTCGTCATACAAAATCACCTGCGGCTCGAGTGCGAGGGTACGGGCCAGGCCGACCCGCTTGCGCATCCCGCCGCTCAACTCCTCCGGATACAGCGATTTGACGATCTTCGGATCAAGCCCCACCATCGAAATTTTTTCATCGATTTTGTATTCGAGCTCTTTTGGGGTCAGATTTTGGTGCTCTTTCATCGGGAAAGCGACATTGTCACGGATGTTCATACTGTCAAACAATGCGCCGTTTTGGAATAAAAATCCGACTTTGGTACGAATAGAACGCAAGGTTACCTCATCGGCGTCATCGACGCGGATACCGTCAACCGTAATGCTCCCCTGATCGGGTTTGAGGAGTCCGACGATGTGTTTGATGATCGTCGATTTGCCCCCTCCGGAAACACCGAAAATGACGGTCGTTTTTCCCCGCTCGATCTCCAGATTCACCCCCTTGAGGATTTCCCGCGTCCCGAAGCGTTTGGTAACGTTTTCAAACTTGATCATCGTTTTACCGCCATGAGGTATGCTCTGCGGGAGAACAAAACGAGCAAGGCGACCAGCAATACCTTGAAATCGAGTTCGCTTGCTTTGTGCAACGCTTCAAATCCCGCATCGATCGCTCCTTCTCCCTGAGCCTGGTAATCGAGGATTTTCGGTGTATACACCCCTGCAAACAAAAGCATCGTTCCGATCGACGCCATCGCGGAGAGAATGGCGATTTTATCGATTTGCATCATCTTATAGCGGTACAGTTCGTAAAGGGTGATGACCAAAACGGTGAAATATCCCCAATAGCTGAAGCGTCGGAAAATTTCCCCCATGATTTTCCCCTCTTCGTAACGGGACAAAAGAGGGAGGGTCAAAAACATCTCCGAATGGAATACGACGGCGGCGACGATGACGCCAAGAACCAGTACCGATCCGGCCGTCATGGCGATGATCAACAGGTAGGCGATATCGAATGTGATTTTTTTATTCATGGGATGTCCTCATTACAAATCCCCGGTCGAAACCGGCAAGGTCACGGTAAAATTCCAACGATTGTACCGGAAAAGGTTTAACGTATTCTTCGACTTTGATCCGTTGATCATAACCCATCTCGCAGGCAAAGATCGGAATACGGCGTCCAAACGTCTCATCCAGAAGTTTTCGGATGATCTCATCTCCGATCTCCCCGCCGAAGAGGGCGTTTTGAGGCTCATACGCCAGATTACTCTCCAAAGACGCATCGTCGGCGATATAAGGGGGATTGGAAACCAAAAGATCGATCGTTTCGCTCACCGGCGACAATACATCTCCGAGCCGGAGTTCGATACGTTCTTGCAACCCGTAAGCCTCGATGTTGCGACGGGCAACCAAGAGTGCGGCCGGCGAGATGTCGACGGCGATAAAACGGGCATTGGGAAGATGCAACGCCAGGAGGATCGAGATAATGCCGCTTCCGACCCCCACTTCGACCACTGTAATCGCTTCTTCTGGTGCGACGCGTAAAAGGATTTCATCAATCAAAACTTCGGTTTCCGGGCGGGGGATCAATGCCCCCTCATCCACGTAGAATTCACGGCTGTAAAAACTGACGCGGTTGGTCAGATATTCCAATGGGACGTTCCGACTGCGCCGATCGATCCACTCATTCAACAATGGATCCTCTTCGATTATTGCGTCTTGATGGGTGATGAAGTAGAGTTGGTCTTTTTTCAGGTAGGCCATTAGCAGAAGTTCCGCTTCACGGCGGGGGAATTCGACGACACCCTTCAAGCGGGCCGTCGTCTCATCGTGGAGTTCTCTTAGTCGTTTGGACATGGATCTGCGTATCCCGTCTCGGTATCGACCCGAATCTCGTATCCGAGAGCCTTAAGACGTTCCACTACCGGAGGGTGGGTCGTATGAAAAAAACGGTACACCGGATGCGAAAGAGGGAAGCTTTTGTTTTCGCTGACCAGTTTTTTCAGTGCGCTGATGAGATGTTCGGCACCGCCCAACTCCGCTCCGCTCACGTCGGCTTCGTACTCGTTGTGACGGCTCACCATTCCAAACAGCGGCATGATGAAAAAACTGACCATCGGCAAAACCAGAATGAACAGTATCATCACGATGTGCGGGGACGGCGAAACTCCTAGCTGCAGATAAAGCGTCTCGGGAAGATTCCCGAAAACACCGAACATCCCAAACAGCATCGCTCCGACCATCGCAATGTTTTTATACAGATCGCCGTGAGCGAAATGGCCCAGTTCATGTCCCAAAACCGCGATCAGTTCGGCCGGAGAAAGTTTTTGGATCAGGGTATCGAACAAAATCACCCGTTTGGATTTTCCCAATCCGCCGAAATAGGCATTTAGACGGGCGTCGCGTTTACTGGCGTCACTGATGAATACGCCGCTGCTGACAAACCCGGTCCGTTCCATCAGCTCTTCGATCTTAGCCTTGAGCGCCGGATCGTCCAGTGGAGAGACCTTGTCGAAAAACAGTGCTCGAATCGTCGGAAAAAACATATTCAAGGCGATGACGACGCCGAAAATAAAGGCAAAACTCCACGCCCACCAGAGCGTACTTGCCGCCATGATGGCCGCAACGCCCCATACCACCAGACTTCCGAAAACGATCGTCAAGATCATCGAAACCGCCGTATCTTTCAGAAACTGCGCCGGAGTGGAACGGTTGAATCCGTATTTTTCATCGATGACGAATTTGGCGATCCATCCCAGCGGAAGCGTAAGGAACGCATTGATCAGGATCATCCCCATGACCGCCACGATCGCGTGCACCGTCGCATCCATCCCCATCAGCACCCCATCAAGCCACGCCATCGCCCCGAATATCCAGACAATGAACAACGCGTATTCGACGAGCCCCTCAAGAATCGAGAGTTTCTCTTTGGCAACCGCGTAGTTCCCGGCATCCAGAAACTCTTTCGGATTGAGCAAAACCGGATTTTTCCGCTTGGCCTGATTGATGTAACCGATCTGCATAACGCTCACGTAGAGACGTACGAGAATATAAAACGTATAAAGAGCAACTATCGTAGTAAGCATCGGACTCCTTTAAAAAAGGAATTCTACCATTATTTAAGCGGCACTTTGGCGATCGTATCGCTTGTCACGATCGTATCTTCCGGCCCGCCGTACACCATTTTGGCCCCCAGGTAAATCGCGCCGATTACCAGACCGCTGATAATCACGGCCCAGACAATCCGTTTTTTCTCCCCTTTGAGCGTATCGTAATCCTCAATCGAATTGAGTGTCGGTTCATTGTTTTTCATAACCTGTCTCCTCGTTATTTTTCCACAATCATACCGATACAATCGCAACAGAGTGTTAATTCGAGATCCTAAAATGACGACTTAAGTTTAATTATTAAATTGTTTTTACGTCAGGCAACCTCAAAAGGTTACCATTTGGCTTCCAGACTCAACAGAATCTGAGGACGCGAATTTTCCCGATAATTTTGCGTCTGCTGCAATATACCCGCGGCATCGTAATAGGTCGATACCGTCTCGATTTTACGGCCGGTGATATTTTTCAGGTTCAGCGTCGCTTTGAACGTATTGTTGATCCGTCTTGTGGCGTACAAATCGATGGTGCTGTACCCTTTCATCTTTTCGCCGATCCCGTATTCGTCCAGCGGATCATCATACCCCCCGACGTATCGGTATGCCGCACCGTACGTCAATGCCAAAGGTTTGAGGGTATGGTCGAGATTGACGTTGTACAAAACGTTGGAAGTTTGACGGATCGGACGGCTTAATCCGCTGGCCGTATTGATCAGCGAGGAGTTCTGAAACGTTGCGTTGGCCGAAACGTTCAACCCTTCCGCCAATCCTGCAAGCGGTTTTTTCAACTCGAGTTCGACTCCCCACAACTTCCCTTCCCCGACGTTTTTGGGTGTTTGGGTATAACGGCCGCTTAACGGATCGTAGCTGATCGTCTTTTCTATTTTGTCGCTAAGATTGCGATAAAACCCTCCAAGGCTCGCAATCCCCTTGTCGTCGGAAAAATGTTCGTACCGCAGCTCGTAGCTGAGCGCTTTTTCTTCGGTCAGGTTCGGATTTCCGATCACGTCGGGGTGACGCAGATCGTTTTGATCCAGAGAACTGTCCAGAGTCGTCGAGAGTTCGTCCAAACGGGGAAGGCGCACCGTTCGCGCAACGCTGGCGCGGAGGTTGTCCGAGGAGGTCAGTTTGTACAACAAATGGAGCGACGGGGCCAAATAACCGGTATCGGGGCGGTTTCCGACGTCGCGCGACACGTTTTCATACCGGATCCCCGGAGTCAGGATCACCGCATCGGCCGGTGTCCATTCGTCCTGGACGTAGAGCGACGCTTTATCCTGCGTCATCGAAAAGGTATCCCCCGGCAGCGTCGTATCGATCCCGTTTAGAGTCCGGCGGACCGAATCTTTTTCGCTTTGGTGTTTGATCTCTCCCCCGCTTTTGATGAAATGATCGCCCAGGACGAGCGAGTAGGCTCCATCGGCCCCTACGACGCGAAACGTCGATTCATCGTCTTGCGTCTGGGTACGCACCGAGGGGAGCGTACGGTTGGAAAACGAATTTGAATCGGCATCGTTTTGGTGAAACTTGATCTTCCATTCGATCAGCTCGGTTCCCGAGAGGTGGTGTTCCCCTTTGAGTTTGGTCCACCCCATCACCCCTTTGGTCTGCTCATGGTCGCGGACGACTCCGCTTGGTATTGCCGAACCGGAGGTATAGCTGAGAGTGTCGACGCTTGACGTTGCGTCGTGCAACGCCAACGAACCGTCAAACGTATACTTGTCTTTGCTTGAGGGGGTGTAGATCAGTTTTGTGCTCAGATTCGCGGTTTTCGCCCGGATATCCAGTGTCCGTTCATCGTCATTGACCGATGCGCCGCTGCGGGTAACGGTGCTGATTGTATCCGATGAGGAGTTATCGCTGACCGTCAGGTTGGCCAGATAAGAGAGATTGCCCCTCTTCCCCTCCCGCTGAGCGAACAGCGATCCCATCGGGGATTCTCCGTAGGCCCCTCCGGTCGCTTTGAGTATCGTACGCCCCTGTTCTTTGGGCTTTTTGAGGACGATGTTGACAATCCCCCCCATCGATTCGGCCGTGTATTCGGCCGATCCGTTCGTCATCACTTCGATCCGTTCAATCATATCCGGGGAGATTTGTTCCAATGGGCTAGGACGGCGGCGTGAGGCGGTGGAGGTCTCCTCACCGTCGATCATCACAACGGTATACCCTTTTCCCGGCTGTCCCTTTTTGGTTTTTCCTTCCGGTATCGAGACCCCCGGAAGACGTTTGAGCAGTTCAAGGGCGTTGACATCCCCGTACTGCACCAGTTCGTCGCTGCGAACGATCCTCTTGGCAATCGAGTTTTCCTTCCGTTCTTCGATCGTTTGTACGTTTCCCTGTACTTCGATCGCATCGAGGGTAATGGATTCTTGGGCCATACATACGGTTGAGAGAGACGCTAGCGCACCGGCTAACAGACGTGAGTTCATATTTTAGTGCCTGGTTATGGTATCGTAACGGAATTGTATCATCTAAAATTTCTTGTCATTGTTACTTCTCCGTTACTATGATCGGTTTATGCTTTCGGTGAGTAAGGAATTCTTCCCCCGAATTTCTTGCTACACCAATCAAGGAGTGACCCATGACTATCGGTTCGAATTACTCATCCTATACTACGTCCATGGTCTCTTCCAATGTCCAAAAATCAGCGCCCGATTTTCAGGCAATGGCTCAGGATATCCTCAACTCGCTCGATACGGACGGCAACGGTTCGATTGATGCTACCGAATTTACGTCGGCACTTCAATCCGGATCGAGCCAGGACGTCACGTCGACGGCTAGCAGCATTTTTTCCCAACTTGATTCCGACGGCAGCGGCACGATGAGTACTGATGAACTCATGGCCGCGCTTCAGGCTTCCCGTCCTGAAGGTTCGCAAAAAGGTCAGGGCATGGGTTCAATGCCGCCACCTCCCCCACCGCCGCCAAGTGACTCTTCCACCTCCGATTCGAGTTCCCAAACCGACGTAAGTCAAATTTTCTCAGCGCTTGACACCAATCAAGACGGAGTAATTTCCCAAGATGAACTCGCCGCGCTGTTCCAATCGTCTGGAACGACCGGTAGCAGTAACAGCAGTTCGTCTACCGCCTCGTCAACAACGACGGCACAAAGCAACAATACGAATACAACAGACTCCGAAGCATTCACCAAGATGCGCAATCAGATGCTTCAACAGATTCTCTCCCATTACGGCGCCAATGCCGCTTCTTCGGACAGCACGTCTACGCTCAGCGTAAGTGCCTGACGACAACGGCCCTTCCCCCAGGGCGTTGTTACTTTTAATTTACTTCTTCCCCGATATAATCTTTGTATGTTAAAGCTGCTGATGATCGAAGACGATAACGAACTGGCCACATTGTTGCAATCACGGTTGCGGAAAAACGATATCGACGTCGTCATCGCTTCCAATGCGCTCGATGGGTTGACCCTCTTTCAGAACAACCCTTTTGATATCCTTGTTTTGGACCTTTCATTGCCGCAGATGGACGGACTTGAGATTTGCCGTCTGATCCGGCTCGAAAGCGACATCCCGATCATTATCTCCTCGGCACGCTCGGACATACGCGATAAAAAGATGGGGTTTAATTTCGGAGCCGACGACTATTTGCCCAAACCGTATCACCCCGACGAACTCGTATTCCGCATCGACGCCATTTTGCGCCGGCTCCATCCCAATACCTCCAAGCCTTCTCAGCCGTTTGTCATAGACGATGAACGGCGCGAAATCACCCGTAACGGGGAACTCCTCAAACTCACCCCGGCCGAGTACGAGATTGTCGCCTATATGATTAAAAAAGACCGTCACGTCATCTCCCGCGAGGAGCTTCTGCTCAACATCGGAGCAATCCGCTATGAAAGTAGTCTCAAAAGCATCGACGTCATTATGGGACGGATACGCCAGAAAATCGGCGATGACCCCCGAAATCCCTGTTACATCGTCTCGGTGCGGGGGATAGGATATAAATTTGTCAATCAATAAGCGCTCCCTGTTAGGGCTTATCACTTTTTTTTTCACGCTCATTTTCGTTACGATCAACATCCTGTTCTGGATCGCCCTCTCTTATAACGAAAAACGTCAGCAAGACGAGCTCCTGCACCGATTTCTCCTCGCCGGAAAAATGCTGCATCACAACGATGCCAACGATCTTGATCATTTGTTTGTCCGGATTTCGGAAATGGATCCGAATCATCTTTCTCATGATGGAAGTGTCCTCGAAGAGCTCCCTTTCGGCACGATGATCGACTATCATGGAAGTACCTATTTCGTCCATCACCGTCCCCCCAAGCCGCCGGAATTTCACGATCGGCGGTTTGATCATCCGCACGAACATCGAGACGATCCGAAAGAGATGCCGGTCCTCAAAAACGTCAAAGAGACCAGTAACCTCGCGTTTTGGAGCATTGCCGTCGCCATCGATCTGCTGATTTCGGCCTTTTATTTCTATCTGGTCCGTAAACTTCTCCCGTTGTATCGACTCAAAAATGCGATCCAGTCGTTCAAAGAGGGGGACACCGCGCTCGATGTCCCGATCACGGGGGACGATGAAATCTCCGAAGTTACCCGTGAATTCAATCATGCCCTCGAGAAAATCGCCGCCATGAAAGAGTCCCGCAGCCTCTTCTTGCGCAATATTTTGCACGAGCTGAAAACTCCGATCATGAAAGGTTCGCTTACCGCCGAATGCATCGACCCCGGGGAAGATCAGGAACGGCTCAAACGGATATTCGATCGGATGGAGTTTTTACTGGACGAGTTTGCCAAAATGGAGCGCTTCAGCAGCGGCGAGTGGGAACTGAACCGCCGTGAATACCGGTTCGTCGATCTGCTCGATCACGCCTGCGACATCCTGATGTGCGATCGATCCCATCTCGACGTCGCCGGCGAAGATTCGGAGCTGATCGTCCATGCCGATTTCGAGCTGTTCACGATCGCTTTGAAAAACCTCATCGACAACGCTCTGCGCTACGGCAGCGGAAAAGCCTCTTTATCGATCCGTCCGGAGGGGATCGAAATCTGCAATCCGGGAACCCCGATCCCCGAGAACAAACGCGATTTCTCCGCTCCGTTCAACCGGGCGTATGAGAACTCTTCGGCCGGACTTGGGCTGGGGCTCTATCTGAGCCGATCCATTTTCGAACGTCACGGATTCGCTCTCGAATACCGTCCGCACGACGGCGTCAACTGTTTTCTTATCCGCTTCGGGTCGATACGTTAACCTAAAGAATGGTAGGATAATTCCATGAAACCGTTACGCACCCTCTTTTTTTGCCTGATCTCCCTGGGATCGCTTCAGGGAGCCGATACGCAGTTGCTCTCTCCCGAAACGCAAGAGTCTCTGCGGCAGCTGCGCTACCAAAACGACTCCGAACACGAAGTTCTCCGTTACAATTGGCTCTCCCCCCTTAAGCTCAACGGATCGTATACCCAAAGCAAAACCGCCGCCGCAAACGGAGAAACGGCCCTGACGCAGGGGTATGCCTCGATCGCGCAGGACGTTTTCCGCTCCGGCGGAATCGACTACCAGATCGCCTATGCCGATGCCGATTACGAGGGGAAGAATCTCTCCCGCTACAGTACGATCGGAACGCTCAACAGCCAGCTTTTCGTCGCCTTGCTCAATTACCGGAAATACCTCCGTTCCCTTGAACAAAGCGATCTGAAACTCAAAAACGAAGAGATCATCATATACATCAAACGCCAGCTTTATGAAGCAGGAAAAGCCGATATCACCGAACTCAACAACGCTCTGATGGACAAAAGTACCGAGCAAAAAAACCACGCGTCGCTGCGCTACAGTATCGCCGAACAGCGTTATACCATCGCCAAACTCAGCGACGTGGACCCCGATACGTTTGAACTGCCCGCATTTGCCCTCATCGAACAGGCCACTTACCTCAACCAAAATACGGACCTTCAATACGCACGAACCCAAAACCGCGTCTACGGCTATCAGTATGACGTCACCCGCAGCAGTTTCCTCCCCTCGGTCGCGCTCAATGCCAATGCCGGGTATGCGGACGCCCGTGTCAACGGGGGAATCGGTGATTACACCGGAAACTTTTACAGCGCCGCCGCAGTGCTGACGATCCCATTCACCTATACCGCTTCCGATTCGGTAGCACAGGCCAAAGCGGCCCATCTCAAACAGCTCGCCGACACCGCTCTGAAAGAGCGGGAGACCAAAGCGGCCTATGCGCAGGCACTGGAACTGATCCGCAGCTACCGCGAGACCATCGACATCAGCCGCCAAAACCTCTCGCTCTACGACGAACTAATCAAAGTGACCAAAGCGGGGGTCGATGCGGGGACAAAAACCGGATACGATCTTCAAACGATTCAAAACACCAAAGCGATCGAAGAACTGACGATCGCTATCAATGAAATCAACATTCAAATCGAATTGGCCAAACTCCATTTTGCCGCCGATACGACCAAGGAGTCTTTATGAGCCGATCCATCGAAGAGACGTTGCAGATGGTGCCCAATCCGAAAAAACGGTTCCGCACCCTTATGATCCGATCCGCGATCATCGCCGCGATCGTCGGAGGGGCCGGAGGGTGGTATTATCTCCATTCGCGCACCGACAAAACGCCGCAATTCAAACAAGAGCGTCTTGAGCAGCGAACTCTGACGACCACCGTTTCGGCTACCGGTAATCTTGAACCGACCAACAGCGTCGACGTCGGGATCGAAGTCTCGGGGACGATCCGGGAAATTCTTGTCGATTACAACGACCACATTACAAAAGGGGAGGTGATGGCGCGCCTCGATACCACCAAACTCGAAGCCTCCATGGCCAGTTCGCAAGCCTCTTTGACCCGTTACAACGCCAATGCCGCCGAAGCGAAAGCCTCCCTCGTCTACGCCCAAAACGACTGGGAACGGGTCAAAAAAATGGTCGAATCGACCGGAGGAAACTACCCTTCCCGACAGGAAGTCGATAACACCAAAGCAACTCTCGACAAAGCCAAAGCCCAGTACGATGCCGCCCTCGCCCAAGTCAAACAGGCTTCGGACGAACTGGCGACCAACCGCTACAATCTCAACAAAGCAACCGTCGTCGCCCCCATCAGCGGAATAATCCTCGAGCGCAAAGTCGACGTCGGCCAGACCGTCGTCGCCGCCATGACCATTCCGGTCTTGTTTACCATGGCCGAAGATTTGACCAAAATGAAGGCCATTCTCAGCGTCGACGAAGCCGATATCGGAGAGGTCAAAGACGGCCAGAGAGTTTTTTTCACGGTCGATGCCTATCCCGAAAAACAATTTGAAGGGAAAATCGTCCAGACGCGCCTGAACGCCCAGACCGAAAACGGGGTCGTTACGTACGAGGTGGTCGTCGAAGTCAACAACGATAACCTGCTTTTGCGACCGGGAATGACCGTTTCGGCCACGATTCAGACCGATACCCTCCAAAACGTTCTCTCCGTTCCAAACGCCGCATTACGCTTCACCCCCAAACTAAGCACAGAGAAACCGGAAACCCAAAAAGAGAATACCGAAGCCAAAACGCCTCACGTATGGATTCTCAAAAACGGCAAACCCGTACGTACGGACGTCAAGACCTTCAAAAGCGACGGTAGCTATACCGTCATCACACCGGGTTCTCTTAAACCGGGAGACAACGTCTTGACCGGGACCCTGAACCCATGATCCCCAATCCTGCCGAGACCGTCATCGAACTTCGCGAAGCCGTCAAATCCTACGGCTCCGGCGAAGCCGAAACGTTCGCACTGCGCGGCGTCAACCTTTCGATCCGAAAAGGGGAGTTCGTCGCCATCATGGGACCCAGCGGATCGGGAAAATCAACCGCGATGAACATCATGGGGTGTCTCGACGTTCCGAGCCGGGGAAACTATTTTTTCGAAGGGGTTGACGTGGGAGGCCTCAGCCGCGATCAGCGGGCACTGCTGCGGCGAAACTACCTGGGCTTCATTTTTCAGGGATTCAACCTCTTAGGCAAAACGTCGGCCGTCGAAAACGTCGAGCTGCCGCTCCTCTACCGCGGCGTACCGGCGCACGAACGGCGTGCCAAAGCCCTCGAAGCCCTCCGAAACGTCGGACTCGAACACGTCGCCAAACATACCCCGGCCGAACTCTCCGGAGGACAGCAGCAGCGCGTCGCCATCGCACGGGCCATCGTTACCGATCCGGTAGTCCTTCTCGCCGACGAACCGACCGGAAATCTCGATACCCTCAAAAGCATCGAAGTGATGGAACTGCTCCAATCGTTCAACCGGGACAAGGGGATCACGATCATCATGGTGACCCATGAAAGCGACATGGCCCAATACGCCTCGCGCACCGTCCATTTTCGCGACGGACAAATCGACTCGATCGAGCACGGTGACCTCGGATGATCTGGAACGCTTTTTTACTCTCTTTACGCGAAATCCGGCGCAACGTCCTCCGCTCCGCCCTGACGACGCTGGGGATCGTCATCGGAATCGCATCGGTCATCGCCATGGTCATGCTCGGCGATGCGACGACCGCGTACGTCACCAACAGCATCTCCAAACTCGGCACCAACATGCTGATGCTCACCCCGGGGCAGGAACGCCGCGGCCCTCCGAGCAGCGATATCACGGCACGCAAATTCACCCACAGCGACGTGAGCGCTCTGAAACGGGAAATCTCCGACGTCAAAGGGGTCGCCCCCGTCGCAAGCAATACGATGCAGGTCGTTTACGGCAATGCCAACCACTCCTCCTCCGTCGAGGGGAGCGACGATGACTATTTCGCGGTCAAAGACTGGGTTTTCGCCTCCGGACGCGACTTCAGCGATGCCGAACTGCGCGGGGGGAAAGCGGTATGCGTTATCGGTGAAACGGTCCGGAGCGAGCTTTTCGGGGAACAAAATCCGATCGGGCAGTCGATCCGGCTTGAAAACTTCTCCTGCGACGTCATCGGTTTGCTCGAGCCCAAAGGGGCCGCGATGTTCGGAATGGACCAAGACGATATCGTCGTGACCCCGATCCGCATGTTCCAGCGCCGGATCAGCGGCAATCAGGATATTTCACGCATCATGATCGCCGCGCAAACCGCGTCCGCAATCGAAAACGCCAAAAGTTCGATCGAAGCGCTGATGCGCGAACGCCGCCACCTCCAACCTTCTCAGGAAAACGACTTCAACATCCGCGACATGCGTGAAATGGTCCAGACCCTCACCTCTACGACCGAAATGCTGACCGTACTTTTAGGTGCGGTAGCGACCATCAGCCTTGTCGTCGGGGGGATCGGCATCATGAACATCATGCTCGTATCGGTCACCGAACGGACCCGGGAAATCGGCATCCGCCTCGCCATCGGAGCTTTGGAGCGAGAGGTGTTGATGCAGTTTCTGATCGAAGCGATCGTCCTCTCCTCCCTTGGGGGGATTATCGGCGTCGCACTGGGGCTGGGAGCCGGCATCGGGGTCAGCATCGCCTTTGACCTGCCGCTGGTCTTTAATCCGGGGATCGTCCTGATCGCCTTTTGCTTCTCCGTCGCAATCGGAATCGTATTCGGGTATTTCCCGGCCCGTAAAGCCGCCCGCCTTAATCCGATCGACGCGCTGCGCTACGAATAAACTCCTTTCCCGGTTTCGCCGATATATTTTATATCTAAACGCCATCGGAGCAAAGGTCCGAGCGGCTACGCTTGCCTCTTTGAGGCAGAGGGTTTCTACATAACTTTGGTTATGCAAGAAGTCCGGTATAATCGATATCTAAAGAGGAGGAGACACGGATGATGGAGATCAACGCAAGCTACCTGGCTTCAGCTTTGGCAGCAGGAAATAGCAGCTCGGCAGAAGCGCAAGACGTCAAGAAAAAGGTTCAGGAGGGGGAAATCAGCGGGGAATCGATCTCAAACGCCTATCTGATCAACTACACTGCGGAGACGCTCAACTACAGTTCTCAAACACTCACAACCCAAAGCGCCGTTTTTGATTTTTCCAAAATCGCAGATATGCTCGACGCCCTCGATACCGAATCGATCGGGTACACGGGAACGCCGATCTCCCAGCTCAGCAGCGATGAAGCTTCCGCCCTCGTATCGGAAGACGGGTATTTCGGTATCCTCCAGACGTCGAGCCGTATGGCCGATTTTGTCCTTAACGGAGGGGGAGATGATCTAAATCGCCTCAAAGCGGGAAGAGAAGGGATGTTAAAAGGATTTGATGAAGCCGAGCAAATGTGGGGAGGAAAGCTCCCCGACATCGCCTATGAAACGCTGAGCAAAGCGCTGGAGAAGGTGGATGAGAAAATCGCTTCGTTAGGCGGTAACGTACTCGATACCTCCGCCTAAACGTCTATAAACGCTCCCTTAGGATTGCGGGGTGCGGCAATGAGGGCAGATTTTCGCCCCCAACGGAATCTCCATCGCGCATTCGGGACACACTTTTGTCATCGGAGCCGCAGGGGCCGGAGCCGGTTCGGCGGCACGGATTTTGTTATATCCTTTGACCATCATGAACATGACGAAACCAAGGATCAAAAACGAAATGACGTCGTTCAGGAAAACGCCGATTTTGATGGCCGGAGCCCCGGCCGCATCCAAGGCCGCAAGCGAAGGGTAACTTTTCCCGTCCAACGCGATAAAAAGGGAAGAGAAATCGACTCCCCCCATCAACAGTCCGACCGGCGGCATAATGATATTGGCCACGAGCGATTTGACGACCGTAGCGAAAGCCGCCCCAAAAATAAAACCTACCGCCATATCGACGACGTTCCCCGTAATCAGGAATTTCCGGAATTCTTCCAACATTGTTTACTCCTTATAATGTGGTTTTAATGTTCAAAACGGTCTTTGAACTCCTCGCGTATCGCCAGGAACTATTCCAAACGCTCAAAAAACAGATCGACCAGACGCGGTTCGAAATGTTTTCCCCTCTCTTCTTTAAACAAGGCGAAAATACGCTCGTCTTCCCATGCGCGTTTATAAACACGGTCGCTTCCCAATGCGTCGAATACATCGGCCAGCGCGGTAATCCGCCCGTATATATGTATTTCGTCGCCCTTCAGACGGCGGGGGTAACCGCTCCCGTCCCATTTTTCATGGTGTTCGTACGCGACAATGGCTGCCGCTTTCATCAGCGGGCGGTTTGAATGTTTGAGCATATCGTACCCCAATGCGGCGTGGGTATTCATGATTTCACGCTCTTCGTCGTTGAATCGTCCGGGTTTGTTCAAAACAGCATCCGGAATGGCTACTTTACCGATATCGTGCATCGGAGAGGCCTGTTTGAGCAATTCGGCCTCCTCTGCTTCCAACCCGTAATACAGGGCTAATAATCGCGAATATTCCGCCACCCTTTTGACGTGGTTGCCCGTCTCTTTGGATCGGCTCTCTCCGATCGATCCCATCGTAAAAACAACTTCACGCTGGGTGTCTTCAATCTCTTTGTTGAGTGTGGTAATCTCTTTTAAGGCTCCGTCCATACCGCGGATCATCGTATCCATCGAATTTCCGAGTTGCCCGATTTCATCGTTTCGCCCGATCGAAATCTGCTGGGTATAGTCCTGCGTCCTCGTAATATTATTTGCCAAACGCGAAAGGGCAATGACCGGACGGATCAATGCCGTCGCGACGTAGTACGCGGCCATAGCGATGAATCCCGCCCCGGCAATCAGCAGCAGGATAAACCACCGTTCGTATTTGTACAACAGGGCAAACGCAAACGTCTTTTCTTCTTCGAGTACGATCGTGAGATCCGGTCGGGTACGAAGTTCCCTGGAAACCTCAATGGCTTCGGAAAAAGCCTTCGGACGAAGGTCTGTCTCTCCATTGGCGTAGCGTATGTAGTATTGCCGTTCCGGAGAATTATGAAAAAAACGGCCGAAATTTTCAATCCGGTAATCGACGATCAGGCGGCCGATCGGTTTCGAATCGAAACTCGAATAGATGGGGACGGCAAAAAACGGCGTGAAACCCGGTCTCGAACCGATGGAGGCAAAGTTACTGGACGCGACAACGCTCCCCTCCGGACCAATCACGTAAAAATCCCCTTTGAGGTTCAGATCCTTTTTCTTGGCCGATAACATATTGCCGATCCGGCGATCGAGGTCCTGCGTGAAGATATCGTTCATCTGATCGGAACGGGCGATAAAAGCCATATCCTTTTTCAGGGTGTCCAGATTCTGATCGATTCGCTCGACGCTCAATCGAAGCTGGGTATTCATCTCCCCCACGATCGCTTTGTGCTGTTCATTGTAATACGATCGTCCCATCCATACCATCGTCAGTATGTAGGGGATGAGGCTGATTCCCAAAAACAGCAGAATGGTTTTGACTCTAAAACTCATAGATCACCTTGATCTTTCCATCCACCATCGAGCTCGGAAGATACCCTACCGACCCTTCGACGTTTTCAATGAATGCCTTGATTGATTCAAAAGAGGGTTGGGTCAAGGGCGGAGTGATCCCCTGGAAATGTTGCTTGATCCAGTAAGCGTTCAGACGCCCCCGATCCATCTCCAGAACGCGGGTTTCAAAAACGCTTCGCACGTCGTCGTGCCCGAGGACGTTGACCGGAATCACTTTTTCATCCCCGACGCTATGGCGTTTCAGCAAAAAAATCTCCCGAACCTGCGATTGGCTCAAAGAGGAAAAGGAACTTTTTTTCGCGACGACGACACTGTACTCTGCACCTCCGAGCAACGATGCGAACAGGCCGGCTATGAGAATCGGTTTCATCAGAATAACACCGAAAATGAAACCAGAAAACGGTTTTCATCGCTTTGGGAATGCCATTGGTATTCCCCTTTCAGCGAAACCGGGTAGACGGGACGGTAACTGTATCCTACGACCCCGATCTGATCCGTGTAACCGTCGAACCGTCGATCGTAATATTCGTACCGTCCGACCAATGCATGCTGAGAGTTGAACCGATAAACGACCTGCGCGTATCCGGCCGTCGTGTAACGTTCCACACCGCTTTGATACTCGGTTTTGGAGACGATCCCTTCCGTACTCAACACCCATTCACCGTCATCGTAACGGGCATTGGCCTGAACAAAACGGCTTCTCTCCCCGCTGCGCATCGTGATGTACTCACCGATACTCCCGCCCACTCCGGCTTCGGACGACACCTCTTTTTCGATGGAGAGACCGAAAAAATGGGTATTGGGGATATTGATGTATTCATCGTCAAAATCGTGATTGTTCTGGCCAAAAACGTTGTAACGCACCCCTTCACAACCGGGAACGTAGCCGTTTATGTTGATACCGGTCAAAAAACGGGGAAAAAGGAGAGTAGCATACAGGGGATTAGAGGTTGTATCCCGCAACACGTTGATCGGTTCGAGATTCCAATAACCAATCGGAGTAATCATTTTTCCGAAACGGACGTTAAAATCGTCCGACAGCCACAAATCGCCGTACAAACGCTCTATCCGGAACGTCCGCTGCTGATCTTCGCTCCCGTCGGTCAGGTTTTTCGTATAAAAACCGACCGATTCAAGCTCCGCCAGATACGACAGCATCGGATTGATATCGCCGTACCCCAATACGGCCAGGTCTTCGAGCGTCGCGGTATCGCTTTTTGTATCGGAAGCGTATTCGGTTGAAAAATAGGCTCCGACGTTCAAGGCAGGATCGACCTGTATCCCCCGTCCCAATTCATACGGCTCGGCACTCACTCCAACCGTCAATCCCAACATTAGCGCTATCGTTTTTCGCACGTCCACGGTATCCTTTTCTCTCTGGAAAAGACTATTCTATCGAACTTTCGGTTCGAAAAAAAGTAAATTTTAACCGTTATTAGCGATCGTGATGTTTGTACTGCCCTTTATGTTTTCCGTTATCGTGGCGTCGTTCGTCGCGGATAATCACCGTCTGAGCCGGTGCGGCATTGACGCGGACCTGCGCCGCGGGCTGAGAGGTCGTCGATTTGCTTCCCGCCGCAGCGCCCACGGCACCGCCGATCCCTCCGCCGATAACGGCACCCTCTTTGCCTCCGACGGCAGAACCGACCGCCGTCCCCGCAGCCGCACCGATAGCACTTCCCAATACCGCACTGCCGTCTATTTCTCCACCTATCAGGTTTAACCCAATCATAATCGTACCAATGGCAACCAAATGTTTTTTCATAACCGTCGTTCTCCTTTTCGAAACGTATCTCTTGATTTCTAATCATATCATTTCAACCGCTTCATTACCTCTTATCGATTAATACTAATCAAAAAAACATATTGCTTAAAAATTATACATTCAGTGTGAAAAACTCTCTCCAATTCGGTGTACAATTATTCAGACAAAAAAATCCTAAAAGGAGATTCCGATGAAATTCGGGGAATTGAAAAAAGAGGGACACTGGCCGTCGCTGTTTGCGGCTTTCTTGTATTTCGATTTTAGTTTTATGATGTGGACGATGCTCGGCCCTTTGGCCACCGAGATCAATGAAACCTTAACCGCCAAAGGGATGGCGTTGAACGATTCCCAGACGGCGACATTGCTCGCGGTTCCGGTGATGGCGGGCGCCCTTTTGCGTATCGTGCTGGGCTTTTTCGTCGATAAATTCGGTCCGAAGAAAACGGCTCTCGTATCACAGATGATCGTCATTCTTACCCTTTTCTTCGCGTATATGAAAGCCGATTCGATCACCTACGATCAACTGCTTCTCGTTGCGTTGGGCCTTGGTTTCGGCGGTGCGTCGTTTGCCGTAGCGTTGCCGCAGGCGGGACAGTGGTATCCTCCGCGTCTTCAGGGGGTCGTTTTGGGTATCGCGGGTGCCGGAAACATCGGGGTCGTCATCGACTTTTTGTTTGCTCCCAAAATTGCCGAAATCTGGGGATGGCCCGCAGTTTTCCTCGTCGGTGCCTTTTTGTCGCTGATGGTATTCGTCGCCTATATTTTCCTGGCCAAAGACGCTCCGGCGTCCGTGTACAAACCGAATCCTAAAAAAGCGGGAGACTATTTCAAACTTCTTCGCGATAAAGATACCTGGTGGTTTAACCTCTTTTACGCCGTATCGTTCGGAGGATTCGTCGGATTTGCCAACTACATGAAAGTCTATCTGATGAACACCTATCAAGCCGACATGAGCGCCATCGGGCTGGATGTCCTTAACGAAGAAAACGTCAAAGTCATCGCGGGGTACTTCGGGGCTTTGTGTATCTTCGCCGGTGCGGTTCTTCGCCCGGTAGGAGGCGCCATCGCCGATAAAATGGGAGGGATCAAATCGCTTTACGTTTTCTACGGAATGATCGTCGTACTGGCAATGATCAGCGCGTTTATCCAGCTTCCGTTCTGGGCGGCAATCATCGTATTGTTCCTGATCATGGCCAATCTCGGGATGGCGAACGGGTCGGTTTTCCAGCTCGTTCCGCAACGTTTCGGAAAAGATATCGGTATCATGACGGGGATCATCGGAGCCGCGGGCGGTCTGGGCGGATCGGCCCTGATCAAAACGTTCGGATGGTCTCAGGCTACGTTTGAGGGGTATACGGCCGGATTCGTCATCTTCGGCGTCGTCGTCATGATCGCGATCTCGGGGATCAGTCTTGTCAAAACGCGTTGGAGAACCACATGGGGTGTCACCGCGGGAGGACGCATCTGATCGGCGGCACCTTTCGGGGTTCCCTGCCGCTCTAAAAAAGCTTTACACCATTCTCAACCCGTTAAACGTTGAGCCGGGATTTTCAACAAAATCCCTTCTGAGCGTTTTACAACAACCAGCAAGGATCATTTCATGCTCACCCTCCAGGCCACCGAACACATTCTCCCCAAACCCGCAACGACCGGCGACGATGCCTGCGGCCATGTCGTCATCGACAATGCCATGCTCATCAGCGTTTTATGCGACGGGGTAGGAAGCGCCAAACGGGGAGGAACGGCCGCACGCCAGACGGTCAAATTTTTCATCGACCAGTTTAAGACCCGTCCAAAGGCGTGGGATATCCCAAAAACGATGGAAGTGTTTACCCGCCACATCAATTCGCTTCTTTTCAAAGAATCAATGGCCCAATACGAACGGATCGAACTCTTGTGCACCCTGTGTCTGGCAATCATCGAAGGAAACACCCTCTATACCCTCAACCTTGGAGATTCGCGCATCTACCTGCTCCAAGGCAACGGTGAGTTTAAACGGCTCAGTACCGATCATACGATGGACGACGAGCATATGTCCCACGTCCTGACCCAGGCCTGCGGCCTTAGTGAAAACGTCGACATCACGATCTCTTCTTGGACTTTGAACGTCGGCGACACGCTGGTCCTTTGCAGCGACGGCGTCTACAATCTTCTGGAGGAGACCGAATTCAAAGAGATGATCGCCAAAGGTCTCGGTGCCGGCATGATCGTCCAGACGGCATCCAAAAATGCCCTGCCCGAAGATCGCGACGACATGAGTCTTCAGATTTTCCGGATCGAAAGCCTCGACGAACTCTACGCCCTCCGAAATGCTACCCTCCCCATCCCCCAAACGCTTCAGGAAAAGGAGATCATCGACGGATATACCCTCCTCTCACCGATGATGGAGCATCGACGTATCTGGAAAGTTGCCAAAGAAGATGCCATCTACGTCATGAAATTTCCGATGTCGGCGGACGATCCGCAAGCCCTCGACGAATTTGTCCGTGAAGCGTGGTACGCCAAACAGATCACCCACAAAGCGTTCGGCCATGCCTGGGTCCCCGAGAATCGGAGTATGCGCTATTACCTGATGGAACTGGTCGAAGGGGTGAATCTGGCCGAGTACCTTAAAAAGCGCCCCCTCTCCGTCGATAATGCGATCGAATTGGGCAAATTTCTCCACCGTGCCGAAGCGCACCTTCTTCATTTGGGACTCGTACACGGGGATATCAAGCCTGAAAACATCATCGTGTACAAAAAAGAGGGAGAGGCCGGCATGGATTTTAAAATGGTCGATTTCGGCTCCATCGTCGAGATTTTCTCGGTCAATTCCCGCGCCGGAACGCCGACCTATCTCGCCCCCGAACGCTTCACCGGAGGCGTCATCAACGAAGCGACCGAGATCTTCTCCATCGGCGTAACCCTCTACTGGGCACTGACCGGGTCCTATCCTTACGGAGAGATCGAACCGTTTCAGACCCCCACCTTCAAACCGGCAAAACGTCCTCATAAACTCAACAGCAATGTTCCGCTGTGGCTCGACTCGATCGTCATGCGCGCCATCGCCATCGATCCGGAGCACCGCTACGCACACTATTCGGAACTCTTTTACGAACTCAAGGCTCCCGAAAAAGTCAAACCGTTTTTTTGTCAGTCGACCCCGCTGATCGAACGTTCGCCGGTACTGTTTTATAAAATCGGGTTTATTACGACGTTTCTTCTGGATATCGTTTTATTCTATTTATACGTTTCAAAATAGGACACTAAGGTCTCAATTAGGAATATTATTTTAATATTATTCTTCCAATCCGAACATGAAAGGTTCCTATGCTCTCTTCCGCCTGCCAGGATACGATTCGCGCGGCCGTATGGCTCTCGACCAAACCCGACGGTGAATTTCACCGTATCCATACCATCAGTGAAGAGCTGGAATTGCCTTTCCATTTTCTCTCCAAATCGCTTCAGAAACTGGTCCGTGCCGGTATCCTGGTTTCCCAGCGCGGTGCCAGTGGCGGGGTATGTCTCGCCAAACCTGCCGATCAGATTACCCTCCTTTCCATCATCGACGCGGTAGACGGAAGCGCTTTTTTCGATGCCTGTATCCTGGGAATCGGGGAGTGCGAAGCGGAACACCCCTGTTCACTCCACAGCCAATGGGACAAATGGCGTACCGAAATGCACGAAATGTATTCGGCAATGCGCCTTTCCGAAATCACCGAAGACGTCCTTCTGCACAAAGTAAAACGGGTCTAATACCACATACACTCAACCAAGCCTACGCAAGCAAAACGAGATTCAAGCGGTTCAAGGCGGTGCGAAGAGGCATAGCCGAAGCTACGCCGATGAACGGCAACGATGAAACGTGTTCAAGATCGTTTGGTATAAATTATCAATCGTATAAGTCACAGCGAACCTTGATGCCCTTTTACATATTTTTAACATCAAAAGCCCTATCATTGCGAAAATATTTGTCGTCGAATAAAGGGTTTTGATGTCTCACTGGGATAATGGTAGCATTCGTTTAAACGAGATTTTGGAACACTCGCCCGACGGTATGTTTATTATCGATACGGAGCTTCGAATCCGATACGTCAATCCCGCGTTCTGCAAACTGATCGAATACACCGAAGAGGAGCTTCTGGGGACGCCGATCACCCACTATCTTGGCGATTTGAAAATTCTGGAGAGCTGTATGCGAAGCGTACAGGCCCAAGGGCACTGTAACGATCAGGAAACGACTTTCAAACGCAAAAACGGCACCCAGGTCCATATCTCCAAAAACGTACAGGCCCTCTACACCAAAGAAGAGGAAATGCGTGCCATCCTCGTGAGCGTGCGGGACCTAAGCGCCCTGCATTATCTGAACAAACAGCTTCTCGAATCGAAAACCGATGCGCTGACCCGTTTGCCGAATCGCCTCAAACTTTTGAGCGATCTAAACGCTCTGAAAAATCCGTTTACCCTCTTACTCCTCAACATAGACCGTTTTAGAGAGATCAATACCTTCTACGGACATGCGATCGGAGATCAGCTGTTGATCGAGATGGGGAACGTCTTGCTCGAGTATGCCCAAACGATGTCCAACTCAACCGTCTACAAACTCCCCGGCGATGAATACGCCATCATCGTCCAAAAAGCGTGCGACGATGATCAGATCAGCCATTGCGCCTCCCGGTTGCTTGACGAACTCAATCCCAAAAAACTGAACGTATCGGGTCAGGAGATCAATCTTAATCTGACGCTTGGAATCGCACGTACGACCGGACAGGAAGCTTATCGGAACGAAATTCTCCACCAGGCCGATATGGCGCTTGAACTGGCCAAAAAAATGCAGAAAAACTTTTTGTTTTTCGACGAATCGCTCCATATCAAAGAGGATTACGAAAACAATCTCCGCTGGATCAAGCGGCTCCGAAACGCTATCGACGAAAACCGGGTCGTTCCGTATTACCAGCCGATCGTCAACGCCAAAACGCATCAGGTCGAAAAATTCGAATCACTGGTACGGATCGTCGAAAACGACGGAACCGTCATCTCTCCGATGGCATTCCTCGGTATCTCGAAAAAAGTCAAACTGTATGAGCGGATCATGAAAATCATGATTACCAAAGTACTGGAGACCCTGCCGGGCTATCCGGAACACACCTTTTCGATCAATCTCTCGATCGAAGACATCAACAACCCCGAAATGAGCGCCCATATCATCCAAGCCATCAAGAATTCACCGTACAGCAACCGGATCATCTTCGAAATCCTCGAATCCGAGGGGATCGACAACTACGATACGGTGCGGGATTTTATCCGGCAGGTCAAACAATACGGGGTCAACATCGCCATCGACGATTTCGGTGCGGGTTATTCCAATTTTGTCTACATCACGCAGCTCGACATCGATTACATCAAAATCGACGGTTCGATCATCCGCAATATCCATCAGAACAAAACCTCGCAGGTCATCGCCCATACGATCATCGATTTTGCTTCCCAGCTCAACATTAAAACGATTGCCGAATTCGTCGCTTCCAAAGAGGTTTTCGATTACGTCAACTTGCTCCCCTTCGACGGTTTGCAGGGGTATTATTTCGCCGAGCCTGCCGCTACCCCTCTCACCACGCTGATACGGTAGCCCCGCTATCCTATCGGCATTTCGAAATTTTCCTTCCCGTTAAGCTTCTTTGAAAAAATTCCCGAGAGGTTTATTCAACCGATTTGGCATACAACTGCGCTTCCCGGTTGATCAGAATATCGGCTAAAAAGAGATAGGCTTCGGTCCAGGCGGTTTTGAGTTCGTCGTTGAAATCCTCACCCAATATCTCCCCCATCGCTAAAAGCAGCGCATCGGCTACCATCGGATAATGTTTCGGGAGGACATGGGTGCTAACGTGCGCCAGCGCCATTTTTTCCACCGCCGATCCCAATACGGCGATATTATCGATATTTGATGCATACGCGGCGATGGCGGAAGCGAGTTTTTTATGCTGATCGGGTGAAGCCGAGGCAAACAGCTCTTTGGTTTCCGGATATTTCTGAAACAATACACCATACATCCGTTTCGTAATCGCTTCGGCGTTTTGAGCGATCAACGGTATACTCTCTTTGATCAAAACGACGCTCGCTTGTGAAAGACTCATAATTTTCCCCTTTGGCAAAGATACACATTTTATAGTTAATATTTAAACATTTATCTGTATATTTATAAGACTGTTTCTGCCTTAAATATAATCATGATACAGGGATAAAATCTTATCCTACTCTGATACGACGCATTTATTCACTATTATTACGTAGTATACCCCTTCTTGAGACTTTTTCTTCCAAAAAAGATTTATTTTATGGATTTATTTCGATTAAACAGCAAAATGATTATTTTTTAATCAATATTTTGTTTTCATTTCAGAGTTTTTACTCTACAATTTTCCAGATAAAAAAATCTGAAAGGGGCTTTCATCATGAAAGGTTTGAACGTATTAGGAAAAAGTGCATTAATGTTGTCAGTAGCTGCGGTTATGGCTATGGCCGCTCCGGAGAAAAAAGATATCAAAATCGGCTTTATCGCATTGACCGACTGCGCACCGATCGTTATCGCGAAAGAGAAAGGTTTTTTTGAAAAACACGGCTTGAACGTCGACGTCGTTAAAGAGGGCGGCGGATGGGCCGGCATCCAGCAAAAAGTGATCAGCGGCGAGTACGACTATTCTCACGCGCTTGCCGGTATGCCGTTAGCGGCTACCGTTGGAATCAGCGGAAATACGCCGATGTATGCCCTCCTCTCACTGGACTACAACGGAAATGCGATTACGTTTGGAAACCAGGTCATCGACGAAATGGAAAAATATGGACTTGATTCCATCAAACGCCCGGTTAATTCGGATTCATTGAAAAAACTCATTGATGCCAAACACAAAGCCGAAGGGGCGAAATACAAACCTCTCGAATTCGGTATGGTTTTCCCGGTTTCAACCCACAACTATGAAATCCGTTACTGGATGGCCGCCAGCGGAATCGATCCGGACGCCGATACGACGTTGAAAGTCGTTCCGCCGCCGCAAATGGTCGCTAACCTCCAAGCCGGAAATATCGACGGATACTGCGTCGGTGAACCGTGGAATGAGCGTGCCGTGATGGCGGGTATGGGTTCATCGCTCGTTACTAACTACGATATCTGGAACAACAACCCTGAAAAAGTGTTGATGTCGACCAAATCGTTTGCCGATAAAAACCCTGAAACGACCCAGGCGGTTCTTGCATCGATCATCGAAGCGCAAAAATGGCTTGACGCGTCATGGCAGAACCGTAAAGAGGCTTCCGACATCCTCTCGAAAAAACAATACGTCAATGCTCCTAAAGACGTTATCGACAACTCGATGACCGGAACGTTTCAGTACCTGAAAAACAAACCGACCGAGCCGAACCCGATGTTTAACGTATTCGCCAACTACTATGCGGCCTATCCGTTCTACAGCCACGGTATGTGGTTCCTGACGCAGATGGTACGCTGGGGACAAATCGACAAAGCGATCGATATGAAGAAAACGGTTGAATCGGTATACCGCCCGGATCTGTTTGCCAAAGCGGCGAAAACGGTTGGATACAGCCTCCCGGCATCTCCGTGGAAAATTGACGGTAAAGACCAGTACAACAAATTTATCGACGGCAAGATGTTCGATCCGAATAAAGCGGTCGATTACATCTACGACGTGAAAGTCAACCACGCCAAAGTAAGCAAAGCCGACATGGCCAAAGCGAACAAATGGAAAGTCCAAACGGCTCAACCGGCGTACGTCTGTCCTTACGGACCGGCCGGATGTGCCAACCCTAAATTTATCAAATAAACACTTGGCGGGAAAAGCCCGCCAATGTGGCAGGGACAAATGTCCCTAGACCCCCTGAAACTTCCCGCATCTATCGGATACGGGAGAAAATTATTTGTTAACAAGGATTGACAATGAATTCGAAAGTTATCGACTTGATGAAGCGGATCTTTCTTCCGCTCATCGTTTTGGTCGTCATCGTTGCGGGATGGTCGGCACTGGCTAGCCACGTCGACCAGTTTCCGACGCCGAGCGATACCTATGATGTCGCCAAAGAGGTTTTTTCCGATCCGTTTTACGTCAACAATGACGACGACAAAGGGATCGGCTGGCAGATTCTCAATTCGCTTGAGCGGGTTTTCGGAGGATTCGCCCTCGCGATTCTCGTCGGTGTTCCGGTAGGACTGCTGATCGGTATGAGCGAAAATGCGTTCATCGCGCTCAACCCGTATATTCAGATTCTAAAACCGGTATCGCCGCTGGCATGGCTGCCGCTGTTGCTGTTCGTTTTCAAAGACATCAACCTAACCGCCATCAGTACGATTTTCATCACGTCGATCTGGCCGATCATCATCAATACCGCGCTTGGGGTACGAAGCGTAAGCCAGGATTATCTCAACGTGGCGCGGGTATTGCAGTTCACCCCGCTGGAAAAAGTATTCCAGATCATTCTGCCGGTTGCCGTTCCGTTCATCTTTACGGGGATGCGCCTCTCGCTGGGGATTGCATGGCTCGTTATCGTTGCGGCCGAGATGCTCACCGGAGGGATCGGTATCGGGTTTTGGATCTGGGACGAATACAATAACCTCAATTACCACGACATTATTATCGGGATCGCGATCGTCGGTATCGTCGGTCTGATCCTCGATGCGATCATGGGTGTGATCGCCAACTTTTTCGACTACCGAAAGCGAGGCCGAGTATGAGTGCGAAACCATTTTTGAAAATCGACAACGTCGATAAAATTTTCCCCCTCGGGGGCGGAAAAGAGTACGTCGCCCTGCGCAACGTCCAACTTGATATCCGTGAAAACGAAATCATTTCGATCATCGGCCATTCAGGCTGCGGAAAATCGACGATCCTAAACCTGATCGCGGGACTGGATTCCATCACCAACGGTACGATCCTCCTCGAAGATCAGCATATCAAGGCTCCCGGACCGGAACGTGCCGTAGTTTTTCAGAACCATTCGCTTCTGCCGTGGCTCACCGTTTATCAAAACATCGAAATGGCGGTTCGCAAAGTTCTCGGTAACGACCTCAGTCCATCCGAGCTTCGCGAACACGTCACCAAATACGTCGACATGGTTAACCTGAGCCATGCCAAAGACAAATACCCCGGCGAAATCAGCGGGGGGATGAAACAGCGTGTCGGTATCGCCCGTGCGCTGGCAATCCAGCCTAAAGTGCTGTTGATGGACGAACCGTTCGGAGCGCTCGACTCGCTGACTCGGGCAAACCTCCAAGACCACCTCATGCGGATACAGATGCAAACGGGTAACACCGTTATCATCATCACCCATGACGTGGACGAGGCGGTCTTGCTAAGCGATCGTGTCATCATGATGACCAACGGGCCTGAGGCGACGATCGGGGAAGTTTTGGAAGTCAATCTTCCGCGTCCCCGCAAACGTCTGGAACTTCAACACAACGAAGAATACATTCGCTGCCGCGAAGCGATCGTCGAGTTCTTGTACTCGAAGTTCGCCAAGGAAGATGAATAAACCGTGAAAATTTGATCCAAATCAAATTTTCAGACTCGACAGAATGTTACAGTACAGCCAGATCATTAACTTAAGGAAAAAACGATGAAAAAAATCACTCTCTCCGCTGCAGCGGTTCTCTCACTTGCAACCCTTCCCTCTGCCGTATCGGCCGCAGATGGGTTTTCACTCTTCAGCGACGCGAAATTCAGCGGGGAAATCCGTCCGCGTTACGAATACGTCGAAGTGGACAAATCGACCAAAAACGATGCCAACGCCATGACCGTACGTGCAGTATTGGGAATGGAAGCCAAACTGCTTGGAATTGACGGGCTTTCGGTCAAAGTAGAAGGGACAACCGTCCAGACGCTCGGAGATACCCGTTATGACAACGATCCTCTTGCAACGCGGGGAGACGCACGCTATCAGGTTGTAGCCGATCCGGAACAAACCCGTTTTACGCAAGCGTACCTTCAGTACAAATACGGCGCAACGGCGATCAAAGCGGGACGTCAGATCGTCAATCTCGACAATCAGCGTTTCGTAGGATCGGTCGACTGGAGACAAATGCCGCAAACGTTTGACGCGGTGGTACTCAGCAACACCTCCATTGCCGGATTGACATTGATCGGTGCCTACGTCGATAAATTTGAAACCGTATTCGATCGACCGACGGTCGATACCTCATCGGTCATTCTCAACGGATCGTACAAAGTAAGCGACATGCTCAAAGTAACGGCGTACGACTACATGCTCTCCTCGATCCACGACACCATGGGTATGGCGTTGACCGGAGTCGTTCCGGTATCGGCGGCGAAAGTCGACTACCGCGCCGAATACGCCAAACAGAGTGATCCTTCACGCGATACGGGAGGCGGAGCGAAAAACGTTAATGCCGATGCGTATTACTACAACCTCGAAGCGACGGCAAACATGAACGGCCTGAGCGCGGGTGTCGGTTACGAATTCCTCAGCGGAACAACCGGTACGGACGGCAAAACGGCGTTCAGTACTCCTCTGGCAACCTTGCACAAATTCAACGGATGGGCGGATAAATTCCTGGTCACTCCGGCGGGAGGGATCCAGGATGCCAGCCTCAGCCTCGGATACGGCGCACAGGGTCTAGGTAAAGCGATGGCGGTTTATCACAAATTCGATACCGATTGCACCATGGCGGGCAAAAGCGACCTCGGGTCAGAGTACGATTTGATGTACACCAACGCTATTCCGGGGATCAAAGGGCTTAACGGATTGGCCAAAGCGGCTTATTTTAAAGCCGGAGATGTTGCCGGATTTAATGCGGACGTCACCAAATTCTGGCTCCAGCTCGATTACAAATTCTAAACCGCATCCCCGATCCGGGGATCGCCGGTCCCAAGCAGTAGAAACCGTTCGACCTCCTTACTCCTTATGTTTCCCCCCCTTCTCTACTGCTTGAGAGCGGCGAAAAAATTCCGGCAGATTCCGATAATTTTCTCCTGACGCACCTTCCCGGCCGGTTCGGCATGACGGATAGCATCTACCTCATCGATCAGCGTTTTAATAGTGGAAGGGATCAGGGCGCTTAAATACTGGCGCAGGGCCGAACTTACCGCTGGGGCACGTCCGGAGGTATTGATCCCGACGCACAAATCCCCCTCCACGATCAAGGCCGGAAAAATAAAACTGCACAGTTTGGGCGAATCGACGCAATTGACCGGAATCTTCTCCGCCGTACACCGTTCAAAAATCTTTTCCTGTTCGACGATGTCGTCCAAAGCCCCGATCACCAGAAAACGCCCCGACACGTCATCGGGTACGTAGGGACGCCGTTCCAGTACGACGCTATGGGCTTGCGATATTCGGACTATTTCATCGCAAATATACGGTGCAACAACGCTTATTCGGGGGGAAAAGCGGACAAGCTGCTCAATTTTTCGCAGCGCTACCTCTCCTCCTCCGATCACGAGGATATCTTTCCCTTCCAAATCGACGAACATCGGAAACAACGCCATTTTTACCCCTCACTATGATTAAAATTTAATCAAGAAAATGTATCTATTTAGGGGTATTTTACACTATTATTTTTACAGATAAAAAAGTCTTAAAAGGAAAACGCGATGAACGGCAAACTTTACCTCATCGGATGCGGACCGGGCGATGCCGACCTTTTGACCCTCAAAGCACTCAAAACGATCCAAAAGCTCGATGTGGCATTGATCGACCATTTGTTAACGCAAGAGATCATCGACCTGATCCCTTCCCATACCAAAGTGATCTTCGTCGGTAAGGAAAAGGGGCGACACAGCGCCACGCAAGAACATATCCATACGCTGATTGAGAGTTACGCATCGGAAGGAAACCGTGTAGGAAGACTCAAATGCGGTGATCCCTATATTTTCGGACGGGGAACCGAAGAGGCGCTGTTCGCCTCTTCGCACGGTATCGAGACCGAAGTGATCCCGGGAATCTCATCGGCCCTCAGCGCCCCGCTCTCTGCCGGAATCGCTCCGACCGCGCGGGGCTATGCGACCTCGTTTAGCGTCGTATCCGCCCATCTCTCGGGAGACCGCGTCAATCTGGGATGGATCGACGTATTGGGTCTTAAAAACCATACCACCGTCGTATTGATGGGACTTAGCCGCGCCGATGAGATCGTCGCCGAAGGGCTCCGCCGCGGAATCGATCCGCATCTTCCCTCGGCCATCGTCTCCAATGCGACGACCGAATTTCAGTCTACCGTTATCACAACCCTCGAAAACCTTCCGGCCGCGGCCAAAAATGCCCCAAAACCGGCCATTTTGATTTTCGGCGACGTCGTCGGACTCGAATCCAAACTTCCCAAATACCTCTATGAAATCAAGGAGAATCGCCATGACATCGCTCATGCAAGCTAATGCCGCCCGCAGTGCCAAGCGCCACAAAACCGAACTGATCAAAGATGCCTTTAGCGCTTCCGAGGCGTGGGAACGCCTTCTTGGCTATGCCCGTGAGGGATACGCTTCGATCAGTGACGACGACAAAGACTTCGTCCTCAAAAGTTTCGGTATTTTCGACCGTCCGGCGACTCCGGAACGGTTCATGATCCGGGTGCGCATTGCCGGCGGCGCCCTCTCGATCGAGCAGGCGATGGCCCTTGCCTACGTAGCAACCAAATTCGGCCGCGATTACATCGATATTACGACCCGGATGCAGATCGAACTGCGTTATCTTCGCATCGAAGAGATCCCCGAAGCCCTCAAGCTTCTCGAAAACGTCGGATTGACCAGCTATCAGACGGGGGTAGACAACTTCCGGAATATTCTGATCGATCCCCTCGACGGCCTCGCCCTCGACAACCTGATCTCCTGCCGCTCCATCATGGAAGAGATTCAGTCGGTTTTTCTCAAAAACGACGAGTGGATTACGACCCTTCCGCGAAAATTCAACATCGGGCTCAACGGTTCGCTCTCCAACCGCTGCAACGTATTCGGTCAGGATTTCGCCCTCGCCCTCGCCCAAAAAGAGGGAGCCTACGGATTCAACCTCTATCTGGGAGGCCGGGTCGGCGTCATCGCCCAAAACGCCGACATGTTCATCCTCCCGCACGAGGCCAAAGAGGTATTCGTTGCCGTCGCAACCCTCTTTAAAACCTACGGTTTCCGCGACAACCGAAACAAAAACCGGCTCAAATTCCTCATCGATGCCGTCGGCATGGAAGCCTTCCGCGCGGCGATAATCGAGAGCCTCGGACGTGAAATAGCGCGCTCGGGAGAGACGCTTTGCGCGATGGAGGGGGGTGACCATTACGGAAAAATTGCCCTCAAAGACGGATCGTACGCCTTGTACGCGGCGGTACCGAGCGGCGTCTTCAGCGGAACCGACCTTCTCGAAGCGGCGCGGATCGCCCAGAACCAAAACGGTGCCATCCGTCTTAGCGTCGAGCAGAATCTCATCATCACCGGAGTCCGCGATACGGATCTATACCTGGGATCTGCGCTGTTCGCGAAATACCCCAATACCCCTTCCCCGTATATGGCCAATCTGGTCGCCTGCGCGGGGACGGAACACTGTCCGTTCGGCGTTATCCCCAACAAACCCGATGCGATCGAAATGGGCGAGTACCTCTCGCGCACCGTCCCCCTCGAAGATGCCAAAGTGCGTCTGTACTGGTCGGCCTGCGTCAAGGGGTGCGGCATCCACGGTGCGGGCGATCTCGGATTCGTCGGGTGCAAAGTGCCGCGCAACGGCAAAACCCATCTGGGCGTCGACATCTTCATCGGCGGAACCCTCAGCAATGAGGGGGGCGAAGGGCATCTTCTCCTCAAAGGGGTCGTTCTGGGCGAAGCCAAAGAGTATGTCGCCGAGCTGATGCGCCAGTACGCTGCCCTGCGTCAGCCCAAAGAGAGTCTGGAGCGGTTCATCCGCCGGGTCCAATCGCGCTATACCAATCCGGCGATCGCATTTTTGATGCGCTGGAACCGTCTGAACGTACGCGACGGTATCGACGTTTCCCTCGGCTTCAACTTGAAAAAAGCGGGAGGGTCCCATAATGAGAGCGATGAAATTTTCGAATACGGGGTTCAACTCATCCATACCCTGACCGGGGCAAATCCCTACGATACCGACGAACCGTTGGCAGCGGGGAAAAAAGCGTACCATTTTGCCCGTTCTTCCGTCTCCGGAGCGGCCGAACGCTATATTCCGATCATCGAGAAAATGGTTCATCCCAACCCGTACGAGCGTTATCAGGTCTTTACCGAAATTACGGCAACCCTTGCCGCTTTTGATTCAATCGACTAAAGGAATTCCATGAGCACCACACCTCTTGAATCGTTCATCGGATACAAAGCCGAAACGGGGATGCAGTGCGGCAATTACACGATCGACATTCCCAAACCGGGCCCGGGCGAACAATACCGTTTCCATTTCGACGCGACCAAATGCGTCGGATGCCGCTGCTGCGAAGTCGCCTGCAACGAACAAAACAACAACCCTTCCGAGGTCAAGTGGCGCCGCGTCGGAGAGATGGAGGGGGGAAGTTTTCCCGAAACGCTCACCCTCTTCAATTCGATGAGCTGCAACCACTGCATCGACCCCGCCTGTCTGATCGGCTGCCCGACCGAGAGTTACATCAAATTCGACAACGGAATCGTTTTCCACGACGATCCCAGCTGCATCGGGTGCCAGTACTGCACCTGGAACTGCCCTTACGGGGTCCCCACCTACCATAGCGAACGCCACATCGTCACCAAATGCCACATGTGCCACGAACGTCTCGCCGCCGACCAGACCCCCGCGTGCGTACAGGCCTGCCCTTCGGGAGCGATCGAAATCGAAGTCGTCAACGTCGAAGCGTGGAAAGAGGGCACCATCGACGATCAGGGGAACATGCCCCATCTCGCCGATGCCCGTTTAACCCATTCGACAACCCGTTTCACCCTTCCCGACACCCTTCCCGAAGCAATGATCAAGGCGGACGAGCACCATCTCAAACCGGCCCATCCCGAATTTCCGCTGGTCTTTATGACGGTTCTGACCCAGATGTCGCTCGGAGCGTTCGGCGCCCTCTTCATCGGCGATCTCCTCGCGTTGTTCGGCTTTTTTCAACCCGGTTGGATACTCGCGGCACTCGTCGTCCTCCCCGCCGCAATCGGTCTTCCCCTCTCGGCACTCCACCTCGGACGTCCGCTGGGAGCCCTTCGGGCTATGAAAAACCTCCGCACCAGCTGGCTCAGCCGCGAAGCGGCGGCACTCGGAGCCTTTACCGGCTTGATGAGCGTCAACGTATTGCTCTACTTTCTGGACGTTGCCGCCCCGTTGCGCATCGCCTTCGAAGCCCTGACCCTGGCGGCAGGCGTGTACGGTATCCATGCCCAGGCGATGATTTATCGTATTCCGGCGCGCCCATCCTGGGATCGGGAAAGTACGAACCGAAAATTTTTCACGACCGCGTACGGCGGAATGTATCTCGTCGCTTTGGGACTGCTCGTCACGGGGCACGATTCCTCGGCGGTGCCGCTGTTGAGCATCGCGACGGTGACGGCCGTGGTTCATGCGTTTTTCACCCATGCGGCGTACGATGAGCTCAAATACTCCACCCAGCCGCAGCTTGCCAAAACGTATCGTCTCTACACGGAACGTTTTGCCCGCACACAGAAAATACGCACGGCGACGTTCGCAACCGGCGCCGTAGCATTGCCGATTGCGGCGATTTTCTTCGCCTCTTCGGGATTGGGAATCGCCGCTTCCGTTGCGATGGGGATCGGATTTGTTCTCCTGTGCATCAGTGAATTTACGGACCGCTTTTTATTCTACACGACGGTGGTTCCGTTACAGATGGCAGGCGGGTTCTTCGTCGGCACACAAAGAAATTGAACGCCGCCGGAATCAAACCCGACGGCTGCGCTGCCGCCAAGGCACTGAAGCTTGCCTCACCGAGGCAGAATCGTAAGGAATTCAAGATGTTTTCAGCTATTAAAAATTTTCTCGGTCTCGATATCAAAGCACAAAAATACTCCCTCTCGGACGATCCGATGTTCGGTCGCATCAGTGACGCCAAAAAACCCGACAAATGGGTTTTCTCCACCTGCGGATACTGCGGCGTGGGATGCGGCCTCTATATCGGCGTCAAAGACGGCAAAGCGGTCTATACCAAAGGAAACAGCGCCCACAGCGTCAACATGGGGACCCTCTGTCCCAAGGGACTCAGCGAACACGAGATGATCATCTCCCCCAACCGCGTCACCGCACCGATGATACGCAAAAACGGTGCGCTGCACCAAGCATCGTGGGATGAAGCGTTTGCCAAAGTCTCCGGCGAATTCAAACGCATTTCCCGGGAGCACGGTGCGCGCGCGATCGGGGTCATCTCGACGGGACAGCTCTTGAGCGAAGAGTTCTACACCCTCGGAAAATTCGTCCAGCTCGGTCTGGGAACGAACAATTACGACGGGAACACGACTCTGTGCATGGCTTCAGCCGTCATGGGGTACAAACAGTCCCTGGGTTCCGACGGTCCGACCGGATCGTACGAAGATTTCGAAGAGGCCGACGTCATCGTCCTCGTCGGTGCCAACATCGCCGATAACCATCCGATTTTAAAACTCCATATCGCCAAAAACCAAAAAAAGCCCAAAATCGTCGTCATCGACCCGCGCCGCTCCAAAACGGCCCAGCTGGCCGACATCTATCTCCCGATCAAACCCCGTACCGATCTCGCCCTCTTCAACGGCCTTTCCTATATCGTCCTTGAACAGGGGTGGGAAAACAGCGAATACCTCAAAGCCAATTGCGTCGGCCTTGGAGAATTGCGCAAACACCTCCAGAACTATCCGCCGCAGGAAGTGGCCAACATTACCGGGATCGACGTCAAAACCCTCTACGAACTGGCCCGCCTGATCGCCGGATCGCCTGCCGCCCTTACCGCGTGGACGATGGGGGTCAACCAGTCGTTCATGGGGACCGATACCGTCAGTGCCATCGTCAATCTCCATCTCCTCACCGGCCAGATCGGCCGTCCGGGGGCTTCGCCGTTCTCGATCACGGGGCAGTGCAACGCGATGGGGACGCGTGAAAGCGGTTTTACCTCATCGCTTCCGGGATACCGAAACTTCGGAGACCCTGCCGCGGCAGAGGAGTACGCTTCCATCGTCAACGTCCCCGTCGACCTCGTCCCGACGTCACGCGGCTACAAATACGGCGAGATCATCGAAGCGATCGAACGCGGCGAGATCAAAGCCCTCTGGGTCGTGGCGACCAACCCGCTGGTGAGTTTCGTGAACCAGGAGCGCCTCCGCGCAGCCCTCTCCAAACTCGACCTGCTCGTCGTGCAGGACGCTTTCATGTCCGATACGGCCCAGATCGCCGACGTCGTCTTCGCCGCGGCCACCTGGGGGGAGAAGGAAGGGACCTACACCAACAGCGAACGCCGCTGCAACCGCGCCAACAAAGCGATCAACCCTCCGGGGGAGGCTTTGAGCGATTTTGAGATCATCGTCCGTTTCAGCGAATATTTCGACGGAGCGCGCGATCTGCTTTTCCCCGGCTGGAGCAAGGCAGGAGATGCATTTGATGAATGGAAAAACGTCAGCCGTAACCGCCTGTGCGACTATTCGGGAATCACGTATGACCTCCTCGAAGAACACGGCGGGATTCAATGGCCGTGCAACGAGCGTTTCCCCTTGGGATCGCCGCGGCTCTACACCCCCGATATCGCCTTCCGTACCCCCGATGCCAAAGCGAAACTTCTCTGTCTCGACTGGGTTCCGATGGCCGAAGATACGTGCCAGACTTTCCCGCTCATCCTCAATACGGGGCGGACTGTCGAGCAGTGGCATACCCGTACCAAAACCCGCGATATCGGCATCCTCAACGACCTGGCCCCCGAAGCGTGGGTCGACATCAACCCCACGGACGCGCAAGCGCTGCAGGTGAAAAGCGGCGACCGCCTCGCACTCAGCTCACCCCGCGGTCGGGTCGAGAACGTTGTGGTGCGGGTCACGCAGACGGTACGGGAGGGGACAGTGTTCGTCCCGTTTCATTTCAATACCCAGCTGATCAATACCCTGACGCAAAGCGAATTCGATCCTAAATCGGGAGAGCCGAACTTCAAACAAACCGCGGTGCAGCTCCATTCGGCACAGGTTCCCGAAGGGATTAAATTCCAATCTCCCGAAATCTCCGGGGCATTGGGATACACATCGACGCCTTCCGTATCCGAACGTCTTGAAGAGCGTGTCATGAGAACGTTAAAATGAGTGTTACCGGTCGTAAACGATTTTATAAAATGTGATAAAAAAATGATTAAAATGAACTGTTAACCCATTTTTTTTTGTTACACTAAATGCCAATTTTCTTGGATCTTTGGAGACGAAATGCACGACTATCTGGACCATTTTGAAGACTCCCCTTCGGTCTTTTTCAAATGGCTAAACGAACCCAATTGGCCCGTCGCCTACGTCACCAAAGGGGTAAAATCGATTTTCGGGTACGACAAAGAGGAATTTCTCAACCATACGATCACCTATCGGCAGCTGATCCATCCAGACGACCTCGAACGGGTCGGTACCGAAGTGATCGCGGCCATCAATTCCCATCAGCTCACCTACGAACACCGTCCCTACCGTATCCTTACCAAAGACAAACAGATACGCTGGATTCAGGATACCACCAAAATCGAGCGGGACGAAGAGGGAAACGTCATTGCGTTTTTCGGATTTGTCACCGACATCACCCAGCTCAAGACTTCGTATCTCAAACTGGCCAAAAACTTTTCAGAACTCAAGAAAAAAGGGCACGAGTCCCACGAATACCGTAAAGCGCTCGATGCGAGCTACATCGTCTCCATGAGCGATCTGGAAGGGCGCATCACCTACGTCAACGACAATCTGACCAAAATTTCCGAATACAGCGCCGAGGAGCTCATCGGCCGGCCTCACAGCATTCTCCGCCACCCTTCGGTGCCCAAATCGGCCTATCAGGAACTCTGGGAAACGATTCAATCCAACCGTATCTGGCAGGGGATGCTCCGCAACAAAACCAAAAGCGGAAAATCGTATTTCGTCAAAATGACGATCGTCCCGATCCTTGATGAGAAGGGAAACATCGAACAGTATATGGCGGTACGCTACGACATGACCGACTACGTACGCCAGCACGAACAGCTCCGAAAAGCGGCTCTCTCATCCGTACTCAGCGGCCTTCCGAACCTCTACGCGCTGCTGCGCGACATCGATTCGACCACGCGTCCTACGTTGGCCCTTGTCAACGTAGACGGCTTTAAAATGTTCAACAATCTCTTCGGCTACGCGATGGGAGACACCATTATCCGCAAAATCGGCGAACTTCTCTCCGCAGCCCTTTTGCCGTGCGGATACCGTATCTATCATATCCATGCCGACGAATTCGCCGTCTTGGGAGAGAGCGAACCCTACGACGATTTTATGGAGACGATGCGGGTCGTCCAGCAACAGCTCCACGCCAAAGGTTTTGAAGCCGAAGGCAAAACCTTTCCGCTCCATTGCAGCATTGCCGTCTCCAACGAAGCCAAAGAAAAACTCATGGTCACCTGCAACATGGCGATGCACTATGCCCGAAATGCCCACGAAGATTTCGTCGAATACGGCGAATCGCTCGATATGCGCGATAATTACCATAACAATCTTCAATGGAGCACCATCATCCACGAGGCGATTCAAAACCGCCTGATCACCCCGTTTTTCCAGCCGATCTACGACATCGCGACCAAACGGGTTTACAAATTCGAATCCCTGATGCGTATCGTGAGAGACGGGGAGGTTTTCGCCCCCTCGCTCTTTCTTGAAATCTCCAAAAAAGCGAATCTCTACTCGGCCATCTCGATCATGATGCTCGAACGCGTCTTCGACGTCATTATCCAAGAGCCGTTCGACATCTCGATCAACATCACGATGGAAGATATCCGCAACCCGCGCTATCTCCGACGATTGTTCGAGCTCCTTACATTACCGCGCAACGGTGGGGTGATCCTCGAAATCGTCGAGTCCGAAGGGATCGAGAGTTTCGAAGAGATGAACGACTTTATCGAGCGGACCAAATCGCTCGGTTGCAAAATCGCCATCGACGATTTCGGAACGGGGTATTCCAATTTTGCCTACCTCCTCAAACTCAACGCCGATTTCATCAAAATCGACGGTTCGCTGATCCAGAATATCGATACCGATCGCGATGCCGAAGACATCGTCCGTACCATCGTTTCGTTTGCCAAAAAGAAAAATATCAAGGTCATCGCCGAATTTGTCGGTAACAACCGCGTCTTGTGCAAAACCAAAGAGATCGGCATCGACTTTGCACAGGGATTTTTTATCGGAAAACCCGAAAGCCGCTGCATCTGCGACCGTGCGATCGACTTTTCCTGCAGTGCACCCTCTTCCGCCGATATGATCCGGCTCGTCTACGTCAGTCAACCCGACAAAAGCGTCGATTACTCGGTCATCCAGGAGTTGTTGACCCTCTCCCACCGACGCAACCGCGAGCGCAATCTGACCGGGGCCGTCGTCTTTGACGGGCAATATTTCATCCAGTGTCTCGAAGGAGATGCCGAAACGGTCAATGCGCTGTTTGCGAAAATCAAACAAGATTCGCGCCACCACTCCATTTCGGTCATTGACCATTCGCAGATCATCCATCGCCAGTTTACCGAATGGCAGATGTCGTATATGGGCCATTTCGTCTACAATTACGTGATCTCCACTTTTTGTCAGGACGTCGCGTACGATCCGTATATGATGGAGAGAGAAGAACTTCTGAGTCTGTTGCAAAACATTATCCGCATTGCATGATCCTCTCCCACAACTTGGCTTAATCGGCCGTGGGCTATAATTCGCGAATGTACAGCGAAATCCCCCATTTTCATATCGATCCGACGCCGTCTCTGCCGACACGGCAATGCCGGATTCTTGCCCGAATCGTCGCATTCTTCCTCCGCTTCGGCAACCTCATTGCGGCCGCGGCCGTCTGGTGGATGAGCGACTGGTTTTTCGGGATCGGAACCTTTTTGCTCGGTTTTATCGTGATGGGGATTCTCCGCTCCAAAATGCGCAACGACTCGATCCCCCCGGCGCAGAGGGAATTTCCCTACAACGACTACGCCATCGCGTCATGGTATCTTTTTGCTAACTACTGTATTACTCTTCCCAAGGAATCTTAATGGCCCTGATCGACCTTCTCGGTATCTCCAAACACTACGAAGCCCAGAAAATTCTCGAAAACGTCAATTTTCACATCGACGAAGGGGAACGTATCGTCATCGTCGGTAAAAACGGCAGCGGCAAATCGACGCTGATGAAAATCGCCGCCGGGGTCCTCGATGCGGACGAAGGGGAGCGGATCAACCGTCAGGGGATCGAGATCAAAATGCTCTCCCAGGTCCCCAAATTCGCCCCCGAACACACGGTCCGCGAAGCGATCGAAGCGGGATTGGGCGAGCTCAAATCGGCCAAAATCCGTTTTGACGAAATCTCTCTGCTCCTCGTCGAACAATTCGACAATGCCGCTTTGTTGGAAGAACAGGCCCATCTGAGCAACTTTCTCGACCATCACAACGCCTGGAATCTCGATGACAAAATCGAGCGGGTCATGCACCACTTCATGCTCAAAGAGTATGAAGATAAAAAAGTCGATCTTCTCAGCGGAGGGGAACAGCGCCGCGTCGCCCTTGCCTCCTTGCTTCTCCAAAAACCCGACGTCTTATTACTGGATGAGCCGACCAACCACCTCGACGTCTACATGGTCGAATTTCTCGAAGAGCTGATTTTGCGCGAACGCTTCACCCTCCTCTTCATCTCGCACGACCGTTATTTCATCGATCAGATCGCGACGAAAACGGTCGAGGTCGAAGATTGTGCCCTGCGCGAATTCACCGGGGGCTACAGCAACTACCTCGAACAAAAGCAGGAGCTCTTGCGCACGATGGCGCAACAGCACGAAAATCTCCTCAAACTTTTAAAAACCGAAAACGAGTGGCTCCGCCGGGGGGTCAAAGCCCGGTTGAAACGGAACGAAGGGCGCAAACAGCGGGTATTGCAGCTGCGCGAAGATGCCAAAAACAACCCGAGCAAAATCCGAAAAATGAAACTCGAACTCGAACGCGAAGCGAAACACTTCAACCGCGGTGAGGGGATCAACCGCCAAAAAATGCTTTTTGAAGTCGAACATCTCGGCCTTAAACTGGGCGATAAAACCCTGATCAAAGATTTCTCCGCCCGCATCCTGCAAAAAGACGTCATCGCCGTCGTCGGCCCCAACGGAAGCGGAAAATCGACCCTCCTCAAAGCCCTTTTGGGACGGCTCAAACCGACCGGCGGAATCATCAAGACGGGAGAACTCACAATCGGCTATTTCGACCAGCACCGTGAGATGCTCAACGACAATCTCAACCTCATCGAAACCTTCTGCCCCCACGGCGGAGACCGCGTCGACGTCATGGGCCAAGATTACCACGTCTACGGCTACCTCAAAAACTTCCTTTTCCCCAGAGAGTTTCTGGATAAAAAAATCGGCGTCCTCAGCGGCGGCGAAAAAAACCGCGTCGCCCTCGCCTTGCTCTTCACCAAAAAAGTCGACTGTCTGATCCTCGACGAACCGACCAACGATCTGGACATCCCGACGATCAACATCCTCGAAGAGAAACTCCAGCACTTTCCCGGCGCCGTCATTCTGGTGAGCCACGACCGCTATTTCGTCGACAAGATCGCTAAAAAACTCTTCATCTTCAAAGGGGACGGCACGATCGAAGAGAGCTATAAACCCTACAGCGAATACCTCGAAGACGAAAAAGAGTTCTCCGAAATAGATGCGATGGAGGCCGAATTTGCCAAATCCGCCGCCGCTACCGCCACGGTTCAGGCCGAAAAACCCAAAACGCTCAAACTCACCTTCAACGAACAAAAAGCGCTGGAAAAACTCCCGGCCCAGATCGAAGCCCTTGAAGCCAAAATCGATGAGCTGAACGCTTCGCTCGCCGATCCGAAAAAATACGAAAAAATCGGGATCAGCGTTCTGGCCGAAGAGCTCGAAAAGACCAAAATCCTCTACGAAGAAAAAGTCGAGGAACTGCTGAGCATCGAAGAAAAAGTCGAAGAGATCGAAGCGCTCAAACAGCAGTCGTAAGCGCCGTAACGGATCGGACATTTCGGTTGCCCGTCCCTTTCCAAGAGAGAATTTTACGCAGGAGTCTTGTATGGACATCGAATCCCTAAACGCCCGCCACTCCCACGCCGGCTACGTCACGTTTAAACAAGGGCCCGAAGGGTTCCCGATCGCCCTGATCACCACCCCCTACGCCACGGCGGCGATCAGCCTCTACGGAGCGCACGTTCTCTCCTACCGGTTCACGGACGATCCCAACGATCTGCTCTTTTTGAGCGACGCGGCCGTATTTCGCGAAGGGAGCGCGATCCGCGGCGGAATTCCCGTCTGCTGGCCGTGGTTTGGTCCCGATCCGGAAGGAAAAGGGCGCAGCGACCACGGTTTCGCCCGCACACGGATGTGGAACGTCGCCTATACGATGCCGACCCGCGAACGCGAATGTGTCATCGCGCTGGAACTCTCCGAAACGCCCGAGACTCTGGCCCTTTGGCCCCACCCGTTTTTACTGACCCTGAAAATTACCGTCGGCAGATCGCTCACCCTCGAACTCTCCACCTACAACCGCGGCGACACCCCGATGGAGATTACCCAGGCACTCCACACCTACTTCAACGTAGGCGATATCCACGAAACGGTGCTAGGGGGACTGGAAGAGAAGCGTTACATCGATAAATGCGACGGAGGCAACGTCTCGGTTCAACAAGGAGCCATCCGGATTACCGAGGAGACCGACCGTATCTATACTACTTCAGAAGGGGAAACGCTGTTGTTGGAGGATAAGAAGCTGGATCGGACGATCCGCATCGATTCGGCCGGAAGCCGATCTACGATCGTCTGGAATCCGTGGATCGACGTTTGCCGGAGTAAAAGCGATTTGTTGGACAACGACTATACGACGATGCTCTGCATCGAAACGGCCAATGCGGCCGAGGACCGCATCGTTTTGGCGCCGCAAAAGCGCCACTCGCTCAAAGCGCTCTATTCGCCTTTGATATCAAAGGATTAATTTCCTTTTCCCATCCCCATACCGCCGTTCATGCCGTTGCGGTTACCTTTCATCATCCCCTGTCCCTGACCCTGATTTTTCATTTTCGGGGTACGGTTTTCGGGCCGCTTCATCATTTTCTCTTTCTGCTCGGCGCTCATCGTCGATTGACGGTTCATCAGTTCGGTATGCAGTGCATCGCGCTCCTGTTGCGTCGCCATCGTTCCGCGTTTTTCGAGCAGCTCATCGGTGCTCATACCGTGCAAACGGTTCTGTACTTCGTTTTGGAGAGCGTTTTTATCCTGAGTCATTGCCGTATCGGCATACACGGCACCTGCTGACAATACACCGGCGATAATTACAGATAGGATTACTTTCATCCTGGATCCTTTATAAGAAGATATAACCATTATAATAATGTTATGTTACATTTTTATTAATAAGACTTTTTGCAGAAAGAAAGTTATGCAGAAGAGCTCTGCCGCAAAGAGGCAAGCTTAAGTTCCTCCAATGATCGGTTCAGTGACTTCGCGCCAATTCGGCAAAATCGATCGGATCGGCACCTTCTTCGGCTCTTTTTTTATCCTCTTCGTAATTTCCGGTCGAAAAAACCGTCTGCGCCCCTTTGTTCAGGATACACCCTTTGATGCCGGGTGTGCAGGGGAGTTTTAACAGTTTGCAAAACCCTTTGCACTCATGCTGACACGTCCATCCCATATCGATATCCTATCGGTTGTAATCGACCACTTTGGAGAGGAGCGTCACCTCTTTGATGAAAGCGACTACTTCCTGGTGAGCCGGATGGGGAGCATAGATATCCAGAGCTGATTGATCGTCAAACGTCGATATCAGGGCGAGATCGAACGAACGTTCCGAACGGCTGACGTCAATCCCCACTTCCATTGAACGAAGGGTATCGATTTTCGACGGGAGCGCTTCGAGCATCTCCTTTACCTTGACCATATTGGCCTCTTTATTCTCTTCTTTGAATTGAAACATTACGATATGCACCAGCATGATTTCTCCTTTTTGATGAATGTTATCTATTTTTCACGGGCAAACCCCGCAACAGGATCGCTCCCCCCTATCAACAACCGCCGTATTCTTAAAAAAGTTTCCAGTACGTCAGGGCACAAACGACGATCAGGACGATTCCCGCGATGTTGAGAACAAAACCGTACCGCATCATCGCTTTGACCGAAATCGACCCGCTCCCCATGACGATCGCATTGGGCGGCGTGGCGATCGGAAGCATAAACGCATAGCTCGCACACAGCGTCGCGACCATCATCAGCAATTCGGTATCGAGATGGTACCGGATCCCGAACGCATAGATGACCGGAATCATCACCGAAGTCAGTGCCGTATTCGACGTAATTTCGGTCGAAAACGTGACGATGAACGCGATAATCGTCAATACCGCCCAGGGTTCCATCTGCGCGAAGTTACCCAGCGACGCGGCAACGACGTCCGCCAATCCCGTGTCTCCGAACGCTTTGGCGATGGCAAAACCCGCCCCGAACAAAAACATGATCCGAAACGGGATTTTCCCCTTATCCTCCATCCAGTCGAGCAGTTGCAGCTGAGGGACGAACATCAGCAGTCCAAAGGCCAGCATCACCCCCTCTTCCGCGAGTCCAAGCCCGTTCCAATAGGGCTTGATGGGGGCATTGACGAACAATATCCCCATCAGCGAAAAAAGGAAAAAAAGGACTTTTTTCTGCTGGGAACTCAGCGGAGCGATCTGCGAGCTCCGTTCCACCCGGCGGTTACCGACGCCAATTCCAAGCAGCATCCCCATAACGACGAGCATCGTCAGCGCCAGCGGGGCGACCATCGCGACCCACGTTGCAAACGAAATCGCCGGCAGGGCATTTTCGTTCAAGAATCCAAGCAATATCAGGTTGGGCGGCGTTCCGATCGGGGTGATAATCCCCCCGATGCTAGCACCGTAAGCGATGGCCAGCAAATAACGCATCCGAATCGAGCCCTCCTCAGAGAGAAACATTCCGATCGAGAGAAGCAAAAGCGTCGTCGTCGTATTCGACAAAATGGAGCTGAGCATCGCCGACGTAAACGCCAGTGCAAAAATCACCCCCCGGACGCTCCCGGGAAAAATTCCGAGCAAATGGTGCGCCATCCAGCGGTGCAGATGGGTTTTTTCGACGGCAATCGCCATCATAAACCCGCCCAGGAACAAGAAGATGATCGGATTGGCGTACACCGAAGCGGTCGTCTTGGTATCGATGATTCCCAAGGAGGGAAACAAGATGATGGGCAGCAGCGACACCACCGCCATCGGGAGCGCTTCGTTGCTCCACAGCACGACCATCAATGCGACCGAAGCGGCAAGAAGGGCCTGATGGACCTCCAAAAACATTGTTCCCGTTCCGAATACGGCAACCGCCGTCGCAAGTGCGATAACGATCCCCCGATTATACGCTTGCATCGCCATCACCTCTCCAATAGATCTTTCAAACTCTGCATCGGGGACTTCCCTTCCAAAATCGCGTACACTTCCGCCGCAATCGGCAGATAAATCCCCCGCGTCACGGCGATTTCATGGAGTGCGTAGGCCGTTCCGATCCCCTCGCTCACTTCCCCGATTTCGCTGCATACCGCCTCTTTGGTTTTTCCGACCGCCAATCCCAGACCCACGCGAAAGTTTCTCGACAACGTCGAACTGGCCGTCAAAAACAGGTCTCCCGCGCCGCTGAGTCCCAAAAACGTATCTTCGGAGGCCCCGTGCGCTTTTCCGAACCGTTCCATCTCGACCAGCCCCCGCGAGATCAGGCTTGCCCGAGCATTTTGCCCAAGTCCGAGCCCTTCGCAGATGCCCGACGCGATCGCAATGACGTTTTTATACGCCCCGGCGATTTCGGCACCGACGACGTCGTCGCTGACGTAGGTCCGGATAAACGAAGGAAACAGCGATGCAAGCTCTTTGGCCGTCTCGCGCGAATCGGAATTGACCACCAAAGCGGTCGGGAGTTTTTTCATCACTTCGCTGGCAAACGACGGGCCGGAGAGAAACGCGACGTTTTCCGCCGGAAGATGCCGTGCGTATATTTCGTTCAAAAACCGTCCGCTCGACGCTTCGATTCCTTTGGCCGCCACGAGCACTTTTTGCCCGCTGAAGGTAAAATGCTCCTCCAGCCATTGACCGATCTGTTGCGCGGGGACAGTGATAATGAGATACTCGCACCCGATCACCTCTTCGAGCGGGCGGAAATTATCCCAATCCCTCGGAGTGCGCGACGTGATGAGTACCTCGTTTTTCTCCGACATCGCAAACGCGAGAGCTTCCCCCCATTTGCCTGCGCCGATGACTCCGACCGTTTTCATGACTCCCCTTTGATCGCATCGCTCAATGCGTTGATTTTATCGTCGTATCCGACGACGACTAGAATATCTTCCGGATCGATATGGTGATTGTGCCCCTTCGACGTAAAACTGTACGTGGCCGACAGCTCATGATCGACGACGGCCAGAACAAGAACGTCGTACAAACTCCCCCAATCGATGTCGTGCAGATGTTTCCCGACCAGAAACGACTTTTTCGGGATCGTAATCTGCGCGATTTTCAGCGACGACTCTTCGTAGAGGATATCGTGCAGCACCTCCGTCACCGTCGGTTTTTGAAGCATCTCGGTAATGACGTTGGCCGTGATCTGCAATCTCGGCATTACCTTGTTGGCCCCCGCACTTTTGAGTTTTGCGGCACTTTCATAATCGCTGGCAAGCGCGATGATCGGCAAATCCCAGAAAACCGAACGCAACGAGATCGTTAAAAACACGTTTTCGGCATCGTCGTCCAGCGCACAGAAAAAAATCAGAGAGTTAAGATCGAAACGCTCTTCGATGCTCTTCCAGTCTTCGCTGAGATCAAAGATTTCGACGTTTGCATTCCCCGCCGCTTTGGCCAGCGCATAATCGTTTTCATTATGCACAAAAAGATAAAACTGCTCGTAATCGTCCACGATTTTCATCACGATCTGACGGGCGTATTCGTTATACCCAAAGACGATGGCTCCGCAGTAATTCACTGTTTCCCCTTTTTGTGCAGCAGCGCTTTGAATTCGTCGATTAGCGCGCGGGTCCCGATGACGATGGCGACGTCACCGCTGTCCAGAACGACCGTATCGGGAGGATTGAACAAAAATTTCTGTTCGAGATGTTTGTAAACTCCCAAAATGATCAGACGCTGATGGAACAGCGGCTTATGGCAAATTTTGAAAAAATGATTTTTGACGTCGCTGTCCAGCGCGATCTCTTCGATATATACCCCGCTGTGTTCGCTGCGCAGCGCATGGATCACTTCAAACGCTACCGGCCGGCCGCTCACCTCTTTACTCATCAAACCGATCAGCTCTTGCGTATAGACTACCTCGTCGATTCCGGCCAGTAACAGCTTACGGCGGTTCTCACGCGTGTGCAAGATGGCCAGCAGTTTGACCCGCGTACAGATTTCCCGGATCGTCAGCGCCGTATAGACGTTAATAACGTCGCTGTCGTGCAATAAGATCGCCGCCAGAACCTGCCGCTCGAAATCAAGCTGCAACACCTTGTAGGTATGCATCGATGAGGGATCGAGGTGCAGTGACGTAAACCCGTCTTTTTGCGCCTGATCCACTTTGTGTATATCCGAATCGAGAATAACCGTTTTTTGACCTTTTTTGCGAAACTGCCAGGCCACCTGCTCGGAAAGGGCCGAATAACCGCAAATAAGGTAAAACTGATCGTATTTGGTAATGTTTTCGACCAGTTTGTCCTCTTTGATTTCGTCGAGTTTTTCGGTAAACGCCGAAACGACGATCGACGTTGAAAACGAAATGACCGCGATCCCCGCGACAATAATCACCATTGCGACCGTCCGCCCCTCGGTCGTTACCGGAACGAAATCGCCGTACCCCACGGTAAATATCGTCACGACCGACCAATACACCGCATCGAAGAGGGTATTGATCGGGGATTCGGGATTGTTGGCCTCCATGACGTAGATCAGTACCGACGATACGATGATGATGACCGTCGCGAACAATCCGAGGGTAAAGATTTCAAACTTTTTGGAGGAGAGGATCGAAACGAACTGCGTCAGGCTCTTGGCGTATCGGAAAAGCTTGAAGACCCGGAATAAAATAAAGACGCGAAGCATCCGGAGCTCGTGGAAGAACGGCATAATCGCCATTAAATCGATGATCGCGGACGGCGAAAAGATATACTCCGATTTCTTGGCGATGATACGCGCCAGCGCTTCGCTAAACCGGAACTGCCGCTGTAAAAAAACGTCGTGCTCGTACTGATCGATGATCACTTTGGAGATATCGCTAAAGATCCAGAACCGCAGAAGGTATTCGATAAAGAAAACCAGAGAAATGACGTAATTGTTGAAAAAAAGCCATTCCGGGCTCACTTCGTGTTTGACGTGCCGGATCAGGATATAAACACTGACCCCGATCAGGAGGATCATCGTATAATCGAGAAATTTTTTGTACGGATAGGCCGGATTTTCGAGAATATTGGTAAAAAAGTTTTTGACACGCCGATAGCCCGGGGAGGAGTGGAAGAAAAACGCGACCCCTACGATCCATCGGCCAAACATGCCGAATCCTTATTGTGCCAGTTTGGACTGAAGGATCTCGTTCAATGCTTGAGGATTGGCCGAACCTTTGGAAGCTTTCATCGCTTGTCCGACGAAAAAGCCGAACAATTTGTCTTTACCCGATTTGTATTCGGCCACTTTGTCGGCATTCGCGTTCAAAATTTCATCGATCAACGCTTCGAGCGCACCCGTATCGCTGACCTGTTTAAGACCCAGTTTCTCGATCGTCGCGTCGACGTCGCCGCCTCCGTTTTCGAGAAGATCGTCGAGAATCTCTTTCGCCGCTTTACCGCTGATGACGCTCTCTTCGATCCGCTTGACCAGAGTTCCGAGGGTCGCGGCGCTGATCGGTGAGGTAGAAGGGGTCATACCGCCGCTCAAACGCCCCGGAAGCTCTACGGTGAGCCAGGTGACCGCATTTTTCGCCGTAATCCCCTGCTCCAGCATCGCTTCGAAATAGTGCGCCGTCTCCAGATCGGCCGTAATGACCGCCGCGTCGTATTCACGCAAACCGAACGCTTGGACGAAGCGCTCTTTTTTCGCATCGGGAAGCTCGGGAATGTTTTTCATCGACGCGTACATGTCGTCGTTGACAACCACTTTGAGTAGGTCCGGTTCCGGGAAATAACGGTAATCCGCCGCCTCTTCTTTGCCGCGCATCGATCTTGTCTCCTGTTTGACCTGATCGAACAGACGGGTCTCCTGAACGATCTCCTCTTCGTACGTTCCGTCTTCCCACGCATCGATCTGACGCGCTACTTCGACCTCGATCGCTTTTTGGATAAACCGGAAGCTGTTGATGTTTTTGATTTCGACGCGGGTATAGAGTTTCTCATCCCCTTTGGGACGGATCGAGACGTTGACGTCGACGCGAAACGATCCCTCCTGCATGTTCGCATCGCTGATATCGAGATAGCGGACGATCGAATGGAGTTTTTTCAGATAGAGGACCGCTTCATCCGCATTGCGCATATCGGGCTCGGAAACGATCTCGACGAGCGGAGTGCCGGCGCGGTTGAGATCGACTTTCGAAATCGGCCCGTCGTGGATGTTTTTCCCCGCATCGGCCTCGATGTGGGCACGGTTGATCCGGATCGTTTTGGAGCTGCCGTCTTCGAAATCGATCACGAGATGACCGTGTTCGACGATCGGGGTGTAAAGCTGGGTAATCTGGTAAGCACTCGGACTGTCGGGATAGAAATAACTCTTGCGGTCGAAGAAACTTGTGCGGTTGATCGTCGCATCGATGGCGGTTCCGAACATCCCCGCTTTGTGCAGCGCCTCTTTGTTCAATACCGGCAACGCCCCCGGAAGTGCGAGACAGGTCGGACAGGTATTGACGTTTTGCTCATGGTTGAAGCTGGTCGGGCATGAACAAAAAAGTTTGGATTGGGTGTTGAGCTGGACGTGAACTTCCAAACCGATAATGGTTTCAAACATAATGATAGATTCCTTGAATATCTAAATATTAATACTCTAAAATTCTCAAAAACAAAGTTTTTGAAGCTTTAGAGGATTGCAAAGGACAAAAGTCCTTGCCGGTGAAACGGATGTATTCGTTTTACTGTATAAAATATCGAATCGATGCAAATCCGTACGCACCCGCCGTTTCGACGGCACGAATCTGTTCTTCGGTGACGATTCCGCCAAGGGCGAAAACAGGTATATTTATTGTAGCCACTAATTCTTTTAAATCCTCTAAACCCTTGGGTTCTCCCTTCCCCGGAGAGGCAAAAACAGGGCTGTAGGTGATGGCGTCAGATATCACACTAATTATCAAGGAATTTTCAAAATATTATTGTGACAACGCTATTATTTTTTCTATCCAATGATTAAAACGTATTGCTTTTTTCCTAATCACACCTAAACCAATATCAAATGCTATGCCTTCACCATGAAAAACTTTGTCGTACGATTCACCCGATAGTTGAAATAAGTTTTCCATTCGTTTATGCGGAGCAGTTTCAGGTGAATCATTGATTAATTCTATATCATCATAAGAATCAACTATTTTCTGCATCTCACTTGAGACTTTATCATCACCAAAATATTCAGAATAGTATTCAGGTTTACTAAAAAGTAAAGTCTCAAATTCATATTTTTGTATATATGGAATGAATTTTCTGTCATTAAAAATATCAGATACTATTCTTTCTAATTCATCAATATTATCAGATGGTCTATCACTAAACCCGTAGAAATCATATAATGTAGTCACATAGTCATAAGAGGGTAAAAGCTTTTCAACCTCCTTCTTAATTCTATTTAGATTTATACAACCACCCTTATGCTTTCTACCACATTTATCTTTGCTTGTAGTCACAATGATCGGTGTGATTTCTATGTTTTTCGTCCTGAAAAAAGGAACTAGAACTTTTTTACAAAATTCATTCTCAGTTTGTCCCTCAACCGAAATAGCGATTCTAATCATACTGAGGCACTCCGCCGATTAAGTTTTTCTGCCACATTTCCCCTACGCTGTATTCTTCAAACCACTGTTTATACTCATCGACATTTAATTTTTTTAATACAGTAGCATTGTTACTTGTATCTGCAACTATAATATTATCGATATCAAAAAAATCGGCAAACGTCGCTGATTGAGTCGATGCTATGATTTGAGTTTTATTTGAAGCAACTCTGAAAAGTGAAGCTAATATTTGTAAAGCATAAGGATGAAGCCCCAATTCCGGCTCATCCAGTAAGATCATTGTTGGCAATTTCGGTTGTAACAACAATGTCGTTAAACAAATAAATCTTATCGTACCATCAGATAAATCATTAGCATCAAAATATAAATCACTCCCCTTATGTTTCCATCTAAGACGAATAATTTCCTTATTTGCCATATCAGGTTCAAGGATAAAGTCATGAAAAAACGGAGCTACCCTTTGAATTGTTTTTACTATTTTAGAATAAGAATTTTCATAATGGTTCTGAATAAAATATAAAAAAGCCGGTAAATTTCCGCCATCAACCGCTAAAGAAGAGTAATCATGAATATTACATGGCTGCTTCATTGGAGAAGCTTTACTTGTATCATGGAAATGATAAACTTTCCAATCTTTTATATATCCGACAATATGTCCAAGAGGCGACGCCGTGTGTGCTTTATTCGGGAGTTTGGATTCTTTACCACCGGTGTTATCCAATCGATATTTTTTTGTTCCGCCAATATAGCCGATCATATCTGCAAAAAAATAGCCTGTTTCGCTTTTAAAAATCAGACCGTCTTTATCATCAGGAAGTAATGTCGCTTGAAAACCATTAGGTGTAAACAACATCGAAAAATTTAATTCACTTGTTGTTTTTCTTCCAAAATGAAGAATTTTGTTAGCCCCACCAAGTTGTGCGGTATAAAGTTCAAGCTCTTTATCAACCAGTTTTCTAACAAAATTAAAAAAACCAATAAAGTTACTTTTTCCGACGCCGTTTGCACCAATCAAGATATTTATAGATGAAAACTCAATTTCGAGCGACTTGATTGATTTAAACCCATTAATTTTTAGTTTATCAATCTTTCCAAGAGTTCCCATTCATATCTCTCTTTATTTATGCTATATATTCTTACTCACGTTAAAAAATAGCGGATAGAAGCAAAGCCATAAACTCCACACTCCTCAACCGCTTTAATCTGCTCTTCGGTGACGATTCCGCCAAGAGCAAAAACAGGTATATTTATTGTAGCCACTAATTCTTTTAAATCCTCTAAACCCTTGGGTTCTCCCTTCCCCGGAGAGGCAAAAATAGGGCTGTAGGTGATCGCATCGGCTCCTAACCGCTTGGCGTTGAGCGCTTCGTCATGCGTGTGGGTACTGATGATGACGTACAGCCCAAGCCGCTTCGCCTCCATAATCGAATCAAACTGCGTCGAGGTCAGATGAACCCCATTGGCACCCAGTTCGTGCGCCAAAACATAGTCTCCATGTAACAGTATGCGTGAAACGGCATGTTGTCTAGAGACCTTGATGAAGATTTGGGCAAACGTTTCATAAGTAGGATTCACTTTGTCACGATAAAGGGCAAAATCGGGAATGCCCTTTCGATATACATTTTCCAATAAAGTTTGTAGCGTTGGTTGATCTTGTCCATAGTATTTTGGATCCGTAATGAAATACGACTGTATATTCTGCATCTTGGTTTTCCCAAATATTTTGTATGAATTTTATTAATTATTACGGATTTTACAATGAAGAAGCTGTAGGGATGAATAGCTCAGGTCAATCCTGAGCTGTAGCATCCGATGCAGTTTTAAGGCTATCTCGAATCTCTTCGAGCAGTGCATTTTGTCTTGACGTCATGTCGTAACGGTCTCGGTAGATACCCAGCGTTTCAAGGATAAGGATCAAAAACAAAGATAGGAAAAGAAAAAGAAAAGTGAACATCAAAGCGGGGACAATCCCCAGAAAAACGAAAGATTGAAACGTGACCCAGGCGCCTACGATGACGAAGGCCCAGGAGACGCCGCTAAGGAAGCTCAAAAGTGCGTTGAACGTACTTCGCTTCATCGGAGGAGCTTTTTAGTGTTCGTCGTGGATAAGTACCGCGCCGCCCAGGTAAACGTACGTAAGCATCATGAAGATAAACGCTTGAAGGAACGCCATGAACGTCAACAACGCAAACGGAATGATTGGAAGCAGCCATGGAGCAAGTACCAATAAAACCATAAGGAACATGTCGTCCCCTTTAACGTTACCTAACAACCGGAAGCTGAGTGAAATGATACGGGAGATGTGCGATACGATTTCGATCGGGAACATCAACCATGCAAGCCACCATACCGGCCCCATGAAGTGTTTGAAATAGCTGATCAGCCCGTTGCGGCGGATACCTTCGAAGTTATAGTAAACGAAAACAACCAAAGCAAGCGCCAAGGTGAAGTCAAGGAAAGCACTCGGTGCTTCAAATCCCGGAATAATCCCAATAATATTGGCGATACCGACGAAAAGACCGATAGTCGCAACAAGCGGAAAATAACGACGAGCTTCCGCTTTACCCATAACGTCCGCACCCATGGCAAGTACGCCACCGAGATATGCTTCCATCACGTTTTGAATCCCAGTCGGGACAAGACGGAGATTTGACGTTGCCATTCTGGCGATCAGGATTACGATAGCCGCCGTAAGCAGCATATGCGTAAGGAAAATGAACGTGCGTTCGTGGCTGATAAGGCCAAAGAAGGTAAACAACTCACCCATTTGAAGCGTTCCTTTGCGTAGAAAATTAGTCGAATATTATCTTTAATCAGATTAAATTCCTATAAACTGCCGTAAATTTGATGCCGTTCCCACGCCAAAGCTGGTCTTGTTTGCACCATTTTAGGGCATACAAAATTTCATTTATCACGATCATTGAACAAAAATTCAACATTGGTACCCGACTTATTGAGAAGAAAAAGAATGGAAACGGAGGGAGAGGAGGACCGGGGGAAGCCCCGGTTTATTTGGAAGTTCCGAAATTTTTGACGATATACTCCGCCATTTTTTCATCCGAAATTTTCCCTTCGCGCTCTTCGATTTTTTTGAGGTTCTTTTTCATCACCGAATGATACGAAGAGGTATCGAAATCTTTATTACGCAGATCGGTCAGCTTTTGAACCAGATCTTCTTTCGAATAAACGTTGAGCGGAGGGCCGTAAATGTTCCCTTTTTCTTGCGAAGCTGTCCCGCCGGCATTGGCCTGTTCGGCATTCATACCGGGCTGTTCAGAGAGTTTAGGGACGCCGTTCGCGGTGACTCCGTGACAATTGGAGCATCGCTCTTTGTATATTTTGGCCGATTTATCCACCGTTTTAGCAAAAACGCTGCCGGAAAGCGCTACCGAAACAACCCCTATCAATACCAATCGTACAGTCACCATTTTAAAACTCCTTAAATGCAGAGATGTAGAAATGATAACTCTGATTCGTTAAAAAAATCTTAACTTTTAATCTTTTAGAGGCTTAAATGGAGCAACTCTTTACGCGCTGTGGCAATATCTCCCTTAATCGCCGTTTTCAACGACTCAAGCGACTCGAATTTTTGGTTTTTCCGTATGAATTTGACGAAGCTGATCGATGCTTCTTTCGCCTCTCCGACCGATTCGGACAGGATATGGCTCTCGACCGCGTAGCTTCCGTCCGTCGTGACACGATGTCCGACGAAAACGACGGATGGATGGAAATGCTCTTCCGAATCGATGCGGGTCAACGCGGCGTAAACCCCTTCGTACGGCAGCAGGTATCCGGGACACTCCAGATTGATCGTCGGGACCAGATCGGTTTTCCCGATCCCCTGACCTTTGACCACCTGACCCCGGATCATGTAGTTGTGCCCGAGAAAGCGATTGGCGCCGCAAATATCGCCGATTTGGATTTTGGCTCGGATCTTGTGCGAATGGACCGAATCGCCATCATAAGAGACCTGATCGACGACCCTGACTTCTCCGGTGAAAAACTCCGGCAGATCGGCAAACGAATAACGGCGGTTCTTGCCGAAGTGAAAATCGTATCCGACAACGATTTTACGTAGTTTCGGAAACCGTTTGGTCAGGAGCGCGATAAACTCTTTCCCCTCCAGATGACGGATATCCTCGAGCGAATAATAGACCACCGGGTAATGGGTGAACCGTTCACGCTCCGGTCCCGGGGTGAGATTCGCGTATCCCGTTTCGATAACGACGACGGCTCCGTGTTCGCCCAGTTCGTCAAACAGTTTCTGATGCCCGATGTGCATCCCGTCAAAACCGCCGATCGCGATCGAATCAATCTTTGACGTAGCCATAGCAGAACTCCTGATTTCCCTCTTTGCCGCTGATGTGGGCCGCCTCTTTTGCGACCGCTTTCCACCCTTTGAGGGTACACATGTCTTCAAAACGGATCATCGCTTTGGCAATCGCCTTATCGTCTTTGACGACTCCGTTTTTATCCCGTTTGGCTTCGCGCCCCACTTCGAACTGCGGTTTGAACAACACGACGATGTAGCGTTTACTCAGCCGATCGATCGCATCGATAATATGCTCCAGAGCGATGAACGCCACATCGCAGGTGACGATATCAAATCCCTCCGCATCCTCGAAGACCCGTATGTCGGTGTTTTCATAAACACGGACCCGATCATCCCCCCGAAGCGTTGTGTGCAGCTGATCGCGCCCTACGTCGACGCACGTGACGCTCTGGGCTCCCTCTTCGAGCAGCACCTGAGTAAAACCGCCCGTCGACGAGCCGATATCAAGCGCTCTTAGCCCCTTTACGTCCCACCCCGTATACGGCAGGAACCCTTTGAGCTTCACTGCGGCGCGGCTGACGTAAATATCCATATTAAGCAGCTCGGCCTGCATCCCCTCGACCACCTCGAAGGAGACTTTATCGACTATTTTTCCATCGACCGTGACGCTATGTTCACGTATCAGCTGCTGAGCCTTATTTCGGCTCTCTACGAGCCCGGATTCCACCAAATAACTGTCTAATCTCATAATTTCCTATCGTTGTACCGTTGGTTTATCACAAAAGTATCTTCTAATCTCGGATTATATCGGCTCATATCCCAAGAACGGTTGAGAAAGCTCCAAAATTCCGCTACCATTGCGCAAAAATTTCAAGGGGCAGAGCGTGAAACCCATCCATATCGTGGTGATCGGAGGCGGATACGGCGGTATACGCGCCGTAGAACACTTGTCGAAAGACCACTCTTTCACCATCACCCTGATCGATAAAAATCCTTACCATTATCTGCAGGCGGAAGTATACGATTTCATTGCAAACAAAGTCGATATGTCCCACGTCATGATCGATCTTCCCTCACTGTTCAACAGCTTTGCATCGGTTCAATTCATCTGCGAAGAGGTGACGTCGGTAGACACCGTAGCGCGCAACGTGATCACCGAGCGACAAAACATCTCTTACGATCAGCTCATCATCGCGACCGGAAGCCGGACCTATTTTCCTTCCTTCATTCCGGGGCTGCGCGAACATACCCATGGCGTCAAAAGCATCCCGACCGCACTCGATTTCAAACAGCAGTTCGAACGCTCCTTGCTCAACCGGATCGAAGCCCAAAAAGAGGGGTGCGCGGTCGAAGCGTTCAATATCGTTATCGGCGGAGCGGGGCTCTCCGGCGTCGAAATCGCAGCCGAAATGGCGGCCTATGCCAACCATTTTTATCAAAACGGCAATTTCGGATGCCGCAGCGTCGACGTCTACCTGATCGACGCGTACGAAACCATCTTGTTTGGGATGGACCCGTTCTTGATTAAAAGCGCACACGAACGCCTTGTCAAACTCGGCGTCCACGTCTGGCACAACAACCGCATCAGCGAAGTCCGTGCCAACGAAATCCTCCTTGACAACGGTCAGACTCTGCCGTTTGAATTTATGATCTTTACGGGGGGTATCTGCGCTTCGAGCATCAGCGAATATCTCGGATTTCCGACCAATCCCAAAGGGCATCTGATCGTTGATGAAGCCCTCAACGTTCCGGGGTATGACAACGTATACGCCATCGGCGACATCGCCCATTCCACCGATGCCGAAGGAAAACTGATCCCCCCGACGGCCCAGCTGGCCGAACGTCAGGCCGAGCATACCGCACAAAACATTCTCCGTACCCTCCAGGGCAAAGGGAAATTGCCGTTTCGTTACCGTAACATGGGAATTATGATCGCACTGGGCGGCGAATACGGGGCGGGGATGCTCCCCGGCGGAATCAAAGTCAAAGGCTATCTCGCCTACCTCATCAAAAAACTGATCTTCAAAATGTACACGGTTCCTCTCCGCGGACGCAGCGCGATCGGCAAACGGCGCTAAAAAAGCTGCCCCTGCCCTTTCGTCTCTTCGATGGGGAGCGTTTCTTCCTGCACTGTCTGCACACTCGTCATTTCCCGAAACTCGCTCTCACTCAGAAGGTTTACTCCCAGTTCGACCGCCTTGTCGTATTTGCTTCCCGCATCTTCGCCGTAAACGACGAAATCGGTTTTTTTGGAGACCGACGAAGCGACCTTCGCCCCCAGCGATTCGAGGAGGTTTTTGATCTGGTCGCGCGGGACGCTCATCGTCCCGGTGATGACGACGCTTTTGCCCTTGAACGGATTCTCGGCCGCTTCGATCTTCACGGGAGCGACGGGACTTAGGATAGAGCGCAATGTCTGTATCTTCTCGCCGTTCACCCGGACAAATTCAAGGATCGATTCGACCATCTCCCCCCCGAATCCCTCCAGCGCGATGATCTCATCACGCGACGCAACATCAAACGCGGTACCGAACGCTCCACAGAGGACTTTGGAAGCGACTTCTCCGATATGCTCGATCCCCAGCGCGTTGATAAAACGCCAGCAGTCACACCCTTTTGCCGCGGCAATCGCATCGAGAAGGTTCCGGCTCTTTTTCTCCTTGAACCCTTCCAAAGCAAGCAGCTGGTCCATCGTGAGGTCAAACAGATCACTCACCTCGTGTACAAGTCCCGCCTTATGAAGCGCTTCGACGATTTTGTCCCCAAGGCCGTCGATATTAAGACACTGCTTGGAGGCGAAATAGATGATCGAGTTGACGATCCGCGCCTCGCATGAGAGATTCTGGCACTTGATCAGCGCCCCTTCATCGAGCAGCTCGCTGCCGCAGACAGGGCAGTGCGTCGGACGCTCAACCACCTGCTCGTTTCCGGTCCGCTCCGCGGCGATCACCTTGATGATCTTGGGGATGACGTCACCGCTGCGCAGGATGATCACCTTGTCCCCGATCCGGATATCCTTGCGCTCGATCTCGTCAAAATTGTGAAGCGTCGAACGCTCGACGGTCACCCCTTCGATATCGACGGGTTCGACGATGGCGACGGGAGTCACGACGCCGCTGCGCCCTACCTGTAAAATCACATCACGAAGCGTCGTGAGCTTCTCGATCGCAGGAAACTTGTACGCCGACGCCCAGCGGGGGTTTTTGACCGTATAGCCCAGCTCGTCCTGCACGCTGATCGCATCGACCTTGATTACCATCCCATCCAGAAGCATCTCGAACGTGTCGCGCACGCTCAGCATCTCCTGATAGAACCCCTCGATTGCATCGGCGCTACTGCAGACGTGGCGCATCGCCGGACGTCGAAATCCGAGAGCGTAAACCCACTCCATCCGATCCGAGAGGTTGGGGATATCGAGGGTATTTTCCCCGATCCCGTAAGGCATAAACACCAGACGGCGCGACGCGGTGATGCGGGTATCGAGCTGACGGAGGCTTCCCGCCGCCGCGTTGCGCGGGTTGGCGAAGAGGCTCTCCCCGTTTTTGAGCCGCTCTTCGTTGATCTTTTCGAAATCATCCTTGAAGATGACGACCTCGCCGCGGATCTCGATCCGTCCCGTATATCCGATGGAGAGCGGGATCGACTGAATTGTTTTGGCGTTTTGGGTGACCTCTTCCCCCTCTACCCCGTCCCCGCGCGTGATCGCCTGAGAAAGTACGCCGTTGTCGTAGATCAAGTTGAGACTCGCCCCGTCGAATTTTGGCTCGCATCCAAACGATACGTCGCCGTAGACCTTAGTGATCCGGTTGACCCACGTATCGAGTTCCTCCCGGTTGAAGAGGTCCTCCAAACTCCACATCCGTGAGAGATGTCGCGCCTTTTCGAATTTCTCCTGAGGCACGTCCCCTACCCGTCTCGTCGGAGAGTCGGCGAGGATATGAGAGGGGTTTTCGTGCTCATACGCCACCACCTTGTGATAGAGGATGTCGTACTCCTCGTCCGTCGTGATCGGATCATCGAGAACATAGTAGTGGTAGGACTGTTTTTTCAGCAGCTCTACGGCGTTTTGGTATTCGGTGTGGGTCATTTCTGCACTCATTCAAAAAAAGGTTTAATGATGAAAAAATCAATCATGATCGCAATCATAGCAAACATTACAATCAGTCCAAAAAAAGCGCCTATTTTCGTCATATCGCCACGGCAATAGCCCTCATCAGCGACTTGCAATATGGCGAAACCATTAATAGATATATGAATAAAAATCAGCATCAATAAAGCAGCTAAAAATGAAGCCAAAAGCGAGTGTAATAAAAAGGTGAATCCTACCATCAAAAGAAAAAGCAATTCGATCTCGAAATCCAAAACAAACCCTAAAAATTTTTTCTTCTTGATTCGTTCTCCACAGTGATTACAAATATAACAACGTCCTTTTTGTCCATCTGCTTTTTCAAATAACATCCATTTCAAAGGAATCGTCTTTTCACCACAATTAGGACATATTCTCATCTTTTTTCTCGTTTATGGCTTTAAAAATCTCTCGATATCCGCCTCGATCTTCGGCGCCGCACTTGTCGCCTTCTCGATATAGAGCGTCTTAAAAAACGGATCGAGCATATCATCGCTGTCGAGGTTGTTGAGAATGGAGTATTCAAACCACTGCGCAAACATCGCAACATTGATCACATAACCGCTTGTACCGATAACAACGAGCATATCGCACTCATTGACCGATTGCTGCAGCTCGGCGTACATCGGGACCGCTTCGCCGAACATCACGACGTTATGACGGATATTGTCGGATTCGCATCCGGGACAGACCGACCCCTCCTGCGATTCGTATCCGATAGGGTAAACCCTCCCGCAATCCTCACAGCGCAGATCGGTGAGGGTCCCGTGCAGATGGATCACTTCGTCACATCCGGCCCTCTCAAACAAATCATCCACGTTTTGGGTCAGGACATCGATCTGATGGGGGTATTTGTTCTTTAGCCGCGCGACCATCTCGTGGGCTGCATTGGGGTGTTTATCGGCCAGATCACGGCGGCGGGCATCGTAAAAACCGGCGACCAGTTTTGGATTTTTCGCAAAACCCTCCACCGAGCACACTTCCATCACGTCATACTCTTCCCATAAACCGTCGGCATCCCGAAACGTACGGATACCGCTCTCGGCGCTGATCCCTGCCCCGCTTAGAATAAGAACTTTTTTCATACGAATTCCTGATACTTCATGTTTTTTTCATATTTTGTTTTCCTGATTCAAAGTATATTGTAAAATCTCCATTCCCGTCCTCAGGAACATTTTCAGGACTCATATCATTCTCAAGGTCAAACATGGAAGCCAAACAAGACAAGCCGAACATGAACGTATTTTCGTACGCCTACATTAAAAGAGCGCGATTTCGCTTTATGATTACGCTCCCGACGATTCTGATGATGGTCATTCCCGCCTTCATTCTGGATATTATGGCGACGTTGTACCAATACATCAATTTCAAAGCGTACGAAATACCTCTGGTCAACAGAAAAAAATACATCATCATTGACCGGCATGCGTTGCAATATCTGAACTTCATGGAAAAATTTTATTGCATCTATTACGGATATTTTAACGGCGTGATGCAGTATGTTTCCGAAATTGCCGTACGAACCGAGGAGTTCTGGTGTCCGATCAAACATGCCCAAAAAGTAGGTTTTGAACATAAACGGTACTCCAACTATCTGGAGTATGGCGATTCAACCGACTACCATGCAAAATGGAAACAAATACGGCTCAAAATGAGAAGGGAATTAAGCGAGGAACAAAATCTCCCGGACTAATCTGATCTCATTTCTTGATCAATGAAAGAAAAGTACCGACAAATAAACTCATCATCTATTGTCATGACTATTCTTCATTTTGCGAAATACTTGGTACGAGCTCCAAGATTTCTTTTTCAGCTATTTCGGCCGGAACTTCTTCAAGAGAGGCCCCAGTCGGAAATGTAATTTTGAGTCTAAGATAGTATTTTTGTTTCGGTTTAACGTTTATTCTTAAATGACGATCCATGCCCCAATTATTGTATGTGAATTCTTTCTCTCCAACGGTCGACAGATATTTATAATATGAGCCGTTGTATAGAGGTACGCGAAGATCGTTTTCTACCATAACAAAATGCATACCGGCACTACCGACAAAAGACTCTGACCGGTACAAAACGACTAGGCCGGCGTTATCAGGTATGTTATCTTCCTTTGAAAAAGCTGGTATTGACAGATCAGAGGGTTTGGTCTGTGGGCATGGTTTTGAATCTTGAGCCCCACCTCCATAAAGGAGCACAATACCAGACATATCTGCTCTTTTAAAATGTACATGATTTGCCGTGTCACCTTTAAATGTTATCCTGTCAAATCCATCGCAGGCCGGTAACACGAGAGGAACAGGAATTAAATATACCGGTACGGCACCACACCATATCTTCTTTTTGTTATAAACCAATATTGTTTCATCATCGTTTATTCGTATGATTTCATCCGGCTCTCCCCACTCGTGTATAAATTCATTTTTCAAAGCCAACGTGTTAATCATCATCGTGTGATTCAGTTTTGTTGGCCCCCAGTTGTCTTTCTCGTAAATGTAATCTATTATGGGTAGATCTGCGCTGCATTCCGTTGGCGAAACATGGACATAGCCGACGCATCCTGACACTAATGACGACAGTAACGTCATAGTGAAAAGATGGAAAATAGACTTGATCATTGTTGACACCTAACTATTCAATTCATACCCAATAATATATCATTTCCCAGAAATCCACCAAATAATTAGACATTCAAAATATTAGAAATTGGCGCTCAAGATTTAACAAAATGAAATATCTTTCAAGTATTGTCTTATAGAGTCAGAAAGTTTGCAAAAAAAGGGAATGGATTCCCAATCAAGTCGAGAATGACGAAATGCCCTTCAACTGACTCAGGGCGAATGGATACTTACAGTCTCATAACTTTCGCTCAAAATCCTCCAAAATGCTGAAGAAATCAAAAAGGCAGCCTGCCCTCTTTTTCGTATATAATTCGCCACAAAGGATCACTACATGGCTATCGAGAATTCATCGTATGACGCAACTAGAACCGGAAAATTCACCGGCGCTCCTGTAAAATGATAGAACCCTACTACTGGGGTCTGGCAGCCCAGTTCATTCTCGCTATCTCCATTCTCCCTTATACGATCAGTATCTTTCGGGGAACCGTCAAACCCAACCGTATTTCCTGGTTTATCTGGAGTGTGATCGGTTTTGCCTTTTGGCTGATCACCCCGGAGAGCGCCGACAAGGTTACCAAGATGCTCACCGTCATTTTTTGGGTCAATCCGACACTGATCTTTGGTTTGACACTCTTTAAGGGTGAAAATAGCAAACCCGACAAACTGGAAACGTTCTCTCTGATCGTGGGACTCTCGGCCATCGCGGTTTGGTTTATCTACAAAGACAGTTCGGGGGTCTTGCCCACGCTCATCGCCATAGCTGCGGATTTTTTCGCCCTGTTGCCGACACTACGCTTTGTGATAAAGGCTCCCGATGAGGAGAGACCGTTGGCATGGATCTGCTTTTTTCTGGGATCCTTCATCGCCGTTTTCGGGATCGAACACTATACGCTGGAGAGTCTGTTGCTACCCGTCTATATGACCCTCGGGGCCTTTTTGGTCGTCTTTCCGCTGATACGCTATCGGATCCGGATGAAGATCCCGGTCCGGCATTGGATCGTCTGAAATCTTGCACAAAACGATTAGATTCTTTTGCCGTCTCTGCTTTGACCTTCCACCACTATAATACGTCAAAACTGAAAAAATATTTCTCAAAGAACGACCTATGAGCACCATGAATGACACTTCTTCGACGGTAAAAACACTGCGCGATCTGGCACGCATGGCCGATTATTCGCTCATGGACACCCTTACCCCGGATCCTGAAGCGAGTGCGGACGGTGTCGACCACGCTCCGCGCCAGGTCTTTTCCGGGCACTATGTTCCCGTGAACCCCACCCCCATCCAAGAGCCGAACTACATCGCCCACAGTCAGACTTTATTTAAAGAGCTGGGCTTCGATGACACCCTGACAACCTCCGAGGATTTCATGCGGATGTTCTCCGGCGATGCTTCAGAACTTCCGAAGCCTCTGCGGCGTCACGGCTGGGCGACGGGCTATGCCCTCTCCATCTACGGCACCGAATACTACCAGCAATGCCCTTTCCAGACGGGCAACGGTTACGGTGACGGCCGTGCCGTATCGATCTACGAAGGCGTACTCAACGGAAAACGCTGGGAAATGCAGCTCAAAGGGGGCGGTAGAACCCCCTACTGCCGCGGAGCCGACGGGCGCGCGGTACTGCGTTCGAGCATAAGAGAATTTTTGGCGCAGGAGCACATGTATGCACTGGGTGTACCGACCTCGCGTTCCCTCACGCTCTACACCTCCAAAACGGAGAAAGTAAGACGCCCCTGGTTTACCCAAGGCTCCTACTCCCGAGACCCGGAGGTCATGATCGAAGAGGACGTCGCGATCACCACACGGGTGGCACCGTCGTTTCTCCGGGTGGGCCAGATCGAGCTGTTCGGCCGCCGTGTGCGCAAACAGGAACACCCCAAAGCCCTGAGCGAGCTGGAGCAGATCGTACTGCACGCTATTGAGCGCGAATATAGCGACGTCATCGAGCCTCATTCACCGCTGGAAGAAAAAGCGCTCCGGCTTGCCATCCACTTCCGTAGCCGCCTCACGTCGCTGGTGGCAAACTGGATCCGCGTAGGCTACTGTCAGGGCAATTTCAACAGTGATAACACTGCCGTAGGGGGCTTTACCCTCGATTACGGCCCGTTCGGGTTTATCGACAGGTTTGATCCCAAATATCAGCCGTGGACGGGCGGCGGAGTCCATTTCTCGTTTCTCAATCAGCCTCAGGCGGCGGAACGTAATTTCCATATGTTTTATACGGCCCTCAGAGCGCTGGTCGCGTCCAATCCGGATGTTCTGGCCCAGCTCGATGCAATTCGAGAGGGCTTTGACAAAGCAATGGATGAAGCAATGGAAAAGATGTGGGCGGCAAAACTGGGACTTGAGACCTATAATGAACCGCTCTTGCAAGAGCTCTTTATCCTGATGGTGCAGACACATGTCGATTATACGATCTTCTTTCGTGAGCTTTCTTCCCTCCCTGAGGAGATCAGCCCGCTTCTAAAAAGCTTCTATGATGAATCGATTCTCACCGAACCGCTTTACAAACGGTGGAGAGAGTGGCTGGAAAAATGGCAATCGCTCATCGATGCCGCTACCCCCGAATCGCGTGCGCAACTCTCAGCACAGATGAAACGGGTCAATCCGAAATACACGCTGAGAGAGTGGTTCCTCGTCCCTGCCTATCAGCAGGCCGAAAACGGAGATTATACGCTGATCCATGAGCTGCAGGAGGTGATGACGCACCCCTACGATGAGCAGTCCATCGAAATCGAGAAGAAATACTATGCCAAAAAGCCTGCCCATTTGTTTAATATCGCCGGCGTATCTCATATCAGCTGTTCGTCGTAACGGTGAATCGATACGTATCAAGTTTACAGAGGATATTTTGGATCAGGAAATTTTTAGCACACCTGATCCCTATTTTTTTACTTATTTTCTTCCAATCCCAGCATTATCCGAATACCATTTTCGATTTTCGCCATCTCTTCACTATTCACACGCCCCAGCATTTCTCCGATACGGCTTTTGGAAACGCATCGGAGTTGTTCGATCATGGCATCGCTTCGGGCTTTTAAATTCTCACGCGCTTCGATACGGATACGAAGCGGTTCAGCATCGTCAATCAGATTGGTTGTGAGTGCGATGACGCTGACCAAATCCAGAACGTCATTGAGCATCGTATCCGAAACGATAATGGCAGGACGCACTTTCCCCACCTTATCCGCTTTTTTTTGAGGATTGTAATTAACGAGGACGATCGATCCACGCTCATAGACCATCGTCGATTGTCCCTTCCAGTTCTTCGTACTCTTCTTTTGACGAAGCAGCAATCTTTTGAGCACTTTTGAGAAGTTTTTCTTTTTGTTGAAAACGGAGAAAGTCCTCGGCTATTTCCGCACCGATATACATCCCGAGCACCGTATGCGAACGCTTGTCTTCAATCACCATCGTATCATTGGGAGCAATCCGCAACAATGAAGGATTACGCAAAAGCTCCCTTGCACCGATCACTTGTGTCATAGTAGGCTCCATATTGTCAATCATTTGTCAAACATTATACTATAGTATCGACAAAAAACAAATTGCATATAGAAGCAATACGTACCATTCTTTTTAATAAAGAAAAGTACCTAAAGAAAAGAGAACCCTTCATACTTTTCTGTTTAGTCAGAAAAGTATGCAAAAGATCATACCGCGATCCATGAACGCTCGCTCCTCCCGGCACTTCTGCCTTCGGAGCGGCTCTAGGTGATGGATCACGGGAATAATTTCATTAAATATTTTCGCAAAGTGAAAATCAGTTAACAATCTGTCTTTCCGGCATCCTTGAAAGCCGCGTGCGAAGGCTCTGCCGAAAGTCACGCGAGCGATTTGCCGAAAAGACGAGGTTTTTTGGGTTACTTTTTTTGCCGGCACAAAAAAAGTAACAGAGGTTTTAATGAGAGGAAAGTCTGCATTCTCGACAAGGACGTTGGGAACGATTCAAATTGTTCTTGCTTTTTCAGTTAAAAGCATGCTTGATATATTTTCCACCCATTTGACTCGATCTTTATGGACTCGTGGTAATGGATGATAATATGAATATGTAGTTCCGACCTTTCTAATTCCAACAGGTCTTGGATGAGAAATGGTTTCAACAGCTAATTTAGCTAAATCTAATAGTATTGAATTAACACCCCATCCATAAATCAATGGAACACCTTTAATGAATAAATTATCTAACTCTGTTCGTCTCTCCGGATTGAAAATAGAATGTGGAAATGAGTTTGACACTGAAGATTTTAAAAATTGGTACAGTTTTTTAGAATCAGGTGTTCTTAAATCTGATAAATTCATAATACGAGCATAGTCGAACGAACAATTATCCATAACGCTCATGATTTGATCTTGAGTGTTATCAGGTACTGCAACTGATGGCATACAATTGTTATCAATTTTATCAAGTGGAGAAGAGGAACCAGGATTCATCATAACCACCATAAGATCAGGGGATGATTGTTTAGATTTTTTACGCTTAATGTCTAAATATTTTCTGCATTTGTGACCTGAGGTCTCATAAAAAAATCCTACAATCTCAAAATCATCTCTCATGTTAAACCTTCCAACCTTCTTTCTATGTATAAATATTTAAAATGAATAAACAAGGTACCTACATATTGAATAAAATAACGAGACAAAATCCCTCAAATGTGATAAAAAATGCCTCTTACAGCTTCACCACTTTCGCCCCAAATCCCCCCATATGCGCCGGCGCATCGGTAAACCCTTTGACGCTCGGGTGGCCTTTGAGGAACTCTTTGACGGCGTAGGCCAGTTTCCCCGTCCCGATCCCGTGATAGATCAACACCTCATCAAATCCTTGCATCAATGCGTCGGAGAGGAACTTGTCCATCTTCTCGCACGCCTCTTCCCCGCGTAGGCCGTGCAGGTCGAGTTTGAGACCGCTTTTTTGCTCCACCTGCGACGTGACGGTGACCTTGGGCTTTTTCGGGAGGTTGCCGCTGGGTTTGAGGTCGCTTAGTTTCACACGCAGCCGCATCCCCTCGACCTCAATCATCGCGTCCTTGGCGCCGACGCTCACGACGGTGCCTCGCTGGGTACGGTATTTGACCGCCTGCCCTACTTCGTAGGTGATCTTTTCGGGTGCGGCGATTTTTGGGACTTCGACTTTGGGAAGTTTGGCCTGGGCACGATTGAGCTGGCGGTGAATGGCGGCCTGATCCATCCCCTTGGCCGCTTCCTTAGCCTCGCGGATCGCCGCGTCGTATTCGACCCGGAGGCGGTTTTTCTCGCGGTCGAGTTCGCTTCGCAGGTTTTCGCGGGCCTCTTTGAGGGCGTATTGTTCCGATTTGATCGCTTCGAGACACTCGTCCACCTCGCGGTTTTTCCGCTTCAGATCCCGTTCGAGTTCGCTTCCGCGCTCGATCAGGACGCTCAGTTTTTCGTGATTTTCACCGTAAAGGTTCTTGGCACGGCCGATAATGGCCGGATTGATCCCGTAGCGGGCGGCCGTTTCGAAAGCGTAGCTTTTGCCGATGACGCCGTGCAAAAATTCGTACGTCGGGACGCGCCGCTCCTCGTCGTAAAGGGCGGCGAGAAGCTCGACGTCGTCACGGTCGGCCATCAGGGCGGCGAGGCGTTTATGGTGGGTGGTGACGACGATTTTCTGATCCCGTTTGATGAGTTCGTCCAAGACGATAGCAAACAGCGCCGCCGCCTCGTCGCTGTCGGTCCCCAGTTCGATCTCGTCCACCCCGATCAGGGCGTTTTTGTGATCGAACAGATGAGAAAACTGCACCATCCGCCCCGCGAACGTCGAGATGTCGTTTCCGACGTTTTGAGGGTCGTCGATGACCGCTTCGAGACGTTTGAAGCTCCCGATGGCCGATTTATGGGGATTGATCTTCATCGGGATCAGGTATTTGGCCATTGCCGCCGCGCTGAGGATCGATTTGAGAAGCATCGTTTTCCCTCCGGCGTTGACCCCGGTGATCAATAGCAGATTCCCTTTGAAGGAAACGCTGATCGGTTTGGGGTTGTGCAGTGCGGGATGGGCGAACTCTTCGAGGATCAGGGCATGGCTTCCGCTCTGGGGCTTGAGGATCGCGTAATCGCGGGCCCGGGCAAACAGTACCCGCGCCTGATAGTGGTCATACCGCTCAAACTCACGGTCGATAAACCCGATAAACGGCACCAGCGGAGCGAGTTTCGCCGAAAACTTCCTGGCGTATTCGTAGAGTTTCGCGTCACGCTCTTGCAATATGCCGCGCAGCTGTTCTTTGGACCGGAGTACCGCGTCGGGGGCGACGTAGAAATACCCGGCTCCCGTCCGTCCGACGATGGAGCCTTTGAGGACGTGATTGAATCCTCCGCGTACCAGGAGGCACTCTTCGTCGTTGATGTAATGCACCTGCGTATCAACCAGATACGGGGTGAGCTTTTGGGTATGGAAGAGGCGTCTGATCGTGTCGTTGATCTCCGATTTGATCGATTTGACCCGCTGCGCGATCCGGTACAGCTCCTCGTCGCGGCTTTCGATAAACGCTCCCGATTCGTCAAAATAACCGTCAAGTTCGGTAAACTCCTCGGGAATGCGGATCGTCTCCATCCATTCGCCGATCAATCCGGTATACCCCTGATTGCGCAATAAGCGGAAATAGCGGACGACTTTGAGGATTTCGAACATATCTTCGAAGCGAAGGACACCCTGTTTTTTCAGATGGTTGATCATCCCCTCGAAAACGACGCTTTTGGGGGGAGCTTTGAACTCGAGCGCATCAAGCGCTTCGATGTAGCGGTAATGGCGTTCCTGATCGCCTTGCATCGCGATGGAATGTTCTCTGGCGTAAAAATTCGAAAGCGACTCGATATGCGCCAATAAATCGAGTTTGCCGAATAACTCGGCCAGATTAGCGGAAAGAAAACTCATCGGCACTCACGGGAAGAAAAAATCTGTTGTTCAAACGGGGTTCCTTTGTTCCCGACGAAACTCTGGGTCCCGTCGCTGTAGGAAAAGTTGGTCGCATTGACCTCGGTATCGCCGCAATGCAGGCTCTGACCGTGCCGATAGCGCAATTCGATGTCGGTCACGTGCGCACGCAGGGCGTCGCTTCGGATATTGTACGCAACGGCTCCGGCGACGATCAGGGTCAATACCAAAGTAATCACGCTTTTACGCCGCGCATCAAGTTCGGTAAAAAAGTGCATCAGGACAAACGCCAGCGCAACGATACCGAACCAGAGAAGATAGCCCATACTGCGATCCTATACCAAACGTTGCAAGAGCAAAGGCGCTGGGGCCGTATGATGCAATCTTGCTCTTTGGGAGAGGATCGTCATTTGATTCCCCGCAACTGATACGTCAGGTCTCCGGCACCGAATCCGGTTATGAGCCCCCGATCAAACGTTTTGACGACCTCGCCGTTTTGGATCGCCTGAATCACGTCCCCTTCACGGTGGAGCGAATCGCACATCAACGGAGCGTAACGGGCGAATCTCCCTTCAAAATCGATCTCTCTTGGCTCTTCGCTTGCGGCCCATACCGGAAGGATCACCAGTTCGTCCACCCCTTCGAAACACTCGACGAACGCATCGAGATTGTCGATCGTACGGGAATATTTGTGCGGCTGCCAGACGACGCTGATATGGTCAAACCCTTTGAGGGAAGCATAGGTTTTAAGCGATTCCATCGTCGCTTTGATTTCGGTCGGATGGTGGCCGTAATCGTCGATGATGACGTGATTGGCCCCTTTGAAAATGACTTCGAACCGTTTTTTGATCCCACGGAAATGGAGCAGATTGGCACGAATTGCCGCGACGCTCATCGTCTGAACCGCAGCCAGGATCGCCAGTGCGGCGTCCATCGCGATGTGTTCGCCAAATCCCCATACCTCGAATTCTCCGAGGTGTTTCAGGGTGAAACGGGTGTAAGGCTCATCGTCGATCAAGATGTAGTGAATATTACTGATGTCCTGTGAAGGGAACAGACGGATCGCATCGCATTCCAGCGTCGCCATAAACGGATCTTCCGCATTGATCACCCGTACCGGGGCCATTTCGATAAAACGGCGGTAGGCGTTGTGAAACTCGTCCGTGTTGTAATTGTAGTATTCCATGTGTTCGGGCTCCGCGTTGGTGACGATCGAACAGTAGGGATTGGAGTTCAGGAAGCTTCCGTCACTCTCGTCCGCTTCGAACAGCATGACATCGGTGCTTCCGTCGTAACGGACGTTGGAGCCGAACCCTTTGGATTCCGCACCGATGATCGCGCTTCCGCTCATGATGGAGGCCAAAATCGCCGTCGTCGTACTCTTGCCGTGCGCACCGCAGACGGCGTAGACTTTTTTCTCTTTTAGAATGCGCAGCAGTGCGTCGCGGCGGTGGAGGACTTCGATACCGCGGCGTTTGGCTTCGACGACTTCGGAATTGGTCGCCCGGATGATCGCCGAATGGATGACGAGTTCGCACCCCTCGGGGATATTCGAAGCGTCATGCCCGATATGGACCGTAATCCCCCGATCGATCAGACGCTGCGTGATGTGGGTCGCTTTCATGTCCGAACCGCTCACTTCGTGACCGCTGAAACGCATGTATTTGGCCAGTCCCGAAATACCGATTCCGCCGATACCGATAAAATGGATTTTCATCTTTTAGTTTCCTTTTTCCTGTGCGTGGAGACCCTAGTCCCCTTTTTATCCGGCCTTTGAGGGGATCGTTATCCCTTTTTTGGCTCCTGCCTTGCTCATGTGGGATAGTTCATCCCCTCGACGATCATACGGTTATGCGATCTCTTTTTTGAAATAGCTGATGTAAAACTTCCCGCCGTTTTGGGTTGCACTCATATCGACGTACTCGTCGATGAAATCGTCAAACGGAATCTGTGCGTCGCAGGCTGCGCGGTGAAGTCCCATCGCTTCCCCAAATGCCGCATCGTTGCTGATACCGCCGAGCACTTCGAACAGCGCACTCGCATCGTGCACGCTTCCGGCACTGTAATGTTCGATCGCGTATTCGTACAACGCTCTGAGCGTCGCGAAATCCTGTACCTCGTTGATATCGAGTTTTTCGAAGTTTTCGAGCGTATTGGTCAGCCGCTCGAGGGCCAGATCGAGAATATTGGCGTAAAACGCCATCAGCGTATCGTCATCAAAACTGTCCCGTGCTTCGGCTTCCATCACATACAGCGAAGCGATGTCCCCTTCCCCTTGTGCCTGATAGATTTTTTCTTTTAACGCGTCGCTCATCCTAGTGCCTCCTTGAGTCGTTTCAATGCTTCGATCGTTCTTCCGCGCTCTTCGACCAGCGCGATGCGGATGTATCCGCTCCCCGGGTTCTCTCCGGCCGCATCGGTACGGGCGAGGAATTCGCCCGGGAGGACTTTGACGTTGTAATCGCGGTACAGACGCTGCGTCAATTCCAGCGCATCGTCCACCTTCAGCCACAGATAAAACGTCGCATCGGATGTCACTACCCCGAGGATTTCCCGTGCCGACGTAAAATTGTCCGCATACACCGCGCGGGCCGTTTCGACGTGGTTTTCATCGCTCCACGCCATCGCCGCAGCCGCCTGAAGCGGCAGTGGAGAAGCGCATCCTACGTAAGTGCGGTATTTGGCGTATCCTTTGAGAATTTCGGCATCCCCTGCGACAAACCCGCTGCGAAGGCCCGGAGCCGAAGAGCGTTTGGAGATCGAATTGATGACCAAAACATTTTGGAACGACGGATTGCCCGCATAGACGGAAGCTTCCAGAAGCGAAGGGACTTTTGAATCCGTATAAATCTCGCTGTAGCATTCGTCGTTGAGGAGGAGAAAGTCATGCTTTAGAGCCAGTTTGACCCATGTGGACAACTCTTCGAGGCTCAGTACCGATGCCGTGGGGTTGTTCGGGAAATTCAAAATGACCAGATCGCACTGCGAAAGTTCCTCTTCGTCAATGCGCGGTTTGAAACCGTTGGCTTCGGTCAGGTTCAGATGGATGACCCGCGCTTTCGACGCGATCGCCGCCCCTTCGTAAATCTGGTAAAACGGATTGGTATAAGCCATCGTCGGGTTCTCTTTGCCGAACAGGTAATACTGCGGAAAATTAAACAGCACTTCCCGGGTCCCGAACGTACTGATCAGCTGAGAAGCTTCGAGCCTGACACCGAAACGGCGTTCCACAAAACCGCGCATGGCTTCGTTGAGATACGTCTCGCCCGCGGTTTTGGGATAATAGCGGAGCTCTTCGGAATGTTTGGCAAGCGATTTTTGAATAAACGCCGGGGTCTCGAACTGCGGTTCGCCGATCGTCAGGGCTATCGGCGAATAGGCTGGATTCGGGGTGATTCCCGATAAAAGAGTATTGAGTTTTTCAAACGGATAGGGTTCAAAATGCAAGGGACATCTTTGTGTTGAAATAAAGTGGGGATATTATAACGTTGTGAGACTGTATTTTATTTTATCCCGACCGGCACTCACAGTGTATCCATAAATAAGCATCTGTTTTTCCCTTGCTAATTAATGAAAAACAATACCCATCGGCTTTGAAACGAAAAGCTATATCTGCCGCATAAAAACTTCTTTAGTGTACCGAATTAGTTGACTTGATAACCATTCTCAAATTGATGTAGTATTCCGGCAATTAGTTGCATATTCAACTAATTTCTTTTTCCTGGAGATCTACATGAACCGATGCGAATGTCCTCTCGGCGATACGCTGGGATGTCTTGCCAACCATGCCGCCTTTGCCGCGCGGTCTTACCTGAGCCGTCAGCTGGAGCTGAACGGCATCGATATGACGATTGAACAGTTCAAAGTGATGATCGTTTTGTGGAAAGAGAAAATCTCTACGCAGCAAAATATCGCCGATTTCGTCGGAAAAGACAAGGCCAGCGTTGCCCGGCTCATCGCCGGGCTGGAAAAACGCTCTTTGATCCGCCGAACGACCGATTGCAGCGACAAACGGTGCAACCGCGTCACGCTGACCCCCCAGGGGAGCGCCCTCGAAGAGGCGACGATGAAAATCCTCAGCGACGCCAACAAAACATTGTGCGCACAGTTCGACGACGAACTCGCCATAGCCATGCGCGTGCTCAAAAAAATGTGCCTTTTTATCCATTATCCCGAAAACCCATCCAAGGAATCGTAATGAAAGCTTTCCATTCCATCACGTTGTCCGCAGCGCTGCTGCTCACTTTCGCCGGATGCGAACGCCCCAAAGGGGGCGGAATGCAGCAGCCTCCGCAAGGTCCCGTTCCGATTACGACGACCGAAGTCAAAGAGGGGAACTTCCCGGCTACGCTCGAAGCGACCGGACAGACCCAGGCATTCTACACCGTACAGGTCTACGCGCGCGTCGCGGGGTATCTGCAAAAACGTGCCTATACCGAAGGTTCGTTCGTCCGCAAGGGAGACCCTTTGTTTATCGTCGATCCTTCCGATCTGAAAAATTCGCTTGAGAGCGCCAAAGCGGCCTACGAACTGGCGACGGCAAACCATACCAACGCCAAAGCGACGTTCGATCGGATCAGACCGCTTGCCGAAGCGAATGCCGCCAGCAAACAAGACCTCGATACCGCCGTAGCGTCCGAACGGACGACGGCCGCTACCGTCATGAGCGCCAAAGCCGCCATGGAACAGGCCAAACTCAACCTGAGCTACGCGACGATCACCGCACCGATCAGCGGTTTTGTCGATAAATCGAAAATCGATATCGGAACCTACATCTCTCCGGGTGCCAACGGAATGCTTACGACGATGTATCAGACCGATCCGATCTACGTCAATTTTACGTTTAGCGAAAACGACCGTCTTGCCCGTCAAAACGCCATCGCTTCAGGCCGTCTGGTTCCGCCGAAAGACGGCAAATACGAAATCGAGCTCACGATGGGCGACGGTTCCGTCCTCGAACGTAAAGGAGAGATCAATTTTATCGCTCCGTTTGTCGATTCGACTACCGGGTCGATCACCTACCGCGCGGTTTTGGATAACAAGGATCACAAACTCCTCCCCGGACAATTCGTACGGGTCAAAGTCAAAGGGATGGAGTGGAAAAACGCGATGTACGTCCCCCAAAACGTTTTGTTGACGGGAGACCACGGAAAATTCGTCTATAAAGTCGAATCCAACAATACCGTCACCCCGTGTCCGGTTAGTGCCGGTTCATGGGTCGGAGAAAACGTCCTGATCGAGGGGGGAATCGAAGCGGGGACCAAAATCGCCGCCGACAATCTCGTCAAACTCAAACCGGGCGCAGAGATCATCCTCCCCAAGCAACCCTAAAGGCGGAACATGTTCAGCAAATATTTCATCAACCGGCCCGTATTGTCAACCGTCATCGCGTTGATCATCATGCTGCTCGGATTGGCATCGATTAAAAGCCTTCCGATTTCGCAGCTTCCCAACCTCACCCCGCCTACGGTCGTCGTGACGGCACAGTACCCGGGTGCGGATGCGCAGACCATCGCGAACAATATTCTCACCCCGCTTGAATCCCAGATCGCCGGCGCCGACGGCCTGATGTACATGAGTTCGAAAGCCGCAGCCCTTCCGGGAACGGCAACAATCACCTGTACGTTCAATATCGGGGTCAATCAGGATATGGCGGCCGTCGACGTCCAAAACCGGATCAATTCGGTCCTCGCCCAGCTGCCTCAGACGACCCGCGATCTTGGCGTAACGATCCAGAAAAAGACCTCCGACATTCTCCTGATCGTAGCAATCACGTCGCCGGACGGTACCTACGATGCGACGCAGATCAGTAACTACATCTCCTCCAACCTTTTGGACGAGGTTAAAAAAATACCGGGTGCCGGACGAAGCCAGATTTTCGGTCAGCGCGATTACGCCATGCGTATTTGGCTCAACCCCGACAAAATGGCCTCCGTCGGGGTAAGTGCCGCGGAAATCGCCGCAGCGATCAAAGACCAGAATCTTCAGGTCTCTCCGGGACGTCTGGGACAGTCACCGACCCAAGATGCACAGATGTGGACGATGCAGCTCACCAGCAAAGGGCGTTTTTCCACTCCTGAAGAGTTCGGCAATATCATCGTCCGCGCCAATCCCGACGGGTCGATGCTTCGCCTTCGCGACGTCGCCCGCGTCGAATTGGGTGCGCAAAACTACGAATTTTTCGGGCGGGTCAACGGTAAACCGGCCGCGATGATCGGTATTTTCGCCGACGTCAACGCCAATGCGCTCGATACCTCCCGTGCCGTTGCCGCCAAAATGGAAAAACTCTCGAAAAAGTTCCCCAAAGGGATTGTTTATAGCATACCTTACGATACGACGGACTTCGTCAAAATTTCGATCGAAGAGGTCGTTTTTACCCTTCTGGCATCGATCGTCCTCGTCAGTCTCGTCATCTATCTCTTTTTGCAAAGCGTGCGGGCGGCGATCATCCCGATCCTCTCCATTCCGATTTCACTGACGGGAGCATTTATCGGTATGTATCTGCTCGGGTATTCGATCAATACCCTGACCCTCTTTGGTCTTGTTCTGGCGATCGGGATCGTCGTTGACGACGCCATCGTCGTTATCGAAAATATGGAACGTATTTTACAAACCGAAAAAATCGCCCCGCGCGAAGCCGCGATCAAAGCGATGATGCAGATTTCCGGTCCCGTTGTCGCCATCGTTCTGGTCATGTGTGCCGTCTTCATTCCGGCGACGTTTTTGGGTGGGATGACCGGGCAGCTCTATAAACAGTTTGCCGCGACCATCGCGATTTCGGTCGTCTTTTCAGGCTTTATGGCCTTGACGTTCGCACCGGCGATCGGCGCACAGATTCTGCGCCATCATCAAAGTGAACCGGCCGCTTTCTTCCGCTGGTTCAACCGCGCGTTCGGACGGATGACCGAAAATTACGTCCGCCGTTCAGGGTTCATGATCCGCAAAGCGTTCCTTTTCGGCGTCATCTATTTATCGACCTATTTTTTCATCGGCTATTTCCATAAAACGCTTCCAAGCGCTTTCTTGCCGATGGAGGATCAGGGATATTTCATCACCAGCATCAATCTTCCCGAAGGGGCCACTGCCAACCGTACCCTCGAGGTTGTCAAAAAGGTCGAATCGATTCTTGCACAACAAGAAGGTATCTATAAATACACCGCCATTACGGGGTTGAACATCCTTACCTTCTCGCAAGAACCGAACTCCGCCGTTGTCTTCACCCGTCTCAAACCGTGGGAAGAACGGACGACCAAAGAGCTGAAGGTCTTCGGCATCCTCGAATCGCTCGGACCGAAACTCGGTTCCATTTCAGAGGCAAAAGTGTTTGCGATGCCACCGCCGCCGATTCGCGGAATGGGACCATCGGATATGTTCAGCCTCCGGCTCCTCCAGCCGGGGAACAACGATTACACGAAACTCGCCGAAGCAACCAATACGTTCGTTGACGAGTTACGCAAAGAGCCGGGACTCAAAAATCCGTTTACGACGATGAACGTCAATACACCGACCCTCTACGTCGAAGTTGACCGCGAAAAGGCCAAAACCCTCGGCCTCTCGATCGCAGACGTCTATCAGACGCTGCAGGCGACCGTCGGTACGATGTACGTCAATCAATTTGATAAAAACGGCAAAACCTACTGGGTTCAGCTCCAGTCCGATGCCGCCTATCGAACCAAACCCGAAGACATCGGCAAATCATGGGTCCGATCCTCACGCGGAACGCTGGTACCGCTCTCAAGCGTCGTCAGCGTCAAGATGTCGAGCGCACCGTCGGTCATCGAGCATTTCAACGGCGTTCTGAGTATGACGGTCATGGGGTCTCCCGCACCGGGATTTAGTTCCGGCGAGGTGATCAAAACCCTTGAATCCAAAGGAGATGCCGTCCTTCCCAATTCGGTAACGTATGACTGGGAAGGGCTCTATCTTCAGGAAAAACTGGTCGGTTCGAAAGCAATCATCATCGTCACTTTTGCCCTTCTCATGGTCTATCTGATCCTGTCGGCGCTGTACGAACGATGGACCCTTCCGATCTCTATTATGCTGGCCGTGCCGTATGGAATCATGGGGGCGTATACGGTCGTATGGTTCATACCGTTTTTGAACAACAACGTTTTCTTCCAGATCGGATTGCTGACGTTGATCGCCCTTTCGGCGAAAAATGCCATTCTTGTCGTCGAATTCGCCGAGGAACAGCGTCGCGAAGGCAAAAGCATTTACGACGCGTCAATGGAAGCCGCGCGTTTGCGGTACCGTCCGATGATGATGACCTCTTTTGCGTTTCTCGCCGGCATGCTCCCGCTTATTTTCAGCTCCGGTGCCGGTGCAATGGGACGTTTTTCCATCGGGATCGCGATGTTCGGCGGAATGATGGCGGCTACGTTTATCGAACGGTACTTCATTCCGTTTCTATATTATTGGGTTTCAACGGCCAAAGAAAAACTTGCTCCGCACAAAGGGGAAACACATGTTTAAATACCTATCCATACCTTTGATCCTGACGTTGGCCGGTTGCGCGATCGGTCCCGACTACGTTCGGCCGACGACGGAAGCTCCAAAAACCTTTCGTGAAGAGGCGGCACACCCCGCGGCTTCTTTCGATGCGCAATGGTGGAACAATTTTCACGATGCAAAATTAAACGCGGCGGTCGAGGCTGCTTTGAATGCCAATTTCGATCTCCGGTCGGCCCGGATGAACGTCGAATCGATGCTGGGGCAATTCGATCAGGCCAATTCCTATCTCTATCCCCAACTCAACGGTACGGGTTCGCTGACGCGTAAAAGCGTTGAAAACGCTACGGCCAAACAATACAATCTTAAAAACGGGGTAACCTCAACCTATGCGGCTTCGCTCTCCCTTGCCACTTATGAGATCGACCTTTTCGGAAAAGTGCGCAGAGCCAATGAAGCGGCCCGTTCACTTCTCCTATCCTCCGAATACGCCAAAGACACGGTCAAGCTTTCCGTCTCGGCGGGGGTAGCCTCATCGTACATCAAACTCGCATCCCTGAAAAGCCAGATCGATCTGGCTCAAGAGAATCTAAAAGCGTCCAACGACATTCTCGAAATGACCGACCTGAAATACCGTTACGGCGTCATCTCCGAATCGGTATTGTTGCAAGCCCAGTCGGAAAGCGAAAATGCCCGTGCCACACTCTCCCAGCTTCAGGCAGCCAAAATAACCGAAGAGACGACGTTTAATCTCCTCCTGGGACGTAATCCTCAAAACGTCGATACGTCCGGCTTGGAATCGATTGCCGTTCCGAATGTCCCGGAGGCCCTTCCCAGTACGCTGCTGACCCATCGTCCCGACGTAGCGACGGCGGAACAAAACCTCGTTGCCGCCAATGCTAAAATCGGTATTGCCAAAGCGGCTTATTTTCCAAGTATCAAACTGACGGGGATGCTTGGGGTCCAGAGCCTGGAACTGAGCAACTTCACTTCCAACCCGGCACGAATCTGGGAATTGGCTCCCTCCGTTTCCGTCCCGCTCTTTACGGCAGGACTGATCGACGGTCAGATTCTGACCGCTAAAGCCGATTATGAAAAAAGCCTCGCCGACTATCAAAAAGCGGTTGTCAATGCCTTCAACGATACCGATAACGCACTGGGACAAACCGAACGCTCAAAAGAACAGTTGACGATGCAGGAAAAACGTTCTGCATTAATGGATAAAGCCTATGAGCAAGCCCGCTTGCGTTATAAGAGCGGAACGATCTCTTACACTGATTTACTCATCGTCCAGCAACAGTGGCTACAATCGCGTCAAAATGCACTAATTGCCCGTCAAAACTCTCTAATTTCTCTTGTTTCTCTTTATAAAGCCCTTGGTGGAGGATGGGAAAATAACCCCTCTTCTCTCGCTTCTGCAAACTGACTTCCCTTCCGGAAGTCAACTCTTCCTCCTTTTAAAATGCTAAACAAAAGATAACAAACAGTAAACAAAGCATAAAAAAGACATCTTTTTGTTCTTTACGATCCCTTGTTTGTCACCATACGACCCGTTTAAAATCATATTTTGATGCATTTTTGATGTCACAAAAGTCCCTGTTTTAGGGGATTTCATAAAATTATTGCAGAAAAATAACAAAAGCACTTGACAAAAGTGGGGGAAGTAGTGATATACTTCCGGCATAAATTTTTAAGGAGCCTTACCATGTTGAAAGTTATCTCTGCTTTGTTGCTTGCTGCTATGTTTATCGGATGTGGCGAATCTAAAACTGAAGAAGCTGCTGCGCCAGTAACAGAAGAAGCGGCTGCACCTGCTGCTGAAGAAGCTGCTGCACCTGCTGCTGAAGAAGCTGCTGCGCCTGCTGCTGAAGAAGCTGCTGCACCTGCTGCTGAAGAAGCTGCACCTGCTGCTGAAGCTGCACCTGCTGCAAAGTAAGTCTCACTTCGACTTGTTTCGCACCCCGGTGCGAAACACCCTCTCTACTTAATTTTCTCTCTTAACAAAATCCAAACCATTAATTAAATACCATGCGTCCTAACTTTGATTTAGGAGTTTTTTCATGAAATACGTTTATCCCCTCTTGTGTTCTTTGTTTTTGATTGGATGCGGCAACAACGCCACTTCGCAAACTGCCGGTGAAACGGCCGCTCCTGCTCCGGAAACAACGCTGTCCCAAAATGTTGCCGAAACAGCAGCTCCGAGCGAATCTCAATCAGCCCCGGCTACACCGGAACAAACACCTGCCCAAAGCGTCGCAGCGGCCTCTCCTGAGCCTGTATCGGCTACCGTAGACGGTGCTGCACTGTTTGCGCAAAAATGCGTTTCATGCCACGGTCAAAAAGCGGAAAAATCGGCTTTGGGAAAATCACAAGTGATCGCCGGATGGGATGCGTCAAAAATCAAAGACGCCTTGCATGGCTATCAGGCGGGAACGTATGGAAAAGAGATGAAAGGGGTTATGCAAGGACAAGCCAAAGCTCTTAACGATGATCAGATCAATGCGCTTGCGGCACATATCTCTTCTCTCTAAGCAAAAAGTATCCCGGTAGCCCTAGAACACTCTTTGGAGTGCTCTAGCGTGCTTTTAAGCTTCGCTCTTGGGAAGAGCGAACTTCTGCGTCATCAATTCCCCCGCCTCATTGAAGAAAAGATAATAAAGCATATCTTTTTTAACGCTAAGCCCTGCGAGAAATCGTAAAGCCAGATTGGCCTGTAACGACGCAATGTGCATCACGATGGGAGCTGCAATCCCAGCAGGAGTCTTACGGGTAATTTTAAACACTTCGTTAAACGATGCCTCTTCAAAAAAACAGACCTGCCCGTTAAACGCTTCGACCGACCCATAGACCCACGGCAGCCCTTTTGACTTTGCGTACGTGTTGATTTCTCCCCGGGAAGGAAGATTGTCGGTTGCGTCGATAATCAAATCGACCGCAACCCCTTTGTGCGAAAACTCTTCGAAACCGCACGTGTGGGCATACGCTTTGACGTAAGGGCATCTCTCCTGTATCACCGAAACGGCAACTTCGGATTTGTATTTCCCTTCGTCTCCCATTTTAAAAGCGATTTGACGATGGATATTGTGCAGACTTACGGTATCGAAATCGACCATATGAATTTCACCGATACCCGATGCCCCCAGAGCATACGCAAGCGATGACCCGAGACCGCCGCTACCGATAATCGCGATACGCTTCTCCTGAAGCCGTATTTGAGTCTCTTCGCCCCAAAGCTGAACCTGTCGGTGAAAATAGTTCATCATTACAATTTCCCCTCTTTCAAATCATTAATTCCTGATGATTGCCTTAAAGCCGTTTTTTCAACGCTTCCCGGAAGCCCCACCCTTTTTTCGAATCGTTTAACGCTTTACGGTCCAAATCGATGATCAGCAACTCTTCGGTATTCCCCAAGTCCGCTTCAACGTCTCCGTCAGGGGATACGACCATCGAATCACCGTAAAATTTCCATGCATGCTGTTCGTCGTAATATTCGCCGACGCGGTTTGCCCGCAATACGTAACAGTTATGGGTAAACGCACGCATTTTGATCAGTTCGCGCCAACGGTTATGAGAATCGAACGTTGAAGCGCTCGGAACCAAAACGGCATCAACGTTTTTAGCAATAACTGATTCCCACATCGCATCAAAATGGATTTCAAATCCCCCCATTACGGCAAATTTGAATCCCTCCAATCCGAAGATCATCGGCGGCTTGATCGCTTCAACCGGATTATTGAAAAACTTTTCCTCGTTCCAATGCGGATAATTGATCAGAAATTGCTGCGGATAGTAGGTGACGCTTCTCGGTCCTACTTTGACGATCATTTTGGTACACTCTTTTTTCTTGACCGTTACGATCGGTGCGACAAATACGAGATCGTATTTTTCGGCAAGAGTTTTAAGCATTTCGATCTGATGGGTGCTCTGCTCGGCGATCATCGAGACGGGAGTTTGCAGCAGCTCTTTAAAAAAAGGGTTTAAGAGATACTCTCCCAGCACAATCAGTCTGACCCCTTTTTGATGGGCCACCCGGGCATAATTCTCAAGCTTGTTGCTTCCCATTCCGATGGAAGGGAGCTGTAAAATGGCACATCTCATGATTGGTCCTGATTTTTGATAATCTCTATTTGCAATTGCGCCGCTTCGAGCATCGCTTCAGCCGCTTTGAGTTCCCGTATCCCCTCTTCATACGCTTTGACGCTCTCATTCATCGGCAAAGACGGGTCCATCAGTTTTTCCAATATCGCTTTGGCTTTGGCGATTTTTACCTCAAAGTTATCCTCTTCTAGCATAACGCCTCCCGTACATAATTTTCTATTTTATCGATCTCGACCAAAAAAGCATCGTGTCCGTAATCACTTTGGACTTCAAGATAATGGGTGTTCGTTTTACCCACCGAAAGCATGGAGGTATGAATCGTCTCCATTTCCGAAGGGAGAAACAGAAGGTCTTTTTCGAATCCGACCAGATAAAGTTCAGCCGTTATTTTGGAAAGGGCGTCCTCCATCGAATCGAATCCCCGCGACAAATCATAAATATTGATCGCCTTGGTAATGTACAGATACGAAAGGGGGTCAAACCACTTCGTGAAGTTATAGCCGTTGTACTCCAGATACGATTCGATCTGAAATTTTCCGAACAGTTCGTACAAACCGTCATTGCGTTTGTATTCACGCCCGAATTTTTTACTCATCGACTGATGGGAAAGGAAACTGATATGCCCCGCCATTCGGCCGATTGCCATTCCCGAAAGCCCGTTTTCACGAACCGTGTCAGGATCGTAATACCCGTTTTTAAAATCGGGATCTTTTAAAATCGCTTCTTGCGCCACTTTGTTAAAAGCGATGGCCCACGGCTGCGTTGCCGCCGTCGATGCCATTGTAATGATTTTGCGTGCGAAATTCGGGAAAAACACCCCAAAGGCCAAAGCCTGCATCCCCCCCATCGATCCGCCAATGATGGCATGTACGTTGTGGATTCCAAGACGATCAAAAAGAATTCTCTGAGCCTTGACCATATCCAGAATGGTAATGACCGGAAATTTGTAGCGATAAGGTTCATTATAAGGATAGCGCATCGACATCGGACCGGTCGATCCGAAACAACTTCCGATCACGTTCGAACAGATCACGAAGAAACGGTCCGTATCAACCGCTTTTCCGGGACCTATTAGGCCGTCCCACCAACCGGGTTTATTATCGCCTTCGTAAGTACCGGCCGCATGATGCGAACCGGTCAGGGCATGACAGACGACAATGACGTTGTCTTTTTGCTCGTTCAGCGTTCCGTACGTCTCGTAAATGATATCGTACGGTTCAAGAATACGACCGCTTTCTAGATATAACGGATTCGTAAAGTGTTCGCTGTGTATCTGCAGATTTAACATAGTTTCCTTTAGGCATCCAATGCCCGTTTAAGATCTTCAATCAAATCGTCGCTCGCTTCCAACCCGATACTCAGGCGGATAAGTCCGGAGGGGACACCGCACGCAGTCAGTTCTTCAGGACTGAGCTGCTGATGAGTAGTGGATGCCGGATGGGTAATGATCGATTTGGAATCGCCGATATTGACAACCAATGAAAAAAGGTTTGTGGCGTCGACGATTTTTTTGGCCTCTTCAAAACTCTCTACTTCAAAACTGAGCAGCCCGCTGGCCATTCCGCCATCAAAATAACGGCTCGCATTGGCATAATTGGCGTTGCTTTCCAGACCCGGATAATTGACTTTTTGAACTTTTGGATGAGATTCCAAAAACTGGGCCACCGCCAATGCATTTCGGGAGTGTTCTTTCATCCGCAAGGCCAGCGTTTCAATCCCCTGAATAAACAGCCAGGAATTAAACGGTGAAACGACGGCACCCAGATCGCGAAGGAGCGACAATCGAGCCCGCAACGTAAACAACGGCAGAGGGACGTCAACGTACACCAATCCGTGATAGCTCTCATCGGCTTCGTTGAATTGCGGATAGCGCGGATTGGATTTGATCAGATCGATCAGGCCGTTACGTTCAACCAAAATCCCGCCGATCGCAAGCCCCTGCCCCGTCGTATATTTACTGGCAGAGTGGACAACGACGTCAACTCCGTGTTCCAGCGGACGGCAAAGCACCGGGGTAGCTACCGTGTTATCGACGATCGTCAAGATGCCGTGTTTTTTAGCGATAGCCGTAATGGCATCGATGTCGGCAACGTCAATGCTGGGGTTGGTCAGCGTCTCGAAAAAAATCGCTTTCGTTTTTGCATCCACAAGAGCTTCGATCTCATCCGGATTATGCACGTTGAAAAAGCGCGCTTCGATTCCGAAACGTTTTAGCGTGTGTGCCGTCTGCGTCAGGGTTCCGCCATACAGCTGTTTCGCGCAGACAATGTTATCTCCCACTTCGGCGGCGTTGGCGATTGCGTAAAAAATCGCTGCCATCCCGCTCGACGTCGCGAGTCCTGCGGCACCCCCTTCCAAAGCGGCAAACCGTTTTTCAAACACATCCGTTGTCGGATTGTTTAAGCGGGTATAGATGTTTCCGAGCTCTTTGAGTGCAAACAGATTGGCGGCATGTTCGACATCGCGAAATTCATACGCGGTGGTTTGATAAATCGGAACGGCCATTGTACTTTGGGAGTCTTTGCTATATCCTGCATGGATGGCATCGGTCTGGAACTTCATTATGATCCTTTACATTGTTTTATACAATTGTATCGTCATCCCGTTGTTTTCCCATCCATCCCTATTATTTTAGTAAGGATTGAGGGAAAAATGTTTTAAACGTGATAGTTAGGAGCTTCTTGTGTAATGATAACATCGTGAACATGCGACTCTTTGAGACCGGCACTCGTGATTTCGACGAATTCGGCTTTATCCCAGAAAACCGGGATACTTTCGCTACCGCAATATCCCATAGACGAACGCAGTCCACCCATCATCTGATGAACCACGGCGGCAATCGTTCCACGATACGGAACACGCCCTTCAATCCCCTCCGGGACTAGTTTATCCGCTGCCGTCCCTTCCTGGAAATAACGATCCGTTGAACCTTTTGTCATTGCACCGATAGAACCCATCCCACGGTACGCTTTATACTGGCGTCCCTGATACATGATCGTATCACCCGGAGACTCTTCGGTTCCGGCCAGAAGCGACCCGGCCATGATCACACTCGCACCTACCGCCAACGCTTTGGCAATATCACCCGAATAGCGGATACCGCCATCGGCGATTACCGGAACGCCGTGTTTACGCGCAACCTGTGCACATTCATCAATTGCCGAAATCTGCGGCACACCGACACCGGCAACGATACGGGTCGTACAGATCGATCCCGGCCCGATACCGACTTTAACGCCGTCAACTCCCGCTTCGATCAGTGCTTCGGTCGCTTCACCCGTTGCCACGTTCCCGGCAATCACATCGACCACCATCTCTTTTTTGATCGCTTTGACCGTATCGATGATCCCTTTTGAGTGTCCGTGAGCCGAATCGAGAACCAATACGTCGACACCCGCATCGACCAATGCACGGGCACGGTCAAGCTGTCCGACACCGATCGCGGCACCGACACGAAGACGTCCGAAATCGTCTTTGTTCGCATGCGGATATTCAATCCGCTTTTTGATGTCTTTGATCGTAATAAGCCCTTTTAGGCATCCGTCCTCATCGATGATCGGAAGTTTTTCGATCTTGTTTTTATGCATGACCTGCTCGGCCTCTTCTAGGGTAATCCCTGCTTTAGCCGTAATAAGAGGCATCGGTGTCATTACCATATGCGCCTGTTTTTTGAGATCTTTTTCAAAACGCATATCGCGGTTTGTCAAAATCCCGAGCAGCTTATTGTGGGCATCGACTACCGGAACGCCCGAAATCTTGAATTCGTTCATCAATTGTTCGGCATCGGCCAGCGTCGCGTCCGGAAGAACATAAATCGGATCAATGATGATTCCGCTTTCCGATTTTTTCACTTTTTTAATCTGTTTGACCTGCGTATCGATATCCATATTTTTGTGGATGATCCCGATTCCGCCCAAATGCGCCATGGCAATCGCCGCACGGTATTCGGTAACGGTATCCATTGCCGCAGAAACCATTGGAATGTTCAACGGAATATTGCGCGTCAGCATCGTTTTCAAACTCACTTCTTTTGGAAGAACCTCTGAGTATTTCGGAATAAGCAACACGTCTTCAAAAGTAAGGGCCCGTTTACGAATGTTCATCATTTATCCTTTGAGTTGAGTTTCGAGGCTAAGCGCCCCGTTAAATAGGGTTTGCTCCGCATAAGGAGCGGCTATAAGCTGCAATCCGACCGGCATCCCGTTTGGTGCGGTATCTACCGGTATTGAAATCGCCGGAAGTCCGGCGAGATTGACCGAAATGGTATAAATGTCACTGAGATACATCTCCAGCGGATCGCTGAGTGCTCCGAACTCGTATGCCGTGCGTGGAGCCACCGGAGTGAGGATCAAGTCCACCTCTTCGAAAAGTTTATTATACTCTTCCTGGATCAACCGACGAACTTTTTGTGCCTTGACGTAATAGGCATCGTAATAGCCTGAAGAGAGGACAAAATTCCCCAGCATGATACGGCGTTGGACTTCGCTGCCAAACCCGTTCGAACGGGTCTTTAAAAACGTATCTTTGAGATTCTCACCCTCTACGCGATTACCGTAACGGATGCCGTCATAACGGGCCAAATTGGTCGTCGCTTCCGCCGTTGCCGTGATGTAATAGGCCGAAATGTCGTATTTTGGATCCATCAGGCTTTTTTCGACAATCGTATGCCCCGCATTTTTCAATGCGTCAACCGTTTTGGCATAAGCGTTTCGAACCTCTTCGGATGCGTCTTTGACGTAATCGGGAATGATCGCAACGGTCAGCTTAAGGGTTGGATCGAGTTTGTCGCTGACTTTTCCCTCATCGCGTTCGGCACTCGTCGAATCTTTTGGATCATACCCCTGGATAATATCGTACAAAATCGCGGCATCTTCGACGTTCTGCGTCATCGGACCGATCTGATCGAGTGAACTCGCATACGCTCCCAATCCGTAGCGGCTGACGCGCCCGTAGGTTGGCTTCATCCCGACAATTCCGCAAAATGCCGCCGGCTGGCGGATCGATCCGCCCGTATCGCTTCCAAGTGCCGCAATGGCCAGTCCAGCGGCAACGGCTGCCGCCGAACCGCCTGAGCTTCCTCCCGGTACGCAATTGGGATTTACCGGATTGAGGGTTTTACCGTAGCAGCTGCTCTCCGTCGTCGATCCCATCGCGAATTCGTCCATATTGGTCCGTCCGAACGGACTCAGACCGGCTGCAACCATTTTTTCGATCACGGTTGCGTTGTACGGCGCGATGTAGCCTTTGAGGATGTTCGATGCGGAGGTTACCGACCACCCTTTGACCTGAATATTGTCTTTAATCGCGACAGGGACACCGTCTCCGATGTTATTGACGTCAATATAGGCGTTCAATTCCGGATTTTCGGCAATTTTGGCCTTCAACTCTTCTTTGAGGTTCGCGATCTCTTCTTTCGAGAGTTTTAACGCCTCTTTCAGTGTTATCATACACGTTCCTTTCGTCGTTTTGCTTGTTTAACCATCACGATCCCGACTGCGATGACCGCAAAAATCATCCCGATTGTACCGACAATGAATTCCATTGATACCGGCTGCGTCGTATCGATCATTCGGCGATAATCCAGTTTGAGACAACGGAAGCACAACGAGGACATACCTCTTCATCGTGTTCACTGTGGAATTTCCAGCAACGCGGGCATTTGGCTTTCGTCGCCAATGCGATCGAATACGTTTCGCCCTCGAGTTCAAACTGATCCAGAATGTTGTTCAACGAACAAGCACACCATTTCGAAACGACCAGATACTCTTCAGCATCCTCTTTTTTAACCTGAGCGGCTTTCGGATCGGTTGTTGAGACGACCAGTTCCAACGTATTCTTGATCACTTTGTCTTTTTTCAGACCGTCAACGATTTCGTTGAGTTTTTCGCGTACCGCTTTCATATACTCTTCGTTCCAGTTGCTTTCTACCGGATCGATCGAGGTATATACGACGTCAAAAACATCCTGAGCGGACCCTTTGATGATCGACGGCGCATGTTCAAAAATCTCATCGGCGGTATAGGTCAAAATCGGAGCGATCAGTCCAAGCATCGACCGGGCGATAATCGCCATTGCGCTCTGTGATGAACGACGCTGCAGTGAACTTTCCGCATCGCAATACATACGATCTTTGGTAATATCGATATAAATTCCGCTAAGTTCGTTGACGATAAAGTAATTCAATCCGCTCATTCCGTGGACAAAATTATATTCCCCGAACAACCGATGGGTTTCATCAAAAACCGCTTTGGCTTTCGAGACGATCCATTTGTCGATCTCACTCATTTCGCTATAAGGGACGATCGTTTCCAGCCCGTCGAGATTGGCCAGCATAATCCGGAACGTATTGCGCAGTTTGCGGTATTGTTCCGCAATCTGTTTAAGGATGTTATCCGAAATTTTCAGATCCCCCTGATAGTCGCTCATGGCAACCCACAAACGGAGGATTTCACTTCCGTACTGACTAAGCACTTTTTCGGGAGCGACGACGTTTCCTTTGGATTTGGACATCTTCTCACCCTTCTCGTCAACGGTAAATCCGTGCGTAAGAAGTGCTTTATACGGTGCAATGTGCTCGACCGACGCGCTCAGGAACAGTGAAGACTGGAACCATCCGCGGTGTTGGTCGGACCCTTCGATATACAAATCGGCCGGATAGGTACCCGCGTCGTAGTTGCGTGATTTGAGTACCGCATTCCACGTCGAACCGCTGTCAAACCATACGTCGAGAATGTCGCTTACTTTTTCAAGTTCATCCGCTTTATACGGACAACCCGGATACAGGAGTTCTTCGATCTCCATCGAATACCACGCATCGGTGCTGTGCATCTCGAAAATCATCGCAATGAAGTTGAGAACTTTCTCATCGAGGATCACTTCACCCGTCGTCTTGACACGGAAAAACGCGATTGGAACCCCCCAGTCACGCTGACGTGAAATACACCAATCAGGTCGGTTTTCGACCATAGAACCTAAACGATTACGCCCAGATTCAGGGAAGAATGCCGTTTTCGCTACTTCTGCCTGTGCGATTTCACGAAGCGTTTTACTCTCACCTTCAGGAGTTCCGTCGACACTGATAAACCATTGTTTCGTCGCACGGAAAATGAGCGGAGTATGGCTTCTCCAGCAATGGGGATAGGAGTGGCGGAATTTGGATACTTTCAGCGCTTTGTCGCCCAAAAGCGAAATGATCGGCTCATTGGCTTTGAAAATATGCATTCCGACAAACGCTTCGGCATCCGGCAAAAGATTCTCGCGCACGACGCTCAGATCGTAACATCCCGTCTCATCGACCGGCATGACCACTTCAAGGTTATAGCGCAAACCGATCCGGTAGTCGTCTTCCCCATGACCGGGAGCCGTGTGAACGCACCCCGAACCGTTATCCATCAGTACGTGTTCGCCCAATACGATATGGGAACTGCGTCCGTTGAGCGGGTTGAGGGCATGCAGGTTCTCGAGTTTTTTCGCTTCGATCTTCTGAACGACCGTCCCTGTAAATACCCCCTCTTCAAGAAGAGCTTCGTACCGTTGTTCCGCAACGATATAACCGTCGCTTGTACGAACATAGACTTCGTCCGGGTTCAGCGAAATCCCGGTATTGGCCGGCAATGTCCACGGCGTCGTCGTCCAGATGACGATCGCCGCATCTCCTTCGATACCGGCACGGATTTTTGCTTCCGGGCTCAGTTCGAACGCAACGTAGATAGAGTAGTCCTCTTTGTCTTCGTATTCGACTTCCGCCTCGGCCAATGCGGTTCGCTCCGCCCAGCTCCAGTATACCGGTTTGGAACGCTCGATCAATAACCCTTTTTTGGCCACCGAACATAGCGTACGGTAAATATTGGCCTCAAACTTATAATCCATGGTCAGGTATGGGTTGTCCCAATCGGCAACAACACCCAGTTTTTTAAATTCATCGCGCTGGATATTGATAAATTCATTGGCGTGTTCACGGCAGAGTTTACGCACTTCGGCCGTACTGAGGAGCTCTTTTTTCTGTTTTCCGCCAAGTTTCTTTTCAACCTGTTGTTCAATCGGCAAACCGTGACAATCCCATCCCGGGGTAAAACGGACCGATTTTCCGTTGAAATAGTGATATTTGACGATAATATCTTTGAGAATTTTGTTCAGCGCATGCCCGATATGCGTGTGGCCGTTGGCATAGGGAGGGCCATCATGCAGCGTAAACGATTCGGAACCTTTTCGGTTCGTCTTCATTTTTCCGTATACGTCTTTGGCGATCCACGCGGCATATCGGGGGGGTTCGTTTTGGACCAGATTTCCCCTCATCGGAAATTCGGTCTGTGGCAAAAGGAGGGTCTCTTTGTAATCCATTGGGTCCCTTATAACGAGCATATAAAAAGTGGTGCATTATATCTTGGGGGTGATTAAATTTTGCTGTCGCTATGCTATACTGTCCCAAATTTATACGAGAAAGCAGTCTATGAAACGTGATGTAATTTTTGTCGGAAACCGACTGATTTTAAATGAACCGTTCGAACGCTACATTCTTCGAAGTATCCGCAATCAGCTTTCGGCCATTGACTCGGTCCGCTTTTTTGACGAATCGGACAAAGACCTTTTTTTGTATCTCGAAGGTCTTCTCAAAAGCGAATCCAAGCTCATTATCGTCGCAACCAAAAATACGTTTACGATCGTCGGAAAGCTTCTGAGTACCATTACGGCCGACAATCAGATTTTGAAAAACCAGATGCTCATCCCTTCTCGAGCCAATCTTCTCGAAAACGGAAGTTATCTGATCACCCATAATACTTCGGAAATCAACGTCATACTGGCAAGCGAAGGACACCGCCTGCCCCCGGTTCTGATCAACGATGAGCAGCGGATGGCGATCATTCATCTCTTCAATGAAGAACTCTCCAGTGCACAAACGCTTTTGGAACCGCTGGCTCAGAGTTTCGATGTACGGCTGGAATTCAGCGAGCAGGTTGAGGGATGGCTTAAAATTAAAATCCACGCCCGTAAACACGGCAACCTCTCCCAATTCATCGCTTCGGCGAAAGGGCTGATGCACCATAAAGTGATCGCCGCCGGCAACATCGCCGCCTACATCATCGAAAAACTTGCCACGCATAAAAAAAAGCTTTCGTTTGCCGAAAGCTGCAGCGGCGGTGCCCTGGCCCATTTTTTTACCTCCCAAAGCGGCGCTTCCTCCGTATTCGAAGGTTCTTTAATCACCTATTCCAACACACTTAAAGCCAACTGGCTGGCGGTGGATGATGAATCGATCGCCGAGCATGGCGCCGTCAGTGCCGAAGTCGTCTTACAAATGTCCGAGGGGGCCATGAACGTCAGTTTCGCCGACTACACCCTCTCCATCAGCGGCGTCGCAGGCCCGACGGGGGGAACCGAAACCAAGCCGGTCGGGACCGTCTACATCAGCGCCCGTTCCAAAATTGCCGTTCACACGGAACGGTTCGGTTTTGAAGGGGACCGAAATTACATTCAGGACCAAAGCGTCCTGATGGCGGTTAAAATGTTACTCAACATTGACCGCGAACTTTTTTTCTCCTAGAAACAGAGTATTTCACCGCCATACTAATATCTCTCTGGATTATCGGTCTTCCTGACCGGTTTTCGATCTCTTTTTAATTCCCGACTAAACTCTCTGATTTTTCCTGAAATTGGGGAAGAATTGAGAAAACGAGGAAACAGGTTAAAAAAACTTGACAAATAAAATCTTTTAACCTATAATTTCGCCCTCACAATCGCCGAATTGGTTGGTTGAAGAGGTCCCGTTAGCTCAGTCGGTAGAGCATTTCACTTTTAATGAAGGGGTCGATGGTTCGAGTCCATCACGGGACACCATGGTTTAGTTAAGTGACCCTTTCGTCTAGTGGCCAAGGACACTATCACTTCATGGTAGGAACAGAGGTTCAAATCCTTTAGGGGTCGCCACTTGTTCGAGTTTATTTGATTTTTCGGGAGTTTAGCTCAGTTGGTAGAGCGCTACCCTTACAAGGTAGATGTCACAAGTTCGAGTCTTGTAATTCCCACCATTTTTTTGGCGCTGCAGCGGTAGTTCAGTTGGTTAGAATGCCTGCCTGTCACGCAGGAGGTCGCGGGTTCGAGTCCCGTCCGCTGCGCCATGTTATTTTTACTTTTTAAACTCACGGGAGTTTAGCTCAGTTGGTAGAGCGCTACCCTTACAAGGTAGATGTCACAAGTTCGAGTCTTGTAATTCCCACCATTTTTTTTGGCGCTGCAGCGGTAGTTCAGTTGGTTAGAATGCCTGCCTGTCACGCAGGAGGTCGCGGGTTCGAGTCCCGTCCGCTGCGCCATCCATACTTCAAATCTATTTTTTTCCACTGATAAAATTCTTGATTATTCAACTTTTCTTATCAATAACCTGTTTTTTAGTTCGTATGCCTTAGAATGCTTCATTAACACTGCATAAGGTTGTCCGATGTCTACCGTATTGATTGTATTAGGGGTTGTTGCACTTATTTTGATCTTGATGTACAACTCGCTTGTCGCGAAAAAAAATCAGATCGACAATATTTTCGGAGGGGTTGATGCCGTTTTGAAAAAACGTTTCGACCTGATTCCAAATCTGGTAGCCTCCGTCGAACGATACATGGAACATGAAAAATCAACCCTCGAACAAGTCACTTTGCTCCGTTCCCAAGCCATGAAGCCCAACCTCAGCGATGAGCAAAAAATAGCGCTAGATGCTAAATTAACGGCGGCACTAGGGTCAATCAGCGTAGCTATAGAAGCGTATCCCGAACTAAAAGCCAACGAAAACGTCATGCATCTACAACGTTCTTTGTCCGAAATCGAAGAACAAATCGCTGCCGCAAGAAGAGCCTATAACCAAGCCGTCACCGACTTCAACAACGCCATTGAAATGTTCCCGAGTAATATGATGGCAACCTGGATGGGATTGACTCGACGGAGCGTCTTTGAGATAACCCTTAATGAACGCCAAAGCGTCGATGTCAATGCACTGTTTAAGCGCTGATGAAGTCGACTTCCGAACTCACTGACTATTATTACAAAGAACTGTACCCATCGTTAAAAGAGTTGGAAGCTACGCGTCAAGCTATCGCTTCCAAACTCAAACTCTACGCAGGTTTCGGAGCCGTTTTGGCCGTGTTCGTATTCATGTGGATAGGTAAAAACGTTGGTCTCTTTCATCCTTTCTCAATGGTATTTTTGGTAGGAATAACGGGTCTTGGCGGGATTATATACCGATCATTGACGCAAGAATACGGCAAAGACTTCAAAACCAAAATTATTACACCGCTGATACACGCCATTGATCCGAATCTCCTGTATAATCCTCATCAATCGGTCTCCCAATACCTGTTTACCCGAAGCGATCTGTTTCGCCACGAGATTGACCGCTACCGCGGAAACGACTACGTCCAGGGAACCGTCGACGGGGTAAAACTCGAATTTTCCGATATCCATGCCGAATACGAGTCCCGGGATTCAAAAGGCAATACCCAATGGCACACCCTTTTTCGCGGACTATTCATCGTAGCGGAGTTCAACAAGCACTTTAAAAGCAAGACCCTCATCCTTCCCGATCAGGCGGAGAAAACCTTTGGCTCCCTGATCGGCGGATGGCTGCAGTCCAAAAATTTTTCTCGAGACGCATTGATTCGGATGGATGATCCCGAATTTGAAAAAAACTTCGTTGTCTACGGAAACGATGCGATAGAGGCCCACTACATTCTCAGCCATTCGATAATGAAACGCCTTTTGGATTTTCAAAAAAAAGTCTCTTATCCCCTCTATGTCTCTTTTGTCCATAATCATCTCCACGTCGCCGTAGGGACCGGAAAAGACCTATTCGAACCGGCTATTTTCCATTCCCTTCTTGATTATAAACAAGCCATGGAATACATCAATATGCTGCGCAATACGATAGGACTGGTCGAAGAATTGAAACTCAATGAAAAGTTGTGGAGTAAAGAATAAAAGAGCGTGCTTTTGCCCCTTTTAATCCATCCGTTTGATCGACCGTCCCAAAGCGGCATAAAATCCATCCAAAGCGTCGGTTGTCCCTTCCAAACCCAATATCGCCCCTCGTTCGTTAAACTCTTTTGAAACGATTCGAACCGCTTTTTGGGTACATTCGTATTCCACAATCGATAGGGTTGAATAATCGCATTCAATGTTGTGTTGAAACAGTTTTTGATACGGGAGCAGTGAAGCACGCTCAATAGCCGTATTGGCGGCATCGGCATACGCCCGGACCAGTCCTCCGGGACCAAGTTTCGTTCCGCCGAAATATCGAACCGTTATGATCGCCGCATTAACCAGATCATGCCCCTGCAAAACGCTGAGCGTCGGTTTTCCGGAAGTCCCCTTAGGCTCTCCGTCGTCACTGGAATGTTCCACAATCTGATCGTATTCGTTCAAATAACGATAGGCACTGACCCAATGAACCGCTTTGGGATGCTCGTCACGTAGTTTTTTCATCATGGGGTCGTACATGGCAATCGGCATCAAATGAGCGATAAATTTTGACCCTTTGATCTCAATCGTATCCTGTACTGTTTCATGAACTGTTTGCATGAACCCCTTTCAATGCTATTTGAAAAGCACTATTTTACCGTTTTTTTAGATGCCGTTTTTTTTATCATCTACAAAATACAAATGTGATGATAGTGTGATACAATCATCACTAGATCTTATTTTTAAACGGTTACATGAAATTTTTACTAAGCTTGATCCTGACCGTACTGTTTGCTCTGGGTGACGAACCGGAAGAACACCCTAAACTTCCGTTGCAACAAAGTCTACCCTACCTTCGCTCCATCGAGCACAATGCCATCATTATGGGGGAAGGTGCGATCAAAGTCTACGTCTTCATCGATCCAAACTGCCCCAATTCCAGAAATTTCATCTCCTTGATCGACGAAAACGGCAAAATGCGCTCAAAATATACCTATTGCTTCTTTCTCTATGAGCTCAAACGGTTTCACTCTTCAGAGCTTATCGCCAAGATCTACAGTTCTTCCCATCCCCTTGAAACATTGAAGCGGGTCATGATTCACGACGAAATCCCCTCAAACGAAAGCAATCCGGCGGTTTTGGATAAAATTTCGCAAATCGCGAAAGTTGCGGAAAAACTTGACGTTTACAAACGCCCCTACATCATCATGGTTAAAAGAGAGAGCTAATGTATTACGATACCCCCAACGTAACCGGCTACGTCCGGTTCATCAAACAATACCGTCGTTTCATTCTTATGCTCTATGTCACTCTGGGACTGATCGCTGTTTTCGCCTTCAAACCCCAATTTATTTCAAACGACGCACTGCTATGGCTTGATGAATCGAGCGAATATCAACGTACCCTCTCCAAAGCGATATCGGCCCAATACGTCAGTCGCCTGAACGTGCATACCAAAACCTTTGACGATACGACCAAACAAAACCTGATTCGCCTGGGAGAAGACCTGGAGAAACTCCCCGGCGTGAACCGCGTCGATTCACTTTTCAGTACCTCTCACGTCTATAACCGCAAAGAGAGTGCCGATTCGCAGATGGTTTCCACCCTGAAGATGTCAAAACTGTGTGCAAACGATTTAAAAACGTTGCTCAACGGATCAACAACCTATACCCCTTTTGTCAATGGAGAATTCGACGAGTTTACCTTTATGATCTATTCGAGTCATCCTATTTCCCTCACTTCCGTAGCCATCCCTTTCGACTATCGTTTTACCTCGACCGCCGGGCTTCCTCTACCCTGGAAAACACTGATTTTTTACGCATTCTGCGGCCTCTTGGTCATTTCGGTTCTGTTCCGATTGATCTTCAAAACCTACGTTTCCGTCATCGCGGTTTTATCAATGATAACCTTCACGCTGATCGGTACATTTTCAACCGTTTGGCTCCTTACCGGAATGTCCAAAATCTATACCGCCCTGACGCTACTGGTAGCGGCGATCGCTGTCATTGACACCCTCTATTTTTACTATCGCTGGCATGTTTCCCATTACCGGGCGGATAACGAGCGTGCGTTATTCAAATCGATCAACCGAAATCTTGTCCCGGCATTCTGGACCTCTGTTATCACCTTGTTGGGGCTTGGCTCTTTGCTATGGGTCGATTCGGCCATTGTTCATGCGCTCAGTCTGGCGATCATTTTTGCCTCATTATGGGCCTATCTCCTCAACATTACATTTTTGCCGGCCCTGCTTAGCTATTTTTCCGTACCTCATCCAAAGATTGAATTCGGTCGCTACGGATACTATTTTGCCAAAAATGAAATCCATTACAATAAAAATTATCTCGCACTTTTTCTCGGGGCGACAACCCTGGTTGCAGCTTTAGGAGTTTATGTATTTGTTACCCATCCGGGCCGTTTATTCGCACATAGCGTCAACGAGCATGTCATCGTGGCCAAGATCCCCTATGCGGATCTTGACCTGAAAACCGTGACGGCACTCCGGACGTTTGAACACGATCTCAAAAACGCTAATGCTGGAGTGGGTGAAATCGAATCGCTCTCCTCCATTCTGGCACTGTTAAACGAAGCCAATACCGGAAGCCATACCTGCAGCGACCAGAATCTGATGCAGGCACTGTTTTTCCTCGAACTGTACGATCTGGAAAAAAACTATGCCGACAACGGGATGCTCAACATCACCATTCATCTGGATCATGCCGATAAAATCGCGATCATGCAGTGGCTGCAACACTACGGCAAACTCGATATCTATTTTGTCGATTACGACACCCTCATCAGCAGTGCCAAAATCGATAAGACCCTGATTTTAGGTCTTTCGGTCATAACGGTCTTACTATTGATCGGAATCATCATCGGCAGGATCTTCCGGCAAAAACATCTTATCTGGGTCGGCTTCATTGCCAACGCTATCCCCATCATCTGGTTTGGGCTCTTTTTGGAACTTTCCCATATTCCGCTGAGTATGGAGGTATTGATCGCCATGACCCTTAGCGTCGGACTCTCTTCGGATGCGACGGTTCACTTCGCCTTTAAATATTTCCGAAGCCGTTTTTTCGGAAAAACCCAGCGCCACTCGCTGGAAGTGATGTTTTTTTATGCCGGTATTCCGGTGATTATCGGTTCTGTGATACTCATTACCGTTTTTGCCCTTCTGACCCTGACTCCATCAACATCGTTGCAGCAAATTGGCGGCTTCGGCTCGATTTTAATGTTTCTTTCGCTCTTGACCGATCTGTTCATCCTCCCCGTGTTGCTGTTGTCGATTGACCCGTTTAAAAACAGGACGCCGACCGTTCAATAAAGTCAAAATAAACGGATTTTTTATACCCTGAGGCATTTGAAATGGCTATAATTTCAAAAATCTTCGGAGCCTTTTTAAAATGATGGAACTTCTATCGACATGGTACGGAATGAGCGGTGCGGGGATTGTTTTGATTCTTGCTTTTTTTATCTATCTCAAAGTCATCGGCTGGATCTGGAAAATTGCCCTTTTTGCAATGCTTGGCGGCGGTGCCTACGTCTACTTTCACTCTTTTGCCGGCGGATGATTCTCCGGCAAAATGATCAGCGGCCCTTAGGCCGCCTCGGACAAAACCAACACTTGCAAATCTTCTCGCGCATTTCCGGTTAGACGGAGATTAAAATTCTCGGCAAGAAAGTTGAAAATATCTTCATTCACGAACTGCGGCGGTTTCGGCCCAAGATAAATGTTTTGTACCCCAAGGCTGAACAGCGCCAATAAAATAATCACCGCTTTTTGCTCCATCCAGGACAAGACGATTGAAACCGGAAGGTCGTTAATCGGCGTATCGAGCGCTGCAGAGAGCGCTTTGGCAATCTCCACCGCACCGTTGGAATCGTTACATTGCCCCAGATCAAGATAACGGGGAATTCCCGTCCCTTCTATCTCGCCAAAATCGATATCGTTGAATCGGAACTTTCCGCAGCTTGACGTGATGATCACGCAATCTTCCGGAAGGTTTTCCGCCATTTCGCGATAGTAGTTCCCCGCTTTTCCAGGCGCATCGCATCCGGCGATGACAAAAAACTGCCGGATTTTTTTCTCTTCGAGCGCTTTGAGTATCTGCGGCGCCAAGGTCAATACCGTTTTATAGTGGTGCCCGGTATTCAACGTCAGGTTGTCATCCATAACGGTATCTTCGCACTGCAGCGTCTTGGCAATCAACGCATCGAAGCAATCCTCAACAATAGGAGTCCCCCCTTCGATTCCCACAATTTTATAGGTGAAAACACGATCAACGTAATCGGCCTCTTTTTTAGGGGGAACGATGCAGTTGGTATTGACGACAAACGTCCCTTTGAACCGTTTCATCAAATCGACCTGGTCAAACCACGCTTTCCCCACGTTACCTTTGAGATGGGGGTACTTTCGAAGTTCCGGATATCCGTGTGCCGGAAGCATTTCCGAGTGGGTATAGACGTTGATCCCTTTCCCTTCCGTCGCTATTAAAAGCTTTTCCATCATCTCAAGATTGTGCCCGCTGACCAGAATCGCTTTCCCCTCAACCTTGTTTTGGGAGACGACAACCGGAGTGGGAATACCGAATTTCCCGGTATGGGCATTGGATAATTTATCCATAACCTCCACACCGGCTTGCCCGACTTTCATGAGTTGGCGAATATGGTCATCGAAATTGAAATTGACGTTGGTCAGCGTAAAATAGAGTGTTTCGCTCATGACGTCGTCGATACCTTTGGTGGCTAAAGGATCGAGTTCATTCAAATGTTCCCGGTAGGCACTAAGCCCTTTCAGACCAAAAATCATCGTATCCTGCAATCTCGCCAGGTTTTCGTCTTTTCCGCACACACCGACGCTAGCCCCGGTGGATCCGCATCCGTTTGGGGTACTCATTTCGCATTGATAACAAAACATACTCACTTTTTCATTCTCCGTAAACAGAATTTCGTCTCCGCACTGCGTAAACGTGGCGGCATCATAACGGCATCCGAAAAACGATTCATTGATTCATGTCAATGAAAATGACGAAGGCGCACTTTATCGAGAATACGAATTTTCCGTTTTTCCACGTCAACGATCCCCTCTTTTTTCAAAACCGCCATGGTGCGCGAAAGGGTTTCGGGGGCAATATTCAGTATTGCGGCAATTTTACGTTGGGAAATGGTTGATAGATGGCTCTCGTTTTCCTCCAGAAAACGGCATAACCGACTTTGGGTATCCATCGTCAGATTCGTCGCGATGACATTTTGAAGAAGCTTGATTTTTTTGCTTAACGAACGGATGATTTTAATGCTTATCTCCGGGTTACGTAAAAAACGCGCTTCAAAACACAGATAATCGATCTCGAGGATGCGGCACGCCGTCTCGCATTGACACGTAGCCGGATAGTCGATTCTTTCCATATGGGCGGTTTCGGCAATAAAAGTCTGCGGCTGAAAAAAATGAAGCACGATTTCATTGCCCTTTGGATCGACTTTGTACACTTTGACGATCCCATCCAACAACAAAAGAAGTTTATCGGGACGGTCCCCTTCGAAAAAGAGGATATTTCCCTTCTTATAGCTTTTTTCTACCGCAATCGCATACAATGCGTCGGTATCGTTCGCATCCAGCTCGTCTAAAAATTCTATTTTTTCCTGCACGGCCAACTCCTAAAACCGAAGCATATAATACTTCACGGTTTACGAGATTGACTAAAATCAATATCCCCCTTTTTGGTACAATGCCGTATGTATAAAACGATTCATGATTCTCTCAATCACTGGTACGTCAACCACGGCCGCCACCATTTACCCTGGCGGGGGACATCGGATCCGTATGCCATCTGGATTAGTGAAATCATGCTCCAGCAAACTCAGGTCAAAACCGTATTGGAACGATTCTATTTCCCCTTTTTGGAAGCTTTTCCAACGGTCGATGATTTAGCCTCTGCATCTCTCGACGATGTCCTCAAAAAATGGGAAGGTTTGGGTTACTACACGCGCGCACGAAATCTTCATGCAGCCGCGATACAAGCTTCCCTCTCATTTCCGAAAAATGCCGCAGAATTTCAAAGACTTCCCGGTATCGGACGTTCAACCGCCCATGCCATTGCCGCTTTTGCCTTTCAAGAGCCTCTTCCTATCCTCGATGCCAACGTCAAACGGATATTGCACCGTTTTTTTGCGCTGAAGGAGAGAGATGAAAAAAAACTCTGGGAAAAAGCCTACCGTTTTTTCGATTCGTCCCGACCTTTTGAATTCAACCAGGCGATGATGGATCTGGGTTCCATGATCTGTCTTCCCAAAACGCCCTTGTGCGATCAATGCCCCTTAATTGAACAGTGTAAGGGTAAAGAATCTCCCCTGGAGTATCCATCCCCAAAAAACAAGTTACCCAAACGGGTACGGACCCCGGCCATTCTCGTTTATACCCGAAACGATCGCTATGCGCTGGCTCAGCGAAAAAGCCGTTTTCTCTCCGGGCTTTGGGGGTTTTATGAGTCGACGGAACCTCTCCCCTCCGCCGCGGAACATCTTGGAGATATCACACAGCATTACTCCCATTTTACGCTAAATGCATCGGTCTTCGAAATTTCCGGTGATGTTCCCTCCGAAGAGTTCGAATGGTTTGCACTGGAGGAAATAACGGACCTCTCTTTGAGCCGTGCCGATCATAAAGTGGTCGAATTGATACGGTATAATCGCAAAAAAGAGAAAGAGGATACATGTTCCGGAAAATAAAACACTATTTTTTCAGCGCTTTCCGGGAAATATTCGTCTACCACCATAACTCTTTGGCTTTTCGGGCCAAAACCTATGCTGTTTTGATAGCTTCGTCCAATGAACCGATGGAACAGTACGAATCGGAGCTCAGGGCTATTGCCACGGAGATATACGATGATCCGGATCGCGCCGGAGCGCTGGTACTGACGGTCAGAGAATATTACAACGCTATCCATGTCAAAAAAAGCATGACTGATGAAGCGTTATTGATGGAAATACTGAAAGATATACGGTTAATGCCCCGTTATGCTCTGAAAATCGAATCCGACCACCTGACCCGTTTAGCGCAGCATACCAATAACGGAGACAGTGTGATTTACCAAAATAGATTGATCGAGTTTCTTGCGCACAAACGACAAGAATATAAAGAGTCTAGAGGCTAAAGCGTTCCGGGTCAAAAAAAGCGTCGTCGCTGATATGCCCGAACGCTGAGTTGATCGATACGAAGATATCGGGGTATTTCTCCTCCATCTCGTGTAGCATTGTTTTCATACTGGCACGGGCATGTGGCATTTTGACGTCAAAACGCATTGACGGACAGGCTTCGTCTCCGATGGTCGGCATTTCGTTTTCCAGCGCGCAGGCGGCCAGTTGACGTTCCCGAAGCTGGATCAGCGGACGTATGACGATCAATCCATTTCCGGCCCGGTATTTCGGAGCCAATGCGCGAAGATGCCCGTTGTAGATGAGATTCATGAAAAAGCTTTCGGCAGCATCGTCCAAATGGTGTCCCAACGCTACTTTATTACATCCGTAATGCTGAGCTGCCGTATACAACGCCCCTCTGCGCATCCGTGAAAAAAAACTGCAGAAAGAAGAGTTTTGACGAATTTTATCCGCAGCGATTTCATACGTATTCGTTTCGTAAATCTCATGGGGAATTCCGTGTTCAGCGCAATGTGCCGACAAGGCCGATAAATCTTCCCCCATTCCATAGGTTACCGTAACCGCAAGAATTTCAAAACGAAACGGAGCCCGTCGTTGCTGTTCCATCAACGCGTGTACCATTGTCAGAGAATCTTTCCCACCGCTTAATCCGACAAGGATACGGTCACCCTCTTCGATCAAACCGAACTGGGCATTCGTCCGGCCCATCTGGCGCATAATTTTCTTACTTAGTTTGATCATTGGCAATTTTATCCAACATAGCCATCACGAAACTGCTGCTAACCTTTGACGAATGCTTGAGAAATTCATCGAAATCAAACGTTGCGTCCGTATCCGCCGTATCGCTGATCGCACGTAAAATAAAGAACGGGACATTAAGCGCATCACAGACAACGGCTACGGAAGCTCCTTCCATTTCGATCGCATCGGCTTCAAACGTTTTTTGAATCCACTCTTTGCGAATCGGATCGGCGATAAATTGATCCCCGGTAGCGATCACCCCCCCCCTTAGCATGATCCCTTTTTCATCCGCAACCTCTTTGGCAAGATGCAAAAGTTCTTTGGACGGTTCGACGTACACTTTCCCCTCCGGAACGTAACCGTGCGGATGACCGAAAGCCGTAATGTCCAAATCGTGTTGGCATAAATGGGTCGCCGCGATCAAATCACCGATTCTAAGCCCCGGATTGATTCCTCCCGCTACTCCGGTAAACAATAGCATGTCGGCACCGAATTTCTGGATCATCGTAGCAGCGGTCAATCCCGCATTGACTTTACCGATTTTGCTGTAGGCCAAAACGACGTCGAGGTTTTTATAGGTTGCTTCGTGATACGTGTTTCCACCGTATTCGACGTCGGTATGTTTTGCAAAAAAGCGCAATAACGGTTCGTGTTCGGCAACTTCCAAAAATGGTTCAACCTCTTCGAGCATAGCTCCCATGACAGCTATTTTCATGATATTTTCCCTTGTTTAATGTTGTGACAGGCATTTGGTAAAGATACACATAATGTATTTTAAAAAGAGTTTTGAAAACTCTTGCGGTTCAATTAACGATTAAGAAGTACTCTTCTCGCCTGCGGTGACTATGCATATTTCGCCAGATAACGGCCCACTTTTTGCAATCGATGGTTCAGCTTTGCTTCCAGAGATGCGTTTTCAAACTTCGGCAAAAGATATTCAATTTCTCCTTCAGGAGTAACAACACGGCTTCCACCCCAAAACCCCAAACCGTCTTCAAACCCGACGCGATTCACAAAAACGACGTAATTATGCGAGAGTAAAGCCGTAGCCTTCAATAACGAGTCCCATTGCGCTTCGATTCCCAATCCGTCGTCCGTAAAGTTGCGTGCCGGCGAAGCCGCCAATACATAAAGAATTTCAGCATTGGACGCACTGATTTTCGCAATGGTATCCGCACGCCATAAGTCCTCGCACACGACCATAACGGCAGTTCCTGACGGGGTCGGAAAAACGTGGATATCGTTTCCGCAGGCGAAATATCTCCCCTCTTCAAACATGCCGTACGTCGGCAGGTGATTCTTATGGTGAATGTGAATCAACTGGCCGCCTGAAAAATACAACGCACTGTTATATACTTTTCCATTGTCCCATAAAGCCGCCCCTATTACGACGTCACACTCTTTTGAAGCTTCGGCAATAACGTCAAGCTCTTCAATTTTCCATGCGTCTTCGAACAACTTGTCCTGCAATAAATAACCGCTTAATGCCAATTCCGGAAAAACAACTACGTCTGCAGATTTATGTTGTTCTATCAGGTCAACAATATTTTCCAGATTGGAACGGTTCAATTTCGGTGCGAACTGGACCAGAGCCACTTTCATGAGAGTGCTTCGCATACCTTTTGCAACGTCTCCATGTCCGAAACGTTTAGCGTTTCAACGTTCGGAGCATTCCGTTTATTCAACCCTTTTAAAACCGTTCCGTTACCGAATTCGATCATCAAATCAATCTCTTCGGCGATTGCTTCGATGGATTGTTTGTATCTCACCGGTTTAATCAACTGATCGGTCAAGAGTGTAACAGCCTCTTCTTTTGTATTGTATTTTCCGGTTGTCACATTGGAAACGACTGGAGCACTAAACGTCTCTCCGATCATCCGTTCCATTTCAGAGGCTAAAGGTCCCTGTGCCGAGACTAACAGCGGACAATGGCTGGCAATAGACATATTGAGCAATAACGCCCGTTTAGCCCCCGCCTCTTTAAAAGTTGCTTCCATTGCTTGTAAATCATTTTTTAATCCGGCCACTACTAATTGACCGTCCTGATTGAAATTTGCCGGCCACACGCTTTTGCCTTCTTCAAGCCCTTTTTCGCACAAAGCCTCGACGGCATCGTCTTTCAATCCAAGAATAGCCATCATACCCGCTTCGACCGATTCGCATGCCTGCTGCATTAACGCACCGCGCTTATGAACCAGTTCAACCGCATCCACGTAATCAATGGCACCGGCCGCACACAAAGCACTGAATTCGCCGAGTGAATGTCCTAAATACAAGACTGCATCGGTCGGAAGTGTCTCTTGGAAGAGACGATAAGCAATTATTGAGATCAATAGAATGGCAGGTTGCGTATATCGTGTCTGATCAAGTTGATCATTCGGTTCGAAAAGAAGCTTGGTAAAATCGACACCAATACGTTCACCCGCTTTTTCAAACATTTCACGCGCGATAGGACTATTCTCGTAAAACGATTTCCCCATCCCGATACTTTGACTGCCTTGTCCTGGAAAAATCATCGCGATTTTTTTAGACATTAATTCTCCTTGGTTTCTAATTGATATTCAGAATGATCGGCGATTTTTTTGCGCAACGTATTTCGATTAAGACCAAGACGCTCCGCCAATTGCAATTGTGATTTAAAACGTTTGATGCCGGCGCGAATCAACGGTACTTCATACAGATGTAAAAAGGCCCGATAATCATTGTTGCTCCCTAATTTATCGAGCAGATAATGTTCCATAATCCCCATCAAGTCATTCTCGCCTATATTGTCCAGTAAATAATGCAAATACACCTGTCGCCGTAATGACAGTGCGTTTTCGCTTAAATCAGGAACAAATCCGTTTAAATCAAACGGTTCGGATTTTCCCAAAGTCTGCTTTGCCTCTTTGACAAATGCATCGATCAAAAGTTCAACATCTTCATGCCGTTCGACAAGCGGCGGCAGGGCTAACCGGATGGTGAATATCTCATCGAGTTGTTCTTGGGAATAGCGGAAACCTGCCGTAGCCACAACACGTGTTCGCGTTTTTTGCAAAGCATCTATAAGTCGTCTTAGATTGGCAACATTATCAAGTTTATGGATGATTATTTCACGATTGGATTCGATAGCGTCAAGCAATTCATCAAAATGAGTGGCATCTATGACCGGAGCATGAGGGAGTATGTACCGGGCAAGGGTCAGTTTACCTGTCCCTTTTTCCCCGAAAATGACGGCATTAACATTCAACCCTTTCAGTAGATTGGCTGTTTTAAACGCTTCTACCGAAGCGTTCGAAGCCGTTAAAAAATTAATGACATCCACAGCCGTGGTTACCGCCGCTTCCGCAGCATCCGCTGCTTTCTACACGATTTTCAGCAGGAATACCTGTCATTGCTTCTTCAGCAGAAGCATCACGGATATTGTGTACGGTAATGCTAAACATTAAATCTTTTCCAGCCAAAGGATGGTTGAAATCAATGATTACAGAGTCATCTTTGATATCTTTGACGATAACCTGTACGGTTCCGCCGTCTTCGCCTTGGCCGTATAATGTCATACCGACATTCAGGTCGATCCCGGCAAATTGCTCACGCGGAAGTTCTTGTTGTGCTTCAGGATTGTATTCTCCATACGCATCTGCGGCTTTAACCAGAACATCACCTTTTTCACCGATTGCCATATGCGCGATACCGGATTCAAGACCAGGAATAACCTGCCCTTTTCCAAACATAAACGTCAACGGGTGCCCGCCGACATTGCTATCTACTACGACACCGCCGTCACGTACTTCATATTCAATCGATACGATTTGATTGTTTTCTATTGCCATGTTAAAGCCTTGATTGATATTAAACTGTGCGATTGTAGCACATTTACCTATAGCGTGGCTGAAAAGGTACAGATACCTATTTCAGCTTAGAGATTCGTTCAGCAGCTTCTTTGGCTGCACCCGTCCCCTGAAATTTGCTAACCGTTGCCTGATAAAACATTTTCGCGGTATTTTTTTCTCCGATCTTCTCCATCGAAATACCTGAATGGAGAAGCAATGTCGGCATGTAACCGGCTTTATCGTCTTTCGATGCGCTCTCTTTGTAGTACGAAACCGCGTCTTTGTACATCTTTCGTTCAAAAAGAGTCTCACCGATTTTATAATACGACTCGGCAACTTTATATTTATTTTGAATCATTTGTTCGTATGCGGCCTGTGCTTCGGCGTATTTTTGCTGGTTGAACAGTTCATTTGCATCTTTTTCAAACGATTGTTTATCACTCTTTGTCGGCTTGTCGGATTTGTCCTGTTTATCGCTTTTTGGTGCGGGAACATCCGGAACTTTCATTTTAAGTTGCTTGATCAATGATGTAAATTGCTCTTTGGTAACGTAATTATTATTCATCGTATCCACAACACCCGACAACTCTTCCAAAAGAGATTTCATCTGCATAATAGATTGAGAATTATCATCGAGCTGTTTTTTCATCTCATCCAGACGTGCCGACGAATTTTCATCATTGGTTGCAGCGATCAAACTTTTTAATGCGATCGACTGTTCGTGACTGCTCTGAGAAAGCCCTTCGATGATGGTTTGCAATCCATCCAAACGTTCTGAAACCGTTTCGACTTTAACGTGTTGCTGATTGTTTTTTTTAATAACCGATTCCAGCTCTTTTTTATTTTCGAGAATCAGTTTTTCTTCTCTGGTTAAACCGTAAGGATTAGGACTGTTAATGTCACCCGCACCGAAGACAGAAGGCTCCGCTGCGAATGTTGTAAAAGAGAGGAATAAATAGAGAGATAAACTTCTACCCATTTAGTGTATTGGTTTATTTACTGCGCAAGTTTAAAATCGACACGGCGATTTTTAGCCCAGCACTCTTTTGTCTTTTCAAGACATACCGGATTGCTTTCACCCAAACTTGTCATAGTGATAGCATCAGCACTCACACCACTGTTTACAAGTTCAGCTTTAACTGTATTGGCACGTTTCAATCCTAGAGCGTAGTTGTACTCATCAGTACCGAATTCGTCACAGTTACCTTCGAGTTTAACGTTTTTCCCTTTCAACAAAGCGCTATCACTTTGCATTGGAGTTTGCATATCTTCACGGATATTGTACTTGTCAAAATCGAACAAAATACTTACCAGTTGTCCATCCGATCCATTTCCAGATGCTGTTGCAGTATCTGACGTACTTGCATTAGTTACAGGTGCAATTACCGCATTCGCATCAGTTGCACTTGTCGTTGGAGCCACTACCGGAGCTGTTGCAGGAGCTGTTGTCCCAGCATTAGCAGACGCATCAATCGCCGGCTCTTTTGTACTACAACCCGTCAAAACCAGCATCGCAACTGTCGCACTGATCAAAGCTATATTTCTCATCATCACATGACCTCTTTGGTGTTTTTAGATTACAGGCTATGGTAGCAAAAAAAAGTTAATAACTACCAATCAATTGATTGAATTCGTCCGATTTTCAATGGAAATTCAAAACTTTTATTCACCGCCAAACGAATTACACCTAGTGAACTTTTGTATCCTTCCTGTTTGATAAACAATACGGCTTCACCGTCTCCGGAAAAACGGGGAAAATCGTTAATTCCGCTGGCGGTAAGACGACGAACGTTTCCACTTTCAATGGAAATCAAATGAAGGTTAAAGGTATTTCCTTCAAATGAAGTCGCTTCACGGGCTTTATACACTAAGAAATTTTTATATGCACTCAATGAAGAGTTGTTTTTCCCGCCGTATACCAGTTGACTCACACCGGGTTCATTGAGTTTTTTATAAAAAATATTTGGATTTCCCAAACGGTTTGAAACAAATGCGATTCCGTTATCACCCAAAAACTGTCCGTTTACATCTATACCCGAATAATCGGTCAATCGGACCTTTCCTTTGGTTGACGTATCGTATAAAAATATGTCCGGCTGTCCTTCCGGTGCAAGCGTCAGCAATAACCGTTTCCCGTCTTCACTGACGTCCGAGCAGACGGCCATACCGTCTGAGCCGATAAGTTTTTCGCGTTGCCCGGACATCAAACTCATTTTATAGATTGTTGGCTTGTAATCCGATAGAGATGTATAATAAAACTCTGTCTGTTCGCGATTTCCCCATTTCGCAAAACCGTACATACCTCCGCTTAATACCACTTTCTGATATGAAAGCGTATAATCGGCAGCTACTATCTCAGAATGGCGCGGGCTGCTCAAACGTACAAACAGAACTTTTCGTTTTATCCAGTCCATTGCCGTTCCGCCCAACTTTGCATTAATATCATAAGCGACGGTATGGGATAAAAACACCATCATTTCAGCTTGCTTGAGTAAATAACTTTTTTCAAAAACATTTAACCCGTTTTGCAAAAGTTTGATTTCAGCTTTAAATCCTTGATCGTTTTCGGACAAACGGTACAGTAAAATATATTGTATATCTTTATGTATCGGATTAGGAGTAACGGTATCATAGTTATTGGTTGCGTATCGGTCGTCAACCGTGAAGAGTGATACCACATTCATATCTGCAACCAACATCTTGCCCAATCGTTCTGCCGCATCTGAATTTTGTAATGAAGCATCTTCTACGGCAAGTGTCGGTAACGCTTCAACCTGTTTAACAACTTCTATGGAAGGTTCGGAAAAGGCGGATAGGATATACATAGAGACTAGGAAAAAAATACGTAGCAACTTCACTGCTCCCTGGCTTTCAATATTAGCTCGATTACGGCATCCTTTTGTTCAGGATTGTTTGGAAAACGCACCTGTGCCAATCGTTCGTTGAGCCAAGACACTTCACTATCAAACGGTTGATTACCTGATTTAGAAATTACCTTGAACATCAACAAACGACCGTCCGCACTGATTTTTATACGTACGCGAGACATTTGCCCTTCCGTACCTACAGGCGGATGAAAATTGGTGTAAACGAGACCTTGAATCTTAGCATGGTATTCGTTAACAACCGGACCTGATGAGCCGCTCTCAACATTCATTTGTACCGAATATTTAGCAGCCGGTAAACTTTTGACTTTTTCCGATAGATTCGAAGTATGTGCAGAAGATGTCACCTCTTTCTCCAAGGCATTAAGAGCATCAGGGTTCAAAGTGTTTTTCTGTTTTTTGGGTTGGGATGGAACCGTCTTCACATCGGAAAAAAGATCATTGATATTCGGAACAGTTTGTTGTTCATTCTCAGACATATCTGATTGATCTGGTTCTTCGTTCTTGGTTTCGTCTTTAGTATCTGTAACAGGTTCATTTGTCGGCTGTGCAGTAGCTTCAACAACAGGTGTTAATGAATCTGATATATTGATTGAAATAGATACAACATCACTTTTGACCATGCCGAATTGTTGATTGGTAACCGTATGTGATACTGTATAGGCGATTAAGCCTAATATGAAGAAAAAAAAAGAAAAAGAAAGGAGTCCGCTCACAAAAAAATATCGGTTCTCGTCGAAATTCATTATAACTCGCTTATGACAAAAATTATTTATCCGTTTGTCGCTAATGAAACTTCAACAAAACCCGATTTTTTAACAGCACCCAATACCATCATGACTCGTCCATAATCCAAATCCTTATCCGCACTAATTAATACTTTAGAATCAGCGTTAAGAGAACGTGAATAACGATAGAAATTATCGGTAAAGGTATCAATGTCAAAAAGTTCTTTGTTGACTTTAACTTTTCCTTCTTTAGATATTTCTATGTTGACAGGAGGGATTTTGGACAATTCTTGTTGGGCAGAACCTTTTGGGAGACGGATCAATTCTTCGTAGACAATATTTGGTGATATTACCATGAGTATGGCCAGCAAAACCAACATCACATCTACAAGAGGCGTGATATTGAGTTCCGGTTTCTCTTCCCAATCGTACATCAACGTTCCCTCGAAAGCAATGCATCGCTTTGCATTCGAATCAGTCCTGAAAGTTCAAAAGCTCGGCGCTTGAGAATTTGATGATAGGTGTATGCAAACACGGCTACAAAAATACCGGAAGCCGTTGCGACAAGCGCATCGGATACACCACCGGCAATCGTACTGATAGTACCGCTTGCCTGACCCAAGTGATCAAATGTATCCAATATTGATACAACGGTCCCGAAGAGTCCGATAAAAGGGGTGGTCGATGCAACGACCGATAAAAACATCAGTCCTTTTGTCGATTCTTTCGATGCTGCATATCCGGCCAAGTCAAATAATTCTTTTGAAATTTTAGAAGATTTAGTAAAATGGCTTAAATAGGTCTGATCCGATAGTGAATGGGCACCCATTAACAAGGATTCAAGCCCTTGATTCTCTGAGGAAATCCAGCTATTCAGTGAAAAAAGTCGATAAAAGAAAATCCAGTTAATAGAAATAAAGTAGACAGAAAGCACCAATAACACACCAAGTGTTACTGGATGACTTTTATCGATAAAATCGATGAGAGATTGGTACATCGTAATTAAACTAGATGTTGTGCAGCTGATTCAATACGTGCAGAAACGGATGCGATCATTGCATTCGAGTCAGATACACTGTTAATAAGTGATTTCGCTTCATCCAACGCTTTAGCAATATCCCCTTCGCTTTCTCCGCGAATAGCAACAGCACCGTCTACCAAAACGATGACTTTTTGTTGTGTAACCTGAACAACGCCCCAGTTGACGACGATGGATTCAGTTTTACCGTTTGATTTTTGCACGTCTACTACACCTGCTTGAAGAAGCGTAGTTAAAGTTACGTGCCCGGGCAGAACTCCGAATTCTCCCTCTTCACCCGGAAGGGTGACACTTTTAGCCTGACCGTTAAAGATCGGTCCGCTTGGCGTAAGCACTTCTAAGTGGAGTGTTTCCATATTGTTTCCTTACAAGGCGATCAGCAATTACTTGCTTTTCATTTTTTCAGCTTTTTCAATCGCCTCATTCATATTTCCAACCATATAGAAAGCACCTTCTGGCATATGGTCGTATTCACCTTCAAGAATTCCTTTGAATCCTTTGATAGTGTCTTCTAGTTTAACGTATTTACCTGGTGCACCCGTAAATACTTCCGCAACGTGGAACGGTTGTGAAAGGAATTTTTCGATTTTACGTGCACGTTCAACCGTTGATTTATCTTCTTCAGAAAGTTCATCCATACCAAGAATTGCAATGATATCTTGAAGATCTTTATATTTTTGAAGAGTTTTTTGAACACCGCGTGCAACGCTGTAATGCTCTTCTCCAATAATTTGCGGATCAAGAAGACGAGATGTTGAATCAAGTGGATCAACCGCAGGGTAGATACCTTTTTCTGCAATTTTACGGTTAAGAACTGTAGTTGCGTCCAAGTGGGCGAATACAGAAGCCGGAGCCGGGTCAGTCAAGTCGTCTGCAGGCACATAAACCGCTTGAACGGAAGTGATCGAACCTTTTTTCGTAGACGTAATACGGTCTTGGAGAGCACCCATCTCGCGAGCAAGTGTCGGTTGGTAACCAACGGCTGAAGGAATACGTCCAAGAAGTGCTGACATTTCAGCACCTGATTGTGCGAAACGGAAGATGTTGTCGATAAACATCAATACATCAAGACCTTTAACGTCACGGAAATATTCCGCCATTGTAAGACCTGTCAGCGCAATACGGTTACGTGCACCCGGTGGCTCAGACATTTGCCCATAGCACAGAGCAACTTTGTCCAAAACGTTCGATTCTTTCATTTCATGGTAAAGGTCATTCCCTTCACGGGTACGTTCACCGACACCGGCGAATACAGAGTAACCACTGTGAGCCATTGCAACGTTGTTGATAAGCTCCATGATAATAACGGTTTTACCAACTCCGGCACCACCGAATAGACCGACTTTACCACCTTTACCGTATGGAGCCAGAAGGTCAACAACTTTAATACCGGTTTCGAACATTTCAGTTTTTGTGCTTTGTTCAGTCAACGGTGGAGGGTCACGGTGAATTGACCATTGTTCAGTACCTTGAACTGATTCACCGCCATCGATTGGGTCACCAATTACGTTAAAGATACGTCCAAGTACTTCATCACCAACCGGAACTTTAATAGGAGCACCCGTCGCTCTTGCTGTCATACCGCGAACAAGACCTTCTGACATGTCCATCGCGATAGTACGTACGCGACCATTTCCTAAATGTGAAGCTACTTCCAATACGAGACGGAAAGAGTTTCCTTCAACATTTACGTTAACTTCGATCGCTTCATTGATTGTAGGAAGATAACCTTCAAAATCAACGTCAACGACCGGACCCATTACTTGAGCAATTTTACCAATCATTCTTTCCTCCATAATTATTTCATCGACTCGACGCCGCTAATAATCTCGATAAGCTCTGTCGTAATCGCTTCTTGGCGCGCTTTGTTATATTTAACTGTCAGATTTTTAACCATCTGCTTAGCATTGTTTGTAGCCGCATCCATTGCCTGCATACGTGCACTATGTTCAGCCGCGACAGAATCAATCAGTGAATAATACATATTATATTCAGCGTATTTAGTTACCAATGAATCAAGCATTTTTTCTTCATCTTGAGCTTCAATCTCAAGAGTAGTACCCTGACTCAAATCACAATCGTATTTTTCAACGTTGACAGGCAAAATACGGTTAATATGCAATTGCTGCGTGATAACGTTCAGGTAACCATTGTATACGATGTAAACCGCATCAATCTTACCTTCTTTAAAATCGTTGATTGAACGTGCCATAAATTCGCTTGAACGTTGCATATCAGGTGCAGAACTCAGATTTTTGACTTCATCAAGCATTTCAACTTCATTAAAGTTGAAATATTCAATACCTTTTTTACCAACGCCACGCAAGCGGATTTTGACTTTTTTATTTTTGTATTCAGACATCAATTTACGTACGGCTTTAATAGTTTGCATATTAAAACCGCCGCACAAACCTTTGTCTGCTGTTACAAAAATAATATCGATCATTTCAGGCGCATCATTCTCAACAAAGCAGCGGTTTTCAATCCCGCCCACTTTATTGCATTGGACACGAGCCGCGATTTCAGCTATCACTTGATTCGTTTTTTCGGCAAACAGACGTGAACGTTTCGCAAGCTCTTCCGCACGGCGAAGTTTCGCCGTCGAAACAAGCTTCATCGCACGCGTAGTTTTTTGCGTGTTCGAAACACTCTTGATCTGTCGTTGTATCTCTTTCAAGTTAGCCATAAGAATCCTTAGTTAGCAACGAAAGTCGATTTGAACTCTTCGAGTGCTTTTTTCATCAGAGCCATAGTTTCGTCATCAATTTTCGAAGAACTACGGATATTTTCAAGAATTTGAGGGTATGACGCCTCTACAAACGGATAAAGATCCGCTTCAAACTTGACTACAGACGATACGCCAAGATCATCCAGGTACCCTTCGTTACCCGCAAAAATGATCAATGCTTGTTTCTCTGCAGTTAGCGGAGAATACGGAGGTTGTTTCAATACTTCAACCATACGTTGTCCACGCTCAAGCTGTTTCCGGCTTACCTCATCCAAATCAGATGCGAATTGTGCAAACGCTTGAAGCTCACGATATTGTGCCAGGTCAAGACGCAATGTTCCTGCAACTTGTTTTGTTGCTTTGATTTGCGCAGCACCACCGACACGTGATACTGAAAGACCGACGTTGATCGCTGGACGGATGCCTGAATTGAAAAGGTCTGTTTCCAAGAAAATTTGACCGTCTGTGATCGAAATAACGTTTGTTGGAATGTATGCCGCAACGTCACCTGCTTGCGTTTCGATGATCGGAAGAGCAGTCAATGAACCTGCACCCATTTCATCGTTTAATTTCGCTGCACGCTCAAGAAGGCGAGAATGTAGGTAGAAAACGTCCCCTGGATACGCTTCACGGCCTGGAGGACGGCGAAGGATCAATGACATTTCACGGTAAGCTACCGCATGTTTTGACAAATCATCGTAAATAATCAGACCATGACGAGCATTGTCACGGAAATATTCACCCATTGTTACACCCGTATACGGCGCAAGGAATTGGAGAGCAGCTGCTTCAGAAGCAGTAGCTGAAACAATAATAGTGTATTCAAGTGCACCGTGTTCTTCCAAACGACGAATAACCTGAGCGATAGTTGATTCTTTTTGTCCAACTGCAACGTAAATACAAACGACTCCGTTACCTTTTTGGTTGATAATCGTGTCAAGAGCAACCGTTGTTTTACCTGTTTGACGGTCACCGATGATAAGCTCACGTTGTCCACGTCCAATCGGAACTAGCGCATCGATCGCTTTAATACCGGTTGCCATTGGTTCATGAACCGATTTACGTGCCATGATCCCAGGAGCTTTTTCCTCTACGAAACGGTTTTCTGTAGTTTCGATAGGTCCTTTTCCGTCAATTGGTTCTCCAAGTGCATTAACAACACGACCAAGAAGCGCATCGCCGACAGGAACGCGAAGAAGGCGTCCAAGACGTTTAACAGACATGCCTTCACGCAGCTCTTTGCCTTTACCAAGAACAACAACACCTACGCTGCTTTCTTCAAGGTTCATTGTCAGACCACGAGTGCCCTCTTCAAATTCTACCATTTCACCGGCCATAACATTATTCAGGCCATATACTTGTGCGATACCGTCTCCGTATGAGACGATTTTACCAGTTTCGTTAATGTCAACATTAAGTTCAAAATTTTCAATTCGCTCTTTGATGATTGAACTGATTTCATCAGCTTGTACTTTTGCTACCACTATTTTCTCCTTTCGCGAGGGTTAAATTGCTTTTAAGATATGCTCAACCATTTGAGCGTTTAGGCGACTTTTTGAAAAATCGATTTCAATATTCAGGTCATCTACTTCTACACGGATTCCATCACAGTTTGAAGGGACAAATTCCAAAGAAATCGTTGTTCCGGTTTTATTCCCCAAATCACTCGCAATAGAATCAATCGAAGCTTGGTCTAATACAGCTACACTGTAGACACGACCTTTATACGTACGTTTAGACCGCCCGATTTCACGGCTCAATTCGCAAGCCAATGCCGGGATTAATGGCAAACGTCCATTTTCGGCAAGCAATTTAATCAAATTATTAACTATTTGACTGTTTGCGCTAGAAACCATCTCTAAAACCAGAGATGTTTTGTCATTTGATGAAATTTGATTACTTTGCATAATGCGAAGAAACTTTTCATCTTTGAATGATTCCGCAACAACATTCAGTAAAATAGACAGGTTTTCCAATGCTTCATTGTCACACAACTCGATCAACGGTTTTACATATCGTTTAGCGATTAGTTCTTGCTGCATTTAGGCTACCTTCTTTTTCAAGATTTCAGTCATAGCTTCTTTGCCAAGTGCGTTGTCGCTTTCGCGCATAACGCCACTCATTACTTCTTCTACAACTTCGCGAACCATTTTACGTTTTTCCAATTCCATCAACGCTTCATTTTGTTTCTGGATTGTTTCAATATCCTGGTCGCCTTGAGCCATGATTTTATCGCTGAGAATTTTATTCTCTTTTTTAGAAACTTCTTTAAGTTCAGCAGCGAACCGATCCGCTTCTTCAACTTTTTGTTCGGCCGTCTCTTTGAGGCGTTTAGATTCACGCAATCGTTCTTGAACTTTATTAAGTTCGTCCGCGATTCCGCTGCTTCTGTTGCCGAAATAGCTTTTCAACGGTTCAGCCAATACATAGTAAAGAATACCGGCAAAGATCAAAAAGTTAACTGTTCTTTGAACGATATCCGTTGATCCTTCTGCACCTGCATCCGATCCAAAAAGATAGGCGCTGAGCATTAATACCGATACGATTATTTTACCCATTCCGTCCCTTTCAAATTTGGCTTAGTTTTGCTGATACAGCAGATTGGAAAGTTGGTGCTTCATTTAGAAGTGCCGCTTTCAGACTCGCGCGTTCTTGCGATAATTCGTCTTCAAATTTCGCATACTGTTGTGCCAGTTCAGCACGTTTTGCCTCAACTTTGCTATGAACCAATCCTTTGGCTTCAGCAATAACTTTTTCTCTTAAAGCCGCGGCTTCCAGTTTTGCATCACTCATGATCTTTTCAGCTTTAGAATTAAGTGCTGCGATATCGGAATCATTGTTACCAACTTTTTCCAAATCATTTTTAATATCGGCATCACGCTTTTCCATATAATTGAAAAGAGGATTGTAAAGCAAACTGTTAAGAACGGCTATAAGGACAAGGAAGACAATCAGTGTGCTGCCAAGCAGCATCGGACTTATATCTAACATACCACCTCCTAAAAGTTGCGTGATTATACTATGTATAAATTGAAGGCACAGTTAAATATGAAGCTATATCAGATTAAGGCGTTCAAAAATGATTCAATTTGGGCATTATTTTCGAATTCTATAGTTAATTTGTAACCTTTGGTGCCACATTTATAACCAAGCTCGCTGAGGCGTAATTTTAAATCTTTAAAATCCCCTTCCTCACAAGTCAGAGAAGTTTTGACCGCCGGAGTTGCCTTGATTTGTTTAACTACATTTTCAACATCACGGACACTGAGCTTTTGACCGATAATGGAATCAACCATCATTGATTGCTCATCCGGTTCCAATCCAACGATTACTTTTGCATGGCCAGCAGTTATTTTTCCTTCTGCCAGAGCTTTTCGTCCTTTGTCTCCCAATTGCAATAATCGTAACGTGTTAGTTATCTGCGTCCGACTTTTATGCACGGTCTGTGAGAGCTGATCATGGGTAAGCTGATGTATTTCAATCAATTCCTGATAGGCTTGTGCAAGATCAATTGGGTTGAGTTCATCTCTCTGAATATTTTCAATCAGAGCATGCTGACGCATTTGTTCATCGCTAACGGACACTACAATTGCTTTAATCGTTTTTGTTTTAGCCAGTTTACTGGCTCGCAATCGACGTTCCCCGGCTATCAGTACATATCCGTCCAAATCTTCTTTAACAACGATAGGCTGTAATAATCCGTGTGTTCGTATCGATTCGCTTAGTTCCGAAAGTGAATCCGCATCGAAATGTTTTCTTGGCTGATAGGGATTTGGTCTGATCTTATTTAATGCTATCTCTTCAACGCCGCCTTTTTTAGGCAATTCGTTGTCATAAGCCTCTTCAATTTCACTTAAAAGAGCACCTAGCCCTCTCCCTAATCCGGTTACCTTCGCCATATTACCGTACCTCTCAAGCTATGATGGCATGCGCCAACTCTTGATACGCCACGGAACCGCTCGATTTTACATCGTATAATATTGCCGGTTTTCCAAAACTCGGCGATTCGGCCAGTTTAACGTTACGCGGGATCACAATATAATCATCCGTCGGCGATTTAAACAGTTTGGCTTGAAAATGCTGTCGCAAATCCGCAAAAACCTGGCGTGACAAATTATTTTGTGCACTATACATTGTCGGTAGAAATCCTTTAATGGTCAATTTCGGATTAATCGTTTTCCGGACCAATTTAACCGTGTTGAGCAACTGGGCAAGCCCTTCCAATGCAAAAAATTCACACTGTATCGGGATAATAACCGAATTCGATGCGGAAAGCGCATTGATCGTCATCGGCCCAAGTGCCGGAGGAGAATCAATAATAATGTAATCGTATTCATCCCGTACTTGTGCAATGGCACGTTTTAGGATAAGTTCTCTCCCTTTTGCATTGCCAGCATCGTAATACTCTTTTTCAACACCAACCAATCCTATGTTAGACGGGGCGAGAAAAAGCTTTGGCAAAGCGGTTTTCAGGATAATTTCACGCAGTTTTTTGGCACCGATGAGAACATGATAAATATTAAATTCATAATTATTACGATGATAACCAAGGGAAGTCGTCGCATTGGCTTGAGGATCCGCGTCGATCAACAGCACTTTTTTCTCTGCGACAGCTAATGAGGCAGCCAAATTGACAGCAGTTGTCGTTTTACCTACGCCGCCTTTTTGATTTGCGATAACTATAACTTCACTCATCGTAAACTGAATATCCTTTGACCATCGTATTCTAGTGAACCGTCTTCACATAAAGAGGCTATTTCTAATTTAATTTTGGAATCACCAATATGGGTATTGAACCGTCTGCTATGCTCAAATTCTAACTGGTATTTACTAAAAATCTGCTTCCATTCGGGAAGTTTTTCAAACACTCCACAGAAGCCGGAAACGACTTCGTGCGGCGTTATCCGGATGTCGATCTTTCCAAAATCTTCCGGTGCCGAATGTAGATTCATACCTATACCGCATACCAACGTTTCTCCCACCAGGTTCGTAATCACCCCACCGATTTTTACGTCATCAAGATAAAAATCGTTCGGCCATTTCAACCATACCTTTGAGCCGCATTGACTCAAATATTCTTTCAATAAAAATGCAAAATAGATTGAACATGACTCAAGTTTCAAATCATCCGGCAACATTCTCCTTGGGACTCCCAAAGACATGAATAAATTTCCTTCTTTACCGATCCATGAATTTCCGCGTGAACCTTTACCCATAGTCTGAATATCTGCAACGACGCATACAGGCAAAGAGATGTTTTTTTTCTTGATGGAATCAATCAAATACGATTGCGTCGATTCCAAAGTCTCAAACCAATAAACTTCCAAGCCCTATCCGTTTTCCATTCAAATATGCGACACTATTACTTTCTTGTTTGGAAGGCGCTTGAACCGTGTATATTCTCAAAGTTCCGCTCGCGCACTGTACTACAATACTCTCTTTTTCTATTTTAATAATTTCGCCGCCATGACCGGAACTCGTTTCGTCTTCTAAACTCATCGTCTTTAATTTTAATCCTGATTCGAGGTAAATCCCTGGCCATGGAGTATATGCACGATAACGATTGTATATACTTCGTGCATCGTCGAATGTAATCAAACCGTCATTTTTGGTAATTTTTTTACAATGGGAAGCATCTGTATTGTTTTGGGGAACAGCTGTTGTTCGGTCCCATTGACGTACGATGTGCAATGTTAGCTCTGAGGCACATTCCGTCAAACGGTTATAGAGAGAATCAACCATTTCGTCGTTTCCAATCGGCAACGTTTCAATTTGAATAATAGCACCGGTATCGAGACCTTCATCCATCCACATAGCGGTAATCCCAGTTGACGCATCATTATTCAAAAGACTCTGCTGTATCGGACTGGCACCGCGATAATATGGAAGAATTGATGCATGCAGATTAACACAAGGAACGTATTCCAAAACGGGTTTAGGCAAAATCTGACCGTATGCAGCTACAACAATCAAATCACACGGAATGTTCAATAATTCATCAATAACATACGGTTCCCGTAGTTTAAGCGGTTGGATGACGTGTATGCCATTCGCTTCCGCAACGGTTTTGACAGGTGGAGGAGTCAATATCCCTTTACGACCGACAGGTTTATCCGGTTGAGTATAAACCGCAACCACTTCGATATCCGATGCATCTATCAGCCTCGCAAGAATGGTTGCCGCGTAATCGGGCGTTCCCATAAAAATGACTCTCGTCATTCTTCATCCCCGAAAGTTTTGAACAGCGTACCGCCTTGATGATTACCATCAATCAAAAAAGATCGAGCATCGCTTAAATCGAATCCGCTTGCTAAAAACATCGCACCGTTGCGTTTCAGTAAAAAATTGGCTGCCTTGAGTTTCGTAACGATTCCGCCGGTTGCGAAATTGTGATTTGGATTGACTTCCAGTGCCAATTCTTCCGGAGTTATAGCATGTACCCGTTTTCGTACCGAAGCATCAGAATTCGTTCGAGGGTCTTTATCATAATACGCGTCAATATCCGAAAGAATAATCAATAGATCAGCACCGAAATGGTGCGCTGCATAAGCTGAAAGCTGATCGTTATCTCCCAGTACCAGTTCTTCGGTTGCCGTCGCATCGTTTTCATTGATAATAGGTACGACATTATGAAGTAAAAGCGTCTCGATCGTATCTTTTGCCTTTTGCGACTGTTCATCCGTATTGAAATTGGCTGCTGTAACCAATACTTGCGAAGGGAGAATTTCATGTTTCTCAAAAAGTTTTCGATATTTGTTCATTAATATCGGTTGTCCGATCGATGCAAGTGCTTGTTTATTGGCAAGAATTTTCTTATCCAGTTTCAACTCTGTATACCCTGCTGCAACCGCACCGGAAGAAACCAGAATGACTTCGTATCTGTTTTTCAGTTCGGCAATCAAGTCAACCAGATTTGCCATCCGATCTTTTGCAATACAGTTTTGCTCGCTTAATACGGCACTACCGACTTTGACGACAATCCGTTTCATCTTAACGCTCGACAGAAATCAATTGGTACAATGCATACGTCAATGGCTTAATATTCATATGGGTTGCAGAAGAGATCGGTGCAATGAATGCCGGTTTCGACGTTTCGTAAAATTCTTTCTCAAAATTTTCTTGTTCAAACACCGGGAATGTTTCATCAAAACCAAATCGGCTTCCGTTCTTGTACTCCAATCCCATAGATTGAATAAAGGATTCCGTTTTCTCTTTTGCTTCTTCCGGAGACATAGCATCGGCACGTGTCAATGCGATGGCAAAATTCCGTTCACTCAATTGTTCTGAAAATGCTTGAAGCTCTTCTTTGAGGGTAGAATACTGATATTCCATTTCCATATAGGAAGCCAAATCGATCATAAATAAAAGCGTTTTAGTCCGCTCGATATGACGAAGGAATTTTAATCCAAGCCCTTTTCCTTCAGATGCACCCCCGATGATCCCGGGAATATCCGCCATAACATACGAATCGTATTCACCGATATTGATCTGTCCGAGTTTTGGTGTCAGCGTTGTAAATTCGTAATTGGCAACTTCCGGACGGGCATTCGAAACCGTCGATATCAACGTCGATTTTCCGACGTTTGGAAAACCTACCAATCCGACATCGGCGATCAGCTTCAAATCAAGTTTCACTATACGTGTCACTCCGGGTTCACCCGGTTGTGCATAGGTCGGTTTTTGGTTCGTAGAGGATTTAAAATGGACATTTCCGAGTCCACCCTTTCCCCCTTTCAAAAACAGCGCTTCTTGTCCGTCTTCAAGCATATCAAATAATACGTCACCGGTTTCGACATCAATGATTTGTGTACCGGGCGGAACTGTAATAAAAAGTTTTTGTCCGGCTTTTCCGGCCATATTCGAGCCCATTCCTGGACGGCCATTTTCGGCTTTCAAATTTTTATTTCCCTGAAAATGGGCCAAAGTGTGGGTGTTATTGTCAACTTTAAAATAGACATCGCCACCGCGTCCTCCGTCACCGCCGTTAGGGCCACCTTGGATAACAAATTTTTCGCGTCGGAAAGCGACACATCCCGCGCCCCCTTTTCCGGATGAAACGGTAAGTTCTACACTATCACTAAACATAATTATCCTTAATTACACTATGCATCTGCGCCGAGGGAACAAGCCATATAAGCGCACAAAAATTTTCTTAAAACTATACTTCATTATCTCTGATAAAAAAACCGTTTAAAAGCATATTGTTAAGAAAATAGACTAATCGGGAATGAGAAAATCGGAAACCGGGGGAACCCCGATTATTTAAGAAATTATGCAGCTGGGATAACAGAGACTTGTTTGCGTTTTTTGTCTTTGCGTTCAAACACAACGATACCGTCTACCAATGCAAAAATAGTATGGTCTTTACCCATTCCTACGTTTTTACCCGGGTGAACTTTGGTACCGCGTTGGCGGATAATGATGTTTCCGGCACGAGCTTGCGCTCCACCGCTAACTTTAACACCAAGTCTACGTCCCGCTGAGTCGCGGTTATTCTGTGTACTACCCTGACCTTTCTTGTGAGCCATTGTATTCTCCTCTTATCTTTATCTTTTTAAGATTATTGCTTACGCGGCGATCTTAGTGATACGAACGCGTGTGTGATCTCTACGGAAACCACGTTTAAGTTTGCTGTCTTTACGGCGGCGTTTTTTATAGATCACAACTTTACGGTCACGACCTTCGTTGATAACTTCTCCAGTGACAACAGCACCCTCGACGTATGGAGTACCTGTTTTAAGTTCGCCGTTGTTAACAGCCAGAACTTCTTTGATTTCGACGGTAGTTTTAGGTTCAAGACCCATTTTATCGAACAAAAGGATATCACCCTCTTGTACTTTGTACTGTTTTCCGCCGTTTTTGATAATTGCGTACATTACTGTTCCTTACTTTACAAGTCTACAAAAAGTGGCGAATTATAGCCGAACTTTATTTAAGCTTATATTAAAGCGATTGCATCAATCTCAACTAATGCATTTTTTGGCAACGTTTTTACCGCTACCGTCGATCGGGCCGGCTTGTGGTCACCGAATGCCTGTGCGTATAATTCGTTTACAGCTGAAAAATCATCCATATTGTCAAGAAAAATAGTCGTTTTGACAACTTTATTATAAGAGCTTCCGGCAGCTTCAAGCACGGCTTTGAGATTAGCCAATACTTGCGCACATTGCGCGGTTACATCGCCCTCAACCATTTCGCCGGATGGTTTCAGAGCGATTTGCCCGGATGTAAAAACCATTCCGTTGGCAATCATCGCCTGAGAATACGGTCCGATCGCGGCCGGTGCGTTAGGAGTTTGAACGATTTGCATTAATTTCCTTTCTTATAACGAGATAATGCATCGGATAAAATGGATTGATAGTCTTCCGTAGGCCAATACCCCGGCATAGAATAAAGTACTTTTCCGTTTGAATCAAGAAAATAGCTCATCGGTACCATTGAAGCCGTAAGGGTTTTGGGGTATACACTTTTATCACGGGTAACGTGAACGGCCGCGAAATGGCTATTAATCTGGGAAATTACCGTTTCGTCTTCCAAGGTTGTCGATTCAAGTTTTCTGCACCATCGGCATTGTTCACTCGTAATCAGTACCAACAGCGGCTTTGACTCTTTTTTTGCTTTAGCCTGAGCTTCCGCGTAATTGACGCTCCACTGGATATCCGCCGCCGATAACAATAGCGGCATGATCATTCCCAAGACTATCTTTTTCATCATTTATCCTTACATTTCTAACACCGAAATTGTATCCAATAATCGTTATGTGTGCTATACTCGATCGTATGAAAAACGTTCAAAAGATTTTTTTTGACGCGGTAGCGTCACTGGAACACAAAATTACTACGATTCGACAAGAATTGCATGAACATCCGGAACTTTCCGGAAAGGAAGAACGGACAAAATATTTTCTAAAAGGGATTCTCGAGGCAGAAGGGCTAGATGTCCGTGAATCTACCGTCCACTTTGGACTTATCGCTCAGATCGTCGTCGAGAAGGATAAACCGTTTATCGCTTTACGCGCCGACATGGACGCCCTTCCGATCCAGGAGCTCAATACCCTTCCCTATACTTCACGCGAATCAGGGGTCATGCATGCATGCGGACACGATGCCCACACGGCTATCGTTTTAGGAACGGCCATTGCTTTGAACCGCATACGCAATCAGTTAACGCATAACATTCGATTCATCTTTCAACCTTCTGAGGAAATCTTGGAGGGGGGAAGTTCGCAGATGATAGAAGACGGCGCACTCGAAAACGTATCGGCTATTTTCGGTTTACATGCCTATCCCTACCTTCCGACCGGACAAATCGGATATAAAAAAGGGGTAATGCTCGCGTCGACGGATATGTTTGAGATTGAAATTTTCGGACGAAGCTCCCATGCGGCAAGACCTCATGAAGGCGTCGATGCCATTTTGGTAACGGCGATGGCCATCAACTCGCTTAATCATATCGTCTCAAGGCAAATCGATCCGTTGCATCCGGCCGTCATTTCACTCGGTACGATCGAAGGGGGAAAAGCGCCCAACGTTATTTGCGATCATGTCAGACTCAGAGGAACGGTTCGTACAGTCAATCACAATGTCCGCACCAGTATCCCGAAAATGATGGAAGTGTCGATTGACGGAATCTGCAAATCCATGCATGCCGACTACCGTTTTCATTATGATTTTGGAATTCCCGAAGTCCTCAACGATGACCGGATGGTCGAATGCGTAGTCAATACCGCATCTTCCGTGATCGGAAAAGAGAACTGCATCGATTTGATCGATCCCGTCATGGGCGGTGAGGATTTCGGACGTTATCTTGAAAAAGTACCGGGGGCATTTTTCCGGCTGGGTACCTGTAATAAGACCAAAGAGACGTGTATCGCGCAACATAACAGTCGGTTTAATGTTGATGACGATGCACTCTTGATCGGTATGAAAATCCTTGGTTTACTGGCAATCCGAGGAGTCGGGGAATGAATCCCCTGGTAACACTCGAAATTAGCGAACGCAGTTTATGCGACCTCATCTTTATAACGTTTGACCGTCTCAGTCACGAGAAATCGCTTACGGTCGAGTCTCTCCGAGAAGCACTGCAAGAAGTGGTTGATAATATTTTATTTCACGCGTACAAAGATCCTAATCGTTTTCTAATCAAAGTTACCTTTTTCATTTCCGATACAACCATCCGCATCGACGTAAGCGATACCGGCATCCCTTTCGATTTTAGCCGTTTCCGCAGCGAATCTCTCTCTATACCGCCCAATCATTCGAAAGGCTTTTACCGAATCTATGATCTCGTAGACCGTTTTTATTTTACCAACGTTGCCGGGATTGGAAAATGTTTCACCCTGATCGATTCCATCGATCCGTCCGTACCGTTTGAAACTCAACATACTTCCCCAGAATTTTCCAAAAATACAACGATCGACGATATTACCGTTCATTGTTTTAGACCGGAAAATGCCGAGGGCATCTCCAAACTGATGTACTATAATTATGAATATACCTATTATAAAGCCTATTATTACGATCCGGATGGCATACGTCATGCCAATGCCCAAGAAGAAATTTTATCGATTGTTGCGATTAATTCTAAAAACGACTCGGTTGTAGGTCATTTTGCTATGATTCCCTCCAAAACCTCCGATATTGCCGAAATCGGAGCTGCCGTCGTCGATCCGCACTACAAACAGATGGGAATAATGAACCGAATGTTCGACTATCTGATGCATCTAGCCCAAAAAAACGGTCTACATGGAATCTACGGCGAAGGGATGATGCTCCACCCTTACAGTCAAAAAGCAAACTTACGGCATGGAATGATCGAAAGTGCTATTATGCTCGGTGAAGTACCCGCCAGTATGGAAATTGAGCATAAAATTAAAAATCCCCGCAGAAGCGGCGTCGTCATCGGCTATTTACTCTTTAAAGCGAATACGCATCTCCTGCATTTTCCCTCTCGATACCACCAAATGATTGAGCAAACCTACCGACACGGCAAAGTTCCCCTCAACGGTCATGATCATACTCCATCACCGTTTGAAGATCCAATCGAATATCGGTTCAATCCATTATTAAAAACCGGAACACTTGCCCTTCATGAGGATGTAACCCCAAAAAGGATTGATTCCCTTCTCAATGAGCTACTGGCCCGACACTTCGATATGATTTATGCCGATATCAATCTGCACCGTGTCGCACACATCGACTCTCTTGTAGCCTCGTTGAACGAACGGCTGTTTTTTTATAGCGGTGTCATGTTTCGTTTACACCACAATGAAGACTATCTAAGACTGCAGCGTAAAAATACCCTCTCGATCGATGAAGAACAGCTCATTTGCTATTCTCCTTTTGCTCAAAACTTACTAACCTATATTTTTGAAGACGAAGCGGCCGTCATTTCCTCCCGGTCATTTTGAAACATACGATCGAATAACCTCCGAAAATACTTCGTGCAGTGCACTGACTTCAGCAATTGACGTACGTTCGTTAGGGGCGTGGATCGTATCGTTTTTAACGCCGAATTCAACCACATCAATCCCGTATTCCGCAATATAACGGGCATCCGATGTTCCTCCGGCAGTCGAATGTTTCGGCGTCATACCCGTCACACTATGAATAGATCGGTCCAACGTTTTCACGATGGGTGTAGTAACATCCGTCATAAACGGTTTAGCCGACTGCTCGAGTTTGAGAGTATAGTTCATCTCTTTAAAATACCGATGAACAAAATCTTCCACATCCTGAAGAGAAGTTTTGGTCGAGTTTCGAACATTAAACATCAGCTTGAGTTTCCCCGGTGTAACATTCGTCACCTCCATACCGGCACGAATGTCGGTTATGACAAATTTGCTGGGGCTAAAAAATTCATCCCCCGAATCCAGATCGACTCCGGCCATATGCGGAAGGACCTGGGCGACTTTGTGGATAGGATTGGTCGCCTTTTCCGGATAGGCGGCATGTCCTTGTTTACCGTGTTTTTCAATGATGCCGTTGATCGAACCGCGTCTACCTACCTTCATCGCATCACCGAATCGTTCTTCGCACGTCGGTTCGGCTACGATTGCCGCATCCGGAAGCATTCCCTGCTCTTGCAAATACGCAAGGACTTCCAACGTACCGTATTTAGCCGGCCCCTCCTCGTCCGACGTCAAAAGGAGCGATAACGTACCCTCAAACCCATTGGCTTCTTTCAAAGCCTGAACGAATGCGGCGACACCACTTTTCATATCCTGTGCACCGCGGGCGTAAATATATCCGTCACGCTCTACTGCTTCGAACGGATTGTTATCCCATCCTTCTCCCGGAGGAACAACATCAACATGACCGGCAAAACATAAATGCGGCCCTTCGGAAAAACGTCGATAGGCAAAAAGATTTTTAACCCCCTCGCAATCGATCCGAATACAGGTGAACTCGTCCAAATACCCTTCCAAAAAATCAAAAATGCCACCGTCCTCCGGAGTAACGCTCGGCGATTCCAATAGTTTTTTAAACAGTTTTATGACATCCAATTTATATTCCTTCCAATAACGTCTCGTATTCCAGACGCAAACCTGAGGGCGTCATTATAAGCCCACGCACTTTTATTTTGCCTTCAGTAACCTGACGCGCATGTCTATCACATAAAGGAATAAGGTGATGGTGTTCCCGTCCCGGCAAAGTTTTTGTATGGACGCGTATCAATGCGCCGCAGATGACGCATTCACACGCTACGACTTCCCGATACCGTTTCAGATACTCTTTTTGATGTCCCAATTCCAAAACTTCATACTCTTTGGCCAGATTGTCCCGTATCATCCGAACATTATCGAGAAAATTGCCTTTCATATGGAGTGAACGTGCAAATTCGAGGCCGTAAATACTACTTCCGCGTCCCGGTTTCAGACGTCGATCGTAAGCAAGCTTGTCAGATGCTTCATCATAGCCGACACTCAGATGCAGACTCACGACACTGCGTAACAACGATAATTCTCTAATTTGGGACAATTGATGCAAATGGGTCGTAATCATAAAAAGCCCCCCACATCTATCAAGCTCCATAATAGTACTTGCTACAATGGCAACGGCGGAAAGCGTCTCTGTACCCTGACTGATTTCATCACCCAAAACCAATGTTTTTTCCCGGGCATGCGCGAAAATCGTATTGAGTTCAAGCATTTCCACTCCAAAGGTCGAAAGCGATTTGGCAACGTTGTCCCTGGAAACGATCCTCGTATAGAGTCCCTCGAAAATAGAATATTTCATCGATCTGGCAGGAACATAAAATCCGGCTTGTGCCAATACTACAGCTATCCCCAAACTTTTCATCAACGAAGATTTCCCGCTCGAATTAATCCCATACAGCAATACTCCCCGAATCTCGGCTCCGTCATGGACTTTTGGGTTCAGCATGACCGTATCCGGATAGGGCAAATCAAGATAATCCCGATTACCAAGTACGATATCGTTTGGAATATATTCAATCCCCTGGTACTCAACCAAAAGATGTCGCAGCCCCATTACTTGAACAAAATTATCCCTTTTTCCGGTCGTCACGATAGAAGGGCGGCTTAAAGCATATCGTCGGGCCAACAAAGCCGATCCGACCGCGACATCGATATTTGCCACAATTTCCAGTAACTTCCCAACCGGGCCGGATTGTCGTTTCAGCCACCGATTATCCCGGATCTTCAATCGGAAATCATCCATCCATGATTGCATCGATTCCCACTCTTTTCCGGAGAACGCAATACGATACACATTTAAATAATCGAAGACACAGACCAAAGCATTAAGCGATTGTTCAAACACTTTGCTACCGCTTCCCTCGACCAGACGATGCCAATATTCTTCCATATCCCCTATTTTTTGCAGCATAGTCGATAAAATATCGATATGCGGCGATACGGCATCTAGCTGATTGTAACGCCTTTCAAGCTCTGCTGCATTTCGAATCGGCATCAAAAGCCGAAAACGAGCCAATTTTTTTCCCATGGGTGTGTGCATTTCGTCAAACAGCACCTGAATGGTCACTAGTTGCGGATCACTGCTGATAACGCCCAATTGTTCCAGAGGGTTGTTTTCCAATTCCAGTAAACCCTCCGAGGATAAAATCTCGGGAACACCAAACGGTAAATGTTCGCTTTCCCTAAAACAATGCACCGCTTGTGCAAGTGCCTGCATACCAAGGTAACGGTTTTCCAAACATAAATGCTCAATCGGCGTTAATAAAGTATTCAAAGTATAAATGGTTGAAAAAAGGATATTCGCATCCTCATCTGAAAACAATGTCGGTACATACTCAATATCATAATTTTTAAAATGGATGGCGATTTCATCGTACTGCGTTCGCTCACGCGCGTTAAAAACAACATATTTGGCGCCGCTTACAAACAGTAAATGAAGCAGTTTGTCCACTCCGGAATAGGGATGGGAAGGATCGGCTGCCACTTCATATACCCATCCGCTTGAACCGAACCGTTCAATAACCGCTATACCGGCGCATAATCCATTCACTGTCCGTTCAAGATACACAGAACCTATCGGTCCATTTTTCAATACCGTTTCAAAATCGCAACCCGTCATCTCGGTAATTATCCCTTTTTGAAAAATCAATTAAGCAAATATTCTTCTATTTCAGTTATAATCTTGGACAATAAAGTGAATATTATGCCTTAGGATACAGAATTTAGCCATGAAACGCCCAACACCAGTAGATGAAGAAGTTTTGTTTGACGGACGCAGTCTGATTTCGGAGACGGATACAAAAGGGGTTATAACCTACGTCAACCGGAAATTTACCGAAATGACCGGGTATACGCCGGTAGAAGCGGTTGGACAGCCTCACAGTCTGTTGCGTCACCCGGATATGCCCAAAGCGGCTTTTGCACAAATGTGGAATATCATTAAAAGCGGTCAAATTTGGGAAGGTTATGTCAAAAATCTCCGTAAAGACGGAAAATATTACTGGGTTGTCGTTCATATTGTCCCCAAGCTGGATGAAGAAGGAAGCGTTATCGGTTACATCGCTTCACGTAAAATGCCGGACCGAACCCGTCTTAAAATTATCGAAGAGCAATACCGAGAAATGATGAAAGAAGAAAACGGCTAAATCGAAGTGTTTAGCCACTTCCTCTGACGATATACGCTCCAGAACCACCCTCCTTTAATAAATGTTTCAATCGTCATTGCGATGTATATCCAAACGATTTCAAATCCGAAACTCATCACCGCATAAGAAGGGATAATACGAAACAGCCATAATGAGAGCGTGTTGATTTTGAGCGTTGTACGGGTTGCCCCTGCTCCCCTCAAAGCGCCACTGAAAACAAACATGATCGCCAATGGAATTTGAGACATTCCAACCCAACGTAAATAAAGAGAAGCCTGTTCAAGTGTTTCGGTTTCATCTGTAAAATAGCCGACGAAAAATTCCGGAAACATTACCAGCACAATACCGACGCTTCCCATAAATACCATCGCGATTTTGGCACTGTAAAGTCCGGAATCATACGCATCGTCCAATTTTCGCGCTCCGATATTCTGTCCTGCCAGAGCCATCGCCGCAACCGAAAATCCAAAGCCCGGCATAAAAGCCAAGGCCTCAACCCGTAACCCGATCTGATACCCCGCCATCGCATGTGTTCCATACGAACCGATAATGGTTACAAAAAACATAAACGACATTGACCCGATCGCCCGTTCGTACGCAGCCGGGAAACCGATTTTCATAATGCGTCGAATATCCATCACCGAAACGATCGCAATCACATCAATCACGCCCCCTTTACGGAACAATAACCATGTATAGATTGTAAGATTAAACGCATACGCGCACAACGTGGCATACGCCGCACCGGCAACCCCCATCGCTTCAAAGCCACCATGTCCAAATATCCACAAATAGTTTAACAACCCGTTTAAACAGGCGGAAAGGATTTTGATGTATACGGCGCTATGCGTATCTCCGGCCGATGAAAGCACCCCATAGGCCAATGCATCAAGAAAAATCAGACTCATACCTAAAGAGATTGTTCCAAAATAGTTCTCCCCCAATGCAACAACTTCTTGCGACGATCCCATCCATCCGAACCACACTGAATTGAAGGTCCAACCACTCCATCCAACCACTATGGACAACGGCAGGGCAATGATAAAAGCACCGAATACAACACTTGAAGCGCGATTGCGCCTTTTACTGCCGATGTAACGCGATATAACTGCTCCGGCACCTACCGTATACAACGTCATCACAACCTGCAGCATCATCAGAAATTGCATGCTGATACCGACAGCCGCTACGGCAGCAGCACCTAGCGATCCCACCATAACAAGATCTATCAGCACCTGTACAATGTCCAAAAAATGTTTAAACGCAGCCGGCACTGCCAGACGCAGCACATGTCGTCGCATCGTTAGAGTAGTCAAGTGTTTATAATCTCCGCAACCCGTTGCATGGCACCGAAGAGTTCTTCTTTACTCTCAAACCGGTATTCCACACGATTATAGGGAACTTCCCCGACCGGGTCAAAATCAAATACCAGAATATACGATTCGAGCTTTATTTTATCGGCTTTCATATCAGCCCATTCCAACGAGACCGATGCGCACTCTCCTCCCGCATGAATCAATGCCGCCGGATACAATCGGGTAACCAAAGCCAGATCAATCTTTTGACCGTTGTACTCAAACCATTTTTCGTGTTTCATCCAATCTCCTGTAACTCATGCGTACGACGAACGTACTTGTAATACAATGCTGCCAGCAGAAAAAAACTGCCTAATATAATGGTAATCCATCGAAGCGAAATATTTGCCTGCGCCAAAATGCCGATCAGTATAGAAATACCCGCACTCGTTCCCAAAAAAATCATATCGTTATAAGCAACAACCCTGCCATAATACTTACTGTCCGTATGATGTTGCAGCAACGTGTAGGTATACGACCATAACGTCGTTGTTACAAACCCGACGACTACCGATGCCACCAATGCATAATAAAAATGTTCGATACACCATGCCCACGCAAAAATCGCTAACGCTTCCGCTACCAATAGCCATATTAACCGCTCATTATTGACCCAATGACCAAGAACAACCGGTCCTATCACCAAACCGAATGCCCGGGCCGCATTCATTAATCCTATCCCCAACGATATGGCGACTACGTCGGCATAATACCGTTCTGCCGCTAAAGCGATCAGAGCATCAAATGCGGTCACTCCGATAACAGCGTGCAAGATCATTAATTTGAGCACCAATGGATTGTCACGAACGTATGCAAAAGCTTCAAACATCATCTTCACAAGTTTAGTAGCCGATTTGACGAAAACAGTTTCGATTCGAAGCCCGGAAATTAAAAACAAAACGATCACAAACAACGTTGCATCCAGTAAAAATGCCGTTTTTACACCGACCCAATAGACTACCAAACCGCTCACTGCCATTCCAAACGTATAGGACAAAGACCAGATTATCGAATGTATTTCATTCGCTGTTTGCAACTTCCGACCTTCCAGAATCCTTGGCAATAACGACATTTCGACCGTAAAATGAAAACTGGAAGCGCCCATACGGATAAAAACAAGCGCATATAACAGCCCTAACATCGATACCGAATCAACGCGAATCAACATCAATGTACACCCTATTTCCACCAAAGTCACAATAAGCATCAGAGTTTTAGGACTGAATCTATCGGTCATGACTCCGCTTAACGGCGCTTGAAACACACCCGGCAAAAAGTGAAGCGCCGCAACCAGTGCAATGGTTTTCGGATCGGTTCCAAGATCGATCAGCAGAGTATATATCGCGACGTTACTAAACCAAGCACCAAAATAAGCAACCGTCTGAATCATCGAAAGACGTCTTAAAACCGGTTCGTTTGCCAATAAAATCCAATATCGTTTCATGGGCGCTAGCGTATCACACCTCGTCTCAATCTTAGTTGACCTTTTTCAACCAAATCATTCTCTTTGCAGCGGCTTTTTTCAAAGATGATGTTCAAAAATTATCTATCGGGAATGATTAAACGAATTACCCGTTAAAGTTTTCTAACCGTATGGACGATTTAGAGTATGAACAATGTTTTATCTCTAGTTGGAAGAGGAGAAGCAAAGTATGGAAATATTTCAGACAACGGCTAAAGTTCAACAAAGTCAAACGTCGCCGCAGTCATTGAATAAATCTGATTTGCATAAAACCCAGACGGTTCAAGAAGCGGAAAAATCAAAAATAAATGATAATAAGATGGCGGAAAGTAAAAACGCCGAGAATGCAAACAAAAATAAAACGGAGAACCAGGTAAGCAAACTGGTTGACGAATTAAACCGTTCGTTGGATCCGTTTAATACAAGCATTCGATTTGGATTTGATAACACGTCTGATATATTTTACGTGTCAGTCATCGAAACACAAAGCAATCGGATGATACGGCGTTTTCCGGCAGAAGAGGCCCAAGCGCTTCTCCCAAAAATACAAGAAGTCAACGGCCTTTTGTTCGATGAACGCGGTTAAACACATTTTTTAAGAATTAAGTAAAAGCAGGAAAAGAGATCATGTATAATAATTTGGCATATAATACGTACACACAGAACAATATCGGAGTAGAGTCGCCGGAAAAACTCGTACAAATGATGTATGAAGGTATTTTACGTTTCAATATGCAAGCCAAACGTTCGATCAACGAGAACGATATCGAACGACGTACCTACTGGATCAACCGGTCAAGTGCCATTTTTAGTGAATTGATTCATTCCCTCGATTTTGAGCAAGGTGAAATATCACAATATCTGGCAGGTCTGTACGGATATCAATTACGATTATTGATGGAAGCCAATATCACGAATGATGCATCCAAAATCGATGAAATCAATAATGTTGTGAAAGGTCTCTTGGAGGCTTGGAAAGAATGTACCGATGTGGCTAACTGATTTCAAAAAAGCACTGATTCTTGAAGATTTCGGTGCGATTGAGAAGCTATTAAACTCAATGCCCCGATTTGAATCGCTAGAGGAGATGGAAAGTGCTGCTTATCTTTTTATCGAATGCAATAAAATGCTCGAGAAGAAAAAGATTGTCACAGCTCACAGTATGCAGCAAATAAAGCACGTCCTTGAGTTCCTCAAATCATCCGAACCCAGCTCCACAACCTCATTAGATATCAAGTTTTAACCCTATCTCATCCTTTTTTTGATAGAATCGCGTTATTCACTCCATGTAGCCATGGAGTATCGGCATCAACTACGAAGGATAACAATCATGAAAAAAGAGGTTAAAAAAGTCGTTCTGGCCTATTCTGGCGGATTGGACACCAGCGTCATTCTCAAATGGCTGCAAGATGAGTATAAGTGTGAAGTCGTTACGTTCACCGCCGATATCGGGCAAGGTGAAGAAGTTGAGCCGGCTCGTGCAAAAGCCATTAGCCTCGGAATCAAACCTGAAAATATTTTCATTGACGATCTGCGGGAAGAGTTTGTCCGCGATTATGTTTTTCCAATGTTTCGGGCCAATGCTATTTATGAAGGAGAATATCTACTCGGCACGTCGATCGCTCGCCCTCTAATAGCCAAACGCCAAGCCGAAATCGCCCGTATTACCGGCGCTGATGCCGTTAGTCACGGAGCAACAGGAAAAGGAAATGACCAAGTCCGTTTTGAGATGGGTTATCTGGGCCAAAACAGCTCATTAACCATTATTGCTCCATGGCGGGAATGGGATCTTAATTCACGGGAAAAACTCCTTGCCTACGCTGCTGAACACGGTATCAAAATCGAAATGAGCGGTAAAAAATCTCCTTACTCGATGGATGCCAACTTGCTTCACATCTCTTATGAGGGCGGAATCCTCGAAGATCCGGCTGCGGAACCTGAAGAGAGCATGTGGCGCTGGACCGTATCTCCTGAAAACGCTCCGGATGAACCCGAATACATCGAAATCGGTTATGAAAAAGGGGACCCGGTAAGCTTGAACGGCAAAACGCTTTCTCCGGCGGTAATGCTTGAACAGCTTAACATCATCGCGGGCCGTCACGGAATCGGACGTGCCGATATCGTCGAAAACCGTTATGTCGGTATGAAAAGCCGCGGTTGTTACGAAACACCGGGCGGAACGATCATGATACGTGCGCACCGTGCAATCGAATCCATCACTCTCGACCGTGAAGCGGCTCATTTAAAAGATGAAATGATGCCACGGTACGCAAAATTGATCTATAACGGCTTTTGGTTTTCACCTGAGCGCGAAATGCTTCAGGCCGCCATTGACAAAACACAAGAAAATGTACGCGGAACCGTACGCCTAAAACTCTATAAAGGTAACGTCATGGTGGTCGGACGTAGTTCTGATATATCTTTGTTCAATGCGGATTACTGCACATTTGAAGAAGATGCTGTTTACGATCAAAAAGATGCCGCCGGCTTTATCAAACTCAATGCATTGCGCTTTATCATTGCCGGAAAAGCACGTAAAAACAAATAAGGACTTTTATGAGTATCATTAAAATCGATATGAACTCCCCTGAATTTCAGGCGGAGTTGGAAAAAACGGTCAAATTTACCGATAAGGTTATCAACCAATTCGGTTGGGTTTATAATCCGCAATCGGAAATTAACGAGGGCGTCCAAATGGGGCTTGCACGTAACAAAATGATGTATAACAAGCGCTTTTGCCCATGTTATATGGTTATTGAAGTAGATGGAAAACATCAAAGTGCCGATAACCGTTTGTGCCCATGTACGCCAGCAATTGAAAAAGAGATACCGGAAGAAGGAGTTTGTCATTGCCAAATTTTCTGTACTCCGGAATACGCTGCCAATAAACGTATCGAACTCGGTATGGAAGAAGCGGTGCATCAGCATTCACGCGGTCTAAGCAAAGAAGAGTGTGAAATGATTCTCAAGAAAAGCGATATTGACGGAGATGAGCTGATTGCCCTCCTTGAAGCTCGTGAACTCGGTATGGTCACATTCAAAGTCATCGACGTACGCGAATGGATGGAATGGAAAATGGGACGTATCGAAGGTGCCGATTTGCTCATTCCTACCAGCAGCTTCTTCCCTACCCTTACCGAAGCAAAACTGGATAAAAATGAACACATTATCGTGTATTGTCATGTCGGAAGCCGCAGTTCATACTGTCAGCGCATTCTAAGCGATATGGGCTTCACCCATGTTACCAATCTTTCTTACGGTATCGTTTCATACGGTGGACAGATTGTTCGAGGATAAAGGTTCCAAATGAAAGTATTATTGACCAAAGATGTCAAGGGAGTCGGAAAAACCGGTGAAATCAAAGAGGTTGCCGACGGTTATGGAAAAAATTTTTTGATCGGCAAAGGGATGGCCCTCGCGGCTACGAATGAAGTATTAAAAAAATACGAAGCCGATCAGCGGAAAAAAGCCGCCAATGAAGCTGCGGAAATTGAACGTCTTAACGATATCAAAAATCGTCTTGCCGACATAACGGTTGTTATTACCAAAAAGCTTGGAAATACCGGTCATTTGTTCGGTGCCGTTACCAAAGATGAGATTGCCGATGCGCTCAAAGAACAACACGCTATAGAAATCGATAAAAAAGAACTTGATGCCAAACATGGTATCAAAACAACCGGTCTTCACGATCTCGATTTAAAATTGGGCCACGGCATCCATGCTACATTGCGCCTAGAGATTCGAGGGGAATGAATTTTCATTCCTTCCTCTTCTTCTCCATCCTCACTACCTGAAAGCAAGGAAACGATAATATGTTTGATGCGACAACCATCCTGGCTTACAAAGGTGCCGATAGAGCGGTCATTGGCGGAGACGGTCAGGTCACATTCGGTCATACGGTTCTAAAAAACAATGCTACAAAAATTCGTTCACTGCATAACGGTGAAGTCCTTGCCGGTTTCGCAGGTTCAACTGCGGATGCATTTAACCTTTTTGATATGTTCGAAGACCATTTATCCCATCGCAAAGGGGAACTTATCAAAGCGGTTATTGATTTTTCCAAGGCATGGCGGAAAGATAAAATTCTGCGCCGTCTCGAAGCAATGATGATCGTTCTTAATAAAGAGCATATTTTCATCCTAACCGGAAACGGGGACGTAGTTGAACCTGAAGACGGATGCCTCGCTGCGATCGGTAGTGGCGGGAACTATGCTCTTGCCGCAGCAAGAGCATTGAAAAATCATGCCTCGCTGGATGAAGAAACACTGGTCAGAGAGAGCCTCTCAGTCGCAGCCGATTTATGTATTTACACCAATCACAACATTAAAACCCTAGTACTCGGGTGAAGTGAGATGAACATGACTCCACAAGAGATTGTCGACTACCTTAACTTGCATATCATCGGACAGACCAATGCAAAAAAGACTATTGCATTGGCATTACGAACCCGTTATCGTCGTTTACAGCTTCCTGCCGAGATGCAAGACGAAGTCATGCCAAAAAACATTCTTATGATTGGTTCGACCGGAGTCGGTAAAACTGAAATTTCTCGCCGACTGGCCAAATTGATGCAGCTACCCTTTATCAAAGTGGAAGCGAGCAAATATACCGAAGTAGGATTCGTCGGCCGGGATGTCGAATCGATGGTCCGTGATCTTGTTATGACTTCTTTGTCCATGGTTAAAGCTGAACATAATGAAAACAATACAGAAGCCATCGATCATTTCGTTATAGAAACCATCACGAAAAAACTGTTTCCGGAGCCATCACATTTTACATCCGCAGAAAAAAAAGAAGAATACGATACGTCAAAAGAACGTATGAAACAACGTATTCTCAGTGGAGAGATGGACAATAAAACCATTGAGATTGATCTTCCAAAAACGAACGGGGTTGAATTTAACGACACCAATATGCCCCCGGAAATTGCACGTGTGCAAGAATCGTTTTCAAAAATGTTTTCGGTAATGGGAAAAGAGGATTCGAAAAAAGAGGTTACGATCAAAGAAGCCAAAGAGATTTTACGTCAAGAAGCGGCTGAAAAACTCTTAAATCATGACCAAATCAAACGCGAAGCGCTCAAACGTGCCGAAGAAGGAGGAATAATTTTTCTCGATGAAATCGATAAAATTGCCGTAAGTTCCCGTGCTGATGGGCGTAATGATCCAAGCAAAGAAGGGGTACAACGTGATTTACTCCCCATTGTCGAAGGTAGTATCGTTTCGACAAAATTCGGCCCGATCAAAACCGATCATATCCTTTTCATTGCAGCCGGCGCCTTCCACGTCACTAAACCAAGCGATCTTATTCCGGAACTGCAAGGGCGGTTTCCGTTAAGAGTCGAACTCGACCCCTTGGATGAAGATGCACTGTATCAAATTCTGACCAAACCAAAAAACTCATTATTGGAACAGTATAAAGCGTTATTGTCAACCGAGTCGGTCACTTTAGTATTCGAAGAGGATGCCATTCGCGCTATGGCCCGTCATTCGCAAAAAGCCAATGAAAAAACAGAAGATATCGGGGCCAGACGGCTTCATACCGTAGTTGAAAAAGTTCTTGAAGAGATAAGTTTTAATGCTGAGCGTTACGTTAATACAACGTATACCGTTACGGAAGAACACGTTAACTCCGTCTTGGCCCCAGTTGTTGATAACGACGATCTAACACGTTATATTTTATAAAATCAAAAGGAGTCAAATGACGAAAGCTGGATTTGTAGCATTGATCGGACGCCCAAATGCCGGAAAAAGCACCATGATGAATTGGTTATTAGGGGAAAAAATTGCATTGGTCAGTCAAAAAGCCAATGCGACGCGTAAACGTTCAAATGCCATTGTCATGCATGAAGATGATCAAATCATATTCGTCGATACACCGGGGCTTCACCACGCCGAAAAACTTCTCAATCAATATATGTTAGAAGAAGCTCTCAAAGCCATCGGAGATTGCGACCTCGTGGTTTATCTCGCTCCAGCCTCGGATAAAACGGTTCATTACGAAAAATTCTTAGAGCTCAATGAAGACAAACGCAAACACATTATCGTGCTTAGTAAAATCGATCAGATATCGCAAGGGGAGCTTCTTAAAAAAATAGGAGAATACAACCGTTTTAGCGACCATTTCGAAGCATTAATCCCTATGTCGGTAACTAAAAATGTCGGTAAAACCGATCTTTTGAATACTATTGCAAAACATCTTCCGGAATCGCCTTATCTCTATGACCCTGAAAACCTCACAACCGAAATGATGCGTGATATCTATAAAGAGTTTATTCGTGAAGCTATTTTTGATAATATCAGCGATGAAATTCCCTATGAATCCGATGTCATTATCGATAAAATCGACGAAGATACTCCCATTGAGCATATTCGGGCAACGATCATCGTCGAAAAAGAGACTCAAAAAGGGATTATCATTGGAAAAGGCGGAAGTGCCATCAAACGGATAGGACGGAATGCACGTGAAAAAATTGAACGTTTAAGCGGGAAAGCGGTGTATCTTGATCTCTTCGTATCCGTAAAAAAAGGGTGGTCGAACGACAAAAAATTTCTTAGTGACCTTGGGTATGAATGGAAATAATGTCAAATATATCAAAACTAGAAATATTGTGTTAAAAAGCTGTTTAAGTTTTCTTCCGTTAGAATTAACAGTTAATGCGATAAAAGTCAAATCGTGAGATCAAAATGAGTAATCTATGGTTCCAAAGTTAAAAAAGCCAAAAAACAGCCTTGTTATTACACTTTTTCAAACACTCGCCGATAATAGAGTCATGATAACATTCCTAACGACCCCGTTAGAAGCCAGTAGCAAATATTTTGAAGAGCGGGATAGATGAGAATCGTACGCAAAAAACATTTCATGTTACCAAAAAGCACATGTGTCTGTTCTAAACGCCAGAACAATCTACGATAAGGAAAAAGGATGAATAAAAATAAGTCCAGAGTGTATACGAACTGCTTATCAGCCAATCCTTACGTAAATAGTTGGTACAGTGGAACACCCAATACAATTAAAGTTGTACAATCACCATCTTTTGCGAAAGATCAATACGCAATCTCATTTCTCAATTCAAAAAGTTTTATTTCTGCACAGATTGCCATTAGCAGAAATGTTCCTGATGTAGACATTTATGACGCATTGGAAACCAAAGTCTATGAAGAGCTTGCTCTGGACATGGCCATTGAATATCAAATCCAATACATCGAGTCAGTTGGTAATACAACGGATGGAAACCGTCATTTTCACGCTTTCATTGTCGATCCGCTCACATTGGAACACGATTTCGAGCCGGTAATTTCAACAATAAAATACATCGATCAAATCGTTCCGGCTCCATTACTGTACAAATCTTTATATTCTAAAGAGATCATTACCTCCAATGGTGTCCATTGTTACGTCTATTTTCAGGAAAGCGACGCTTTTTTTACACTTTATGATAATCAAGAGTTTATTTACACAAAATCTCTGAAATTTTCACTTCGCCAATTGCATGAACGTTTCTGCGAATTGACAGGAGAACAACAAGATTTCCAACAGTTTGCCCAAATGCTTGCAAATTATGGATTAAACGCACCCGATACCAATTTTAAAAAAAATCTCATCAAATTATTTGGAGAACTTTTTTTACATATCAATGATGTAATAACCTATGCCAAACGTGCATATGAGATTAAAAAAATCGATGAATTCATTATTGGCTCAGAAATCGGTGTAATTTTAGGATTGGACGAATACGCGCAGACCTATCTCGGTCTTAAAACCCTTCCTTTTGATTTTGATTACGGTTATGATACAGAAGGTCGGTATGTAGATCAGATTCATCAGTTAATGCATCTCTATTCAAGATTAGATGAAACTGAACGGTACGAATGTAATTTTACAATTTTTCACCGACCTCCTCCGTTTGCAAAACGAGATAGTGGAAAACTGATTCTCGTCACTGCAGCTTCAATTGCAGCGGCACTGCTTTATCCTGGCGTATATTGGGGGCTTTCCTATACCGAAGAATTCCGGTACGCCGTTATGGCTAAAGAATACGAGCAAGTGCATACTGATAAGATGTCACGAGAAGGGATTATCAATCTTAAAACGGCCAATAAGAACACAGCTCAATCTCTTTTAGATGAACAAATGAATGCATACAAGCAAAAGCAGGACACTTTAATCAAAATACATGAGAAAAAAGTGGATTATCCGATGAAAGCAAAAATGCTTGCCGAATTCACTCAATATTTTAATCAATATCGGGTTCAGCTCAAGAATCTCTCTTATAGCGAAGATCAAAACAATACTAAAACATTGATATTTGGCCTGACGTCAGCTACAACACAAGATACAACGGCATTAGTCAAACATCTTACCGAAGCCAAAGAAGATAAATACAACTTTTCTCTTGATCTGATTTCTTACAATGAGGATGAAAAGTCTTATTTGAGTGAATTAAAGGCGGTCATCAAATGAAATTCAATATCGAAGACGTTTTATATAATCTAGATCAATCGCTATCTCAAAAAAGTGATCGTGATAAAACCATGCTGTTTATCATGATTTTTGCTTCATTGGTTGCTTTTTCCTATCTCTTGCTATGGGAAAGTGCGGAAACTAATTTCAATTCTTCCCATGAAAAAGCAATGCAAATGTCAACGGACCTCAATTTTGACAAACAATATTTAGATGCTAATCCTCCAGAAAGAATCGCTCAAATCGAAGCAGAAACGGCGGCAATTGAAAAACAACACTCCCATTATATTCATTATAACACCTATATTAAAGAACAAATCGATCAAATTTCTTACCTTTACTACGATGCCAAAGTGTGGGGAGCCTATCTTGATTCTGTCTCACGATATGCTCGTGCAAACAAGGTAAAATTAGTGCGTTTCGGTAATACCTGGCAAATGGATAACAACTCATTTGGGCACGTACTCGATATTTCTATATCATCTGAGGCTCCTTATAAAAATACATTAAAGTTTATCAATGCCCTTGAACAAAGTTATTTGGTCGTTGATCTGCATGATTTTAATATGAGTGTGGATGACAAATTCCGAGGTGACTTTAACATCTCGGTATGGGGGATTGTACGACAATGAAAAAACAACTTCTCATCTTGATTGTAGCAATTGCTACACCAATCATCGGATGGACCGATACCGTATTACCGGCTCCAGCCATACAATCTCAAGGCGATAAAGAACTCGCTTGGGTAGACGAGCAAATTGCCGCTATTTTACCGTCCCGTATCGGAGTCAATGAGAATTACGTGAATGGTCTAAAAGACCCGATGAAATATAAAAAACATACCGTTGCTTCCTTCAATGGTTTATTTTCATCCCGTTTGCTTCCCCCTCCACAATTGGGTAGTTCGAATGCTGTTTCTCTTCAACCTCCAAAAATCGTGGAAGAACCTCTACGATTACAAGCAGTTATGAACCAATCGGCGATGATAAATAAAAAATGGTACCACGTTAACGAAGCGGTCCGGTCTTATTCTCTCGCTGAAATCCGGGGAAATTCAGTTTTATTAAAAGATATAAAGGGGCAACCCATGGTTTTGTTTTTAAGCAAACCAAGCAATAACATTCAAATAATAACCAAATAGGAACATATGATGAAACGAATATACATGGCAAATCCTCGATCTCTTTTGTTGTCCATAGTAACGGCTACGTTTTTGGCTGCACCCGTTTCGGCCAACTGTACCTATGAATTATTTAATATTTCTTCCGTCAAAGGGACAACCGTCGGTGAATTTATTGACCAGTTAAGTGAAGAGTGCGGAATGAGCATTATCATCGCTGATCCGGAAGCCGAAAAAATCCTCGCCAAACAAATGAACAAAACGTTTCTAAAAAACCTTACGATCAATGAAGTGCTCGACATTATCATCAAAGAAAATGATCTTCAGTACTCTTTGCAAAATAACGTATTAAAGATCTCTTATCTTACAACCAAAACGTACAATATCGATTACATTATTTCCCAACGTAAAGGGGTCGGAAGTACTGACGTAACGCTCAGTTCCCAAACCGGAGCATCTCGCACTGGAACAACTGGAACAACTGGAACAACCGGAACTACCGGAACAACTGGAACAACCGGAACTACCGGAACAACTGCCAGTTCGGGAGCTGCAGGTTCATCACGTTCGATCTCCGGAATGAAAATTACTTCGACGGATGAAGTTCAATTTTGGGATATGCTTGATCAAGAGATAGAAAATGTCATTAATCGTCCGGATGAAAGCTATAAAGCACAAGCGCCTATCATTAATAAATCTGCCGGCCTTATTACGGTAACTGGAACAGGTAAACAAATCAAACGGTTAGACACTTATTTAGATGACTTGCAGAAAAAAATGCAGACACAGGTACTTATCGATGTTAAAATGTACAGCGTCGTTTTCAATGACGGATCAACAACGGGTGTGGACTGGTCACAACTCTACGCATTGCAAAATATCGGATTGGGCTTCAACTATGAAAAAACACGCAATATCCCCTCTTTTAGTGGAACTGCTTCAAACAACATTATTGGAAGTATAAGTGATGTCACACTCACTCAAAATCCTAGCATAGGGGGGAGTATTTTTCAATTGGGTGCTTCAGGTAGTCTCAATGAAGTAATAAAATTTCTAAAAACTCAAGGGGAAGTTTATTCCATTTCCAATCCTAAAGTTTTAACCCTCAACAATCAACCAGCACTCATTACCGCCGGAACAGAACTTTTTTATAAAATAACCAATTCAACCTCTACCACATCCACATCTACTACTACGTCAACAGATCAAGTTATTAATTCCGTATTTTCTGGAGTTTTATTGGATATAACACCTGAAATATCACAAGACGGAAGTATCACGCTGCGCATCAATCCATCCATTTCTGAAACAGCTAGTACCATTTCCACAGACAATTCAACGAGAACTATGCCGCCTGACCTTAGTCGAAGACAACTCTCTTCCGTTGTCACCGTTAAAGACGGAAACCGAATTATTTTAGGAGGGCTAATCAATACTAAAATTTCGGATGACAGTAATAAGCTTCCGTTATTGGGTGATATTCCCGTTCTTGGACATCTTTTTAAACATGAAGCCAAAACGAAAAAAACAGAAGAATTGGTTATTATCATTGAGCCCCATATTATCAAAAAAGAGAACGATTCTCTAAGCCTAAGCGATCTTGGGTACAGCAGAATCGGTCAAACAATCGATAAAGTCTCTACGCAGACACAGGAAAGATAAAGAGCGAATGGAGAATTCTCTCTTTTCCAAACCCAGAGATCTTTTTTTGGATGTCGTCAATCCAAAAGATTATATTCAGCTGGATAGTGTCTCACATATATATCAATCCTTAAAAAACTCCGTGCAAAAACCTCTGAAAATGATCCTTTTGTACGGTAGACCGGGCACCGGGAAGAGTATGTTGTTACACAAACTACACCATGACCTCTCCAAGCACCAAAAAGTTTTTATCCTCTCCACGCCAATCATCAATGAAGAAGATTTTCTGCGCGTACTGGCTCAAAATATATTCGGCAGTCCATCACGCGGGAGCATGACGCTAACCCGTTTTCTTGAAATTGCACAGGCCATTTCTCTGTCCGATACCCCGATTGCTTTATTGGACGAAGCCCAACTTTACAGTCCTGCTTTGATGGAACAAATTCGGTTAATTTCGGATGCCCGCGCCGTTAAATTCGTCATTACGCTCCACAAAACCAATAATGAAGATATTATTGCCAAAGAGCATTTTCAAACACGTATCTGGGAAAGTATTGAACTTCATAACGCCAATGCCGAAGAACTCAAAGTATATATTCAAAAAAAACTACTAAAAGCAAATTGTTTTGACGTTGCCAATATGTTCAATGACAAGAACATGAAATTGATCACGGCGCTGACAAAAGGGAATTACCGTGAAACGAATAAACTGCTTTTTGCCCTTTTTTCCCTCTATTGCTGGTATGAAGAGAACCGTCCCAATGCAATCGCTTACAACGCTTTGCGTCCAAAATGGATCGAAATGGCCGCTATTCATACAGGATTAATTCATGCTTGACGTTCAAACCCTTGAAAAACGGTGGTTAAAATACAAAATACGGATCTATACCCCCTACCTCGGGTCACTCGCCCTTATCGGTATGGTTCTTATTGTTTATTCGGTGCTTCAACCGATTTGGCATTCCTCCGATGAGAATAAACGTACGTCCAGTTCCATACAAAACACATCAGAAGCAAGTCCGGTTTCGCACGATACGACTACCGTTCTTGAACCTTCAATGACCTTCATTAACTCTTTTGAAACCCCTAATATTCAAACGAAACCTGTTGTTTCCGCACATAAGAGTACTGAACCTACCGTTGCCGTACCCAAAAGTATGCCCATAACAAAATCGGCAATGACGCCTGCTCCTCTTCCGACTCGGTCTATGCTTACTGTACCAGAACCTGTAGAAGACGATGCGTCAAATAATTCTTCTATTGAAGCAACCGTTCCAAAAAACAAACCAGCCATTGTTTCAACGAATCATGGAGGCACTATCTCCGTCACCCGTAGCGATTCCAAACTTGATATTGAAGAGCTTCAACAACGGTTTAAAGAAACATCCAATGCAAACCTTGGACTTTTTATTGCACGATACTATTATGACCGCGGCAATTATAACGATTCCTACAATTATGCATTGAAAACCAATGCTATCAATAGTAAAATAGACGAAAGCTGGATTTTATTTTCCAAATCTCTTATCAAACTCGGCAAAACCGATCAAGCACGTAAAACTTTACAGCTATATATCTCCCAATCAAACTCCGACAGTGCCAAAGAATTGCTGAACAATCTGGACAAAGGTTCTTTTCGATGAAAAGCCTGTACGTAGTATTTTTTTTTCTTTTTACACCATTTTCGTACGCTGATGCCGGTAACCGTTTATTCCACCTTTATCAAGAAGGTGCCTATCAACAAAGCTGTGAATACGGAATTAAATCTTTACAGTACAATGTACGAAATGAAAATTTCGTCTCCCTTGTAGGGTTCTCTTGTTTAAAAGCCGATCGCTTTGATCTTTTGAGCGAAGTTTTACCGTTTCTGAATAACTCATCGGAAGCACGTGCAAACAACGCTTATTTTTCTCTCCTTTTACTACAAAAGAATCTTTTGATGCAAGCACTTTATGATCATAAACCTATATCGTTTTTAAAGCTGCCTAAAAGTTCTCACTTACTGTCAAAAGTCTTTAACCTGTATATAGAGTCCCCCGCGATTAATCCGATGACGAAGTTCTATCAAGACCCCGATGATCCGCACAGTTCTTTCAAACTTTATCCAATCGAGACCAACAACCGTAAATTACTCGCGATAGATGAATATTACGATAAAATACTAACAGCTCACCATGTGTTTTGAATAAAGGAAAGTGATATGGATCGGATTACGCAAGACTTACTCGAAAAACGCCATATCACTCAACAACAAATTGATCGGTTGACTTCGCGTGGGGTGCAAGATGATACCGTTCTTGAAACCCTAAGCAAGGTAGGGGCCGTATCGGTCAATTTTATCAAACGTTTTATCGTCGAACAAATACGTCTTGGACGATATGAACTTTCAATAATCAAAAATTATCACTTTATCGATGAGACTTCCGTATTAATGTATTTGGCAGAAGTATTGGAAGTTCCATTCCTCGATCTTGATTCAATAGATATGGACTATCGGCTTGTAGAAAAAATACCGACGTTACAGCTGAAAAAAAATACTGCATTACCCATTTCTCAAGATGATATGTATGTATTAGTCGCATTTTCTGATCCATTAAATATTGAAGCGCAGGAATCCATTCAACGCCTTTTTCCAAGAAAATCACTTAAAATAGCCGTTGCGACTGAAAAACAGATTCAAGCATATCTATTCAAAATCGAACTAAAAGATAGTGTTAAAGAGTTAGTTACCAATATTCGTAATGAGCTTCGCAATATTGGAACACTGGAAGAGCAACAGGAAGCTTCTTCGATTTTACAGCTTATTGATGTTATTTTAAAAGCTTGTATCAAAGGGCGTGCCAGTGACATCCATATTGAACCGACCGAAAAAAACTGTGTAGTCCGTGGACGAATTGATGGGAAACTGGCTGAAATTTTCATTTTTGACCGGGATATCTACCCGCCTCTTGCATCACGGATCAAACTTCTTGCCAATCTTGACATTGCCGAGCGACGAAAACCTCAAGACGGTCGTTTTTCAGCCGTCGTCATGGATGCTGAATACGATTTTCGTCTCTCTACCTTGCCTATTATCTACGGTGAATCGATCGTTATGCGGGTTTTGGATAAAGCCAAAGCCTTGGTACGGCTCGAAGACTCCGGAATGGATTCTATCAATTATCAAAAACTGATCAAAGCGCTGAAAAACCCTTTTGGTATTATTCTGGTAACCGGCCCGACGGGAAGCGGTAAAACAACAACACTTTATGGTGCACTAAATGAGCTTCGTAACGTTGAAGACAAAGTCATTACCGTTGAAGATCCGGTTGAATACCGGATGAACCTCATCCAGCAAGTCCAAGTTAATCCGAAAGTTGGACTCTCTTTTGCCGACGCCCTTCGCTCAATTCTGCGTCAAGACCCGGATAAAATCATGATCGGGGAAATTCGGGATCATGAAACACTTGAAATTGCCATCAAAGCGGCCTTGACAGGGCACCTTGTTATTTCGACACTGCATACCAACGATGCTATCAGTGCTATTCCCCGAATGTCCGATATGGGAATTGAACCCTACCTCATCAGCGGTGCCCTGGTTGCCGTCCAGGCGCAGCGACTTGTACGAAGAATCTGTAAACATTGTAAAAAAGAAAGTGATATTCCTCAACATCTATTACATGAATACAGTGCTTTCATACCACCCCATACTGTTTTCTATGAAGGTAAAGGTTGTAAAGAATGTAATGGAAGCGGATACATGGGACGAGAAATGATTTGTGAAGTGTTACCTATTACCGAAGAAGTTGCAAGTATGATTGCCCGTGGTGCCTCAAAAGAAGAGATGTTCAAAGAGGCCAAGCAACAAGGATTTGTAGGGATGTTTGAAAATGGTATGGCAAAGGCTGTTCAAGGAATTACAACACTTGATGAAATTTTAAGGGTGGCGAAAGGATGAAATATTTCGTTGCGACGGTTCTCGTCAAAGGAAAAAAAACCGAACAAGGATTTTACGCTGAAAATAAAAAAGAAGCTCATTACCTTGCAAAAATCAAATTTTCAGGGATGACTATACGTGTTGTTGAAGCTTCTCCACCCCTTGAAGATCAGCTGCGGCAATTCAAAGAAAATCTTTTTTCCAATGTTAAGAAAAAAAAGCTTAAACAGGATTCATTAATTGCAGCAATACGACAATTAGCCGTTATGACAAATGCCGGGATTTCTATCCGGGATTCACTTAAAGAGATTGCGGAAGCAACCTCGGATAAAACACTGCAAATTGTGATGAATACGATGGGTGATGATATCAATGCCGGTTATGCCTTATCTCAATCGGCCAATAAATTTGCATTCGAACTAGGAAATTTGACCCTGGCAATGATCGAACTTGGTGAAAAAACCGGGAATATGGCCGAAGCTCTCCATAAACTTGCCGATATGCTTGAGGAGATACGACGAAATATTATCAAATTTAAGAAAGCTATGGCGTATCCACGGAATGTCATGATAGCAATGGCAGTAGCTTTTACAATTCTCATTTCTTACGTCGTCCCAAAATTCAAAACAATGTTCGAAAAATTTCATGCAGAACTTCCTCTTCCAACAAAAGTATTACTTTTTCTGGAACATGCTTTTAATACCTATGGACCTTACATACTATTTAGCATGATCGTTTCATTTATGGTACTACGTTATATTATTGGCAATTACCGGAATATACGATACAAATGGCATGTTTTATTATTGAAAACATATCTCATTAAAAATATCATCAAATTTGCAACATTAAACCGTTTTACTCTCGTTTTTTCGGAATTAGTACGAGCGGGGATTCCAATTGCTGAAGCGCTAGAAACCTCAATTGCTATGATCGATACGCTTCCTCTGCAGGAACGATTACTCAGCGTTCGTTCAGCTGTTGAAAAAGGAAGTTCATTACACGCCGGTTTGGCGGAAACTAAACTATTTGAAAACATGGTTATTCAAATGATTACAGCCGGAGAATCGGGAGGGCAACTAGATGCCATGCTCCAGAAAGTTATGGAATACTATAAAATGAAATTTGACGCTATTATCGATGGACTTTCCGACGCTATTGAGCCAATAATGCTCTTTCTCATGGCATCGATGGTAATTTTGCTAGCTTTAGGTATCTTTATGCCAATGTGGGATCTTGGAAATGCGGTCATGAACCGTCACTAAGATCCTTCTTGTTTAAAACGAGCGCAGCATAGGTTTCATCTTTAGGAATTAGGCCTGCTTCGTACAAAAATTGAGAAGGGACGAAGTTGGTACTTTTAATTTTGTCAAATTTTGCATAACTCAAAAATAAACGGTCTTTTGCCCGAGTCACTGCAACGTAAAAAAGCCGTCTCTCTTCATCGATACTTCCGCTTCGACTCATAAGTTTTCGGTTCGGAAATCGGCCGTCCATTAAATCGATTACGTACACTTCCTTATACTCCAACCCTTTGGACGCATGGATACTCAACAGATGAACCCCTTCTCCCTGCGTCAGATCCTGAGAGCCTAAAACCATCGCATTCAAAAAGCGTTCATGATCTTTATACGGACGGGACAGTTCGACCAGCAATGCCCCTTTTCGTTGTATCCTTTCCTTTGCCTCTTGTTTGGCCCTCTCGTCAACCGAACCGTTCTCCGTCATTGCGCGTTTATGGGATAGGTGTTCAACAACATGGGCAAACAATCCTGATGTAGCAATTCTTTTTACCGCATCTTTCGGTTCGGAAACATCTTTCAACTGCCGGAAAAGAACAAACAGATCATGTAAAAATGTTGCCGAATCTTTGCTTAATTTTGCATGTTTGAGAATTGGATTTCCCATAAAATTGGGGTCCAATCCCAACTTGGCAAATCGTCCTGCGCTTCCAAGTTCCGAGAAATCGTCAAATAATCCCAATTGATGGTTCGTCTTGCGTTTTTCAAATGGGTTGCTGATTGCCGTATCCGGTACAAAAAGTCCTCGGAGAAATGAGCCATGCCCCAATTTCTGTAAGGCAACAAAAAGTTCTTTGGCCACAGCGCTGCCGATCCCTTTGGCGTAGTCGAATAAATGGATAAAAGCCATCATATCCGATTCGTTGACCAAAAGGGTGTAAATATCCAATAATGCCTTTACCTCTTTCGAATCGAAAAAGCTTATTCCTCCGCGTCGTCGGCAAGGTATTCCCAACTCGCGCAATGCAGCTTCGATTCCGTCCGCAGACGCGTTGTTTCGAAAAATAACCGCAATTTCCTCTCTGGCCACACACGATTCCTCGATCAAATGGGCGATTCCATGATATTGATCAAACAATTCATCATAAATTAGCAATGTCGGGTTATGCGCTTCTTCAGTCCGGGTGACTTCCAACGCTTTGGGATAAATCCGTTCATTGTACGAAATGACGGTATTAGCCAACGATAAAATAGGAACCGTTGAACGATAGTTTTTATTTAAAGTATAAACTTTGGCATCCGGATAGTTTTTGCTAAAAGATCCGATAATCGAAATATCGGCACCATTAAACGCATAAATACTTTGGTCATAATCACCTACACAAAATAAGGAAGGGGGTTTCATCGCATCCAAAAGAGTACCTTGAAGTGCATTGGTATCTTGGTATTCGTCGACAAGTACCTCTTGATACCCCAAATCGCTTTGCATCGCTAAAATTCTCATCTGAAGCAAAAGGTCGTTAAAGTTTACAAACCCATATTCTTGCTTAAGTGCTTCGAACTCATCTACTATATCGGCATAGATCGGCGCGTACACAGCATGTTCATCCTGCCGCGTTAGAATCCACTCTTCAAACGATGCCGTGAGCTCCGTATTTTGATAAAACGAATAAACATCGTAAAGATAATTTGCCCCATAAGCCGGAGTCGCACAATCAAGATGACTAAAAGTCCTTTTTTCGTATACGCTCCGAAATAAAGTCTTGAGCTCCCGTTGCTGTTTGAGAACCACTTTGCCATCTTTACGTTTTAGCCAACGGTAACTGACGGCATGAAACGTACCTGCATCGATTTTGGATGCAATATCACGCCCAAAAAACGAGGCGACCCGTTCAACCATCTCTTGTGCCGCTTTATTGGTAAAGGTTAAGAGCAAAATCTCTTCAGGTTTGATATTCTGGGAAAGGAGATAGGCTATTCGACCGACTATGGTCGACGTTTTTCCGGTTCCGGCGGAAGCAATAATAAGATTATGTCCATACGGAGCCGTTGCAGCGGTATATTGCTGTGAATTGAGACGAGAAAGAGGCAATGGGGTCCTTCGAGTTCCCCATTACTGGAGAAATTATGCTAGAAATTTGCTGATTGGTTCGGCAATTCCCAATTCAGGATGGGCAGCCGAATCGAGCACCGCCTGAGCCATAGTAGCGTTGTCTTCATTGAAAATCAACGGAGCAAGAAAATTTATGCACGATTCGCTAAGCGGGTTTTGAATAACGGCGACATTATATACAAGCACTTTTGAATTTTCATTTATTCCTAACAATTCTTGAAGCTCTGATGAAACATCAAAAGAATACTCACGAAGCAGATACGGATTAACGACTGTAAACGCCATCGTACCACCATTACAATCGACCAGGGTTGAAAACAGATCATCAATCGCTTTCAACTCAACACATTCAACTTGCTCAAAACCTAAAATTGGCGACTTAACCGTATACTGCATTCGAATTCTCCTTATGGCTTTTCATGTTGGCATTTTATGTAGTATACCAAAAGCAAATAACGTTCCTATTATTTTTTCTCATTTTTAAAAAAATTTGGAAATTTGTTTGTACTCCATAAAATATTAGGAATAATCATTACGATATTTCTATCTTGATCAGGCTCCGCCGATAAACCAATAGGTATAGTTACTTGTATTGAAAGTTCCTGTTTCAGGCCATGTGATTTAGTTCAGAGATTGTTTTGGTATAATTCGCGATATTTTCTCCACTTTAAGGCCCTGCTAATGTCCACTACCCATTATGATCCTAAAAATATCGAACAAACGTATTATCCGATTTGGGAAAGCCGCGGTTATTTTGAAACCGAAGGAAATGCATCGATTCAAAAAGCCGATAAATTTTTCTCGATTATGCTCCCTCCTCCCAACGTTACGGGATCACTTCACATCGGTCATGCGCTCAATCATACTCTAATCGACATCATCACGCGTTTCAAGCGGATGGACGGTTTTACTACCCTATGGCAACCGGGAACAGACCATGCCGGTATCGCCACCCAAAACGTCGTCGAAAAGCAGCTGTTGGCTGAAGGAAAGACCAAAGAAGAGCTCGGGCGTGATGCCTTTTTGGAAAGAGTCTGGAAATGGAAAGAACACAGCGGTGGAACCATCGTTGGACAGATGCGTAAGCTGGGAGTCTCTCCGGCATGGAGCCGGGAACGCTTTACCATGGACGAGGGGTTAAAACGCTCTGTCAAAGAGGCGTTTGTTCATCTTTATAATCAGAATCTAATTGTGCGCGGCAACTATATGGTTAACTGGTGTACCCATGACGGTGCGCTCAGCGACATCGAAGTTGAACACGAAGAGCACAAAGGCCATTTTTACCATATCCGTTATCCGTTTTCCGACGGAAGCGGTCATATCATCGTAGCAACGACACGACCGGAGACCTATTTCGGTGATACCGCCGTTATGGTTCATCCCGAAGACGAACGCTATCTCCATCTGATCGGCAAAAGTATTACACTTCCTTTGATCAACCGGGAGATCAAAATCATTGCCGACAGCCACGTCGACCGCGAATTCGGGACCGGCGTCGTCAAAGTCACTCCGGCTCACGACACCAACGACTATGAAGTAGGTAAACGTCACGATCTTGAGTTCCTGACGGTTTTTGATGAAAAAGGAATTTTAAACCATCATGCCGGAGAATTTGCCGGTTTGGAACGTCTTGAAGCGCGTAAGATCATTGTAGGGCGGCTTCAGGACGAGGGCTTCATTGAAAAAATCGAAGAGCACACCCATCAGGTCGGACATTGCTACCGTTGTAAAAACATTGTCGAACCTTATATCTCAAAACAATGGTTTGTCCGAAAAGAGGTCGCAAAAGGTTCCATCGACAAAACGAATGAAGGGTTGGCACAGTTTTTTCCTCCCCACTGGATCAACAGCTATAACGCATGGATGAACGATCTGCGCGATTGGTGTATATCCCGTCAGCTGTGGTGGGGACACCGGATCCCGGTATTTTATTGTAACGATTGCGATCACGAATGGGCGAATCTGGACGATGAACCATCGTCATGCCCTCACTGTTCAAGTACTTCGTTCACTCAAGACCCTGACGTACTGGATACGTGGTTTAGCTCAGCACTTTGGCCGTTTTCCACACTGGGTTGGGGTAATGGGGAAATTGGTTTGGGGGATCGTTATAAAGACGGGGACATGAACCGTTTTTATCCGAATACCCTGATGATCACCGGATTTGACATCCTTTTCTTCTGGGTCGCCCGTATGATGATGATGGGCGAGAGTTTTACCGGACAATTACCGTTCAACCATATCTATCTCCATGCATTGGTACGTGATGAGAACGGGCAGAAAATGTCGAAATCCAGAGGAAACGTCATTGATCCGCTCGATATGGTCGAAAAATACAGTGCCGATGCGCTGCGTTTTACCCTTGCCGTGCTTGCCGTTCAGGGGCGTGACATCCGTCTGAGTACCGATAAACTTGAGCAAAGCCGCAACTTTACCAACAAACTTTTCAATGCAGCACGTTTTTTACAAATGAATGTTTCTATCTTCAAAGATTTAAACGATCAGGAGATATCGACACCTCTTGGACGCTATATTCTTAGCCGCTTCCGTCAAGCTACGGCAGAAACCCGTTCATTCATCGAAGAATACCGTTTCAATGATGCGGCAACCGCACTGTACCGTTTTATGTGGAACGAATTCTGCGACTGGGGAATCGAACTTTCCAAAGCCAGCAAAGAAAGTATCGCCGAACTTGGCAGTATTTTTAAAGAGTCTATGAAACTGCTCCACCCGTTTATGCCGTTTATCACCGAGTACCTCTATCATGAGCTCTCAGGAACAACCCTCGAAAATGGCGAATCAATCATGGTAATGTCTTACCCTGAAAATACACAAACGGACGAGATGATTGAGCAGGAATTTACCAATATCATGGATGCCATTGTCACGATCCGCCGTGCAAAAACACTGATCGATCTCGGCAATCAGAAAATTGATCTTGCCTACGTGAAATGCAGCGGAGATCAACAAACAATGACTCCATTCATTACCCGTCTTGCAAAAGTCGATACCATACGCTTTACTGATTCCAAAATTGACAATGCCGTCAGCGACATCGGCGAACGGGTCGAAGTCTATCTCCCTACCGAAACGATCGATCTTACCCCGATCATCGAACGACTTGGCAAACAGCGAGAGAAACTTCAAAAAGAGGCCGATAAACTTTCCAATATGCTTTCAAATGAGCGATTTGTCGCCAACGCTCCGGAAGCGGTTATCGCTACCAACCGCGCCGGACTTGCCGACGCACAAGACAAAATCTCCAAAATCGATGCCCAGCTTTCCGCTCTCGGACATTAAGTGCAAATCCGTGAGCTCTCCCCTTCCGAATGGGAAGAGGGGTATTTTCTATTAAGTAAATTAAGGTTTGAAACAAGTTTTGAGCAGTTTAAAACCTTTATATCTTCTCAGTCTCCCCAAAATTATCGTCCGATTGGTGCCTTTCAGCGCGGAGAATTATCTATTTATGCCGGTGTAGCGATTCGTGAAAATCTCGAGATCGGACGCCATTTAGTACTGGATGATTTTATTGCTCGGGAAGGGGATGAACATTTATGCAGCGAGATGATTGATTATTTACGGGATTACGGCAAAATGCATAAATGCACTTCTCTTTTTATCTGGGGAACCCATAGAGGACTCTCATTACGCGATTTAAACGCTTTCCGTCCCAAACGGGACGGTTACATTAGCGTTTTTTAAAATTACTCTTCAATCCCTTCAACTTCCACGACAAGTTTGACATCGTCACCGACGACTACGCCACCCGCTTCGATCGCTTTATTCCAATTCAATCCGAAATCTTTACGATTGACGGTTCCGCTCAGGACAAATCCTGAACGCATGTTCCCCCACGGATCTTCGACAACACCACCCATATCGATATCAAGAGTGACTTTTTTGGTAATCCCATGCATCGTTAGATCGCCCGTCATTTTATCCTTCGTAGCACTGGTCATCTTAAACGTGATATCGGGATATTTTGCCACATCAAAAAAATCGGCACTGCGCAAATGGTCATCACGTTTTTGGATACCTGTGTCAATGGAAGCCGATTTGACTTCGCCTTTAAACATTTTGAATTGACCTTTATCCAGATCATAGCTACCATTAAAATTGCTGAATTTTCCGGTCACAGTACTAATCATCATGTGTTTGATTTTAAAACCTACCGTCGTGTGTGAGGGGTCTACTTTATACATTGCCGCACTTACCGGCATAACACTTATAAACAATCCTGTCAACACTCCGGCGATAATTCTATTTTTCATTGTCGATCCTTTATTGGTATGATAACTGTGACCATTGTAAAAGTTTTTCCTCAACGAACAATTAACATATAATTTTTGCCGTTTATTTTTAAGCTTTTTAACAGCGATACGAAACATCTCAACGCTTTCAAACATTACCTTCGTTATACTGCCAAAACTATTTATCAAGGGCTTTCTTATGCAATTATGTATCGCACTCGATCTTCCCTCAATGGAAGAAAATCTGGAACTTATCGAAAAAATAAAGGCTTATCCGGTTTGGCTAAAAGTAGGTTTGCGTTCGTACATTCGAGATGGAAAAGCTTTTATCGATGCCATCAAGATGATCAATCCCGATTTTAAAATTTTTCTTGACCTCAAGCTCTACGATATCCCCAACACAATGGCAGATGCAGCCGAATCGATCATGGGGCTCGGCGTCGATATGTTCAACGTTCATGCTTCTGCCGGTCGAAAAGCCATGCGTGAAGTAATGAAACGCCTTGAACCCTATGAAAATCGCCCACTCGTCCTTGCCGTCACGGCACTTACATCGTTTGACGACGATGAATTCACCCATGTTTACGAACGTCAAATCGCTGCCAAAGCCGACCAATTTGCACAGGATGCCCACGATGCCGGACTAGATGGTGTCGTCTGCAGTGCCTATGAAAGCGCATCCATCAAAACACTGACTTCCGAACACTTCATAACCCTAACTCCGGGGATTCGGCCGTTTGGTGAAGATGCCGGCGATCAGGAACGCGTTGCGACGACCGAATTTGCCAAAAAAGAAAAAGTTGATTTTATCGTTGTCGGACGCCCTATCTATAAAGCGCAAAATCCTGCTGAAATTGTCGAAAAAATTCTTGAAATATTATAATTAAACCGTAATCAGTCAGTAACGTGCATCGACTAGACTTCCAAAAAAATTGGAAGGCTAATAAACAATGAAAAAACTTTTACTTTTTGCTCCGGTCGGTTTACTGGCATCGGCTGGCTTAGCCTGGCTTGGCTATTACGCTACCGATACGACCGGCCGTGTCGGCACGCCCACACCTATCAACACAACGACAACGTTTTCACAAAGTGAAAGCAATTTACGTCAGATTCTTCGTCACGGTGACGAACGTTCACTGACTCTTCTCAATTCATCTATCGATTCGCTTGAACAACAGCTAAAACCTTATCAGGAGAAGCATCTTTCCACCGAAACGTTGGAATCTCTTCTGGCAAACTACGAAAAAGACACTCAAGTCCTCTCCAAAGAGATCAAACCCCATTTGGGAAAACTTAATCAATACGATAATCTGGTCTCAACGCAAACAAAGACTTTTGATAATTCATTGGAACAAATCGGTTTGTTTGAACTTAAAACCAGTGCAAAAAACCTGGATAAACTCTATAAGAATTTTGCCAAAAATCCATCCGAAGAGACCAAACAATCTTATATCGCCGAGTCGGATAAAATCAAAACTATCATTACCGAACTCTACCTTGATGGCAGTATTGAAAAACCTCTTTTAGACTACATTGATAATCATCGAAACTATTTCCTTTCAACGGATGACTCTTACAAGAGTATCGGCTATGAACGTATCAACCGTATCCGTGATACCTCCTACGCCATTCGAACCGAACTTCAAATGTTACCTACCCTCTAAATAGATTTTGGAACACTCCTTGCTATAAAGATTTTAATATCATATTGCAGGAGTCACCATGAAATTTGTCGAAAAAATCGACCTCATCGTCAAACTCAAAGAAAAAATTGCTGAAGCTGAAGTAACAAATACTCCGTTGGCAACGCAATTACAGTCTCTTCTTGATCAAATCATCTCTACACCGGAAACTTCTCCGGCTATTTGATCAATATCTGCACCTATTTAAGGTGCATGTTATCTATAGATGCGTATAATTACGCCCTCTCAATAATGGACAGATGGGTGAGTTGGCTGAAACCACCTCCCTGCTAAGGAGACGTACTGGCAACGGTACCGAGGGTTCGAATCCCTCTCTGTCCGCCACAAACCCCCTATTTTAGGCACTTTCAGAGCTTTTTTACATCCAAATTCACTAAGTATTTTAACCTTAATTTTCATTTTATCTAATAATCTGTTATAATTTCTCTGTTTTGAAGACACAATATGCTTTCCGTGTAGCTAGCGGATAGATGAATGGGGTGATAGCCTTTTTGGTTATCCCCCTTTTTTTTTGCCTTTTTTTTGGCAAGGTAGGGGTGGGCGGGATTTCATCCAAAGGCACATTGTGCACTTCAAAATATCTGTAATCTTTCTATTGCTGATGGTGATCACACCCGCTCTACATTAGTCAAAAACGGAGGGAGTAGCTACCCTCCGGATTACAGTCTATCAACACGAAAAGATTATCATGTATTTTGAAATCACAGGAACCCCTTTTAATGCACCGGCACCCGGGACCCGCCGGTGCAAAATTTATTTTTTCTTCTGTTCCAATAAAGCAGAAGCAAGAATCGCAGACGACGGAAGATTATATTTAGAAGAAACGAGAACACCAGTAAAATCTCTGTGAACAATAAACGCATTCTTATCATTGAAAGAAGCAGGCTTATAATTCTTTTTTGTGGATTGATTCTTTTTATTCATTTTAAAATACCCCTCCTTATTCATCAACTGGAGCATAGTTAAATGCACCACGCAAATAATCTATAATCAAATTATAGTCACCAAGTTCTAATGATCCATAAGCATTTAAGCCTGAAAGCAATCTATCCAATCCCTGGAGCTTTTTTGTGATCAGATCTTGATCAATATTTATTTCGTCCATAAAATTCTCCTATTTAAAATTCAATAAATGCTTTAAATAGTCATTTATTGACATATCTTTTGAAGAAGCATTCTTTTTGAAAAACTTCCAAACTTTTTCTTCGACAAAAAAAGAAACTCTTTTTTGACCCATTCTTTTTTTGTTTTTTATGTATCTATCTAATCTTTCAGAATTCGACATAATCCCCCTTTCGTTTACACATACGTTTACACATACGATAATAGCTACAAAACATCGAGAAGTCAATACTTTTAAAGAAGTTTGTATATCAGAATTTATTGGAAATGTCTGAAAATTTTTGATAAGTTGACAAGAGGGTTCGCGCTGCGCGCGATCCCTTCCCACGATTTTACAATCGTGGAGCCCGTGAACGTGCTCGCGCGCACCCTCAACAAAATATGTATTATTTCGGCCATACACGATAATTGAGATAAAAGAAAGTTTGATTTTTGTTTTTTTGCTCTTGAGTCGAGGAGGATGAACAACCAAATCGTTATTGTCTGATCGGCTCCCGAATAGTCTTGATTGAGTCTGATAAACGTCGTTCGCGACCCGCTGCACGCGATCAACATTGTCGGAACGATGAGCGAAACCGGATAAGCTTATACCTCGGTTGCAGCATCAAAGGGGTAAGCTTTTTTCGAATCCCTCTCTGGCCACCCACCTTTAAACTCCCCCAAATACGGTACTTCCAGAGTTCAAAAATTTTACTGTGCCCAAACTGTGCCCATTCGTGTCAGCAGTTCAGTTTTATTCAGACAGAAACGAATCTTTTTTTTTACAATCATCAAAATTTACCAAATAAACCGGGGAAGCCTTGTCCCGGCTATCTTTTCTGAAAATAGATAAAAAGGAACTCTTCTACCGATCATTCCGACGATGATCACTGTTACCGTGCCCGGAGCGGTCTGAATTACCGTGTCCTCTATTCCAATGCTCGTCTTGACGATCATTTCTATCTCCTCTCCATTGTTCGGGAGCGGATTCGCGATAATGCTGTTCTACATGACGCTGTGAACGGTAATAATCGTCGATATTCATAAAACGTTCTCCGCTTTGTCTTCGTCGTATGATCTCATCGGCATTGACACGGTAATAGTCGGAGAGGAATCGGGTATTCACCACGTCAATCACTTCCCGATCGTACAGATGACGCTTGGTATGTCCGTTTGCTACGCCATAAGGGGGATATGGGTTCATACCGCTTTGCAGAGCAAACAAGGCATAAGGGTTAAGCCCAAGATGGACACTGATATCCCACCAACCAAGCCCTCTTTGGCGCAATCCTATAATGTGACGGGGATCTCGGTGTGAATAATGGGCCAAATAGTAAACGACACTCATCTCTTCGCGTGGAACCGAACGTTCAATCACCCTAACCTGACTGTAGGGTACTTGATAGTATTCTCCTATCGAGAAAGAAAACCCGTCAATTCTCCCATCCGACCCACTCAATCCGATACTGTAATCGGCACCTGCAGCCTGCATGCTAAAACATCCAAGGACCATTCCGATCCATATTGCCTTTTTCATGGCTTCCCTTTATTTAATGTTAATTCGAGTTATTATACTTCGGAACAGTTCTAAAAAGCGATCTTTCCCTTCAAATCATCTCTCACAAAGCACGATAATAGTATCGGTTTAAATCGTACAGTCCCGATTCCATCGGTTCGTTTTGGTCAAAATGGGACTGGAAATCGTCATACAATGGCCAAAAACGTTCATCCGATCGGTTAATGCCATAGCGAAGTATCTGTTCGCGATACCGTTGCGATCCGTCGTAACTATTCATCAACTCGACAAAATCTCCGAATTCGGAAAAATCGATATCAAAAAAATAATTTGGATAGGAACCGACCGATCTGATGAAAAATTCCATCGTGTCTTTGGCCGGATTCAATCGAATCCGTTCCAGAAACAACGCATTGACGTTATCATGCCAGCGGTTGATAACGATTGAAAAATAAGCGTTCTCGCCGTTGGGAAGATTATGTACGCGCAACATCAGGACATCGACTCCGTATTCGTTAAACTGACGTATGAAAGCCGTACCGGGGGCATGCAGCGAACGTAATCCCTGAAGCATATCGGCAGCATTCTCGTACCGCTTTGGCGGAGTCGGAATCGATTCTCCGGCTTTAAAGTAATTAAGCGCATCGAACGTAATACCGATTTTTTTGGGAAAATGGCGTTCGACAAGCTGTTCAACCAATTCACGTTTGGGATCGGCACTCATGTACGTGATTTTCGTCGGCAAAACGTTACCGATCTCTTTGAAACGGACATGTTTGATCTCATCGCCGATATACCACGATTGCAAAATGGGATATCGGGACTCCATCGGGAGAAACTGCAAAAAATTCATCTCCCCTTCCATTCTTAGATAATCCATATAACGGCGTACATTGGTCTGATGCGTAACGTTTCCGAACACATCGAAACCGGCGACCAAAGCATAATAAATCCGTTCAAACTGGGGGTAATCGATCACCCAAAGGGTTTTAGGAAGATCTCCGAGCACTCCGGCATGCACGGACGCGCTGTCGAAATGACGGTATACGCTCAAAGCCGGAGTATCCTCGGAGGTTTCTCCTTTCCAGATTGCCTCTATCGGCAATCCTTCGGGATATTCCCGGGAGTAAAAACGGATTTTATCTTTGTAGAATGCGGCGTACCGGTCGCGGTATTCGTCGCTAAATGCATTCCATATCTGTCCTCCACTCCCTTTTTCCGTCGGCAAACGCAGATTATCGTGTTCACTTAACAAAAAGCCCGGATAGCGGACGCTCAAATCAAAATCCGGGTTCAGGAAAAAAACCCAAAAATGATCTTCGATGACGTTTAGAGCGATCTGTCCCTTGCACACCGGTCCCCGGATAAACGTATCGACGATATAGTGCGAATGATCAAGCATAAACTGATATCGTACCTTAGGCGGTATCTGTGCGTACATTAAAAACGGATTGGCACCGGAAAACGTTCCGTAAGGGACAATATTGGGCTTTTCAAGCCATTTCGTCGTTATAAAAAGGTCCCGAATCCGATTGAGGGAGTTATGGCTCATCGGAAATATCATATGCGTCTTGTGAACGATCGTTGAATGGATTTTCCGGAAACGGTAATACACTCTCTCAACGCCAGGGTCATCGTAAGGGCGTACCGTCGGTATGATTTCTATCGGTTTTGGGGAGGAAGTTTTGGAACGGACGATTTCGTAAAATTCCCGTTCCGGCGTCCCTTCGAAATGGATATGGGCTAAAAAAAGATGATCGTAAAGATAACGGGCCGTCATAATGAATTTGGGATCGTTACGGTTCAAAAAGCGTTCCCACTCTTCGATTTGAACCGCAGCCTTTACCGAAGGAGAAGTCAACCGTTCCTGTTCTTTGGGTTCCGGTCCATGCGCCCCTTCAGCCAACCATTGCATCAATAATCGATGTTCTTGCCGGTTCAGCGCAGGAAACCCGAAAGGCATCCCCCCGTTTGGATGTTTATCGATATACCGTTCGATTTCACGGACGTTTTCCGCACACATAAGATCGTCCGCTTCGGGACGGTATTCCCCTTTTGCTTGGGGATACATCTGCTTAAGATCGAGCAAACGCCCCATAATGGATATATTTCGATCAGACATCGGTCCCGTTACGCCAAAAAACTTTTTTTGCCGCCACTGCGCCGTCGTTTGCGCATCGATAAACAAACGGGTCGGCTCTTGCGTCTCAAGCCGGGTCCCCAGATAGACGACCTGCTTCGTTCCACCGCGGTCAACTCCTTCGTAGGAATCCAATTTCAACTGGCACGGGGAGTTATAACACGAATGGCATACGGTACAACGGCGTTCAAGAACCGGTTTGATATCACGAAGATAATTAATGCGACCATCACTGTAGAGAGTAGAGAAAAGTAAGATAAAAAAGAACGATAAGCGTATCATCTAAAGATTATATCATGCCTTATCCAAAAAAGGATAGTAATTCACGGATATCAACCGTTATTGGTAAAATAACGGCTGACACCTTCAACCAATCCTTCGACCATCCATTTCTGATACCGATCGTCCGCGATTCGTGCGGATTCATCCGGATGACTGATATAACCGACTTCGACCAAAACTGCAGGCATCTGCGCTCCGACCAAAACCCAAAACGGTGCTTCGCGGACGCCGTTGTCCCGTACGTTCGGAAACTGTTTTTTGAGATTGCCGATCATCCCTTTTTGCAAGTCGATTCCCAATTTGTTTGAAGCGATAATCTTTTCCGTATTCAAAAAACTTAGAAAACTGAGTTTTCCGTATTGCCCCATTTCGCTCATGTTTTCGGAGTTTTCGACGGCGGCAACCCTCATCGCACGCTCGCTACGCGTCGGAGAGAGAAAATAGGTTTCTATCCCCTGGGCACTGCCTGGATCGGTTGTCTTTGGAATCGAGTTCGCATGTACCGAAATGAACAGATCGGCCTCTTTGTCGTTAGCGTATTTTGTACGGTCTTTCAGCTCGATGAATGTATCGTTGCTACGCGTCATGAAAACCGTATATCCCATTGCTTTTAGCCGATCGGACAGTTTTGAGGCGATTTGCAAAACAATATCTTTTTCAAGACGGGAATTCCCTGCCGCTCCACTGTCTTTTCCTCCATGGCCCGGATCGATGACGATCACTTTTTTACTGCGATCACGTGGAGTAACGTTGACCAAAGGGGGCAATGCGGCAACCAACGGAGGTTCTTGTACGACAGGTTCATGCTGAGGCGTCGCCAAAGGAGAAGTAGGTTTTGGGGGTTCAAGATTCAAATCGATGTATACCCCGTTTCCACGTGCGGAAGGTTTAACGCTGATCGGACGATTGTGTTCAAAGACCAGACGAAGCGTTTTGGCATTAAACTGTGACATCTGAATCCGATTGATGCTTTTATGCTCCAGTGTCTGACTCTTGAAAAAGAGCCCTGATTCAATATCGACGATGTAGCGGTAACGCTCTTTATCAGGTTCAAGAATTTTCGACATACGGATTTCACCCGATTGTACCGGAGTATCAAAGGTGAGTTCAAGCCCTGCATCTTTCCACCCTGCTTCAACCAGCTTATGACGGCGTTCCATACCGATCTCTTCATTCTTTCGGAGCGGTTCGTTTTTCAACACTCGGACGGCTTCGGGCGGTGCCACTTTCTGGATCAATACCGGTGCGGATTTAAGGGGTGCGGGCGATGATGAGGCGATTGCCGGTTCGGCTACTGATTTGGACGCTTCAACACCCGCGTTGGACGGAGCAACACCGGAGATTTCCCCGCTTTTTTTGAGTGTCTCTTCGTATCGGGTAACGTCGATTCCGAGCTTTTTTCCCCCATTGACGAGACATTCCAAAGAGCGCCGTGACAATGCAGAATCTTTTTCAAGATTGGCACGAAGATATAAGGTTTTGCATTCGTTATATCCGCGGTACTGATCGATTTCATCATTACTCTCTAACGCTTTCAGTGCCGCGTCAAGTCTAGGATTTTCATCCGATCCATGTGCCAGAATCGCAGCGGTGAACAGCCAACCAATCAAACGCAACAGCACGGAAACCTTACTCCCCTTTTGTGAGTTTTTCCATCAATTCTTTGACAGAGATAACCTTGTCAATACGGTATCCGTTACTCCCGGAAAAAAACAATCCGAGTTCCACATCTCCCGCATACGCATCGCTCAAGCGATCGGCAATACAAAATCCCACTTCTTTGGCTTCGACTCCACGGTTACACGGGGCAACGCAATTGGAAATACATTTGATTGACGGCCCGGTACGGGTGTCGATCAAATCACGAAGTTTGGTACGTACACCCCGTGCCGGATACCCCACCGGTGATTTCATCAGCGTAATATCTTCTTCTTTCGCGTCGATCAAAACCTGTTTGAAATTTTCGTGTGCATCGCACTCATGGGTTCCGATAAAACGGGTACCCATCTGAACACCTCTTGCTCCCAGAGCCATCATTACATCGATATCGTTTTTATCCCAGATACCGCCTGCGGCAATAACGGGGATATCGCCCCATTTGGCTGCTTCCTCGACGACGGGAGCTACCAGGTTTTCAAGCTGATATTCATCCATAAAGCATTGCTCGTACGTGAATCCCTGATGTCCTCCGCTGAGCGGCCCTTCTAAGACAACGGCATCGGGAAGGCGGTTATAGCGTTTTTCCCAACGTTTGCAAATGATCGAGAGCGCTTTCGCCGAAGAGACGATCGGCACCAACGCTACGTCCGGATAATCGGCGGTAAACTCGGGCATATTCGTCGGCAACCCGGCTCCCGTAATAATAATATCGGCTCCCGCTTCGCAGGCATCATGGACGACACGGCCGTAATCGTTGATGGCGTAGAGAATGTTGACGGCCAACGGCGCATCACCGCAAATTTTTCGAGCATTTTTGATAATAGCTTCAAGCCCTTTTTTGGAATAAAAATTCTCCGCATCCAACGGTCTCCCGGCAACGAGTTTGTCCGAATAAACTTTATTCTCGTAATACCCTGTTCCGACGGAACTGATAACTCCAAGTCCCCCTTCGGCGGATACGGTTCCGGCCAAGCGGTCCCAACTGATTCCAACGCCCATACCCCCCTGGACAATCGGAATACGAACCGTATACTTGCCGATTTTTAGCGGTTCAAAACTCATGCGGTCACCTTTAATCGTGCAAATTTTCGCTTACCTACCTGAAGGATGTATTCGCCCCCTTCAAGCTGGTGCTGTTCATCACTTAGTTTAGCTTGATCGATTTTAACAGAGCCTTGCTTAATATCACGCCGTGCCTGTGACGTCGAGGAGGTCAAGCCGCAATCGACAAGGGCTTTGGCAATCCAGATCGGCCCTTCAAACGTAAATTCATCCATTTCCGAGGGAATTTCACTCTTTGCATGGACCCGTTCAAATTCAGCCTGCGCTTCGATCGCCGCATCGTGCGTATGAAATCGTGCCGTGATTTCAACCGCCAAAGCTTCTTTGACTTTTTTAGGGTGCAGAGTTCCGTTTTCGACACCGGCCTTCAATTCATCGATTTCGGAGAGGGTTTTGGTGCTGAGCAATTCATAGTATCGCCACATCAGCGCATCGCTGATGCTGAGGAGTTTTCCGAACATCTCGCCCGGAGCGTCTTTGACCGCAATGTAGTTCCCCAGTGATTTTGACATCTTCTGAACACCGTCAAGTCCTTCTAGAATCGGCATCATCAATACGGCCTGCTCTTTACCGATTTCATAGACCCGTTGGAGATGTCGCCCCATCAAAAGATTGAATTTCTGATCCGTTCCACCGATTTCAACGTCGCTTTTGAGATGGACGCTGTCAAATCCCTGGAGCAGCGGATACAAAAATTCACTAATCGAAATAGAAATACCGCTTTTATAACGTTTATCGAAATCGTCCCGTTCCAACATCCGTGCGACGTTGAACGTCGTCGTCAGTTCCAACATTCCGGCCGCTCCGAGAGGATTGATCCAGTCGGCATTGAAAACAACGCTCGTTTTTTCCGGGTCAAGAATCTTGAATACCTGCTCTTTATACGTCACGGCATTTTCGGCAATTTGGGCCGGAAGAAGTTTTTTTCGCGTCTCGCTTTTACCGGTGGGATCACCGATCTGTGCGGTAAAGTCTCCGATGAGAAACTGAATATGGGCACCGTATTTTTGAAACGTCGCCAATTTCTGCAAAAGAACCGTATGCCCTAAATGCAAGTCCGGTGCGGTCGGGTCGAATCCGGCTTTAACCGTATAATTCTCCCCCTTGTCAAAATAGCGTTTCAGTAACGTCTGAATCCGCTCTTCATCGATGATTTCGGCTGTGCCGCGTCTGATTTCTCGTAATGCTTCGTTGATCATGGTCTATCCTTGGTTTCGGTACGCATCGTCGGTCCGAAAAAATTGAATGATTTTCCCTTTCTTATCAAGTTTGGAACGGAGACGGTTGATATCCGATTCCAGAGTCTGAAACTCCATTTCACAATACTGGGTATGTTCCGACTTCTGTTTCCCCAATTCGATACTGTTGATATCGGCACCCATTTTGGCCAGATAAGTCAAAAAATCGGCCAAAGCGCCGTGGGCGTTTTGCATACTGATAATAAGGTGGTAACGGTAAAAATTCTGCTGTTTCCATCGGACAAAAATCATCGGCTGATTCTGTTCAATCATCGCAATGGCGCTTTTACACATTTTGTGGTGGACATGGGCCTTGCCGTCTTGTACGATTGCAACGATTTCATCCCCCGTTTTCGGATGGCAACAATAATCAAACATCGCGTCGCTGATGCTGCTGTTTGAAAACATCTCGGTCGCTACAAAAACGAATGGCTTGAGTTTGAAGCGGTTTCGAGGCCAAAATACGCTAAAACGGTTCGTATCGCTTATCTCAGCCGAAAAACGGTTGACCGTCTCTTTGAGCAGGTCCAGTTCCCTGGGAATACGGTGACGCTGCTCTTCGAGATGGGTGATCGCAAACAGTTCATCAATCCGTTCTTTGTCCACTCCGAAGATATGCATCAATATATTCGTACCGCTTTCGATATCGATGCTCTTGATTCGTTGGTTGCAGTTTGCACGCATCGCACTTTTGGCCCGTGAAGTTTTGACCGCATCGATCCAGCTGCACCGGGTGATTTTTTTACCTTTGGAGGCCGTATCGATTTTGACGATGTCGCCGTTATGTAATTCGCTCAGAAGGCTTGCTTTTTCTTTATTGATCAAACACCCCTCGGCACTGTCCCCGATCTCGGTATGAACCGCATACGCAAAATCGAGCGCTACCGCCCCGCGAGGGAGGGTAAAGGATTTTCCTTTGGGAGAAAATACGCTGATATCGTCGCTGAAGAAATCATTTTTGATCAGTTCGTAAAACGCTTCGACCGTCTCGTTTTGGTACTGAAGGTTATGGAGCCAGTCGAGATTGACCGAGTTGTGGCCTCCGCTTTTGTATTTCCAGTGGGCGGCAACGCCCAGCTCTGCGGTTTTATGCATCTCCGCCGTCCGGATCTGAACTTCAAAGATCGCCGTCTGGTCAAATACCGTCGTATGGAGCGTCTGGTATCCGTTCTCTTTCGGAATCGCGATGTAGTCTTTGAAACGGGAACTGAGCGGCTGAAAATTCAGATGCACCAGGCCCAAAACGCGGTAACAGTCAATCGGTCTTTTGACGACGATGCGAACCGCCAGCAAATCGAGGATCTCGTCGATGCTGATCCCTTTACGCTGCATTTTGAGATAAATCGAATAGTGGTGTTTGACTCGGCTGAGAATTTCGAAATCTTCATCGCTGAATCCGTTTTCCAGCATCATTTTGGTGAGTTTGTCGCAAAAAATACCCAAACGATCATTGATCGAGCGGTAATTCTCTTCCAGATACATGTCGATCGCTTTTTTGTCTTCCATGAAGAGATATTCGAAACTCAGGTCTTCCAAGAGATTTTTTAGAAAACTGATCCCCAGACGGTGGGCGATCGGAGCGTAAACGACGAGAGTCTCTTCGGCGATTCGGTGCTGTTTATGAGGGGCCAACGCACCGAGCGTGAGCATATTGTGCAGCCGGTCGCAAAGCTTGACGACGAGGACCCGAACGTCCTCGATCGAGGCGATGAGCATCTTGCGAAACGACAACGCCGAGACGATCAGTTTCTCGTCCGAATGTGACGGTATCAACTGGGCATCACGGATCGTATCGATCTTGGTCATCCCCTCGACCAGATGGGCAACGTCACCGCCGTAATCGCGGGCTACCTCTTCGATCGTCGTACGGGTGTCTTCGACCACATCGTGTAACAGCGCGGCAATGACCATTGCTTCATCGCCGGTAATGCTGGCAACAATCGCCGCCACGAGTACAGGATGGATAATGTAGGGTTCACCGCTCTTGCGGAATTGCCCCTCATGTGCCTCTCTGGCAAAACTCAGGGCATTACGGACGTTTTCTGAAGGGGTGATGTAAGTAGTTAGGTACTCTACGGCACGCTCAACATCATTGATGCGGACGAGATTTTCAATATTTACGGCGTTCAATGATGGAGCTTTATTTCTAAAATTTAGTGTTTATCCACAAAGCCTTTGACGCTTACGAGCCCTTCGGCAATCTCTTTAAGCGCAACGTCGGCCGCTTTGCTTTTTTTCAGGTCAACGTTCAGTTTTGTCGTTGCTCCGTTTTGGAGTTCTACGGAACGTTTCGCTACGGCCAATGCGAGCTGGTAACGGTCGATATTGGCGGTTTCAAGTGCTTTTGCAGTCAGTTGTTCGAGTCTCATGTCTATATTTCCTTCGTCAGATTTGGTTTATTGTACGATTGAACAGCGATCCAGATTTCCCTGGATGATTTCAAGAAGGTTGCCCGGAGTGAACATATCGCATACGATAATCGGAAGCTTATTCTCTTTGGCCAGAGCGATGGAGGTATCGTCCATGACTTTGATATGGTCCTGAAGAGCTTCGTCGTATCCGAGAGTCGGGAGTTTGATGGCATCGTCGTATTTTTTCGGATCTTTGTTGTAAACGCCGTCCACTTTGGTCGCTTTGATGATAACCTCGGCCCCGATCTCTACGGCGCGCAGGGTAGCTGCCGTATCGGTCGTAAAAAACGGATTTCCCGTCCCGGCGGCGAAAATAACGACCCGTCCACGCTCAAGGTGGCGCGTTGCACGGCGAACGATGAACGCTTCGGCAATCTGCTCCATTTTGATGGCGCTCTGTACCCGTACGTGCATCCCTTCGTGTTCGCAGGCTTCCTGCATGGCAATCGCGTTGATAACCGTACCGAGCATCCCCATGTAGTCGCCGGACGTGCGGCGGATGATACCGTCAGCCGCAGCGGTTACGCCGCGGATAATATTACCGGCGCCGATGACGATTCCTACTTCAATTCCCGCATCCGTGAGGGTTTTAATCTCGGTTGCGATGAATTTGAGGATTTTCGTATCGATGCCATAGCCGTTATCACCTGCCAAAGCCTCACCAGAGAACTTTACCAAAACGCGTTTGTAGCCCATACAACCCCCTTTAAAATTACGCGCATTATACTTTGTCGACGCTTTAAGGTTGCTTTGACTACACTAGGGAAGCTATGTCTGAAAGAGGGACGCATGAATTGGTTTGAGCATATCCGCTCATGGTTCGAAACGGCGCATGAGATATCGATTCCACCCTACGGGAGGGGCATTCATGCCTATCCAAATCCCAAAGAGAGGGAGCTTTTCGAACACTCATCCGAAGCGTTTCTGGCTAACCGGCAAATTGACGGTTACGATTATTTCCTCTCTTCGCTGAGCCATACGTCGAGCTCTGAAAAACTTCCCCACCTGCAGATCGAAAAAAACGACGCCGAATTGACTTTTCGCCTCGTTCAGGGGAGTGCCGTCGTTGTAGGAAACGTAACTCCCGAACGGTTTGAAGCGTACGTCGACATAACGTTGTGCGATGCTCTGCCGGTTGCGCTCAAACGCCGTTTCCTCGAACGCAATTTCCAACTCACCTACGCCCGATTCGGCGTTAAAAACAACGTTGCACGCTTAAGCCTGCGACTCGATAACCAAACCATAACTCCACAGAAAATTTTCTTTCCGCTGCGTGAAATCGCGCTGAATGCCGATTTTGAAAAAGAGTTTATCGCCGCCGAATTCAACGAATCGCTGTTACTGGAATACTCCCACATGGCCCCGATCGACGAATCCAAAGCCGGACGATACTATACCTTCATGCAAGAATGGGTCCGGCAAACCCGCCAAAGCCTGATGGGGCTTTTGTCCAACGACAATACCGGGATGGCCTCGTTTAGCTATCTGACGGTCTTGTTGCAGATTGATTATCTCCTGATGCCGCGCAAAAAAATCGCCCGGGACATCAGTGAAAAAATCAATAGCTATTTTCTTGAAGACGAACGGCTGACCGAAGATAAAAATGCGGAGCTTGAGCGTTATCTCGCAGAACTCGAATCGATGAGTTTCGAGAATTTTGCGTCGCAATTCTACGCATCAAGCTATACTTTTTCCCCGTTTGATCAGGCTTTGCATGACGAAATCGCCGCTTTTATCGAGGAGTCACTGAACAAAGTGCGCTGGTACAAATACAATCATGCCCATTACGTGATCGGTGTTATTTACCGCTATATCGCTCTCTATCTCCTCTTCAACTACGGACTGCACCCATCCTTGCGTTCGCTGCTCCACCTGCACGTCGAAATCTCCTGCAGCGATTTTTTTGCCTCGGAAGGGGAAATGACTCTATACGATCCAATCACCAAGACGTTCGACGTACGCCGGATTTCCGAACGTATCCGGGACGCCATCGAACCGTTTGCCGAACGTTACCGAGGGCTTAAAAATTTTGCCGATGCCCTGAATTATCACGATATGGACCATTTCAGCCAAAGCTTCTATCTCCAAATCAAAAATCTCGACTATACGGAGTCTTGAAGTATGAATCCATCAACCCAAACCATGCTTGAACGGACCATTGAAAGCATCGTACAGATCATGACCCCCTACGGAAGCGGCAGCGGATTCGTCATTAACGATTTGATCGTGACGAATTCCCACGTTGTCGGAGGGCTAAAAGAGGTTCTCATCAGCACCCAAACCCTCCCCAAATCGATCGGAAACGTCATCTACGACGATCCCGCCTACGATTTGGCGTTTATACGCTCTCCCGTATTCATCCATTGCCGCAATCCCCTGATGTTATCGTCCGCTCCGGTACACGATGGGGATATCGTCATCGCCATCGGTCATCCCTACGGCCTAAACTACTCGACGACGGAAGGGATCGTCTCGAAAGCTTCCCGGCTTCAGGGAGAAATCGAGTACATCCAGTTCGATGCCGCCATCAATCCCGGCAACAGCGGCGGTCCGCTGCTCAACGAAGAGGCCGAAGTGGTGGGAGTCAATACGTTCATCATCCAAAATTCGAACAATCTGGGCTTTGCACTCCCCTACTATCTGCTTGCAGAAACGCTGGACGAATATCTCCGGCTGCAAGCGGACAATATCATCCGCTGTACCTCATGCAAAAACCTGATTCCCGAAGTGACGATCGAAAACGACTACTGCCCGAAATGCGGGAATAAACTCGACGTCGCCAAACGCAGACGCGAGGGGTATAAGCCCTCGGGCGTCGTCGCCCTGATCGAATCGATCCTGGAGAATCTCGGCGTCAACGTCACCCTCTCACGCCGGAGTCAGCGGAGTTGGCGGTATGAAGCACCCGATTGCCGTATCGACATCAACTATTACGAAAACGGGATCGTCATCGCCGACGCGGCGTTATGCAGGATTCCTCAGAAAAAAATCGAGGCAATGTACGATTTTCTTCTGGGTGAAAACGGTGCCAGCCAGCAGCTGGGTTTTTCCATCAGTGAAAATACCGTCTACCTCTCTTACGTCATCCTCGATTCGTCGATCACCCGGGAACATGCTACCGCCGCTTTGGGGGATTTGATCAACAAAACACCGCACTACCGCACACTCTTGCAAGAGCGGTTCGACGCTCCGGAACCGAAATTCGACGAATTCGACTAAATGGATTCGCGATCGAGAATTTTTTGGGAAATTTCCTCTTTTTTTGGGAAATCGGCCCCCATGCTGATAATGAACGAAGAGGCTTCCTGTAGCGTCATCGTGGTCTTGATCGTCAGTTTTTCATCGACGATAACCGTATATCCGCTGGTCGGATTGGGTGAAGTGGGGATAAACAAAACGCAAACGCTTCCGTGCCGGTTGAGAAGATAGGCCGGAACCCATACGTCCTCTTTGGGGTATTCGACCAATACCACCTCTTTGCGCGATCCCTCTTCCCCGCCTGAGAGCATCGTGGCCAGTTTTTTGGAGACCGAATACACCGACCGGATTGCCGGAATTCTCTCAAACGTACTGTCGATAATCGACACGATAATCGATCGTCCGTATTTTTCGATCGAATATCCCAAAAACGCAAACAGCAAAATCACGGCCACCATCAGACCGATCGTAATGCCGAAAGAGTTGGTGTAATTGTGCAATGAGAGGTAGGCACTGATACCGAGCTGTTTGAGATAATTGACCACGATCAGGACCAGAATCAGAGGAAAAAGGGAGAGCGCCCCCACAAACACGTAACGGAGAAATAATTTCAGCCCTGTATTAAGCGCATCGCGCATGGTTCTTACCCCACGTAACAAAATGCCAAATTATAGAATAATTTTTGAATCACTGCACTACAATATCTTTACAAAACAGGAGAAAACATGCACCCTTTTATCGATTTTACCCTTGAACTTGAAACCTTTATCCCCCGATTGCAGCAAATCATCGATGCAAACCGTGCCACAATCGGGCAACTGCTCGAATTGCCTCACAAAACGTACGCCAATTTTGTCCGGCCGTTCGATTTCCTCGAAGAGGACATGGAACTCTTTTTTACCCCTTTGTCCCACATGAATGCGGTCAAAAATTCACCGGAAACCCAAAAAACGTACGCTGAAGCACTGCCGATCCTGACCGATTACTCAACCTACGTCGGGCAGAATCTCGCTATTTACGATGCGTTCAAAGCGATCAAAGAGGCCGAATACGACTCCCTCAACGCCGAAGAACGCCGCATTCTCGATCTCAATATCCTCTTTTTCGAGCTTGCCGGAGCCCATCTCGACGACGCATCAAAATCCCGTCTCGCCGAAATCAATCAGCGCAAAAGTACCCTGACCAACGATTTTTCCCAAAACCTTCTGAACGCGACCAACGCCTACGAAAAAATTCTGACCGATCCGGCCGACGTCGAAGGGCTTCCCGAAAGCGAGCGAGAGGCTGCCCGCTTCGAAGAAGAGGGAGAAGTGAAATACCGTTTTACCCTTCAGATGCCTTCCTACATCGCCTACATGACCTATGGTCCGAACCGCTCCGTACGCGAGGAACTCTACCGCGCCTATACGACCCGTGCCCCTGAAAACGAAATGATCATCGACGAGTTGCTGCAACTGCGCCAGGAGATGGCTCAACTGATCGGATTCGACAACTACTCCCAGTACTCGCTCGCTTCCAAAATGGCGCCCGATACCGATGCCGTACTCAAGTTTTTGAATGAATTGATCGATACCTCGCGCCCGCAGGCACTGCGGGAAATCGAAGAGCTCCGCTCCATCGCTCCGGAGATCGACCTTCAAAGTTACGATACTTCGTACTACGGCGAAATCCTAAAAAAAGCGCGCTACGACATCGACGAAGAGGAATACCGCCCTTATTTCGAACAACGCAGTGTAATGGAGGGGATGTTCACGTTCTTGAACGAGCTCTTCGGTATCCGCTTCGTCCGCCAGGAGATGGAGCTGTGGGACCCGAAAGCTTCCGCATACGACCTCTACGATCAAGAGATCCTGCTCGCCCGGGTCTATTTTGATCTCGAAGCCCGGAAAGACAAACGGGGCGGCGCATGGATGCACAACTTCCAAACCCATTGCTGCGATCCGCATGGGTGCACCCATCTCTCCAGTGCGTTCGTCGTCTGCAATTTTCCCCCCTCAAGCGATACGGCTCCCTCACTGCTGCGCCACGACGACGTCGTAACGTTGTTCCATGAGATGGGGCACACCCTCCACCATCTGATGAGCCGCGTCAAAGAACACGGGGTGAGCGGCGTCAACGGCGTCGAATGGGATGCGGTCGAATTCCCCTCGCAGTTTCTTGAGAATTTCGCCTATGAGCCTAAAGTCCTCCGTTTGTTTGCCAAACACCACAAAAACGGAGAAGTTTTGAGTGATGAAATGATCGACAAACTCATACGCGCCAAAAACTTCCAAAGCGCCCTCTTCATGCTGCGTCAGCTCGAATTTGCCCTGTTTGATTTTACCCTCCATCTCAAACTCCATCAGGGAACGGAAGTTCAAACCCTGCTCGATTCGATCCGGGAACGGACTTCATTGATCAAACCACCCGCCTACAACCGTTTTCAAAACGGTTTTTCGCACATCTTCAGCGGAGGGTACAGCGCCGGGTATTACAGCTACAAATGGGCCGAAGTGCTCAGTGCCGACGCCTATTACGCCATCGTGGACGAGGGAATTTTCGGCTCCGAACTGGCACGAAAATACAAAGAGGTCGTGTTGGGCAAAGGGGGAAGCCAGAGCATGCAGGAACTCTTCGTCGAAATGATGGGGCGTGAATGCGAAACCTCCAATCTCCTGCGTCTAAGCGGAATCGAATGATCCGGTGGCTGTGGCTTGCGGCTCTTATACTCACGCTGGGAGGATGCGACGAAGTGAAACCCGATCCGAAACACGGCGTTAAAATCGCCGCCTACAACGTCGAAAACCTTTTTGATCTCAACGACGATGGCGACGAATACGAAGAGTACATCCCCAATACCTCCTGGGGATGGGACGAAAACGCGTATCGTGCCAAACTCGGCAATATTTCCCGCGTCATCGCGGACATCAAAGCCGACGTCATCGGACTCGAAGAGGTCGAATCCGAAACGGCCCTGAAAGACCTCAAAGCCCAAATCAACCGTGAAGGGTTTTATTATCCCTATTATGCCTTTTCACGTTCCAAAAACACCGTCGTCTCGGTCGCCTTGTTGAGCCGGTATCCGATCAAAAGCGTCCTAAACCATCCCGTCAGCTCCAGCCGGGAATTTCGCGACATCATGGAGGTCAATCTCGATATCGGCGGCAAAACGCTGCGCGTTTTCGTCAACCACTGGAAATCGAAAAGCGGACCGGAAAGCATGCGCGTCCAGAGTGCAAAAGTGCTCGCCAACCGACTCAAAGAGTTGAAACCCGATGAACCGTATGTTTTGATCGGAGATTTCAATTCCGACGTCGAAGAGTACAAAACGTTTCTTCGAAGCCGAAAACATAACGACACCGACGGAATCACCGGGATCAATCACGTCCTCAACACCATCGACCAGAACGGAAATCCGATCCGTTTGAGCGATCTTAGGGAGTGCACGCAATGCCGATACAATCTGTGGTACGATCTGCCGCAGGATCAGCGCTGGAGCCATCAGTATCGAAATAAGGGAGAAGCCCTCGACAACATCATCATCTCTCCATCGCTGGCGGATGGCAAAGGTCTGGAATACCAGCCGGGAAGTTTCGGGCGTTTTACCCCCGATTATCTCTTTCGCGACGGTAAAATCTATCGTTGGCAGCAAAGCCGTAAATATCCCAAACATCATCTGGATGAAGGGTATTCCGATCATCTTCCGATCTATGCGGTATTGGTAGTGAAACCTTAAAAAGGCTATAATGCTTTTATGTGTGTTTCACCACTTGGCAAATACTTGCTCTACCAGCTCTACCATGCCCGGGTCATGATCCAGAAAGCGGATCCATGTGATCCCGAACCCCTGCACCAGTTTCGTGTGTCGTTGCGAAAAATGCGCTCACTTCTCAAACTGTTTTTTCCGAAATCGGGACTTTTTCCCAAAGAGCTCAAACGTTTTTTGAAATCGACCAACTCACTGCGCGAACTGGACGTATTTTTGAGCGATCTCGATCCGGAGAGACACGAAGCAATGATTGAAAGGCTCTCCCAATTGCGCGAACGTGAGTACCGGAATCTGGATTCGCAAACGCTCGAACGGATCGTCGAGACGATGGACCGGTTTTACGATTTGCTGATACAGATCAATCCCGACCCCGGAAGCCACGAGGAGCTGCTTGCAATCGTTTTGAAATACTATGACGAGACGATGAAAGAGTATCGGGAACTGCCGAAGCGCGCTTCCCAAAAAGAGCTCCACGCGCTCCGGATCCGGTTTAAAACATCCCGTTACGCATTGGAATTTCTATCCGAAGGTTTGCTCGACGACGAAAAAGAGAAAATGCAGGAGTGCAAGCGGTTTCAGAACCGTTTCGGGGAATTGCAGGACTTGGCCAATCAGATCCACTGGCTCAAATCGATCGATCCGGATCGCCCCATTCCGGGGCTGAGACGATTGATCTGCGAACGGACCCGGACACTAAAAGCCCTTAAAGCTTCCAATCGATCGGCGTAATTCCATACCGCATCAGATAGTCGTTGGTCTTCGAAAAGGGTTTGGAACCGAAGAATCCCCGATATGCCGATAAAGGCGAGGGATGGGGTGATTTGAGTATACAATGTTTTTGGGCATCGATCAGTGATGCCTTTTTCCCGGCCGGAGCTCCCCACAGAATAAAGACGATGTGTTCGCGTTCGCGGCTGAGCGTTGCGATCACCTCATCGGTAAACCGTTCCCATCCCTGTTCTTTATGCGAAAAGGGTTCTCCGGCACGGACCGTCAACAACGTATTCAGCAACAATACCCCTTCTTTCGCCCAATGGGTCAAATCGCCGTTACGGGGAAACGGACACCCCACGTCCTCAACCAGTTCTTTGAAAATGTTTTGCAAGGAGGGGGGAAGAGCGACCCCCTCGCGCACCGAAAACGACAGTCCGTGGGCCTGTCCGCTGCCATGGTAGGGGTCTTGTCCCAAAATAACCGCTTTGACCTTCTCAAAGGGCGTCGTATTGAACGCATTGAAAATATCGTTCCCCTTCGGATAAATCGTATGGTTCGCTTTTTCATTGACCAAAAACGATTTGAGCTTTTCCATGTACGGATGGGTGAATTCGCTTTGGAGAGCCTCTTTCCAGCTCTCATCAATAACCGGATTGACTGCCACGGTTTATTTCTTGAGTAGGTCGTCTTCGAAAATGATCATTTCGTAGACGCTCCGCTTGGTAACCAGCGATTTTTCGGGAGGAACTCCCGCATTGCTCCGAACCCGGGAAAGTTCCATACGAAGTTCGGAAATCTCCTGCTCCATCGCTTCCATTTTGTCTTTTAGCCGCATGACGACGTCCACGCCGGCCAGATTGACCCCAAGCTCACGGGTCAGGCGGAGAATCGTTTTGATCTTTTCGATGTCACGTTGGGAGTAGAGGCGGATGCGCCCGTCCGAGCGCGAAGGGGTAATCAGATTTTCCCGTTCGTACTGACGAAGGGTTTGGGGATGGATATCCAGAATTTTGGCCACAATGCTGATCATATAAACCGGTTCGTCAAAATGGTGCATGTTCTACTCCTGCGGTAGGGATTTTTTCATCTGTTCGACCAGTTCCGGATCGATCGAACCGACGCTTGGCAAGACAATGTTGGCTTTGAGATACAAATCACCGCGCACGTTGGTGGAACGGTTCATCACCCCCATCTCTTTGAGGCGGAAGCGCTGGCCGTTTTTGGTATTTTCCGGCACCTTGAGGGTCACTTCTTTCTCAAGCGTCTGAACGCTCACTTTTCCGCCGAAGAGTGCGGCATACAAAGGAACGTTGAACGTTTTGACAAGGTTGTCCCCTTCCCGCTCGTATTCGGGATTGGTCGCGATGGTGATCTGCAAATACAGATCACCGACCTGATTGCCCGCATGTTTCCCTTTTCCCCGTACGCGAAGCTTCTCGCCGTTTTTGATACCGGCAGGAATTTTGATGTCGAAACTCTCTCCCGAGAGGCTGATCGTGTGTTTCCCTCCGAGTACCGCAACGCTAAACGGTATGGTGACGTTTGCGTCGATGTCGAGATTCATCCCACCGCCGAATCCACCGCCAAAACCGCTTCCGCCGAAGCCCCCGAAACCACCGCCGAAGCCCCCCCGGCTTCCGCCGCCGAAACCTCCGCCTCCGCCGAAAATGTTGCGCAGCATCTCGTCTAAGTCGACGTTTCCTCCCTGACCGCGGGCAAAATCGTGGAAATTCTGTCCTCCGAACATTGAATCACCGAACTGATCGTATTTGGCCCGCTTCTCTTTATCGCTGAGGACTTCGTACGCCGCATTAATCTCTTTGAACTTTTCTTCGGCTTTCGGATCTTTATTGACGTCAGGATGGTATTGGCGCGCCAGCTTTCGATAAGCTTTTTTAATCTCCGCATCACTGGCGCTCGAGGACACTTCCAAGGTATCGTATAAACTTTTTGACATTGCTAATCCTGTAAAAGAGTATTCATTCTATTTTTGAAATGATTATAGCATATAAGTTGAGTCCAAATCAATCAAGATTGTAAAAATTTTTCGTATTTATGGGGGAGTTCGCCATCAGTGACTTTAGCCACTTAGACTAATGATATTTTAGTATCAAAATCGCATCAAAAAGTTCACACAAATTTCACATTCCCTCCGTTAGTATACGCTCACCTATCAATTATTTTGAATTATGAAGGATTGTATGTGTTATTCTCACGCACCGTGCTCCTCTCCCTGTGTTCGTGGACGGCGCTCAACGCCGCGACCCTGACCCTCGGAGAAGCGGTATCGCAGTTTCTGGAACATAACAGCGATTTGCACATCGCCCGTTATGAGGCCGATAAATCCAAAGCCGATCTCATCACCGCCAAAGAGCATCCCAATCCTATTCTGATGACCGGATACGAATTCATCGATGTCGGGCACCGTTTCAGCGACAAAGCCAGAGGTTCAAACGCCCAATTGACGGTCAATCTCAGCAAAGCGTTCGAAACGGCGGGAAAACGTTCCAAACGGATCAAACTCGCCGACGATGCCATCGCCTATAACAATTTTCTCTATAACGATACCGTTCGTAACGGCCTCTCGACCCTGATCAGCACCTATTACGCCCTCATCGCCGATCAGGCCGATCTGACCAACGCTCAGGAAAACGCCAAAAGCTACGACACGATCATCGCGGTGGCCAAGGCCAAAATGGAGAGCGGATTTCTCTCCTCGATCGATTATCAAAAAATCCTCATCCAAAAAATCGACTATCTTAAAGAGGTTGAAACCTATTCCCTTACTCTCGATCAGGATCGCCAGTCCCTGCTGATGCAGCTCTCGCTCGATCCTTCCGAAAAACCCGATCTGGACAATCCGCAATCTCTCCCGCTTGAGCTTCCCGTGCTTGACTCCCTCTTGTCCAAAGCCGATACGCGTCCGGACTGCCAAGCCGCCAAGCAGGCCATGTCCGTCGCCCGCTCGTCACTGAGCCTCGAAAAAGCCAATGCCGTCCCAAACCTCACCGTCGGGGCTGAGTACGCCAGCTTCGGTCCGACGTACGAACCGCTGGGCGGCGTCATCCTCTCCATGCCGTTGCCGGTCTTCGACAAAAACGAAGGGGACATCGAAAAAAGCCGCATCGGAACCCTCGAGGCCTCAACCGCTTACGACAAAACCCTGCGGGAAGCCCGCGGTGAAATTACCGTCAATTATAATGTTTTGCGTTCCCGCCAGTCCCTGTACAAGATGATGCAAGAGAATTTTGAGCATCTGCAAGAACTCAAGATGAAACAGGAAAAAGTCTTTTCCCTCAAGGGGATGTCGGTTCTCGAACTGCTCGACACCCAGAAAAACTACCGTGAATTTCAAAAAAACCTCAACCACGCCCGCTCCGATCTCTACGCTGCGGATGCCGTTTTAAAACTCAATACGGGTGAATTTCCGTACGAATCCAAAGGAAACTGATGCGAACTCTTGTTCTTTCCCTCTCCCTCAGCGCTGCTTTCATCCTCTTTAGCGGATGCGAACAAACCTCTTCGGCCAATAACGCCGCCATCATTACGGCCAAACAAACGCCCATCGCGACCGTAACGCCGGAATTTGGAACCTTCAGCAGCCAGGTGACCGCCACAGCGTCAATCGAGCCCTCCCCGGACGGTATCGTCTCCATCTCCTCTCCGGTAATGGGGACCATCGATTCCGTCCGCGTCGGAATCGGCGACAAGGTGGCCCCCTCATCACCGTTGATCGTCATCCGTTCTGCCGACGTCAGCGATACACAGAACGATCGTTTGGCAGCAAAAGCCGCCTATCAGCAGACCAAACGGACCTACGAGATGAACAAAGAGCTCCTTGCTCTGGGCGCCATCACGGCCAACGAATTCGCCCTCTCGGAAAGTTCCTTGAAACAATCCGAAGCAATGCTCAAAAGTTTTGATCAAAAACTCAACTATTACGGAGCCTCATCAAGCCAGATGCTGACGCTCCGTTCCCCAATCTCGGGGGTCGTGTACGAGATCTCGACCCATCTGGGGGAAAAAGTGGACGACAGCAGCGGGACGGTCCTGGCCAAAATTGCCAACCCCCATAAAAAAATGGTCGTGGCGACGGTCTATGAAAAAGATCTCAGCGCGTTTGAAAAAGGGAAAAAGGTCTCCATCACGATTCAAAATCACGAAGACGCCAACCTGACCGGTACCGTGGATTACGTCAGCGACGTACTGGACGCCGAAAACCGCACGACCAAAGTCTACATCAAACCCGATACCGATTCGTCACTGTTGAGACTCAATATGTTCGCGACCATCTACATCGATGCGCAAAATACGAACGTCTTACGCATCCCGAAAAAATCGCTCCTCTTCCGGGAAGGAAAATTTGTCGTGTACGTCAACGAACAAGGGACATTCCGTCCCCATACCGTGACCCTCGTCACCGACGATCCTTCCGACGACTACTCGCTGATTCGCGGAATCGATCCCAAATCGCTCATCGCCCTCGAGGCCATCGCCCTGGAGAAACAATAAATGCGGCGCCTGACCAATTTTTTCCTCCAAAACTATCTCGCCGTACTTTTGTTCACGGCGATTACCGTCGTCGTCAGCATCGTACTGGTACGCAACCTCAATATCGAGGCGTTTCCGGACCCGGCTCCGCCGATCCTCGAAATCGTCACCACCAACGAAGGGCACTCCGCCGAAGAGATCGAAAAACAGATCACCACCCCTCTGGAAATCGCTCTGGCCGGAATGCAAGGGCTTGAGAACGTCAACAGCGTCTCCCTCTACGGCCTCTCCGATATCAAATGCAAATTCTCCTACGACGTCCAGTACAAAGACGCGAGACAAGAGGTCCTCAACCGTCTCGCGCAGGCCGAATTGCCCGATGGAGTCCATGCCGAGATCATCCCCAACGCCATCGGCGAGATCATGCGCTACCGCGTCGTCGGTAACCGGAGCATGACCGAACTGCGTACCTACCAAGACTGGGTCGTATCGCGCTATCTCAAAACCGTTCCCAACATTGCCGATATCGGCAGCTACGGAGGATCGATCAAAGCCTATTCGGTCGTGGTCAATCCCGAAGCCCTCGTCAAATACCGCATCACGCTGGCAAAAGTGATCGAATCCCTCTCGAAAAGCAACGTCAACGTCGGAGGACGCGTCCTCGAATTCGGCGACCAATACTATACGATACGGGGAGTCGGGTTGATCAAGACGATCACCGACATCGAAAATACGATCGTGACCACCTCCGGTGGATATCCGATTTTCGTCAAGAACCTCGCGACCGTATCGATTTCGAATATGCCGCGTACCGGGTTGGCCGGCCTCGACAAAGTCAACGACATCGTCATGGGTGTCGTCGTTTTGCGCAAAAATGCCCCCAGCGTGTCGGCGATGGAAGAGCTCCACACCAAAATCGACGAACTGAACAACGGCATTCTCCCCCCCGATATCAAAGTCGTCCCTTTCTATGACCGTCAGGACCTGCTCCATACCGTCATCGACAAGATCAAAGAGACCGCATCGGTGGGAATGGTTCTCGTCCTCGTCATCATCCTGATCTTCCTGGGGGAAATCCGGGCCGCACTGATCGCCGCAGCCATCATCCCGATGTCGCTGCTCTACACCCTGGCTTTGATGGCCAGTCAAAACGAATCGGCGAATCTCCTCTCCCTGGGCGCGATCGATTTTGGGATTATCGTCGACATTCCGCTCATCGTCATCGAAAACTATTTCCGTCTCAAACACCAGGGGCGTGGCCATATTCCGGCGATCCTCGATACCGCCGCGGACGTCGGACAGCCGATTTTGTTTTCGATCCTGATCATCTTTCTGGCCTTCATACCGCTGTTTGCGATGAAAGGGGCGGAATCGCAGATCTTTTTGCCGATGGCCAAAACCTACGTTTACGCCATTTCGTTTGCCCTCTTATTGACGTTTAGTTTCCTGATGTCGAGCAAATACACCTTTTTGACCCATTCACACGAAAAAGTCCCGGCCGTGTTTGAGCGAATCAAGGAGAAATACCTTCGCCTGATCGCCCGTATATCAACCAAAGCGGCACTGGCCGCGACGGGGGCGGTGATCGTACTGACGTTGGTCATCACCTCCATACTCGGAGCCGAATTCCTTCCGAAAATGGACGAAGGAAACCTCTATATCCGCTCCATTTTTCCCTATTCGATCAGTCTGAACAAAAGCTATGAGAACTCCAAGAAAATGCGGGATATCCTTCTGAAATTTCCCGAAATCCAGACCGTCGAATTCCAGGCGGGCCGTCCCGAAGACGGCACCGATCCGACCGGACCGTTCAATACCGAATATTTCGTCAAACTCAAAGATTACAAAGAGTGGCATCGCGGAATCACGAAAGAACAGCTCGAAGACGAAGTGCGCGAAGCGCTTCGCACGGCCTTCCCGAGTGCCGACGTGAGCGTCTCGCAATACATCGAAGACAATCTCGCCGAAGCGATGTCGGGGGTAAAAGGGGAAAACTCGATCAAAATTTTCGGAGACGACCTCTATACCCTCGACCGCCTTGCCAAAGAGATCGAAGCGAAGATCAAAACGATCGACGGCGTCACCGACGTAGGGGTTTTCAAAGAGACGGGGCAACCCAGCCTCATCGTCGAAGTCAACCGTGAACAAGCCGCGCTGTACGGTATCGACGTCGTCAATCTGATGGACAATATCGCCTCGGCACTCGATGGAAAAGCGATCACGAAAATTATCGAGCAAGACAAACGGTTCGATCTTGTCGTCCGTTTCCCGGACGAATACCGCAAAAGCATCGAGAACATCAAAGATATTCCGATCATTCTGGACAACGGCGGCATCATTCCGATCTCGAAGGTGACCAAAATCTATTACGATACCGGAGCCTCGTTCATCTACCGTGAAAATTTCAAACGGTTCATCCCGATCAAATTCTCGGTCGCATCCAACGACCTCTCCGGCACCGTCGCCAAGGTCAAAGCCTCCATCGAGACGGTCAAAATGCCCGAAGGGTACGTCACCGACCTCTCCGGACGGTTCGAACAGATGCAATCGGCCTTCGGACGGCTCAAAATCATGACCCCTTCGGCCATGTTCCTGATCACGCTGGTGTTGTTCATCTACTTTGGATCGATCCGGAATGCGGCGATCGTCCTGACGGCTGCACTTTTTTCGGTATTTGGGGGATTGACGTTCTTATTGCTGTGGGGGGAGGCGCTAAGCGTCTCCGCTTCAGTAGGGTTTATTTCGATTCTCGGCGTGAGCATCCTCAACGCCTCGATCATGCTCACCCACTATCTCCATCTGCTCGAAAACGGCGTTTCGCAGTTTGAAGCGATGATGAAAACGGCCGAAGACAAATTCCGCGCCATTTTGATGACCGGGCTGACCGCTTCGATCGGATTGCTCCCCGCTGCCGTATCGACCGGGGTCGGCAGTCAGGTCCAACGCCCCTTGGCCATCGTCGTTGTCGGAGGGATGCTGCTGGGGACCTTGATCCTCTTGCTGCTGCTTCCGCCGATGCTCCGCTTCGTCCGGCCAAAAGCCTATTGATTTTTCGTTTCGCTCCCGCGAAACGGAAGGCCTCTTACTTCAGCGTACTTTTGAAATTGACGATTTCGGTATCGAGTTTTTGAAGTAAATCGTCTCCCGCCCGATTGAACCCCTCGACGCTGTCGGTACGGGTCTGCTCGGTGAGATTCACCAGCGTAGCGCTGCTGTTGACCGAGCTCACCCCGACCGAACGAAACAACATCTTTTGGCTCGGTATATCAAAGACGTTGGCTTCCACCATCGTATGGGTTCCGTTTTTCTCTCCGGCGACGACGTAAGCGCCGATCCCCGTCCAATACGCAGCCGTAGAAGCCCCTTCATCGGTAAATTGCGACTGATCGTACGAAATCAGAAGAATCTGATCGATTCCGTACAAGGCCCGTATTTGGCTCAGATTCACAAAACTCCCTCTGGGGGTTAAATTGGCCGAGGGGATCACGACCGCTTCGCTGAAGATTCCGTATTTTTTGAATTCCGAACTGATTCTTTGCATCAAATCAAGCCGCTGTTTTTCACTCAAACCGTTTTTCTGCATCCCACCGATTTGCGTGGCATTGGATTCGGGTACGAAGGCGATACCGATTTTCAGCGGTACGTTCAGTACCGGAGTCTTGCCCGATTGGACGAACTCTTTATCACCGTACAAATAGTCGATCACACTGCTTTTGACATTGACCGAACGCTGCGCACATCCGCCAAACATCACCATACCCCCGATTAAAACAGCGACGGTCGCTGCACGCGAAAACGGCTTCATAGCATAACTCTCCTCCATCATAATGATTGATGATAACTCAAACGCTATGGCGGGGGACTTAAACCATTGACAAAATAACCGAACGTTATAGAAAAATGAGAAAATTACGGACATTCCCCGAACGGGGAAACGGCGTTAATGGAGGAAGTGGCGTACGCCGGTGAAGAAAAGGGCCATGCCGTGTTCGTCGGCTGCCGCGATAACTTCGTCATCACGCACCGATCCGCCCGGCTGAATGACGGTTTTGACACCCGCACCTGCCGCCGCGTCGATCGAGTCGCGGAACGGGAAGAATGCTTCGGAAGCGAGAGCCGAACCACTGACGTCCAGACCCATCTCTTCGGCTTTTTTAAGCGCACAACGTGCCGCGTCGACCCGTGAAGTCATCCCCATACCGACCGCGACCATCGCCGCGTCTTTGACGTAGACGACGCAGTTCGATTTGGTCAACGACGCCACTTTGTAGGCGATCTCCGCATCTTTCATTGCCGCTTCGCTAGCAACGTGTTTCGTGACCAATTTCGCGTTTTTCACTTCGTCTTCAGCCACTTTGTCCGCATCCTGGAAAACGAATCCGCCGTCGATGTGTTTGAAATCGACCGCGTCGTTGCTGAGGAGGATTTTATCCGCACCGTATTCGAAGAGTTTGAGCCGTTTTTTCGGTTCGAACACTTTTAAAGCTTCCTCATCGATGCGACCGGCAATGATCACCTCGAGGAACATCTCGTTCATCTTCTCCGCCAGCTCTTTCGTCACGACACCATTCACCGCTACGACACCGCCGAACGCCGAAACCGGATCGCATTTAAGCGCTTCGGTGTAGGCGTCAAGAAGATTCTCCCGGATCGCGAAACCGCACGGGTTACCGTGTTTGACGATACATACGGCGTTTTCACTGCCGAAAGCTGCCGCGATTTTGACCGCGCCGCTGATGTCGGTCAGGTTGTTGAAGCTCGCTTCCCCTTTGAGGGTTTTGAAGTTTTGGCTGAAGAACGTGTCGAACTCGTACAGCGCCCCTTTCTGGTGCGGGTTCTCGCCGTAGCGGGTATCCATCACTTTGTTTCCGACGATGAACTGTTTCTCGCCCATCCCGTTGTTGAAACGTTTGTTCATGTAGTTGGCGATCATGCTGTCATACGCTGCCGTATGCTCATACGCTTTGATCATCAGACCGCGGCGGAATTCCACCGTGTTCTCATCATTTTGGATCGCATTAAGCACCACAGAGTAGTCACTCGGGTCAGTGACAATGATGACGCTATCGAAGTTTTTTGCTGCGGAGCGGACCATTGCGGGTCCCCCGATATCGATGTTTTCGATGATCTCTTCGAAATCGTCGGTTTTCTCGATCGTCGCTTTGAACGGATAAAGGTTGACACATACCAGATCGATTGCCTCAACACCCAGTTCTTTTGCCTGGTCAAGGTGGGATTGTTTGTCGCGGCGGTGCAGGATACCCCCGTGGACGTAAGGGTTGAGGGTTTTAACCCTCCCCTCGAAACACTCCGGGAATTTGGTCACTTCGTCGATCTCGATCGCGGCCAACCCCGCGTCTTTGAGCATTTTATAGGTTCCGCCCGTAGAGATGATCTCATACCCGTTCCCGATCAGGGATTTGGCGAATTCAACGATGTTGCTTTTATCGCTTACGCTCAGTAGTGCGCGCTTCATGGCAATCCTTTGGCAAAATTAGTGGCGAGATTGTAACAAATAGTGCTTTATGGAAAGGTAAAGAGTAAAAAATCATGGTTTGCAATATATGGATTCTTTATAATATTTACAATAATCACTCATCAATCGTTTAGAAATATTTCTATCAGGAATTTCATCTTCAGATAATGAACAGGCAGGAAACAATACTCCACCTGAGCCTTGGAGTAAATTATTATTGTTCCTTTGCTTTTTTGTTGGTGTGATTTTTGGACAATAGTTTACTTTCGTATTAATAAAACCACTTTTCATCATGCATCTTTCCGATATCCCATCCCCAAATCCCCGTAAAGTCTTAAATCCACATTCAAGCATCGCCTTACCTACTTCACTATCATCTTCTTTCTCCCAAAAATTAGCTTTTTTCCAAAATTGCACATTATCTTCTGGAGGTGGTCCCATCGGAGCATTTCCATACTGTACACAACCATCTAAACTGAATAAAAAAAGAAAAAATATAAATACTTTCAAAATAATATTCATCAAAGCACCTTTAATTAATTTTTTTAAACTGATACGATTATATCTTCTTGACAAAAAATCTACAAAACACTCCAAATATTTAAAACTTATGCTATACTATTTTTACAAATAGTTTTAACAAAAGGATTTGCATGATTGAAGCAACATTAGCAGAAATTCGAAAGCCCGAAACCCTCTACAGTTATCATGATGAAATTGTCCACATTATCGATGGACGTAAAAAAGAAGAGGTAGGGTTCTTCGTCCCTAAATCGATGGCAAAAGAGTTCAAAGCCTTTGTAGAAAACATCGAAAAAGCAAAAAAACGGACTTTGCTCGAAAGAGTAGCCAAAGCACAATCCCTCGATCCTATCGAAGAGGGGGGTATTGCGGATGGAATACTGTAAAAACGATATATGCCTCGTCGATTTTAATCCGGCAAAAGGGGGCGAAATCGGGAAACTCCGACCCGCCATCATCATGAGCCAAACGGAAGACAATGCATTTTTGCCGACCCTCATCGTCATCCCTTTATCCACTCAAATCGAGCCTAATGCGCTTCCCTATCGTTTGACACTGACTAAACGGGACAAGCTCGACAAAATATCGGACGCGTGCATCAATGAGATACGTTCACTCTCTAAAACACGCATCAAAGAGAAAATCGCCTCTATTAGCGATGACGAAGCACTTATCATCCAAAAAGCACTGTGCTCACTGATGACATGACCTACGTCCACCCCTTTGATCCCATCATCAACGAGAATACCCGCGTCCTTTTTCTCGGGAGTTTCCCGAGCATCGCGTCATTCGAGCAGGCCTTTTACTATGCCCATCCGCGCAATGCCTTTTGGCCGATCATCGAATCGATTTTCGGAGTAAAACTTGAAACCAACGATGCCAAACGGACATTTTGTCTGGAACAAGGGATCGGGCTATGGGACGTGATCGGCTCTTGCGAGCGGAGCAATTCGAGCGATACGAACCTCGCAAACTGCGTTCCCAACAATTTTCGCGTATTGCTAACGCGTTATCCAAATATCCGTGCCATCGGCTTTACCGGGAAAAAGAGCTATGATCTGTTTATGAAGTACTATCGGGATCTGGAAGTAGAAAAAGTGCTTCTCCCCTCCACCTCGCCTGCCCACGCGGCGATGAAGCGGGAAGAAAAAGAGAGACTATACCGGGAGTTTTTAGACCGGGTTCTGGGTAGGTTCGGAAACGCTCGATTCGACGGCGATCCCCTCCGCGCTGTTGACGTCTAGGACCTGTTCGAAAATCTGTCGTGCGGTGGCCCAGCGGTTCTCTTTGGAATTCATCATGACGATGATGCAGTCGATCCCGTCTCTTTTCGCACGGGCGATAAAACACGGCCCCGCTTTAGAGGTATAGCCCGTCTTGATCCCGACCGCATACTCGTATTTTCCCAACAACCGGTTATGGGTTTTGGCAACAAATTTCCGGGGAGTTTCGTTGAGCGAATAATAGGTATGCTCATTGAGTTTGGTGATCTCGTCGAAAACCGGGTTTTTGATCGCGTATTCGGCCATTTTGAGGAGATCCTCCGCCGTCGAATAGTGAAGCTCGTGATCGAATCCGCACGGGTTCATAAAATGGGTGTTATCCATCCCGATCTCATGCGCCTTGGCGTTCATCATGGCCACAAACATCTCCACACTTCCGCCCACACCGACCGCAATCGCCATCGCCGCATCGTTGTCCGATTCGATCATGGCCGCTTTGATCAGATCGCGCAGCGGAATAATGTCACCGACTTTGTATTCCGCCTTGGTCCTCTCCACCGCGACAATCTCCGGTGTGATCGTTACGGCGCGGTCTAAATCGCCTTGTTCGATGGCGACCAGCGTCGTGATGACCTTCGTCAAACTGGCCGGTTTGACCAGTTTTTGCGCCTCTTTGGTATACAAGACGTTTTGGGAATTCAATTCTTTGACCACCATCGCATCGATTTTAAGCTTATCGAGGTCGTCGGAATTGACCTGTGCGAAGAGGGACAGCGTTGCGGCCATACACAGACCGATTATCCTGATGATCATGCTTTGCGCTCCTTTTGTATCGATGGATTGTACCTTATTCATGCGGCTTTTTCTCCAGAATCATGACGGTTCCCAGCGTCAGAAGGGTCCCGACGAAAACAATGCTGTACCCCGTCGGCCAATCAAACCGATACGACAGAAGCAACGCGACCGAGACGAAACTCCATCCGTAGAGGGTTGCAAACGGCAGCGGAACGAACCGTTTTTGCACCGCCGCCGCGTACGCAGGCGCGATCAACAGGGCAAAAACGACCAGTACCCCCATCAGAGGGACCGACACCCCCACCGTCACCGAGAGGAGCGAAAAAAAGAAGAGCTCACGCCAAAATCCGCTCAACCGCGGATACACCCAAAAATACGATACCGCGATCAATGCGTATATAAGGATCGAGCGGACAATCTCGTCGGTCGTCACAAACAAGATGTCGTTGGCCATAAGGCGCTTAAACAGTTCGTCCCCTTCGCTCCCCTGACTCAGGACGATCATGACCGCCGATGCCCCAAGCGCGTACATCAATCCGATAAAGGCCTCGATATGGCTGCTTCGCTGGCTGGCGACCGCGATCAACAGCGCCGCACCCAACGAAAAAACGAAACTGAGCCATTCGCCGTATTCCCCGGCGAAAAAAGCGCTTCCGACCGCAATCCCGACCGCGGCGATCTGCCCTACCGCAAGATCGGTGAAAATGACTCCCCGACGGAGGATTTCCAACCCGAACACGGCATGAATCGCCACGGCAGAAAGGGCCAGAACAAGTACGGGCCAGAGAAGTTCTATCGTCGACATGTCTGGGTACTCAGCGTATCGAACAGTGCATCAAGATTGGCCGCAACCGTACCGACGTCGTACGGGAGCTGTACGAATCTTGCCCCCGTTTTTTCGGCGAGAAACTGTCCGGTTTTCGGTTCATGATAGTTATCCTGTACGATCAGGCCGATTTTATCACCGTGCATTTTGGCAACCAGTTCCATGGTATGCCGTGAGCTTGGGGCAATTCCCGGCAGAGGTTCGATCGTCGCCGCCGTGCGGATTCCGTACCGGTTTAGAAAATAGCTGAACATCTCATGGTATTGCACGGCATCGCTGTTGCGGCATGGGGCCATCGTCTGTTCCCATTGAGAAAGTTTGCTTTTCCAGTGGGAGGCAAAGGCATCGTAATTGCTTCGGAAAACGCCTTTATCCGCCGGATCGATTTCCGAAAGTTTCAGCATGATGATTTTGGCCAAAACCGGGACATTGTAGGGATCGAGCGAATAATGGGGGTTTCCCTCCGCATGGACGTCTCCCTGCGCCCGGGAAAGCGACGCGGGCTTATCGATCAGCTTCACATAGCGCGAAAGATCGAGATAGCCTGAAGCCCCCTCTACGATTTTGGGATTATTCGACTGCTTCAGCAGCGGTGGAATCCAACCAACTTCGAGCCCACCACCGTTGAGAATCAACAGATCACTTTGACGCAGAGTGCCGATAAATGAGGGACGCGGCGTCACAAAATGGGGATCGGACGAAGCGGATGCGAGAACGCTCACCTCGGCTTTCTCCCCTGCGATCGTTTTGACGAGCTCGCCGATATAAGGATAAGCCGCCGTCACGTGCATCGACGCAAACATAGGAACCGCACACAGCAAAAGAGCACCTAATTTTTTCATTGTTTCTCCTTAAAACGGATGGGCGCCGTGGGCGCCGAGTTCAAACGTATAATTCAGCATCACTTCGTGTAACGCCCGTCGGCCGTTATCGAACTCTTTGGAATCGTCGCGATTATACTGCAAACGGATACGTGAAAATTCAAACGGCGTATATTCGAGTTTGACGCTGATCCGATTGAGGTTTTCCGGACTCCCCGCGATGTTCTTGTACAAATCGTCGTAGCGGATTCCGGCACCCCAGTTTTCGTCCATTTTGTACAACAATTCACTGTAATACCCGGCCTGCACGTCGGTACCGGAAGCGGTATCCCGGTTGCGCTGCATCCATTCGTTCTGCCATTGAAGCGAACTGAACGCCCCCAACGGATACTGAACGGTCAAGTCCCCTCCGAAAATCCGCGTTTGGCCATAATCCGAATAGCTGTACGGAATCGGATTTCCCGCACCGTCGAGATCCTGAACCTGGGCTTTCCCCTGGGCATAGCTCAAGCCGCTCAGAATCGTAGCGTCCCCCGCACCCAACGAACTTTTGAGATACCCGACGCCGGTCGTCGCCGATTCTTTGGCACTGAATCCCTGTTCCGGATTTCCGTCAAAGAGTTCGACCCCCGCCATCAGGTAAAACGGCGTCGGTGCGACCCACTGCAGCTGCGCCCCTTCGCCCCCGAGACCGTCCGGTCCGAAAAAGACGTTATTGACCAGTTCCTGATCCTCGAAATTCCAGGCATGGTGATGCTTCTCATTCACCCGGCCGAAAGCGCTTTTAAATTTGCCCGCTTTGAGTTTCAGCCCGTAATCCAGCGAACGTGTCGTAAAAAAGGCCTCTTCGATCTCGACTTCGCCGTCTCCTCCGATATGGAAGATCACATTTCCGTCGAAATACGGATTAATGGTCGAACTCATCGCCACTTCGGTGTAGTTGAAATTAAACCCGTCTTTTCGGTTAAACGGCAGTTCCGCTTCCCCCGCACCGATAAATCCGGGAATCGCATATCCGCCGTACCGCTCGTTTGAAACATTACGGGAAGCATACCCCCCGTTCATAATCAAGGCGATATCCGGCAACAGCGTCGTTTGCTGCGTTTTCGCTTCGTTGATGGCGAGCGATTCGAGACTCTCTTCCGCCGGTCCCGCATTCGAGGTGGCATTGGAAGCAGAAGAAGACTCCAGTGCATTAATTTTTTCTTGCATCAGGGCCATTTGCTTCTGCATCTGCATCATTTGTTGTTTAAGCTGTTCCAGCTCCGTATCGTTTGCACCGAGCACGACGGCGCAGGCAAACGGAGCCCATAATAGGTGTTTCATCGAATAATTGCTCCATGATTAAAAACTGTTAAAAAATTGCGAAATGATCAGCTTTTTTCAGGAGGGGCGCGAGAACGGATATACGCTTCATAACGGTAGGTATTCACGCCTGTAGGGGCGATGGAAGGGACGGCATCCGGAAATACGTCAAAAACAATAGCTTCCGCCGGCGGAAGATCGGCATTCCCCATATGATCGTGGGCAAAACATTTCACGCAGTGTTCGTGTTCATTCAGATCATGATGGATATGGGCGTTGGCGATGCTCATCGACGCCGTGAACCACAACAGCAATAAAAATTTCCAGTAACCCCGTTTCATAAACGAAATTATAACCGATCCTCTGGTATAATGGGTTCATGTCAAGCCGATCACCCGCCAATCTTATCGTAGACACAACCGGTACCGCTACCCTGCTTGTGTGCAGCGGGTCCTGGACGTTTCCCTATCTTAAAACCGTGTCGGCTATCCCCGGAATTCCCGTTACGGGCGATGCAGTCGTATGGGATATGTCCACCGTTACGGAAATGGACTCGGCCGGAGCCGCCATTTGGCATCTACACCGTGAGTCGTTTGCCGCCCAAGGGCTCTCATCGACGTTCCGTAACGTTCCCGATCATGTCGAACGGCTCTACCGGCTCCTTTACGACCGTCCTGTCGAAAAAGTTCTACGCTCCCCTTCTCCGGGATGGCTCTACCGTCTTGGGAAAAAAGCCTATCTTTCCTACAAAGAAAATACGGCTTTCCTGGCATTTTTAGGAGAAGCGTTCACCTGGATTTCCTATCTGCTGTTCCATCCGCGAGAGCTGCGGGTACGCTCCATCGGTGCTCATATCCTCGCCACGGGAGCGACCGCTCTGCCCATTATCGCCCTTAGCGCCTTTTTGATCGGAGTCGTGATCGCGTTTCAGAGCATCGTACAGCTTCAAAAATTCGGAGCCGACATTTTTATCGTCGACACGATCGGCATATCCCTCTCGCGGGAACTGGCCCCCCTCATCACCGCCATCATCGTCGCCGGAAGAAGCGGTTCGGCCTTCACCGCCCAGATCGGCACCATGAAGATGACCCAGGAGATCGATGCGATGAAAACGATGGGTTTCGATCCCTTCATATTTCTGGTTTGGCCCAGAATCATTGCCCTGATGATCGTCATGCCGTTACTCATTTTTTTTGCCGACCTCATCGGTGTGTTTGGCGGTATGGTCGTAGCCCACGCCGAATCCCATCTGAGTTTTGAGGAGTTTCTTCGACGGCTGCAAAACGTCTTGGCCCTCAAACATTTCATCATCGGAATCGTCAAAGGGCCGTTTTTCGCCTTTCTGATCGCCATTACCGGGGTCTATCGGGGATTTCAGGTGTCGATGAATACCGAAAGCATCGGTACCTACACGACCAAAAGCGTGGTCAATGCCATCTTCGCCGTCATCGCCTGCGACGCCATTTTCTCGGTACTGCTGACGGAGCTGAAACTATGAGCGCCCCTATCATTCGCGTGGACAACGTCGTCACATCCTTCGATGAAACCGTCATTCATGACCATGTTTCGCTGCACATCAATCCCAATGAAATATACGCCCTGCTTGGAGGAAGCGGATCGGGGAAGTCGACCCTTTTACGGGAGATGATCCTTCTTCAGCGCCCCCAAAGCGGCCGCATCGAGGTTCTCGGACACGATCTTTACACGATTACCCGGGAAAATGCCCAGGCACTCCGTCGTCAATGGGGAGTTTTGTTCCAATCGGGAGCGCTTTACTCGTCACTCAGCGTCGGGGAAAATATTGCCCTGTTGTACCAAGAATACACCGATCTTCCCCCAAAAGCGATCGATGAACTGGTCCGTCTCAAAATCGATCTGGTCGGACTCCCCGCACGCTCACGCCATCTCTATCCCAGCGAACTCAGCGGCGGAATGCTCAAGCGTTCCGCTCTGGCCCGAGCACTCGCACTCGATCCCAAACTCCTGTTTCTGGATGAGCCGACTTCCGGACTCGATCCGCTCAGTTCGCGCCAATTCGACGCATTGATCCTTCAACTTCGGGAGCTGCTTGGACTAAGCGTCGTCCTGGTCACCCACGATCTGGGGACGATCGAGACGATCGTCGATCGCTTCGCCCTCTTGGGGGAACAAAAAGTTGTCGCCGAGGGGAGCCTCGAAGAGGTGATGAAACAAGAACATCCGTTAATCGATTATTTCTTTCATAAGGGGCGTTATGGAATCCCGGGTTAATTACACCGCAGTCGGTGTGTTCGTCATCTTGTTCACGGCAGCATTGATTGCCTTCGCCTTCTGGCTTGGCAAATACAACCAGGACGAACGCGATTTTCGCCGATACCGCCTCTATATCACCGAATCGGTATCGGGGCTGGCCCCTCAGGCCGCGGTTAAATTTCACGGCGTCGACGTCGGGACAGTCGAACGGATTCGGATCAATCCCGATAACAGCGAAGAGGTTGAACTCACCCTCAAAATTCGTAAAGAGACGCCGATCAAAACCGATTCAAGTGCCGTATTGAAATTTTACGGCATTACGGGACTGGCCTTCATTGAAATCATCGGCGGCAGCAAAAATGCCCCCGTTCTGACGGCCGATCCCAATACAACGATGGCGGTGATCCCATCATCGCCGTCCCTGATCAAACGCCTCGACGAATCCCTCAGCAACGTCGCATCCAAACTTTCGACGACTCTGGATCGTGCCGACAGGCTATTTGATGATCGAAACATTGAAAACGTCGCCAAAACGCTTGCAAATCTTCGTACCCTCACAGCCAAAATAGACGGCTACCAGGAAGATATCCGTCTTATATTGGAAAAAACCGCCGCATTGGAGACCAATGCCACCGATTCCCTGGCAACGATGAAAAATGCCGCCGGAAGTATCAAAACCACTTCGGATAACGCCAACGCCTTGTTACAGACCAAAATGGCTCCGATTCTCGCATCGCTTGAAGAAACTTCCCGCCAAAGCCATATCCTGATCCAAAAAGCCCAGACTTCACTTGATCGGGGTGACTACGATCTGCGCTCGATCGCTTCACCGACCACCGTAGAACTCAATGCCATGCTCGAACAAACCCGTTCGCTTGTTATCGAACTGGAAAATACGTTAAACAGCGTTCGGGATAATCCTTCCGATCTGTTGTTCAAATCATCTGCCCCCAAACCGGGACCGGGAGAAGACCGATGAAAACCGTTACAGCCTTTCTCGTTTTTGTAATATTCCTCACAGGATGTTCCACCCCCACTCCTGCGATCCGTGAATACACGATCCTTCCCATCCCCTCCCAAGAGGTGCCGGTTGTATCGCAATCGACCCGATCTCTGGCAATCGCACCGCTTAGGGCACCCGTTTCACTCTCAACCAAACAGCTTATCTACCTTCGCGACAACAACGAGACAGGCCCCTATCTCTATGCCCGCTGGGACGATACCCCTTCGACGTATCTGCACCGGTCTCTTTCACTCCGATTGGAAGAGTATCCGTTGTTTACTGCCCTGCTCCCTTATCCCTCACTGACGCGTCCGGATTGGCTGCTGGAGTGGGACCTTCATACCTTTCACCACCGTTTTATCAATCAACACACCAGTGAAGGGTATCTGGACCTAACATGCCGGGTTACGGACACCCAGACAAAAAGGGTACTCGGCACCAAACGCTTTAGCGTGCATATCCCCGCTTCTTCCAACGATTCGATAGGCGGAGCACGTGCGTTGAACGAAGCCGTAACCGAATTCAGTGTACAATGCCTCGACTGGTTCAAAACATTAGTGAAGGAACATCCATGAAAAAAATCGCCATTCTCTGTTCCGGCGGCGACGTGTCGGGGATGAACCCCGCTCTCAAGCGGTTCGTCGAATATTCATTTATGAATAATCTTCAACCCTTTTTCGTCTATCGCGGGTACGAAGGGCTGATTGACAATCATATTGTCCCGGCCGATTACGGAGACGTTGCTGGGATTATCACCCGCGGAGGGACCAAAATCGGTTCAGCCCGTTCCAAACGGTTTCTGGAAGACCGTTACCGTGCGCAAGCAGCGGAAAATCTTAAAAAACTTGGTATTGAAATGCTGATCGTCTTAGGCGGGGACGGCAGCTTTCGGGGAATGGAACGGTTCTACCACGAAACCGGTATCGCCTTTTGCGGCATCCCCTCAACCATCGACAACGATATCAACGGAACCGATTATTGTCTGGGCGTCGACACGGCACTCAACGTCATCAAAAGCGCTATCGACGACGTTCGTGATACCGCCTCCTCCTTCAAACGCGCTTTTGTTATCGAAACGATGGGGCGAAATTGCGGGTATCTCGCCCTTGTATCGGCCATCACTTCAGGGGCGGAAATGTGCCTCGTTCCCGAAATACCGATCGATTATTCCGAATACAAAGGGTGCTTCGAGTCTCAGATCAACAAAGGGAGAGACTATTTCCTTGCCGTCGTCTCCGAAGCGTTGCAAAACACCCAAACGGTAGCCGACTGGTTTGAATCGGAACTCGGCTTCGAATCCCGTACAATCGTACTCGGACACATGCAGCGGGGAGGCAATCCGAGCGTATACGACCGCTTAATGGCCTATCGCTTTGTCACCTATGCGATCGATGCCCTCCTCGCGGGAACCAATCACTCCGTCATCTGCTACAACAAAAGCCATTTCAATTTTAAAACCATCGATGAAGTGGCCCTTCATCCTCATCAGATCGATGTCGAACTGCTTACGCTGGGGCGTGAGCAATTTCTTCCATCGCACTGTCAAAGGTAGGGTGTCGAAACTCGAACCCCGCTTCCTGCAACCGCTTCGGGTAAACCTCTTTGGAATCGAGCATAACGCTTGAACCTTCTCCAAAGACGAGCTGAATCAGCCAATTGGGCAAGTCGAAGAACACCGGACGCTGTAACACATGCCCCATCGTTTTGGTTTGGGCGTAATTGGTGATCGGTTCGGGAGCCGTAAAGTTAAAAACCCCTTCCAGATTTTCATGTTCCATCAGAAAACGGCAGGCACGTACCAAATCATCAATATGGATCCAGGAGATCATTTGAAATCCGTCACCGATTTTGCCTCCGAGCCCCATTTGAAAAGGGGGAAGCATTTTGGCCATTGCGCCTCCCCCTCTGCCGTAAACAACTCCAAAACGCATTAAACATACCCGTGTCCGCTCCGAATGGGCCAACAACGCGCTGCGTTCCCATTCCCGCACCAGCGTCGCTAAAAAATCATCGCCAAAATACCATGAATCTTCATCATGCTGATGTTCGTCATCGTAAATACCGACTGCCGATGCGTTCAATAACGCACGGGGAGGATTTTGGCACTGTTGGAATGCTTCTACAAGTTTTCGGGTCGTTTCCAGGCGACTTTCGCGCAACACCTGTTTATAGTGTGTACTCCATCGCCCCATAATGCTTGCTCCGGCCAAATTGATCAGAACGTCACACCCTTCCAGTCTGGCAACCAGAGATTCTGTTTTTGTATCGGCACGGATACTGATCCCGATAACATGGTCGCCTTTCTCTTCACAATAGCGTTTCAATGCACTTCCTACAAAACCGCTCATCCCGCAAATCGCTATTTCCATCGACCCTCCTTTGCCTTCTAGAATGATTGTATCCCATCTGTCGCGTCGAAGCTTTTAAAGATATAATGGAGAGAACTTTTTTAATACGATTCTAATGCTAGGGGAAATTGATGTTGTACCAAATTTTTGTCTACGTCCCGATTCAAAACGTTCAGGACGTCAAAGAAGCCCTGTTCGACGCGGGAGCGGGACGCTACGAAAATTATGACCGTTGCAGCTGGGAAACTTCCGGTATGGGACAGTTCCGTCCGCTGGAGGGTGCCAATCCGTTTCTTGGAACACTGGATGCGGTCCATACGGTTGAAGAGATACGGGTCGAAACGGTCTGTGCTCCCGACTTCTTACACGGCGTATTGATTGCACTGAAAAAAGCCCACCCTTACGAAGAACCGGCCTACGGAGTGATTGAATTGAAAACGATTGAAGATTTTAGTGAGTAAAAAGGCTAGAATTTAAAAAAGATTGCCCCGGGAAGGGCAAGCAGGCATCAGCCGCAAGAAGGAACGTTTCCGCTGTCTGAACCGTATTCAAACAAGAAATCGCGAAGATCTTGTGATTGACCTTTGAAACCATCACCGTTAAAGAATGGCTCAGCTTTAGTACCAGCGTGTTTTTTAATGATTCCCGCTCCACCGTTGGCGAAAAGGTCATCCCATTCGTCTTGTGTATGCATCGCTGCACCTTTGGTACCGTTACCATGGCAGTTTTTACATGTTTTCAAATAGGATTTTTGTCCTTTTTTGATGTCTGCAGACGCGGACGTACTCATCATTCCGACAGCAACAAGCGCTGACAGAAACAAAGAAGCTGATTTTGTCATTTTTTCTCCTCAATAAAATAAAACGGCTTTACGAACCTTTAAAGCCTGTTAAACCGTCTTCCTGAGTCAATCATATCCTACAAAAAATAAACGATTGTTTAACGGAAGACAATTTGTACCCTTTTTGGAAGGTTTTTTATCAAAAATGTATCAAATTTTCAATCTTCGTCGTCATCACAAACGACTTCGTCTACCCTGCCGACTTTCACTTCGCGGCGAATTTTGTCCTGACGAATTTTACGGTAGGCTTTATAGATAGCTTTGGTTAGCGCTTCCCCTTCCAATCCGACCTCTTCGCCGATCGCTTCATTCCCCATTCCGGCTTCGTTCATCATAATCATCCGGAACTCTTTCTTGGTAAGATGGCGTTTCAACGATGCGTACAATTCCCGTTCATCATTACCGATCTCTACGGCGTCGCATTCGTAAATCCGGGCCAATACCTCGCGGATCGTTTTGTCGGGGATGTATTGGGTCCATAATGAATTTTCAAGCATGTTTTTCCTTTTTGATACACTGACCGAATAAAGTCCGGCCGGCCACGCTAACGCTGAGTTTCCCTCGGCGGGAAGCCCGCGCACGCTTGCTTGCTTTTACGCAAACACCTTATTGATGATCTGGGTGAGGTCTTTGGTCTCTATGATGACGTTCGCCTCTTTTTTTAGAATCTCTTTGGCGCAAAAAGCAACGCGGGTTCCCGCATGCGCAAACATAGAACGATCGTTCGCACCGTCTCCGACGACCATCGTCTCCTCGGAAGTCACGCCGAAAAGCCCCTGAAGGCGAACGAGCATGTCCCCTTTGGAAAAATCGAACATCATATCCCCGCCCACAAGGCCGGTCAGTTTCCCCTCTTTGGCGTGTAAAACATTCGAGAAATCGGCGTCATATCCCAAAATTCCTTTGGCATACGAAGTTGCGGTCCTGAATCCTCCGCTGAAACAGACAACTTTGATCCCCCGATTTTTGAGTTCGGCAATCGTCTCTACGGCACCGGGCATATACGGTAGATTATGACAAATCTCTTCCATTTTTGAAAACTGCAACCCTCGGAGCAACCCGACCCGCTGCTGAAGCGACTCGAAAAAATCGAGTTCGCCGTTCATCGCCCGTTCGGTAATCGCCGCTACCTGTTCTCCGATCCCTAAAGCCTGAGCAAAAAAATCGATCGTCTCACCGTCCATGAGCGTCGAATCAAAATCAAATACCGCTAACTTAATCAAAAGTCTCTATCCTCATTGGTTATAATAATGCAATTATATCGAAGGGTACCTTTTGTTCGAATCATTTATTTCCAAACTCCGCAGCGGCACCTATATTACACTCGAAACGACGCCGTCCAGATCCGCCCGGTTCAATCCGACGATTGATAAAATCGAATCACTGGGGCTTCAGCATCTCGTCGACGGTTTCAGCGCAACCGACAATCCCCTGGCCAAACTCAAGTACAACGCTCTTTTTGCGGCGATGCAGCTTCAGAACCGTTTCAATAAACCGGTCCTGGCAACGATGAGTATGCGCGACCGCAACCGAATCGCTCTGCAAAGCGATCTCCTCGGTGCCAACGAAGCGCAGGTACGCGCTATTTTGGCGCTCACCGGCGACAGCGCCCATTATTCCGATCAGCCCCATGCAAAAGGGGTCTTTGAAGGAAACAGCAATCTGTTGCTCGACATCATTTCGACGCTCAACGGCGGAAACGATTTGGCCGGACAGAATCTGATTGCCCCCGTAGAGTCTATTTATCCTTTTGCCGTCATCGATTCGTACGCTAAAAACAGCGTTTCTTTACAAAAAAAGATGTCTAAAAAAGTAGCCCACGGTGCTATCGGAATCATCACGCAACCCGTTTACGATCCGGACAACGCCAAAAAGCTCCTTGACATGATGGAGTCCTCCAACCGCGAACACAACGGAGGGTGTATCCTTATTCTAGGCTACTTTCCCATTACCAAACTCCGTACTGCCCGTTTTCTGGATGAGAATGTTCCCGGTATACACGTCCCGCACACCTGGGTCGAAGCACTCGAGAAAGCCGTCACCCCGGAAGAAGAGTATCGTATCGGCTTCGATCTAAGTAAAAAACTGTTTGACGAACTCAAATTGCTGCATCCCAAAATTCACATTATGACCGCCAACCAATTCGAGCTGGCCAAAGCCATTCTCTCCTGAAACTGCCCTACCCGGGCAAATTCTTCTTCCTCCCGTTTTTACACCATTTTTTTGTTGCTTCTTGCTATAATTGATGTATCTCAGGAAAAGGAGATTTACGTGGAATTCAATTTTCTACTCAGCGTTATAGCCGGAGCCATTGCGGGATACGGGATTTTCGAATTTTTACCCAATATTATTCTTGCCGTAGCGGGAGGTTTTATAATAACCGTTATTATGACCGAAAGCCCGGTGTTGGGAATGATTGCCTACATTGCAACCGAATTTTTATTTATCGGCAGAGTAACCGAATACAGCGGTGGGGTGGTTATCATCGCAATCATTGCGGCGTTGTTGAAAATGCGCCGCGAAAAGACCATCTAGCGCGAATTTCAGTCTGTTTTAGCTATAATCGATCACTTTTTTAAGCCACAGGATTTGCTTTAATGATCGATGTAAAATTGCTTCAGAAAAATTTTGACGACACCGCGACCGCACTTATGCGTAAAAAAGTCTCTTCGGAGACGATCACTGAGCTCAAAAACGCCAATGAAACCCTCAAAGGGGCTAAAAGCGCTTTTGAAAATACCCAAGCCAAGCAAAATGAGCTCAGTCGCCTCTTTGGGCAATACAAAAAAGAGGGAAAAGACGTCGGCGAGCTCAAATCCGAAGTCGATGCGAACAAAGCGCTTCTTGGTGAATTGTTAGAAGCTCAACGTATTGCCGAAGAGACTCTCGAAGCAATTATCATGCGCGTTCCCAATATGCCTGATGCCAATGTCCCCGACGGCGAAGACGAAAACGATAACGTTGAGCTCCGCAAAGTCCTCACTCCCCCTACTTTCGATTTTACCCCCAAAGAGCACTGGGAACTGGCCGAACAAAACGGCTGGATCGACTTTGAACGCGGCGTCAAACTCGCCAAAAGCCGTTTTTCCGTCGTCAGCGGCATGGGTGCGCGCTTGGAACGGGCACTGATCAACTTCATGCTCGATTTCAACCGTTCCCGCGGATTCGAAGAGGTAAGCGTCCCAACCCTCGTCAACCGTCGCGCACTGGAAGGGACCGGACAACTCCCAAAATTCGAAGAGGACCTCTTCAAAGTTGAAGAGGAAGAACTGTTTTTGATTCCGACGGCCGAAGTACCGTTGACGAATCTGTACCAAGATGAAATTCTCCCTTCCTCACAACTTCCGATCAAGATGACGGGTTACACTTCCTGTTTCCGAAAAGAGGCCGGGAGCGGAGGACGCGACGTACGCGGAATGATCCGTCAACACCAATTTCACAAGGTTGAACTCGTTGCCATCACAGCACAGGATCAAAGCGACGCCGTTTTCGATGAGATGGTTGCGTGCGCTTCGGATCTCCTCAGTGCCCTCGAACTCCCGCACCGTCTCGTCACCCTCTGTACCGGAGATCTTGGCTTCGGAGCGGCCAAAACCGTAGACCTTGAAGTATGGCTTCCGGGACAAAATACCTACCGTGAAATCAGTTCCGTCTCCAATACCCGGGATTTTCAGGCCCGCCGTGCCAAAATCCGCTATAAAGAAGAGGGGAAAAATCTCCTCGTCCACACCCTCAACGGTTCGAGCCTGGCCGTCGGACGGACGATGATCGCCATTATGGAAAATTTCCAACAAGAAGACGGATCGATCCGCATTCCGTCCGTATTGGAAAAATACCTGTAATTTAGGCTAAAGGGACGGTATGGCGGATACTCAAGAAGAAATAATCATTATTGAAGAACCGGATGCCAATGTTCCCGAAAATCAAACATCCCAGTCCGTCGGTTCGGAAGATGATCTTCGCCGTTCCAAGAAAAAACGTCTTATTCTCATCGGCGGCGGAATAGGCTTTTTATTACTCTGCGCAGGAAGTGCCGTCGCATGGTATTTTCTCTCCAAACCGGCACAAGAGCCTCTTCCTTTGGACAGACCCTTAAGCGATAAAATCAAGCCTCACGAAGATTCATCCCTGCTTGAGCCAAGTCAGCTGGAAAAAATGATCGCCAAGGCCAATACACTCTACGCCAACGGAAATCAGGCTGAAGCGCTCAAACTGTACGAAAAAATCGCTCTGTATTCCGAAGCTATCTCCCAATACAATTTGGGCGTCGCCCAACTAAAAGAAGGGGAATACGAAGCGGCCTTGGCAGACTTTAAACACTCTATCGCCAACAGCGAAAATCGTTGCGTCAGCGCCATCAATGCAGCCGTGTGTTGTCTTCACCTCCAGAAGAAAAACGAATTTGATTATTACATTGATATGGCCTCGGCCTATTTGCCGCAAGAGACTGCTTCACCGCTTTACTCCTATTATTATGCACTCATCAACTATTATAAAGGGCGTTATCTCGAAGCATTGAGCGCCCTCAAACATCCGACGACGGAAGAATACAAAGCGACTCAGAATAAACTTCGCGCCAAAATCAGTTCGATGTTCGGAAGCTTTGACGATGCAATCAATGCCCTGGAAAATCCGAAGCAGGAAGAAGACTCTTTTTCGCTCGGATTATTGTATGCCAACATCGGTGATCTTACACTGGCCAAAAAATATCTCAGTGATGCGATTTTGCAAAACAAAACGCCGATTGAAGAGCAGTTGGCACTCTCTATGGTCTATCTCAAATCCGGTTTGCACGGCGATGCGGCATCGCTTATCAAAGAAACGACTGATACGTATCCGGAGAAAGTCTATACCCCTTATCCGATTAAGGTATTTTTGAAGCCTGGTCTTTTTAATCCGGATGATATCCAGGCCTATTACCGTAACCGTGCCAAAAACGATTTGACCAAAGTCTACCAGACGATTTTTTATTTCGCCCCGTATAAAGTATTCAATGCCGATCAGACGATCAGTTATATTCGCAAAGGAAATGCCAATATCTACATCGATGACATAAGCAGCGCGAAAGAGTACCTTCAAAAAAGTACACGCTCCTCCAGCATCGACTACGGTATTGCCCTTGCCATCCAAAAAGCACTGTCGTTTCGATTACGTGAAGCCAATAAACAGCTCAATGATCTGCTAAAAAACTCCCCGCAACATTCGATACTGCATTACAACCTTGGCTTGACCTACGCGCAACTCGGTGACTTTTCTCAGGCATATGAGCATTTTTTGCGTTCATACCATCTCGATGCAAACAACTATCTCTCCGGAATCTTTGCGATAATGACCGCAAAACTGATCTCCAAAGAGAATCCGAAGCTGGTCTCCATTGTCAAAGACAATCTGTCCAACGAACCGGAAAAAGAAGAATTCGATCTCTATCGCACGCTCATCGATATCACGCAAAGCAACCTGTCCAGCGCAAGCAAATGGATTGATAACGATTACAAAGAACGTCCTCTTTATCTAGCCATGAAAGTCCTTATCGCTTCCGATCTTGGAAAAGAGGACGAAACGATCAAAGCGGCTGAAAAATTGGCCTATCTTCAGCAACGCGATATTCTTCCCCATTTGATGGTTATTGACGCACGGTATAAAAATGAGAAAACGAAAGCCTATGCTGCCGGGGCAATCGCTTATATGAAAAACCTCAATTTTCGCTATGATGACCTCTATTTCGGTCCCCAGATTACACGTGAACGGATGATACACATGGCGGCCATGACCGGGCGTTTGACGCCGCTGATCGAACAGCTTCAAAACAAGCTCGAAACAACGACTGACAACCCTGCCGACATCACCGCCGCACTGGCTCAGGCCCATTTTTACAACAAAGACTTTGAAGAGTCCTATACTCTTTACAATCAAATTATCGATACCTACAAAGTTCGGGATGAACAGACTCTTTTTCTAGGAGCAGCCGCATCCATCGGGGCACAGCATTACGAAAATGCCATCGCTTTGCTTGAACTCTCAAAAATAAAAAATCCAAGCTTTCTCGAAAGTCGATACGCGCTGGCTTTATTGTACATGCAGATTCAAAACAATCCCGGTGCCGTTATACAATTGACCAAAATGGGAAATACCGGCTTCGTTTCCCGTTATTTCGATTTTGCAATCGATACAAAAAAACTCGCGATGGAACCTAAAAAATATCATCCTCTCTGAGAAAACAGTTTTCGGATTAGATAATAACCGGCACGAAGCGGACCATAGAGTAGATATCCAGCCGCTAAGAGTGCCATCCCTTCAATCGGATAAACGAATACCCCCATTGCCAGGACAATCACCAACGTCAAAAAGCGGACAAAATGAAACGTTTTGAAGTTTATTTTTTTGAAACTGGGATAACGGATGTTGCTCACCATCAATATCGATAACGCTACGGCAAGAGGGAGAAGGCCGATTTTCAAACTGACAATAGCGGAATAGTGTTCAAGAAGTAAAATACCGATTGATACCATAATAGCAGCCGTTGGTATCGGCAAACCGATGAAAACACTGGGCTCGATCCGGGCAGTCGTTACATTGAAGCGTGCCAATCGAACCGCACCGAAGATGATAAAAAGTGCACTGACGACAATACCGATACGGCCGTATTCGTGCCCAACGTACAGGTAAAGCAACAAAGCCGGAGCAACACCGAACGCGACAACGTCAGCCAAAGAATCGAATTCTACGCCGAAATGGCTGGTCGTATTGGTCAAACGTGCGACACGACCATCCAAACCGTCAAAAATGAGTGCGAGGAAGATGAACCAGGCGGCAGAAACATAATGGCTTTCCAAAGCAAGCGATATGGAATAAAACCCGGTAAAAATAGAAGCCGCCGTAAAAAAGTTCGGCAGCAGATACGCTATCGGAAAAGGGGAGTCTTTACGCACGCCGGGACGCTTTTGCTTTTTAAGCGGCTATATAGCCGAGTAAACTCTCGCCCGCCCGAACCGTATTGCCGGGATTGACCCGTACCGAAGAACCTTCCGGAAGATACAGGGTTGTTCTCCCTTTTGCCAAAAATCCGTAACGGTTTCCCTCTTTGAGTTTTTGCCCCGGTTCGAGTTCGATTCCGATCGGGAAACAGCTTTGTTCGCTCATATGCTCGATAAAAAACTCATCCCCCTTCGCGGTGCGAAAAGAGATAACCGCTTTTTCATTCAGAGTTTCCGATAACGGATTGTAAAGGGGCAAAGATGCACCGTTTCGTATTTTATACCCTTCAACGATCCCGTCAAACGGTGCTCTCAGCATCGAAACGTCCCACAAAGAATTCATAACCACAACTTTGACCATTTTGCGATCGTTCAAGGTGACCTCTTCTACCGATAAAACGACACCGTCAACACTGCTGATCAATGCACCGTCTTCATTATCGGCGCTGTTTCGTTCCGGATTACGGAAAATCACCAGCAAAGCCAATAGGACGGCCCCGGTGATGAACTCGAACAAATGAAGCCCGGTCATCAGGAAAAACAAAAATAAAGTCGCCGTTACAGCGATTGTCAGCCAACCGCGTTTAGACAGGATAAACGTATCGCTTTGAATTCCCATCTTTTTTCCCTCTCTTATGCGTCAGATGCTTTGTCATTCGTAAGGGCTATTTCCTTACGCGGCTCGAGTTTTGTCTCCATACCGTACTCGTTTTCAAACGTTTCGATAATTTCACGAACCTGATCACCGGTAATGTTCTCTTTTTCATACAGGAGTTCGACGATTTTTTCGATCGCACCGCGATACTCTTCCAAACGGGCTTTGACGGCATTGTAACGTTCGTTAAGGGATTGCTTAATGAACGTGTCCATCTCTTCGGCCATTTTGTCGCTGTATTCGCGAGCCTGGGTCATGCCACCGCCCAGAAACGAGCTGCGTTGTTTCTCCAATACCATCAATCCTGCGACATCGCTCATTCCGTACATTTGCACCATCGCTTTGATGATATCGGTCGTTCTTTCCAGATCGTTTGCCGCACCCGTACTGATTTCACCGATAAATACCTCTTCGGCTGCACGGCCACCTAGCAATACGTCCACTTCGGCCCACAATTCGTGACGCTGCATCAAATATTTGTTCTCTTCAGGGGTATTAAGCGTATATCCAAGTGCGGCCAGTCCCCGCGGTACGATCGAAACTTTGGAAACTTTCTTCGCCCCTTTGGTCGTTTCTGCCAGAAGAGCATGTCCGCTTTCATGATAGGCGACGATCTTTTTCTCTTTTTCATCGATCCGTCGGCTCTTCTTGGATAGTCCTGCAATGGCCCGCTCTACCGCTTCGCGCAAATCCGCCTGACGGACGGTTTTTTGGCTTTTTCGTCCTGCCAGCAATGCCGCTTCATTAACGATGTTCGCCAAATCGGCTCCTGCCAGTCCCGCAGTCAAGCGGGCGATCTCTTCAAGATCCACGTCGGCATCTTTTTTGATTCCTTTGACATGAACGTTAAGAATATCGATACGCCCCTGATAATCAGGCTTATCCACCAATACCTGTCGGTCAAAACGCCCCGGACGAAGTAATGCCGGGTCTAAAACTTCCGGACGGTTCGTCGCGGCAAGGATAATGATCGGCGTATCGGTTCCAAAACCGTCCATTTCCGCCAATAATTGGTTCAACGTCTGTTCGCGTTCATCGTTTCCGCCCATCATTCCACCGGCTGCACGGCTTTTTCCGATAGCATCGATCTCATCAATAAAGATGATGGAAGGGGCATCTTTCTTGGCTTGTTCAAATAAATCCCGGACCCGCGCGGCACCGACACCCACAAACATTTCGATAAAACTTGAACCCGATACCGAGAAGAAAGGGACTTCCGCTTCTCCCGCAACGGCTTTTGCCAAAAGCGTTTTACCGGTACCCGGACTACCGACCAGCAAAACACCTTTGGGAATCTTGGCACCAAGCTCGACGTAACGGTCCGGATAGCGAAGAAAATCGACAATTTCCAGAACCTCTTCCTTGGCTTCCTGCGCTCCGGCGACATCGTCAAATTTTGTCTTCGGTTTTTCGGAATTAATCAACCGTTTGGAAGTTCCCATTCCAAGGATTCCGCCGCCCATACTGCGTTGCATCCGTCCGGCAAAAAACATCCACACGGCGATAATGATCAGAAACGGAAAAAGCCATCCGAACATTTCGGTAAACCAGTTACTTTCGGAAAAACCGTTGTAATTGATCCCTTTCGAATCCAGCAAAGGGATAAGGGTGGCGTCCGGTCCGACGATACGGGTCGTATACGCAACTTTTCCGTTCGAATCGCTTCCGATGGCACGAATGTAGGTTTGGCCGATCGAGACTTTTTCAACTTGTTTGTTTTCGATCAGACGTTTCAGATCCGCGTACGAAATCTCCTGAGTTCTTGTCACTCCCTGACCGCCGATTTTCCCGGCTACGTCACCTTCGTCACCGATGAAAACTTTAAACAGCATAATAATGACAACGGAAAAAATGACAAATACCAAAAGTGGATTTTTATTAAAAAAATTGTTGTTCTTCTCCGGATTCGGATTTGACTCGTTTTGATTCATGGTTTATTGATTTCCTTTTGGGGCCATAACCAAAGTAACCCACTCATTTTCAGTAATACGCTCGATCAAATCACAATCTCGATAAGCACGCAAAACTTTATCTTCATATTTATCCATAATACCTGAGAGGATAATCACACCCTTTTCACGTAAGCGTTTTTTGAGATCCGACGCAATGAACACCAATACGTCCGCCACAATGTTGGCGATGATCACGTCGTAACGATCATTGGTCTCTTGTACCGGACCTTCCCATATCGATCGATAGCTTACTCCGTTCTGTTCGGCGTTGACAATCGCGTTCTCAACCGAAATCGGATCGGTATCGCACGCGTCCGCTACGGCTCCTTTGCGAATCGCGGCTATGGCGAGAATACCGCTTCCACAGCCCACATCCATCACTTCGTCATTTTCTTTAACGTATTTGGCAACGGCTCGTAAACATGATGCCGTCGTCGGATGGTGTCCTGTACCAAACGCAAGAGCCGGGTCGATGGCGATGTTCAACATCCCTTCTTTGGCTTCTTCCCATGTCGGATGGATATAAAACGGGGGGATTTCGACGGGGGTAATCGCCTGTTGATACTGAGCGATCCAATCGTCATTCTGCTCTTTTGTCATAACGAGCTCAACGTCAACAATTTCCCCAATCGCCCGTTGCAACGCTTCGGCAAACTGCTCTATGCCCCAACTTACCGTTTCTAGGCTCTCTTCGCTACGAATAATGAATCCATCATCCGTCTCTTCAAAACCGACTGGTAACAAATCGACTAAAAAATCACTGAACAACTCGTGGTGCGATGATGGTTTGACCACCAGCATGTAATAAAAATCCTGCATCAACCCTCAGTACCGAGAACAGCCGACAGCTTTTCTTTTAAAACTTGCGGAGTAAAAGGTTTAACGATGTAGTTATTGACGCCAGCTTTGAGAGCCGTAATAACTTCCGCTTTTCCCCCTTCAGTCGTGACCATAATAATCGGAAGGTCACTGAAACGGCCGTCAGCACGTACTTTTTTAACGAGTTCCAAACCGTTCATCTCCGGCATATTCCAGTCTGTGATTAACATACCGATATTTGGGTTTTCGTTCAGCACCGTCCAGCCTTGCAGACCGTCTTCGCCTTCCAAAACATCTTCATAGCCAAGCCGGGAAAGCGTGTTTTTGATAATGCGGCGCATCGTCGAGCTATCGTCTACTACTAATAATTTCAAAGTGCGTCCTTTGTGAATGATGGAATATTGTACATAAAATTAACTCAATAATAGCCAAACCATGTTTGCGGAAAGATTAAAAAAAGCGTTTGAGGTCGATTGTCCCCTCGTAAAATGCTTTTCCGACAATAGCACCCTCAATTTCTCCGGTGGCCAGCAATGCCTCGATATCTTTTTCATCGCGTACACCGCCGCTGGCAATGGTCGGTATTCCGCAAGCCCGGGCAATTTCGAGAGTGAACTCCACGTTGACGCCGCTGAGCGTTCCATCCCGTCCCACATCCGTGCAGATAATCGCTTCTACTCCGGCATCGGCAAAGGCGCGTGCCAGATCGGTCGCTTTCATCGAGCTCACTTCACCCCATCCCTCGACCGCTACGTAACCGTCTATAGCATCGATACCCACGGCAATCGGATACTTTGCTGCCATCGCTTTGACGAATTCGGGATCACGCAACGCGATCGAACCAAGAATCAACCGGTCAATTCCGAGTTCAAGATAACGCTGAATGGTCGCTTCGTCACGAATTCCTCCGCCCAGTTCCAGTTTGACGTTGCAGTTGGCACGGATGGCACGAATTTGATCAAGATTTTTCGGTTCTCCCGCAAACGCGCCGTTCAGATCGACCAGATGAACCCAGCTAGCTCCCATCTCTTCAAACGTTTTAACAAGTTCCCACGGCGTATCCGAATAAATTTTTGCACTATTCATCGCCCCTTTCGTCAAACGGACGGCTTTACCGTCTTTTAGATCGATCGCTGGAAAAATGGTCATAAAGTATTTCCTTATTAAAGATGTATAAAATTTTTAAGAATCGTCAAGCCGTTTTCGTGGCTTTTTTCCGGGTGCGGCTGAATCCCCATCACATTGTCGCTGGCTACGGCACTTGTAAAGCGGTATCCATACACGCTCTCACCGATGCTGTGCGCTTCTTCGGAGCACATGGCGTGGTACGAATGGACAAAATAAAGATAATGGGCTTCGTCCAATCCTTTGAAAAGCGGATGTTCTTTGGTAAACATCCGGTTCCATCCCATATGCGGAACTTTGAGCGGAGTGTGAAAACGGCTGCTGTCAAATGCGACAACTCTGCCGGGTACGAGTCCGAGCCCTTCATTGACGCCGAACTCTTCACTCGATTCAAAAAGCAGCTGCATTCCGAGGCAAATTCCCAAAAGGTATTTACCGCTTCGGGCAAACTCTTTGACCGCATCGCCCATTCCCTGTTTGTTCAAATGCTCCATCGCATCGCCGAACGCTCCGACACCCGGAAGAATCAGTTTATCGTACGACCCGAGTTTGTCCGGATCGGATTCTACGGTCACTTTCTCTCCCAACAAATCGAATGCGTTCCGAACGCTGGCAAGATTGCCCATATTGTAATCGACGATAGCGATCAATGAATCTCCTTTGCATGAGTGAAATGGATGTATATGGCTAATCCGATCAACAATGACGAAACCCCACCGATAATGTAGATGGCATTAATCAGCATATCGGGAGCCGTCATCGCGAATTTAAAGACCAGCATCAACGCTTCGATCGACAAGGCAATAATAATCGATCCTAAAAATCGGACCATCGTTTTATGCATGTCGGACGAATCGTGTTTGGGGCGTCCCAATACCTCTTCTTCAAACAGGGTTTTGACCAGATCGAACGTCGCCAAAGAAAGGGTGAGCAAAATCGTCGCTTCGAAAATATCTTTGATTTCGATCTGATCGTAACGACCGAATCCGTACGATAAGAACCCTTCGAGACCTTTCACGAACAACAATAATGCCACAAAAGCCAATGCAAGGGAAAAAACAGCGTAAGCAGCTCTGAAAAAACGTCCCGCGAACGACTCCATCGCCATCGGATGGGCAATTTTAAGCACTTCGCCCAATGGAACATCCAAACAGGCCACGTACACGATTTCGCCATGCTCATCAAAGATAGGCTGAGAAGCCGTCACCGTCAGATCATCGGTCAGTAATGAAGGGTAAGGATCGGTGATCGTACACCGCCGTTCGTTCATAGCGCGATAATAATAGGCGCGCGTGGAACGTCTGGCCCCGTCATCGTCCTCTTTTTGCCCTTCTTTAAGATAGGTAGGACCGACCTGATCCCCTTTGGCATCGAGCAAATAGGCTGCTTCGATCCCTTGAAGGTCTCCTTTAATTTTTAAAAGGCGTGCTACAACGGCTTCCGTCGAAACCGATGGGAGGTGATTTGGAAGATTTTTATGAAATAAATAGCAAAAATAAGCCCTGGCTTTCGGACGAATTTCGGAATACTGCTGAATATCCTGTGCGACCATATGACCCTCCCGCTATACGTTAAAAATGGGAAAAATTGTAGCTTAATTGCGCTATAGTTACGCTTATATTTCCCCTCTACCGGGACAACACCCCTTTTTGGGGAAATAAATATGAATGTCAATCCAGATTATCAGGGGAGCTATGTTCACCTTTTCTCTTTTTCGATTTTTCGAATTTTTTCTCGTCCGTCTGGGCAAAACGTTTCGTAAAAACTTTTTTCTTTTTCTGGCATGGGGAGCGTATCACGTCGATCGAAAACACCGACGGATTATCCGAAAGAATCTCCGATTCGCGTATGGAGAGACAATCGATGAAGCGTTCATGGAGCGTATAGAGCGCTATTGCTACAACAATCTGCTATTGAATTTTATGCAAGTCGTGGAAAACCGCCGACTCGATGTTGATACCGTACTCCAAAAGGTAACGATGGAACCCTCCCATATCGTCGATCTGGCCAAGGAGAGCGGACGTCCTATCGTCTTTGCTACCGGTCATTTCGGAAGATGGGAACTCGCCGGAGCCGTCTCGAGCGCCTTGATCAAACCCACGATGATCGTATATAAAGAGATGAACAATCTACACTTTCAAGAATATGTCACCGACAGCCGCAGCCGTTTTCGCATCAAGTCGGCTAATAAACACGGTGCCGTCAAACATCTGGTCAAACAGCTCAAAGAGGGGTTATCGATTTCACTGCTTATAGATACCAATATGAGCGTCAACGACGGTGTCGTGGTCGATTTTTTCGGCAAACCGACCCGGACGACGGCGACAACCGCCTATCTGGCCCGCAAGTTCAACGCCCTGATCATTCCAGCTTTTTTATTTACCGACGACGAAGAGCATTTCACCCTTAAATTTTACGACCCTATCGACGTTGCCCGAAGCGATGACGAAGCCGCTGATATCCGCGAAGCTACCCAAAAACAGGTGGCCGCGCTTGAAGACGCCGTACGGCGCTATCCGCAGCTCTGGTTTTGGTGCCACCGTCGATGGAAAACGGACCACCCCGAAATTTATCGATAACCCGGAAAAATTACGCCGGATAATGCCCTTCCAACGCCCGGTATAATTCATCGGGCGTCATGTCGGGATTTTCTTCCCAAGCCTCTTTCATCACCGCATTATCTTCCATGCCGTTCCAGACTTTGACATACGTTCCCTCTTTGTAACCGTGATCCTGACGGAAACGGTTGAGGATATTCTTCCCGACGTACAAACGATACAGCTGATCCAGATTCAAACCGCCCATGGACGACAAGGTAAAAAAATCGTTCGATAATGCATCAAGATCATTCTGATCCCTGGGTTGCAGAGCATGACGCATCACCGATTCGATTTGTTCCATCAAAATATCATCCGGAGAAAACACAGGAACATTATCGCTGTCAATACGCCGGTATCCGTCTGATTCAACCATCCGTCGCGCAATTGCTTCAATCGAATTTCCTTCCTGCGGGTATTTCGATTCAAGCACCAGACTCATCACAAAATGCCAGACGTCTACGATTTCGATCTGCAAATTGGCGTAATCGGTCGGCTGAGCGATACTTTTCCAGTGTTTCCATCCGAATGAATCGATCATTTCGGCCGCTTCCATATAGATACAGCGACGCCAATCAATCGTTTTACCCTCTTTGGTCACCCCTTTTTCCCATCCGATACCGTTCGTTGAATCGTTGAGTTGCTGTTGGAGTTCGAGCATGCAAACCAATTTGTCCATAATCATCCTTTTTCAATTGTTTCGAATTATACGGTAAACTTCCTCATGCAAAAAATCAATTGTCATCAATGCAAGTATTATTTCGTCACCTGGGAAGCCCATCAACCGCACGGTTGTAAGGCGTACGGATTTAAAAGCAAGATGATCCCCTCGCAGATCGTTTTAAGCTCAAGCGGCCATTCCTGCAGTCATTTCACTCCGAAGAATCCCGCTTCCAAATAAGCTTTTTGCCGAATCCAAGGGTATTGTCCGTCATTTTTATCTCGTCAAGTCGTATTTTCCATAAGGTCGGATTCATCACCCGAGCATACGGAAAACGTTCAAAATACGCACCGCCATCAAGAGATTCAGCCTTGAGCATTTCACCGGCAAACTGAATGCCGCGAATTTTCCCGACCGTTTTTGTCTCCAATGCGACCGTACCGGCTACCAACGGGTTAACAGAGACATTGAGCATGTGTTCGGTTTGCGGATCGGAAGCAACCACAAAAGCAACCTCATCGTCAAGGTAAGCATAAAACATCGAACAGCACCACAACCTCTCGCACGAAGTCGCCAGAGAGAGCAAATGATGTTCGTCCAGGAATTTTTTGATCGATTCAAGCGGTTTCATCTGTTTCACTCATCGTGCGTCCTTGCGAGGGCATTTTCAAGACGCTCGAGCGCCTCTTCCAATACCCCTCTCGTCACGGCAAAATTAAGCCTCATGTATCCGCTCCCCTCTTTTCCGAAACTCAGCCCCGGACTTAACCCCAGTTTGGCTTCCTGAATGAAAAAAGTGCGCAATTCCCGATCCGACAGTCCAAGCTTCCGGCAATCCAGCCATGCCAGATAACTTCCCTCCGGGAAGGTACATTCGATCAGCGGATGTTCCTTGCACCACAATACGATCCGATTACGGTTATGTTCGAGATGCTCCATCAATTCTTGAAACCACTCCTCACCCTCAGCGTATGCCGCTTCAAACCCCACATGCGCCAATACGTTTCCATCCCCCCAATGCACACGCGAACGTTCTTTGGCGTATTGTTCTCTCAGCGTTTCGGAGGGGATCGATACCGTCGAGATCGAAAATCCGGCCATGTTGAAGGTTTTACCCGGACCGATCAACGTCACGCTGTTTAGAGCCAGTGCTTCCGATAACGATGCGATCGGCAAATGACGACGGGGCGAATAGACGATGTCCGAATGGATCTCGTCGCTGACGATGATGATATTGTGTTCCAGACACAGTGTTCCCAACGCCATGAGTTCTTCTTGGTCCCAAACCCTTCCCACCGGGTTATGGGGTGAGCACAATAACAACAAACGTGTTTTGGACGTGATCTGGGATTTGAGCCGATCGATATCGAATCGATAATTCCCTTGTCCGTCTTTATACAACGGATGGGTCAGAAGACGCCGTTCGTTATGACGTACCATCGTAAAAAACGGGGGATATACCGGGTCCATGACGATCACTTCATCATCCACCTCACTAAATGCCCGAATCGCACATCCGATCGATGCTACCACCGAGGGGGAATGGCTCAGCCATTCGCGTTTTAAAATCATCCCGTGACGTCGATGCATCCAGTCGATCTGAGCTTCATAAGCACCATCACCCATGATCTCATAACCGATTACCGGATGCGTCAGACGGTGTGCGACGGCGTCCAGCACACATTGGGGCGTCGGCAGGTCCATATCGGCCACCCACATCGGCAATACCTCTTCCGTATCAAACAGACGTTGGCGCAAACGATATTTTTCAGCGTTGCTACTGCTCCGGTCGATCAGAAGATTGAATTGGCTCACGCCCGTTCCCATATATTCAGATAAATACGTACCGGTTTCGCATCGCGGACGCAATCAACGACCTGAAACGATTCCGACAACGCCGCTTGTGACAATACCGCCAAATACCCTCTGCCGCCGATACGTTCCATCAAAGCGCTAACGTCGCTCGTTTCCAATGACGGTAACGCTTCCAGCGTATCCAGAACAATCAAATCATACCCTTTGACGTGCGGTTTTAGATTTTTCCAGTCTCCCTGATAAAAGCTCACGTTTTGCGCGCCATCGGCACCGTTCAGTCGTACTTCGGCCGTTTCCGTACCGATCCGGTAGCGCAACCTCCCCTTATCGAGTAATTCGACTGCCGGTAAAAATATCCGGGCCGATCGGTCCATTCCGGTAACGTGATCGCAATTTCGACCTAGTTCCATGCACAGCGCTCCCGCCCCGCATCCAAGTACCAAAACCTCCCGCACACCTTCGAGATACGGCAAAAGTGCATTGAATACTTCCGGGACAAACGTTTCCCCATCTCCGTATCCGATACGGCACAATCGCGCGATCTCGGGATCGTCGATCACTTTGTCTTCGTTCTGCGCACGGGTAGCCCCCCCTTCTACGTAACGAAATCCGGCATGCTGGATAAAATGGCGACGAAATGCATAACGTGATGCCGAAACGATCTCATTTCCGGTGGATACCCACGCCCCCCCTTTGAGAAGATTATGTTTGTTATCAAACGTCGGAGTCGAAAAATCGTCATACCATGGATGAGGAGCGAATCCCTCGAACCCGTCGATCGGGGTTTGAGTCCATTGCCAGACGTTCCCGACCGCATCGCACACCTTGCCATGATCAAACCGATCGACCGGAACGGAAGATGCGTAATGGGCCATATTGAGATTAGCGGCCGCATCATCGTAAATGGCAGCGTCCATACCGCATTCACGCACCATCACATACCATTCCGCTTCGCCTGGAAGCCGATATCCACGCCCTTCCAGCTCACTTTTCCATCGGCAAAACGCCTCGGCTTCCAACGCATTGACTTCAACGGGCCAATTCAGCGGAAGCGGCATTTCCCGGCACAATGAACGATAACCGTATCTCCCTTCTCCCAATGGGATCCAAAACGGAGGGCACGTCGCTTCCCGCAAGGAGAGGTATTTACGCCCCTCTTCATCCCACCACCGTTCGTCGCGGTATCCCCCATCCAAAACAAACGGCAGATATTCGCCGTTACTGACAAGATAACGGGAAGCTTCAAACGGCTCAACCTCGAAACGGGCATATCCGTATTCGTTGTCCCAGCCGTACAATCCGTGATCGGTGTCCCCTTTTCCCAAGATGATAGGGCCACCTTCCATGCCCACCAGTTCGTTGACAGGTTCCGGTCCAGAGTCTTCACAACTCGGAAACGTCTCGATAGCACGAATGTATTCTATCGGCATCTGTCGATGAAGAACGCTGGAGGTTTCGATGTGAATCCGCTCGTGTTCGATCCCCATCCATATCGCCCAAAACGGGCTATGCTGATCGACCGGCAATTCCATCTCCAACGTCGTAATCACTTCATCCACGACGCGGCGTACTTCGTTACGGTAACGGCGTACCTCATCCACCTCCGGCCAGTTGAAACGGCCGCTCTCTTCATCCCAACTCATCTCATCGACACCAACGGCAAAGATCGATTCAAATGCCGGATTGATCCGTTCTTTCAAGACTCCGGCAATGACCAGTTTATTGATATAAAACACCGCCGTGTGACCAAAATAAAAAATCATCGGATGACGAGTCGGTTCGGACTTTCGGTAAAAAACGGTATCATCTTTCAACAGTTCAAACAGCGATTCAAAAAGATCGTAACTCTGATAGAAATATCGACGCAGTTCATCCCGCTTCGTCGAAATATCTTCTCCGTCCAATCTCACTGAGAGCGTCTGTCTGATCATATCTCTTCCTTTTTTTTCTGACCGTTTTGTTTTCTTCAATTGTATCGAAATTGACACAAGCGAACATAATTTACATCTTCATTTTATCAGCTATATAAGTACATTTAATAAAATTAATACAGCATTTCATCTCAATTGAGTACCGAATCTATACTGATACTCACAATTGCAAAAATCGTTGGACACAGTACAATAGAAACACTCATGTCAAATTATGCAGGATTCATCAAATATGAGCATTTGAAAATCGATGTCGGTATGGATATATTTAGTGAAAGTTTCGTGATAGTACCAAAAACTTTGAAAATTTGAGACAATGAAGAATTACGGTGGATAGGGAATTTCCACATGGTCGGAGCGACCCGACTCGAACGGGCGACCTCTACCACCCCAAGGTAGTGCGCTAGCCAAACTGCGCTACGCCCCGACACAACAAAAGCGGAGTGCAAGAATAATGCATTGATCATTAATCTCACCTAAAATTAGTTCCGGATATACTTTCCCCATGAACCTTTTACACTCATCCCTTATCGCTTCAGATCATTTGGTTGCCGTATATACCCAGCGAACCGGAGGAGTATCCAAAACCCCTTACGAGAGTTTGAATCTGGCGTTTCACGTAGGAGACGATCCTGCCGACGTTATCGAGAATCATAATCGTCTGGCAAAACAATTAGGATATGCGCGACAAAACCTGATACATATGCGCCAAATTCATTCCGACCGGATCTGTGAAATCGATAAAACCATGAGTTTCGACGCTCCGCCCGAATGCGATGCCCTTATTACCAACCTAGCCAATATACCGTTGATGGTAATGAGTGCCGATTGCACCCCGATTTTGCTTCACGATCCGGTGAGCGGTTCTATCGGTGCCGTACATGCCGGACGTGCCGGAGCTTTGAGTGAAATTCTCCCGAAAACGATACGTGCTATGCATGAAAACTACGGAAGCCGTATCGAGGATATGCTAATCAGTTTCGGTCCTTCGATTCATGGATGCTGTTATGAAATCAATGAATCGATTGCGCAAGAAGTCATAACTCAAGGGTATGATTCCGCTTTGCGGTATAACGGAAGTTCCATCTATCTGGACGTCAATACGATTCTAAAACAGCAGCTAAATCATCTGAACTTCCCTTCCGAACATTTGGAAGTGATCGATGCGTGCACGTCATGTCAATCAGATAGATTCTTTTCCTATAGGGCTGCCCATCGGACCACCGGGCGAATCGCCGGGGTCATTATGCTTCGTTCATAACCCTCTGCGCAAGCTGTTCGGGTAGAAGTCCCAGCGATTCCTCGACCAGTTTGGTATTACCGTGTTTGATAAACGTATCGGGATATTCAAACGTTGTTACCAGTACATCCGTAATCCGGGCAGCGGCAAGCCATTCGAGCAATGCACTGCCAACTCCCCCTTGGGCTGCCGAATCACTAAAAACATACCAGCGTTTATGTGCTTTTGCCATACGCTCCAGCATCGCGCAATCCAGCGGTTTGACAAAACGCAGATCCAGTAACGATACGTCCATTCCCATACAGGCCATCGTTTGAGCCGCACGTCCGACGCCGTTTCCGTAACCGATAAACAAAATTTCCCCCTCATGAGAGACCAGCAACTGGGATTGTCCGGTTTCAAACGGTTTGGATTCCGGTAAATCAGCTGCCAAAAATGCACCTCTGGGGTATCGGATAGCACAGGGATGTTGATAATCGGCCGCATAAGCGACAATTTGATGAAACGATTTTTCATCCCGTGGAGCACAAAGGGTCATATTCGGTACATGACGCAAGAAACTGACATCAAAAGCCCCCTGATGCGTTTCTCCGTCTTCACCGACGATTCCGGCTCGGTCCATCGCGAATACGACCGGAAGGTCCATCAGACATACGTCATGAATGACCTGATCAAATCCGCGTTGCAAAAACGTCGAATAGATCGTACAAAACGGTTTGAATCCCTCTTTGGCCAATGCCGCCATCGACGTTACCGCATGCTGTTCGGCAATGGCCACGTCCCAGAAGCGGTCAGGGTATTTGTCTAATAACGGAGTCAGCCCGGTACCGCTTGGCATCGCAGCGGTTACCCCGACAATTTTTTCATTTTTATCGGCAGCATGCAACAACGCTTCGGTATAGATCTGGGTTGCCGATTTCGCAGAACTTTTAGCATTGGAAGCTCCACTTTTAAGATCAAAAGGGGAAACTCCATGCCATTTTTCATGCTTCCCTTCGGCTATTTCGTACCCTTTTCCTTTGATCGTCTGGACATGGACCAAGACCGGTTTTCCCATCCCTTTTGCCATTTCGAACGTTTCGGTGAGTGAGCGCAGATCGTGTCCGTTGATCGGACCGATGTATTCAATCCCCATCTCTTCAAACATAATCCCCGGCGTGATGAGTTTAAACGACTCCTCAAACCGCTTGGCCAAATAGTGCGCACCGTCTCCGAAATTGTCGACGAACTGTTCCGTCTTCTTTTTGAAACGCTGATAAAATGGACTGGCCATTGCCGAACTAAGCATTCGACTGATCGCACCGATCGGTTTGGCAATCGACATTTCGTTATCGTTGAGAATAATGATCATCGGATATTTACGCTCACCCAGTTCATTCAACGCTTCATACGCCATACCGGCCGAAATGGCACCGTCTCCGATCACAACAACCGGGATACGCTCTTTTTGTTCCCCTTTCAGTGCAATCGCTTTGGCTGCACCTACCCCCAGTGAAATCGATGTAGAACTGTGCCCGGCCACAAAATAGTCCGTTGGCGATTCCGAAGGTTTGGTATAGCCGCTGATTCCGCCGAATTGCCGCAACGTTGCGAAATCTTCCCATCGGTCGGTCAGCAGCTTGTGCGCATACGACTGGTGGGAAACATCAAAAATAAAAGGATCTTTTGCCGGATCAAATACCTTATGCATCGCAATAATGATTTCGGTCGCTCCGAGCGTAGAACTTAAATGTCCTCCGTTGCTACTGACAACCTCCAGAATCCGGTTTCGGATTTTTTGCGACAGAGTTTCCAGTTCTGCAAACGTATACTGTTTAATGTTCATTGTTCCTTCTATCCTTGGTAAACTAAATCATCTTTTTGCCGTTAAACGGCTATTATAAATACAAACTATCAGAATCGGCTTCAGGATTCAAGCATCAATGAACGTTTAAGCCGCTCATAACGCTTTTTGATTTCCGAGTCGATATTGCCGGCATCGCTGATCGCTACAACACCGCCCGGACTGATAGCCCGGTCCGAAAGAACTTCGACGTTTGAGAGCGAACCCACTTTCTCGGAAATATAACCGTGATCGGCAGGATTGACCCGTAACGTGATTTTGGAAGCCCCTTTGAGTTCGTCAATCAAATCGGCCGAAAGACGCCCCGCAATTTTTTCACTGTTTTCACGCGTCTCAATCCCTATCACCTCTTTGGCAATTTCCAGAGCCGTATGGGTCAATTCTTTTTGAACCGCATCAAGCGCTTTTGTAAATTGCTGTGCCGCATTCTCCAACGTTTTAACGGAAACAGAGATTTGATCGTGCGACAGGGCCTGTGTATTGGCGTTTTGGGAACGTTCCTGGGCAATACCCGCGGCAATGCCTTCTTCGAATGCCGCTTTTTTTGCCTCTTCGATTGCCTGAGCATGTTCTTCCTGCAGCGATTCGATACGCATCTGCATTTTGATGACGTTGGAACTCATCTCATCGGCTTTTTTCAACAACGACTCGATAAGTTCATCTTTTTGAGACGAGGAGACATTTTTCCGCCGATCTATCGTCGGGGCTTCCTCCGGATGCGGCCCCTGTGCCGCCTGAGCGATCTCATGCGCCGCTTCGGCGATACTGCTACCCGATAATGACGACAATATTTTAAATTGGTATTTACTGATATTGTGGCCGTGTACACTCTCCTGAGGAATAACGATATCCATTCAGATCACTCCACCATCTCTTCCGATTCGCCGAGCTGTAAAACACCCTGTTCCGCCAAAGCCTGGACTGCATCAACGATTTTACGCTGCGCACCTTCCACCTCTTTGACCTTGACCGCTCCCAAAAACTGCATCTCCTCGATAAAGGCATCTTTGGCACGTTGCGACATGTTCGCGTAGAATTTTTCTTTGAGCTCGTCGGCAGAGCTTTTGAGTGCCAGCATAAGATCGTTTTTATCCACCGATTTGAGAATTTCACGCACACTGTTTCCGTCGAGATCGACGATGTCTTCGAACGTGAACATCATCTCTTTGATGGATGATGACAATTCCTGATCGATCTGTTCGATTTGCGACAACGTCGCTTTCGATGCTTTCGCCCCCAAACGGTTGAAAATATCGGCCACGGCACGCGGACCGCCCACTTCGACTTTATACGTCGCCAATGCTTCGAGTTTGGATTCAAGTACCGCACTGACCCGTTTGATGATGGAGGGGGAAATATCTCCCAATTTGGCCATACGCATGGCAACCTCGGCACGCAGATCATCCGAAAAGATATAAAGTGTTTCCGCCGCTGCCGAAGGATCCATATGCGCCAGAATCAGAGCAATCGTCTGCGGATGTTCGTTCATGATAAAGTCGGCAAGCTGTTGCGGTTTGATCTTCGAAAGATAGGCAAAATTCTGGGTATTTTGCATCGATTTCGAAAGACGCTCTAAAATTTTTTTCGCTTCTTCCGGTCCGAGCGCTTTATACAAAATTTCGCGGGCGTAATCCAAACCGCCCGTATTAAGGTACTGATTGGACTGGATAATGGCGTAAAATTCTTCCAATACGGCCGCACCGATACTTTTTTCAACTGCCCGGTTATTGGCAATATGCTTGGATATCTCGGTAATGGCATCAATATTCATGCGGGAAAATATCGTAGCCGTTGCATCTTCTCCAAGCTGAATCAAAAGTATCGCTACTTTTTCAGCCATACTCATCTCATCGAAATGGGCCTGTTGCGTCGGGGTCAAATTCATGATCTACTCACTTTATTTACGTACCTCTTGAGGCAGAGTCTCTTCATCAATCAATGCCTGTATCAACGAAGCCAGTTCATCCGGATGCTCTTCGGCAACCTCGCGAACTTTTTCGATCAGAACGTCGTATTTAAGTTCATCTTCGTTAAAGCCATCACCCAATCCGAGTTGGCTCTCAACTTTTTTACGCATCTGCTGTACTTTTTCAACCAGGTCTTCGTCTTCCTCGTCCCCAAATTCCAAATGGGGATTCTCGTGTTCTTCTTCCTCTTTGCTGACTTCAAGCATCCGTTCGGCAAACGGAAGAACCATTTTCTTATACGCTACAAACAAAATGAGCGCAACCAAAGCATACTTGATAATCGATCCGAACGGAGCGACATAGGTCTGGATAAATTCCGACGTTTTCGACGCTGCCGTTTTCGGTTCCATCTGATTTTTCGACGTCTGGAATTCGAAATTGCTAACCGTTACCTGGTCACCCCGCTTTTCGTCAATACCGATCGATTGCTTGACGAGAGCATCGATTGCCTGAATCTGAGTTTCATCCAGCGCAATGTACTCGATCTCCTCCGTCGGTTGACCGTCGGAGCCTTTTTTCGGTTCGTATTTTCCATCGACGACGACCGCAGCCGTCATCCGTTTAATCCGAGCAAACTCGAGCTTGGTCGTCGAAACGATTTTGGATACTTCGTAGTTCGTCGTCCCGGTCGTTTTTTCGTACTTTTCTTTACCCGAGTTGTTGTCGAGGCCCTCAACCGGACCAATATTGCTGACCGCACCGGGAACCCCACCGACTTGCGCTGGAGAGGCACCCTCGCGTTTCTCTTCAGACGATTGTTCGCTACGGACGACGTTTTCCGGATCGTATTTTTCCGAAGTCGAACTTTGTTCGGAAAAATCGTATTCTATCGTGACCTTGGCAACGACCCGCTCTTTTCCCCCGATAAAAGGGGCCAAAACGTTAACGATTTTTTCTTCTTGTTTTTTTTCTTCTTTAGATTTGTACTGCTGCTGAAGCTGTGAGAGCTCCCCCATCGCACTCGCCGCATCGTCGTCTCCAAGCGTCTCGCCGTCGGCATTGATCAGGGCAACGTTTTCCGGAGTCAGTTTCGGCACCGCGGAAGCTACAAGTTTCTTGATACCGTGTATCTGTTTCGACGTCAATTTTCGGTCGGGATACAGCTGAACCATAACCGAAGCCGAAGGGGGAACTTCCTGTTCAACAAACAACGTCTCTTTGGGTAACGCCAAACTGACGCTCGATTTTTCAACCGGTGAAAGCGAATCGATGGAACGGGCCAACTCACCTTCTAACGCTCGGCGAAATTTAATCTCCTGATCAAAATTCGTTGAGCCGAATTCTTGTTTGTCGAAGAGCTCGAACCCGACATGCCCCTCTTTGGGGATTCCCATCGACGCAATCGTGATCCGTTCTTTATACACGACTTCTTTGGGGACTTCGATAACGTTATCGCGTGGAATTTTATAGGGTATTTGATCTTTGTCCAGCTGTTCCAAGACCTGAGCGGCATCCGCGGAAGAGAGCTGATCGAAGAGTACCTGATACCCTTCGTCTTTGTTTTTGGAACCGCCTGAGGTGTAAACGATCAAAAATATTAGGAACGCGACGATTCCCGCAACCGCCGAAGCAATAATAATTCTTTGGGCTTTCGTCAGTTTCCCGAAAAAAACAACCAGTTGCGAAAAAAGTGCCTTAAAATCCATCGTTACCTAATGTCGTACTAAACTTACAGCAACGGATCGATCAGATTAAAGAACCGGTCGTTCTGCTCCGAAGTACCGACGGTAACGCGAATCGCGTTCAATCCGTAACTGCTTAAATCACGTACAATCATACCCTTTTTTAATAAGGCTTGCGCAATTTCCGATGAATTTTTATCGCTATTCAACGACAATGTGACGAAATTGGTATAGCTGTCAATCACCTCGATGGATTTCGATTGTGCAAATGTTTCATAACGCTTCATCTGTTCAAAATTATCGGCAATACACTCCTGAACAAACGCTTCGTCTTCGAGAGCGACGGATGCCGCTTCCAAAGACAACGTCGTGATGTTAAACGGAGGACGCATTTTGTAAAGAGCCGTGATAATATCCGAACGGGCGATTCCGTATCCTACCCTCATTCCCCCTAAACCGTATGCTTTCGAGAACGTTCCCAAATAAATAACATTATCGAATCTAGCAATCAGATCATGCGGATTCACCGCTTTGGACGAGTCTTTGAATCGGGCGTATTCCATGTAGGCACCATCGACAATCACCAGCGTTTCACTGTCAATCTTTTCGATAAAGGAGAGCATTGCCTCGGCATCAATCGCATCCCCGGTCGGATTATTCGGGGTACACAGAAGAATGACCGAAGGTTTATGCTCCAGATAAAGAGCATAAAACTCTTCCATGTTATGTTCACGAGAAGCGGTCCGGATTGTCTGCGCTCCGATCTGTTTTGCATAAATTTCATACATCGCAAACGTGACACTGTTCATAAGGACTTTGCTTCCCTCATGCGCTTTGGCATGGATGGCGAATTCGATGACCTGATCGCTCCCCGATCCGATAATGAGTTCATTGGCATTGATTCCGTATTTAGCGGCCAACGCCGTCTTCAGTTTAATCATCGAATCGTCCGGATAGAGCGCCATGTTATCGATAATGGCACAAACGGCCTCTTTTACTTTCAGCGAACATCCGAAAGGGTTCTCATTGCTTGCCAGTTTAACGATCTGATCTTTTTCGATTCCGTATTCCCGCACGACAAGTTCGATCGGTTTACCCGCCTCGTAACTTTTAATATTCTCTAAAACGCTATTAAACTTCATAATTCCCCCTTTACGTAACTGCCGAGCCATGTGACTTCATCGGCGTGTAGTTGAATGATCTTTTGGATTTCAGGTTCATCGATATGACCCGAAAAGTCAATAAAAAACCAGTATCCGAACCCGTCGTTATCCCGGGAAGGACGGCTCTCTATTTTACTGAGGTTGATGGCAGCTTCATCAAAATCGGTCAAAAAATGGACAAGCGCTCCCGCCTTTTGAGCGTCTTTCAAACGAACCAGGATTGAGGTTTTGTCTTCTCCGCTGATGCCGTTTTTAAAATCGCTCAGAATGAAAAAACGGGTGGCGTTGTTGTGCGCATCTTCGATATTTTCAAACAGCGTCGGTACACCATAGAGTTTTGCAGCGATATGCGAACAAATAGCGGCGGCTTCAGGGTCTTTCGATGCAAGGATCGCCGCTTTTGCCGTTGATTCGACCGGGATATGTTCTACGGCATCCAAACCGTGTTCCAGCAAAAATTCCCGGCACTGCCCGAATCCTTTGTCTTTGGAGTATATCTTTTTGATATGGTGGATTTTCTCCGCTTTGGTCGCAAACGCCATATGAATCGGCATGTACAATTCAGCGACGATTTTGACGTTGCTTTTACCGAGCAGATCCAAAGTCTCACCTACAACTCCGTCACGGCTGTTTTCAATCGGCACTACGCCGAATTTGGCACGCCCGGCTTCAAGCGTTTTAAATACCGCATCGATTGAACCCAAAGAGAGGTAATCGCTCATCGCTCCAAAACGCGATTCCGCCGCCTGATGGGTAAAACTCCCCTCCGGCCCGAGATAGGCAATCCGCTCCGGAAGTTCAAGGTTGCGCGATACGGCAAAAATTTCGAGAAAAATTGCTTCAATCGCTTGGCGGTTGAGCAATCCGTTCGATTCATGCGAAATAGACGTTAATCGATCAATGATCGCTTTTTCCCGCTCAGGACGGTAGACCGCGGTATTGCTCTGATGTTTGATCTCTCCGACACGACGCACTACTTCCATGCGACGGTTTAACAGCTCGACGACGGCGTTATCGATCTCGTCAATCCGTTCTCTGCACTCTTCCAATGTATTCATAAATTCTCCAATACCTCTTGCATATCCGCAAAAACCGCATCCGGCCGCTCCGTCGGTTTAAGCGACGGCAGGATCTCTTCCGCACTCCGGTATTTGCCGCTGAGAACAAACACCCCTTTCATTCCCAGTGCCTGGGCTCCGATCAAATCCCCTTTGACATCGTCGCTGATGATGGTGATGTCGGCATAAGCAACGCCGCTTTTTTGCGCCTGCATGCGGTACAACGCTTCGGAAAAGAACGGTATACTCGGTTTTCCGACGACCGTATAAGCTGTCGACGTCGCAAATTCCAACATTTTCAAAATAGCACCGACTCCCGGATAGCGTTTCTTGTTTTTGACGTAAAGCGTCGTCTCATGCATTCCGATCAGCTTCGCTCCGGCCAATAGAAACTCGATCATCTGCGCGTATTCATCCGGTGAAAAGTTCTCTTTAATCGCGATCAGTACCACATCCGGATTCGTATATTCGAGTGTGTACCCCATATCTCGCAGAACCTCCAAAAAAGGATCGGACCCGTACGCGGCTACCGCTTCGGTTTTGTTGATAAAACGCTCCAGCATCATTAATGGATCCAGATAACGTTCCTTAGGGATATCCAAGCCGATCGAATTTAAATAACCGAGAAACTCGTTGCTTGGATTTTTGGTACTGTTGGTAATTACCATGTACGGTACGTCATTGTCATTCAGATAATCGATAAACGCTACGGCCCCGCGTGTCGGAAGCTTCGTATCGTCTTCGATCAACGTTCCCTGTACATCGATAAAATACATAGAGTATCCTTTAGATGTAGTCGCGTTCGAGTGCGATCAGATCATCAAAATGTTCGCGACGACGGATAAGGCGGTCTTTGCCTTCTTCGACCGCTACTTCGGCCGAACGCCCGCGCGTATTGTAATTGCTGCCCATTCCGAAGCCGTAAGCACCCGCACTGTGAACAACCAAAAGATCGTTATGCTCCATCATCGGCAGAGAATAGTTTTTTGCCAGAAAATCGCCGCTTTCACATACCGGCCCTACCACGTCGGCCAAAGATTCCTCTGTTTCGTTCTCCAGAGCTTCGATGCGGTGATACGCTTTATACAGACTTGGGCGGATCAGGTCGTTCATGGCACCGTCTACGACGACGAAGCGCTTTTCACCGTTACGTTTTTCATAAAGGACTTTGGTCAAAAAATATCCTGCATTTGCCGTCAAAAACCGTCCCGGTTCGCAGATGACCGTAATGTCCAGCCCTTTCAGAGCCGCTAAAACGGCTTGAGCGTAATCGTACGGCGGGATCGTCGTCTCATCGTTATAGCGGACCCCAAGCCCTCCGCCGATATCAAAGAACTTGATATCGATGTCAATGGCATTCAGCGAGCGAAGCAGATCGGCTACAATCACCGCCGCTTCGTAAATCGGTTCCAACTCGGTTAGTTGACTCCCGATGTGAAAATGGATTCCGACCGGGTCAAGGTTTGGCGAATTTTTGGCAAGGATATACATCCGTTTGGCCGCATCGATTTCAACACCGAATTTATTGTCGTGCAGTCCCGTCGAGATGTACGGATGCGTTTTGGGATCGATATTCGGATTAACCCGGACACTGATACGCGCCGCAATACCCAATTCTTTGGCAATCATCTCGACGCGGCCCAGTTCCGCTTCGCTTTCAACGTTGATGTAGAGAATGTCGCTTTCCAGCGCTTCTTTGATTTCATCGTCACGTTTGCCGACTCCGCTGAAGATAATGCGGTATTTCGGTACACCGGCCAATAAAGCCCGGCGTACTTCACCGATCGAAACACAATCGGCACCGGCCCCGAGTTGGGCAAAATGTTTTACCACGCTCAAATTCGAATTGGCTTTAACGGCGTAAGCCAATATCGATTTTCGTCCGCGAAACGCCGTTTTCAATTCCTCGAATTGATGCGTCATCGCATCAAAGTCGTATACGTACAACGGGGTTCCGTACGTTTGTGCCAAAGCTTTAAAATCGATCACTTTTATCCCTTTAGGGCGTAATTTTCCCGCGATTTTACCCTAACTCTCCTTAGGGGATTTCCTAGTCGCCAGATCATGACCCCGAATAATGCGGCAATCGGCGAAATAACCCCTGTTTCGGGAGAAAGGGTTTTTGTATTGGCCAATTCTCCGAAAACGAACAATACCCCCCAAACCAGCAACGTCGCCAAGATCGCTCCGAAACTGAAAAAAGAGAGATTCACAAAACGGCTGCTCACCGGTACATACGTATAGAGTATCACCATCATAACCAACGCGAACCACGGAAAAATAAAAATCCGGTACAGGACACTTTTGATTTTTGTCACGTCAACGTTTTGGTTTTTCAGCAGTTTCAAGGCTTCCAAACCGTCTCCGATCGTGAAATTATCTTTCCCCTCGTAGACCTGATCGAGAATTTTCGGTTTGAAATGACGTAATGCCTGAATGTTCGGACTCTCTTTTTCGATGACGCCGTTTTTCCGATCCAGCAGGTTTTCCGGCGGCACAATCGTCGTCGCATTGGCGATGTTCCAATGTTCGCGATCATACACCGCTTCGTCCGCGCGTACGATTTCATGCAGCCGATTGTCGTTGAAATTGAAAATCCGGATATCTTCCGCCTTTTTGCTTAGCGGATAGAGATTCCCGAAATAGATGTAATTTCCTTCATGGGTAAAAAAAAGATCACCCGTAGGCCGGATCAATTGGGACGATTGCCCAAGATTTTCGGCATATTCGTGAGCACGGGCAAAACTGGTCGCGTGTAAAGCGATGTGAAGTACGACCAGAACGGATGCGGTGGCGAGAAATGGGGACATAAGTCGAAACTTTGAATATCCGATTGCGTAATAAGCGGCCAAAGCGTTGGAACGGATCAGTTCGACCATCGCGGCAATCATCGCAAAAACCAGCGTGATCGGAAGCATCATGTCGATTGCGAAAAACGTTTTGTACATAATGTACAGCATCACCAGATTGGCCCCGGCAGGCAACCGCGTTCCGCTGTCCATAAGGTCGAATCCGACCATAAAACCGGCTAATGCCGTTAAAATTATTGCGATGTACCGGATGTAGAGAAAAGATAATGTTTTAAAAGCCAGCATAAGAACCCGTATCCCAAAAGTGGAATTTATTGTAGCGTATCAAAGCTGCAAGACGTCAACGCCCTTTCAATGAACATCGGGACGCGACGGCAGCACAGTCATGTTCCCACAGCATTTCAACGGCATCGGCCGCTTTAGCGATCCACTCGGCCAGATAACGCTCTTCATCCTCCGAAAACACTGAAAGGACAAAATCGGCGACCTGCGATTTGTATTGGGGTTTTCCGATTCCCATGCGAACGCGGACGTAATCGTTTCCGATCGACGAATCTGCCGATTTAAGACCGTTGTGTCCTCCGTGCCCGCCGCCGCTTTTAAAACGGAGTGCACCGAAAGGGAGGTCCAAATCATCGTGTATGACGATAACCTCATCGACTTTGTAAAAGTTTTTAACGGCAAGAATCGATTTACCCGATAAATTCATGTAAGTAGTCGGTTTAAGCAGAAGATGGCCGCTTATTTTAAACAACTCCCCTTCGAAGGAGCTCTTTGAAATATTCTGGCCTTTATGGCGCCGATTCAATTCATCAACCACCCTAAAACCAATGTTATGGCGTGTACGTTCGTATGCCGGGCCGGGATTGCCCAGACCGACGATAAGCATGATTATTTCGCTTTGATAACGCTGAGAACCGATACACGGTCTGCATCGGTAAATTTGACGTTTTCAATCACGGTAAGATCACGAACCAGTACCGAATCACCAAGATCCAACGGAGATACGTTGATTTCGATTGCATTTGGAAGATTCTCAACCGCCGCTTTAACGCGAAGACGTTTTTTAGCGATGAACAACATACCTTTGTTTTTCAAACCGACCGGAGTTCCAACCGGTTTAACAGGAACATGATAATGGGTCACAACGCCTGGTTGTGCTACCATCAAATCAACGTGCAACAAATTTCCGGAAACCGGATGAGACTCATATCCTTGAACAACGACTTTCATTTCGTTTCCGCCGACGTTAACCGGGAACGCTACGGTCTCTTTATTGCGCACAGTACGGATAAAATCGTTCATTTTGAACGCAGCGTGGATATTTTCCAGCCCTTTTCCGTAAATGTTGGCAATAAGATACCCTTCACGGCGATACGCTTTTGTTGCGCTTTTGCCAGTACTCTCTCTAACAATGCCTTCTAACATATTCATGTCCTTCATATAATTTGGGGCACGAATTTTAGCAGACTACATTTTAATTTTCAATAAAAAACTATGCCGTATAAACTCTACTCAAAAAATGTATTCAATAACTGGACCTTACGCACTTGACGAAACCAGGGTAAATTAGACAGTTTTCTCCCCTATCCGTAAAGACATAGGAAACTTTATGGGGCTGTACGGGTGAAAAGTGTTAAAAAAAACAACTGCTTGGCTTTACCCATAAAGTTCGTTATATCGGCTCAATAACGAATGACGATTAACGCTCTTTAAGACCGATAATATCGGTTTCATTAAACACTGGAGCCGGTGTTTCGCTATTTTGTTCATGCTTTTTGGCATCGATCGTACCGTTCATCCCCTCCATTTTCAGCTTCAGATCCGATGCCGAGGTGGCGTAAGCAAACGCATTTTCACGGCTGATTCGACCCGCTTTATACAAATCAAGAATTCCTTGGTCAAACGTCTGGGATTTATAGAGTTCTTTCCCTTCCGCAATCGTATCGGGAATCTCGATATCGCGGTTTTCGGCAATAAGCTGCTCGATACGCGGCGTACGGATCATAATTTCAAGCGCAGCTACCCGTTTGCCCTCAACCGTGGGTATCAGACGCTGGGATATGACTCCTTTGATAACCGATGAAAGGGTCATCCGAACCCGTTGCTGCTCGGCCGTGGGGAAAACCGATACAATCCGGTTGATCGTCTCTTTGGCATCCAAGGTGTGCAAAGTCGAAAATACCAGGTGTCCCGTATCGGCGGCGTGAAGAGCGATCTCGATGGTTTCGACGTCCCGCATCTCCCCGACGAGGATGATGTCCGGGTCTTCGCGCAACGCGGCTCGAAGCGCGTGGCTGAAACTATGGGTGTCTTGTCCGATACTGCGTTGATTGACGATACATTTACGGTCTTTGTGGACGAACTCAATCGGATCCTCAATCGTAATGATGTGCTTGCGCCGTGTCCAGTTGATCTCGTTGATAATGGCGGCAAGAGTTGTCGATTTACCGCTTCCGGTAACCCCGGTAACAAGAACCAGTCCCCGTTCCATCTGGCTGAAACTGTGCACGATCTCCGGCAATTTGAGTTCTTCGATTGTCAGAATCTTCACCGGAATCAGACGGAATACCGCCGAAATACCCTCCATTTGAAAAAAGATGTTGATACGGAAACGGGTATTTTCATCAAACGGATAAACAAGGTCAAGCTCTTTTTTTTCAACGAGTTCGGCGAAACGGGTCCGCAAAAGCTCTTTGGCAAAAATGAGTGCGTCCTCTTTCGACAATATTTCGCCCGAGAGAGGGATAATATCGCCGTTGATTCGCGCACGGACAACCGAATTGGCCTTGATATGCAAGTCACTTCCGCCGGCATCAACCATACGACGAAGATATCCGCGTATTTTTTTCAGAACCTCAAAATTGAGGTCATCAACATTCACATTGGGAAACTGTCCAAATTTATGCTGATCCATAATGTTTTACTCCACTTCGCGCAAGATTTCCGTAAATGCTTCCTTGAACGCCGCAAGCCCCTCTTCCATCAACTGCGCAATAACACCGTCCATGGAAATTCCCGCAGCCGCGATTTTCTCCATATGCCGTGCCATATCGTCGTTATTCAGAGGAAGCTTGATCGTACAATCCCCCTCTTTTACGTAAGCCTCGATGGTCCCGATCGGAGCCGTATTGACACTATGACGTGCGAGGAGTTCGTCCACGTAATACGACGCTCTGAAATCATCCCCTTTGACGCCCGTACTGGCAAACAGCACACGGCATTTCGGAACGCTCAGCGCCTCGACACGGGCGTAAATATCCGCCGCATTCATGATCCCCGCAAGCCCTTTTTCAATTCCGGCTTCCGCCAAACGTCCGTCGATTGCCCGGTCGATTCGACTGACGAATACACTGATCACCGTATCGGAAACGGTAGTGGCACGTGAAGAAGCGTTGGCAAACGCATTGGCGCAGTGAAGCGCTTGCTCCGCTGAAAATACGAGGGTTGCATTGACTGGGATTCCCTCGGACGCCAACATCTCCATCGCGTGATATCCCGCTTCCGTCGCCGGAACCTTGATCATGACGTTAGGACGTCCGATCGTTTCAAAAAGACGTTTTCCTTCCGCAACTGTCCCTTCCACATCGTCGCATAAAAACGGGTCTACTTCGATGCTGACGTATCCGTCATCTCCCGCATCGTAAAGAGGGCGCAAAATATCTGCCGCTTTTTGGATATCAAAAATCGCCAATGCCTCGTATTTTTCCTTGGCTGAAAGATTTTCCAGCGATGCAAGCTGCTCTTGATACGCGGGCGAAGTCAATATTGCACTTTTAAAAATGGCCGGATTGGACGTAGCTCCGTTAACGATCCCTTTTGTAATCAGTTCTCTGAATTCTCCGTCCAGAAAGGAACGTTCGATAAAATCTGCCCATAGTGAAAACCCGGCTTCTTTGATATACATTGCATAACTCCGTTGAAAGTGTGGACGATTATGCCCAAAATAAGGTTAAAAATAAAGGTTGATACCGCTTTCAACCCGATCTTCGCATCCATTCTGACAATGATTTCCGTATCGAACGTAGAGAGCTCCATACCGGCTTTGCTGCCATAACAGCGACAGATCGGCATGCGTTCGGTTTTCCCCTTGCGCATACGCGACCGCACCGTATTCAAACCGGCTTTTGATCCGACCCGGGCCATTGATAACCGCCCCGACACTCAGCCCTATCCCGGTATCGCATTCAAATCCCATGCGGAGTTCCGGTTCGGCCATCACATACGCGTATCGGTATTCGTCTCCAATACTCGCACCGGCCCCCACACGCATCACGAAACTCGACGCATCATGACCGTAATCACGGTCCCATCCCGCCTTCATCCGCCATGAAAACGGCTGAAAAAAGGGGCTGATCGGCGTTATCGAAGCCAACGATAAAAGAGTCAGTTTTTCAAGCGAGAGAGTAGAGTGTTCTATGCCGATGGCAGCATCTAAAAACTCGATCTGGGCACCGCCCAAATGTCCCGTATCGTCTTCACCAAGATCGTGATACGCCGGACGCCACCCCAAGATCCACGGATTTCGTGTATCCGACCACCCTTTGGCTACTTGAAACCTTCCGGCATAATGAGCCGTGTCGGGATTGTTTTTCTCTGGGATCTCTATGGCATCCCCTTTCCCCAGCCCGGCGCGCCGGCTTAAAAGAGCATGATAACGTTTACGATAAGTCTCTTTGTCTACGCTGCCGGCAATATAATCGTATTCTATCAGTTCAGCCGCCGCTTCGAGAATGTAGCGTTGATCAGCAAGTGAAAAGTGCTCTATTGCGGCTTCTTCTTCCATCCCATTGGAAAGCGCCAAAGCCATTTGTACTTCAGCAGCATCCATATACCGTTCATAAGCTTTCAGCCGCGTGCGTTTCGAAGGACGAAAATGGCGCTTGTCGACCATATTTTCCTCTTCGAATGCCCGAATCGTCTCGGGGGGAATGACGTAATACCCGAAATGCTCTTGCAAATGAACTCCAGGACGGGCGATTTCGGCAAGCCACAACATATTGGACGAACAGTTTTCGTTAAAAAAATAATAATCCGAATAGATATTTTGCATCTCCCAGATATGACGGACCATCGCCATCACCTCATCGCGGGTCAGATTCAAATCGTACTCCCAAAGGTCCCTCGATTCGCTGTCGCGGTATTCTTTTAATTTTTCATAATACGGAAGCATCGAAAAATATCCCGGGTAACCGCCGAATATCCCCTTATACGCAAATAAGACACCGTTCGTGTCCCCCGTTTGTGCGGCATAATTGACGGCATAGGAGGTCATCGTACTGTTCATCGACGAATCGATACGCAAAAACGTATGTCCGAACATCGATGCGGGGGAATTGATATGCGCACTGGGAAAGACCAAAGTGACTTTCCGGGGATCGAGTTTTTCGACCAATGCATCGTAATCGCTGCACTTTCCCTTTGTGAAAGAGTAATTCAGTTCGTGTTCCAGCCAGGTTCTACGGGCGGGGAAACGGCAATAGACACTGCCGTTGGTCCGGTTTTCATCTTCGTTCAAATGCTGAACCGTCGCTTCTAATTCGGCCGAGGGATCGTATTTTCCTTTGGATGCCAGAAAAAAACCAAGATCATCTACCTGACTCTCATTCTCCGGTGCGTGCAACAACAAATGCCAATACCGGGAACGGTCCAACTGCAGTTCATGTACCCGCGTCATCAGTTCGGCGGTTGTCGAAGCGCCAACCGTCAAACTCATAACGCATAAAAGCAAAATTATCGGCAAACCAATCCTTTAGCACAACGTTCCCGTATTGGGGAACGTGACCCGTTTATCCGGCTATTGATGAAACGTTGTCGAGTACATCCGCCATCTGAGCTTTTTCATTGGCATAGATCGCGTTATAGTTTGCCTGTAAAGCCGTTGCAAAAGCTGCTTTGTCCGATACATTGAGCAATTCAGCCAGCGTTTCGACGCTCTCACCCTGTCCGATTGCAATTTCGCGGGCAAGCTGATCCATGTTCGCAGCTACGAATTCTGCAGCACGCTCGTTCATCACCAAATGGGCTTTTTTACATCCCGAAGTACCTGAAGTGATCCCGAAGGTCTGATTTGCCGATGTTCCGTTAGTCGTTGCCTGAAGTGCAAGCATAACGGCAGAACTGTCGTCTTTGATGATTTGAGACCCAAGTCCGCATCCCGTCTGATTATTGACCGTTGCCGAACCGGCGGTCCAGAGTGCCGCAACGGCGACAAGACTGACAAGTATTTTTTTCATGGTACTCTCCTGTTTTAAGAATTCCATGCAGTATACGCCATCAAAGCTTAATGAAAACTCTTCTGCCAAGCATTTTCGACATCACCGCACAAAACACTTTCGCCGAGACGTTCAAGATACTCATTACGGCCGACCTCTTTGGCCCCGAGACTTTTGAGGTGGCGCGTCGGCACCTGACAATCAATAAAATCGTATCCCCAGTTTTTCAGATGATCGACCAATACGGCAAAAGCCGCTTTCGAAGCGTCCGATACGTGGGCAAACATCGACTCGCCGCAAAAAACCCGCCCGACTCCCACACCGTATAAACCGCCGACCAAAGTTCCGTTTCGATACGCTTCGATGCTGTGGGCGAATCCGAGGGCATGAAGCGTTTCGTACGCTTCGATCATTTCGGGTACAATCCAGCTCCCTTTCTGATCCGGACGTTCAACCGAAGCACACTCCCGAATCACCTTCGAAAATGCGCTGTCAAAACGTATCTCGAAAGAAGAGAGTTTTTTGCGCAGCGAACGGTGCAGTTTGAAATCGTCAAATTCCAAAATCAGCCTCGGATTCGGTGACCACCATAAGATTGGATCTCCCATACTGTACCACGGGAATATCCCCAGCCGATACGCCATCATCAGCCGAGAAGGGGCCAGGTCTCCGCCGTACGCAACGATCCCCTCCTCACTCGCCTGTTTCGGATCCGGAAAGGAAAGATGATGCGAAAGTCTTGGAATCATTGTTTCCCGGCAAAACGGAAAACCAACCGATCGTCGTAATCCACCGTTACGCTCCCGCCCTGCGTCAACTGTCCGAAAAGCATTTCATCGACCAGAGGGTCTTTGATTTTTTCTTGAATCACCCGTCCGAGCGGTCTGGCCCCCATCGCTTTGTCATAACCTGTTTTTGCCAGGTATTCCCGGGCATGTGCGCTGATTTCGACGATCACTTTTTTGGCTTTCAACTGGACGTTTAATTCCGCAATAAACTTATCGACAATCCCTTCAACTACACTCATCGGCAAAGCTCCGAACTCAACCACCGCATCCAGACGATTCCGGAATTCCGGGGCAAAAAACGATTTTAGCGCTTCATGCCGTGAGATGGAACTGTCCGCATTGAAGCCCATTACATTACGCTCGGTCGCCCCGATATTGGAAGTCATGATCAACACGACGTTTGAGAAATTGGCTTTATACCCCGTGTTGTCGGTCAGCGTTGCATTGTCCATCACCTGTAACAATACGTTCATCAAATCGGGGTGGGCTTTTTCGATCTCATCGAGGAGTAAAACCATATATGGATGTTTTCGAACCGCTTCGCTGAGCAATCCCCCCTGCTCAAACCCAACGTACCCCGGAGGGGCTCCGATCAACCGGCTAAGTGAATGTTTTTCCATGTATTCGGACATATCGAAACGTTCAAAATAGATCCCCATCGATTCGGCCAATGATTTGGCCAGTTCGGTTTTTCCGACCCCCGTCGGCCCGGCAAACAAGAAAGACCCGATCGGTTTATTGACTCCGCCCAATCCTGCATAAGAGCGTTTGATCGCCTTGACCACCTGAGTCACAGCCGTTTCCTGACCGATAACCCGGGTTTTCAATTCCTCTTCGAGACCGGCCAATTTTTCCCGTACGGCATCTCCCATCTTCGATACCGGAACTCCGGTTATTTTGGAGATGATCGTTTCAATGTCATAAGGGGTCACCGTCGTTTTTCGGCTTTTGCGCAAGTGAAACGACGCACCCGCTTCATCGATCAGATCGATGGCCACATCCGGTAAAAAACGGTCCGTGATGTATCGCTTGGAGAGTTCAACCGCACTGCGGAGCGCTTTATCGGTGTATTTCACCCCGTGGTGTTTTTCATATCGTTCCCGCAGCCCTTTCAAAATCAAAAAGCTCTCTTCCATCGACGGCTCGGGAACATCGATACGGGCAAACCGCCGACTCAATGCCCGGTCTTTTTCAAAAACGTTGCGATATTCCGTATGGGTCGTTGCCCCCATACATTTGATCGCACCCGATGCCAGAGCCGGTTTGAGCTGATTGGAAGCGTCCATACTTCCACCCCCGACGGCACCGGCCCCGACAATCGTATGAATTTCATCGATGAATAAAACCGCGTTCGGGTGTTCTTGCACCTCATCCATCACCGCTTTGAGCCGTTTTTCAAAATCCCCGCGGTATTTGGTCCCAGCCAGCATTGCTCCAAGATCCAATGCAAATACTTCCGCGTCTTCGAGCAATTTCGGAACGTCTCCCGAAACGATTCGAAGTGCCAAACCTTCGGCAATAGCCGTTTTTCCGACTCCGGGTTCACCGATTAATAAAGGGTTGTTCTTCTTTCTCCGGCACAACGTCTGAATCGTACGTTCAATCTCGTTGTTTCTTCCGATTACGGGATCGATTTTTCGCTTTTTGGCCTGTGCGACCAGATTGATCGCATACTTATCCAACGCGCCGTCCGAAGCCTCGTTGCTTCCTTCAAAATCGTCTTCACGATGGGAAATCGCTTCGAGAACGTCGACGCGGCTGATTCCATACTCTTCGAGCAGCATGCACGCATAAGTGTGCCGCTCTTCGTATACGGCGGCAATAAGATCTCCTACGTCGGCCTCATGTTTTTGCGCACTGCGGACGTGCTGCATCATCCCATCGATCATCCGTGCCAGCGCTACCGTTTCAAAAGGTTCCTGATTCACCTCTTCGGGCAACGGTTCCATTGTTTGGAGCAGATAATTGCCCAATGCTTCACGGATCTGTTCGATTTCCACTCCACACGAACGTATAATCGCTTCACCGTCGGGAGAATTCAGCAATGCCAGCATAACGTGTTCGATCGTCAGATACTCGTGGCGATGATGCCTCGCAAACATAAGAGCTTTTTGAAAAATAGCGTTGAGTTCTGAATTGATCATAATCTATGCCTCCTCAAGTATTGCTTTTAACGGGAATCCGCTTTCACGTGCGAGCGTCCGGACCTGATGTACTTTGGTTTCCGCAATTTCATACGGATAAACGCCGCACAACCCCTGCCCTTTTTGGTGGACTTCCATCATGATAGCGTGAGCTTCCTCAAAATTCTTTCGAAAAACCCGTATCAAAATATTGACCACAAAATCCATCGACGTATAGTCGTCATTCAGCAAATAGACTTTATACTGTTTCGGTAACGAAACGGTTAAGTCGGTATCGTTTTGGTAATCGTGTTTAGTAGCCATCCGTAAACTATACCCAATCTTCCTAAATCATTGCGGCTTGACAAAAATCATCAATAATCGTTTCAGAATTTTCCAAGCCGATCGAGATACGGACCAATCCCGGGGTTATCCCCAGGAAACCTCGCGTCTCTTCATCAAAATCACGATAAATTGTTGACGCCATATGCAATCCCAGTGTCCGGCTATCACCGATATTCGCCGTTATGGTTATCAGACGAGAACGGTTCAAAAATGCAAACGCCCGCTCCTTATCCCCAAAATCCAGCGTCAACAGTGTTCCGCATCCGTTTGCATATTGCGTACGATACCGTTCATGATGGGGATGATGCACCAAAGAAGGATGATTGACCTTGAAGCCTTTGTCATGTAATGCTCCAGCTACTTGTTCGACACTCGAAACAATCCGATCCATCCGCAATGGAAGCGTCTCAAGCCCCAACAGCGTCATATAGCTTCCAAATCCGTTGGCACTCATCCCAAAATCACGTAACGCCCGTTTTTTAGCCACGCCGATCAACGCCGACGATCCCATTTTCTCAATAAACGGATGAATTTCCTGATAACGCCGGGTTTTAAATTTATCTTCCCCCTCTTTGATACCGCGATATACGACCGCACCCCCCAACGCCGATGCGTTTCCGGTAATAATCTTGGTCGTTGAATAAACGACGATGTCGGCACCCATCTCAAGAGGTGAAACACTTAAGGGGGTAATTGTATTGTCTACGATCAACACCACACTATGGCGATCGGCTATGGATGCGATCAACGCAATATCGGGTAAACGCATATTCGGATTTCCGACACTTTCCAAAAAGAGGATCTTGGTTGAAGGATTGATGGCGGCTTCAATCGCTTCCAATTCATCCACGTCAAAAAAATGGGTACGTATTCCAAACCGCCCAAGCGTTTCGGAAAAATACGAATAGGTTCCGCCGAACAATCCGCCGATACTGATGATTTCATCGCCGGTCTTTAAAAGACTCAGTGTCGCCATCGCGGAAGCCCCCATCCCCGATGCGGCCGAAACAGCACCGATTCCGCCGTCCATAGACGCCAAAAGCTGTTCAAGTTGTCCGGATGTAGGGTTTCCCATACGCGCATACAACGGTTTTTTAACCGCTCCGGAGAAAATCCCTTCTCCCGTCTCGCTATTACCGTATCCAAAAGATGCCGAATTGACAATAACGGGACTAATAGCCCCTTCTTTTTTACCAATCTGCTGGACAAATTCTGTCATAAAATTTTCAAAGCGATTCATCATTCAACCTGTACTAAAATTACGAAAATTATAACCAAAAAGAGTATTTCCTTGGCCAAACGAATTTTTGTTACCGCCACCAATACCGATATCGGTAAAACTTATACGTCCAAACGTCTGATAGAAACCTTTACAAAAATGGGGTTTCGGGTAGGGGTTTACAAACCGATCGAAACGGGAGTAGAGACACTGCCCATGGATGCCAATTCGCTATACGAACTGGCCAAATCCTATAACCCCGCGCTAGAAAGCTTAGGAACCAGTTCCGCTATAAGTCTGACTTTTCCCCTTCCCGCGGCACCGTACGTCGCCAATCAAGGCCGTCCGATTCCAATATCACTCTTTGAAGATGCGATTCGTTCTCTCGAACGTTTATGCGATATCGTGATTATCGAAGGGGCAGGAGGATTACTCGTCCCCATCGATGCCAAAACCATGATGATCGATCTTCCCGCACAACTGTGCGCCGTAACGTTACTGGTAACCCACTGCAGGCTCGGCTGCATTAACGACACGCTGCTGAACCTTCGGTTGCTGGACTCGCTGGGACTTCCTTATGTATGGGCTTACAACTGCCGAGAAAACGACCATAGTTTTACCCAAACATCACTCCCTTATTTTAATGCTGCATTTGAATCTGTCTATTCCATTCAAGATGATATGGAAACGATTGCACAAAGACTTTTAGATACAATACCGAATGAATAAAGGAGAGGCCATGCGACATCTTATCCGTACCGATGATTTTACGACTGAACAAATTGAACAGGTCTTACGCGACGCAGAATATTACCTTGAAGGACAATTTGACCCGATCTTACGTGAAAAAATCATCATTACCCTCTTTTTTGAAAACTCGACCCGTACCAAGAGTTCTTTTGAAATTGCCGCCAAACGGCTAGGGGCGGAAGTCGTTCACCTGGACGTCCAAAAAAGCTCTACACAAAAAGGGGAAAGTCTGGTAGATACGGCGATGAACCTTGATGCCATGGGACCTCATGCCATGATCGTACGCCATTCCCATGCCGGGGTTCCCAATATTTTGGCGCAACACACCCGTGCATCCATTATCAATGCCGGGGACGGAGCACATGCCCACCCCACACAAGCACTATTGGACCTCTTTACCCTCAAACGCCATTTCGGCGACCTGAACGGTAAAAGAATCGCCATTGTCGGCGATATCAAAAACTCCCGTGTGGCAAACAGCAATATTGAACTCTTGACCCGATTCGGAATGAAAATAACTTTGGTGGCACCACCCCACTTTTTACCCTCCACATCTTTGCCTTCAACCCACACTTTACGGGAAGTTTTGGATAGTACCGACGCCATTATGAGCCTTCGTACGCAAACCGAGCGTCATTCGCATCAAACCTACGGCTCGCTAAAAGACTATGCCAGTGATTTTTGCGTAACCAAAAAAATGGTAGGGGAGCGAGATTTGGTTTTACTCCATCCTGGCCCAGTACATCGTAACATTGATATCGATGATGCCATGCTCAAAGATCCAAGATGTAAAGTACTTGAACAGGTCAAAAACGGTGTCGCCATCCGTATGGCCGTTCTCAAAGCCCTGATCGCCTGATGGAAGGGCGCTTAGACGAACTCATCTCTTCTTCAACCCCTTGCTTTTTTTACACCGACTTCAAAGGTGACCGTATCCATGCATTTGCTCTGGGGGAGTTGGAAGAAAATGATATTGAATTTGCTTTCAATTCTCCACTTCATCCCAATAATAAACCGCATAAACCTTTTAACCAACCGATAGAGTTCTCACTCTACAATGAAAAATTTGACCTTATCCAAGAAGAGATTCGTAACGGCAACACCTATCTCATTAACCTAACCCAACCCACTCCAATAGAAACCGCATTAAGCCTTAAAGAGATTTACACCATGGCCAATGCACCTTATAAAATGCGTATCAAAGATGAGTTCGTTTGTTTCTCACCCGAACCCTTTATCCGGATTGAAAACGGTATCATTCATACGTACCCCATGAAAGGGACGATTGACGCATCAATTCCCAATGCCGTCGAAAAGATACTCAATGACCCCAAAGAAACGGCCGAACACACCATGATCGTTGATCTACTGCGCAATGATATCGGGATGATAGCGCAAAACGTCACCGTCGATCGGTTTCGCTATATCACCTCAATCAATACCGGGAATAAAACACTTTACCACGTCAGCTCGCATATCACTGGAAGACTCAATCAAAACTGGCAAACAAAAATAACTACATTGATCAAACCAATCCTTCCTGCCGGAAGTATCAGTGGTACACCAAAACGTAAAACGGTCGAGATACTGGAAAGGGTAGAAGGATATCAAAGAGGTTACTTTACCGGTATATTCGGTTATTTTGACGGTAAAATATTATCCACTGCGGTAGCAATCCGATTTATCGAGAAACAAAAAGAGAGGTTTGTCTATAAAAGTGGAGGCGGCATCACCTCTGATAGTAATGCCGTATCGGAATATCAAGAAATGATCGATAAAATCTATATTCCTTAACGAACGGATATCTGAGAACGGATATGGGTCAGAGTTTTTGGCCCTATACCTTTTACGTTTACAATTTCGTCAACCGTTTTGAATCCACCGTGGGACTTTCGATAATTGATTATCTCCTGAGCTTTTGAAGGACCGATACCGTTCAACGTCTGCAACTGCGCGCTGTTTGCTTTGTTAATATTAACTGCGCTGAAGCAAAGTGAAAAAAGTAAAACAAGTAAAGAACCTATTCTAATCATATTAAACCTTTAAAAATAAATATGATTATTCTAACGGAATAAATGCCAATAGTCAATCCATCCAGCGTCTCGGATCATAGCCGTCCGTTGGACGCTTAAGCTCACCTCTTTTTAACTGTTTGACCATCGTGATAACATTTGAGCCATCTACAAAGCTTTTTTCATTGAATTGACTATCATATAATACGAACCCATGACGTTCATAAAAATTTATCGCACGAGCCCCGTCAACAATACTGAGAGTGATTTGATCGTATAAGACGGCTACTTCGATGCAGAGTTGTTCTACCATTGCGGAGCCAATACCGTGTCCTCGGAATTTGGGCAATACGGCCATGATCAATTGGGGTGTATTGTCATCGATATAACCATTAGAACCGTGATCAGAATTCAAACGGCGTACCCACGCGGCACCAACCAGCTGATTATCTACAAGCGCATACAAACCTAGGTCTTTAGTCGTGAAACCGTAAAACTCATCGTATATGGCAAGCTTAGGAATATCAGATAAGACTTTGTTCACATCGTCTAATCGCATAGCATAATAAAGCATATCCGTAACAATTTTTTGCTCAGATGAGCGGAGGAAATAAAGTGTAATGTTCATAGTTGAAATTATATCAGCTGACGATGATTAAATCATAGTGAACATAATCATTAGTATGGAAAAGGAAACAGATATAGAGCGGTAGATGGTACAGTAGGACGATTACGTTGGTTTAATTGGAACTATAAAAATAACTGTGTTGCACTTACTATTTGAATGGGCGTGAAGTACAGAAAAGGAAACAGATATAGAGCGGTAGATGGTATACATTGGTTTAATTGGAACTGTAAAAACAACTATATTGCACTTGATTATTGAATTGGCGGAATTTTACTGGATTTAGAAGTATTTGCTTAGTTGGTTTATTGTTTGTGATTAGTTGATATATGAAGAACCTTGCGGCTTGGCGGCGACCTACGTTCCCACACCTGAAAGATGCAGTATTATGAGCGAAGAGGGTCTTAGCTTCCGGGTTCGGAATGGAGCCGGGCGTTTCCCCCTCTCTATAGCCAC
>JBFXFU010000001.1:0-358937 GCA_050178755.1 Sulfuricurvum sp. | reverse complement strand
TAACTTAATACGATAACGATGTTTCCGTCATTTCGAGAGGGCACCGTAGCGTTAAGTATCGCAGCCGTCGTGTGGCTTATCTACGGTTGTTCTCAGGAGTGTACGGTATCGCTGAACGATCCGGTATCGGGATCGGTACAAATCGTCTCGGACAATACGGTTTTGAATCTTCAAAACCTTCACGGTAGGCATCGGATAGAGGGGAATATTTTTCCTCCCGCTACGCAGCTGAGCATTTCCTATATCGGTGACTGCGGGCAGTCATACGACCGGGTAGTCTCTGTGCAGGATGGAAATTTTACGATATTTATTCCCGAAGGTGCGCAGCGGATCGAGTTCCTGGCCTACACCCCCAAAGGGAGCGTGTGGAATCGGCAGGTTCCACTCCATTATGTATCGTCTCCACCGCCGCCAAAAGGCTCCGAAACGGCATGCGATTATTTGAATGTGCGTGATGACGATCCGCCGCAATCTCTCGCGTACGTCGAAAAACCGAGTTGTTACGAGATCGGGCTTCGGTTCGGGGCCTGCGCATCCCGCCGAGCCCTCAATATCGAGTGCCCGGCAGGAGTCGATACGACTATCCCATTTGAATGTCGCGATCTCGAAGAGACCCGCAGGGGAATCAAGGATGGATCACTCTAAACTTATTGCTTCTTGCGGGTCAAAACGAATCCCATTATTCCCAACAATACGATCAATAAAAGGATATCGGTTCCGATCGAATTCATCTCTTCCATGAGATCTCCTGCAACAGTCGTTTCATTATTTCAATGTGATAGCTTTCTTGATAGTTGATAAAATCGAAAAACGACGAAAGCGATTCTTCGGTAATGAGGGCTGAGAGTTTACGGCACTCTTCTTTAGCGTTTTCTTCTTCTCCGATCCCGTTGATCAGGAAGTTTTCGAGCTGATCGATCTTGTACGTTTTGGGATGGAGTTCCCGGGGAAGGGCAAGAATCCCGAGTTTGGCCATCATTTCGCCGAATGAACGGAGATGAAAGTGGGATTCGTCGATGAGGTCCTGATAGGAGGTGCTCTCGATATGGGAGGTACAGCGTGTCTGCTGGTAAAAATAGACGAGGATGAGCTCGTATTCCTTGTAACTCTCCTCAAACAAAAAGAGGGTAAGGGCATCGCTTTGTTCAGGGGAGAGCGGTGCATCGGGCCATAGGCGCTTACGGTCGAACACGGTAATCTCTTTTGCCGATTCATCCATCGACGAGACATTTTGGAGATAACGGAGGATGTAGGCCTCATCCGTGCGCATACGTTCGGCCAAAACGCTTTGTCCGTACGCGACACTCAGCTCTTGAAGTTCGGAGAGGGCACGTTCAATCAGCTGCGATAAGGTTGACGCTTCGATCGAAAAGGTTTTGTCCCGGCCGTAACCGTATTCGATTCGATTATCGAAGAGTTCGGCCGCTATCCATTTGAGATGACGAAACTCGATTTGGGAAAATTCGTAGAGGCGATTTTTAACCGTGGCGTTATCCGACGAAAACGATAGAAACAAGAGTCTGAGCCAAAGCTGGTGTTTGTGTCTGAAAAGGGCTGCATTAATCATTGTCGGTGATACACTCCATGTCGGTTTCGATAACGAACATCTCTTCTTCATTGCCGTTTAAACGATTGTTTTGGTTGATTTGGGCCGCATCGAAGGCACTGAGGACCATATGGGCACACGCCTGTTGTTTTAATGGACCTTCGACAACTTTTTCGCGCAGTTTTTCCGCCGCAGCGGCAGCATACTCAAGCGATTCGCCCTTGATCATTTCGGTAAACATGGACCCAAGCACGACGGTATCCTGGCACCCGTTGGTCGCATATCCGACCTTTTTGACGCTTTGAGCGTCGCATTGGAGGTAAAAGATAACGAATTCTCCGCTTTTTTCACTGTGCCCTACGCCGATTCCGCTTGGATGCTCCAAAGGACCGTAATTTTTGGGATGCATAAGATGCTCAATGATTTCTTGATTAAGTGACTGTTCCATGCAGACATTATAGCGTAGATGTTTGTAAAGCGTTTGGTGATAAAATCGTTCGGAAAGAGAGTAAAAGGAGGGTTGGATTCATGAATATTACCGCCAATGTCGTCGACATCCGCAACCGCCGGATTTATCCGGCAAAGATCGAGATAGAGGGGGATGCGATCCGTTCGATTCTTCCCGTTCAAGAGGCATGTTCAACCTATGTCTTACCCGGTTTTATCGATGCGCATATCCATATCGAGAGTTCGATGCTGATTCCCAGTGAATTCGCCCGGATGGCCGTACGCCACGGGAGCGTTGGCGCGGTGTGCGATCCGCATGAAATCGCCAACGTCCTTGGGATCAAAGGGGTCGAATTCATGATCGAAAACGGCGATGCGACGCCGTTTAAATTCCTCTTCGGGGCGTCGCCGTGCGTTCCGGCCACTTCGTTCGAGACGAGCGGGGCGGTGCTTGATGCGGCGGCCGTCGAAACATTGCTTGACAATCCGAAGATAGGATTTTTGAGCGAGGTGATGAATTTTCCGGGCGTTTTGTTCCACGATGAGGAACTGATGGCCAAAATCGAGGCGGCGAAACAGCGCGGCAAACCGATCGACGGCCATGCTCCGGGTCTGGGAGGGGAAGATTTGCGTCGCTACATCGACGCGGGCATCACGACCGATCACGAAGCGACGACGTATGAAGAAGCCCTTGAAAAACTTCAAAACGGAATGTCGATCCTTATCCGGGAAGGTTCGGCCGCCAAAAATTTTGACGCGCTTCACCCTTTGATCGATGAATGGCACGACAAACTGATGTTGTGCAGCGACGACCGTCATCCCGATGATTTGCGTAACGGCCACATCAATACCTTGGTGAGCCGTGCGGTACGGGAAGGACATGATTTGTTTGACGTGTTGCAGATGGCGTGTATCAATCCGGTGGAGCACTATGCTTTGGACATCGGGACGCTCCGCGAAGGGGAGAAAGCCGATTTCATCGTCGTTTCCGATCTGGAAGAGTTTAGAGTATTGCAAACGTTTATCAATGGAGAGTGTGTTGCGCGAGAGGGGGAAAGCCTTCTTGAACGTCTCAGCGTCGTCGCCTTGAACCGTTTTGAGACGACGACCAAACGGCCGAGCGATTTTGAAATCGGATGTTGCGAGTCGACGGAGGTGATGGTTGCGATCGATCATCAGCTTCTGACGAGAGAGCTAAAAGAGCATCTTGAATGCGTAGAGGGAAAAAGCCGGGGCAGTATCGAACACGATGTTTTGAAAATAGCGGTGATTAACCGCTATGCCGATGCACCTCCGGCGGTAGCGTTTATCCACGGGTTCGGTCTGAAAAGGGGGGCGATCGCTTCGAGCATCGCGCACGATTCGCATAACATTGTCGCCGTCGGGTGCAGCGACGAAGCGATTTGCGAGGCGGTGAACCGTCTAATCGAGTGTCAGGGTGGTATCTGTGCCGTGTCGGAGGATGAAGAGCACGTTTTGGCACTGGATATCGGAGGGATTATGAGCAGCAGGGACGGTTTCGAGGTCGCTGGTGCGTATGAACGGATCGGACGGTTTGCGACGCAAACACTGGGCTCAGAACTTAGCACTCCGTTCATGACCCTTTCGTTTATGGCGTTGCTGGTGATTCCCGATCTCAAACTCAGCGATCGCGGGCTGTTTGACGGGCGCCGTTTTTGTTTCGTTCCGGTGTGTAGTTCCGAATAGATAGGAGTTTGTAAGACGAAGACGATTACACTTCGTTTTATGAAAGTAACCCCTGAAACCCTTAAATATCTCCCGACCACCCGTGCCGAAATGGACGCGCGCGGCTGGGATCAGTGTGACGTCATCCTCGTCTCCGGCGACGCCTACATCGATTCTCCTTTTATCGGAGTTGCCGTCGTGGGGCGGATACTGGAACGCGAAGGGTACCGTGTCGGGATCATCGGCCAGCCCGATGCCACGACCGACGATATCACCCGACTTGGGGAACCAAAACTCTTTTGGGGAGTCAGCGGCGGGAGCGTCGATTCGATGGTCGCCAACTATACGGCGACGAAGAAATTCCGGAAAAGCGATGACTATACCCCCGGAGGGGTCAACAATTCCCGTCCCGACCGTGCGACGCTAGTCTATACCAATCTGATCCGCAAACATTTCAAAAACACCGTTCCCATCGTTTTGGGAGGGATCGAGGCGAGTTTGCGCCGGGTCACTCATTACGACTACTGGACGAACAAACTGCGCAAACCGGTTTTGTTTGATGCCAAAGCCGATTACCTCATTTACGGAATGGGAGAAGGGGCGATTGTCGAACTCCCAAAACGCCTTGAAAAAGGTGAATCTCCCCTTGATATCCGGGGGCTGTGTTATATCTCCAAAACACCGGTCGAGGATTTCTGGCAACTCCCTTCGCATCAGGAGTGTCTGGATAACAAAGAACGCTACATCGATCTGTTTGACCAGTTTTACGACAATAATGATCCGATTTCGGCCAAAGGGCTCTGCCAGGAGGTAGACGGCCGTTATAGTATCCAGAACCCTCCGGCCGATTATCTCGACGAGGGGGAGATGGATGCGGTCAGTGCGCTCCCCTTCACCCGCGAATTGCACCCTTATCATCGCCCAAAAGGGGCGGTGAAGTGTCTGGAGACGATCAAGTTCTCGATCATGACCCATCAGGGGTGCTGGGGGGAATGCAACTTCTGCGCCATCGGAGTCCATCAGGGACGGACCATCCGGACCCGCAGCGAAAGCTCGATCCTTGCCGAAGCGAAGCAGTTTACCGAATACAAAGATTTCAAAGGGATCATCAGCGACGTGGGCGGTCCGACGGCGAATATGTACGGCTATGAGTGTGCCAAAAAACTCAAACACGGGACCTGCGACCATCAGCGTTGCGTCGACGATACCCACCTGTGCAAATCGATGAAGGTGGATCATACCCGGGTGATCAACCTCTTGCGCCGGCTGCGTGAGGTACGCGGAATCAAAAAAGCGTTCGTCGCCTCCGGCGTCCGATACGATTTGATCAACGAGGACAAACGCAACGGATATCAGTACCTCAAAGAGATGGTGCGACATCATATCTCCGGGCAGATGAAGGTTGCTCCCGAACATACGTCGCCGCACGTACTGCACCTGATGAACAAACCGGGAAAACAGACGCTGGTCGATTTCAAAAAGCTCTATGATCGTCTGAACAAGGAAGAGGGGAAAAACCAGTTTTTAACCTACTATCTGATCGCCGCACACCCCGGATGCACCGAGAAGGACATGCACGATCTCAAACGGTTCACGACGCAGGAGCTGAAGATGAACCCGGAACAGGCACAGGTATTTACCCCGACCCCCGGAACCTATTCGGCGGTCATGTACTATACCGAGATGGATCCGCAGACGCGGAAAAAAATCTTCGTCGAAAAAGATACGGCGCGTAAAGAAAAGCAAAAACAGATTGTCGTCGCCAAAGACAATTTTAAAAGCGGGTTTGCAAGTTAGTGCGTTTTTTGCTAATATTGATTTAGTTCAAAACGGAGGTTTTTTTTGTTTGACGCGGCCGTACTGAAAAAACTCCATAAAGCATTACGCGGTCAGACACTGCTTTTTATTGAAGATAAGCCTGAACATAACATTCAGGTGATCGAACTGTTCCAGTACCTGTTTGAAACGGTTGTGTCGGCAACCGACGGGGAAGAAGGGTTGGAACTGTTTCGGATGTATCGCCCCTCCGTGGTCATCAGTGATATTCAACTATCGAAGATGGACGGGTTTACGATGGGGCGGGAAATCCTCAAAATCGACCCCGAAACGAAACTGATTTTTCTGGGTGTCGAGGATAGCAAAGAGACGCTTCACGAAGTGATTAAGGTCGGAGCGTTCGATTTTCTGCACAGACCGCTGACGGCTCAGGCCATTGTCGAAGTTTTTGCACGATGCGCACATGTATTGCGGGCACAGATGCATCGAAAAATGTTTTATATGTTTCTGGACAACATTTTCAATTATCAGCAAAACCTTGTCTTGCTGTTGCACCATGAAACGGTAGTGATGGCCAATCAGCCCTGTTTCAATTTTTTCGGGACGGAGAGTATTGACGCTTTTCAAAAACGTTTTTTATTTTTCGGCGACCTTCTTCTACCCCACAACGGTTTTTTATACAATCACGACAAGATCGAATGGTTGCGGGAGACGAAAAACCATCCCGGGAAACTTTTTAACGTCAAGATTGCTGACAAAGAGGGTAAAAGTCACCATTTCGTCTTACATCTGCAGATTATTCCGGATAAAGAAAATTATTATGTCCTGTCGTTGAATGACGTCACCGAACTCAATCTGCTCAAACTTTATGATGCCCATGCCGTCGAGAAAGAGGAACTTTTAAAAGATAAGAAAGCGCTGCATGGGTTACTGGAGATGGCCAAACGGAACAATGTTAAAGTCAAGGTTCATAATCTCTACAAAGGGCTTAGCATCACCAATGACGGCTTGATCGATGAGGTGGAAGAGGATTCGTTTACGATCAAGACAACGTCAATGCAGGTGAAGGCAATCCAGTTTGAACATAAGGTTGTGCTGGTATCGGAAATTTTTCCGATGTTTATCGAATCCGGCGATATATTGAAAATTCATCACGAATTGCAAAAGGTGACGTTCGGAGAGGCGAAAATGACCTCTACCAGTCCGACGAGACGGCAGTATATTCGCGTTCCTCCCAATGAAGAAGCTCGGGTGACCCTTTTGTATGAAGGTCATAAATTCAATACCGATATTACGATTGCCGATATTTCGATCAAATCGTGCCGTCTCTTTTTGGCGACGCTTCCTCCGGGAATTGAAAACGGCTCAAAAGCGATCATCGATATGGTCCTTGGAACGCCAACCCGTCCGCTTATCGTCAATACGGAAGCGGAAGTTCTACGAATAACGATGTCCAAACCGTTTGAAGTCGTTTTCACGTATGAATTGCACACGCAGGTGTATCGTAATCTGATCGATTACATTGCCAAACGGCAGATGAATTTAATCCGGGAATTCAAAGGGATGCAAAATGGATAAAGAGACGATTCTCTACGATGACGGGATTCATAAATGCATTATGTTCAGTCTTGAAGACGAAATGCAAGAAGATAATTCTCTTTCGGTAAACCAGTTTTTGATCGTGCAAAGCGACAGCGCCATTTTGATCGATCCGGGGAGCGGATCGATATTCATGGAACTGATAGAGGCCGTTTCGCGTCATATTGATGTCCATAAAATTAAATATATCTTTTTTTCACATCAGGACCCCGACGTTGCAGGAGCGATTGCGGAATGGAGCGTCGCATCGACGGCACAGCTTGTCGTATCGGGATTGTGGAGCCGTTTTATGGGGCACTACGGTCTTGCCGATACCTCCCGGATCATCTCACTGCCCGATTATGGCGGAAAGATATCTTTTAAAGAGGGATATATCCGTTTCGTACCGGCCCATTTTCTTCATAGCCCCGGGAATTTTTCCCTGTATGACAGCCGATCAAAAATTGTATTTTCCGGAGATATCGGGGCCGCTATCCTTTCTCCCCAGAATCTGAATAAGCATGTAGACGATTTTGAAAATCATCGTCCGTTTTTGGAGAGTTTTCACCGCCGTTATATGGCGTCAAACGTATTTTGCAGAGCATGGGTACGTGAGATGCGGCGATACGAGATCGACATGATCGCTCCTCAGCATGGGTCGATTTTTACGGGAGACAATGTGAACGCGTTTTTAAATTGGTTCGAACGTCTCGAATGCGCGCAGGAGCATATCGACGAGATTTATCTCCCTTAAAACTCTGATTCTCCCGACGGATAAAGAAGGGATCAATATCTGGAACATTTTTTGCGCTCTTACCTCCCTTTTAGTTTGCATCACCTACAATAAACCTTTTAAAATTTTGTTCAGGAAAGCACTTTTTGCGTATCGATAAATTTCTCAATGCGGTCAATTTGACCAAACGCCGCGCCGTTGCTCAGGATATGATCGGCGAGGGGGTCGTTTATATTAACGGCAAGGCGGTGAAACCCTCTAAGAACGTTGCCATCGGCGATATTATTACGCTGGTGTATCTGGACAAAGAGGTGCGCTTTGAAGTGTTGTCGATCCCGACCGTCAAATCGACGCCAAAATCCCAACAAAACCTTTACGTCAAGGAACTATCATGACTTCTTCCCGCAGCGATTTTGAAAATCTCTTTAACCATCGTATGAACGATGAAGAGATGCGGGAGTTTTTGGTTTCATTGCCGCTGAACGAATCCACCGAAGCACATATGATCGCGACGGCGGCCGATGTGATGCGGAGCCATTCGATCCTCCTCGAAGTCCCTGCCGAACTTAAACCCAAACTGATCGACGTCGTCGGTACGGGTGGAGACAAGAGCGGAAGTTTCAACGTCAGCTCGACCGTGGCCATTGTTCTGGCCGCCAGCGGCGCGTACGTCGCCAAACACGGAAACCGCTCCATCACGTCCAAATCGGGGAGTGCCGATGTACTCGAGAGACTGGGGGTCAAACTGGACCTGAATCCGGACCAAAACGCAACGCTTCTTCAGGAGTGCGGGTTTGCGTTCTTGTTTGCCCAATACCATCATCCGGCGATGAAGTTTATCATGCCGATTCGCCGTTCGATTCCGGAGAAGACGATTTTTAATATTTTGGGGCCTTTGACCAATCCGGTGGGCCTTTCGAAAATCCTGCTTGGGGTATTCGACCCCGTATTTGTTTCAAAAATGGCGGAAGCGGCGCGGGAACTCGGGATGAGTTCGGCGTTGGTCGTCAGTTCGCGCGAGCGGATGGATGAGATCAGTATCAGCGACGTTACCTATGCCGGACATCTTAAAAACGGTTTAATCGAATATTTCGAGATCGATCCGCAAAGTCTGGGGATCACCAAAGCCCCCTTTGAAGCGATTTTGGGCGGAGAAGCGGAGCTGAACGCCAAAATTCTGACCGATATTTTGCACAACCGATCCACCGATGCGCAACGGGACATGGTTTTGATCAATGCCGCATACGCTCTTGTCGCCGAAGGGATGGCACGCGATGCGCTAGAAGGGTTGGAGATCGCCCGCGATACGTTACAAAGCGGTAAAGCGGCCCAAAAACTGCAGCAGATCATTGCGGTTTCGTCCAAACTATGATGAAACTTGAACTCAATGAATTACCTACGCTGTGCGGCATCATTGCGCAGCGTCTTCCGGAGGGAGGCATTGTGGTATTGCAAGGGGACCTGGCAAGCGGGAAAACGACTTTGACACAGGCGTTTGCGACCTATCTTGGGCTGAAGGGGGCGGTGACGTCGCCGACATTTTCTCTGCAGCAGCGCTACGGCGAGACGCTGTACCATTACGATCTCTATAACTACGGGTTGGAAAAATTTCTCTCCTTGGGGATGCTGGAAGAGTTTGAAAAATCGGGATATCACCTGGTGGAATGGGGCGATGAAGCGTTAATCGGCTGGTTGAAACGGTGCGGATTTGCGGCGGTGATCGTCACGATTACTAAATGCGATGAGCGATCGCGATGTTACGAGGTGCAGGATGCATGAATTAAAAGTTGACAATCTGGTGAAAACCATCAAAAAACACGAAATCGTACGGGGAATCAGTCTGGAACTTCGAACCGGTGAAGTGGTCGGGCTGTTGGGACCGAACGGAGCGGGTAAAACGACGACTTTTTACATGGTGTGCGGTCTGGTCGACGCGACCGGAGGTAAAGTTTACATTGACGGGAACGATGTTTCGAATCTGCCGCTGCACAAACGTTCGGCGATGGGCATCGGATATTTGCCTCAGGAAGCATCGATTTTTAAAGACCTCACGGTTGAAGAAAATCTGATTATTGCGGCACAGGCCGGAAAACTTGACGATGAAACCGCTGAAAAACGGATTGAAGAGTTGCTGGAGATGTTTAACATTGAACCGATCCGGAACCGTCGGGGGATCAATCTCTCCGGAGGGGAACGCCGCCGTGCCGAAATCGCCCGCGCATTGGTGAACAAACCACGTTTTTTGCTTTTGGACGAGCCGTTTGCCGGGGTCGATCCGATCGCCGTCATGGACATTCAAAAAGTCATCTCCCAGCTGGTCGAATACGGCATTGGGGTATTGATTACCGACCATAACGTCCGAGAAACGCTCGCGGTATGCGATCGCGCCTACGTTATCAAAAGCGGTCAGCTACTGGCTTCGGGGACGAGTGCGGAAATTGCTTCCAATCCCGACGTGCGTCAGCACTATCTTGGCGAGACCTTTAAGTTCTAATCTCCATGCTTCGCGTCAAAACCAGCGTCGAACTCAAATCCAAACTCTCCAATACCCTACGCAATTGGCTGCCGATTCTCCATTCGAGCCTCAGCGATCTGGGAGAGGCAATGAGCCCCTTCGTCGAAGGAAATCCTCTTATTGAAGTCAAAAACGGGTTTGAAGAGTCTTTCGAATCGAAGATCCCCAAAAAAATACAATTCGGTCACGTACACAACTCCCATTCGGAAGTGATCGAAGCGCTTACGGTACAATCGAAAAGCCTTTATGAAGTCCTTGACGAACAGATCGACAGCTCCCTGTTTCCGACGCCGGTTTCGCGGATGGTGGCACGTTTTGTCGTTGAAAATCTCGATGAGGGGGGATATTACGAGGGGGATACGGAGAGTTTTTGCCAAAATCATTCGCTCTCATCCGAACAGTTTGAAAAAATACGGCAGCGTTTCGCCCACATCGAGCCGTTAGGGATCGGGGCCAAAGACATTTCGGAATCGTTTTTGTTCCAGCTGGAGTCTTCCGGGATCAGTGATGAGGGGTATGCTCTGGCATGCCAGATGATCGTCCGTCTGGACGAGCTGGGGAAATTTCGCAAAGAGAAGGGGTATTCCGAAGCGATGAAAGTGATCGGCAGTTTCAAGAATCCTCCGGCAATCGACTATATGGAAGATTCCGCCCAGATCGTGCCGGACCTGATTATCCTGACCGATCCCGAAGAGGGGATTGAAGTGCGGTTGAACGACCGCTATTATCCTACCATCCAGATCGACAACGGCTACGGCATCGATCATCCCTACGTCCGGGACAAGCTCAAAGAGGCCAAAAGTCTGGTTGATGCTCTGGAGATGCGTAAAGCGACCCTCTATAAAGTCGGGTTGATGATCGTCGAATATCAGTACGATTTTTTTACCGGAGGAGCGATCAAACCGCTAACGCTCAAAACTCTCGCCGACGAGTTCGGACACAACCCCTCGACGATTTCCCGCGCCATCGCCAACAAATACATCGCTTGCGACCGCGGTATGTACCCGATGAAGGATTTCTTCACCACGGCCATCGACGAAGACGTCTCCAATGCGGCGATCAAAGAATACGTCAGCGAACTGGTCAAAAACGAATCGCGCAAAAAACCTCTGAGTGATATGAAACTGCTCGAACTGGTCCAGAAAAAATTCAATATCACGATGGTGCGCCGTACCATTGCCAAATACCGAAAACAGCTTGGCATTGCCGGCTCAAGCGAACGAAAGCAGCTCTATTTGCTCGGGACCGTATGATCGATTTCGATGAACTGAAAACGCGACTCGATGCCGAAGCCGCACAGCGTAACCGTAGTGGTGAACTGTGTTTGGAACGTCCCGATCCGCTCTGGGTAGCCCGAAGGGGCCGGGACGAACATTTTGCCCTTACGTGTGCGTTGTTCGCTTACGGGAATGCGTCGCTGATCGTCCGGTTTCTTGAATCGATCGATTGTACGCTGCATCGCCAGGACGATGCCCGATTGATTCGCTCTTTGGAAGGGAAGTATTACCGGTTTCAAACGACCGAAGATATCGTGCAATGGCACCGTACGCTAAAACGGCTCGAAGAAGCGGGCGGCGCACAGAAACTCTTTCAGGAAGGGTACCGTATGGGAGGAACGATCGACGGATTGAATGCCTTGATCGGTGCACTCAGGAGTTTCAATCCCTACCGTTCCCATGGGTACGATTTTCTTATCGGTAATCCGATCACCCACGTCGCCAAAGCCCCGGCGATGAAACGGTGGATGATGTATCTTAGGTGGATGGTGCGTGAAGATGAACTCGATATGGGGCTTTGGGAAGGGATTGAACGCTCCGATCTGATTATGCCCCTCGATACCCACACGTTTGCCGTCTCCAGACGGCTTGGATTATTGCAGCGCAAAAGCTGTGATCTCAAAGCCGCTTTGGAATTAACCGAAACGCTCAAACGTTTTGATCCGGAGGACCCCGTCAAATACGATTTTGCCCTCTACCGGCTGGGGCAGGAGAATCTGGGATGAACGTGCGGCGAAATAGAATGTGGTACAATCATGCCCGAATTTTCAGATGATACGAACGGAACGGAATGAAAAAAATCCTCATTATCAGTGACGGAGTGATCGGTCGCCATTATGTCGAAAGGGTGATTGGCGTCTATACGAGCGAAAACATCTATTACGTCGTGCAGACACAAGATCATGAATTTGAAGGATACAATCCGGCCCGTTTTAAATTTTTTCAGTTCGATCCGACCAGTTTTTACAAAATCGCCAATTTGCTTAAAATGGATTTCTGGCAGGTTGTCATGGTCATGGAAAACCAAAGCGATCTCGAACACACCATACGCAATATCCGTACCTACAAACCTACGTTACGGATCATCGCCCTTGATTTGTGGCATTCCAAAAGTCCCGAAGACGACATCGAATGGGTCAATATCCAAGAACTGGTTGCCGCCAATCTGATCGATTACCTCCCCAACATCCCGGTTCTGGCCAATAATATCGGTCTGGGATCGGGAGAAATCATGGAGGTTATCGTCCCGTTCGGGAGTTCTTATGTTTACCGTCACATTGGATCGGTAGAGCAGAAAAACTGGAAAATTGCCGCGATTTACCGGAACCGCCAGCTAATCATTCCCAATGAAAACCGTATGATCCAGCCGAATGACACGTTGGTTCTTGTCGGCGATCCGGCAGTGCTTCGATCGATTTACCGCGCCATCAAGCGTGAACTCGGGCAATTTCCCGCACCCTTCGGAAGCCGCGTATTTTTGTACATCGATATGGCAGTGGACAAAGCCTCGTCGATTATGGCGCTGGTACGTCGAAGCGTTTTCATCCAGAAGAAATTGCGTCAGAAACTGATCATCAAGGTGGTCAATCCTTCCGATGCCGATGTGTTGCGGATGGTGAAGGCATCCGCCCAGGAGAATATCGACGTCGAAATCGATTACGATCATCAACAAGACGATGATGTCATTGTGCATGACATCAAAAAATACCATATCGGGCTGTTTATCGTCTCCAATGCCGTTTTCGCCCGCGAACGGACCCGCAGAAAACTGTATGCCGGTAACGTTCCGGTCCTCAAACTGGCGGATCGGTCGTTTTCGTCGATACGTGAGAGCATTGTTATCCTCAATAGCGGGGGGCATCTGGAAAACATTACGACGACCGTCTTTGACGTTTCTTCCCAATTCGGATTTAATCTCGAACTGATCAACTATCTCAACGAAGAGGATGAACACAAGAAGGAGACGATCGAATATTTCAATAATCTGTCGTCGATTTTTTCCAAGTCGATCCGCGTCATCGATGAAGAATCCAACCCGATCAAAGAGCTGTGCAAACGGCAGAATTTCCTGCACGTCCTTCCGTTTACCCCCAAGATGTTTACCGGATTGGCCGAGACGTTTTTTTCGACGGACCCGGACGTTCTGTACCGAAAACTGAACCGTTATCACCAGCTTTTTATCCCTGTCCAGATTTAATAAACCCGCTTATTCACACGTTTTTAAGTCGCCTTCAAGTATTATATAGCCTATATCCATCTATACTATTTTCAGGCTGTTTTATGACGATTAATATCAATCTCAAACGTGTTATCGACGATTCTTACCCGATTACGATCGCTCCTCTCCCCGAGATATCCCATTCCGGAAAAGTGGTCGTTTTGACCAATCCGAAGGTTGCGGGTCTGCATTTGCAAACGCTACTGGCCCGCCTGAAAGCCAAAGAGGTCTACATCGTCACTATCCCGGACGGGGAACAATACAAAAACTGGGAGAGTATCGAATACGTTCTGGACCGGATGTTTGATCATCGTCTCAACCGTAAGTCGCTTTTGATCGCGCTTGGCGGTGGGGTGATCGGCGATATGGGCGGGTTCGCGGCAAGCCTCTTTAACCGGGGAATCGATTTTATCCAGGTGCCGACGACTCTGTTGGCACAGGTCGATTCCAGCGTCGGCGGTAAAACGGGGATCAACAACCGATACGGAAAAAATCTGATCGGTGCCTTCCACCAGCCCAAAGCGGTGTATATCGACCCGTCGTTTCTACAGACGCTGCCGCCGCGTGAATTTTCGGCCGGGGTCGCCGAAATCGTCAAAATGGCGGTAACGTTCAATACGTCGTTTTTCGAATGGCTCGAAGCCAACGATTTGCGTGAGGGGGAGAACCTCGCGTATGCGATCGCCAAAGCGGTCGAGACGAAAGCGGCCGTCGTCGAAGAGGACGAAAAAGAGCAGGGGCTCCGCGCCGCGCTCAATTACGGACACACTTTCGGACACGTTATCGAGAACGAAACCAATTACACGACCTATCTGCACGGAGAGACGGTGGCCATCGGTATGGTGATGGCGAACGAGCTGGCTTGCAGTGTCGGAACGATGGAACTTTCGCAAGCCGAACGGGTCAAAGCGGTTTTGAAACGGTACGATCTTCCCCTGGCCTATCCGATTGCCGACGTTGAACGGTTCTATCAGGCATTTTTCCTCGACAAAAAGAGTGCGGACAGCGCCATCACGTTTATCCTCCCCAAAGGGATCGGCGGGGTTGAAATTACCGACACGATTGATGCGGACGTCGTCAAATCGATATTGACCCGATTTTCCGTAGGGGGCAACGCGTGAAACGATGGCTCGGACTCTTTGCGGCGTTACTGATCACGGTTGCGTGCGCCGTAGCGGCGGATGAAGCCGGACAAAGCGTCCAAGAGCCTATCTCGGACGTCGCGAGAGAAGCCGATCTTCGAAACGTACAGGACGAACTCTCCAAAATCAAAAAAGAGTTGGCCCGCGGAAGCAGCGTATGGATCAAAAGCTACAACTCCTACATGGCGTATCAGGAAGCGCGCAAAAGTCTCCGGGAAGTCCGTCAGCGGATCAGCGAGCTTGAAAACCGCAAGCAGACGGTCGAGCGGAAACTGGAAACCGAAGCCCTTCAGGCCAAAGAGAAAATTCTGACCGATCAGGTCGATTTGCTCAAAGCGCAGGGGGCTTCTCCGTTCGTCTCGTTGCTCAAACCCGATGAAGCGGGTGCCCAGCCGTCGATCAATAACCCGTTTGAGATTGTGACGGGACTGTCGTATATCAAACGGATCAACAGCCAGTATCAGGATTACGTTCTGCGAGAAGAGGAGCTTCAGGAGCTGATCGCACTGCTGGAACGCCAGGTCGGTTTGTATAAAGACCTGATCCGCCTCAACCCGCAGGGGGATTACGAAGTCGAGCTCGAAGCGACGCTTCTTCAGGTCGAAAAGTTTAAACTGGCCCTTGATACGCTGATTTCGACGGCTGAAGTATATGAAAAACGGATCGAATCGACCGAAGCAAAAATCAATAAAGAGATCAAAGACCAGATTTACAAACTGCTCAATATCGTCATGATCGTGATGGTGATGTTTGTCATAACCTTTTTGTTCAAACGGATCATCAAACGCTACATCGTCGATAACGAGCGGTTCTATATGGCCAATAAGATCCTGACGTTTGTCAATGTGACGCTGATTATCCTGATTCTCCTCTTCAGCTACATCGATAACGTCGGTTATCTGGCGACGGTACTCGGATTCGCATCGGCGGGTCTTGCGATCGCGATGCGTGACTGGTTCATGAGTTTGCTCGGATGGCTGGTCATTGTGGTCGGGGGAGCGATTCACGTCGGTGACCGTATCCGCGTCGAAAAAGACGGGATGATCTATCTGGGGGACGTATTGGACATCTCTATGCAGCGCATCACGCTGCTCGAAGACGTGACGCTGACGACGGTAGAGCATAATCGACGGGGCGGACGGATTATTTTTGTCCCGAACAACTACATTTTCACTTCGTTGATTGCCAACTATACGCACGGAGCGCTTAAAACCGTATGGGACGGTATCGACATCATGATTACGTTTGATTCGAACCATAAAAAAGCGGCCCACATCACCAAAGAGATCTGCCGGAAATATTCAAAAGGGTACACCGATATAACGCGCAAACAGCTGAACAAACTGCGTGACCGGTATAACCTCAAAAATACGAACGTCGAACCCCGTATTTTTACCTTTATCGATTCGCACGGAATCCGCGTGAGTTCATGGTATCTTACCAATGCGTACGCGACGCTCACCCTTCGCAGCACGATTTCGGCAGAAATAATCGATGCGTTTAACGCGGAATACGACATTACGATCGCCTATCCGACCCAGACGTTTTATACGGCGCCGATTCCACCCCGTCCATTGGCACCGGCGGAGAACGCCTGATGAAAAAAGTATTTTTCAAAACTTTCGGGTGCCGCACCAATCTGTTTGATACGCAGGTAATGATGGGCGCGCTGCGCGATTACGAAGTGACCGAAGAGGAAGCACAGGCCGATATAGTCGTCGTGAATTCCTGTACGGTGACCAACGGGGCGGACGTGAGCGTGCGCGGTTACATCAACCAGATGAACAAACAGGGCAAACAGCTCTATCTGACGGGTTGCGGCGCCCATACCAAAGGGGAGAGCCTCTTTGGGGCCAATCGGGTTCAGGGGGTATTCGGTCAGTCCGAAAAAATGAAGATCAATTCACTCCTATCGCAAACGGACCGTTTCTACGAAATCGGCGATCTGAATTACGTCGACGATGCAATCGTTGAAGAGTTTGTCGGAAAATCCCGTGCGTTTATCAAAATTCAGGAGGGGTGCAATTTCCGCTGCAGCTATTGTATTATCCCCTTTGTCCGGGGGGATGCCCGCAGTCTGGATGAAGCCAAAATCCTAGAACAGGTGACACGACTGGCAGCCAACGGCTTCGGTGAGTTCGTTTTGACGGGGACCAATGTCGGAAGCTACGGTCAGGGAGAAGGGCGAAATATCGCCGGATTGATGAAAAAAATGTCGCTGATCCGCGGTGTCCGTCGTATCCGTGTCGGAAGTCTCGAACCGATCCAGATCAATGAATCGTTTCGCGAAATTCTGGGCGAACCGTGGCTGGAACGCCATCTCCACATTGCGATACAGCACAGCAGTGACGAAATGCTTCGGACCATGAACCGCCGTAATCGCGTCAAAAGCGATATCGAACTTTTCGAAACATTGCATGAACAAGGATTCGCGCTGGGGACCGATTTTATCGTAGGGCACCCCGGAGAGAGCGACGCGCTCTGGAGAGAAGCGATGGAGAATCTGCGTTGTTATCATTTGACCCATGTACACCCTTTTACTTATTCTAAACGCGACGGAACTCCGAGCGCTACGATGAAGGGAGAGGTGAACGGTACGGTGGCTTCGGAACGGATGAAAGAACTGGTGGCCGCCGTCGATGCGACCAATAAGGCGTTTCGTCTGGAAAAACGTACGACGCCGCTGGAGATTCTCGTCGAATCGGGCGAAGCGGGACGATACAGCGGTCTGGATCAGTATTACAATAAAATCGTGATCGAATCGGGCGAAGATTTAAGCGGAAACTGGATTACGCTGGAACAGTATGAGGTAAACGATGAAGTTAATGTGGCGAAGTTTTAACCGAAATCAGTTGATCATCCTCGGATCGGGGGTTGTCGTACTGTTATTGTTGTTGTACGGACTTTTACGTACCGGAGCCGACACCGTAACGTTGGATCAGGCTTCCGAGCTGATCCGTTCCGGGAAGGTCGAAAAAGCGTTCATGGACGGGAATTACGTCTATCTGACGTCCAAAAAAGAGGGGGTGGTTCGCATCGCGGCGTCTCAGCTTCCTCCGGAATTAACGGCTAATATCGTGATCGAATCCAAAGGGGGAAGCGGCTGGGGATGGTTCGTATTTTTTCTCCTTTTAATCGGAGGAGCCGGTTTTTGGGCATGGAAAAACAAACTCGGGTTCGATGATGAACCGGTGACGCTGGAACCGGTCCCTTCCAAAACCGCCGATCCCGAACCAGTCTCTTCGAGTGTGGCTCCGGTCCGTTCGACCGTCCGTTTCAGCGACATCGGCGGAATTTCGGACGTTAAAGAAGAACTCGAAGAGATTATCGATTTTTTGCGCAATCCGAAGCGATACTATACGTTCGGAGCCCGAATGCCGCGTGGCGTATTGTTGGTGGGGCCTCCGGGAGTCGGAAAAACGATGATCGCTAAAGCGGTAGCGGCCGAAGCGGACGTACCGTTTTTTTACCAGAGCGGGGCCTCGTTCGTTCAGATTTACGTTGGGATGGGGGCGAAACGGGTAAGTGAGCTCTTCAGTGCCGCCAAGAAAAATGCTCCGGCCATTATTTTTATCGACGAGATCGATGCCGTCGGTAAAAAACGCGAGGGGGGACGAAATGACGAGCGGGAAGGGACTCTCAATCAGCTCCTGACCGAAATGGACGGCTTTGAAGAGACAAGCGGCATCGTCGTCATCGCCGCCACCAATAATATTGACGTAATGGACCCGGCACTGCTGCGTGCCGGGCGGTTCGATCGGCGCATTTTTGTCGATCTGCCGACGGCTACGGAACGCGAAGCGATCTTGAACAAATATCTGCGTACCATTCCGCACGAACTTTCCGTTGCCGAAGTGGCCAAAATGACGGTAGGTTTCAACGGTGCATCGTTGGCGGCGCTCGCGAACGAAGCGGCGTTGTTGTGTCTGCGCCAAAATGAGTTTCAGGTACATATGGAACACTTTTTAGCGGTCAAAGACAAAGTGATGTTCGGGAAAAAGAAGCTTTCGGTCCTTACCCCCGAACAGCGCCATTACCAGACCCGTTACCAGGCGGGCAAAGTGTTTGCGGCGACATGGTTCGATCTTCCGTTCGAGAAGATCACTCTGACAAACGATACGATCACCCCGCCAACCGCCGAACCGTTGCTTAAACACGAGATCGAAGCGCACATACGGGTTCATCTTGCCGGAATCGCCGCGTGTAATCTCCGTTTCGGCGAACACGCCAGCAATGCGCATATTGATGTGAAAGCGGCTACCGATTTGATCCGGTCGATGGTGCATGATTACGGGATGGGATCGTCGTTTTATCCGGTGGAGGAGGACGAATCGGCGCTTGCCGATCGGCTGTACCGAGAAATCGGTATTCTTCTTGAACGTCACGACGTGATCGTTGCGAAGTTTGATGCGATCCTCGAAGAATACGAGCAAATCTCCAAAGCCCTTGCCAAAGCGACGATGAATGAGATTCTTTAGCGGTTTTTCCCTGACCAACGAGCATCACTATTTTGATGCCCTGATCAGTCCCAGCGAATACAGCGTAGCGGGATTCAGCTACGGAGCGATCAAGGCAGCCCATTACGTCGCTCAATCGCATGAACGGATCGATACCCTCCAGCTTTTTTCTCCCGCCTTTTTTCAAACCAAAAAAGAGTCTTTCAAACGGCTTCAACTCGGGGGATATCTGAAAAATCCGGATCGATATCTCGAAACGTTTCTGGAAAACTGTTTTGCCCCCTGCAGCGTCCAATCCGTCGCACGGGGTGCCCACAGCGAGGAAGCACTGCGTGAACTGCTTTATTATGAATGGAGTGAGGAGTTGCTCCGTACCATCGTTTCCAAAGGGACGCGCATTGATGTCTATCTGGGACTGGAAGACCGTATCGTCGACATCGAAGGAGCCAAAGCTTTTTTCCTGCCGTATGCGACGGTGACGTCCATCCGCAGAGCCAACCATTTTTTACAGGAGTGTTTATGAAAGAGATCAAAATCGGTGTGATTACCGCGTCCGACCGTGCGAGTGCCGGGATATATGAAGATATTTCGGGAGTCGCGATCCAGGACACGATGAAAGAGTATCTCAAAAGTCCTCACACGATCGTGTACCGATGCATTCCGGACGATCAGGCTACCATTGAAGAGACGATGAGAGAGTTATGCGATCAGGAAGGGTGTTGTCTGGTCGTAACGACCGGAGGAACGGGTCCGGCCAAACGCGACGTGACTCCGGAAGCGACCGAAAACGTATGCGAAAAGATGATGCCGGGATTCGGCGAACTGATGCGGCAGGTGAGTTTGCAGTACGTTCCGACGGCAATTTTATCGCGTCAGACGGCTGGGATCCGTGGAAACAGCCTCATCATCAACCTTCCGGGGAAACCCAAATCGATCCGCGAATGCCTCGATGCCGTTTTTCCGGCGGTCCCTTACTGTATCGATTTGATCAAAGGGCCCTATTTGGAGTGTAACGAAGAGGTTATCAAAGCATTTCGCCCAAAATAATTGATCAAATATGATAAGAATATAGAATCAAAAATCTGTTGCACTGTTAATAGAATTGTTTTTTGGCGTAATTGATAATTATTTTGATGGAATAAAAAGACGTATGAAATATTTTAAACATCTGGGTGTATTGATATTGCTTATTCTGCTCCCTTCAGGGGTTAGCGGACGTTCAAGTGTTTGGAGCATTAGTGATGGACATACAACCTTTTTTCTAGGGGGGACGATCCATTTGCTTAGAGAAGAAGATTATCCTCTTCCTAAGGAGTATCAGCAGGCATATAAGAAATCTTCTTTGGTCGTTTTTGAATCGAATCTTTCCCAACTCAATACGATGGCATTTGGGATCAAACTTTCCAGGGCAATGGTTTTACCCAGAGATTCCGATTTATCATCCGTATTAAACGCTGCTGTCTATGAAAAATTAAAAAAGTTCTGGCAAGCACGGAATTATTCTGATACGATGTTTGACCGTATGCGTCCATGGGGCGCAATGATGCTGCTGACTCAATTGACATTACACGATTATGGCATCAATCAGCAGGGAGTGGATGCATTTTTTGACCGAAAAATGATTTTGGACGGTAAAAAAGAGCAATATCTTGAAACCCCGGATGAACAACTTGCAATAATGGAAAGCATGGCGGATGGAGATGAAAATACTATGGTACTTCAAACGCTGGATGAACTTCAGTCGATACCGGAGATGACGGAAAAATTGATGCATTATTGGAAAAGTGGAGATGTTTTCCGATTGGAAAATGAGATGCTTCAGCCGATGAAAAACGGATCAGCATCTATATATCAAAAAGTGGTGGTAGACCGTAATCTTCGATGGTATCCGACTTTGAAGATATTGTTAAAAGAAAAAATCAATGCGTTTGTTTTGGTCGGAACGCTTCATTTGGTGGGAAAAGACGGCTTATTGGAACATTTTCACCATGATGGGTATACTGTTAAGTATTTTGGCGAAGAGTGAATTCAGTTTTCTTCTGATTTTTTCGGATCGATTTTAGGCCGACGGTTTCTTCGGTTACGCCGTAAACGGCGTGAAAGGTTTCGTACTTTGTCAAGGTCTTTGGTATTGATGGTGATAGGGGTGCTTTCAATATCACTTCCCTCACCGATGGTGATGTTGTCGGCTTTTTTCAAGGCTAGTTTCTGTGATTGAAACACGCTCCGATGCCCGGTAATCAAAAAGGCGATGACGACACTGAGTGCCGCATAGTTGGCCATATGAACTCCGAAAAGCTCGACTGCCATGATGATCGATGCGATCGGCGTATTGGTCGTTCCGGCAAGGACGCTGACCAATCCGAGTGCGGCAAATAACGCGATGTGATCTCCGATCAGGTGCCCAAACGCTACGCCGCTGGTCGCACCGACGTAAAAGATCGGGGTGATAACTCCTCCGCTTCCTCCGGAGCCCAGAGTGATCGATGTAAAAAGCGTTTTGAGGATAAAATCGTACCAGTGAATGCTCTCTGAGCCCAGATCGGAAGGATCAAGGGTTTTTGTGATGGTCGAGAGGCCAAGCCCCAGATATTTGTCGGAGAGGAAATAGGCGATTAGTACCATAAGGATGCCGCCGGTAAATGCTTTGAGATATCGGTTGTAGGGAATTTGTCTGATTTTTTCTTCGATGGTATTGACCGTAGTGATAAAAGAGTCGGATACAAGACCGAAAAAAATTCCGGCGAGTACCACTTCGGCAATCAACGTAAAATCAAGGTCAAAAGAACGATACATATTGATATCGTAATAGGCGTATTGGATACCGAGAAACTGGGCGGTCGTAAACGCAGCAAATCCTGCAATGAAAGAGGGAAGCAGAACGTCATATAAAATGACGCCGATGATAAGGACTTCGATCCCGAAAATGGCTCCGGCGATCGGGGTGCCGAAAACCGAGGCGAAACCGGCACTGATACCGCAGATAACCAGTTTTTTCCGGTCACGATTCGAGAACTTGAACAAGGTTCCCACGAACGATGCCGCGCCGGCCCCTATCTGGGCTCCCGGCCCCTCTTTTCCTACCGAGCCGCCTGAAAAAATGGTAATGACGGTTGCGATCAGTTTAACCGGGATGACTTTGGCATTGATATACCCTTCGTGTTTATGGATCGCTTCAATTACTTTTTCGGTTCCGTGTCCCGTAGCGTTTTTGTCAAAAGTCCGTACGATCCAAACGGTGAGCATAAGACCTAGAGGAAGAGTGAAATAATAGGCAAACGGTAAGATTCCCCGGGCATGTTCGGCTGCCAGAAGGGTTTTTAGGAAAATGGACATTAAAAAACCGATCATGATTCCGATCGCCGAGGAGAGGATGATCCATTTGGCAACACTGAAAAAAATAACGGTTTGTTCGGTTAGATGTTTTTTCATGGACAGAACTTGAAAAGAGGATGTAAAAATTATAATAAGTATACGTTAACTGTCAGAAAACAAAAAGAGTAGTAAGAGTGAGAGGAACAATTTTCCCCGAAGGGGAGAAAATTTAAAGGAAGTTGACTTTCGTCACGTGGTGTTCAAGACCAAGCTCTGAAGCGGTGCATCCCAGAGCGAGACCGACCATCTGCGGCATATGGAGTACCGGAAGCTGTACGTCACGCCCGATTGCTTTTGATGCATTATGGTGCTGAACGTCGAGCTTGAGATGGCACAAAGGACACGGAGTAACCATCCAGTCCGCATTGGCATCCATGGCTCCGGCAATGGCATTTCCCGTTAGGATACCGGCCGTTTTAGGCGCCTGAAGCTCTGCGTGGAATCCGCAGCATTTGTTTTTCTCGGCATAATTGACGCTCACACCGCCGCACGCGATAATCAGATCGTCAAGAGAGGTCGGATTATACGGATTTTCGCCTCCGTTGCTGTGATGTTGCAGCTCTGAGGGACGAATGTTATGGCAACCGTAGAACGGTGCAATATTGAACTGGCTTAACGGAACTTGAACCTTGGCCGCAAGGTTTTCAAGACCGTAATCCTGGATAAGGGCATAGAGGAAGTGGGTCACTTCAGATGTCCCCTGATATTCAAGACCGACTTCGGCGAGCTTGGCATTGACCTTTGCTTTAAGCTCCGGGTTGGTGTCAAGACGATGTTTCGTCATGGAGGTATTGAGCTGACACGTATTGCAGATCGTCACCATCGTCAATCCCAGCTTTTCCGCATAACAAATGTTACGGGCATTGAGTACCAGTGAGAGGAAATCATCGTAATCTTGCAAATGCGAAGCACCGCAGCACGTCGCTTCATCCAGCAACACAAGTTCGATCCCGAGTTTGTCGGCGATTGCCAGCGTCGATTTCAGGAGCTCAGGCGTACTTTCGCGTGCCGTACATCCGGTGTAGAGGGCATATTTGAGTTTTTCCATAGGTCACTCCTAGAATTTTACGGTCGATGAAGATTTGATCAATTTTTTTACTTCATCCAGATTTTTCGATTTCGGCATATTCCACGGCAGGACAATTTTTCCTTTTTTGAACATCGCAATGGCTTCAGGGAGGTGCTTCATCACACCGATGTTTCCTTCAGAATAACGGACGAGTTCCCCTTCGTCCAGAATCCCGTGTTTTTCGATCGAATGGGCGAAGCCGACCGCATGGCGGGTAGCAACGTTGTTTTTCGCAATACCGGATTCAAACACCATGTTGTGCAACTTGGTGATTTTCTCGATCGGATTGACCTCTTTCGGACATACCTGGGCACATTCGAAACATTTGACACAGTCCCATACACCCTGTGCTTCCTGGTTGACGGTGTCAAGGCGTCTCAGGGAAGCATCATCGCGAACGTCTGCTGAGAAACGGTATGCGGCGGCAAAAGCGGCCGGTCCGATGTAAGCATCGTTGACTTCGACGGCAGGACAAGAGTAATGGCAGGCTCCGCACTGGATGCAGTAGTCGGCTTCAAGAAGTTTTTCGGCATCGCTTGGACTGACGAGATTCTCCTGAACCGGGTGCTCGTCGATCTGGGCTTCAAGATACGGTTTGACCGCGGCATGTTTGTCCCAGAAATCTTTTTTATCGATAATGAGGTCTTTGATCGCCCGTTTGGTACTAAGCGGCTCAAGGACGATTTCGTTGCCGAACGTTTCGATCAGATCGAACAAACGGGTTTTACATGCCAGAATCGCTTTACCGTTCGCTTTAATCGCACAGACACCGCAGATACCGTGACGGCAGCTTCGGCGGTATGAAAGAGAACCATCGTGGTCCCATTTGATCCGGTTGAGGATATCCAACACGACTTCCTCATGGGTGACGTCTAGGGTATAACTATGGTAGTAAGGGAGGTAATCGGTCTCTTCATTGAAACGGAAAACCTTAAATGTTACTTGTTGCGTTGTAATCGTTTCCATAACCCGCTCCCTTAATATGATCGTGCTTTGACTTCATGGCGACCGAGTGTAACGTCCATATAGTCAATAGTGATATCGCCCTGTCCATCCATGTATGCCATGGTGTGTTTCAGGAATTTTTCGTCGTCGCGCGCCGGGAAATCTTCACGGAAGTGTGCCCCCCGGCTCTCTTGGCGCGCAAGGGCGCTGGAGACGATGAAGATAGCGTAGTCGAGCATGTGACCCAGTTCGATTGCTTCTTGTAACTCTGTGTTGAAGATTTTTGATTTGTCGGCAATGCGGATATTGTTGTAACGTGCGCGAAGATCTTTCAAAATCTCCATTTGGGCGCTGAGAGTCTCTGCCGTGCGGAAAACGCCGGCATTGTCCGTCATGGAATCTTGAAGTTCCAGACGGAGTTTTGAAACCGATTCCTGACCGTTATTGGTCAAAACCCAGTTCATTTCAGCGAGCATTTTTTCCGCATCGGCTTTCGATGCTTTGTGAAGCGGAATGGAATCGACTTCCTCTACCATGGTTTTACCGACAAAACGGCCGAAGAGAAGTGCTTCGAGAACCGAGTTGGCACCGAGACGGTTTGCACCGTGGACACTCGAACACGAACATTCACCCGCCGCGTAGAAACCTTCGACGAATTCCGTATTGCTCATACGTACGTGGCCGTCTTTATCAACGGGGATACCGCCCATTGAATAGTGTGCCGTTGCCGAGATAAGAATCGGCTCTTTAATCATGTCAAGACCCAAGAAGGTGATGGCAAGGTCACGAAGTTCCGGAAGGCGTTCCATGATTTTTTCACGACCGAGGTGGACGAGATCGATGTAAACGGCATCTTTACGAGGTCCAACACCGCGTCCTTCACGAATTTCCTGGATAATCGCACGGGCTACGACGTCGCGGGATGCGAGCTCAAGAGCGTTGGGAGCGTATTTTTCCATAAAACGTTCGCCCAGAGAGTTGTACAGACGTCCTCCCTCACCGCGCGCCGCTTCGGAAATGAGTACACCGTTTCCGGAGAGTCCCGACGGGTGGAATTGAACGAATTCCATATCTTCGAGCGGAAGACCGTGGCGGGCTACGAGAGAAAGACCGTCACCGGTATTAGCGTGAGCGTTTGAGTTGATTTTGAATGCACGTGCGTATCCACCGGTCGCGAACATGACAGACTTGGCATTGAATATCGCTTTTTCAGAGTTACGAAGGTTATAGGCCGCAACCCCGTACACTTTTCCTTCAGTGTAGAGCAAATCGGCAACATACCATTCGTCCCAGAACTCGACCCCTTCGCGGAAAGCTTGTTCATAAATCGTTTGCAAAAGCGTCAGACCCGTACGGTCTTTGGCGAAACAGGCGCGCGGAGATGATTGTCCGCCGAACGGGCGCTGTGCGATCGTTCCGTCTTCGTTACGACTGAATGCAGCCCCCATGCGCTCCGCCCATCGGATTGTTTCGGGAGCTTTTTCACACATAAACTGAACGACGTCCTGGTCAGCCAGGTAATCGGAGCCTTTGATGGTGTCGAATTCGTGAAGTTCAACGCTGTCTTGTTCGCTGAATGCGGCGTTGATACCCCCTTGTGCCGCGCCGGAGTGGCTGCGAAGAGGGTGAAGTTTCGTAATGACGGCAACTTTCTTGCCGGCTTTTTGCAATTCGCGGGCTGCGGCACATCCGGCCAATCCAGCCCCTACGACAACCGCATCATAAGTATAAATGGGAATACTCATACGCCTTCCTTAGGTAGAAAATCTGTGGATGATTATAGCGCGCCACTCCTTGGGCAATATTAAAAAGGTTTATGTGGGATATTAGAGTGGAAAAGAGAGATTGTATGTCCGGAAATGTAACATAAATGTATTGGTATACAATAATAATGATTCTATAGGTTACATTTTGCAAGGAGTGGAATCCGTGAATGATTTCGAATGGTAGCATTTTGATTGCTCTGTAATTTTACATTATCATAATTGCATTTCGATTATAATGACGGTTTTTATTTCAGAAGTTTTAAGCGAACGGCGGTTCGGCGTGAATGCAGAATACTATTTTATCAATACTTTCCGTACGCACCGCTCTTTGATCGGGGATGACGGAGTCAGGGTTGGGAACCGGGTCTACAGCAAAGATCTGTTTTTTGAGAATGTCCATTTTAAACGTACCTGGCTGACCCCTTTTCAGATCGGGTATAAGGCGATGATAATCAATATATCGGATGCCGTAGCGATGAATGCCAATCCGAAATACGCATTGCTCGGAGTGGCGATGCCCAAAACGATGAAGCTTCATCAGATGGAGGAGCTCTCATCCGGTATCCGCACTGCCGCGGCTGAATTTGGGATCGAGATTGTCGGCGGGGACACGATCGGAAACTCTAAACTCGATTTGTCGGTTACGATCGTATCGGAAACCGATTACAAGATTCTAACCCGATTCGGATTGAAAAACGGGGATCTGATTGCGTATACGGGAACGCTCGGGCGTTCTTTGAGAGAATTGCGCTATTTGATGAGCGGTGGAAAAATTCACTCCAAAAACCGTTTTGTCCGGCCGGAATTACGTACGGCTTTTGTCCGTAAAGCACGAAGATATCTGCGCTGCGGGATGGATATTTCCGACGGTCTGTTTAGCGATGTCGATAAATTGAGCCGTTCCAACAGGCTTGGAATCCGTTTTTTTTCGCCGTTTCAAAAAGGGATCGGGTGTAGCGGAGAAGAGTACGAGATGCTCATCGCTTTTGACCCGAAATATACCAAGACCCTCAGGCGTATGGCCGCAATGACCCGTACTCCGTTGAATATCATCGGTGAAGCCTGCCGGGGAAAATTCACCAATCGCTGCAAAGCGCACCATTTTTAAACGAAAGAGACTTTTATGGAACGACACTATTATTTACCGCATAGCCCGATCGATTTTCATTTTCGCCAGTCGGCGCGCGATTTCGTCGTTGACGAGATCCCTTTGTACCCATTCAGCGGGGAGGGGGAACATCTCGTATTGCACGTACGGAAGAAGAACCTCTCTACGTGGCAAATGATCGACGCATTCAGCAATCGATTGGGCATTAAAGGACGGGATATCGGATATGCGGGGATGAAAGACAAAAATGCCCAGACAAAACAGTATATTTCACTGCCGCGGAAGTACGAACCGATGCTCGACAATTTTGAGCATGAGGGGATTAAAATCCTCGAGAAAACCTACCATAACAACAAAATCCGGATCGGTCATCTTAAAGGGAACCGTTTTTTCATACGATTGAAAAAAGTGACCCCGGTGGCGGCGGCAAAAATCGCCGAGGCGCTTAAAAATATAGAGAAATACGGGATGCCGAACTATTTTGGATTTCAGCGTTTCGGGACGGATGGGGAAAACTACACGAAAGGGAAAGCGATCCTCGAGGGAAAATTGAAAGAGAGGAACAAAAAACTTGCCCAGTTTTACGTCAATGCTTACCAAAGCTATCTCTTCAACGGATGGTTGAGCCGCCGGATCGAGATATCCAAACTGGTTGATGAATTCGGCACCGAAGAGTTGCTCAACGTTCTTCCGATTCCCCAAGAAGAGCTCGAATCGATGAAAACCCAAAAACATCCGTTTAAATTGATGCACGGCGACGTGATGATGCATTACCCTTACGGAAAGCTTTTCCATTACGTCGAGGAGACGGAAGTTGAACGCTTCGAACGCCGCGATATTTCGGTGAGCGGATTGTTGAGCGGGAAACGGGCTACCCGGGCCGAAGGGATTGCCCGAACGGTCGAAGAAAGGTTTGATACGATCGAGAGCGGTATCGACGGAGCACGCCGTTACGGCTGGATATTTCCCGAAGAGTGTGAAGGGGAGTATAAGGAACAAGATGCCTGGTACGAGCTTCACTTCTCCCTTCCGAAAGGGTGTTACGCTACCGTACTGATCGAAGAGATCGCCAAACGTGCCATACAAACCGACGAAATACAGGACTAACGATGAACAAACGACACTTTACTTCCGCCATTTCACAAACATTTGGACAATTCGCTTCCAAAGCGCATTCCAAAACGTTTCAAAGTCTGATCAACCGTTCCTATGTCAAATTGATGGGGCTGGACATGAGTGAATTCGCGGCACCGGAAACCTATGGGAGTCTGAACGATCTGTTTACACGAAAATTCGTGCATCATCGCCATTTTTCAACCGATCCGCAGGACATGATCAGCCCGTGTGATTCGTTGATTACCGAGTGTGGGACCATTCACAACAATCTGGCGTTGCAAATCAAAGGGATGAGCTATTCGGTGGACGAAGTGTTGGGCGATTACATTACCGATGCGGCCAAAGCATCGATACATGACGGTTCCTTTGTCAATTTTTATCTTTCACCGCGGGATTATCACCGTTATCACGCACCGATCGACATGCAGGTTCTGCATGCCGTCCATATCCCGGGCAAACTCTATCCGGTCAATATCCCCTCGCTGGAAAAACAGTTGAATCTTTTCGTAGAAAACGAGCGTGTGGTTTTGGAATGTTTAAGCGGTTCGGGAAAACGGTTTTTCATGATTATGGTCGGGGCTTTGAATGTCGGAAAAATGGAGATTTCATTTGAGCCGCGTATCGAAACCAATACGGTTCTTGCACCGTCGTATTACGCGTATAAAGACCTCTATTTAAGCAAGGGTGATGATTTCGGATGTTTCAAGATGGGATCGACGATCGTGATGCTTTGCGAGCCTGGGATGGTAGAATTGGGAGTTGCGACCGGACATAACGTCCGATTTGCCCAGACGATCGGGCGGATCGGCTAAAGCCGTTATCCTTCCTGTATCTCCAGACGCGTAAAGAGATGGCCTGATTCTCCGAAAATTTCGATTTTACTCGGGGTAGGGGGATGAAGTTTGTTCAAAGCTCCCTGAATGGAGTGAAACACGTGAAAATAAATCGGCAGCATCGGCGCCGTTACGTAGGAAATATGCCCTTTGTGGATGATTTTAGCCAGGGTGTGAATACCGCTGTAATAGACGGTTTTGTTGATGGCGCGCTGAATGCGGTAATCGCGTAAAATCTGGATATTCTTGATCAGAACGTCCCGTTCCTCATCGCAGCAAAGCACTTTGTTCTCGTGTGCGCGGCGCAATTCGTCTTCGATCAATTCCTGAGTTATTTGGACCCGTTGGGCGACTTCGTTTTCGAGGTTCGGATCGTACGAAGCGATTGAGCGTACCATCGCTGCTGGATCGATAACGAGCCCGGAGGTGTTGTGGACGTAGCGCCGTTCTTCGATGTACTCATGATCCAATGCGCGTATCAGTTCTACGACGAAATTCAAATAGATGAATTTGTCTTCCTTATTATGGTCAAATTCGATTCCGTGAGCCGAAATAAGCGGTTTGGGACCGGCGTATTTCAATGTCATTGCGCACCTCTTGCGTGTCGTGGTTTTTATTTATACGTTGAAGCGAAAGTGCATTATATCACCGTCTTGTACAATATACTCTTTACCTTCCAGACGCATTTTTCCGGCTTCTTTAGACTTGGTTTCGCCGCCGCAGGCGATGTAATCGTCGTATCCGATAACCTCGGCACGGATAAACCCTTTTTCAAAGTCGTTGTGGATAACGGCTGCGGCTTTAGGCGCGGTCGTATTCTTGCGGATCGTCCAGGCGCGAACCTCTTTGACCCCTGCGGTAAAATAGCTCATGAGACCCAGCTTGTCGAATCCTTTGCGGATGATCTGCTCAAGACCTGATTCTTCAACCCCCATATCGCGGAGGAGTTCGTTCCGCTCATCATCGTCCATGCCGACGAGTTCTTCTTCGATTTTAGCGCAGAGTTTGACCACTTCGCATCCGTTTTTGGCAGCGTGTTCGCGAAGACGGACAACGTAGTCGTTATCTTCGCTAAGACTGTCTTCGTCGACGTTCGCACCGTACATGATTTCCTTGGCGCTAAGCATACGTACTTCGGAATTGAGTTTTTCGAATATTTCGCCGTCCGCTTTCGGGAAATTGCGGGCAAGGTTTCCTTCGGCGAGGAATTCGGCGAGCTCTTCGGCAAACTCGACCATCGCGGCTGCTTCTTTGTCGTTTTTCGCCTGTTTTTTAAGGCGTTCGATACGGTTGGTGAGAACTTCGATATCGGCAAAAATCAGCTCGTTTTCGATGATTTCGACGTCCTGGAGCGGGTCGATACGCCCTTCGGTATGGACGATGTTCTCATCGTCGAAACAGCGGACGATCTGGAGAATTACTTCGGTTTCGCGGATGTTGGAGAGGAATTTATTCCCCAGACCTTCACCTTTGCTCGCCCCTTTGACGAGTCCGGCGATGTCGACGAAATCAAGCGTCGAGTGCTGGATACGCTCGGGATTGACGATTTTGGCCAGTGCGTCGAGGCGTACGTCGGGAACGGGGACGGTCGCTTTGTTCGGCTCGATCGTACAGAACGGATAGTTCGCCGCTTCGGCATTCTGCGCTTTGGTAAGTGCGTTGAAAGTGGTCGATTTTCCGACGTTGGGGAGTCCTACGAGTCCGATGCTAAGTCCCATTGAGTGTTCCTTGAAGTATTGAATATAGAATGTTTTAGTGATGGAATTATACAGCAGGGTTGTTGAGTGGGGACTGAGATTTACTACCTTTACATTCGGCCGATTCGGAATTATTGAGGTGCTGTCCGAAGAGATAGACGCAATCATATGTTTCGCACTTATATTGAGGTTTTTTCTTGGCATTAACTTTCAACATAACTTTGATGTCATAATTGAGGTTTTCATTGTTGAAGTCGATTTTGTTATGCTGAGTATTTGGAGCCGCAAATACCATTGCCATTTTGTGATCCAAACCATTTTCTCGACAATGTTGACAATTTTTCAGCGCAGTATGCATTGCATTTTGAATATTTCCATTTTCTATTGTTTTTGCTCTGATGTATTTGGCCTCAACAAGATAACGTTTTTTCTCCATCATGAAATAGAGGTCGGCTCGTCCGTTTAAATCTTCCCCTTGGGTCAGTTTCCCATTCTTGCATGTGTCCTTATCGATAGTGTATTCGCAGACAGCTACCCCTCCTAGTTTCCAGATCGCCCCGGAAAGGCAGCTGATATTTGCCATTTCGTTATGCCAATAGGCGGCATCATCAAAATTGTGTTTTTCTAAATAATCGATATTGTTTTGTATCCATTGATTTATGATTTCAAGCCATGGACTGCAATCTATAAAAGAGTTTTTTATGGCTATTTGGATTTGATATGCGTTCATATTTTTCACTTATGTGGTTAGATATAACAAATACAACATATTGGCATCATTACATCATTATGCTATAATGCAGATAAAAAGGAGATAGCATGAGTGTACGCACCACTATTTCCCTCGATGAGGACATTCTCAAACTCCTTAAACTTAAAGCCTTGGAGACTTCCGAATCGCTCTCTTCGATCGTCAACAATATCGTTATCGACGCATTTAGAGAAGATAACATGGATCTTAAAGCGTTTGAAGAGCGAAAAAACGAAGAGACGTTATCGTTCGAGTCGTTTTTAAAACAGCTGGAAGCTAATGGCAAGCTATAAGATCGAAATTAAAAAATCGGCGGCAAAAGAGATCGAAAATCTCCCCTCGGTGATTTTAAAAAGGGTTGTTTCTCATATACAAGAGCTTGCCGATGATCCAAGACCACTCGGATGTAAAAAACTGAGCGGTGATGAAAAGTATCGGATCAGAGTCGGCGATTATCGGATATTGTACGAGATTGAAGATGAGATCGTGACGGTGTATGTCGTCAAAGTAGCGCACCGAAAAGAAGTTTATCGCGTATCATAAAACCTGTTTCCCGCATCAGCGGGAACAGGAAAATATTAGCTAAGACGTTTCATCCACTCCAGCGTCATCCGAACACCCGCACCCGTTCCTCCGTGCGAATGGACGTCCCAGGTACTGTCGGTATAGGCCGAACCGGCAATATCGAAATGGACCCATTGCTGTTTCATATTTTCGTCAATGAAATTATCGAGGAAGAGGGCTGCCGTGATCGCACCTCCGTAAGGTTTGCTTGAGACGTTGGAGATATCGGCGACGTCGCTTTTGAGCAATTTGCCCAGCAGACGGTTAAATGGGAGGATTCCGCAGAATTCTCCCGCTTGGGCACCCGCGTCGACGAATGATTGTTTCAGCTCATCGTTGTGTCCCATGACGCCCGTCGTATACGGTCCAAGAGCGACCATGCATGCGCCGGTGAGGGTCGCGTAATCGAAGATGTAATCGGCTTTCACGTTTTCCTGCGCGTAGCCGAAAACGTCGGCGAGGACCAGGCGCCCTTCGGCATCGGTATTGCGCACTTCGATCGTTTTGCCGTTTTTGGCCCGAAGAACGTCGTCAGGTTTGTAGGCATTGCCGCCGATCATGTTTTCGACCGCCCCGATGAAGCCGTGGACTTCGATATCGAGTTTCAGTTCGCTGACCGCTTTGATGATCCCCATAACGGCACAGGCTCCCGCTTTGTCCATTTTCATCGTGACCATGGAGGTGGCGGCTTTGAGACTGAGCCCGCCGCTGTCGTAGGTGAGACCTTTTCCGACCAGCGAGATCACTTTTTTCGGATTGGCGGGTTTATAGGCCAGGTGGATCAGTCTTGGCGGGTGTACCGAGGCACGGCCGACACCGAGCATGGCGAACATTTTTTCATCTTCAAGACCGTTAGGATCGAGAATGGTGCATTCAAGAGAGTTGCTCTGAGCCAGTAACTCGGCCGTCACCGCCATATCCCGCGGGGTCATATCGTCGGGGGTCTGATTGACCAGATCGCGTACAAAATTGGTAGCACCGCAGATGATCAGCGTTTGGTTGAGAGTTGTCTCAAGTCGGGAAAAATCGAAAACGACTCCGTCACGGTTTTCGTTTGAAAAAAGGACTTCTTTCAGTATAGAAGGTTTCGGATCGGATTTATACCCGTCAAAACGGTAATTTCCCAATACGATCCCTTCGATCACGGAGCGGAAATTTTCTTCTTCGTACTGGCATACTTTGAGAGATGCGTAGCCGTACGATTTGGCTGAACGGATGGTGACGGCAGCCGCCGCACGTAGAGTTTCGGAAGTGTAATCGCTGATCCCGCAGACCATCAGGCGGTGTTCGTGCAGTGTACAGAGCTGTTCGTTTTCGGCTTTGAACCCGGCTTGGGTCAAAAGAGCATGATGCGGATGTTCTGCCAATTGTGCGGTAGAGATGAATTCAATCGTCAAATCGGCTTCGATTTGATCCAGGGGGAGGTTAATGAGTTTGACGTTCACGGCGTTTCTCCAATAGTTTTTTTTCAAGGCGGTTGAGGTTATAGATGATGGTACTCACGACGACGATGACAAGCGGTATGGCAAAATACCAGTGCCCTTTGATCCATCTGAGGACTTCCAGCAGGGTTTCACCGTAATAATAGGCAGGGATAATGGTCATAGCAGCCCAGAACCAGGCGCTGATCAGATTGACGAGCGCAAATTGCCGGGCCGAATATTTTGTCAGACCGATCGCCATCGGGATAACGGTGCGCATACCGTAAAGGTAGCGTTGGACGAAGATAATGGGCCAGCCGTATTTTTTGAGAAGCAGATGGGCAATGGCGAATTTTCGCCGTTGGTCTCTGAGTTTGGAGTGGATGTAGTTTTTATTGTAGCGGCCGATGTAAAAATAGATCTGGTCTCCGACGAATCCGCCGATTCCGGCCACGAAAATGGAGATAGGAACAGACATATCACCGGTATGAGAGAGGATACCGGCCATAATCAGACCCATTTCCCCTTCCAAAATACTCCATACGAACAAAACGACGTAACCGTATTCTTTCAGCCACTCAATAAACAGATGTTCCACTCGACTCCTTTACGATCTAATACGACGCGTTTGTCACCAAGATAACAACGCGCTCACGGGAAGTAGGTCAGACTTTACGAATCAAAATTGAGAATCTGTTTGGCCTGAATCATATCTTTGTCTCCGCGTCCGGAGAGGTTGACGATGATGAGTTTACCCTCTATCTCTTTGAGTTTGCGCAAATAGGCGACGGCATGGGAACTTTCGAAAGCCGGAATGATCCCTTCGCGACGGCTCAACCATACAAAAGCGTCCAGCGCTTCCTGATCGGTGATGTGATCGTAGCTGACGCTGCCGTTGTCCTTGTGGAACGCGTGTTCCGGTCCGATTCCCGGATAATCAAGCCCTGCGGAGATCGAGTGTGCCTCGAGGATTTGTCCGTCATCGTCTTGAAGCAGATAGCTCATCTGACCGTGAAGGACTCCCGGACGCCCTTTTTCAAGAGAACAGCCGTGCTTATCGGTATCGATGCCCAGTCCTCCGGCTTCGATGCCGATGCAGCGAACTTCGGAATCTTCCAAAAAGTGCTGGAAGGCTCCGATAGCATTGCTTCCGCCGCCGATACAGGCAATGACGTAATCTGGAAGGCGCCCCTCTTTTTGAAGTATCTGTGCGCGGGCTTCCCAACCGATAATGGCCTGAAAATCACGTACCATCATCGGGTAGGGGTGCGGCCCGGCTACGGTTCCGATGATGTAGAAGGTGTCACGCGCATGGGTGACCCAGTGGCGGATCGCGTCGTTCATCGCATCTTTAAGGGTTTTGGAGCCGCTTTCAACCGCGTGGACCTTGGCACCGAGGAGTTTCATCCGAAATACATTGAGTTCCTGACGGGCTACGTCTTTGGCACCCATGAAAACCTCGCATTCGAGTCCGAGGAGTGCGGCGATGGTCGCGGTAGCGACGCCGTGCTGTCCCGCACCCGTTTCGGCGATCACTTTTTTCTTGCCCAAGCGTTTGGCCATCAGCCCCTGGGCGATAACGTTGTTGACTTTGTGGGCGCCGGTGTGGTTAAGGTCTTCGCGCTTGAGATAGATTTTGGCTCCCAGCTCCTCAGAGAGGTTGGCAGCATAATAAAGCGGACTCGGGCGACCGACGTAATCTTGGAGGTATCCGTCCACCTCTTTCCAGAAATCTTTATCAAAACGGATCTCTTTATAGGCATTTTCCAGTTCAAGAAGGGCAGGCATCAGGGTTTCGGGGACGTAACGCCCTCCAAACAGGCCAAAATGTCCTTCGACCGGGTCAAAACGCGACGGTGAGGGTATGTACATTAATCGACTCCTAAAACGGTGTAAACCGGGGTTAATTCTTTGAGGCGGGATTGCCCCGGTAAAAAGTTCAGGCCGAGAATAAAGCACGCTTCCGTGCATTCGGCTCCGACTTTTTTGAGCAAGCTGGCGGCGGCGTAAGCGGTTCCCCCCGTAGCGATCAGGTCGTCGATCAAAACGATACGGGGATTTTCGACACCTGAAAATGCGTCGATATGGATTTCGACTTCGTCGATGCCGTATTCGAGCGAATATTTTTCAGAGACGGTCGTATAAGGGAGTTTCCCTTTTTTGCGGATAGGGACGAAACCGATGCCGAGTTTGACGGCGAGTGCCGCTCCGAAGATAAAGCCGCGGGCATCGATTCCCGCAATGTGGGTAAGGCCGTAGCTGCGGTATCGGGCAGCGAGATGGTCGATCAGGAGGGCAAAGGCATCTTTGTCGGAAAGCAACGTCGTGATATCTTTGAAGATGATTCCCGGTTTGGGAAAATCGGGAACGTCACGGATCGACTCCATCAAAAAACGTTGTTCATCGGCACTTAAAGTCATGGGTACGGTTCCTTCCTCGGTGTTTAGATCAGAGCGTCGATACGCCCTTCGAGTTCTTTGATTTTATTCTGCAGCCGGTCGGTTTCGGCCCGATGTTTCGAATTTCTCGATTTGAGCATTTTGAGTTCGTTTCGGAGATTGTTGAGCTCTTCGCTTAGAATGTCGACGTTTCCCAAAGCGCGTTGCAGCTGGATCTGATATTTTCGGATCAGCACTTCCGCCTCTTTGAGGGTGAGTTTCATCACTTCGTTGCTCCGTTGTTCCCGAACCGTGATGCTCCGAAAATAGAACATTTTCACGAGGAAAAACAGGGCACCGAGGGTGACGATTGTCAGTAACGACCACTCCAGAAACATCGATTACCCTTTAATGGATTCGATTTTATCGACGCGCCCGCAGTGGCGGCCCCCTTCGAATTGTCCGGCGCACCACGCATCGAGAATCGACTCGGCGACACCCTGACCTACGATCCGTTCACCAAAACACAAAACGTTGGCGTCATTGTGTCCGCGTGCGACGGTTGCGGTGTAAGCATCGTGGCACAATGCCGCCCGGATGCCGTGGAAACGGTTGGCCGCCATACTCATTCCGATACCCGAACCGCAGATCAAAATCCCCTGCGTGCCGGCATCGCCCAGTACGCTTTCGCATACTTTGACGGCGTAGTCGGGGTAATCAACCCGCTCTTTGTCAAAAGGTCCCAAATCGACCACTTCGTGACCTTTTGAACGCAGCAGTTCAACGGTAAAGTTTTTAAGATCGACTCCGGCATGATCGGTAGCGACGTAGAATTTCATTCGTGTGTTGTCCTTAACTCAGTAATAGATACAAGACCATCTGGATCGGCCAGATGACCAAGGGAATTTTCAGTGGGGTAACCAGTATGATGATGATAACAATCATTCCATAAGGTTCGGCTTTGATGAAAAAATCAGCGACTTTCCGGATTCCCAGTTTTAGGCTCAGATAGATCAGAAAATGGGCGCCGTCGAGTCCGGGAACCGGAATCAGGTTGAAAACCGCCAACACCACATTAATGATGAGCAGTTCTTTGAGGAAATCGAAGGCGAAGAGGTATCCGATGCTGTCTCCGGGAACGGGTTGGGACATCGAGAGGATGATCACCGACGCCAGTGTGGCCAAAAAGAGGTTGTAAACAATTCCCGCGAGGCTGACCTGCATCGCGCCGTTGTAGCCGCCGTTACGGATGACGGTCTGGATGTTGACGGGAACCGGTTTGGCCCAGCCGAAGAGGAAACCGCTCGATGCTCCCAGAAGCAACGGTAAAAAATAGGTCATAACCGGGATGAGAATCGATCCGACCGGATCGATGTGGATGAGAGGATTGATGCTGAGTCGTCCCATGCTTTTGGCCGTAGGGTCTCCGTATTTGTAGGCGACCCATCCGTGCATGATCTCATGGCCGATGATGGCGACGAGTAGGGCGAGTATCGATGCGACGATATCTAGGAGATCAATAGAGCTCATGATCGGCGGCATCTTCTCTGAGGCGTTCGGCTATGGCGCGGTCCAGATACTCTTTTTGTTCCAGATCGGCCGGCGTTTTACCGATGCGGTCCCAACGGACTTTGTAATTGCCATCAAGGCTGAAATAGACGAACCACGGCGTCCCTTCGATAAGACCGTAAGGAACGGCTCCCCAGAAACGGCTGTCGTTGGAGTGGTCGCGGTTGTCTCCCATCATAAAGAATTCGCGTTCGGGAACCTGAATCGGTCCGAAGTTGAACAATTCGGTCGGATAGATACCGTTATTGACGATGTTGTCGTCGTGGTGGATACCCGGATGCTCTTTGGTATAGGGATCTTTGACCCAAAGTTTCCCCTGCACTTCGACCAGTTCGTATCCCGGGAACGCTTTTTTAGCGTACTCGTCCCCTTCGCGAGGGTGAAGATAGAGTAGTTTGTCCATAACGAACAGTTCGTCACCCGGAAGGGCGACGCACCGTTTGACGTAGTGGAGCTGGGTATTGTTCGGATAACGGAAGATGACGATGTCGCCGCGCGAAGGTTCGTCTCCGTCGATAATGTGTCCGTCGGTACCCGGAATCAACGGAATCTCAAGAAACGGCAAATGCGGGGTTGAAACTCCGTAGGCGAATTTTTTGGCAAACAGGTGATCCCCGATCAACAGAGAATCTTTCATCGATCCGCTGGGGATTCGAAACGCCTGGGCGACAAAAAAGATGACGAAGAGGACGATGATGATCGTCCCGGTCCATGTGTTGGAAAAACGGTAGGCGCTGTGCGCGGCATTGAGGATTTTTTTCTTCATACGGATCGTTATTTACTCGCTTCGTTGACGTGGATTTTGGCCGCTTTGAGGGTATTGGAGAGGAGCATTGCGATGGTCATCGGTCCGACTCCCCCCGGTACCGGAGTGATGTAAGAACTTTTCGGCGCTACCGCTTCGTAATCGACGTCGCCGACGAGCCGGCCGTCCGGCGCACGGTTGATGCCGATGTCGACGATGATCGCATCTTCGCGGACCATATCTTCGCGGATCAGATTAATGACCCCCGCCCCGACGAGGACGATGTCGGCCGCCAGAGTGTGTTTTTTCAGATCGTCGGTAAAGATGTGGCAGATTTCGACGGTCGCGTTGGCATTGAGCAGCAGGGCCGCCATCGGTTTGCCGACGATGTTGGACGCACCGATGACGCAGCAGTTTTTCCCTTTGACGTCGATGTTGTATTCGGCGAGCAGTTCCATAACCCCAAGCGGCGTGCAGGGGACGAAACCGTCAAGGCCGGTTGCGAGGCGTCCGACGTTGTAAGGATGGAACCCGTCGACGTCTTTGTCCGGTGCGACGATTTCGAGGATTTTGGTCGTATCGATGTGCTTCGGGAGGGGAAGCTGGATCAAAATCCCGTCGATATTGGGATTGAGATTCATCATTTCGATTGTTTTGATGATCGCTTCTTGGGAGATGTCTTCGGGCATTTCGTGGGTTACCGAATAAAATCCTGCACGGTCGCACGCTTTTTTCTTCATTCCGACGTACGCCTGGCTCGCAGGATCGTGACCGACGAGAATGACCGCCAGTCCCGGAACTCTGCCGGTAGAATTTTTGAGTTCTTTGGCCTCCGCGGAGACGTTTTGTTCAATTTTTTGCGCTAGTGCTTTACCGTCGAGTATCTGCATTTAACCACCGTCAAGATTGTTTTTGGGTATCATACCGACAAAAGTATAATAAACGGTTAAAGGTTGGGGCGTGCGTAGGGTGTTTGTGCTTCTGATGGCCGGCGTTGTGGCGCAGGGGGCTTCGTTCATCACGAAAGAGGAATATGCCGGAAGCCTGTATCACAATCCCCGGGGAGTCGGATGCCATTTGTGCCACGGAGAAGCGGGAGAGGGGAAACTAATCGCCCGATACAGCGATGACGAGGGGAATAAAGTGTTTGCCGGGAAACCGATCAACAAACTCTCTTTTCGCGATTTTTACGACCGGTTGAACAGCCGCATCATCGGGATGCCGCGCTATTATCTGACCGATATGGAGATACAGACGCTCTATTACCATCTGCACAAAGAGGAGTTTAAAAATGCCGCTCGGAAATCCGGACCGACTCGCACAACTCATTGAGAACAAAGAGCTTGAAACGCTCCGTTCCCTTGCCGTCCCGGCGAACCGTGAGATCAACAGCTCGCTCTCGTTTCGTTCCACGATGATGGTCTCGACCCACAACGTCAAACACCTTCTGAAAATCCCATCCCTCTCCGCCGAATGTCTGATGCTCAATCTCGAAGACGGCGTCAGCGCCGAATTAAAACCCTATGCTCTGAGCCTGTGCGCGATGGCGCTAAGTGCCAATCCGAAATCGGATAAAAAACTGATCGTCCGGGTCAATCCTCTGGGAGAAGGGGGAGAAGAGGAGATCGCTTATCTCAACCCTTTTCGTCCCGATGGGATACGCATCCCTAAAATCCGTTCCGTCGAGGAGGTCCGCAGAGCCCTTGAACTGGTCGATGAGACGATTGAAATCCACCTCTCGATCGAAACACGGGAAGCCTGGCTCAATCTCAAAGAGTTCGCGATCCATCCGCGGGTGAGGGCGTATTATCTCGGGATTCTGGACCTGTTTGCCGAGCTGGGTCTATCGCAGTCGCTTTTGCTCCCCGACAATCCCGCGATGCATTATATTCTGAGCCATTTTTTGGTTACCGCCCGCGCTTGCGGCGTCAAACCGGTGTCGTTCGTCTATCAGGATTACAAAAACATCGAAGGGCTGCGAAACTGGCTCGAACTCGAAAAAGAGATGGGATTTGATGCCAAAGGGTGCATCGCTCCGGCGCAATCGGATCTGATTCACAGCGTATTCGGGCACAGCGAAGTCGAAATCGAGCGGTGCCGTGAAATCGTCCGCCTTTTTGAAGCGCAGGCAGAATTGGGAATCAGCGGATTTACCGACGAGCGGTTCGGATTTATCGACGAGCCGATCTACAAAGGGGCCTTGGCCGTATTGAACACTATCGGACAATAATGTAAACACGGATGCGGATCAGGGTTTTCTGCGCCGGTTTCGGGTACTTTTCATGGGCCAGATCGATCGTTTGAAGGGTTAACTCGTCCAGTAGGCTTCCAACCCGGTTGTGTTCGAGCTGCAGATCACTGATGGTGCCGTCGGGATAGAGATAAAACTCGACAAGATTGCTTTCGTGCGGATCGATCTCTTCATCGTCTTTTTCGCGGAGCAGGCGTGTTCCGACGACTTCGTTGATTTTTCGGATTTTTTGCAGATTGTCGAGAATATAGCGCTGTTCACCGGCGGAGAGATCGAAAAATTCCTCTCCGTAATGGCGCAGGACCGACTGGGGAAGGGCGTCGGAATCGGCTTCGCGAAAAGGCTTTTGGAGCGGACCGGGAGGCAGGGTCCCCTTTGGCTCCTTGGAAAGGGCGGTAACCGCCGGAACGGCCGGACGCATTTGCGTGGTTTTGGGCGGAACGTGAGGCGGAGGGGGAAGAGCGGATTGATCGGAGAGCTGCGGCTCCACCGGATCGCTAAAATGGATACCGAAACGTTTTTGGAGAGGTTTTTTGGGAGGCTCCAAAGAAGTAGTCGAAAACAAAAGAATCGCAATAAAGCCGTGAATCGCGACGGCAAGGGTCAGTGCGCCAAGCGATCGTGCGTTCGGCGACACAATCAGTATCCCGAAAGGTTGTAATAAACCCGGTAGCGAATGAGGGTTTTTTGCTGAGGACGGGGATATTTGGCATAGGCCAGCTGAATGGTTTCGCGCGTCGTGTCGTCAAGAACGGCCAGCTGCGAATTTTTCAGGAAATGAAGGTCGCTGATCGAGCCGTCGGGATGAAGATAAAATTCGATCATGTTTGTGTCGTTGGTACGGATCGAATCGGGAATTTTGGAATGGCCGTAGCGATCAAGAACGTCCTGGGTGATGCGGCGCATGACTTCCTGATTGTCGATGATGTATTTTTGTTCCCCTTCGGAAAGGTCGTTGAATTTGTCTCCATAAAGGCGCTGGATGTTTTCGGAAACGCGGGTGGTGGTCTGCGTCCGTATCTCCCGGGCTGAACCGTCCGGGCGGGAGAGGATGTCGTAGAGACCGGACTCTTTTTTGGGTGCGGTTTTCTCGATGGTCGCGACCGTCGGCGCCGTATGGGGAAGAAACCCTTTTTTAATCTCAGGTACCGGCTCGACCGGAGTCTGCGGTTTCACCGGAACTGCGGATTGGCTGAGCGCGGTATTGGTTGGTGACGTCGACCGGCGCGGCGGCGGGGGGACGGCGGCGGGACGCACCATCTGTTCACCTCGCGGAATCGGGAGCTTTGTAGGAGGCAGAGGGATATCGTTTTTAACGATGGCCTCTTTGGTCGGCTTTTGGGGAAACTCTTTGATTGAGAGGCGGAACCGTTCTTCGTGCGGTTTGGATTCTTCAGGGGTAATGATGGCGTGCAAATGTTCCGATAGGATAAAGAGAATCAGCGCAATGGTAATATGGATGAGAAGGGCGATGGTTAATGCAAAAAAAGAAAAAGGTTCGGTCCGCTTCATTGGAGCGTATTGTATCTTTTATTTACTAACGGAATAGGGAGTACGGGGGCCAAACGGAGCGTTTGGCGACTCGGAGGGATCAAACCGCTCCGAAAAATACTTTTCCGCCCGCTTTGGACGCTTTGATATCTTCGAGGGTTTTGTCCGCAATTCTGAGAGTAGTTTTCTTCATTTCGTTGACGATGGCATCGATTTTTTCTTTGTCCGACATCTTTTTCAGACCGCTTTTCGGAAGGTCTGCGAAATCGAGAAGCTCGTTCCATACGGAACTTTCATCCAACGGATAAGCGTAGAAAGTGATCCCTTCATACACGAATTTACCTTTGGTCGTAATGTCGCAGATGAAAAGGAGGTATTTTCCCTCAGCCGTGAGATAGGAAGCGTATTTCGCAAAAAACTCTTCGAACGAATCAATAGTTGTGATTTCGCACGCAAGAAAATCGATCGTATCGCTGCTAGTTGCAAGGATGACTTGTTTGATGATCTCTTTTGGAGGAAGGGCGCGGTCGTTGGAGAGTACTTTTCCGGGAGTAACAACGAGGCTGCCGCGGTACGCAAACGTAAACGCATCGGTTTGCCCCATAAACAATTTTTGCCATTCGAGATTGTTATCAACAATGTAGCTTTGGATAGACATGGATTTCCTTTGGTGGTGTGTTTCCTGATCCAGTACAAGTTTTATTCCCGGTTTTTTCGTACAAAAAATGCAATTATCCGACACAAGTATCCCTGAATGTAAGGAATTGCATGAATCCGCACAACGCCAAACGCTCCCTGAAACATCTCTGTGACAAAAAAGTCCCCGTCTTTTTATGGGGGCCTCCTGGGATCGGGAAATCTTCCATCGTCAGCCAAATCGCCCGTGAAGAGGGGATCGGATTTATCGATCTGCGTCTTTCGCTTCTCGATCCGACCGATTTGCGCGGTATCCCGTTTTTCGATTCGAAAAACGACACGGCCGTCTGGGCTTCCCCTTCGTTTTTGCCTGATGGAACCGTCGAGAAAGGGATTTTGTTTCTCGACGAACTCAATACGGCGGCTCCGATGGTACAGGCCTCGGCGTATCAGCTGATTCTGGACCGTAAAATCGGGGAATATACGCTCCCGGAGGGGTGGGCCATTGTTGCGGCCGGTAACCGTGAAAGCGACCGGGGGGTTGTCTTTCGGATGGCCGCACCTTTGGCCAACCGGTTTGTCCATATCGACATGGAGACCAACGTCGAAGAGTGGCGGCTCTGGGCCTTGTCCGAGGGGATCGATCCTTCCATCATCGCCTATATCTCCCACCGTCCCGACGCACTCTTCGCATTCAATCCCGACAGCCGTTCGTTCGCCACTCCGCGGACGTGGCAGTACGTACACGAGATCGTCTCTTCCTCGCCCGATGAAGATTTGCTGATGGGGATGATCTCCGGTGCGGTCGGCGAAGAGCTGGCAGCATCGTATCTTGGATTTCGTCTCGTAGCGTCCGAGCTTCCCGATCTGGATTCGATCATGGAGGGAAAAACCACGGAAGTTCCGGCCGAAGCGGCGGCGTTGCATATCCTGGCGACCGCGTTGACGATGCGGGTAGACGATTATACCTCCGCATCGAAGCTGAACCATCTGGTATCCTATACCCTTAAAATGCCCGGAGAGTTTGCCGTGATGATCGTGCAGGATTTGCGGACACGCAAGATAGAACTCGACCACGTCGAGAGCTGGCCGATGTGGATGCGCAAGTTTAATACCCTGTTGCGATAGACCTCATGAACTCCGAACAGCTGCTCTTGCGGGCCAAAAGTCTTTTATCGGTTAAACACCCCTATTTCGGGATGCTCGCCTCGCGCCTTGCCCATGAACCTTCCGAAGGGGTGAGGTCGTACGCCAGCAACGGAAAACGGTTTATCTACAATAATGAATTTATCGAACGGCGCAGCGTCGAGGAGGTGATGTTCATCCTCACCAACGCGGTGATGCACCACGTTCTGTCGCATCAACAGCGGCGGTTGAGCCGCCGCGGAAAACTCTGGCAGCTTGCCACCGACTATGCGATCAACAATCTGCTGGCCAAAAACGGGGTGAAAATTCCGCAGGGGGCGAATTTCAATCCCGAGTACGCCGGAATGTACGCCGAAGAGATTTACGAAGCGCTCAAAGCCGATCTGAACGTTGATGAGGTCGATGCGTTCGAGGGGGAAGGATCACCTCCGCCCGGGACGTCGCTGAGTGATGCTTCCGAAGAGGACGAGGGGGAGTTTTCATCCATCGAGATGATTACCGATGATCTCGACGCCCAGAACGAATCGGAATGGCAGTATGCCGGGACAATGGCGCTCGAAGCGGCGCAGCGAAAAGGATCGGGCCCCAGCGGGATGGAGAGGCTGGGGAAAAAACTCAAGCCTGCCAACGTCGACTGGCGGTTCGAGCTTTACAATGCGATCAACCGCCACATGCGCAATAACTATGCGTTTATGCCGCCGAACAAAAAGCATATCTATCGGGGGATCGCCCTGCCGTCTCTGACCAGCGATACGTTAAGCCTCTGCGTCGCCGTCGATACTTCCGGGTCGATCAACGAAACGCTGCTGGGGGCTTTTATGGAAGAGTTCCGCTCAATCATGCAGAGTTTTCCGTCGATACGGATCGAACTGATCATCGCCGATGCGACGGTACACGCCCACTATACCTTCATGGGTGGAGAAAAACTCGATTTCAAGCTCAAAGGGGGAGGGGGGACCGATTACCGTCCGACGTTCGATTACATCGAAGCCAATCTTCCGATGACGACGATGCTCCTTTATTTTACTGACGGGGAGGGGATGTTTCCGAAAATCCCCCCCTCCTATGAAGTGATCTGGGCGTTATCGTGCAAGGCCAAAGTGCCGTTTGGCCGGGGGATGGAAATTTTCAAGGGGTAGATTATTCCGAAAACTGGTGCAGATGGACCGCGAGTTTGTTGAGCAATCGGTTCAGGGTCTCTTGTTCGTTCGCGTCCAGTACGGAAAAACATTCGTGTTCGTAACTCAGGATCTCGTTGAAGGCTCTGAGGGCAACCTCCGAGCCTTTGGACGTCAGTCGGACCAGTTTATTGCGCTTGTCGTCGGGGTTGTTCGGGCGTTCGATCAGTCCCCGTTCTTCAAGCCGTTTAAGCATTTTGGTCATCCCCCCCGAGGAGAAGAGCAAGGTATCGTACAGCTGCGTCGGCGAGAGGGTATGGTCGGTTTGCGCCGCATTGAGAAGCGAAACAAGCAGATCCAATTCGCTTTCGATCAGTCCGAATTCTTCTAAAATGATCAGCACGTTTTTGCGCATCGCGATGTAAAAAAGGTGGAGCGGAACGGTCAAATCGAGGACGTCGTTGTGCGGCGACGAAGCGAACGTTTTGATCGTATGGATGTTTTGCAGAAATTTTTTGGCGTTCATGGTTGAAATCATAAACCATTTTTGGGAAAATATCAACTCTCTTTCCAGAAAGATAAATTTAAGTATGCTCGTGATATCTTTCTGGAAAGATAATTTGGAGGTTTATTATGACACGTCCGTTTACGATTCGGGATTTTGCAACGTCGGCTACGGCACTGGTGTTCCTCGTGGTCGGTATAACCGGGGTGATGATGTATTTTCACTGGTTCGATGCGTATACCAAAGAGATGCACGAAACACTGGGGCTGGCGTTCGTCGCCGCGGCGATTCTTCATGTCTACGTCAACTGGAGGGCGATGCGGGGATATTTCTCCAAAAAACTGTTTTTGATTCTCCTCGTCGTTGTTGCCGCGGTGAGTGCCGGATTTTTGCTGAACGCGAAATCGGGTCCGGATCCGAAGCGGATCGTCCTCGATGCGGTACTGAAAGCCCCGCTCGAAGTTTCGGCCGGAGTTTTGGGACAGGATTTGGACGCGGTTAAAACGCGTCTTCACGATCGGGGAATCGAAGCCAATGCGACCTCGAGTATCGATACCCTCTCCAAAGCCAATCGCATGTCGCCGTTTGCGCTGGTGGGGATTATCATCAATAAGGAGAATCAATGAGATCCGTTAATCGTCTGATGGTGTCGCTATGCGCCTTGGCCGTCATCGGCGCCGCTGCATACGGCGCGAATCAACAACCCGCAGGGGCAACGATGCCTCCGCCCAAAGTGGACGTCTATGCCGTAACGGGAGCCGAAGCGGTAGGGGTGCGGTTCGAATATCCCGCGAGGCTTAGTGCTTACCGCTCCACCACGGTGACGGCACGGGTCAACGGGGTATTGCAGGAGAAGTATTACACGGAAGGCGCGTTTGTTGCGAAAGGTTCCCCGATGTACCGGATTGAGCCCGATACCTATTCTGCCGCGGTGGAAGCGGCTGCGGCCGCCGTCGAGCTCAAATCGGCGACGCTTGCCAACGCGAAACGCGAATGGGAGCGGGTTGAAAACCTCTACCGAAACAATGCGATCAGTACCAAAGAGTACGACGCGGCATTGTCGGCATACGAAGTGGCCAAAGCCGATCTCTCGTCGGCCAAAGCGCAGTTGAAATCTTCCAAGATCAATCTAGGGTATACGCGCGTCGTCGCACCGATCGGCGGAATCGCCGGAATGAAACAAATTGACGTCGGCAACGTCGTCAATGCCGGTACGCCGCTGGTCAGTCTGACGCAGATCGATCCGATTTATGCGGAGTTTTCGATTCCGGACAGTGATATGCAAAAAAGCGGGAGCAGCCTGCGGCGTCTGGCCGGAACTTCGGCATTGAAGGCGGTTTTTACGTACGAGGGGAAAAGCTATTCGGGAACGGTCGATTTCGTCGCTCCGCAGATCAGCACGACGAACGGGAGCGTCAAAGTACGCGCCCGATTGAGCAATAGCGACAACACGCTGATGCCTGGGGCGTTCGGCCGTATCGCGATTGCCGGAGTCCAAAGCGTGCCGGTGATCAAGGTACCGCAAAAAGCGGTTCTTCAGAACAAGCAAGGGACGATCGTGATGGTCGTCGATAACGGTCGGGTCGGAATTCGTCCGATACGGCTGGGGAAAAAGGCGGGAGAGTATTTTATCATCGAGGATGGATTGAAAGGGGGAGAGACGGTCATTGTCAACAATTTCTTCCATATCCAGCCCGGAGCGCCCGTGACGATTGATAAAACGGTACGATAAAGAGAGGTAAACGGGTATGTTTTCAAAATTCTTTATCGACCGGCCGATTTTTTCGACGGTTTTTTCCATTATCGTTATTTTTGCCGGGATTATCGGTTTGTACAATCTCCCGGTTCAGGAGTATCCGGCCGTAGTCCCTCCGCAGATCAACGTCGAGGCAACTTATCCCGGCGCGGATGCGGATACGTTGGCCAAGACGGTTGCGGCACCGCTGGAAGACGCGATCAACGGGGTCGAAAACATGATTTACATGACTTCGACCGCATCGCCGAGCGGTACGCTGAGCATGAGCATCACGTTTGCGACCGGGACGAGCCCTTCCAAAGCCAGCGTCGATATCAACAACCGGGTGCAGGTCGCATTGACCAAGCTTCCCGAAGAGGTACGCCGTCAGGGGGTCAGCGTGCGCGAGCGCTCCCCGGACATGCTTCGCGTCATCGGTTTTACCTCCAAAGGCTCGGTTCACGATGCGCTGTGGATGAACAACTACGCCACGATCAACGTACTCGATGACATCAAACGGATCAAAGGGGTAGGAAACGCCATCATGTTCGGAAGCCGCGAGTATGCGATCCGGGTATGGCTACAGCCGGATAAAATGGCCGCGTTCGATCTCGCTCCTTCCGATGTCTCCGCAGCGCTCCAAGCCCAAAACGTCCAGACGGGCGTCGGTCAGCTGGGAGCGGAGCCTTCGACCGGAAAACAGACCTACACCTATACGGTGACGACGCCGGGGCGGCTGAAAACGGTCGAAGAGTTTGAAAATATTCTGGTCCGTACCAATGAAGACGGTTCGTCGCTCCATCTCAAAGACGTCGCCCGCGTCGAACTCGGTGCCGAACGCTATATGCTCAAAGGGATGTACAACAAAGAAGATATGGCCGTTTCCGGGGTGTTTCTCTCGCCGGGTGCCAACGCCCTTGAAGTCTCCGCGGAACTGGATAAGGTACTTGCCAAAGCAGCGGAGAAATTTCCGAAAGATTTGCAATACCATACGCTTTACGACACGACCAAATTCGTCAAAACGTCGATTCACGAGGTGATCACGACCCTCCTCGAAGCGATCGGGATGGTTATCGTCATCATCTACGTTTTTCTCGGAAACTGGAGAGCGACCCTCATTCCGGTTCTGGCGATTCCCGTATCGATCGTAGGGACGTTCGCGGGATTGTATCTGGCCGGGTTTTCGATCAATCTGCTGACGCTGTTCGCCCTGATCCTCTCGATCGGTCTGGTGGTGGACGATGCCATCGTCGTGATCGAGAATGTCGAGAGGATTTTACGCTCGAACGAGCGTCTCAGCGTCCGTGAAGCGACGACGATCGCGATGAAAGAGATCGCCGGTCCGGTCGTCGCCATCGTGTTGGTCCTTTCGGCGGTATTTATCCCCGCATCGCTTTCGGGGGGATTTAGTGGAGTGATGTACAAACAGTTTGCGATGACGATCGTCATTTCGGTCGTTATCTCCGGCTTCGTCGCCCTGACGCTGACTCCTGCGCTGTGTCCGGTGTTTTTGCGCAAAGAGGAGAGCGAACCGATCCTGCCGATCCGTCTTTTCAACCGCTTTTTCGACCGATCGACCGTATGGTTCGGCAACGGGGTCAAAAAGATGATCCGGTACGCGGCGCTGAATCTTCTGATTTTCGGAGCCATGATCGCTTCGGCCGTCTGGATGGTCGAAAAAATCCCGACCAGTCTCCTCCCCGGAGAGGACAAAGGGGTGGTCATCGTCATGTCGTATCTGATGCCGGGCGCATCGCTCGAGCGGACCTCCGACGTCCAGAAAGGGGTGATCGATACGGTGCTGGCACATCCGGATATGGAGAGTATGGGGGCTATGGCCGGACTGGATCTGGCGACTTTCGCCTTCAAGACCGATGCGGGAGTCGGATTCGCCCACCTCAAAGACTGGTCGTTGCGTCCGGCTCCGGATCAATCGTCCGAAGCGGTTGCCGGTCGGCTGATGGGAGAGTTCTCCCAGAACAAGGAGGCGATGGTTCTCGCCGTCAATCTTCCGCCGATTACCGGTATGAGTACGACGGGAGGATTTGACATGTTTGTGCAGGACCGCACCGGAGGAGACATCCAAAAACTCGGCGATTACATCAACAAAATTGTCGCTGAAGCCTCCAAACGTCCCGAACTCGCCGCCGTGCGGACGACGATGAATACCGAAACGCCGCAATACAAAATCACGGTGGAGAAGGAGAAGGCCAAAGCCCTCGGCGTCGAAGAGTCGGCAATCTACGATACCCTTGGAATGACGTTCGGGTCCAGTTACGTCAACGATTACAATCTCTTCGGGCGGGTGTACCACGTCAACATGCAAGTCGAGCCGGGATACCGTGACGAAGTGGAAGACTATAGCGACGTTTTTGTCCGTTCCGCGACGGGGGCGCTGATTCCGGTCAGTTCGCTGATCCGCGCCGAACGGGTGGTCGGACCGAGCGTCATTCAGCGTTTCAACATGTTTACGGCGGGTCAGATTTCGGCTCAGCCCGCTCCGGGATACAGCTCGGGCGAAGCGATGAAGGCGATCGAAGCGGTCGCGGCTAAAGTGTTGCCGGAAGGGTACACGATCGGATGGACGGGAACCGCCTACCAGGAAAAACTGATCGCGGAGAAGGGAAATTATGCGTTTGTCTACGCAATAATCTTCATTTTCCTGATCCTCTCCGCACTCTATGAGAGCTGGAGCATCCCGTTTGCGGTATTGATGACGGTGCCGTTTGCCCTTTTGGGTGCGGCGCTTGGGGTATATCTGAGAGGATTGGACAACGATATCTATTTTCAGGTCGGTCTGGTCACACTGGTCGGATTGGCGGCGAAAAATGCGATCCTCGTCGTCGAATTCGCCCAGCAAAAGCTCAAAGAGGGGTACACTCTTTACGACGCGACCGTCGCGGGGGCAACGATTCGGCTACGTCCGATCATCATGACCTCGATGGCGTTTATCGGCGGTACGATACCGCTGGCGATCAGTACCGGTGCAGGGGCCAACAGCCGCCACATCATCGGGACGACGGTCGTCAGCGGGATGGTTTTGCTGACGGTGGTGGCCGTCTTCTTCATCCCGCTGTTTTATTACCTGATCATGAAAGCCAAAAGCCGTTTCGGGCGAAAAGAGGTACGCAATGAAGACTAAAACGATAGCGATCGCGGCCGGATGTGCCGTTTTGCTCGGCGGGTGTTCGTTCGCCCCCGAGGTGAAGGTTCCGACACCGGAACTTCCCGAACGCGTCGTGTCCGATGCGACGACCTCTTCGGTCGATGCGGCGTGGTGGCAGCGCTACGATGATCCGGTACTCAGCGGGCTGATTGACGAGGCATTGCACAACAGCGACGATCTCAAGGTTTCGGTCGCTAAACTCGCCGAAGCGGAAGCGTTGTTGGGATTAAGCGAGTCGAACCGTTATCCGACGCTCGACGCCGGTGCGTCGGCGGGACGTCAAAAGACAAGCGGCGAGACCCTTTCTCCTTTTGGCGGAATAGCCTACAGTACCTATAAACTCTCGGCGAACGCCGCGTACGAGATCGACTTGTGGGGACGGCTGAAAAATCTAAGAGAGAGTGCATACGCACAGTACCGTGCGAGCGCAGCCGATCGCGATACGGTACGTCTCTCGCTGATCTGCGGTGTCGCCGAAGCCTATATCAACCTGATTTCGATCAATCGCCAGATCGTTTTGATCGAAGAGAAGAAGGAACTTTACGCCGAAGAGTACGATTACCGTAAACGGCAGGCGCAGTTTGGAGAGATCGATCCGTTGATCGTTGAACAGGCACGTTCCCTGTATGCGAATGCGGATGTGTCGCTGGAGGGGCTTGTCGAATCGCGCCGGCTCGCGCAAAATGCGTTGGCTATGCTGATCGGGCGCTCTCCGAAAGCGATGGGGGAAGAGGGATTTGCGATCCGGACCGGATTTCCGAATCTTTTGCCGATTCCGACGATCCTCCCTTCCGAGGTGCTGAACCGACGTCCCGATATCCGCTCCGCCGAAGAGATGCTCCGTGCCTCGAATGCGAATATCGGCGCGGTCAAAGCATCTTATTTTCCTTCCATTTCCCTGACCGGAAACGTCGGCTTGGAGAGTACGCAATTAGGGCATTTGATGCAAAATTCAGCTTCTTTCTGGGGGATCGGGCCGTCGCTCACTCTCCCGGTCCTCGATTTTGGCCGAATCGATAATCAGGTCAAAAATGCGGAAGCGCAGCGCGAAGGATATTCGCTGACGTATGCCAAAACGGTTAAAAACGCTTTTAAAGAGGTGTACGATTCGCTTCATAAAATCGATGCTTCCAAACGCAAAATTGCGGCTCAGGAGGAGGCGCTTGATGCGTACCGGAAGGTTTCCGATCTGGCCCGTATCCGCTACGAATCGGGATACGTCGATTATCTGAATCTGGCCGATGCCCGGGTGAACCTTCTGAACGCGCAGCAAAATGCCATTCTCCTCGATGCGGAGATGTTCATCAATCAGATTACTCTGTACAAAGCGCTTGGAGGAGGATGGAAAGGCGACTAGCTACATCAGCTGGTCGGAGTAGTCGCACGATCCGTCGATCTCTCCGAATGAGGGGGTCAAACCCTCCCGTTTGGAGCGGTAATCGATCAGCAGTTCCGGCGCTATCGAGGCTTCGGCGGCGATGGCAAGAATGTCGTCGTGCGTCGTTTCGGGTGCGATCAAACGCCGATAGAGGATTTCGGAAAGTTCGACTCGGACACTTCCCGTCCGGGTGTAGAGCGAGAGGATCATGCCGTGAGTTGCGAAAGGGCACCGTTGATTTGATCGAGTGCCATCGATTTGCCGTTTTCGACCTCTTTGTTGTCCCACCAGTAATCGATGATGGCGTGTTCCATCTGTTCGATCTGCTCCATCCGCAGGTTGGCAAAGACTTCGAACGAACTCACTTCATCCGGCGAAACGCCGCGCGTCTGGGCGATTTTGTGGAGGATTTCAATGATGCTCTGTTCCAGCGGTTTGGGATCGACTTCCAACCGCGCCTGGTCGATCCATGCCGCGATTTCGTCTTCGAGATAATCGTGACCCCATACCTGATAACACAAAACGCGGTTCGGGCTGTAGACGATTTTTTCATCTTCCCCTAAAATGTCGCTGGTTTTGACGGTTCCGTCGTAAAAATAGACTTCCAAACGTTCGTTATCACGCATTGAACAGGATCGTTCAAATGCCAATCGTGCCTGTTTCAGGGCTTCGCTTTTGAGATTTTCGTTCATTTTCACTCCTTGGGTTTAGTTCATATAAGGGATATCGAGATGGGAATCCCGGTCTGCGGCTTCGTATTCGAACGTCTCCACCGACCGGATCGATGAGAGCTTTTTTTCCAGAACGATCCGTTGCAGCGGATGCAAGGCCGATTCGCAGACGCGGTGCGCGATGGCGTTTCGGTAATGCATCACGACGATAGGATGCCAAAGCTCCTGATTGGCTGCAATGCGCTCGATCGTTTTGGGCAGATGCTCGCTCTCCTGGTTTTCGAGGTGCGGCAGTTTTCGGATGACGTTTCGGACGAACTGTTTTGTAAAATAGGGCTCCCCCATCCGCAACAGTTCCGAGGCCGCGTCGATGTCGGCGACGTTTTCACTGTAACTGTAGGCGTAGCGGAAGTGTTCGCACACCGCTTCAATGTATCTGGGATAATGGCGCAGGACCATGACCAGATGGGTCAGATCCTGATCGATGAGCACCTGAAACAAGGTAATGGTATTTTTCCCCATGCTTGCCCAGTGAGGCTCGCCGCTTTTGATCGTGTCTTTATCCAGAATACGCCGGTACTGATCGATTTGGGAAATGTCCCAAAGGAGCCGTGCCGATTGAGAATACGCCGTTTCCGCCATCGTCGCCTCAGGAGACCCGGTGTTTTTTGACGTTGTGGTAATCCCACAGCCGTTTATAGTGGCTGTCGAGTTCGCTGAGGGTCGAATCAACGGTAATCAGATCGGTCATGTGGGTGAAACGCTGAACCTGTTTGGATTCGTACCACTCTTCCATCGCTTTTTTAAGGGCATTGCGTTTGGCAACCGTCTCGACGATCAGACGGCGAATCTCTTCCATCTCGGAGGTAATGATCTCAGTCATGGCTGCACCCGCATTCGCACGCACCGGCATTGGTCCCCGGATCGAGGTAAGTCTGGGCATTTTCCGCCGTGACGCGGATGAGATTCCCCTCCGATGCCGTCGTGATGGCATGGCTTAAACTCATCGTCTCTTTCCCGAGGAAATAGACGTCGATGCCACCGCGCAGCATGACGTGAAAAGGGCCGTCTCCTAAAAAACCGTAATAGGCTTTTGTCACCCCTTTATCGATCAGAAAGGTTGCGGTTTTGATCCCGTTGCCGCACCCTTCGTTTTCAACGACGTTTACGTCCTTCGTCGTCTCGTCGATCAGGGCAAAATATTTTGCGTTTCCGAATAGCTTGGTGCTCATCGGTTCTTGGGTGTCGGACTCGACAGGTATGGCCAGCATCCTTGTATCTCCTTTAATCTCGGAATGTAAAACTGAAAATATGCATTTTCTATTCATGCTTTTAGAACATGAATTGCAATAAGGTGAACAGATACCTGTAGAACGAAGGAAAATCTCGATGGACGAAGTGCGTACCCATTACCACTATTTCAGCAACGAAGAGGGGGATGGCTACGAAATTTACAGCTGCGACGATCCGGAACTCAAGGGATACGGTGATACCTACGAAGAAGCGATGGCCGATTTACAACGAAATGCGATGCGAAAAAAGGAGAGAGAGATGGAAGCAGTACCGATGATGGTGGAAGCGATTCAGGCTTTTGATGCCAAAGATTATGCCAGAGCCCGTACGATTTGGGAAAAACTGAGCGCGACCGATGCCGATGCAATGGTCAATTTGGGGACCCTGTACGTTAAAGGATTCGGCGTTCAGCGCGATATCGTCAAGGCATTCGAATTGTTCGACCGTGCGGTTAAACTGGGGCATGAAGTGGCGGCATTTTATCTGGGCGGGATGTACGAAAACGGTATCGGCGTCGACGCGAACAAAGAGTTGTCGATCCATTATTATACGGCTGCCGCGGAAGCGGGTATGCCTACCGCACAGCTCAAAGCGGGAATTTTGCTGCGTGAGAACGATATTCTCAACTCGATGAAATGGATGATCAAAGCGGCTCATGCCGGCGAGTCCCAGGCCCACGCCTTGTTAACGTACGTCAGCAATAAGAGCGAAGCGACCGACATAAATGTCGCATTTCGTATGATGGACGTCTCGTCGCAGCGTGCCAAAGTCGAATCGGTTCTGAAAGAAAAACTCACACCGACCCTTGCCAGCGACGGCGGCGGAGTCGAATTGGTCAATTACGTCGGTGGGGATACTCCCGAAATCTGGCTGCGATACCTCGGAGCCTGTTCGGGATGCCATCTGGGACCTACGTCCACGGCTGGAATGATTCTGGAAGAGTTTGAAAAAGCGATCGACAAAAACATCGTTATCTATCTCTGGTAAGAAAAGAATGCAGAACGTTTGGGCTTTGATCGACGAAACCCAAGCGTTAGCGTAGCCGAACAACATTGTATTCCGTCGGCACAATAAAGGGAGTATTTTATGAACACATTCACCGCAAAAGTCGAAGATATCCGATGTGATGAGTTTTTCAGTTGCATTACCGTTATGGCGAATGATACCCATTTGAAGCTGCTCAAAACCGAAACGCCGAAATGGCTTCGGATCGGGGACGAGGTGGAGTGCCGTGTTCAAGAAGCCGCCATCGCGATCTGCAAAGGGGCCAAAGAGGGGAGTGTTTCTATCGAAAACCACCTAAGCGGCGAATTGCAACATTTTCGTAAGGGGGTGGTCCTGAGCGAAGTGAGCGTCGATACCCCCTGCGGTAAACTCAATTCCCTGATTACGACCGATGCGTTTGACCGTATGGGATTGTGCGAGGGGTGTGAAGTGACCCTGTTGCTCAAAGCGGTGGACATTTCGTTGCTGCCGCTTATGGATGTTCCCTCGTACGAAACTTGCATACCAAAATTGAATCAAGCCGAATAAGGAGTAATGTTATGGCTGTTATGATTACCGATTTATGTATCAACTGCGACGCCTGTATCGAGGTATGCCCGGTAGGCGCTATTGTCAGCGAGGGAGATTCTCCGCGCACCGATTGGGAATATACGTACGTCAAACCTGAAAAATGCATCGAGTGCGTAGGACACGCGGAAACGCCTGCCTGTGCTGCCGAGTGCCCTACGGAAGGTTGTATCGTATGGGATATGCCATACACTGCCGATTACAACGATTACTACGTCAACAGTGACGAATACGTGATCGGTGAATCGAAAAAACGGGGCAAACTGACTCCGGAAGTATCTCCTCAGCCGTTTAAAGAAGAGATCACGATCGCCGCGCGTGAAGCCCGCGAAGCGGTAGCGGTATAAACAAGACGGAACCAGCCCGAAACCGGCTGGCTTGAGAGCCGAAACGGCTAATTAAATGCCCGGAATTTCGGTTCCGGGAACGGGTAAAGGATAAAACATGTACGTAGCTTTTGCGTCTTCGGACGGAATCCATGTCAATCAACATTTCGGATGGTCCAAATCGTTCGAACTTTACAAGATCACCCCCGATCATGCTGAGTTCATCAAGACGATCGACAGTTCGCAAGACGAAATTGCCGACGAACATGAAAAACTTGCCTACAAAATCGGCACCGTGAAGGAAGCGGACATTATGTACTGCTCCCAGATCGGACCGACCGCATCCAAAATGGTGCTGGCTGAAAAAATCCATCCCATGCGTAGCGGCGAAAACGACCGGATTGACGAAACAATCCAGAAAATGCAAGAACTTTTGCTGGGCAATCCGCCGCCTTGGCTGCTGCGCATCCTCCATACGTCCAAAGACAGCACGTCTGTAGCCGGATCGTCGCTCGAAGAGAATTGAAAACAAGGAGATCATTATGTCTGTCATTATCAACGATACCTGCATCACCTGCGATGCTTGTTTACAACAATGTCCGGTCAACGCAATAGTCGATGACCACAACAATCCGACCGGTAAAAAACAGTATTACGTTCAGCCTGAAAAGTGCGTCGAATGCGTCGGACTCTTCGAAGACCCCCAGTGCGCCGCGATTTGTCCGAGTATCGGATGCATCACCTGGGATAAACCGTTTACCAAAGAGTTTGATGAATACTTCCGCAACGAAGAGATGTACAAGCTCGGTCTGACGAAAGATGGAGTCGTCAAATCGCCGGTATACAAAGAAAAATCGTTCCGTAAAGACATTCCTCTTGAAGATCGCGGTACCGGGCGTCTGGTTCAAGAAGAGCCCGAAGATCTCGAAGAAGCGGGATAATGACTCCGGTCGAAAAAACGGCTGCATCGTTCAGCCCGTTCGAATGCGACTGTGCGACGACGGTAGCCTTGAAAATCAGTGACGATTCGTGCAAGATGGACGATGAACAGCGTACAATCTTCATGGCTCTTTACGATGCACTCCCTCCTTATCAGAGTGATATTTTCACCTCTGATATTCACGACGTCATTACCGCTATCCGTTCCGCTCCGGATGCGATGCTGTTTGCCCGCGTCAAAAAAGAACGGGAAAATGCGATGGCAATCATTACCCAGGAACGGATGAAAGCGTTCAAAGCCTCTTCACGCGGAAAAATTCTGATTAATACCGCATCCAAGGAATAACACCGTTTTTGTTATTCCCGGATTTCTCCCCTTTTTAGTCCCAAAAATAATGAACAACGGTTCATCCTCAGTCGTGATTTAAAAAAAATAACAATAATGTCGTATTGATATACAAAATAGTTTTAGGAGTGGCGGTGCGGAGAGGTATTGGATGGGTGGCAGGGACGTTATATTCCGTATACGCATTTGCCGGCGGGGAACAAAGTGTGGTTTCCCTTGATTCGATTAGTGTACAGGCTTCGCAAGAAGAAAATATTGTCGGCGGAGATGCCGCGAGTAGCGGAACCGTGAGTGCAGAGCAACTAAAGCAGCGGCCGGTTCTCCGCCCCGCCGAAGTTCTTGAGACGGTTCCGGGATTGATCGTCACCCAACATAGCGGGGACGGTAAAGCAAACCAGTATTTTTTGCGCGGGTTCAGTCTGGATCACGGAACCGACTTCTATACGACGATAGAGGGGATGCCGACCAATCTTCCCACCCACGCACACGGTCAGGGGTACAACGACCTTAATTTTCTGATTCCCGAACTGATAAGCGACATCGTCTATACCAAAGGACCGTATTACGCTGCGGAAGGGGATTTTGCCTCGACCGGGAGTGCTCATATCCGTTACGCCGATTCGGTTGAGAACGGGACGCTTTCTCTGGGCATGGGGAGCGATAATCGTAAACGGTTTCTCAACATCGATTCGTTCGACGTCGGGGGCGGTAAACTTCTCTATGCCCTGGAATATTTTTACAACGACGGACCGTGGGAACACCCCGAAGGATACGAACGGTTTAACGGTTTGGTCAGTTTTTCAAAAGATCATGAGAACCTGCATTACAAAATAACGGCGATGGCCTACAACGGAACGTGGGATGCGACGAATCATGTCCCCCTTCGCGCCATCGACAACGGCACCATCGGACGTTATGGGACACTCGATCCGAGCGATGGGGGAAAGACCCATCGTTACAGTCTGAGAGGAAACCTCTCCTCCAGCGATCGAAACGGCGTGACGACGGCCAATGCCTACGTGATCGATTATGGATTGGATCTTTTTTCCAATTTCACCTATTATCTCAACGATCCGATTCACGGAGATCAGTTCGAACAAAAAGATTCCCGTACAATTCTGGGAGGAAGCGTCAACCGTACCTCCGTAGACTCACTGGGGGATATCGGTATGTTGCAAACCTATGGAATCCAGTTTCGCCACGATGCGATCGATGGGGTATCGCTGTACAACACCGATCGGCGTCTGCGCATCGGAACCGTCTCTTCGGATCGGGTCGACGTCAGTGCCCTTGGCCTCTATTACCAAAACGATATCGCATTGAATGAGTGGATACGGATGATTCCGGGAATCCGTGCGGACACATACCGCTTCAGTGACAAAAGTCTGTTGGGCGGAGAGAGCCGAAGTACGACCACGGGGATGCTCAGTCCGAAACTCTCCTGTATTTTCGGTCCGTGGAATAAAACCGAGTATTTTATCAACGCCGGGTATGGATTCCACAGCAACGATGCTCGCGGCGTGAATGCCCAGACCTCGCCCGCTACCCCTCTGGTCCGGACGAAGGGAGCAGAAATCGGGATGCGTACCCGAGCCCTTGAATCTCTTCAGAATTCCCTCTCTGTCTGGACGATGCACAGCGATTCGGAACTGGTTTTTGCCGGGGACAGCGGAGGTACCGAAGCGACCGGACCGGCGCGCCGCATCGGGATTGAATGGGCCACTTACTGGACTCCGGCGCCATGGTTTATCCTTGATGCGGACGTTGCGTTTTCACGTGCGCGCTATACGGATGCTATAACCTCCGGCGGTAAATACGTACCCGAAGCGATGGAAAAAGTAGTCTCTCTCGGAGCGGTCGTGAACGATTATGAGGGCTGGTTTGCCGGGGCGAGACTTCGATATTTCGGCAGTCGCGCGCTCATCGAAGATAACACGGTCCGTTCCGATCCTTCCGTGCTTGTTAATGTGAAAATAGGGCACCGCTTGAGTCACAATTCAGACCTTTCCCTGGACGTTTATAACCTATTTGATCGAAAAACGTACGACATCGAATACTATTATGCATCGCAGATGGCTAAAGAAATCACGCCGGTTGCCGATTATATGGTCCATCCGGGAGAACCGAGGTCGTTTCGATTGACGTATACTTTGCGGTATTGATGGTATGCGCATTATTTAACAAAATACGTTATGATGACGCGACAACAAATTTACGAAAGAAAGGGAGATCACGAATGCGTCGAGCAGGTTATGCATTCCTTGCAATCGTAATACTTCTGATCATCAAAGCGATGGTGGTGGACGATTACGTTTACGATCGCCATTACACGGCATCAGAGGAACAAAATCTTTCACAAGCTGGAACAGGTGAAACGTCGCAAGCCCAGTCGCCGTCCGATCCGGCTGCGGGCGAGACGAACAAATTGACTGAAACGAATAAATCAACCTCAAATGTTGCTCCGAAGCCCCAAAAAGAAGAAAAATCGTTCTGGGGAGAGTTACTCGATCTGATAGCGGACAAACTTTCCGAGAAACTTCCGAAAACATCCGAAGATTACAAATAACCCGGACGCGCTTCTTATTGATAGGGGAGCGTTAAGCGTCTTTTTTCGCTATTTCGAAGGTTAAGGGTGAATTATCCCAACCGTTTGATGAGGACAGCCATCTCCAACCCCGATACTTTGGGGTTCCACAAATCACTGAGAGGGAACTTGACGCTCTCGCCGGTCCGGCTGTAGCCGTGACGTTCGTAGAAGGCGATCAGTTCTTGACGCTGCGTTATCACTTCCATTTGACACGTAGAAGATCCCCAGATACGAAGCGTTTCTTGTTCCGAATAGCGTAACAGCTCACCCCCGATACCACGGTTTTGAAGCTGCGGGTCTACCGCAAAAAGGCCGAAATGGGTCTGGCCTTTTTCATAGAGCGCATGCAGGGTAGCGACGGGTTTTTGATCGTCGTCGAGCGCGGTAAAGAACAGGGAATCGGGATCGTCTAGAATCTTCCTGATGCCCGTTTCATCAATCCGAAGCCCCCCCAGCAGGTCGGCTTCGGTCGTCCATCCGATCCGGGATGAATCTCCGCGATAGGCACGGTTGATCAGTGCGCATATTTCGTCAATGTCGGAGATTACGGCGGTCGAAAAATCCATTTTTTCCCCTTTGAACGGAACGGATGGAACATCCGTCAAGAATGTGCGATTATACACGAAACACCGGTACGAATATGTTATGATAAAACACTATTCAATTGGAGCAGCAGATGAATCCAGCCAAAGTCGTACGGGAAAACGTTCGGGAACTGACCGATCTTCCCAACATCGGTAAAACGGTTGCCAACGATTTTAAAAAAATAGGGATTACCCGTCCCGAACAGTTGACCGGTCAGGACCCATACGACCTTTACGTCCGTTTTTGCAGGGCGTTTGGAGAGCGTCAGGACCCGTGTATGCTTGACGTTCTGATGGCGGTGACCGATTTTTTAGGGGGAGGGGAGCCAAAAGTATGGTGGGATTATACGGCAGAGCGTAAACGACGCTATGGTTCTAAAATAGCGGTTGAGTAGCCGGTTTAGCCGTTTGCGCGATTTTCAAAACGGTTGAGCAGGATTGTAAAACAGGCTCCTGTTTCGGTATTGTGGACCTGTAATTCTCCCTCCATATTCTCTTCAATGATCATTTTGGACATATACAACCCGATACCGGTACCTTTTCCTTCCTCTTTGGTCGTAAAATAGGGATTGAATATCCGGTCCAGAATCGTTTCGGGAATTCCGCCGGCGTTATCGCAGACGGCAAGGCTATAGTATTGATCGGTTTCCCTCAGCGTGAGGGTGATTTTTGCCGCAACGTTTTCTGGAACCTTTCCGGACAAAAAAGCGTCTTTGGCATTCGTCAACAGATTGATGAGTACTTGCTTGAATTCGTTGGAATATCCCATAATGTTCATCGTACCAGAGGCCTCTTCGATAATTTCAATGCGGATTCCCCCCTTTTCAAGGACGGGAGCAATCATATTGACCGCTTCGCGTAGCGTTTGTTTCAGATCGAAAAGACGTTTTTCTTTTTCAGGGCGGAAAAAACTTCGAAAATCGTCGATAGTTTTGGACATAAACTGGATTTGGATCATAGCTTTTTCAACGGCGTCATGGAGATAGGTTTCATCAAGCTGATTAAATGTATAGGCCTCTTCCATATCCTGCACGATCAGTCCGAGAATACTGAGCGGTTGACGCCATTGGTGGGCGATATTTCCGATCATTTCGCCCATTTCGGCCATTTTGGACTGTTGAATCAGCAGTTTTTGCTGGTGCGTGCTTTTCTCGACTTCATCATGGATTCGTTGACGTAGAATGTCGTTAAATTGCTCAATTTCTTCTTTTTGGCGGCGGATGTTTATCTCGTGCCGTGTAATGGTCTCGATATGGCTGTTATAACTTCTTTGCAACAGCGAAAGTTCGTTGGAATGGGCTATATCGATTGTCATCGGTGATGATGGACGGGTTTGTAGATGTACGATCATTTTTCGGATAACGTGGACGATTTCGATGTGAAAGAATATTGCCAAAATGATATTGTAAAGGACAAAGAACAAGATACCGACTTTCAAAATCCTTTCATTAAAACGGAGTTGTATCTCCAGCTCCTGACTTTGTTTGGCGGTTCTCTCCTCGAGCATTCGGTAAAAACGGTCGATTGGTTCCATAATTTTTTCTTTGGCCAAATGGTACGGTTGAGTGAAAAGAAGCGAAATTGCCAGTTTCTGATCGGGTGAAGTATAAAAGGTTTCTCCCGCTTCGTTATGAAATTTTCCCCGCATCGCGTCAAACGCTTCGCGTTCGAGATGGACCAGCTCATCGGAATTGTTGTGCGACAAAACAATTTGTGAACGTTCTTCATCGGTATAGGGGAGACGGTCGATGATCGTGTCGAGTGCTATGGCCTGGCCGTCAGGGTGGTGTTTTTGGGGCTCGATATAGTCCCAGTAAACTCCGTTATATCCCTCCGGTCTTGGGAGAAGACCGTTTCGGATACCCAAAACCCGGTTGTATTTTTCCAGATAGCGGTCGTTTCCCGTCACGACGTAGGTGCGTGCAAAACGGGTGAGGTCGTTTGAACTGTTTTGCAGCTCATGGGCCGTGCGCAGCATAGCCGTCCGATCCCTCTCAAAACCGATCAAGTTATTTTGCAAGTGTATATTTCGGTTAAACATGACGGTCAGAAATGCCATTAACGCAATTTCGATCATCAGAGCGATGACGAATTTGAACGCAATGCTTGACGACCATTTTTCATCCGGAGAACGTTGAAAAAAAGGGTTCACATATACCTTTCGTTTTCAAGGTGTGATTAACAGTTTTGATTATACATCAAATATTCTCATGAACGCTCTTTATGGGGATAAAACAGGCTCAATTGCTATAATTCGATTTTTCGGTGACCGTAGCGAAGCACAGTTTTTAGAATGGAGGAATAAGGGGCATGGTGTCGATACGTTATTTGCATTACGTTCAGTCGCTGTTGTTGTCCGGTTTCATGAGTTTTATCATGTCCGGAGCGATTACGTACATCAATCTTGGATGGGTTGATCACTTCTTGTCTATCTGGCTGCATGCATGGATAGTGGCATATGCGATTGCATTTCCGACGATTCTTCTGGTGTTTCCGTTCGCCCGGCGGCTTGCCATGAAAATCGCTTCACACCCGTGAGAACGTCATGAGAGCAATTGCCGCATTTTTTTTGGCCGCTTCTTTGGCATCGGCCGCAGAGTTGCAAAATCGGATTGAGCATATCGTCGTCGTTTATCTGGAAAACCGCAGTTTTGACAATTTGTTTAGGGGATTTGAGGGGGCTGATACTTCGGATCGCCCTTTTAGAACCTATGCGCCTCAAGCCGATGAGAACGGAACCCCGTTTATACGCTTGGAGATGGGGGAAAAGGGGCGCGAGGCCGGATTTTCCGCTTCGGTTCCGAATGCCCCTTTCTTGCTGGATGAAACCGTTTCCAAAGAAGGGATCATCCCCGATCTGATTCACCGTTATTATCAGAATATCTTTCAGATCGATGGTGGAAAAAACGACCGTTTTGCCCAAATCAGCGACGGGAAAGGGCTGGTCATGGGATATCACGACATGCACGAGAGCGTTTTGTGGAAATACGCCCGGGAATTTACCCTGTGCGACCGTTTTTTTGCCGGAGCGTTCGGCGGCTCGTTTCTCAACCATCAGTGGCTGATTGCGGCGCGCACTCCGTTTGTGGGGGAGGGGAGCAAGATTTCTCGGTATGAACTGGATGCAAACGAAAAGGTGATACGTGATGGCATACTGACGCCTGATGGATACGCGGTCAATACGATTCAGCCGTTTTATCCTCCGTACAATTCCAAATATTCCGATCCGGCATTACGCTTGCCCCCCCTTGCGTACGATACGATAGGGGATGCTCTCAGTTCCGCCGGGATCACGTGGGCCTGGTACAGCGGCGGATATGACGCGGCGACCCGCGGGCGGGGAGGAGAGGTAGATTACCAGTATCATCACAATCCGTTTCTCTATTTTGAACGGTACGCTCCGGGGACGCCGGGACGCGCCCATTTAAAAGACGAAAACGATTTTTTGGATGATATCCGAAACGGGAATCTTCCACAGGTAGCTTTTTTCAAACCCTCCGCACACGATAATCAGCACCCCGGTTACGCTTCGGTCAGTGCCGCCGATGAGAAACTAAAAACGATTGTCGAGTCCATCCGGGTTCGAAAAGAGCTTTGGGAGAAGAGCGTCATTATCGTAACATACGATGAAAACGGCGGGTTATGGGACCATGTTCCTCCTCCGGTCGTTGATCGATGGGGACCCGGGACGCGAATTCCGGCGTTGATTATCTCTCCAATGGCGAAAAAAGGGTTTATTGATCATACTTTCTACGATACGGTATCGATTCTCCGTTTCATCGAATGGCGTTACGCTCTGCCCAGGACGGGGGACCGCGAGAGTGCCAATCTCGTCGGTACGCTTCGGACGCACTAAAGTCACTTTGGCCGCGATTCGGGAATAAAATCCCCTTTTGTTACGATACGTCCCATTTTCGGAACGGTTGTTGAAAAAAACACCATCCGAAAGTTTGAAAAAATACCATAAGGAACTATGATACAAAGATACCAGTCGCAAAAGAACGGATATGAAACTGACAAGAAAAATGAGCGTTATCAATCGCATCGTCTTATGGCTGATCGCCATAGCTCTCGTTACGTTCGTTGTTTTGGCATGGATCGGATGGGAGATTCGGGACACCATTCGTGAAAACGGTCTGGTCCGTTTGGAAAACGTGCTTAAAAATAAAAACAGGGCACTGGGCGTTTACGTACAGCAACAGTACTCCGCTTTGAACGATCTGGGATTTCTGATCTATTTCGCTTCACGGCACCACGATGTATTCCATACGGCATTCTGGGGGAAAGCACCCGAGTCGTTTCGACAAAAATTGAGCGAATTTGCCATTTCCAATAACTTTTACGACATTTTTGTCATCTCTACGCAGGGAGAGGTTGTCTATACCCTGAAAGAAGAAGACGATTTTCATACAAATCTCCTTCATGGAAAATATAAGGATACTTTGCTTTCCAAAGTGTTCAAAGATGCTTTGAATAGCAAAGAGAGCGTTATTTCCGATTTCCGTTATTACGAACCGTCCCAGGAATATGCCGCTTTCATTGCCGAACCGATACGTGAGGGAGACAAAATCATCGGGGTGATGGCCGTACAGATTGATAACCATCAACTTCAGGCGATCGTCAACGACGATCGTGAACTCGGGGAAAGCGGAGAGATCATGGCCCTCTCATCACAGAGAGGGGAGACGATTACGATGGCACCGATTCTAAACGGTGAAATACCCTCGTTTACCCCGATCGATCCTGCGCGTCTTATGGGGCTTGGTATCGACATCACCGCCAAAGACGGTACCCATTATGCGACAAGCCGCAGCGGGAATCCGGCCGCCGTGGCATGGAACTATCAAGAACAGTTGCGCTGGGTTCTCATCGCTACGGTGGACGAAGCGGAATTGTTGCGGGTATGGAACCATCAGATAGCCTCGATGAGCGTTTTGTTCCTGATCGGCGTTTTTGTCGTGTTGCTGATGGTGGTTGCGGCACTGCGATCGTTTATGAAACCGATTCAGGTCCTGATCGATTACGCTCAGACCGTCTCGGCCGGAAATTATGCTCTCCGGATCGAGGGGGGAAAATACGACCGGGAATGGGAACTCCTTTTGCGGACGTTTCAGAAAATGACGCAGGAAATCAGCCGAAAAATCTATCAGCTTAACGGTCAAAATCTTCTGCTCGAAGAACAAAAAGAGAAAATCGAAGAGTTCAATCAGACCCTGGAACAAAAAATAGAGGAAAAATCGAGAAAACTCCAAGAATACATTGCGGTAGTGGATGAAAACGTCATTACCTCCCGTACCGACAAACGCGGCATCATCGTCTACGTCTCCGATGCGTTTTGCAAAATCAGCGGGTATACCAAAGAAGAGCTGATCGGAAAAAATCATAACATCATCCGTCATCCGGATATGCCCGACGAGATGTTTGCCGATTTGTGGCGGACGATCACCTCGGGACGTTTGTGGCATGGAGAGATTAAAAACAGAAAAGCCGACGGCGGCTACTATTGGGTCGATACCACTATCACGCCGACGTACGAACGTAACGAAATTGTCGGTTATACCGCGGTTCGTCACGATATTACCTATCAAAAACTTGTCGAAGAACTGGCCGTGACCGATTCGATGACGGGTTTGTATAACCGACGTTATTATAACGAGACGATTCGCGATGAACTAAACCGGGCCAAACGGCATAAACAAACATTGGCTCTTTTGATGCTTGACGTCGATCATTTCAAACAATACAACGACGCCTACGGCCATGACAGCGGGGATGAGGTTTTGGTACGAGTTGCCGAAGTGTTGAAACGCTATACCGCACGCAGCGGAGAATACGCGTTCCGGATGGGGGGAGAAGAGTTTGCGATACTCTATAGCGCCAAAGAGCCCCGAATCTATCTCGATATTGCCGAACAGATCCGTTCGGACATTCTCTCGTGTGCGATAACGCACGAACATAACAGTTGTGCCTCCGTCGTAACCGTATCCATCGGGGTCGCTATCTGGAACGGGGAATCTGACATTAACAGTAGCGATCTTTATCGGGAGGCGGATCGGGAGTTGTACCGGGCGAAAGAATCGGGGCGAAACCGTATCAGCGCACGCCTCTCTGGAACGATGAATGCAAATAAAGGGGTATCTTGATTGAAGGATCACCCGATGGAACACCATGTCGTTATTGAAAAGCTTTGCAGCTGTGCGAAAAAAGAGGGGCTGAGTCAAATCACGACGTTTGATGCCAAAGACGAAGCGTTTGCGGCCGCTGAAAAACAGTTGGCGCACATGCAGGGAAATTTTTGCGGTAAACACGAATTTCAACTGGTTGAAGTGGAGGACCATTACGTTATCGGTATGGTCGGCGGCTGCGGCTGCAAAGGATAAACGATGGAATATCATGTTGTAGTCGAAAAACTTTGCCGTTGCGCAATCCGAAAAAATATGCCGCAGATCAAAACGTTTGACGATCGCGAGAATGCCTATCGCGTTGCCCGGGCATGGGCACAGGAACTTAATGAGAGTTTTTGCGGACAGCACTCTTTTGGTGTCGTTGAAGTGGGAGATAACTACGTCATCTCCGTTGGAGAAGGTACTTACTGATTCTTCGATACCTCTTTAACAGGCTTTGGCCTGTAGAGCGTGATGCAAAGATGATCCGTTTCCCAAGCGTTTCAACCTTCAACCGGTGATTTGATCTCCTCTCTTCTGAACATATTCTCTTTTTAATACATAAGTCATAAACGGTGTCTAGGCAGCTTAAGCGCAGCCATTTTTGTGTGAATAGGTAAGTGCTAAATTCGTAGAATGGAAAATGAATATCTGCAACCCAAAAGGGGAACCATGCTGCCGGACAATCTAAGGGTGGGGATCGACGCCATCGATCGTCGTCATGAAGAGTTTTACGAACTTTACGATGCGTTAAAGGGTGTAAAGGCGGATGAATTCGTCCAACGTTTTGCCGAGGTGATTGAGCATACCCGTAACCATTTTGCCGAAGAAGAGGGGGATATGGAGACGTTAGCGTATCCCAATGATGCCGAACATCGGGCCGAACATGCCAAGGCCCTTGAAGAGATGGAGTATTTTTACGAAAAAGCCAAAAGCGGGAGGGGACTCTTCGCGCGGGCGTACGTCAATGACCGTCTGGGAGACTGGTTTCGCAACCATCTGCTCAATATGGACAGCGATCTCGCACGGGTAATGAAACTTCGGGGTTAACCTTCGAGCATTTCGACGAGTTTCCGGTACTTGGTCTGTAAAATGAGATAATCGCGGTGCAGGGCTTCGTAGGCTGTCTTGTAATCGATCTCTTCATCGCGGACCGGTTTGGTTTCCTGTTGGGGACGAGGGGTGTTTTCCTCATAGCGGACGTAGATCACTTTTTTCCCGTTTTCTTCCTTTTCGATGCAGGGAAGCTCACCGTTCATCGTTTTTTTGATGACACTATGGACGCTTTGGCGGTGCAGGGCGGCGTATTTTTGGATTGGTATGTAGTTTTCCATCGTATCTCCTAGAGTATGGTTTTTCGTACAACGATACCGCTGAGGTATGCGGAATTCGGAATATTGAGGATATAGGGGTGATCGGCATCGGCATGCTGGAGTTCGAGGATCTCAAGCGGGATGCGTGCTCTGGCCGAAGCATCGCGTGCAATCTCAAGCAAGGCGTCCATCCCTACATGGTGCGAACACGAATAGAGCGCCACGATCCCTCCCGGTTTGGCGAGGGCCAGTCCGGCGGAAAATAGAAATTTGAACCCTTTTATGGCCCCTTCAGCCTCTTTTTTGGTTTTGGCAAAGGGTGGGGGATCGAGTAAAACACAGTCGTAGCGTCGTTCCGAGAGTTTTTCAAGCGTCAGAAAGTCGAAGGCGTCTTGTTTGATGATTTCTGACGTATTAAAATGATTTAGAGCAATATTGCAGGCGACTTGTTCCAATGCATGGGCTGAGAGATCGACGAAGCGGACGGATGCGCCGTTACGCAGGGCATAAAGACCAAAACCGCCGGCATTGCAAAATACGTCCAGAACGGTGTCGCCTTGGGCAATGTAAGAGGCCGTTTCGGCCCGGTTACGCCGCTGGTCGAGGTAAAACCCCGTTTTTTGTCCCTCGTGGAGGTTGACGCTGAATTTGACACCGTTTTCAGTGATGACGACCGATTCGGGGATTTCTCCGTAGACGACGCCGTTTTCAGTCTCGATTCCCTCTTTGGCGCGCACTTTGGCATCCGATTTGTCGATGATCCCTTTGGGTGCGAGATTTTTGAGCAGTGCGTCGATGATTTGAGGACGGAACCGTTCCATTCCGAGCGTATTGATTTGGATACTGAGGTATCCGGCATAGTAATCGGCGATCAATCCGGGGAGAAAATCGGCCTCGGAATGGACGATGCGGTAAGCGTCTGAGGTTTCGGCGATCCGTTCGCGTTTACGGAGGGCATTTTGCAAACGACGATCGAAAAAATTGTCGTCGATATCGCATGGTTCAAACGAGAGAATGCGCACGGAAATCTGGCTTTTGCGGTTGAGATAGCCGATGGCGAGGAATTCTCCGGCAGGAGAGAGGACTTCGACGATGTCACCGTCAGGGATATCGTCGGGAGCACTCATTTCATTTTGATAGACCCAGCAAAAAAAGTTTTTTAAATTGCGGGCGGCATTTTTGGTGATGATGATCCGATGCATCGATGATCCTGCTAGAAAGTGTGCGATTGTAGCGAAGCGGTGATAAGAGTGGGGTTAAAAATGCTCCAAAGCGACGATGGCAATCGCATATTCCCCGTCATGGGTGATGGAGACACTGAGCGATTTGATCTTAAAAGTAGTTTTGACCCGCTCGGACAGTGTGATGAGGGGAGCTCCTTTCGGAGTTTTTGAAAGGGTGATGTCATGAAAGCCGCATTCACTTCCAATACCGCATCCGAGCGCTTTGGCACACGCTTCTTTTGCAGCCCAGAACCCTGCGGCCGTTTTAGGAGTTTTAACAAGAGCAATCTCCGACTCAGCCAGAAATTTGCGTAATCCCCGATCTCCGAAACGCTCAAGCAGCGACTCCATCCGATCGGTTTTGATCAAATCGATTCCGATCATTGAACGACGAAATCGGTGAAGTAGACGTTTTTGACTTTACCGTCTTTAAGACGCATATTCAGATCGTTGACAATCTGTTCTTTGAGCTTTTCTTTCCCTTTGATCGTCGAGATCTCTTCGAGCGATTTGGACGAGAGTATACGGATAATGATATCGCGCATGACCGGTTTTTTAGCATCGAGTTCCGGACTTAGCTCTTCACCTTCGATTTCGAGGTTCATTTCGACTTTCAGATAACGACGGCCGCTTTCTGAAAGGAGATTGACCGTAAACGTTTCGAGCGGATACATCAGACCGACTTCGGTAGAAGGGCTGTCTAAATCTCCGGCAGAGGCTTTGGGTGCTTGTGCTGCCGCTTCTTGTTTCGGTTTGGCGGCATTTTCTCCCGTACTCTCGTCTCCGCTGTTCATCATCAAAAAGGCAACGACCCCGCCGATTACCAGAATAAGAACCAGTACAACGATAATAATGATCAAAAGCAGTTTACTCGATTTTTTTCCGCCCCCTTCTTCGGTGTTGGTATCGTCTTTTTTCTCTTCGGCCATCCTTAGCTCCTGTCATTGGCAAATTGTATAATTTAATTGTAGCGAGAAACTTTTGAATTTTGGTTTGATTTGGTTACACTTTCTTTTATGAAACGAGAAAAACGATGATAGAAACACTGCTCGGATATATCGGGAGGCCGTTTATAGGCCTTTTTAATACGATTGAAAATTTCGGTACGTTTATACTGTTCCAGCTTAGACTTTTCAGGCTTTATCCTGCCGTATTCAAACGCCATAAAATCGTGTTGACCCAAGTCGACGTCGTCGGGATGGGGTGTATGGGGGTTATTACCTTAACGGCCGTTTTTACGGGAATGGTTTTGGCAATACAGCTTTACAACGGATTCCACCAGTTCGGTGCGGAAAGTTTTATCGGTTATACCGTCTTTTTTGCAATTGTCCGTGAACTTGGCCCCGTGTTTGCTTCGCTGATGCTGATTTCACGTTCGATCAGTGCAATGGCTGCTGAACTTGGGACCATGCGCGTCAGTGAACAGATTGACGCCATCGATATACTCGGGGTCGATTCAAAAGCGTATCTGATTACTCCGCGCATCGTTGCAACGGTTATTTCTCTTCCGTTATTGGTTGTTTGGTTCGATTTCATCGCCATCGGTTCGGCTTATTTTATCTCCACTCAGGTTCTGGGTATCAATCCGATCACGTATCAGGATACGTTGATGCGTTTGGGTGAAATAGACGATATATTAACGGGTATCATTAAAGCTGCCGTATTTGGATTCATTGTCAGCTCGATCGGGAGTTACATCGGGTATCATACCAGCGGCGGAGCCCGGGGCGTCGGTGAATCGACCATCCGCGCCGTCGTTTATTCGGCCGTGGCCATTTTCGTTGCCAACTACTTTTTGTCTTCTCTCTTTTTGTATCTTGACATGTAATCCGGTACTTTCACGTAAAGGTCGGTACTTGTCTTCTCGATTCAAAATAATTATTTAAAATTAATTTAATTAACATTCATTATTATAATTGGAATAATTTCTAAAAGGCGGTAATGATTGTGTATGATGCTGTAGAGGTGATGGAAGCTATCGTCAACAGTACCGGTGCATTAATCTATGTTATCGATTTGGAAACGTTTGAGGTCCTTTTTGCGAACGACCAATGTCGGGAAGTGTTTGGCAATGTGGTCGGAAAAACGTGTTTCAAGGTATTGCAGAAAAATCAGTTCGAACCGTGTGGTTTCTGTCCCATACGGCAGTTCGGTGACCCTTTGTCGCTGCCTTACGGTACGAATTACGAGTGGAAGAACCGTAATTCAATTAATAACCGAGATTACATATTTAACGATCGGATCATTGAATGGACCAGTGGGCGGAAAGCGAAAGTTCAGGTTGGTATTGATGTTACCGAGCAGGTACGTCTTGAAGAAAATCTCATTACAGAACGGGAAAAAACCCTTTGGTCCTTCGAAGCATTATTGGATGCGATGATCGAGGGTTTGATCATATCAGACGAAAACAAAAAGTGCACGCACGTCAATAAAGTGGCTCCGAAACTTTTCGGATATACGCGTGAGGAGATGATCGGACAAGAGACTTTAAGTTTTATTTCTCCTGAATCGTATGAGTTGGTTCGAGCTATGATTCAAAACAGCAATCAAGAACCCTACGATGCGATTATGCTTCGCAAAGACGGGTCTAAATTTCCTGCGATTCTAAGAGGACGTGATTTGGAACTGGCCGGAGAAAAAATTCGGGTCTCTGCGGTATTGGACGTTTCCGAAATCAAGGAAAAAGAGGCGCAAATTCTTAAATTAGCTCATTACGACAGTCTGACCGGATTGCCGAATCGGTTACTATTTCAGGAGAGGCTTGAACATGCGCTGGGATTGAGCCGGCGAAACGGCCGCATTAGTGCATTGCTGTTTATCGATCTGGATCGCTTTAAAACGATCAATGATACGAAGGGACATGGTATAGGGGATCAGGTTTTGGTCGAGACGGCCCGAAAAATCATGTATGTTACCCGGAATATTGATACCGTAGCACGGTTGGGGGGTGATGAGTTTGTCGTTCTGGTCGAAACACTCGAAGAGGATGAACGGAATGCTTCGGCCAAAGTATGCATTGTTGCCGAGAAAATTTTGCAGGCTCTGAGAGAACCCTATAGGATTGAAAATTACGATTTAAGATTAAGTGCGAGTATCGGCATCGCCATGTTTCAGGGGAATGGCGAAACGCTTGATAACATGATGAAATACGCTGATAGCGCAATGTATCACGCCAAAGAGAGCGGACGCGACAGTTACCGTTTTTTCGACCCGGTGCTTCAACAAAAAATCGAAGAAAAAATGCAGGTTACGGAAGAATTGCGTCATGCTATAGAAAATGGAAAGCTTGCCGTTCACTATCAAAAACAAGTCGATGCCCAGGGCAATGTCGTCGGTTTTGAAGCACTTATGCGTATGTACGATTCGAATGAAAAGATGGTGTCTCCGGGATCATTCATTCCGGTTGCCGAAGAAACAGGTTTAATCATACCGATGGGAGAATGGATACTCGCACAAGCGATGCAGCGATTGTCGGAATGGAAAGAGGAGAGTGAAAGGAATCGTTGGCGCATATCGGTCAATGTCAGTTATATACAGTTTGAAAAAGCCAATTTCGTTCCGATGATCGAATCGATGCTGGCTGAATACGGAATCGATCCTCAATTACTTCGCTTGGAAATCACCGAGAGCCTTGTCATCAAAAATACCTCCGAAGCACTGGCAAAAATCAACCGCCTGAAATCGATCGGTCTAACCCTCTCGATTGATGATTTCGGTACGGGATATTCGTCACTTTCGTATTTGAAACAGCTTCCCATCGATGAATTGAAAATCGACCGTTCGTTTGTCCGGGATATTGCAGACGATATTAACGACCGGGTTATTGTAGAAACGATTATTTCCATCGGTCGGCAGTTTGGACTTGAAGTGATTGCCGAAGGGGTAGAAAATGCAGAACAATACGAATGGCTCAAACGGATGGGCTGCCGATTATATCAGGGGTATTTTTTCGGCAGACCGGTGAACGTCGAAAAAATCTGAGATTATTCGCCCAATTCGCTTAGGGGACGGAACAAGAACGTGTCCGGGTCATAATATTCGATACCGCCCGTTTCGATATCGTAATACCATCCGTGAATGTAGAGTTTGTCGTCATTCACCAGTTTTTTAACGTACGGATAGGTCAACAGATTCTCGATCTGGGTAATGATCGAGAGATGCTCCGTCGCCCGTAATAACTCCTCGTGATTGGCATTTTCACCAAGGGCTACGGTCGCCATCGTTTTGGCTTTTTCACCCAAAGTCAGCCATTTGGCGGTATGTACCATCGCCGTATTGCATGATGTTTTGTACAACGAAGCGATTGCTCCGCAGTGGGAGTGGCCGCAAATAATGATTTCGGAAACTTCCAAGACGTTTACGGCATATTCGATACCTGCCGCAGTTGAATGGAAATCTTCATCGGGTTTGTACGGGGCGACGAAGTTTCCGACGTTTCGGATGACGAACAAATCACCCGGTTTGGACTGGACGATCAAATCGGGGATAACGCGTGAATCGGAGCAACCGATAAACAGGCTTCGGGGATTTTGCCCCTCTTGGGCCAGTTTTAGAAAATGTTCTTCATTTTTCTTAAAATACGTCTGTTGGAAAGTTTCGTTCCCCTCCACAAATTTTTTAAGTCTGTGCGCTTGTTCGTTACGGCTCTCGTCGTTTAATGACACTCTTCAATCCCCAATTCCGCGATAATTTGATCAAAAACTTTTCCCCCTTCGCGGTCGCAGTCGTCATGATATTCGATTGTGATCATCCGTTTGCCGTTCGTCACGTCACCCGCATAAATATTGGGTTCAAGAGTGCATTGGCCGGTACTTTTGGCGATAGCCTCTTCAATGAGCTGTTTTTCTTCATCCGTTGAATAGACGAGCGCTAGCTTTGAGTAACGTTCTTCCGACTTATGATCCGCAAAAATCGAACAAACTGGCATCTTTTCTCCCTCTTGTATTGTGATTATAGATTTTTAATTATACTGTGAGTTGGTTAAAACCACTCCAAAAGTTTGCTTACTTCATCAATTTCGTAACATTTAATGGAATTTTTTTCAATCGGTTTTTTGGGTACGAGCGCTTTGGTGATGTGCTGGGAAGCCGCTTCTTTAAGCCGTTGATCAAGCTGATAGACTTCGCGGATATCTCCGACGAGAGAGACTTCGCCGATGAACACGGTTTCTTTGGATATCGCGCGGTTTCGAAAACTGCTGATAATCGCTGCTAGAATCGCTAAATCGGCGGAGGTTTCGGTAATCTTGATCCCTCCGGTAATATTGACGAAGACATCATAACTGTTCAGAGGAAGTTCCAGTTTCCGCTCCAGAAGCGCCAGAAGCATATTGAGCCGGTTTGTTTCAAATCCGGTGGCCTGACGTTTGGGATTCGGGGCATGGGTGTCGCTGACGAGTGCCTGTACTTCGAGGACGATGGGGCGCGAACCTTCCATGATTACGCTCAATGCCGAACCGCTTTGCGATTTATTGCGGTTAAAAAAACGCGACGAGAGGTCTTTTGCCGAAACGAGGCCGTCTTGACGCATCTCGAAAACGCCGATTTCGCTGGTGGGCCCGAAGCGGTTTTTGAATCCACGCAGGATTCGAAGTTCGTGGGAACTGTCACCTTCGAAATAGAGTACGACGTCTACCATGTGTTCCAGTACCCGGGGACCGGCAATCGATCCCTCTTTGGTGATATGGCCGATGATGAAAATGGCGATACGGCGCTCTTTGGCAATCCGCATAAGATCAAACGTAATCTGGCGTACCTGCGTAACCGATCCGGGTGCCGAGGGGATTGTTTCGGAATATAGGGTTTGAATCGAATCGATGATGATGCATTCGTAAGTACGTTCGTGAAGTTCCCCAAGGACTTGTTCGAGGCGGATTTCGCTCAGGAGATACAGATTATCGACGTTGGCTCCGAGTCGGTTGGCCCGCAGTTTGACCTGACCTTCACTCTCTTCGCCGGTGACGTAGAGAACATTTCGGTTCTGTAGGGCAAGATTGGCACCGATTTTGAGCAATAAAGTCGATTTACCGACTCCGGGGCTTCCGCCGATCAGGACGAGGGAACCGGGGACGACTCCGCCGCCTAAAACCATATCGAGTTCGGCATCATCGCTGCTGAACCGTTCGGTCGTCTCTTCGACGATACTCGTGATCTCTTTGGCTTTGGCTCTTTCGCCCGGAGAAGATGTCGTCAGTTTGATGATTTCCTGCTGTTGCTCATTCAATTCGATCAGAGATTCCCAAGCACCGCAGTTGGTGCATTTCCCCATCCATTTGGGCGTGGTGAAGCCGCAATGCTGGCATTCGAAGAGGGTTGTTTTTTTCTTGGCCATAGATACTCCCCGCAAAAAATTGACGTAAGTATAGACTGTAAATACTGATAAGCCATAAAATAGGGCTATTTGGAAGTATTTTGCATTTTGTACAAGAAAAAAAGATTTGGAACAGTCCGTAGGGTTGTATCGAAGAGAAAGAGAGCCGCTTTAGGCTGCTTTTTCTCCGAAAATGGCATCGAGGATTCCGTCGACAAATTCGAATTTGTTAAACGGTACGAGGTGTTCGGGTTGTTCCCCGACTCCGATATAGAGAATCGGAAGTTTCAGTGCGTAAGCAATGCTGAAGACCGATCCGCCTTTGGCCGTTCCGTCAAGTTTGGTAATAATGATACCGTCCACGCCGACCATTTCGTCAAACGCTTTAGCTTGTGCGATGGCAGAATTGCCCTGCGTTCCGTCAAGAATAAGCACTTTTTGATGTGGTGAACCCGGATGGGCTTTGTCACAGATACGGACGATTTTTTTGAGCTCGTTGCCAAGATTGGTTTGGGTGTGAAGCCGTCCGGCGGTGTCGATGATCACCTGCTCAAAACCACGGGCTTTGGCCGATTCGATCGTATCGTACGCAACCGCCGAAGGGTCGTGTCCCTGTCTGGAAGAGACGATGGGAACCTCCAGTTTATCGGCCCATCGGGTGAGCTGCTCGATGGCGGCGGCACGGAACGTGTCCCCAGCTCCGAGCATAACCCTTTCACCGTTGTCGAGATGACGTTTGGCCAGTTTGGCGATCGTCGTCGTTTTTCCCGCTCCGTTAACGCCGATGATGAGGGTAACGTTCGGTTTATCGGCAGATTGGGGAAGAGCATTTTGCGTGTGGCTTAGGGCAGCCAGAAGTTTGGATTCCAGCTGTTCACGCGTCACTTCATCCTGATAGAGTTCTCGCATGATGATTTCAACAAGATCGTATTCAATGTCCGCTTCCAAAAGGATGTTTTCAAGATCGTCTTTGGCAATTTTGATTTTTTTTTCGGGGATAATGGCGTTAATCGCTTCAATGGTTTTTTGAAGCCCTTTTTTGATGAATCCGAACATACTTATTTCCCCAATGCCTGAGCGATATCGTGATCCATAATCTCCTCTTGGGTCGCACCCGAATAGTGTGTGATATATTCACCGTTTTTGTAAAGAACCATTAGCGGGATCGGGAAATTTTGTCCGACGCCGATGGTTGATGCGATTGCCCGGGCAAATTCTTGGTTATCGGCTTTGTTGACCATCCGATAATCTCCCCCCCGGTATTTGGCACGAAACGCATCCAGATCGGAATTGCTTTTGTCATCTTCGATGGTGATTCCCATTACGATCAGATCGTCACCGTATTTTTTCTGTAAATTACCCAAATGCATCACTTCGGCCTGGCACGGCGGGCACCATGTTGCAAAAATATCGAATAAAACGACTTTGTCTTTGGCTCCGTCCAATTCGAAATTGGTCCCTTTTTTCTCAACGGTATAACTATTGCCCTGGGTGTCGTTTAGGGAATATTCCGCCGTCGAGACCATCCCTTCCTCGGCCGATTCTTTATTACATCCTGTCATTAGCAGGGCGCAAGATACCAACGGTATCATTAGTGCAGAAAAACGCATTCGCATAAGACCTTCATAATTTGGATAAAATTGGGTTCATTATATCGAATAAAGGTTGATATGTGACCAAAAACGCTTTTAGGAACGAATGTTTGAATCGATTGAAAACATCGTCGATGAGGACAAAATACATTCGGGACAAGAACGTGCAAATAGCCTTGAAACGTGTACTGGAACAATTGAAACCGCAGTCGGTCTTGGGATATTGGCCGCTAGGCTTCGAAGCGGATTTACGAAAGATTTTATTAGAGAACAGGTGTGTCCGAAAAGTTTATTTACCGTTTATGGAAGGCGTCAGTTTCAAGATGGTACCATTAAGATTACCGTTGGAACGTAAAGCTTTCGGGATTTTTGAACCACGGGATACAATATATAAAATAAATAAAATTGATGTTGCTATAGTTCCTGCCGTGGGGGTGGACGGGTCGTTGGGCCGCGTCGGTTTCGGCAAGGGTATGTATGACCGTTTTTTCCCGACTCTCAAAATAAGACCTTATACGATTTTTATACAATCGCAAGAGTGCAAAACAAAACGGTTTTTATGTGACGATTACGATGTGCGCGCAGATTTGCTAATCACGCCGCGGCAGGTATATAGAGTGAGGAAATATCATGTTAAACGAGCTACTCGTCGGGGGGGGCGTTGCCACCCTGAGCGGAGTAGTCGGTTTTTTAATTTCAAAAAAGATTTCAGCCGCCCATTTTGATTTTTACCTCGAACAGGCCAAGGCAAAAGCCAAAGCTATTGAGAATGAGGCACAGATGATTCTTGAACGGGCTTCGGAACGATCCAGAGAGATCGAAAAAGAGGCTCAAAAACGGTATGACAATGCGTATGAAGAGGTCAGACAAAGCTTCTTGACGCGTGAAGAAAAAGTTCAGCGAATGGAGCGGGAGTTTGAACAGTTCCATAAATTGGAAACGGAAAAACTTTCGGGTGAGCGAGCGGCGACTGAAAACCGGCGACTCAACATCGAACGCAACGAACGGGCTTTGGAGAAATTAAAAGAAGACTACCGCCAAAAAACTGACCGATTACAGGTGATCATGGAAGAGAGAGCCGGACTTTCGGCGATTGAAGCCAAAACGATCCTACTGGAACAGATTCGTGAAAACAGCCGTCTTGAGTTTGCACGAGAGCTCAGAAAGCTGGAAGAACAAAGCAAAGAGCAGCTTCGCCGGCAAGCCAATTATATCTTGGGGCAGGCGACATCACGTTTTGCGGGTGAATATGCCGCAGAAAGATTGATCAATATCATCCATCTTGACGATGACGAACTCAAAGGACGAATCATCGGAAAAGAGGGGCGTAATATCAAAACGCTCGAGATGGTGACCGGTGTCGATATCATTATCGACGAGACGCCAAACGCTATCATTGTCAGCAGTTTCAATCTTTACCGTAGAGCGATCGCGACACGGACGATCGAATTGCTGATTCAAGACGGGCGTATTCAACCGGCAAGAATTGAAGAGGTATATCAAAAAGTGTGTGAAGAATTCGATGAATCGATTCTTCGCGAGGGTGAAGAGACCATTTTCGAATTGGGACTTTCCGGTATGCATCCCGAACTGGTCAAATTGATCGGACGACTTAAATATCGTTCCAGTTACGGACAAAACGCTTTGGCCCATACACTTGAAGTGGCCCATATGGCCGGAATGATGGCAGCTGAAATGGGTGGGGATGCCAAACTTGCCCGACGGGCAGGTTTGTTACACGATATCGGAAAATCGCTAACACAGGAAAGCGGAGGAAGTCACGTCGATATCGGAGCGGAATTGTGTCGTCGGTATAACGAAGATCCCGTTGTCTTGAACGCGATTTATGCGCATCACGGTTATGAAGAGATTAAGAGTATCGAATGTGCAGCGGTTTGTGCGGCCGATACCCTTTCGGCGGCACGCCCGGGTGCACGAAGAGAAGTATTGGAAAGTTTCTTGCGTCGGGTAAGCGAGATCGAAGAGATCGCGACCCAAAAAGACGGCGTCAAACAAGCGTATGCGATTAATGCGGGACGGGAAGTGAGAGTTATCGTCAACGCGCAAAGCGTCAACGATGATGAAACGGCATTGCTTGCCCGTGAAATTGCGGAAGAAATTTCCCAGAAGGTACAATTTCCGGGAGAAATCAAAGTCAATGTCATCCGCGAAAGCAGGGTAACGGAGTATGCGCGTTAAATATTGATAAATCATTGAAAAATATTATAACAATGTGATAGGCAAAAGGTTATAATAACTCTGAAAACATTTTTTATCATGCTAAAACAAGGGTAGACGATGAATAAAGAAGAGACGCTATTACAGCTTCAGAATGCTAAAAAGGCCCATTTGACATGGGTTAATCGTGCCCGCTCTCTGATTGAAGGATTGCCGATTGAAAAAGAGCAGGTTCCGGTCTACAATACCGATTGCCAATTCGGACAATGGTTTTACGGTGAAGGGCAACGGTTGAACCGTATGCCGAGTATGGACTGTCTCAAAGAAATTGAGACGCTTCATACGGAACTACATGAAGTGTATATGAAAATTTTTCGTATCTATTTCAGTGACGAAGATCGTTCGTTTTTATCGAAGTTGTTTGGAACGCGTAAAAAAGTCTCGCAGCTTCATCAAGAAATTGCAAAAGACTATTATGATAAATTGCGCACAATCTCCGAAAAACTCATTAATGCGATTGAAAGGCTTGAACGAAGGCTTGTTGCTCTGAACGAGCAGAGCTTCGCTTAAAAGCACTATCAGCGGGGGATGGTAATTACCATCATCCCGCGAAGATCCCCCATTTTATAGCCTGTCGCTTTATCGTCCGGATAGAGTGAATGTACCGCTTTTAAAACGGCAGAATCGGCCGGAAGATCTCCATGACACTTCAAACATGCTTCATTATTGATAACGATAGGCTTATAGAATATGCTATTGTTCTTCTCTTGTTTGATTTCATAGGGAGGGAGCGGTTCTCCTTGTGTAATACGTTGTTCCCAGTTACGTAAAACCGTTTGCTCCTCTTTCTCAGCCGCATTAACCGGATTACGATTTTTCATACTGACCCGTTTAATGGTTGTATTTGTCTCTTTTCCAATCTGATCGGTCAATACCAATGCGCGTTCAGAGCAGTACCGTACGGTTTGAACGGGACCGTTTTGCTGCATTTGCGCTTTAACTTCTCCTCCAAGTTTTTGTATAACCGTTGAGAATACACTGTTTCCTTTTTCGGCAATGCCGTTCTCGTTTGTTTCAGCATACAGTAGACCGCTGCTGAAGATAAGGCCTGGAATCAACGCTAGGGACTTTATCATCAGAATCACCTTTTTATATTAATTATTTATGTTTAATATGAATTATAGTGATATTGATATGAAAGAAAGATTTGAAAATTATTCTGTTTGAGATACATCAGAATCGTCATAAGGATCGAGGTGGATTAAGGAATAAACGTTATTCTCCGGAAATAACGACCGGATGGAAGACTCGATTTTGTCTCCTACGCGATGGGCGTCGTAGAGAGAGGTACTGATACTGAATACTACGTGGACGCTGATATAAATCTCCGAACCTGATTGGCGGGTACGAAGATCGTGATAACCGTTGATATCGAGTTGGGCATTGAGCAACCGGGCGATTTTGTTAACGCTTTCAGGATCGAGTGCGGCATCGAGAAGCATCATAATACCGTCTTTGATCAATGGGAATGCAGAGTAAAGCATATAAGCGCTAATGGCCAATCCAAGTACAGGATCGATGATGGAATATCCCGTCCAGGCGATCAGGACCAGAGACACCAGAACGGCACCGTTGCTGAGAAGGTCGGTTTGATAATGGAGCGCATCGGCTTGAATAACCATATTTCCGGTTTTTGAAGCGACGTATTTTAAAAAAAGGACGAGTCCAAGCGTCATACCGATAGAAACTCCCATAACGGCCAAAGACGTTTCCAAATGGCTGATGCTGCTGCCTTGTACCATTTTGGAAATCGCTTCGTAAAGGATGAATAGGGCAGAGAGACTGATGATTGTTCCCTCGATGACCGCAGCCAGAGGCTCAAGTTTCCGTCGGCCGAAATTGAATTTTTCATCGGGTTCTTTTTCGGAATTGTGCAATGCAAAATAGTTGAATGCGGATACGACGAGGTCGAGTAAAGAATCGATAGCCGATGCGAGAACGGCGACCGATCCGCTGATAATTCCGACGCTTAATTTAATGGCAACCAGCGTAAAGGCAACGGTACTAGAGATAAGGGTGGCTTTTTTTTCAATTCGCATGAAGCGATTTTATCGAAAGATTGTTAAAATTTCCGTTTTAAGAAGGGGGAACTATGGATCTCAATGCGATTCGGGAAGAACGGCTCGGATGGATGAAATGGAAAAACATTGCTCCGCTCCGGGAAGCGATCGAACGTTTGGAACCGGTACAAGCGACGTTGGAACTTGGTGATACGGTGGCCTTGAAAACAAGTGATTCAGTCGATTTGGATGCTATTGAAGAGGTCGCACGGATGATGATGCCGTGGAGGAAAGGGCCCTTTGACCTTTTCGGGCTTTTTGTCGATACCGAATGGCGCAGCAATCTGAAATATAATTTTCTTCGTCCCCATTTCAATCTGCACAATAAAAAAGTAGCCGATATCGGATGCAATAACGGCTATTATATGTTCCGTTTTTTGGAAGACCGCCCCAAAAAAGTGGTTGGATTCGATCCATCCGCTTTGTTTAAAACGCAGTTTGACTTTATCAACCGTTTTGCCCAGACCGAGATTGTGTATGAATTGCTCGGGGTAGAACATCTGCCGTATTACGAAGAAAAATTTGACGTGATTTTTTGCCTTGGTGTTTTATACCATCGCAGCGATCCGGTAGCGATGCTGAAGATACTCCGGCAGGGGTTGGAAGAAAACGGCGAAGTTTATCTTGATACGTTTATCATTGACGGTGACGAGCCGTATGCGCTGTGCCCGGATGATAGCTACTCAAAAATCACTAATGTCTATTTTGTACCGACGTTGAGTGCGCTCGAAAACTGGTGCAGAAGAGCCGGATTTAAGTCGTTTGAAGTTTTGGGAAGTGTGGTAACAACATCCGGCGAGCAACGTAAAACCGGTTGGATTGAGTCGCAAAGTCTTGAAGATTTTCTTGATCCGGACGATAGTAGCAAAACGGTCGAGGGGTATCCTGCGCCGAAACGAGGCTATGTACGGCTGAAAAAAGGGTAATAAAAATGGCAAAAGAAGAGATCGAAAAAGAAGAATTATCACAGTTTATCAATAATAATAATCCGATTATCTTAAATACCCATTTGAAAATCAATTCGTTATACAGCGGTGATATCGTCAAACTTGACAAAGGGTATGCCAAGGTTTCTCTAGACACCGTCGATACGATGCGGGCGGATGAGGTAGGATTGGTACATGGGGGATTTATGTTTAGTGCGGCCGATTATGCCGCCATGGTAGCCGTCAATGAACCGAATGTCGTATTGGCCGCATGTAACTGCTTGTTTCTTGCTCCGGTCAGAGTCGGGGATACGGTTGTATTTGAAGCAACCGAGCACCAAAAAGAGGGGAGAAAACGAAACGTCACTGTACGGGGATACGTTCTTGATGTCAAAGTATTCGAGGGGGATTTCAAAACGGTGGTGACGGAACACCACGTATTGCGCCTGGACCTTATCAAAAATATTGAAAAAGGGATGAAAACCTCAGATTGATCGGAGCCAGTAACCGATATGGCGTTGCTCGGCACGAACGGAGGTCGCTTCGCCGTGTCCGGGATAGAGGGGAAGATTATCCGTATACGCGGCAAATTTCTGTAGACTTGCTTTCATCGCATCCGGATCGGAATAGGGGAAGTCGACCCGTCCGATCGAGTTTTGGAATAAAAAATCTCCACTGAAAAAGACACCGTTGATTTCGATCATCGAACAACCGGGGCAATGACCCGGAAAATGGTGAAATTTCACTTCGATCCCTTGTATAGAGAGGGTTTGGTCGCCGTCGACTTCTATATCGGGGGTGGAGGGAGGCAATCCCGGCATCCAGGAGCTGCTCTGTAATAAAAATACGTCTTCTTTAGGGGTATAGAGGGGAACGTTGAGCCTTTCCTTTAACTCCTGATTGCTCCAAACATGATCAAAATGTCCATGGGTATTCAAAATGGCGATAGGCCGGCTTACATTGGCGACAACCCACTCTACGGCTCCGACACCCGGATCGATGATAATCTCTTTTCCATCGATCCGGACGATGTAACAGTTGGTTTGGTACGGCCCCATAGCTTTTTTTAGAATTTCCATCGAAGTCCCTTGGCACTATTTTTAGTAAAATTTTATCATAATAGCAGGCATGGAACTATACTCAACACTTGAATCGATTTTAACGGCAGAACGACCGAAAGATAAAATCACTCTGTTTCGATCTTTTTATACCCGGTATCACAGCGACAAGCTCGAACGTGACGTAAAATCCGTTCCCCGAATTTTTAACGCTCCGTCCTATGCGGCATACTGCGAGATATCCGATCCAAAAAATGTCCCAAGACGTAACAGGCTCGATACGCAGCGGGGACAGGCATTATTGCTGCACGCGATTGCTCACATTGAATACAGTGCGATAGATTTGGCATTGGATGCAGTTTACCGTTTCCGGGAACAGGGTGAAGAATTTGAGCGAGATTGGCTCAAAGTGGCCGAAGACGAAGTCAATCACTTTGAAATGATTGAGACTCTTTTACGTGAATGCGGTAGTTATTACGGAGAGTTTAGCGTTCATAATGCATTGTTTGAGGCATCGATGCGAACGTTAACGCTATTGGAACGAATGGCCATAGTACCGAGGTATCTCGAAGCCAACGGGTTGGACGCTACACCGCAAATACTGCGAAAACTAAATGCATACCGGGATGATGTATTTATACAACGGATGATTGGGGCACTGAACGTTATCTTGGAGGAAGAGGTCGATCATGTCCGAAAAGGTGACAAATGGTTTGAAAGGGCTTGTTCTGGCAGCGAGCAGAAAGATCATATTTATTTTGACATCGTCGAACGCTATTATCCGCGCAGTTTTCCCCGTAAAGTTGAAGTGAATTGTACGGCAAGGACGCAAGCCGGATTCGCCAAAGGGGAGTTGGAACGAATTGCTTCCAATCGATGTTAACGATTCTATGATTAAATTGAGTTATAATGCAAAATGTTAATGAAAACGGAAGGTAAGACGGTGGCCAAATACGAATTGATCAGTCGGTATTTGACCGGTTTTTTAAGCAGTGAAGTGCGTAAAACGGGTTTGCAAAAAGTGGTTGTAGGATTGAGCGGAGGCTTGGATTCGGCGGTAGTCGCCGTATTGGCGCACCGCGTGTTCGAAGACGATTTATTGTGCATCAAAATGCCTTCCCATTACTCTTCGCAGTCGAGCCTGGACGATGCGGACGAATTGTGCGAACGTTTCGGAATTCGTTCGGAGACGATAAGTATCGAGGCGATGCTTCGTGCTTATGAACATTCGCAGATGTCCGCATTGCGGATCGGAAATCTTTCTGCTCGTCTGCGAATGACGACACTGTTTGATGTATCTGCGCGCGAAGGGGCTTTGGTTTTAGGGACAAGCAATAAAAGTGAATTGATGCTTGGTTACGGTACGCTGTTTGGCGATTTGGCCAGTGCGATCAATCCGATAGGGGATTTGTACAAAACCGAAGTATTCGAATTGGCGCACTATCTTGATGTTCCCGAAAGCATTGTTTCAAAACCCCCTTCGGCCGATTTGTGGGCCGGACAAAGCGATGAAATCGAAATTGGTTATCCGTATAGCGATCTTGATCGCGTACTTAAACGTTACGTTGAGGAACGTCATACCCTTGAAGAGATGGTAGCTGACGGAGAAGACCCAAAGATGGTCGGGATGATCGTTGGACGGATCTATAAAAACCAGTTTAAACGGCGGATGCCGGTCATTGCCAAATTGACCTCAAGAACGGTCAACCATGATTTTAATTATCCAAGAGATATCACTTTATAAAGGAAAATAGATGAGTATTCCATTTTACCGTATCGAAGTTGGCGGAGATGAACGTGAAAAAATCGATGAAGTGTTAGACGGTGAGGCTCCGGCGATAGTCGAAGACCTTGAAGCCGCATTTGAATCGTATATCGGTGCATCGTATGCTTTGGCAACCTCTCACGGGACTGCGGCATTGCATCTGGCGATGCTTGCCATCGATTTGAAACGGGGAGATAAAGTTCTGTGTTCAATCAATGCGTTTCCGTCACTCCCGGAAGTTGTACGTCATTTCGATGCGGAACCGATTTTTATCGATATTGATCCCGATACTTTCAATATCGATTTAAACAAGCTGGAAGCGTATCTTGCCGAAAATAAATCCAAAAAACTAAAAGCGGTTATTGTATCCCACATCGCAGGGCAAAGTGTCGATTTGGAACGTTTGTATGAAATCGGTAAAACGTACGATGTCAAAGTGATTGAAGATGCATCTGACGCTTTGGGTGCAACGTATAACGGGAAAAAAATCGGTTCCACGGGTGCGGACATAACCTGTTTTGATTTCAGTCCGCATTTACGCAAGAATGTGTGCAACGGAGGAATGCTGGTCAGTGACGATGAGGAGATTATTGAGCGGGCACGGTTACTTAGACGGCATGCGATGGTTGTCGATGAAGAATCGCTAGGGTATATTTACGACGTCACCGATATCGGAAGCCAGTACATGATCAGTCCGTTGGATGCCGCTACGATTTTCGTACAGTTGGAAAAACAAGACGATATCGTCGAAAGACAAAAAGAGATCGCATCGGTTTTCAATGAACGCTTGGAAGAGGCACCGCATATCAAACTTCCGGTTGCGGGGGAAGAACACGCCTATTCGCTCTATATCATTAAAGTAGATAAAAATCGTGATTCGTTTGCACGTGAACTTTCGGCGAGAGGGATTGAATGCGGATTGCATTACATTCCGCTCCATTTGTTGAGCTATTATAAAGCCAAATATTCGTTGCGTGTCAATGATTTTCCGGTCGCGTTGCGAAGTTATCAACAAGTTCTCTCCATTCCAAACTATGCGGCATTGAGTGATGATGAGGTGGATGAAATCTGTGATGCAATTTTGGATGTGGCTTCGACACGCGTTTGAAGCGGCACTGGATAGAGTGGGCGGAGCGGTATCTCTATAATCCCTCATTCGCCCAGCAGGTAATTTCTTATCTTCTTTTTCCGATAAGTATGCTGTATTGCGCAGCCGCATATATTCGTTATCGGTCTGCAACGCCAAAATCGATGGATATTGCGGTTATCAGTATCGGAAACCTGACCGTTGGCGGAAGCGGTAAAACGCCTCTGATTCTGGAATTGGCAAAAAAATTTGACAAACCGGCGATTGTCCTTCGAGGTTACGGAAGGAGAAGTAGAGGGACGGTAGTCGTCAAAGAAGAGCGTCAAATTTTATGCGATACGCAAACCAGTGGGGATGAAGCAATGCTGTATGCCCGATCACTCGCGCATGCGATTGTGATTGTTTCCGAAAAACGGGAAGCGGGAATTGAAAAAGCCCGGGAAATGGGGTGTGAAGTTGTTTTTCTGGATGATGGATACGGCAAACATCAAATAGAAAAACTTGATTTACTGATTGATGTTCCGACGGTTAATTCTTTTTGTCTTCCAAGCGGTCCCTATCGTGAAAAGTTATGGCCCGGGAAACAGATCGTTCCCGTGCGGGAGAGTGTCGAGTTTTCCCGATATGTCCAAATAGAAAATCCAACCTCCAAGATGGTGCTTGTGACCGCAATCGCAAGGCCGCAGAGACTGGACCCGTATTTACCGGAGGTAATGGATAAAATCTATTTTGAGGATCACCATTTTTTTACGGAACGAGAACTTCGCGAGATTCTCGACAAAAGCGGTGCAACAAGCTTATTGGTTACTGAGAAAGACTTGGTTAAAATAGCGTCTTATGGTTTTGAATACTCTGTATTAAAGCTCTCTTTACAGGTGGATGAGAGCATTACCTCTACGATAAAGGAATACGTTTATGCAACGAAAAATAGAAACCGTCAAGACTTTGATGGATGCGATGCCGTTCATCAAAGAATTTCGGGATGAGATCGTCGTTATCAAGTACGGCGGGTCGGCACAGACCTCCGAAGCCTTAAAAGCAAAATTTGCCCAAGATATCGTTTTGCTCCATCTTGTCGGTGTCAAAGTCGTGATTGTGCATGGAGGGGGAAGCCGTATCAGTCAGCTTTTGAACGATTTGAAAATTCCTACCGAATTTATCGACGGTGAACGGGTCAGTACGCCGGAAGTTATGCGTATTGTCGAGATGGTATTAAGCGGAGAAATTAACAAAGAGATTACTTCACTTCTTAATTCATACGGAGCCAAAGCAATCGGTATCAGCGGTAAAGATGCCCATTTCTTAAGAGCCAAACCGAAAGACGAGGCAAAATTCGGTTTGACCGGAAGAGTGAGCGATGTCAAATCGGATGTAATTCATAACTTATTAAGAGAAGGGTTCGTTCCGGTAATCGCACCGATCGGATCGGATGAGGTTGTCGGACATCCCGGATACAACATCAATGCGGATTTGGCGGCATCGGCCGTTGCCGCAGCCATCGGGGCTTGCAAAGTTATTTTTATGACCGATACGCCGGGTGTTTTGAATAAAGAGAAAGAGCTGTTATCGACGTTGAGCGAAGAAGAGGTCGAAACGTTGAAAAAAGACGGGACGATCATCGGCGGTATGGTTCCGAAGGTCGATGCCTGTCTTGAGGCCGTTGACGGAGGGGTTAAAAAAGCGCATATTATCGATGGCCGAATCGAACATGCCATTTTGCTGGAACTCTTTACATCAGACGGAGTCGGAACCCAAATCACCCTTTAAAAAGTTGGCTTTTAAGCTGGCTTTTTGCATATTTAATTATAATTTCATCTCTTTTATTTGTCATATGCGTTCGTGGTGAAATTGGTAGACACGCTAGATTCAGGTTCTAGTGCCGCGAGGTGTGCTGGTTCAAATCCAGTCGAGCGCACCATACTTTCTTAAATCTTTTTATTCCGCACAACTTTTGATAATATTATATTCCGCATAAAAATCGCCAAATAATCAAAATTGGTAGTTTAGACTCATGGAATATTGTTCGCCTTTTGCACCGGAGATAATTCCCTGGCTAACGTTTAAATCCGTATTAAGTTGTTTTGTAAATTTATAACGACAATTCAAATTGACATTCGAATCTTTTGGAATATCCTGATATTTGGATGTTTCTTCACGATAGGAAGTGGATACGGAGAATTTTGGATCATTTTTATAGCGAAATCCGCTTTGAAATCTGTAGGTGTTTTGATACGGAGCCATTGGTTGTATTTGGGTATTTGAATACATTGTATACCCAATGGTATCAAACAAGTCGTATTCCGGCGTGAGGCGATAGCGCAAATCAAGGATACTGGTATAGGTCGGAATATTGTAATCCCCCGTATTACCGAAGGGAAACGAGGCAATTTCGGTAACCGATATTGCGATTGAATCGGTTGGATCAATATGATATCCGACGGATAGCGTTGTATTACCATAGCTGCTATCGGGATAGAGACTGTTGTATTGATAGTTTCCGAGGAATTTGACGATAATGTTTTCGAGCGAGTATTTGGCCGTCAGATAAGCGGATGAGATATCGGTGTCTTTTTTGATTTTATAGTCAATATCGGTCGGAACGTCCAGATAAGGGAGTTCGAATCTTGACGTAAACATTAATGTACTGCGAAAACACCCGTTACGGTCGAGAACGGATTTCGGGAAGGTATCCGAACACATTCCATTCATATTGGCAAAGTTGAAAGAATTGGTATAGCCAAGATCAGAGCTATAGAGGGATGTTGCCAATACGGTTGCTACAACTATTTTTTCAATATTTCTATTCACTGAAACGGACTGCATTACATGGTAGATTTTACGGGAATTATAGCGTAGGAGCGATTAATGAATTTCACAAGATTGTTTTTTCAACAAGTAATTACTGAGTAGATTGACAAGGTCGGACTCCTTTCTAAGCCATGGATGAGAGGCGGTTTGGTATAATTGGACAAAAAATTAAAAGTGGAACGATGAAATTTATAGAAACTCGCGGCAATGACGGTAAACATCCGTTGGAAATTACGTTTTCGGATGCGATTTTAAGTCCGATTGCGTCATTTGGCGGATTGTATGTTCCCCAAGCGCTTCCGGAACTCGGAGAAGCTTTTTTATTAAAGCATCTGGCTTCTTCATACAAAGAACTGGCTAAAGATTTATTGACGACGCTTGCAATCGATATCGATGCATCGGTGATTGATGAAGCGTTATCGCTTTACGATAAATTCGATGATCCGGTCAATCCGGTACCGGTCGTGAAGGTCCGTGAGGACCTCTACGTGAGTGAACTGTATCATGGACCGACCCGTGCGTTCAAAGATATGGCTTTGCAGCCGTTTGGAATTGTATTGTCGTCTATTGCCCAAAAACGGGGTGAAGAGTATCTGATTTTAGCGGCTACGAGCGGAGATACCGGTCCGGCGGCACTCGAAACGTTTAAAAACCGTCCGAATGTCCGGGTTGCATGTCTTTACCCGGACGGCGGTACATCGGATGTTCAGCGCCTGCAGATGGTGACCGAAGATGCCGGCAATCTCAAAGTAATCGGAATCAAAGGGGATTTTGACGATGCGCAAAGCGCTCTTAAACGCCTTTTGGGTTCTCAGAAATTCAAAGATACCCTCAAAGAGAAGCACATTTCCCTTTCTGCAGCCAATTCGGTCAATTTCGGACGCATCATTTTCCAAATCATTTATCATCTCCACAGCTACCTTGAACTGGTGCGTCAGAACGTTATCACGATGGGGGAGAAAGTATATCTGGATGTTCCGAGCGGAAATTTCGGAAACGCGTTGGGTGGATATTATGCATACAAAATGGGGCTTCCGGTTGAAAAAATCATTATCGCATCGAATGAAAACAATGTTTTAACGCGTTTGATCAACACCGGGAAATACGATTTACGCGGAGAACACGTTGTCCCGACAACTTCCCCGGCAATGGATATTCTGATCTCCAGTAACGTCGAGAGAATTTTGTTTGATCTGTTCGGGCCGGAACGGACCAAAGAGTTGATGAAAGGTTTGGAAGCGGAACGATTTTATGCGTTGGATGACGATGAGACCATGAAGCTTCAATCTTTGTTTTCAGCCGATTACTGTAACGGTGCGGAAGGGAAAGGGTACATCAAAGAAGCCTTCGACGGCGGATATCTGATGGACCCGCATACGGCTACCTGTTTCAAAGCCTATGACCGATGCGCTACAATGCCGATCAAAACAATTGTCTACTCAACGGCGGAGTGGACCAAATTTTCTCCGACGATTGCCAATGCTTTGAGTGGAGAAACGGATGCACGGGATATCGATGCACTTGAATCGATTGCCAAAATGGCCAAAACACCGATCCCCGCAATGATACGTGAATTGTTCGGAAAACCGGTCGTCCAATCGAGCGTGATTGATAAAGAGAACATCGAAAAAGAGATTTTGGATTTTTTGAGTTGATTCCTCTGTTCAGAACAAAAAAAATGTTCTGAACTTTTTCCTTTACCTAAAAGAGGCGTGGCACAGTACGCCTTTATCAACATTACCCTTTTTCATTGAAATCAGTATGGTGTTTCAGCGCCTTGGCCGTTTCCATCAGTTTAATTTCTTCATCTCCCCAGATCAATACTTTTTTGGATGTTTGCAAATCGGGTTGGTTTTTTGTCGGGTACTGGATACTCGAGAGAATGTGTTTGATGCAGTTGATACGGGCTTTTTTCTTGTTGTCAGAGCGGATGATAATCCATGGAGCCGTTCCCGTATGCGATGCTTTGAGCATGAGATATTTGTTATCGGTATATTTGTCCCACAAGTCCTGCGATTTGGCATCGACGGGGGAGAGTTTGTATTGTTTGAGAGGATCGGTTTTCCGCTCTTTAAAACGGCGTGCCTGCTCTTTTTTGGATACGGAAAAGTAAAATTTAAAGAGGATAACTCCGGAATTGACAAGCATCCGTTCGAATTCGCTAACTTCTACCAGAAATTCGCGATGCTCTTCGGGGGTACAAAATCCCATGACCGGTTCGACGCCGGCACGATTGTACCAGCTCCGGTCAAAAAGGACGATTTCACCCGCACTGGGGAGGTGTTGTACGTAGCGCTGAAAATACCACTGCGTTTTTTCGACGTCAGAAGGTTTGTCGAGAGCAACCACGCGGGCACCGCGGGGATTTAAATGTTCGGTAATCCGTTTGATGGTTCCCCCTTTCCCCGCGGCATCGCGCCCTTCAAAAATCAAAAGGATTTTTAAACCTCTTTCTTTGGCATGGTTTTGGAGCTTTAGAAGTTCTATCTGAAGCTTTTTAAGTTCGGCTTCGTATTCAAGTACCGATTTTTTAACCCAAACCGGGAGGCGCTCTTCTACACCGGTATGCTTTCGGCGTTCGTTTTCATTTTCTTCATCGCTTTTACGGCGATCTTCATGCACTATTTCATCGATCACTTCGGTTTCGGAAATTTCGCTTCTGGCCATTGAACTTTTTGCACCCATGTATCACTCCTTCCTTTGTTTTGATTATATCGTTGCTTGGATTGATTCGTCAAGTTGCTCCGGGTCATCGACATTCGAAAAACAGCTGTTTTCTCCGCATATCATGAACGTATTCAATGTAGCATCGTCTTTGAAAAGGAGAAAAGGATAGGGACGTGTTTTAGTCAATTGCTGTAACATCGGGAGAGGAGCCTTGACAATCCGTTCGGGATGCAGGTAACGAATGGCCTGAAGGGTCAGAAGCGGGAAATAAACCGGTGTTTTCATTAGTTTGAGTGAAAAATATTCGAGTGTTTTGAAGGCAAAATGGCGGTACTTTTCATCGATGAGAAGTCCGAGTGATAACAGTACGTCAACCATGACGGCAACCGAACTCGGATAGGTTCCGTCATCAATTTCCCCTTCCGTGGTAAAGGCGCCGCGACTGAAATACCATTTGCCCTTTTCGTAAAAGAGTTCAAGTGCTTTATTGGCCCAGCGCTGTGCATCGACAAGATAGCCGGAGTCAAGCGTTTGGCGGTATCCTTCCAGTAAAGCCGAGCAGAAGTAGGCGTAATCTTCCAAAAACGCATCGATTTTTGCCTCTTTGTGTATCAGTGCAGAATGTTTTAGGGTGTTGTTCACGATCATACTGCATCGAAGTTGTTCCAAACTCCGAATGGCCTGCAGGCGGTATACATCATCTTCAAGGGTAAAAAGCGCGTGAATCATCATGGCGTTCCATGCCGTAATCACTTTGCGGTCGATGAACGGATATTGGCGTTGTTGACGCAATGTGCGTAAATTCAGTCGTAAAGCTTCAAACCATTCCGGGCGTTCCGTCGAGGTCAGCCGCAGAATGTTTTTTCCTTCGAAATTTCCTTCTTCGGTGACGCCGAGTCGAGCACAGGTTTCGGATATGTTTTCGATACCGCATGCATTCAGGGCCTGAAGAATTTCGTCATAGGAATAGACGAAATATTCCCCTTCGCCTCCGTCGCTGTCGGCATCGCTGGCACTATAAAACAGATCGTTCTCCATCATGAAACCGATCATAAAATCGGCACACTCTCGGGCAATCGTCCGGTAAAACGGATTGTCGTACACATCGGCGGCTTTGGCGTACAAAGAACAGAGCAGGGCATTGTCGTAGGTCATTTTTTCGAAATGGGGAACTAGCCAGTACGCGTCGGTACTGTAACGGCAAAAACCGCCGTCGATAAGATCGTACATTCCCCCAAGGGCCATTTGATCAAGTGAATGGCAAACGACCTTTCGCACGTCCGGATCATGGCTTAGGCGATCAATGTCCATAAGGGTGTTGAGGGTGGATACGTGCGGAAATTTCGGTGCGTTGGAGAAGCCGCCGTTTTCTTCATCGTAGTTGTGTATCGCTTGCAGGGTAAATTGGCGGATGATTTTTTCGTTCAGTGCGGTTGCCTGAACCGGTTCGTTTTTCGGTTTTAAATAGGAGACGATTTCGTCGGCATTCTGAAAAAGTTTCTCATCGTTTTCAGTAACTTTTTGGGCAATAATGCCGGTCAATTCGCTAAATCCCATCATTCTTTCACGATTGTAGGGAGGAATATAGGTAGCGGCGTAAAACGGCTTATTGTCCGGAGTACAGAAGATCGAAAGAGGCCATCCGCCGCTACGACGGTTGAGGAGCTGGTGAAGTTCCTGATAATGTTTGTCAATGTCGGGACGCTCTTCACGGTCTACTTTGATACAGACGAAGTGTCGGTTGACGAAACGGGCGATCTCTTCGTTTTCGAATACTTCATGCTCCATGACGTGGCACCAGTGACAACTGCTATACCCGATGGAAATAAAAACGGGTCGATGTTCGGTTCGGGCCTTTTCAAAAGCCTCATCGCACCAGGGATACCAGTCGATCGGATTGTCTTTATGCTGTTGTAAATAAGGGGAATCTTCCAGCGCGAGTCGATTGGACATGGGCTACTCCTATGTAGGAAATGAGGAAGTGTAGCAGTCGAGCCTATGAGTTAGCTGAAAAACTTGAACAACCTTCGGATATGAGTTTTACAACAGATAAATGCGCTACAATTGTCGATTATTTTTTTGGGGCGTTCGATGCGTTATCTATTTTCTCTGCTTATTTCACTCAATTTGTTCGGATTTGGATTCCTTCAGCCTGATGAGGCTTTTAAACCCTCTATACAGAGTATTGATCCTTCGACAATCGGAGTGGAGATTGATCTGGGAGATCAGATTTACATCTACAAGGATAAATTGAAAATCGAAGATGCCGATCCAAAAGACGGCATCGATTTCCAATCAATCTCAATGGGCGATGCCGTCGATCATGAGGGCGAACAGGTCTTTGAAAAATCTCCGGGGATTAAGATCAAACTTTCAAAAAACACCGACATCACCGGAGAACGGACCGTATCGGTCAAGCTCTCGTACCAGGGGTGCTCAGCAGCGGGACTATGTTATGAACCGCAGGAAAAGGTATTAAAAATAACCGTTGACGCGGATGGGATAACCGGGACAAAAACTGAAGAAACGCTCGGCAAAGCTTCAGACAGTACGGCAGAGGTGAATGCACCTGATACTTCGGTTCAACCGAGTGCACAGACGGAGAATGAAACCGATCAGATCGCGGAGGTGATACGGGGCGGGAATATCGGTTTCATCGTATTAAGCTTTTTTGGATTCGGACTTTTATTGGCACTTACGCCGTGTGTATTTCCGATGATACCGATTGTTTCCTCCGTTATTGTTGCACAGGGTGAGGGGATCGGCGGTAAACGCGCATTTTGGCTATCGACGGTTTATGTCCTCTCAATGGCGGTTGCCTACACGATTGCTGGGGTTTTGGCCGGATTGTTCGGTTCGAATCTGCAAGCGGCGTTTCAGACGCCGTGGATCATAACTCTTTTCTCTCTAATCTTCGTTGTTTTGGCATTGTCCATGTTTGACGTTTATGAATTACAGGTCCCTAATTTCATCCAATCGAGAATTTCCAGACTGAGCGGTCAAAAAGGGGGAGTGATCGGAGTTGCTATTATGGGCTTTCTCTCCGCGCTCATTGTCGGTCCGTGCGTTGCCGCTCCGCTAGCGGGAGCTTTGATCTATATCGGTCAAACCGGAGATGCCCTGTTGGGCGGTGTAGCCCTTTTTGCCCTTAGCATCGGTATGGGGATTCCGTTGCTCGCCGTTGGGACAACGGCCGGTAAATTTATGCCGAAACCGGGTGCATGGATGGATATCGTCAAATCTGTTTTCGGCATTATGTTGATCGGCATTGCGATCTGGATGATCAGCCGTGTTCTGGATGAAAACATTACGCTTTTGTTATGGGGTGCGTTGGCGGTTTTTATTGCCGTCAATATGGGAGCGCTAGAACCCTTGGAACATCGCGGATCGTGGACCCTTCAGGCCAACAATAAAGCGATCGGAATCATTGTTCTTCTATACGGTTTGTCTTTGCTTGCAGGCGGTATGGCCGGAGCACACGATCCGCTTCATCCTCTCGACCCTTTTGTGAAAGGAAAAGAGGTTCAAAGCCAGCTTGCGAAGGATCATAAACAATTTGTCAAAATAACTTCGGAAGAAGAATTGAATGCTCTTTTGGAAAAAAACCGCGGGAAACGTCTCTTGGTCGATTTTTATGCCGATTGGTGTACGGCGTGTAAAGAATTGGAAGAAAAAACGTTCAGTGATGAAAGCGTCAAAATGGCAATGGACGATTTTGTGCTGGTGCAGGTAGATCTGACCAAAAATGACGATGCGTCGAAAACGATCAGTTCCAAATACGGCATTTTCGGTCCTCCCGCCATATTGTTCTTTGACGAAGAAGGAAATCGTCAAAAAACGGCTGATATTGTCGGTTTTAAAGAACCGAACGAATTTCTTTCCCATATCAATACTCTCAAAGGAAAATAACTATGTTGAAAATAGCATTGGCCGCAGCTTTGGTCGTTACGTCGTCGTTTGCTGAACTGAAATGGGCATCATCGTACGATGCCGCTTTTGCACAGGCGAAAAAAGAGAAAAAGCAGGTGATGGTAATGCTCTCAAAAGAAGATTGCCCGGCATGCGATTACATGAACGATATCGTTTTTGAAGAAAAAACCGTTACCGATGATGTTCACAAACGCTATGTACCGGTTCATCTGGATATTCACAACGATTTCATACCGGACGGATTGTCGTACATCGGGACGCCGACGTTTTATTTTATGGATGCAAATGGGAAAAAAGTGGGACGCCATGACGGCGCCGCCAATATCCCCACCTTTTTGGGGATTTTGCGTAAAGCCGGCGGGAAATAGTAAACAGGTTTTATTTGGCCGTTGTAACGAGGCGGTCAAGAATATAGAGTTGAAGGTTTTTATGGGGAACTTCTTTCTCAATGGCTTCTGAATATATCTTGGCTACCTCTTTGGTATGAAGGTCATAATCAAAATGGGGGAAGTGGGTTTCCCATCCGTTTTTGATGATTTTTAAAGCAACGGTGTCAATGAGATACTCTTTGAAAATGGCGTAGGTGGCGAAAAACATCCCCGTAAATAATATTGCCATAATCATTAGCAAATGACAGTCGATTTTTGCCAGTTTGGAGTGCATAATAGCAGACGCCGGAAGAATGATCAGATGCCAAAACGCGATGAAAACGATATAACTGCGTCCGACACTCATACGAAATCCGGGAATCTTCCCTTCCAGTTTTAATCCGTCCTGATACATTTTATTGGTTTTCAGAAGATCCCGAAACAACATGGGTTCGTCTGAAAGGGTAAAAATATAAGGGATGACACGTTCATCCACGAAACGGACAAATGACGATTTCATCCACGAAAAGATTCTCAACATTCACTATTCCTTGATTATTTCACTGACCCGTTTTGCGCTACCGTGATCCAGAAGTTCTCGAAGCTTGCGGGCATCATTGAAAAATTTTTCTTTATCCATTTTAGTATAAGTATTATACAGGTTTTCCGCATTAACTGCATCTTGCAGAAATTCCGGATGGAGCGGACGTTGATAGCGGTAAGAAAACAAGATGTTTGCCAGACCGACGAATTCGAGTTTGACCAGACGCTTGGCAATTGCGTAATCGAGCGGTTTGGCTATGTAGGCAAGAATGAAGGGTGTTCCGATCAATGCCGCTTCCAACGTTGCCGTACCGCTGCATATGAAGGCAAAATCCGAAGAAGCCAGTGTTTCATGCGCGTTATGAACAATGCGAAAGTCCGAAATATCGCCATATAGTTCGGCAATCTTCGTATCATCATAGTGAGGGGGGATCACCAGCAACGCTTCTGCGGAGAGTTTTTTTCGCAGTTCTTTAAAAACCGGCATCAAAGAACGTATCTCACCGGGTCTGCTTCCGGGCATGAAGGTGATTTTTCCACTTGGAGACAGATCGGATTTTTGGAGAGTGATCTCATCAAGAAGCGGATGCCCTACATACTCGATAGGTGCCGTTGCAGAGTAATAATCCGGTTCAAACGGAAGTATGGACGCGAGACGGCTGATGGTTTGCTCCAAAACAGGGATCCGCTTTTTTTTCCATGCCCATGCCTGGGGAAGAATGTAATAAACGATCTCTTTGTCGGGATAGCGTTTTCGGATCGCTTTGGCGAGGGGGAGATTGAAGCCGGATGAGTCAATCAGCAAAACTTTATCGGCATCGCCGGCCATCTCCGTCATCTGCTTTTTGAGACGGAAAAAAAACGGCAGTTTTTTCAACGCGTCTACGAATCCCATGATGGATGTGGCGCGCAGATCAACGATACTCTCTCCTAAAGAAGCGTCGAAGATTCCCGATAGCTGGACATCGGTGCCCAGCTCCTTGAGCAGATACGACAAATGGATATTGGCTGAATGCTCCAGAGCGCTAATTAATAGTTTCATGATCCTCCGTCTCCCCGTATCGAGAAATCGTATTTATAGGTGCTGCCGTTTTCTTTGAACGTGCTCAAAAACGTTGTAATTGCATCGATATCGCCGTCTTTTAATCCGGTAGCGAACGGAATCATCATCTGCGATTGCTGATTTTCACCGATACGTGAACGGAATTGCTGCAATCGGTGGGTGAGAAACTCTTTTCGTCTGTATGCCAGAGAAGGGTATTGATTAGAACCGCTGGCTGAAACTCCGTGGCAGCTGCTGCACCCTTTTTCAAAGTAGAGTTTCTTCCCTTCGGAATAGAGGTCATGTGATCCGTAAAGCAAGATCGGAAGTAAAAAGAGGACGAATTTAGCCATACTTACCCTTTTTAAACGTTTCTTTGATTAGAATATCGCAATTATAGCGAAGAGGAGTAACTATGGTCATTTCCGGTGCAATTATCTGCGACGTCTATGGTGAACGTTCCGGCGATGTACGGATACAAAACGGAGTCGTTGTCGAGATCGGCGATCATTTGGAAGACGAGGAGGTCATCGACGCTAGCGGATGTTATCTGCTTCCGGGACTGATTGATACGAATGTTCGCGTGAAGGATGCGCAACTCAATGGAAAAAATCTGGAATCACTCGCCCGTCACGCACTGGAGGGGGGAGTAACAACCGCAGTTGTGTCCGGTGACAGTACCCCCCGTGTCGATAATGTCATTACGTCGGAGTTTGTACAAAAACATCGCTGCCTTCCAAACGGAGCCACCCTTGAATCGGCGGTCAGTGCACTTAACGAAGCCGGAGCCATCAGCAATATAGCCATTATGCTGAAAAAAGGTTCCGTTGCCGTCGACATGTCGACCATCAGCGACTATAACCTGATCAGCCGGATCGCTCAATACGTCAAAATGGCCGATAAAACCCTTTTTTACAAAGCCGAGGATAAAAGTCTTTCCGAAAGTGGCGTAATGGCGGAAGGTGCGGTGGCCGGACGTTTGGGCTTGCCGGGCATTTCACCTATGTCGGAAATTGTCCACATCGCTTCCATGATTGAAATAGCCCGGCATTTCGGTATTAAAATCGTCTTTAAAAGCGTAACGGAGCCTCGGGCGATTGAATTGATTGCCAATGCAGCCGATGAAGGGATTCAGGTCGGGTGTGACGTGGCAATCCATCATCTGTTTAAAAGCGACGAAGCGTGTTTGGGATTTGATACCGATGCCAAACTGACACCTCCGTTGGTTAACGAAACCAAGCGGAAATATCTGATTGATGCCGTAGAGAAGGGTATCGTTAATACGCTAAGTGCTTTGCATCAACCCAATTCTGACGTATTCAAAGATATTACCTTCTATGATGCCAATTACGGAACGACGTCGATTTCGGAATATTTACCGTTGTGTTATACCTATCTTGTCGATAAAAAACTGATTAGTATGTCACGATTAATGGAATTGGCTTCCCAAAAACCGGGTGAACAGATCGGAATCCGTTCCGGTGTGGTTGAGCTGGGCGGTAAAGCAGATTTGATTGTATTCAATCCTACCCTGATGACGGAAGTGACCCACCATCATAGCCTGTATAAGGGAGAAGCCTTAAAAGGAAAAGTGGTCGCCGCTTTATGCCGTGGAGAACTGACACAATTTTAATGTAGTTTGATAAGCTGAAAGCTTCTCAAAGGAGAGAGCGAAATCTTTATGAGACTTCTTGAATAAATAAGCTTGTTTTACAAGAAGCCCTCTGCCTCTAAGAGGCAAGCGTTTGCCTGCACTGCGGTGCTTTCCGCTTCGCTACATGCGCTTTAGCGGCAAGAGTAGCCGGATCGGGTTTGCTCCGATGGCGTTCAAAAATGGAGTTATGCAAGAACTCTATTTAAAGAGAACGGGCATTTTGAAATTCGGCAATTTCGGCTTCGACCATTTCATCAATCATGAACTTATAAAGCGTTGAGACGAGGTTGGGTGAAACGCCGGAAATCAGCGCCTTGGAACGAACGCGATCCATAACCGCTTCCATCCTTTCTTTCCCTTTGATCTCATCGATGGAATGTTTGAATTTAGCTGCCTGCTTGACATAGCCGTTACGCGTTGCGATCAGTTCGACGATTTGATCGTCAAGCTGATCGATGTAATGGCGGACTTCTTCCAAATTGTGACACTCATTGACTTCCATAATTTGATCCCGCTTGGTTAGATTTATCTCAAATCATAGCATGTTGAACTTATAACACGGCTTCCTGACGGGTTAATTTGAAAATTAATCACAAAAATATCACGTAAAATCGTAAAATTTTCGATTGGTATAATTATTTTATTTTGCTGAATTTTATGACAAAGTCCCTGTTCATGGGAAATCCACACTAAAATGGTGTGATATCAATGTGATATTTATAAATGATAAATTATTATCATAAGATAAAATAAAATAATATTTAAAAATGATTAAGTTTCCCCTTGGTAAGATTGCCACAGATATAAAAATCTTATATTTGCAAAAGGGGTTTACGATGGCGTTATCAAGAAGAGATGCGATGAAGTTTACTGGATTGGCAGCAATTACGGCGGCTGCCAGCGGTTATGCAAAAGGGACGGAAGGGGCAAAAAAATCGGCTGCAAAAGCTGTTATTACCGCTCCGGCACCTATTCCTGCGGCAAAAGGTCCGCGTGTTGTAATCGTTGGTGCGGGACCGTCGGGATTGACGATTGCAAAATACGTCAAGAAAAACAATCCGAAAATCGATGTCGTATTGTTGGATAAACGATCGGTGTTTATGTCCGGGTTTATCAGCAACCTTGTAGCAACAGGATTGCTTCCGTTGGAATTTATCACGCATGACTTCCTGGAAGGGGCACGTAACGGGAACTATACATTTTTGCAAGCCACGGTGCATGACGTAGACCGTACCTCTAAAATGGTTTATACAAACGAGGGAACTATCAAATACGACGTACTCGTACTCGCACCGGGGATCGACTACGATTACTCCAAACTCACCGGAGGCGACATTGAACTCGAAACTGCCCTGAGAATTAACTATCCGGGTGCGTTTATTGCCGGTAGCGAAACCTTGACGCTGAAATCGAAAATTGAAAACTTTGAAGGCGGTGTGTTCGTTCAAACCGTTCCCGGCGGTAACTACCGTTGTTTGCCTGGGCCGTATGAGCGTACGTGTCTGATCGCCGATTATTTCAAACGTAACGGTATTAAAGGTAAAGTCGTTCTTCTTGACGAAAACCCGAACATCACGATCAAAGCGGACGGTTTCCATTCCGCGTTTGAAAAACTCTATAAAGATTACGTTACCTACATGCCGAGTACCAACATCACCAGCATCGATCCGATGAAGAAAAAAATCGTGACCGAGTTGGGTGAAGAGATTGATTTCGATGATGCGGCGATCTATTCACGCGTTCGCGGTAACAAGTTGCTGGAAATCGCCGGTGTTGCCAAAGACAGCGTATTCAATAAGGGAGAAGCGGATATCAACGTATTTACCTATCAGGTGAACGGTGATGCGAACATATTCTGTACGGGTGACGTCCGTCCGATGGGATTCTCAAAATCCGGAAATACGGCGAATACGGAAGGGCAGATCGTAGCGAAAAACATCGTCAAATATCTTGCCGGAGAAGAACTCAGCCAAAAAACATGGAGTTCACCGTTGACGGTTTGTTACTCTGCGGTTAACGGTGATCCGTTACGTGCGATTTCGGTCAATGCCGGATATGCGTACGACGAGAGTAAAAAATCGTTCGGATTTGCCAATGCGAGTACGATGGAAAAATGGGACGGAACCGACGGAATTAACGGCGGTAAAGGGCTTATGGAATGGGGTAAAGGTCTTTATCGCGACTTTTTCAACTAAGCCTTTTTCTTTGCACAGCTCGTCTGTGCAAGGCAGTTTCAAGCAATCAGCGATTGCTTAAATCTGTCTTGTTGACAGTAAAATTTTAGTGTTTGAGAGGAAAATATGGAAAGACGCAGTTTTATCAAGGGTTCGTTAGCCCTGGCAACTGTCGGATTGCTGAACCCGGTTTTGTTCCGTCACGGTCTTGCCGCTGAAGAAGAGGCGATCGAAATGCCGTTCAAAGATTTGTACGAAGAGTATACGTACAAAAAAAACGTGGTTGACGGAAGTTCGGTTTTGAAACTCAACATACCCGATGCCCCTGAAAACGGTGCCGTGGTTCCGATTGAAGTGACCGTCGATTATCCGATGAAAACGGACGATTATATCAGCAACATTACGGTACTGACAACCAAAAACAAAGCCAATAAAGCGATTTCATACGATTTGACACCGGCTAGCGGAATGGCCTATTTGTATGTGAACGTAAAAATGGGCCAGACGCAGGATGTTGTCATTATGGCACAGACCAATAAAGGGAAAATTTTCAAAGCATCAAAAAATGTCCGTATCGCACTCGGCGGATGTGGTGGATAAGGAGATAACGTATGGAATTGCGCGGAACAGTCAAAATATTGGATCAGAATTATAAAGTCGGCGATATCGTGAAAGCCAAAATCATCGTTATTCATAAAATGGATACCGGTTTTACAAAAGACAAAGAATCCGGAAAACAGTATCCCCGTTTTTACATGAAAGAGATTACGGCAACCTACAATGGACAAAAAGTTGCCCATTTCGATTTGGACGTAGCGTGCAGTGCCAATCCTACGATTCAGTTTCCGGTCAAAATAACGGGGCCGGGAGAATTAATCGTGGATTTCGTCAATTCAGAAGGCGATACGGCTCAGAAAAAAACAACCATTACGCCGGCAGGCTAAAAAATACAATTTTTATCGAATTCGAGGAAAAGATGGAAAGAAGAAATTTTTTAAAGGTGATGGCGGCAGGGGCTACATTGGTTGCGATCAATCCTGCGCTTATCCGAAATGAGCTTCGCGCAGAGGATGGAAGACTGTTCAAAGCGTATGAAAAAGCACAGTTGGTTGACGGTAGCGGCACTCCCATCAAGGCATCCGCTTTGGAAAAAGAGGTAACCTATATTTTCAACTATCCGTTTGCTTCGACGCCGAGTATGTTGATTAATCTGCCTCAATCTACGCAGCAAGACGTCAGTTTGAAGTCCGAATTGGGTGAAGAGTATGTTTGGAAAAGCGGAGTCGGAAAAGAGAGAACGATCGTTTCTTACGTTGCGATTTGCGCACACCAGCTGACCCATCCGACTCCGAACGACAGTTTTATCCAGTACGTCCCGAAAAATAAACCGACGATGGCTTACGCGAACAGCGGAATTATCGTTTGTTCGTCCCATCTCTCTGCCTACGATGCGGCAGCCGGGGCAAAAGTTCTTGGCGGTGCGGCACCCCAGCCGCTAGCGTCCGTTGTCTTGGAAGTGGCGGAGGATGATACGATTTGGGCCGTAGGTATACTTGGACCGGATAAGTTTCAAGATTACTTCAAAGCGTTTAAACCGGAGTTGAAAGATTATTACGGTGGACCGGCCAAAGCAAAGCAGCTGGTATCGATTTCGGCTAAAACGGTAAAACTGAACGAGTATTCCAAAGAGATCATTCAATACTAAAGGGCAATCAATGAAAAAACTTTTGACTATTTTGGTGTTGAGCGGTTTGATGGGGCTCAATGCGGCCGATAAACAAGATCCACGTCTGGAGTTGATGAAAGACATGCGTACGATGCTAGACGCGATGGAACAGATTCAGCGTGGAGGGCTTTACAGCTCGACTGATGAAATGAAATTGGGCGTCAAGAAACTTCAGGGGACTCTTAAATCGCTCGAAAGTGAACAGGTTAAAGCAATCCTGCCCAAAGATCAGGTTTATGCGTATAAATTTGCTCAGAAAACTGCGAGTATGCTACGTCTCTATTCGGACGATTTGATTACATCGATTGATCATGGACGAATGGATGATGCGTTGGAAGATTATACGCAGCTATTAAAACAGTGTACTTCGTGCCATCTCCGCATCCGAAATTGGTAATCCCGACAGGGATTACACATCCATTACGAGCATTTCTGGTTTAGTTGAATTTCAAACCCGATCTCCACATCCTGCCACGTTTTTCCCGCATGTAAATCATAGCACGCTTTATTGATCGATGAGAGTGAACCGAGCATTCCAAAATCGGCCAAATCAATGACCCCTTTTCCGGTTACGGTGTTGGTGGATGCGACGTAATTCATTGGAATCGTTTTCGTGATACCGTTCATCGTAATGTCGACCAGAGCCTTTCCATCTTTAGCCGATTGGATGGTAGCGTGAATCGAATCGACGTTCTGTACTTTGAAAAAAGCGTTCCCGAGCGTCGCATCGCGTCCCGGATTACCGGAATTGATACTGGGCGTTTGTATCGAGACGGAGCTCCCTTTTAACAAAGCGTCTACGGTAGATGCCGATTCCGCAATCAATTGTGTCTTGTCGAAAGTGCCTCCGACACCGATTTTTTCGTAGGTTTTAAAAGCTTTCCACGTTACTTTTACGCCTTGCGTGGCATATTGGCAATCTCCGTAGAGGCTTGCCGCGATCAGTAATGAACCTAAAATGACCGTTCGCATCATCGCTCCCTTATTGTGAAAGTTGAGGAGACAGTTATAGCCAAAAAACGTATCGGGATGATTAACGCTTTTGGACTAAGTGTGCGGTTTAAGAAGTAATGCGTTTTGCCTGACGCTTGGGAATGATGGAGGGAACGGCCGATGTGCGGACCTCATGAAACGTTGTCGAATGCAAGTATTTCGGAACGGTGCGTCCGGGTGTTTTGGAAATGTCCTCGATAAAAGCATTGCGAACGTATTCCGGATCGGCGTATTCGCAGAGGTAATCAAACAGTAAGGCCGTCTGGCGATCCAGCGATATTTTCCACGTTGAGAGGGTTTGTGTATAAATCCATTCGCTGAAAGCGAAAAAGGTTTCAAAAACATTTCCTTCCGGCCATAGGAGACGAACCGTACGGTCGAAATTGCCGCTATTGTAATACATATCCCAGAAACGGGCGAATCGTTTCATTTTCTGAATTGCCGAAAAGCTGAGGAGACTGTTTTTAAGAATATCGTAGGGTGGCGTATCCGAATAGACCATTTCAAATGTTTGATCGTGCCGGGAGAGGGTCGTTCCGGAAAGCTTTTTAAGGATTCCGATTTGAATTTCGCATTTGGAGATCGAGACGAGGGTGTCGAGATTACGACCGAATCCTTCCAGCATTTCGCCGGGGAGACCGACGATCAGGTCCAGATGCATGTGAGCGTGGGTTTCATTTTGAAGATATTGGACGTTATGAACGATTTTTTCAAGCCGTAAAGGGCGATTGATCCGTTTGGCCACTTCGGGATCCAGGGTCTGGATACCGATCTCCAGTTGCAGCGCTCCGGCGGGGAAACGGGCTATTTTTTCTTTGATCGAATCGGGAAAATGATCGGGAATCACTTCGAAATGGGCAAAATAGGGGGGCTCTTTGGCCAGAAAAAAATCGAGGATGCGGTTGGCGAACGTCATGTTCAGATTGAACGTCCGATCGATAAATTTAAAGTTTCTCGCTCCTCGCTGCCAGAGTATTTCAAATGTTTCCAGTAAAGGTTCTAGCGGGAAATTTCGTACTTTTTCATCTATGGAGGAGAGACAGAATTCGCATTCGAACGGACATCCGCGTGATGCTTCGACGTAGAGATAACGGTGTGCGACGTCTTCCTCGCTATAGGCAGCATAGGGGAGTGTTAGGGTATTTAGATTCGGAAGGGGCGCTTTGATGAAGCGAGGGGTTTTCGGTTCGATTTCGCTTAGTAATTCGCGACACAAATCATAAAAAGCGATTTCCCCCTCACCGCTGATGACGTAATCGGCTTTTGAAAAATCGACTCGATGGGGTAAATAACCCGCTTCAGGGCCTCCGAGGACGATGGTCGTCGAGGGCGAGACCTTTTTGAGTATTTCAATCAGTTCCGCCGTCTCAGAAGCGTTCCAGATGTAGACGCCGATTCCGATAATGCTTGGAGAATATTCCAACAGGCGTTCCGCAATGCTTTGAATCGATTCGTTGATTGTAAATTCAACGATTTTGGCATTGTCTTGAAACTCTTTTAGATTGGCGTACAGATACCGTAATCCCAGTGCGGTATGGGCGTAGCGTGCATTGAGCGTTGTAAGAAGTATGGTTGTCATTGTGCGTATACCATCTTGTTTTTACCCGAATTTTTGGCCTCGTAAAGAGCTTGGTCGGCACGTTGATAGAGTTTTTCCAGTGTATCGCTTTGGGATGCGGAGGTAACGACGATGCCCCCGGAAACCGTAATGTGATCGTAAGGGAAGTTTCCATGATGTTCAATTTTCAGCGCTTCGATGCTCTGTCGGAGCTTCTCGGCTTTTTGAACGGCCTCTTCGATCGTCTCGGAGCGTCCGATACAACCGAATTCTTCCCCCCCGAGACGGAATGCAAGGGCATCGTGCGTGTTAAAAAGAGTCGACAAGGTTTCCCCGATTTTTGAAATGATACGATCCCCTTCGATATGTCCGTAAAGATCATTATAATTTTTGTAATGGTCGACGTCAAGCAGGATAAAATAGAAATAGAGACGCTGGCGTATCGCTTCGGAACGGAACTCGTCAAAAGTGGTATTGAAGTAACGGCGATTGTAGAGACCGGAAAGCTCGTCTATATGACTCAGATGGTGAATTTGTCGATTGAGCAGATGCAGCTTTCGGTTCCACAGTGCAAACATGATGATAATGGTCACGGCGATGGCCGTCATGGAAACGAGCAGCGTGTAATCGATTCCGGTTTCATATTTGACGTTGATCCATCGTGATTCAATACGGTGACGAATCTCCGGAGAAAGAGCCTCGATCGCTTTATTGAATATTTCCAGCAGCATGGGATCGTCATTTCGGACGGCTACGCTAAGATCACGTTTGATATCGAGACTTCCGCCGATTTTGATTTGTGAGGTGAATCCGTCGGAAATACCGTAGGTAACTGCGGCCATGGTATCGATGAACGCATACAGTTCGCCGTTAGAAACTTGTTCAAGCCCTTCATGAACCGAGTTCACTTCGATAAGATTAATATCCGGATATTCTTTGCGCAATGATTCAATGAGACCGTCGGATCGGGTGATTCCGATTTTTTGGCGAACGACGCGTTGAAAATCGGGGATGAAGGGTTGATCCATGCGGGTGGCGAATACGACCGGACTGATCAAGTAAGGATGGGAAAAAGTCATGTAGGCTTTTCGTGAAGCCGTTTCCATCGCCATGGAGAGGATATCGCATTGGCGTTCTCTAGCCAGATGGAGTGACTCTTCCCACGTATCTGTCGGAACCAGTACAATCGGTGTATCCATCATTTGGGAGAACTGTTGCATATAATCGGCCGCCATGCCGATGTGTTTGGATTTTTGGATCGTTTCAAACGGCATCCAATCCGGATCGACGCAAACCCGAATGGCCTCTTTTTGATCCAGATATTTTTTTTCTGCCGGCGTGAGTTTAAACACGGGAGTTTGTGATATTCCGTTCCACACAAAAGCACCTATGTCTATTTTCCCGTGGGCTATTCCCATCAGGTGATAGACGTTATCGATGGCTTTTAGCCGTTGCAGATCGATTTTTCCGAAGGTTTCGGTGCCGTATCCGGAGAGTTGACGGAGTTTTTTGGCTTCGTATTTTAGGGCGGCGCGACTTTTTTTCTGGGTATTGTATTGATTTATAATGACGTCGACCGTTTCGTCAATATGATCAAAGGCGTAGCGCCATCCGCGTATGGAAGCCTCAAAAAAACGTTTTACACGGTCGGGATGGTTGCTGATTTCAGATTCTGAGGTATACAAAATATTGCTGTAAAAATCAAATCCGTACTCTTTTGGATCAATTATATTGGTTTCAACCCCTTTTTCCAGAAGCAAGTAGGGTTCATTGGTCGTATAGACTACCATGGCATCGGTTTTTCCACGGATCAGATCGTTGACGTCGTACGTATGAGGTATAAAGATAAAATCATCTTTTTTTAATCCATTTCCGGTCAGCATGGCCAGGATAGAGACGTCATTCTTGTGTTCTTGGGTTACCATGACGGTTTTGTGCATAAGGTCGTTTGGAGTACGAAGACCGGAAGATTTTTTGACGGCTATGGCAAGCGGTGAAGATTGCAGCATGGCCCCGATCGCAACGATGGGTTTCCCTTCGTATCGATCGATCATGATCGACGCGTATCCGAGTGCATAGGTGGATTCACCGGAAACGACGTTCGAGGGTATATCCTCGCTTTTGTTAAACGGTTTGATTTCGACGTCCAACCCGGCTTCTTTATAAAACCCTTTTTCTTTGGCCATATAGAAACCGGCAAATTCGAACTGATCCAGCCAGAAAAGCTGCAAAGATACCTTCTCGGATGCACCAAGAGGCATTGTCATAAACAATATAAATAAAACGGGGAAAAGACGGATCATCTCGATTCTTATAACTAATAAAGTTTTTTTATTATATCGAGATTAACCTTTTTAAAAAGATGTGGAATCCGAACCCTTCTTAGGCCCGGATATCCAAACTCATCCCTAATCCGGTTTGAGCGGCACTGCTTTGTGAAGAAGTTTGCATACTACTGTTTTGTGAAAGATTTTCCAATAGTTTTAATACCCCTTGCCCTTCTGTTTCCATTGCTTTTTTCATGGCATACAGTGCCGTTGCACCGGAAGATGATGAAACGCTGCTGGAATCCATCTCTTACCTCCCTTTTTGTTGATAAAAATATTATACATCTTTCCAGATAAAGTTTTATGTTATTCTTTGAACTAATAAACCTATACAGCTGGAAGGTATAGCGTCCATTTTTCGAGGAGGATGATTATGGAGTTCGTTCGATGGTTTGAAACATTGGGAATTGACGATATTCCCTTGGTTGGTGGCAAAAATGCTTCTCTGGGAGAGATGATCGGATCGTTGAAGCCGCTTGGGGTCAATGTACCCGAAGGGTTTGCCGTAAGCGCGGAGGGATATCGTCTATTTATCCGACACAATGCGTTTGAATCTTCCATTAAAGAGATTCTTTCTCATACGGACATCGAAGATGTCGAATCGCTCAAGCGTTGCGGTAGCACGATACGGGAGATGATGCTTCAAGGAGAAATGCCCGAAAACCTTACGGTAGAAATCGTCGATGCGTACCGGGAACTCGAACAACGCTATTCGATGAATGCGGTTGACGTTGCCGTCCGATCGTCGGCAACGGCGGAAGATCTCCCCGATGCCAGTTTCGCCGGACAGCAGGAGAGTTATCTCAATGTACGGGGCGACGTGATGCTGGTCGAACACGTTAAGCGCTGTTTCGCGTCGTTGTTCACCGACAGAGCCATCAGTTACCGGCACAGCAGAGGATACGATCATTTTGCCGTTGCCCTGTCGGTAGGTGTCCAGAAAATGGTACGCAGTGATATCGCGAGCAGCGGAATCATGTTTACGATCGATACTGAAAACGGATCGGATAAACTGATTTTGATCAATTCGATTTGGGGACTCGGTGAGAATATTGTCGGCGGGCGCGTCAATCCGGATGAATTTTACGTTTTCAAACCGACCCTGAAAGCCGGAAAGTTGTCGATTCTCAAACGTCAGGTCGGCTCCAAAGCACTGACGATGTGCTACGATGAGAGGCATCATACGATGAACCTTTCGACGCCGGAAGAAAAACGGGACGCATTGTCGATAACGGATGAAGAGATCGCGACGCTTGCCAGGTATGCATTGATCATTGAAGAACATTACAGCGCCAAAGCGGGAGAATACCGGCCAATGGATATTGAATGGGCCAAGGACGGTTTGGACGGCGGATTATACATCGTACAGGCACGCCCCGAAACGGTGCAAAGTCAAAAACGGACCGAAACCGTTTTGGAACAGTTTCGATTCGTACCGGGGATGGCAGGAAAATGTCTGCTGGAAGGGAAAGCGATCGGAGAGAAGATCGGATCGGGAAAAGCCAAAGTGATCCGTTCCCCAAATGAAATCGAGCGTTTTAACGAAGGAGAGGTTTTGATTGCGGATATTACCGATCCGGATTGGGAACCGATTATGAAAAAAGCCTCGGCCGTTATTACGAACCGAGGCGGGCGTACGTGTCATGCCGCGATCGTAGCGAGAGAAATCGGGGTACCGGCAATCGTCGGTACCGTCGATGCGACCGAATCGATTGCCGAGGGAAAAGAGGTGACGGTGAGCTGCGCAGAGGGGGAAATCGGTCGGGTTTATGAAGGATTGTTGGAATACGAGATTCATCGAATCGATCTTGGAACGATCCAATCGACCCGTACCAAACTCTATATGAACGTCGGTAATCCCGAAACGGCGTTTAAGACGGCACGATTGCCCAATGACGGTGTCGGGCTAGCCCGTATGGAATTTATCATTACCCATTACGTCAACGCTCATCCGATGGCATTGGTCGATCTGTTTCATGGCCGCAGTACGCAGGAAGAGAAAAATATTCGCAAGCTCATGAAAGGATATACGGACGCTAAACGATTTTTTATCGATAAAGTCGCCGAGGGGGTTGGAATGATCGCTGCGGCTTTTTATCCGAAACCCGTCATTGTGCGCACCACCGATTTTAAATCGAATGAATACAAGCATATGGTTGGCGGCTTGACGCATGAACGGGATGAAGAGAATCCGATGATTGGATTTCGGGGGGCAAGCCGATATTATTCGGAGGAATACCGGGAAGCGTTTGAATGGGAGTGCGAAGCTTTACGGATGGTACGCGACGAGATGGGATTGACCAACGTGAAAGTGATGTTACCGTTTGTAAGGACTCCCGAAGAGGGGAAAAAAGCGATTGGCGTAATGAACCGGGCAGGCCTTGTTCAGGGAGAAAATGGGCTTGAAGTATACGCAATGTGCGAAATTCCTTCAAACGTTATCCTTGCGGACCGTTTTTTGGAAATATTTGACGGATACAGTATCGGTAGTAACGATCTGACGCAACTGGTTTTGGGAGTGGACCGCGACAGCGCTCTGGTCGCTTCCGTCTTTGACGAACGCAACGAAGCGGTGACGAGAATGTTGGCTATGGCGATCCAGTCGTGCAAAGAGCGGGGAAAATATATAGGAATCTGCGGACAGGCACCTTCGGACTATCCGGAAATTACCCGTTTTCTGGTTGAAAATAATATTGATTCGATTTCACTTAATCCTGATTCGTTGTTGAAGATGATGCAGGTCGTCAGAGAGTTGGAAGATTCGTGAAGTTTTGATCCTCTTTTTTCTCCCATAAGGGAGGAAAAAGGGTCGATATTAGTGGCGAACGTTGATGTTTTTGCTTTTGATCGCGTCGATGATGTGTTCGATCTGTTTCATTTTAGCCTCTTCATCATCCATGTTATGGACTGCTTCGAGGTTAAATTCATTGAGTTTCATATCCAGATATCCCGTATCGAGCAACCCTTCGATAAAATGTTCATCACGAACGATTTGACGGTGCAACGGAATGTTGGTCGGAACCCCTTCAATCAAGAATTCGTCAAGTGCACGACGTGCTTTGCGAACGGTCTCTTCCCATGTCAAACCCGTTACGATCAGTTTTCCGATCATTGAATCGTAGTTGGAAGGGATTTTATAGTTGGTATACGCCGCGCTATCAAGACGTACTCCCGGACCACCCGGTGCGAGGTGGCTGGTGATGAGTCCCGGAGACGGAGCGAAATTGAACTTCGGATTTTCCGCGTTGATACGGAATTCGACGGCATACCCGCGGAATTTGATCTCTTCTTGGAGGAATTTGAGCTGATCGCCTTCTGCGATACGGATCATGCGTTGGATAAGGTCGATTCCCGAAATGGCTTCCGTAACCGGGTGCTCAACCTGAACACGGGTATTCATTTCGATGAAATAGAAGTTGTCGTCCTGGTCAACAAGATATTCGATTGTTCCGACGCTTTCATAACCCAGTTTGAACATCGCTTTGGTCGAAACGCGGAAAAGCTCGCGGCGAACTTTGTCATTCAAACGCGGAGAAGGGGCGATTTCGATCACTTTTTGGTGACGGCGCTGGATTGAACAGTCCCGTTCCCCGAGGTGAACGACGTTACCGTATTTGTCGGCAACAATCTGGATTTCGATGTGACGCGGGTTTTTAACGTATTTTTCGATAAAAACTTCACCACGGCTGAAAAATCGGAGTGCTTCTTTGGTTGCCGATTCGTACATCTCTTTGAAATCTTCGGCCTTTTCAACGATACGCATACCGCGTCCGCCTCCCCCGAATGCCGCTTTAATGATGACCGGGAAACCGATGTCTGCCGAGATTTTTTCCGCATCTTCGATGTTGTCGATCGGTTCGTCCGTACCCGGAAGCATTGGAACACCTACGCCGCGCATAGCGACTTTAGACGCCATTTTGTCTCCGAAGAGTGCAATGTGCTCCGGTTTTGGGCCGATGAAAATAATATCGTTATCGATACATGCCTGTGCGAATTCCGCACTTTCGGATAAGAAACCGTAACCCGGATGGATAGCGTCACATTCGGCTTTTTTGGCCAATGAGATGATGCGATCATAATCCAGATACGCTTGGATAGGGTCTCCCATGATCGGGTAGCATTCGTCTGCCTTACGTACCCAGACACCGTTTACGTCGACTTCAGAGAAAACGACAACACTTTTAATGTCCAGTTCTTTACAGGCGCGGATGATACGCAATGCAATTTCACCACGATTTGCAATCAAAACTTTCTTGATTTTTCTTGTACTCACGGACTACCTCGTTAAGAAAATAGCGGATATGGTAGTCAATATCGCATTAAAAGCGAATTAAATAGGCCCGTTCTCCGGGCTATTGGAGGATACATCCGAGGTTGTAACGAGAATCGGAACGGTTTGGATATTTATTTGGAAAAATAGGCTCCGTCGGTAGCGAAAAGTTTCAAAATTTTCTGGTATTCATCGAAGGCTTGTTTGTATAGATGCTGGGTATGGTTATTGACGTAGTAGAGTTCGCTGGCACTCATGCCGCTTTCCAACGCGTTTTTGAGAAGTTTGGTACGTCTAAGATAGGTAAACGCCAGATTGGGAAAATGTTTGTGTATCTGTTCGCGGATGGATGCGGCATCGTTGGTATTTTCAATCATATTGGCAAATACAAGGATGGTTTTCTCACGAAATTTTTTGATGAACACAAGACTTTTCATAATCGAGTTTTGATCGTTGGTCGTCGGCAGCAGAATAATGTCCGACTGGCGAAGTATCTCTTCGGCATGAGGGTCTTCAAAACCGCCGAAATCGTAAACGGTATCGGGGTAGAGAGGAATTTTATTGGGATAATAACGTGCGTTTTTGTACTTGCTCAAAGCTACCGACATATCGTTGGTCGCATAGCGGTAGCTAAGATCTTTGGCAAGGGAAAAAGCGAGGGAGGTTTTTCCCACTCCACCTTTGGTTGAGGCGATTGAAATAATGGCCATGGTTCTCTTTTTTGAATTTTTTTGGGAATAGTAGCATATCTTCAAAACGGAATCGTAAGATATTGCTTTTCATCCGTATATTTGCAATTGACCGGGAGTCCATTGGTTTTTAGAAACGTGAATCCGGAGTAGTGTAATAGAGATGTAAGTTGCTTAAGGGGGTTCACTGTTTCTCCACGATACTATATAAAACTTTGCCGGAATGATGATGTGAGGAGTCGGTATGAAAGCAATAACGGCCGGATGGATAGGTGTGATTCTGATTGCAGGGATGGTCGGATGCGCCAAACAGCCTGAGAGTCGAAACGGATTGAACGCGTTGCCGCAATGGTACCAGGAACCGACGGTTTTGGGAGACAAATACGCAGCAGCCGGATCGGCGAAACCCAACAAAGCACACGATATCGAATTGCAAAAGATCGAAGCGGGGGCGACTGCCCGGGCGGAGTTGGCCCGTATGATGTCGATACGGGTCAAAGACATGTACAAGCGGGCAAGTCAGGAACTGGGCAGCGATGAAGAACAAACGCTCGATCACGCCGTTCAATACGCTACCAAACAGATAACAGACGTCACCTTGAACAACACGGTTCAGAAAAAACTGTTTCTTGACAGCGAGAGCGGTATTTTATACGCATTATACGTAATTGATCCCTCTGTAGCCGACCGTCAGCTCAAAGATTCGGTTCGCTCCTCGTTTCATGACGATGCTGCCGCATGGCAGAAATTTCAATCAACGCAGGTGTGGAAAGAGCTTGAGGGAGAGAAACGATGAGAGCAACGGTAATGATCGTCCTGATCTGTACGGTGCTCTTCAGCGGATGCGTTTCAAAACGACCCGGCACGGATGAGCAGATGATGAATAATGTCATGGGGGAACTGGACCGTGAGACGTCTCGCTAGTATTGTTATCGGAACCCTCGGCTTGGTAGGGTTTGGAGGATGCTCCAGTACAAAAATCGATTTGTATAATTACAAAGACGTGTCGACGCTATCGATTGTGGATGAGGCCAAAGCGGGATATCGCGTAGCTTTACCGATGCTGGATCCGGAAATATGGATCGACGCGAAGGGGAATAGTGGATTTGCGTCTACCATGAGGGACTATTTCCTTGCCTATAACGATCGGATCAAGGTTTTTCAACTGGCGCGGGGCTTGGGTAGTTATCGGATACAGTTGACGTTGCACGATATCGGTGCCGAAAAAGTATTTATACCGCCGCGATACGTTGAAAGAATACGGAAGATCAAGACGGAGAAGGGGATAATCGTCAAAGACGAGAGTTATTTCACCGAACCCTATTGGACCCATTCGGTTCATTCCGCCATTGTAGCCGAATTGACCGGGCCGGATGGGAGCAAAAGTTATTATGATGCCTCCGATAGTTTTTCATTTACCCAAAACGGCCGATATCCGCTTGAGATAACGAGCGGACGTTACGGTGAATCTCTGCAGAACAGTTTGGAAAACGTATTGCGCCAAATTGCCAATGCAACGGCTCCCGAAGGGCTTGTCATCAGTAAAAAAGTATCGATCAAGGATGCGGACGATGTAATCTATATGGTGAATCTCGGGCATGAGCAGGGGATGTTTGAGGGGCGTAAATTGCAGCTTTACAAGGAAATTATTGTCAAAAATGAGATTGAAGCGAAAACCATTCTTAATAAAGTATTGATCGGTACGGCGACCGTATCCGATCAGGTAAGCGATCGTTATGCCTGGGTGATTCCCGAGGATGAAGATGTAAATACCAAGCTGGAGATCGGTGATATTGTAAGGCCGTTTTTTTGATTCATGCCGACCTGCTGAAGCGTACCGTCTGGTTCGGCTTGATATGGGCCAAAGGGGTGTACGCGTTTTGGTTGTTCGATTGGTTGGAACAGGATCGAAAGCCGCTTCCGCCCTACGTACTTGAACACCCCTTAATGAACGGTATCTACGTGTACGGTGTCGGAAACGGCGCAAATTTTTTAGAAACGCAAAGCTGTGCCCTGAACGATATTGCCGTGCAGTTGCGAAGCGATGTCCGCTCGATAACAACGGTACGTTCGAACAGCGATTCGGATTCTTCTCAAACCGATCAGCAGATTGTCGTACTGACTCAAAGAAAAATTTCCAATTACCGAGTTCTGGATGAAACCCATGTCGGTGAGAACGTATACGTATTGATCGAATACGCCCAAACGAAACCGTAGCGCTCCAAAATCGGACTTATCGATAGGGGGTGATCGGTCGCAACTCATTCAAAGCGACCAAAGAATATCCCATTTCGCGAAGCCCCCGGATGACGTCGCTTAGTGCTTCGACGGTTGCGTGGTTCGCTTGTCCGCAGTGCATGAGGATGATGTCGCCGGGCCTTACCGTCGTTAAGACGACGCGTACGATTTCGTCTTTGTCATGAAGCGCCCAGTCCAGTGAATCGAGTGACCATAAAACGGCGCTATACCCTTCGTCTCGGAGCACATCGAGGACGTTCGCGTCGACGTCACCGTAAGGGGGGCGCATCAGGAGAGGATAATGGCCGGTGAGCGATTTGATTTTTTCTCCCGTCAAAATCAGCTCATTGCGTATGGCTTCACCTGAGAGGTTTTTGAGATGCGGATGGGTGTACGTATGATTGAGAACCAAATGGCCTTCGTCGGCCGCACGTTTGACAGCGGTTGCATTGATCTCTTCCATTGTTGTCCCGATCATGAAAAATGCCGCTTTGACGTTTTCGGATTTTAGAATGTCCAGGACGGCAAAAGTATTATTTTCATCCGGACCGTCGTCGAACGTCAGGGCCACTCTTTTTTCTTCGGTGGAGGTATTGAGAATAACGTTGTCATAATGGTTGTTTCGGATCAATGCGATTGTATCGTCGCGCCATTTTTGCAGCGCTTTGGTGGCATTGGCCTCCATCATCGGAGACAAACCCAGAATGTCGGGGAACTTTTCTCCCTCCGCATGAAGCGAGAGGGAAAAAATCAGGAGCATGAAAAAAGGGATCAACCGGAGCAAGAGACATCCTTACCGTGTCCGGTTTCGGAACCGGAAAAATGGTGCAATTATACTCCATCCATCTGCTTTCTTTTTGCGGATGTTGAAAAACGGCTAAATAGAGATAATTATTCCGTGACGGTGATCGAAGCGATCATATCTTTAAAATGGTTATATGCGGACGCAAAATCGTAGTTTTCATTATTTCGGGCAGCCGTTTCGACTTCCAGAGCATAGTTTTGAAGCAGCGTCAGTCCAATAGTACCGGCGCTTCCTTTAAGCGTATGGGCCGCTTTGTAGATCGTGTCAATATCATTGGCATCGACGCCACTTTTATATTTTTCAAGGGTTGTTTCGGCACTGGAGAAAAAAAGCGAAACAAGACGCTTAATATCATTCTGCTCGCATCCGATGTTTTCCGCTATTCCGGTAATATTGATAATATCGGTCATCCGTTTATCGGTATCCTTTTTGAATGGGATGATACAGCAATTATGTTATCATAAAGAATGTTTATTTCTACTGTTTAGCAAAAGGATTGGAAAAGTGTTGGAGATACTAAGCCATGTATCAGTACGATGGAGGTATGTCGGAATCAGTCTGTTTATTGGAACATTGTTTGTAATTCATATCGTATTTGATCTGATTTGGCAAATTGGTCGGGAAAATACGAGTCTGACACACCGTTTGCAAGGAATTTCCTGTTTAGAACTTTCCAATGCGCAAATCTACGATATTCAGTATATACGTGGCTTGAGCTATCTTGCTTTGTCCGGAGATCAAAGCGTTTTGCCTGAATTGTCTAGTCGTCGAGTTGCCGTACTCGGTCGATTTCAACAGATGCTAGAAGCCAGTCAGTCTGACGTCAGAAGTCATCGACGGCTTGAAGTACTCATGTCCCGTTTTTTACGTGTATCGTCATTTTTGGATTCTCATCAAAACGTTTGCTGTGATTCGGAAGAACAAAAACGGACCTATCAGGAATATTCCGAACTGATCGAGATGTTGCTGAATTTCAATACCTACACGAATGTCGTTTATAAAGTGTTCGACGGAGGAGAATGGCATTTGAATTTGTTGGCAGAATTGTACAGTGGGCGAATCCCCACATCAATTGATATCGTGGCAAAATTAAGAGATATTATGGCCGGAAGTATTCAAAGCGGTCACTTGAGCTTAGAGGAGCGAGAAAGTCTCCGTTTCTATTCGCATCTATTACAATACAATCGCGTTGCGATTGATGATATTTTGCGAAACGCATATCAGAACGACTTTTCGTTGAAGAAACTCATGGAAGCAGACGTCAAGAAGGTTGAGGACTCCAATATGGCAACGACCCTTAATATCGATCGTTTGCTTGAAGCGCCCTTGGCGGCAAGGGAAAATTGCACACGTTACTTTGAAGAAGAGTCTGCAAGACTTCAATCCATGATTCGTCTGGTAGAGAGAATCAATTCCGTTCTCGTTTCAGAAAACCGTTTGTATACCGAGACAAAAGTTCAGAGGCTCTGGATCAAAGTATTTACAGAAACGCTGTTGATGTTTATGACCCTTTTGTTATTCAAATACTATTATCGTTCCAATATGGAATATATCCAAAAAGTAGAAAAGGCGGAGAAAGCAAAATCGGCATTTTTGTCCCACATGAGTCATGAAATCCGTACGCCGCTCAATGCTATTCTAGGTTTTATCGAATTGCTCAAAGAAAAACGTCTTGACACGGAAAGCCGGGAATACGTTGAAACGATTCAGAAAAGTTCGACGATGCTATTGAACATTATTAACGATATTTTGGATTTGAGCAAAATTGAGAGCGGCAAAATGACGATCGAGTCGGTACCTTTTCATCCGCGTAAGGAATTTGAACCGCTTTTGACCCTATATGGGGCTATGGCTAAAGAAAAAGGTAGTGAATTGGTAGTTCTGTTCGCTTCGGAAGTCCCCGAATGTATTACGTCCGATCCTATGCGTCTTAAACAGATTATTGCCAATCTGGTTTCCAATGCCGTCAAATTCACGCCGGAAAAAGGGCGTATTGAGGTAAAGTTCGGATTTAACCCTACGAATCGAAAATTAAAAGTCCAGGTATCGGATACGGGGATTGGTATTCCGTTTGTCGAACAGGGGAAAATATTTGATGCTTTTACGCAGGCGGATGAATCAACGACCCGGCGTTATGGCGGAACCGGACTTGGATTGGCGATTTGCGCCCGGATCCTCTCCATGATGAATGGGCAAATTCGTCTGACGAGTGAATCCGGAAAAGGATCGGTATTTGATTTTGAGATTCCGTTAGTTGAATGTACGTTTTGCGTCCCTTTATACAGTGACGAAAATTGGGATCAGATCAAAAAACTCTCTTCTCCGACGGTTCAGGATACATTTTCGGGGAAAGTATTGGTCGTCGAAGACAATGAAACAAACCGTATGTTTATGGGGATTGTGCTCAAAAAACTCGGATTAGAATTTGAAACGGCCGTGGATGGGCTTGAAGCCGTTGAGAAATTCAAGACAGGGCGTTACGATATTGTATTGATGGATGAAAATATGCCGAATATGAGTGGTACCGATGCTGCAAAAGCGATAATAGCCTTTGAACTTGACCACAAACGTGAGCATACGCCAATCATTGCTATAACTGCCAATGCATTGCAAGGAGACAGGGAAATTTTCCTTGAGGCTGGAATGGATGACTACGTTAGCAAACCAGTTGACAAAGAGGCATTGCAAAACATTTTTAAACGTTTTTTGAAAAAAGAAAAATTAATGAATCAATCGATAAAATCTTTTAGTTTAAATAAAAACGGTTACTAAGAATAGGATTGAGGAGAGAGGATGTTTTTTAACAAAGCGAATGAAGCAATGCAAGAGGAAAACAGAGCACTGAAACAAGAGCTTGAATCAGTAAAGGCCGAATTGGAGTTTTATAAAAATGCTGCTTCTTTTTCCATTGACGAAGGGGTAATTATCCTTGATGGAAGCCGTCAAATCGCTTTTGCCAATAAACGGGCTAGGCAACATGAAAAACAGTTTGATCAGCTTCGCTCCGAATTACTTAAAAATACCGCTTCCATTGCAATCGAAGGATGCAGCGCAAAAGTTGAGCGTAAGAATTTTACTGTCGGAAACGAGACCTACACGGTTTATATGACGATGAAAACGGACGTTCGCAACGGTCAGGAAAGCAAGTTGCTTTCAATGCATCAGTCCGCTATTAAAACAGCATTCAAAGAGACGCAAAAAACATTTGCTTCTCTGCTGGAAAATCTGAAAAGCATGAAAAACGATTCGATTTCTACCTCCAAAGAATCGACGGAAGGGCTTGGACTTATCGGCCGCTCGGCAAATGATATGGAAGTGCTTGCAACGCATATGTCCAATGCCGTCGATTCGACGACGGCACTTGGAGAACGAAGCCGGGAGATCGCCGCCGTCATCACACTGATCGAAGATATTGCTGACCAAACCAATCTTCTGGCTTTAAATGCGGCGATTGAGGCCGCTCGCGCGGGAGTACACGGTCGGGGATTTGCCGTTGTTGCCGATGAGGTTCGCAATCTGGCGGAAAAAACGCAAAAAGCGACCAAGGATATTGCCATCGTCGTGCAATCGATGCAGCAGGAGACGAATGATATCCAGTCGAGTACGAGTGAAATTAATGAAATTGTGAGTGATACCAAAAAGGTAATCGATCAGCTCAATACCAAAGTAGTGGCTTTTCAACGAAATGCCAACCGTGCCGTGTACGAAGTAGAGTTTATCAGTGACGAAATTTTCGGAGCATTGGCAAAAGTGGATCATGTCGTCTACAAAAATAATTTGTATGCCATGATTTTCGGAGAAGAAAACGAATTTAATTCTGTTACCCATCATGATTGTCGCCTTGGACACTGGTATGAACACGGTATCGGAAAAGAAGAGTTCAGTAAATGCCGATCGTACGGAAAACTTGAAACTCCGCATGCTATCGTCCATACTCAGGCAAATGAACTTGCCAAACAGTGTGGATCGGATAAAGCATTGTGTTCCAAAGAAGAGATTGAGATAATGGTTGATAAAATTGAGGCAGCCTCCAAAGACGTTTTTAAAATTCTTGATACGTTGTTGGAAGAAAAAGCGGTTATGATGATGGAAGAGGCACAAGTCAAACTCTTCGAGACGAAAGGAAAATAATGAAAACGGTCGCAATAGTAGACGATGAACGCGAAATTCTTAATCTTTTGGAAAAGTTTCTTTCTAAAACCGGAAAATATAAGGTTGTAACGTTTACCGATCCGGTTCATGCCCTCAAAGTTCTCGGCTCACCGTCATCAAGTGCCGATGTCGTTTTGCTTGATATCATGATGCCGCAAATGGACGGGATTGAATTCCTCGAACAGTATAAAACGATCAAACCGGACGGTAATGTAATTATGATGACGGCTTACTCAACATTGGAGAGGGTACTAAAAAGCCATAAATACGGTGCACAACAGTTTGTTACCAAACCATTCGGTTCCTTGCAGGAAATTGATGTCAAAATCGAAACGGTACTGAAAAACGGTTGATGAATCTGATTCGTCCCAAAATTCTTATCGTCGATGATCTTGAAGCGACCCGTTTTCTGGCGAGGACTGTGCTACGGCGAAATAATGAATACGAATTTTTTGAAGCGTCCAATGGGCAAGAAGGGGTAGAGACGGCGTTTCGGGAGATTCCTCATCTCATTATGATGGATGCGATGATGCCGGTGATGGACGGATTTGAAGCGATTACGATTTTACGGAATGATCCGCGTACTCGACAGATACCGATTCTAATGGTAAGTGCTTTGGATACTCATGATGATAAAATTCGTGCTTTAACGACGGGTATCAGTGATTTTATTGCCAAACCGTTTGATAAGACCGAGTTAATCATTCGTGTAAATTCGCTACTACACTTGTATATGAGTTATCTGGAAAAACAAGAAGAACTGAATTCCCTCAATAATGCGCTTGAACAGAAAGTTCAAGATCGTACGGTCGAGTTGCGCCGGAAAGAGGGATATACGCGAGCAATTCTTGATTCTACTCCAAATCTGATTTGTGTATTTGATCGCAATGGTTATATTGCCGATATGAATCAGGCATGGTGGGAATTTTTTACCGAAATAGACCCTTCCAAGCCGCTCAAATACAATTTGCTCTATCTGAAGCCCTATATTACCGAATTGGACGATCCCCATTTCTTGAATGCTTATCCACCTTCAGAGTGGTTCGAAATGCTCATGAACGATGAAAACAGTCATAAACTCCAGATTGTGAAAAATGATCGTATGACACTCTTTAGCGTGACAATGCGTAATGTCCTTTCAGATGACCGGAATCGTGCTTCGGTAGAAGAACATTATATTTTGACCCTTAATGACATTACCGAACTTGAACGGATACGTCAGGAACGGGAAAATCAGATCAAATTGGCTTCAATCGGGAAGCTGGCCGCCGGGATTACTCATGAAATTAACACTGCGCTGACTTACATCAAAGGTAATCTTGAATTGATGCGGATGGAACTGGAAGGATGCAGTGATCTTGTCTTAAAAAACGAACTGATCAGTTCGATGGATATTGTGGATGAGGGACTTCGCCGAATCGGTAATATTATCGATGCGACACGAGAAATTACGAAGAAAGGTTCCGGATTGAAGGAACCGACGAATATTTATGCTACGGTAGTATTCGCGGCAAGAATGGTTTTTAACCGGACCAAGCATATCGTTCCGATCTATTTTAACGGTGAATTGTTTACTCTCGATTCTGCCACGGATGAGCGTATGATCCAGGTGAATGCAATCAAAGAAAAGCTTGAACAGGTTTGGATCGTTATTTTAAACAATGCTGCAGATGAATTTCTAAAGAGTGATAAGCCGTTTGACGAACGATGGATTAAAATCGATTTTATCATAGAAGAAGGGTGGGTTCGTATCCGTTTCGAGGACAATGCCTGTAAAATTCCGGAGAAACTGCTTTCCCATATTTTCGAACCGTTTGTTAGTTCCAAAACGCATTCCGGCATGGGAATCGGCTTGAATATTGCACAGTCGATCGTACGTGAACATGACGGTGATATTCAAGCATTGAACGAAGGGGAGAACGCTGTTTTTGTCGTCACATTACCGCGTAGAGACGAGACCTTGTCAGATTTTTTCTGACATAAGCTTTAGCTTTTTTCTTCTTCGGGAGAAGGGGGAAAACGGAGAATAAAAAGAGCTCCTTCCTCTGCATTTTTTGCTTCGATGGTTCCGTTGAATTTGAGTTCGATAATGGTTTTGGCAATGAAAAGCCCTAAACCGGTCCCTTGGGATTGGTGTTTGGTTGTAAAATAGGCATCGAAAATTTTGTCCACGATCCCTTCGGAAAATCCTCCTCCATTGTCTTGAATTCGGATGACGGTATCGCTCTCTTCCAAAGAACACCCTATTTTGATAATGTTGCTGCCGGCATCCATCGCATTGTTGATGATAATAATGAACGTTTGTTCGAGTTCTTGGATCGCACCGTATATACTGATCGAATCGTTGATATCCGATTCAATTCTGACCCTGTTTTTTTGGATTGTACTCGCAAGCAGTTGCAGTGTGTCGTCCAACGATTTGCGAATCGAGAATTTCTCTTTTTTAAGTTCTTTGTGTCCGTTATCAAGAAAATTTTTGAAGATGTCGAGCGTTCGGGACATAAAGGCAACCTGCATATGCATGTCCTCGAAAAGTTTTTGTTGATATTCTTGTTCAAGGTTTCCCATCATGCTTTTAAAAGAGAGATCGGCGATACATAATTCGATAATATTAAGCGGCTGTTTCCATTGATGGGCAATGTTGTTAATCATTGTCCCCATTTCGATAAAACGTGATTGTTTTAATAAAATGGCATCTTTGGTTCGGTTATTCTCCTCTTCGATCTCTTTATTACGCATAGCATCGTCGATGTTCTGCTGCATATGTAAAAAACCGGTGGCGATTTCATTGATGACGTCATTTTTACTGGTATAGATATGCTCGAAAGAAAGTTTGTCACCGGGAAGATAGTTTTTGATTTCATCGGCAATTTTACTAAGAGGTGTTAGAAGCTCTTTAAGCAAACGCATCTCCATATAGAGATAGAGACCGAAAAATATGCTCATTAAGATAGCGGCGGTATAAAATTTGACCGTCAGTTTTTTAAGTACATGGTGACTGTAGGCGATTTTAAGCGTTCCTTGGAGTACACTTGGCTGGTTGTTGTCTGGATTGTAAATGGGCTTTTCATAAACAACGACGTACGGATCGTTCAGTTTGAAGGTTTCAGAACGGACTTCACCGATTTTTTTACCGTGATTATCAATAAAAACAATGTATCCAAGATCATAATCTTTGATAAGTAAATGGAAAAAATCATTCATTTCCTCGGAACTTCGCTCTTTATTGATGAAATACCAGACGCCGACTTTGGCCGCGAGAGGGGCGGAAATCATTTCAACGTGTTTATGCTCAGATTCGACGAGACTCTCTCGAATCATTTGATACATAAAAATGCCGGTAATAATAAAAATTAATGAGAGTGTCGTGACGATGAACAGCATCAGTTTACGCTGAAGCGAAAACATACTGAGCATTTTTCTAAATTTTGTAAACGGTGACAATTCCATTAGACTTAGTGTCTCTTCGCTGTAAATTTCAGGGCCGTTTTGATCTTTCAACTTCATTCGTATTTTTGTCTGTTGTTCAAAACGATTTATGATTAAATGTTATATTATAATGTGGATGACGTAAAAAAAATATTAATGGCGATTATTCTTTGAGAGAGGGGGTAGCGGAACCGAATAAGGTTGCCGAATCCATTTCATAGAAATCTGCCAGAAGATGATAAAATTCCGGAAAATCCCGTCTGAATGTATTGGGAGATTCGAAAAAACGTTCGGTAGCGACGGCAAACATTTCGGCTTCGTTGGTAGCGGCGTATTCTCCGAACAGCTTGTATTTTCCCCATCCGCGGTTGGTCCAGGCAATCGTGCCGAGGGTATCGAGCTCTTTGTACAGAATATGGACCCATCCCTCAAATTTTGAAGTTTCGATGGGAGGAATGCCGTCCAACCGTCCGTCAAGCCCGTCAATTTCATGGGCAAATTCATGCAGGATGACGTTTTGGCGATGCATGTGGTAAGCCTCTTTTTTGGCTTCGTGCCAGGTGATAACGACGGCTTCACCCGTCGATTGCCCTTCGATCACCATAGTGTCTTGGGTGTAGACACCTCCGTTGGATCGTAACGTATCGATGCGCACGGCACTGGGATAGACGATAATGGTTTTGAGGGTATCGTAGCAATATTCCTGAGGTTTTCGAAGCAGGAGCAAACAGGCATAAAATCCGATGAGAGTTTTCATCTCATCGGTGATGGTGACGCCGATTCCGGTAAATATTTTGGTATGGATGAAGACGTTCAACCGCTGTTCCAGGCTTTTTTGATCGGCGGTGCCAAGACGGATATAATGGGGGATGGAAGGGAGAAAACGTCGGTACCGCTCTTCAAGAGGTTGGTCATGCCAAAAACGGATTTGGAGTTTTTTACGGTATTCATACCATCCTGCGATGGCGAAAAAAACGGTACCGATCATGGTGACGATGATCAGTACGGCACCGTTATAATCGAGTGTCATACCTTAATCTCCTCCGCATCCGCCGCCGCAGCCAGTATCGCTTACGCTATCGCAATCTCCCCCGTATCCGGAAGAACAGCCGATATCGCTGGCACAGTAGCCGCTCGAACCGGGATAGTTGCAATCGAGGCTGTAACGGTATCCGTCAGGAATCTCCAGAAGTGTATCGATCGCAAACAGCAAGGGGAGCCTTTCGGGAGCGAGAGGATCGATTTTTTCGCGTACGCAGGCGAGTTTCCAGGCACGTTTAATGCCGGCTTTGGCCATGGTTGGCGTTTGCATCGCTTCGGTGGGAGTGTGGTGCAAAAAACGGCCGAATGCGTTTGAACAAAAATCCCGGTACGAACGGGTAAAGAGGATGAACTCGTGCCACGCGATGTCAACGACCTGAGAAGGCATGGAGACCATTTTACTCTCTGATTGCGCGCACAGATGAAAATATTCCCTAAGCGCGTCGATGACCGTTCGTAACTGGGCGTCGCTCAGATGGGGATAACGTTGCCTGATTTTTTGTTGCAGGGTTGGATGAAAACGGTAGGTTTGAAGAAAACGGCTGCGTCCTTTTCGTAATTTTCTGATCCAGACGGAATATATGATTACAGAAATGATAATAAAGAGGGTAATGAGTATAAATTTCATGATGGAACATTATAGCGAAGCCGTGTGTCCGGCTGCGCTGAAGAGAGACTATTTACCCGCTTTAAAGCGTTCCCAGTATTTTTCGTAAACTTTGACGGCCGGGCCGATATCCGTTTGAAATTCACTGTTTTTGAGATCCTGAGCCGTCGGGTAGATAATCCGGTTGGATTGCACCGATTTGGAGAGAAGTTTGATCGATGCGGTATTCGGAGAAGCATAACCGATCTCTTCGGAAACGATTTTGCCGATTTCGGGCTTGAGCAGGAAATTGATGAATTTATGGGCGTTATCGATATGTTTGGCATTTTTAGGAATGACCAGAGAGTCGACCCATAACATGATCCCTTCTTTCGGATAAACGTATTTCAGGTCAGGCGATTCCTGATTGGCCATGTAGTTTTCGCCGTTGAAATTCATCCCGAGTTTGACCTCTTCGCTCAGATAGACCTGTTTGGGCGATTCGGAATTGAATACCTTGACATTGGGTTTGATTGAGAGAAGTTTTTTATAGGCTTGTTCGATGTGGGCCGGATCGGTGTCGTTGGCACTGTAACCGAGTACTTTGAGCGTCATGCCGAATACTTCTCGCAAGTCATCGGTGAGCAATACCGATTTTTTGTATTTAGGATTCCACAGATCCGCCCATGAGGTAACGGCACCTTTGCCAAGGAGGGCGGAATTGTAGGATATCCCGGTGCTTCCCCATAAATACGGGACCGAATAGTCGTTTTGCGGATCGAACGGTTTGTAGAGTAGGGTAGGATTAAGGTTTTTGAAATTGGGGAGTTTGTTTTTATCAATAGGCGACAAAAGCCCCTCTTTGGACATTTTGCTTACAAAATAGGTCGAGGGGACGATGATATCGTAACTGCTTTTTTTGTCGGTTTTGATTTTGGCATACATCGCTTCATTACTGTCGTAGGTCGAATATTTGACTTTGATTCCGGTCTCTTTTTCGAACTGTTTGATTACCTTCTGGGGCATGTATTCGCTCCAGTTGTAGACATAAAGGACGTTTTCATCGGCAATAAGGGACATGCTGAACGTCAACAGGGCAAGGATGAAGGCTTTCATCGGTTTTTCTCCTTTGTCAAAAATTGAGTGAACGCTACGATCAGAATCGTCAACGTGAACATGATAGCGGATAACGCATTGATTTCGGGACTGACCCCGAGGCGAACCATCGAAAAGATTTTGATCGGAAGGATCTCGAATTCGGTTCCGCTTACAAAAAAGCTGATGATAACGTCATCGAGCGACAGGGTGAAACTGAGCAAAAATCCGGCCAGAACGGCGGGAAAAATATTGGGTAAAATCACCAGACGGAAAACACCGAACTCGTTTGCCCCCAGATCGAGCGCCGCTTCGATGATATTTTTATCAAAACCGCTCAGACGGCTCATGACCGTTACGATGACAAACGGAAGCGAAAAGGAGATATGGGCGATCAGGAGCGAATTGAACCCGAGTTCGACATTGAGCAAAACGAAAAGCATCAGCAAGGCGATACCCATGACGATTTCCGGTGACATGATGAGGATAAAAACGATGGCGTTGAGGAGTTTTTTCCCGATAAATCGGTACCGGAAAAATGCGACCGCACCGATGGTCCCAAGGAACGTTGCCAGCAACGATGAACTCAAGGCGACCAGAACGGAATTGATTGCCGTATCCAGCAGAGCTTCGTTTTCGGAGAGTTTATCGTACCATTTTAAGGTGAAGCCGCTCCAGTTGAGGGAGTATTTTGAATTGTTGAACGAATATGCGATCAGAATCAGAATCGGCAGGTACATGAAAGCAAAGACGCCAAAGAGGTACAGACGCTTAAAAAAGTTCACTTTTTCCCCTTTTGCCGAGTTTCGCTGCGAGCGTATAAAGCCAGATCAAGCCGAGCATCATCAGGGTCAGTATCACGCTGGCGACGCTTCCGAACGGCCAGTCCCGGAAGGTTAGAAACTGGTTTTTGATGAAGTTTCCGATGATCAGATCGGTCGCTCCACCCAGCAGATCGGAAATGAAAAACATCCCCAAAGAGGGGAGAAACACGAGACTTATCCCCGCAATGATTCCTGGAAGGACCAGCGGAACGACGATTTTCGTCATGACGCTCAGGCGTCGTGCTCCCAGATCGCGGGCCGCTTCGATCAGCCGCAGATCAAGTTTTTCAAACGATGCGTACAGTGGCAAAATCATGAACGGCAAGAGGGTGTAGACCATACCGATGATGACGGCGGTACCGGTATAGATAATCTCCAGCGGTTCATCGATTACCCCAAGATTCAGGAGGAGGGTGTTGAGGACGCCGTTGGTTTTGAGAATGACGACCAGTGCGTAGGTTCGAATGAGCGAACTGGTCCAGAAGGGGATGATCGTCAGCACCAGCAGTAATGAACGGTAGCGTTTAGAGACTTTGGCCAGGAGATAAGCAAACGGAAATGCGGCGATGAGGCACAGCAGCGTCGAGATGCCGGAGAGTTTGAGCGAGGCCCAGAAAATATCCAGATAGAGCGGATCGAAAATTTTGGCGTAACTTTCGGTACTAAATGCATATACCAAAAATTCTTCGTCCCCGCGGGTGAGAAAACTGGCGATTAAAACGAGGATGAACGGGGTTAGACCGAACACGATCAGCCATGCCGAAACAGAGAGGATCGACACTTTCCCGAACAGGCCGCTTTTAGTTCTCAAGGATACTTTCCCACCCTTCATTCCAGTAAACGTAGATCGTCTGTCCCGTCTCGTATTCGAGTGCATCGCTCTCTTCGTTATAAAATTCGCTGGCAAAAATCGTTTTGCCGTTGGAGAGCTCGATGACGAGATCGACCGTGACCCCTTTATAGATAATCTCTTTGAGCTCCCCTTCGAGGTAGTTGGGCGTCTGAACGTCTTCGAGACGGCGTTCGCACCGGAAATCTTCGGGACGGACGAGAACGGTAAATCGCTTTGCCGAGGTTTTAGCCGCATAATTGGGTAGGGACATGGTTTTGTTTTCGAGACGGTAGAATCCTGCGGTCTCGGTTGGTTCTGCGGTTAAAAGATTGGTTTGGCCGATAAAATTGGCGACGAAAATGTTTTTCGGATTTTCGTATACCTCTTTTGGGGTGGCGATTTGTTCTATCGTCCCTTCGTTCATCACGACAATACGGTCGCTCATGCTCAGGGCCTCTTCCTGGTCGTGGGTGACGAATAAAAAGGTGATTCCCAGTTTACGCTGCATTTGTTTGAGCTCGATTTGCATCGTTTTGCGCAATTTATAATCCAGAGCGCTGAGACTCTCATCCAAAAGAAGGATGGAAGGTTTGTTGACGATCGCCCGGGCGATCGCGACGCGCTGCTGCTGTCCTCCGGAGAGTTCATGCGGCATTTTTTGGCTGAAGGAGTCGAGTTTAACGAGGGAGAGGACTTCTCGGACCTCTGCATCGATGCGCTCTTTGGGAAGTTTTTTCATTTTCAGGCCGAAAGCGACGTTATTATAGACGTTCATGTGGGGAAAGAGGGCATAACTTTGAAAGACGGTATTAACGTTGCGCAGATCGGGTGGGAGCGACGATATCTCTGTGTTCCCAAGTACAAGACGGCCGCTATCGATCTCTTCGAAGCCGCCGATCAGACGGAGTATTGTCGTCTTTCCGCATCCGCTTGGACCCAGAAGCGTGAGAAATTCGCCGTCGTAGACTTCCAGATCGATATTTTTTAATATTTGAATGCCGTCATACGATTTATCAACGTTTTCAAGTTTTAATAGAGTCTTTTTCATCCCTGTATTGTAGCAGACGTCATTACGATTCATTCATAACAAGATTCAGTTGTAACCCATTCGTAATTGTGAAAGATAGGACCGCTTAGGGGCGGTCGAAATGGTAGATGGAACTGTGTTCGAGCGGTTTGCCCTCTTTCCAGCTGAGATACGATGCTTTGAGGTGTTTATCCTCTTCAGAGAGTTCCAGGATAATCGTGTGGACGTGGTCTTCGTCCGAGCGGCACAGCTCCGTATCCATGTCACAGTTGAACACAAACCGTTCGGGGGTGCTGGCATTGAGATCGGAGATGAATTCGGGCTGGTTTTGTTTGGAACAGTAATGGGTTGCTTTGAGCGTCGTGCAGGCGATATCGCGGCAATGGTACATCGTCACCATTTGTTTGGTGGTATCGGGGAGGAGGTCTTCCATAATCGTCACGTCCCCGCCGATCAGCTTGTAAGCCGTACCGGTTCGGTCCGTCCCGATGAGCGGGAGGAGGGCGGGATGTTTGTACGAATCGGTGCCGGTTTGCCGATCGGGGGTAGAGAGGAGCCATTTGCCTTTTAAGACGGCATCCATTCGGTCAAAAAGATCCCAGGCGCTCATTTGGGCCTGTGCCGAGATCGCCAGAGAAGCAAAAGCAACGGCGGTGATGAGGTGTCGGGGTAGCATACATAATCTCCTTGTCGTAGTATCAGCGTTTGGGACGTTTTAAGAGCCCTAGGAAGAGAGTTCTTTTTTGAGTACGTCGGCCAATGCGTTGTGCGTTGAACGGTTGAACAGATAAATCCGGGCGTTAAAGAGGGTGTCGAGCATGATCTGCCACAGTAACGGGAAGTTGTCATCCGTCCGTTTTTTACATAACTCCTGTTGCAACGCGTATTCGAATTTACAAAGATGTGATGCACACGATGCGTATTCCCTCAGTAACGCGGTACTGGCACCCACTTCTTCGAAATGTTCGACCAGACGGACGATTGAAGCTTCTTTGTCGGTATAGTCGTTTTCACTGGTCGGGATGAGCAATCCCTCTTGAAGCAGTTGCTCCACACGTTCCTGATCCAACCCATAGTGCCTGATGAATTCGCTTTTGCTCATGCGCGGCGTCTCCTCCGTCAGGCCGCTGAGAGTTTGCATCAGCGGAGCGAGCATTGAAAAAGAGCTTGAAAACGACTGGTTTTTTTGTTTGAGGATCCCTTTGATCTGTTCAATCGAGCTTCCCATTTCCCGCTGCATGTATTTGATGTAGCGCAACAGTTCCAGATGTTCGTCGCTGTAGCGGTGGACATTGGGCTTGAGCTTGCGCGCTTCGGGCAATAACCCTTCTTTGATGTAGTAGAGCACCGTCGATTTTGACACGTTGCCCAGAGCGCAGAGTTCCGACATTTTGTATTCCATGCACGCTCCTTGTTTTTAGTTCATTATAAGAATTATACCCTATAATGCAAAACGTAAAGCGTAGCTCTACGATTTTCATAAATGACAAAAGGAACACCATGGCGCATATCAGTCTGCCCGAATTCGAAGAGATGAGCCCGGCAATACAGGAACGAGCACGGCCCATTATGGAAAAAACCGGAAAACTCGGAGAGATTTTCAAACTGTTGGCGATCGATGAGACGATCTATTTCGCTACCGATGGGATGGTACAGGGGTATTTGCTCAACCCGACCCATTTGTCGTACGATATCAAAGAGTCGATCGCGTTGTTGATTTCTCTGGAAAACGGATGCAAAATGTGCGTCGACGTCCACAAAGGGATCGCCAAGATGCTGGGGCTTTCCGAAGAGCGGATCGAGCAGGTATTGGCCGGTGTCGATGCGATCAGTGCCGATGAGAAAGAAAAAGCGCTATTGCGTTTTTGCATCCGGGCATCGAAAAAAGATAACTATAAAGTGCTCAAATCAGAGATTGACGATCTCAAGGCACTTGGATACAGCGACGTCGAAATCGTCGAAGCGGTTGCGATCACAGGGTATTTCAACTACATCAATACCCTTTCAAACGTTTTTGCTTTGGGAGAATAAGGGTGTTCGGGCGGCTAGGTCTGCTGTTGATGCTCAGTATCACGGTGATGGCTGCGCGCGAATACAAGGCGGTATTTGATTGCAGCTCTTCGGATGCTCGCTACATTGCGGGACGGATGGCACTCGTCGAAAAGACGCTCGAAATGATCGAAGCCAAGGGGGACCGTGCCGTTTTTGCGGTAACGTTCCATGGCGGATGCGTAGAGGCGTTGTCCCGTAATAAAGAGCATTTTACACCGAATGAGCGAACGATCATGAATACGGCGCACCGGACGATCGAACGGCTTCACGAAGGGTATGGGATCGAGATGGTCGCCTGTGCGATGTCGCTTGAGGCCAACGGGTTGGAAGAAGCGGATATTTTGCCTTTTGTGCGGATATCGCCAAACAGTTACATCGATACGATCGGGTATCAAAACGACGGGTATGCGATTATGACGTTTCCATAACAAAAAGAAGGGCATTATTTATAGTATGGCTTTTTTTGGAAGCTGCCGTTTCAAGCCGATGGGGTATACGGTATAATGGCAACAAAAATGGTGAGATGACGGATGGATGCAATCAACTGGAAACAGTTCAAAATTTTCAAAGAAAAATATGTCAATACGGCCGGGTTGGACAATTTTTTACTCTTGATCGAATTTATCCGGACACTGGACAACCTGATCAGCCCGGATGATATGTTTGAAATACTCGATAATGACGATCTCTCCCGTCAGATGCTTCAAAAACGTTCCCTTGACAATCCGGTCGAACTTCAGGAATTTCTCTACAAAAATCTTAAACATTAACGGGAGTTACAGGTTGCAAACGGCGATGGGCGGTTCCCGCGTTTGCAGGTCGATTCCTGTTTCAGTAGATCATTAAGAATAACGTTATAAGATGAATAAAAGGGCCATAATGACCCATGAAAAAAAGGAGGACAACGCAATATGTTGTTTCGCCAGTTGCCTATTCTTATTCCCGAAATTGACGAAGCGTTTGAAGATTTTTATCAGACGCTTTTGAAAGAGCTCCGTTTTTCAGTCTTTTTCAGCGGGACCGAGCAGATTCGGTCGTTGGTGATCCGGCAAAAACAGCATTTTGCACAGATGATACACTCTCCCTCCGAAGTGATCGAGGTATCGTATATAAGATTGGGAGAATACCATTACGATTTTCGCATCCCTTACGTCGATTTTATTCGGGGGACGGAGATTCTCGAAAAACATTTTTTGCTGCATGCCCAGTCGATCGGAGGATCGATGGAACTGTTTAACGAAATTTTCGATTTTTTCCGGATCGTCAAATCGTACACGGCCAAAGGGTATCTTAACCGGATGATCCTTGAAGACCGAAGAGACATAGAGCTTTTTTTCCGCCGTTTTGACAGTGAGGAAGAGACGTACCTTCCTCGAAAAATTGTTTTGCAAAAAATCGAATGGCTCGAAAATTTGCTCAACGTTATCGAAAGCGGAAGCGAATGCAGTCCGGAAAATTGTCAGGAATATTTTGCCGAATGGCTTGATTCTGCCGATTTTTTGACGCTTGAAAAACGGCAGTTTCTCGAAGAGCTCGACAAACGGATACAGATCAACACCCAAAATCTGTTTTATTTTCTCAAACACGGCGATTATCTGGAGATGTTGCCGCTCTATACCTCTTTGTTGAACATCTACAAGCTGACGTTGCTGTTGAACAATTCCATAACCTATGAGTACGCCAATCATCTGATCGGTGATCTCAAAATCGATAAACTGACCAATCTGTACCGCAAAGAGGCGTTTGAACAGTTTTTGTACAAAGAGCTTGAATTGGGAAAACGGGATAAAGATTATTCGTTTGCCGTTGTTTTTATCGATATCGACGATTTCAAAGGGATTAACGACCAATACGGGCACTATAGCGGTGACAAGGTACTCGAGACGATCGGTAAAGCGATTACCGACAATATCCGGTCTTCGGATATCGGATGCCGTATCGGAGGGGATGAACTGGCCTTGATCCTAAAAAATATCAGGCCGGAACAGGCCATGGCCGTAATGCGAAAAATCTTATCAACGGTTAACGACGAAATATTTATTTTTAATGACGATCAATCTTTTCAGGCGGGATTGAGCATCGGTATTATTCTAAATTCCGAAGACTGTTTCGAAACGATTACCGACATTGTCAAAGCGGTAGACAAAAAACTCTACACCGCCAAACAAGAGGGGAAAAACCGGATTGCCATCTAATGGCTTTTAGAAGCCGGAAATAGGGGTAAAGCATGAGTACGGTTATTATGATGTTTATCCTCCCCTTAGGGATTCTGACCTACTGGTGGGACCGGCGTAATTATGCACAAAACATAGAGGTATTCCGGTCGTTTGTCACCCAAACGGCTCAGACGACGATGAGCCCAGAGGAGAAAGCGCGTCGAATCGACGAGATGTTTTATCAAAACGGGTACCGCCGTACCGTAGCCACGTCCAAAGAGCTTGTTGTCGAAAAGAAACACTTCAATATCGGTCTTTTATTGATCGCATTCGGAGCGCTAACCTATATCGGATTGGCACTTTATCTGCTCTATTACCGTTTCGGACTCAAACCAAGACGTCTGAGGATTGATCTGGAGACGATGAGGCTTTATGAAAAGAGTGATCGTTAGCGTACAGACGTGTCGAGGCGGTAGTGAGCGTTGAGTGTTTTGAATTTTTCTGCCGCCGGAATGTAACCCATATCAGATCCTTTGCGGTAATACCAATATGCCGCCGTCAGGTTTTGATCGACCCCTTCGCCGTTCTCAACCATCTTTCCCCCTTCGGTACAGGAGAGGACGTTACCTCGGACGCAACCCTCACGGTACATTTTTTCCGCCTCCACGGTGAATCCTAATTGTTGGTAGATTTTGGCATTGAGATAGGGAAAACGGTGCGAATGCCATAGATAGGTTCCCAATACGGCGATCAATACGCCCACTAGCAAGATGACGGATTTCATAAAGCCCCTTATTTGCGGATAAGTAGTTTGGCTTATTGTAGCATATTGGCAGAATGAGACTTTTCTATATTAGAATGCATTATGCATATTATAAATAAACTTGACTAAAGGAGAGACAACATGGCTGTTTTGATTACCGACTCGTGCATCAATTGTGACGCGTGCATCGACGAATGCCCCGCGACGGCAATCGTCAGTGCCGATGAATCGCCGTTGAAGGATGGTGAATTCACCTACGTTAAACCCGAAAAATGTATCGAATGCGTCGATTCCGCGGTTCCGAAATGCGCCGACGTCTGTCCGACGGAGGGGTGCATCGTGTGGGACATGCCCTATACGCCCGAATACAATGACTATTTTGTCCTAAGCGACCGTTATGTCATCCGTGAACATAAGAAAAAAGGGCTGATGTCTCCGGAAGTGAGCCCGATGCCGTGGCGCGAAACGATATCGCGCGAACAACGCGAAGGGCATATAAGCGTCGGAGAGACGCTCAGACTCTACAACTGATTCGTAGACGTTTCGATGCTTACAGCGGTGCCCGGTCGATTCGGCTGAGGGGATCGTTGGTCGTCAAAATAAGGGCTCGAATATCGGTAATTCCGAACGCTTGAAGCCGTGCCGTGTGTTTTTCGACGTAGCGGCGGGCGTCGGTTTCGTTGTCGAAGAGGTAGATTCCCCCGGCCATCTTGTCCTGTTCCGATTCGCTCCAGATTTTCCAGATAAGCCCCGGTTCGGTGGCGATATCTTCAGCCAGACCTTTCATCGCTTCGCTCATTTCATTTCCGAACGGCCCTTGGTAAGGGAAATCAACCTGTAGAAGAAAATTCATGTTACACTCTTGTATTGGTTTGGAAAAATTCTGCTGAAGTATACTTCGAACCGTCAAAATTGTCAACCAGGTTTACAATGTCATTTTGTTTTAACGCGCTCAAATCCAGTACCCTTTTCAACAAAATTATTCTTGACGCAGTCGAAGAGGCGGGGTTTACGGATCTAACCCCCTCGTTACTTGGGATATTTGCCCATCTTTCCGAAACGGAGCCGATGAGTATCAGCGCATTGGCCAATGCGCTGGGAAGCAGCCGTCAGGCTCTCCACAAGAGTGTTAATAAGCTTGTAGCCGCCGGTTACGTCGTGTTGGAAACACGCCCCCAGAACCGAAAGGAGAAGATTGTCGTCCTGAGCGATCAGGGAGAGGCGATGGTACGGATAGCGTTTCAGGTGATCGCCCGAACAGAAGCCAAAATGGCCGCTTTTTTAGGTCCGGAAGCGTTTGAGGATTATGTGCGGACGCAGCAAAAACTGACCTCGTTTCTGGAAAATCTGCGATAAGAGGGTTTCCCGCCTTCCAAGAGTTATCGAAAAAGGGCTACTTTCGATCAGAAAGTTTTGGGAGTTCGCTGGAGAGGATGTTCATATTGGGCAGCATGACGATCTCGATGCGGCGGTTGAAGGCTTTTCCTTTCTCCGTAGCGTTATCGGCGCGCGGTTGGAATTCTCCGTAACCGGCTGCCGAAACGTTTTGAGGTGCGACTCCAGAGAGGGTCATCAGATGGACGACTCGGAGGGCACGACCGGAGGAGAGTTCCCAGTTGCTTGGAAACGGAGCGTTGTGAATCGGTACGTTGTCCGTATGCCCTTCGACCTGAAAACGGCGGTCAGGGAGTTCTTTTAAGACGGACGCAATTTTTTTGAGGGCCGTTTCCCCTTGTGCGCTTAAGACGGTACTGCCGCTGGCAAAGAGGACGTTTTCGGGAAGGTTGATGACGAGCCGCCCTTTGTCGATGGTGATCGTAAGCTCTCCCGCATCGATCATTTTCTGGAGTTTACCAACAAAACCGGCATAGATTTCGTTACGTTTTTTGGTTTCGGCCTCGATCTGTCGGAGGGTGTCGATCTGGTTTTGGGATACGGCTAACCGGCTTTGCAACTCCTCCAGCCGTTTTTGCGTTTCGCCGAGTTGAAAACGGGTCGTACCCAGGTCGTCGAGCGCTTTTGCATACTCTTTGTCGAGAGTGTTTTTCTTCGCGGTGAGTTCTTGGAGCTCTTTTTCCGAATGTTCCAGGGTTTCACGATTCTCCCGGATCTGCTGTTGCTGATCCCGGACGGTATTTTGTGCGCTGCTCAACGCGTATCGGGTCTTGCCGAGTTCGTTCAGTGCGGCGTCATGGGTTTGTTGTGTGACGCATCCGGTGCTCAGAATCATCATGCCGCAGACTATCGATGCGGTCGTATAGTTCATGATCGTCTCCCGTAGGTGAAGGATGGGCCATTATAACCCATAACGTCTGAGGCACGGCTTCTTGGTTGCGTTTAGCGTACAACGGTGAATTGCTGACGGATGACGCTTCCCCAGTAGGCGTCGTCGTAGCGCTCTTCGCTAAATGGGGTTTCGTTGTATTGAGAAATCGTTTTGCGCCAGAACTTCGTCGCGTAGTCGGCTCCGTCGATCTGTTTGATTTCCCAGGTGCCGGAATGCCGCTTCCAGATCGTGTGGGCAAAACGTTTTCCGGCGGCATTGTTTCGGAATGCGGGGACGACGTAAAATTCGCACATTTCAAAATGTTCGTCGTTTTGACGTTTGATAGCGGCCAGTCCGGCGGGAACGGCATCGATGTGCAAAAGATAGCCGAAAACGTTTTCACCGATATGGGTGTCGAGGGAGAATATTCCTGAAGAATCGGGTCTTTTCCCGGTGAGAGGAGAAAACTCCGCCTCATAGCACTGGGCGAGATTGTGGTAGATATCAAGGTTTTTTTCGGTGACGGGAATGATTTGCATAGGGCTCTGAACGGTTTTTTGGGTGGAATTTTAGCATATCCCCAGGATCGCCTGCAGTTCATGATTGAGATTCTCATAAAATCCATAAACCCTCCGCATTGAATCGTCATTAGCCGGAGTTTCGGCGGTTTTGTTACTTTTTATGAGTATTATTCCAAAACGAATTGAACGATTAGGAACTCCATGATTAAAAAAGTGCTCTTTACCGCTGCCGCATTTGTCGCACTCATTCAGTTGATACGCCCCGATTTTACCAATCCTCCCGTCGACGAAGCCGTCGCCTTGCATGCCGATCCTCAGGTAATGAACGTCCTGAAAACGTCGTGTTTCGATTGTCATTCCAATGAAACGAAATACCCATGGTATCACAATGTTTCCCCGGTATCATGGATCATGGCGGACCATATCACCAAGGGAAGAGCCGCTCTGAATTTTTCCGAATGGGACAAAATCGATCCCAAAACGAAGCTCATCCGTATGAAAAGGGGGGAACAAGTCGTCAACAACGCCATGATGCCCAAACATGAATACCTTATGATGCACGATGAAGCGGTGTTGAATCCTGAGGATAAAAAGGTATTGGATACGTTTTTTGAAGAGCAGATCAAAGCGTTGGGCGATCCTTCCGATACCCAAACGACTATGTCTCACGATTATTCGACGATGATGTAAAAAAGGGCAAAAACGTCTACATTTAACGGACTTGTTTCGGAATCTGGGTCAGAAAGCACCGGATATGCATACTCCCATCAAACCGAAACAAGGAACTCCATGTCTACTTTAAAAATCGTTTGTCCCCACTGCAGTTTCGTTAATACCGTAGAAGTCGAGGTGAGCCGCAAAGAGGTTGCCTGCAACGGATGCGGACAATCTTTGAACGATACGACGCCGATCGAATGCAACGAAGAGTCGTTCAAAACGCACCTTTCCGAAAATGACATTCCGGTATTGGTCGATTTTTTCTCACCCGATTGTGCTCCGTGTATGAAGATGGTTCAAGATTTCAACGCGGCGGCGAAAAAATTTCCCCTAGAGATCCGCTATTTAAAAGTGAATACCCTCGACTTTCCCCATTTGGCCCGTCAGTACGGAGTCAATATGCTTCCGACGATTATCGCGTTTAACAAAAGCATCGAGATGAACCGCTTCAGCAGTGCTTTGTCCCAATCTCAGCTGGAGATGTGGTCGGAGAGTTTGATACAGATTGTTTTGTAAACCATCGGAGGGCCTTTATCGTAAATGGTGAAGAATCTGATCGATCGAGTTGATGGCACCTTCGAGGTATCCCCCCTCTTCATAGGCGCTTTCGGTGCCGGCAAAGAGGAGTTTTCCCTCCATTGCCGAAACGCTGAATCCGTATTTGGGATGGGTTCCGAGCCGCTGGCGGTCTTGGAGGACGGAGCTAAAGGGTTCTGCGCGCCAGTCGATCCAGCGGATAGAGACGATCTCTTCACCCCTTTCGCCAAAGAGACGGCGCATCTGCTCCCGGACGTCGTGTTCGAAGGTATCGGGGGAGGAACCGGAACCCGCAAATCCGAATAGGGCGTACCGGTCATAGGTGCAGGCATCGTGTATCTCCATAAGCGGACCGATGTTGCTGAAGCAAAACCCGCTGAGCCCCATCTCTCTCCAGAACGGCGTTTGGAATTCGACGACGCATTTGAGAGAATGTCCCATCCACGTCGGAACGGAGGATAGGGTTTCGACGACGGATGTTCCCAGCAAAGGTGTATACGTGATCCGTTCGAGTGCCACGCGCGGGGGAGGGGTAGAGAGGATGAAATCGACGTCATACGTCCCCTTCTTCGTCGTGAGTCTGACCCCGTTACCGGAATCATGGAGCGACGTGACCGCTTCGCCAAGTCGAATCACCGTCGGCGGAAGGGATGCGGCGAGGGCATCGACCAGTTGTCCCAATCCGCCGAGCATCCGGCCCGAAGGTGCCGAAGGCGGCGGGACAAAGCGCTCTAAACCGCGAGGGGAATCGTAGAGGGCATATCCTCTGTCGTATTGGGCAAAGAGCTGTAGACCCAGAGAACGGAGGAACGAGATGATCCGCTCCTGATGGGACCATATCCAACTAGGCCCCATGTCGAATCCGTCCTGAGTGAGAATCCGTCCGCCGATCCGGTCTCTGGCTTCAAATAGGGTGAACTCGCAGGTGTGTTGCAGACGGTATGCGGCGTACAGACCGCTTAGGCCCGCCCCGATGATGGCTACTTTTTTCATATCAGGATCATAGCGGATCGATGCAAGGAGGAGATTAAGGGGAGAAGTTAGCGTATTTCTTTTAGAGCTCTCTTTAACAGAACATCAAGGATAGCCGTTGACGTCATCATGGTTATACCGATTCCAGCAGCGCATCGCATGCTTCTTTGATGCGGATAAACAATTCCTGGGAACCGCCGGCATCTGGATGAGCCTTTTTAGCCGCTTTGCGGTAGGCGGATTTGATCTGGGCGAGTTCCAGCACACCTTCCGGCGGGAGATCGAGCAAAGTACGATGCTCTTGCTGTATGTGCGTGCGTTGATTCCTCCTGCGTCTTTGGCGTCGTTCGAGCTCATCAAAAAACTCCTGTTGAGCCCGTCGGCGTCGGATCATCGAATCTTGAAGCAGTTTTTCCCGATCTTCCCGCCATTTTTGTTTCGACATGACGACGCATTCGGCGAAGCGGATGAGGCCGTCTACGGTGAGTTCTTCGAGCGAAAACGGCCCTACCATCGCATACGGCTCTTCCAGCCAGGCGACGTTTTGATCAAGATCGATGTGGCCGATCATCACGAAATCACGAAGTCCCAAGGAAGCATTCCAGATAATCCATTCTTCCTCTTCGAGAGCTTTTGGGTACGCTTGCATCCTGTTTCTCCGGTAATGGAATAAAAAGTGTCTATGAATGCCGTGCAAGATGCGTACTATTGCCTCTCCTAAAAGAGGTAGAACGGTATATGAATAGGTCAAATCCAAAAGGCTCTTCATGGCACATAACGGTACGCTTCCCAAAGTCATTTTGCTCAAAGGCAACGGAGGAATCACGATCAACAACGAAATGATGGAACTGCTCACCATCACTCTCGCGCACGGCTGCATCGGTTTGCCTCTCAAATCGTTGTATGCCGAAAACGTCTATATCGTGAAAGAGAAAGAGGCGTTTTGGGAGATACACAAACGGATCAAGGAAAAACCGTGCTGTTTCGTCTACGGGATCGACGGACTGGACGAGGAAGATCTACAACGGATCAAAGCGCCGAACGTGACGTTTGTGTAGGCAGACGAACAAAGCCATACACACTAGACGCACACATAGAGGTTAAAAGTGTTGCACGCCTCAATGCCGTCGTGTCCGACGCATATGCTGCCATCCGTCGCGAGGTCGGCAATTATCTCGACAGACTCGCTCATCGAGGTGTAGATAATCAGGTGATGATCGGTATCGACCGATTTCTCAAACGCAAAACCGCTGGGATCAAGTATCTTCTCCAATGCATCGACACTTTGAAATCTTTTGGAAACAACTGCGGCGAGCAGTTTGTCCAACGGCTCAAAATAAACCTTGCAGTGCAGGGCATTTTTACGGCTTCGGCTGAAACCGTGGTTTTCCAGACGCACGATACCGCTGGCTTCGATTTGCTTGAGCGTTTCAAAATCGATCTCTTTAGAAGCGTAAGTTTCATATAAAGCGGCAAAAGTCTTCATGGATAACTCCTTATGAGAACGGCGGATGCATTTCATACTCCAGAAAACCACAAGGGGTATCGTATGGATTTTTTTTGTCAGGCGTGTGATTTTGTGATCGATGTGGAGATGATTGCCGAGTTGGACGGGGGAAAATGCCCCTCATGCGGGAAACTGGAGGGGTTTGGCACCGTACCGAAACTCTCGATGCCAAGCAGTGCGGGTGCCCATATTCTAAACGACACGGACTTTTCGGAGATGGAGAGTTTTTAAACGCTATGGATTGAACTGTTCTGCTTGGCGGCGTATCTTTAAATAGATCACTTTATATTTTTTTGCTCCTTTCGCTCAGCGAGAGGGGGACTTTCTCTCCTAATACTTTTTTCGAATGCTTATAAAATATGCAATATTAAATGTTTTATCGTTAAATTTTAATGCTATACTCTTTAAATCAAAAAAAATATTTAAAAATTATTACCGTTTTAAATGGAGGGATATAAGGTGACTGATCTTTATCGTGAACTTTTAGGAATGGAATTGCAATTTCATCGGGTAATGGCACCGAAGAAGAATAAAATATTTCTGGATGGTATCGATCTGGACCCTCGAGGTATTGATGAAGTGATGAAGATCAAAGCGCTAGCCGATCGGTACCGTTTCGATACGGTATGGGATGGCACAAATATTGAAATCGGTCGGTGCCTTGGAGAGTGAAATGTTGCTGTTGATTGTTTTTGTAAGCAATCAATTTTGTACGAAGATGCAAGGCGAACCTTGCTGATGTTTTAGTGATTACGATCACCTGTATTGAAGAAAAAGAACATTCCGTATCCGGCAGTGATGAGCACGCCGTAGATTGCTGCAAGGATTTCCATCAAACAACTCCTTTGAAAAAATGAAGCGGCAATCTTAACGAAGCCAGTAGTCAACAATTTGAAACCAATATGTTAATAGAAAAAGTTATAGACGATTTAAGAAGTTGTTTGAACATCAGGCGGAACAAACCGCTTGATTAATATTTTTTGTTTTTGGTGACGATGAGGTCGCCCGGAACAAGATTTTCGATCAATCCTTTAAGATGTTTAAGGCTTAGAAGCTGCAACGAGCCGTTTTTCTCTTTTTTGAATTCGCTGGAAAATCCGTTTTTGGAAAAAATGATATAGAGATCGGGTTTGATTTGCGCGTAGCTACACTTCTCATAGAGGGATGCAAGCTCGGATTTGTTCGCTTTGGATTTGGAATACTTGCACGAACCGGCCACGATGGTCCCCGATTTCGTCTTTCCGAGAACCTCGATTTCGACCCGTTTGTCCCAATACGAACCGATCTCCATGATGGAGTCGTCTACAAAGCTTTGCTCGATCAGGCTGATGATGAGACTCTCATACACCGGTTCGAAAAAACTCTGGCGGGTATTGGCCCATTTTTGTTGCATTTCCGTATAGTCACCCTCTTTGATCCCTTTGTAGTACGGAGAGACAAAAGCGAACCAAAAACGGATAAAAGGGGTGGCAAACACCAGACGATCGGTGATCTCTTCATTTTCATCGACGGGGTCTTCTTGTGAACGTTCGCGATAGAGCAACCCTTCCGAAATGAGAAGATCGGCCGATTTTTCACCGTCTTTGCGGGTGAGATTGGCTCTTTTGAAGGCCGAATGTTCGCGACGATCGCCGAGGGCGAGGGCACTCAGGAGGGCATGGTGCGTTTTATTGCTTTGGGTGATTTTGGTGATGTCGCCGTGCAGATAGCGGTAATTGGCGAGAATTTTGGTTTCGATCAGCTCATCCAGCGGCAGCGAGAGATCGACATCCCATCCCATCCCTCCGAAGACTGCGAAATATTCGATCGCCTTTTCGATATCGGCAGCTTTGTTCTGATAGCAAAAGGAGCGGAACTGTTTTAGAAGAAGGGAATGATGATGCATTAGGAACCTTAATGATTTTCCCTATTATAGCCAAAACCCCGTATTTCCACGCTATGCGACGGTGAAGGATTTTCACGGACCGGATACAAAGGGGTCAAATTTTTTGACGGGACGAAGAGCGTTTTACTGGAGCGTCGGTTTCGGCTCGCTGAAATAGAAGCCTTGGGAATAAGCTATTCCAAGCGATTTGACGCTTTCAAAAACCTCTTTGGAATGGACGAATTCGGCAATGACACTACATTGCAGTACGTCGGCCAGATAAACAATCGTTTTGCAGATATTGAAACTGTTCTGATTGGTATTGATGTCTTTGATGAACGAACCGTCTATTTTGATATAGTCGACGTTGAGCTTTTGCAGTTTGAAAAGATTTGAATTTTCACTTCCGAAATCGTCCAGGGCAATTTTGAAACCGAGTTTTTTGATCTGCAACAACTGATCGAGGACGTAATCGCTTTGTTCGGCGGAAACGTTTTCGAGAATTTCGAGCGAGACGGATGCCGGGTCAATCTCGTTGGTTCGCGCAAGCTGTTGTAATAATTCGGGGAGCGTTCCGGAATGTAAATCTTCTTCGGTGATATTGACCGAAAATCCGTACCCGCTGTTTCGAAAGGCTTCAAACGATTTGACAAGCATTCTTTCGGTAATTTTGGGGAGAAGACCCGCAATTTTGGCCGGTCCGATAAAATGATAAGGGGTTATGATATGATCCCCCTCGCGTAAGCGTGCAAGGCATTCGTACCGTTCGACTTCACCCGTTGCGTTATTGATAATAGGTTGAAAATAGGGGATGATATCATCGCGTTCAATCGCTTCGCGTACTTTCGTCGTCCAGTCTCTGGCATGTTTTTGGTGGGTAAGGTAGGTGCTGTCCGATGAAAATTTATAAAATTTTCCGGGGCCGGAATATTTCATCTCTTTCATTGCGGCATGCGCCTGAACCAGCGGGGTGTCCAGACCGGAAACAAGGTTGTCGGCGATACCGATCGTACAGGAGATGTGCATCGAAAAATCGAGAATACTGAATTTTTTGATTTTCAAGTGTTCGGTAATCTGCTCGGCAATCGTTTCAAGACGGCATTCGCTGTAGCATATAATGACGAATTCATCGCCGCCGAACCGGAACAACGAGGCGCTTTCAGGGAGGAATTCGGTAATGAAGAGGGCGAAAAGCTTTAAAATTTCGTCCCCGACAACGTATCCGAACGTCGAATTGATCGAATCGAAGTCGTCGATGTTGAGGATGGCGAGCGAATGGAACGTATTCGTGAAAAGAATATCATCGAGTTTTTGCCGGCTGTAACATCCGGTCAATTTATCCCGATTGTAGAGCTCTTCGAGTTCGAGGGTCAATGCCGTTTGCGTCAGGATGATATTGAGAATATTCTGACGGCTGCTATCGAAAAAATTTTTGACCAGATTGTTTTCGAGATAGATGAGACCGAACAAAGATCCTTTTAAAAACATGGGGGCGCAGATGGCCGAAGTGATACCGCGTTCGTAGACGACCGGGTCTTTTGCAAAGGTTTCGTGATTTTTGAGATCTCCGATAATGATCGATGTTTTGCTTTCGAGTACCGAGAGAATCAATGTTTTCGGGAGTTCATCCAACCGTTCGAGAGGTATGTGTCTGACGTCGATTTGAGGGGTGGTGTCAATATTGAAAACCCCTTCAAGAAAATATTCCTGATCCGATTTCAAAATCAAGCCGCCGATCTGTGCGCCGAAATTTTGGGCGATGATCTGTAAAAAATTCTCGATCAGCGTACTGCGGTCGATTTTTTGGGAGAGGGCGAACGCCGCTTTGGAAATCGTCGCTTCATCGAAGCTGTTGAGACGATTGAGCGAACTCGAAGAATGGGTGTTTTTATACGAGTTTGCGCGTATACTCGAAAGAAGCTGCGAATTGACGAGAAGTTTCGCTTTCTCATACGCTTTGAGATCGTGATAGATCTCATACGCTTCCTGCAGGTAAACGGCTGCAACCCTCCGGTTATGTTTGAAAGTCCAACATTCCGAAATAAGTTCTAAAAAGACCGCTTTGACAAGGGGCGATTTCTCCTGAGACTCTACGGCATCTTCCATCAGTGAGAAGGCATCATCGAAGTGCTCTTGTTCGAAGAGTTCTTTCGCTTTGAGGATGGTGTATTTGGGCCCGAAACTGGATGGGTTTAATTTGGCCCATTGAGCGAATTTCTCCAAAAACGCCGAAAGCCTATGGGATTCTACCGATTGAAGATCGAGTTTATAGAGGGTAAGGCTGTAATAAAACGCCCATTCGCTCTCGAGAATATTGCCTTTGAGATTGGGGAGAAACGGTTCCGCTTTGCGGGCATGTTCCAGAGCAACGTCGTAAAGCTGATGAAGATAACACACCTGCAGTTTGTAAATGTGGTAATAGCCCAGCCCCGTTTTGTATCCGGCTTGGGTCAGCTGGGAGAAAAATTCCTCTTCATCGTAGTGATTGTAGCTGAGTGAATCGAGTGCGGGAGTTTGTCCGAGCAAACAGGCTACCGTTCCGCAGAGGATCTTTTGAATCGTCAGGATGTTATCGTCGTGCAGCGATTCGATAAAGTTCATAAACGAGTCCGTTTTGTACAGCAGGGAATCCAACGGCATGTCGAGTAGAAACTGTCGCGTAAAAATATGATTCAGACAATAAGAGGCATAGGCGAAATCGCCGTTTTCGATTCCGGATACGTAGGCGTGCTCGAGCGTTTCGAGCGTTTGTTGGTGGGTTTCGGTCCAGGAGGAGACGTATGCGCCATATACCCGCAGCAGTTTGCATTCGATCGATTTGTTATTGAACCGTCGCTGCAGTTCAAGGGCGGTCTGGCCGAATCGGTAGCCGTCCGCGTAGCGTGAGAGACCGGCTCCGAAAATCATTCCCGAGAGAGCAAATCCGTAAGAAGATACGGAGGAGACCCCGTATTGGAATGTCAGTCTGGCCATTCGAAGCGCAATGACTCCAAACATGTCCTGACGGCTTACGAATGCCGGAATCCCCATATTCATCAATACGCTCATGGCCAGAGAGATCATGCCGTCGGTCATTTCCGGAAGCTCTTTGACCGTATCGAGATCATTGAGATGACCGTGGAGCCATTCGATTTCGGTTTGTTTGGCTTTCGTCAATCCGCTTTCATCGTACGGGAGTGCCAGAGCGAGTTGGTCGAGCGCTTTGGTACCGCTTAAGAGCGCATTGGCAATTTCACCTTGCGAAAAGTGGAAACTTAGTTCTTCATTGAAGATTCTGGCCCGATCGAAACGCTCGATTTCAGTACGGTTCAGAAGAAGTTCAAAAATTTTTCCAGCCTCCTCATACCGGGAAGCCAGACGCAATATTTCGGCTTTGGATAGGTAGAGTTCAAAGGTGGAACGGTATTCGTTGTCCCACTTTTCTTCATCCGATAGACTCAAGGCCGCATCAATATATTTAAGCGCTTCGGTATAGGCCAAAGCTTGTTTGGCCTGCTGCACAGCCTGAAACAGGATATGGGCCGCCATATTGTGCAACGAGGTCGCTTTGATCGTCTCTATCGACTCGACGATATGCCTCGCAGCGTACAAAATTTTATTTTTCGGTACTTTGTCCGGTTCGGTTGAGAGAAATTCACGGGCAATCGAGAAATGTTTCTCTATCTTCTCTTCCTCATCCATCATCATGTAGGAGGCCTGACGGATTTTGTCGTGGACGAAATGCCCCTCCATCATATGAATGAGGTCTTGTTGGGAAGAGTGAGTGAGATTCAGTGCCGAGAAGTCGAAATCGACGATCCCTTCACGTGAAAGTTCATGGGCGACTTTCATCACTTCGGTATCTTCCATCTTATTGAGCTGTGAGATTGCCTCCAGTTCAAAATAATCTCCGATAACCGAAGCACTTTTGAGAAATTCTTTCGCGTCGAAAGACAAATAGTCAATTTTCTGGAGCAGGTGGTCCAAGACGTTATTGGCGATATTTTCGTGTTCGATATCTTTTATGTTCCATACCCAGCGCGTTGCGTCTTCAGAATAACGAAGGAGTTTTTCCCGGTACAGGGTTTGTAAAAATTGCCGGATGAAAAAAGGGTTTCCCTCGGTTTTTTGTAGGATGATTTGGGCCAGCTCGCCTACACCGTTTTGTCTGAGCGTATCCGAGAGCATTTGTGTACACTCTTGGAGATTTAACGGTTTCAAATCGATCGTTTGAATGTCGATACGGTCATTGGAAATTTTTTCAAGCATCTGAATCAAGGGGTGGGAAGCGCTCACTTCGTTGCTTCGATACGCGCCGATGATCGTGATGCCGTGGAGCGTCGGGGAAGTGGCGATCATCTGAAGTACTTCAAGTGATGCCAGATCGGCCCATTGCATGTCATCCAAAAAGAGGAGAAGACGTTTTTTGTACACGGTGATAATTTCAAAAAGGCGTTCGACGGCTATGTAGAGCTGGTTTTTGAGTAAAGACTGATCGATGTTGACAGGAGACATCTCTCCAAAAACGGCTTCGAAATCGGGTGAAATTTTGGACAAAACACTCATCCCATCACCCAACGTAGCCCGCAGTTTCTCTAAAATTTCCTGTTTGGTATTCAGAGGCTGCTCATGAATAAAACGGAGAATATCGCTAAAGATGGTTAGAAAAGCGACGTAGGGGGTACTGCGGTTGTATTGATCAAATTTTCCCTTTAAAAAAAGCCCCTCTTTGATCTGGATCATCGGGATCAGCTCATTGATGAACGACGTTTTCCCGATTCCCGAATACCCTCGTACGAACAGAAGCCCGGGTTTCGTCGAGATACTCTCGGTGATCGTTTTTTGGAGCGATGCGAGTTCGCTGTCCCGTCCGTAGAGCTTCTGGGGAATGGAGAGTGTCGAAGCATCACGGGACACTCCGGGTTCAAAGCTTTCTGAAGGTTCGCGTATCAGCCGCTCGATATCCGCTTTTAATGCCGAAGCGCTCTCATACCGGTCGTCCTGGTCTTTTGCCAGGAGCTTTTGGATGATTTTTTCGATTACGGGGTGAACCTTCGGATTGATCGAGGAGAGTTTTTCCGGAATTTTTGCCAAATGTTCATGCGCCAGTTTGAGCAGATCCCTTTCGGTGAAAGGGGGATTCCCGGCGAAAATTTCGTAAAAGATGGCCCCCACGGAATAGAGGTCGCTTCGCGGATCAACGGCCTTGGCAATCAGCCCCGTTTGCTCGGGAGAAGAATAGGGCGTAACCTCCGAGGGGAGCTGATGACGTTTGCCGCTGGCAATATAGGCACTTTTTCCGAAATCCACGATTTTGATACTGTGCATGTCGGTACTGCAAAGAATATTAGAGGGAGACAAGTCGAGGTGAAGAATACGATGGGAATGTAATATTTCAATGGCCTCGGAAATGTGATGGGCACATTGCAAGAAATCTTTTTCGGAATTTTTTAAAAAACTCATCGATTGGCCCAACGTAGCAGCGTTTTCGAGTGACATGACGAGATAGGTATTGTCGAGTTCAAGGATTTGGAGATAACTGCCGAAAAAATCGTTTCCCAGATCTTTGGTAATGGCGTATTCTTTATAAAGCTGATTTTTGATGCTGATATCGTAGGGATCGGTCGCCGATTTGATTGCGACGAGGGTACCATCTTGTGATGACGCTTTATACATGGTTGTGACATCGTTTTGAACAATGGTGTCGATAACCGTATAATTTCCGATCCGCATAAACTGCACCTGTGTAATTTAATATGATGTATAACACATTTCACGATATTGCCGGAGCTATACCGCTATACTTGCGTATTATATACTGTAACGGTTATAAAATTTCCTTTTTAACTATTCAAAAAATTAATTTTTGTTTTTCATATTGAATCAAAGAAAGAGATTTGCGTTTTGATAAATGAAGGCAGTGTCATTCCCGCGCCAAAGCGGGAATCGGGAAGAGTAAAATCCTTATCCGCGTCCCGTGACTTCGAGAAGGTGATAGCCGAATTGCGTTTTGATCGGTCCGTAGAGGACGCCGACGTCACCGGTAAAGACGGCCCGGTCGAATTCGGGTACCATTTGCCCCGGTCCGAAACGGCCCAGATCGCCCCCTTTTCGTCCTGATGGGCATTTGGAATTTTCAATCGCCGCTTCTTCGAAGCTAAGACCGTTTTCGATTTTTGTTTTGAGTGCGTTGCACTCCTCTTCGGTTGCTACCAGTATATGCCGTGCTGTCGCCCATGCCATAGTATGATCTCCTTTTATTTTTTTGCAATTGTACTCTATCTCGAAGGATGTTGGCGTTTGAACCGGGGATTCTACTTTTCAGCCTCTGTGTAGGAGAGGGGTTGCCCGGCACTTCCGGCGTAGAAAACGACGAGCTTCACCGCTCCGGAGCCGACGTTGCGACCGTAATGGGGGGTGTCGACGACTTCGGCCAGCGCTTCACCCGCTTTGAACCGTTTCAGGGTTCCGTTTTCAAGCTGAACTTCGAGTTCTCCTTCTAAAATCAGGGCGAACGACGGCACCGGATGGCGATGCCAGATCGTATGCCCGCCGGGGGCGATCTCGATCAGCAGCCCGGTCACTTCCGCAGCTCCGGATGGATAGACGAGCGGTTTGCCGTCCCAGCTTGAGCTTGTTTTAAGTACCGTCGAGACCTTGACGTCGTTGGAAGGTTCGATGGAAAATGCCAAAACAGGTACAATCAGCAACACGAGGGAAGCAAATATAGGTCTTATACGATTCATGCGGTCTTTCTACCTTTTAGCCGATTTCAAAAGAGGCGACGCCGAAGAGACGCGAAAACGGCAGCTCGGGAAAATTCCCCGTATACATCCGCGCGGTTTCGAACGAAAGACTCATCCCGTATTTCTCCGCCAGGGCGATGGCGGCCGGATTGACTTTGGGCGTATCGAGATAAACCGTATCCGAGGAAGCCACTCTGGACTTTAACGCCAGAAAGAGCGATTCGGCCAGTTCCGGAGTATCCGCGAACAGAGGGGCGATTTTGTACCCGTTACGGCACGCGCGGATGAGCCCGTAGCCCGCGAGTTTTCCGTTGTGTAGGATACCAAGGGCATGGCTATCGGGCTGAGAGAGCCAGCAGCGGACAAAATCGGACCGTCCGGCAGGGAAAAAGGGGCGGTCGTGGAGATCGACGGTTTCAAACGGCAGTGCGGAGAGCTCTATAATCTGCGCCTCTTCAGGAGGATTACCCCCTCCGGAGCCTGCGTAGCGGATGTTGCTGTAGGCCAATGAAAAGCCGGATTTTTTGTAGTTTTCCTGCTGGGCGACTACGCCGTCAAGACCGATATTGCACCCTTCTAAATAGCTTAGTGCGCTATTCCAGAGCTGTATGCCGTACCCTTTGCCGCGATATTCGGGACGGACGATGTAAAATCCCAAAAAACCAAAAGCGTCATCGTATTTAATGGCGGAGATCACGCCAATCGGTTCCTCATCGAGTAACCCGATCAAAAAACCCTTCGGGTCTGCTTTGTAATAGCACTCGGCATCGTGAAGCCCTGGATTCCACCCCTCTTGCGCTGCCCACTCGACCGCCATGCCGAGCTCTGCACGCTCCATGACTCTGATCGTAAAATTTTCGCTCTGCATCATTTTTCATCCCTAAAATGATAGTATCGATCAGTATGATAGCATTAATTCTTGTCTGATATTCAATGTTTGGTATACCGTTTTGTCAGTCGGCAAAAATCGTAAAAATCACTCAGCATCAGATACTTGAATTCGACGTCTTCGAATTGTTTTCTCATGACCGGTTCGCCCTGGAGATAGTATTTTACGTCTTTTTGAAACTCTTTGGGGTACTCCAGTTTTTCGGCTTGCAACGATGCGAAACATTCCAGAAAATCGATGAAGAGTTGACTGACAATCTCGTCTTGTTCGGGTGAGCGGTGTGCGAGAAAATCGGCAATGGTTTCAAATCTTTCGCATATACGTATCAAACATGGATTCAAATTTTTTCCTATGCTGGGTTATTTGATAAACTGTATACAAAAAGTGTTCTAATGAGAGTAAGACTGAATATGATTGAGCATCTGCATTCCCAACGAGGACGTAGCTTGGGAAAGAGGGAAAGGATTTGATGTTATCCGGCTCTTTCGAGATGTTGAGCCAAAAACATTTTCATGACCGCTTGCCGCGCAACGCCTAAACGTTTTGCTTCCTGATCGAGCCGCTCGATCATCCATACGGGGAGATCGAGATTGACCCGTTTTTGTTCGAGGTTTGGACGGCGGGATTTGGAATAATCGACGAATTCCGAAATGTCTTCGCCGCTCTCAAACGCTTCATCAAATTCTTTAGCTGTTTTCATAATGTTCTTTTTTCGTCCAAAAAAGTTTTCATGCAACTTGAAGTTTTTTAATCTTTTGGAGCGTTTCTTTTTCCTGCATATAGGCTTGATACAAATCAAAATTATCCTGCAACGTCATCCAAAACTGCGGAGTCGTTCCGAAATATTCAGAGAGTTTGAGCGCCATCAACGCACTGATCCCCCGTTTTTGGTTGTAAAGTTCGCTGAGGGTTTTGATCCCGACGCCGAGGTCTTCGGACATCCTAGCCTGTGTCAGGCCAAGCGGTTCGGCAAATTCGAGTTTTAGGATGATGCCCGGATGGGTGGAAGGGCGAATTTCTTTCATCATGGTTTCCTTTAATGGTAATCTGTAATATGGACATCATACGCATCTTTGCCGTCAAAGCGGAATACGATGCGAAACTGGTTGTTGATACGGACACTCATATATCCCGTCAAATTGCCTTTCAACTCTTCGAGATGATTCGCAGGAGGGACACGCAAATCTTGTTTATCGTGTGCGGCATCGAGCATATCGAGCTTTATTTTGGCACGCGCCGCAAGATTGGCCGGAAACTTTTTGCTGGGTTTTTCCCAAAACAGTTTTTCCGTCTCTTTGCACTTGAATGATTTTATCATATGGATATATTATCGCAATACGATAATAATGTCAATGAAGTGGTGCTTTTAGAAAAGTATGTAGAAACGATACGTACCTTTCTTTTCTTGTCTTTTTAATAAAGAAAGGTGTGTTGATATAGAGAAGAAGGGAAAGGATCGCAAAAAAGTAGCCTGCCCCCTTTTTTTGCTTAAAGAAGAGGAGGACTTGCGTTACTTGTTCCCAATCTTCAGTTTACGAGTGTATAGCATTTGTCTGCATTCCCAACGAGGACGTACTATGTCCCTTATCTATACAACGTTGGGAACGAGGGGAACTTGCCTTGTTCGGCATTAGTGAAATCGTACTCTTCTTTCATTTGCTTATTTATGCCGATTGAGGTGTTTTATCCATAAGACGCATAAGTGTACGTAACGCTTCATTAACCGATTTGGAATCGGGAAATACTTTGGTTACGTCTTCATCAATCTTGACGATATTGACACCCTCATGATACGATGCGGCGTATTTGCCGCGAACACCTTTGCTGAAATCGTATTCGTTCAGCATTTCAGAATGTTTTTTCATGGCTATTCCTCGTAAAATTTTTGTTCGTTTTTGGTTGCGGTGCGTGCTGAAATAATTCGTATTACGTCACTTCTTTCGATATGGACTACGACCAGCGTGTTGAGAAATTCCGATTTTCCGATAATGATAAATCGGTCTTCATTTTCCGAATGTAAAGGATCTTCTATCGTGATAGCGAGCCAATCTCCGAAAACCGTACTTGCTTCTTCGAATGAGATGCCGTGCTTTTTCAGATTTGAAATTGCTTTTTTATCATCCCACTCGAATTTCAAGCTCATTTCGATTTCCTCTGTTGATGCGGATATTGTAGCATAAGTAAGAATACGCCTGCGAACCAGTCGTACCTTTTTTTTTAGTAAAGAAAGGTACCCAAAGTAAAGCGTCGCTCAAACAGGACGCTACGTTCCTCCCGGCACTTCTGCCTCCGGAACGGCTCTAGGTATGTTTAGCGGCAAGGGGATTTTGATGGAATTATTTTCGCTTTGCGAAAATCTATAAACTAATTTATTGGCTCCTCTGATTTGTTAGTTTTATAGTCTAAATCTATTACGTAACGAAAGTCCAGTCAAGAACAGAGAAAAAAATGAAAATATTCCTAAAAAAATACTCCATAATTGTAGCCATTGCGGTACTGACTTACTCGTTTTCGTAGCGTTTGTTGCTGAACAAAATAAATTCTTTTTACTTGCTTCTCTTATATTTTGTGCGTTAGGAATAAAAGGTAAAGCATTGACGATAGAATAGTTGGTTAAAGAAATAATTTTGTCTTCGTTCAAACTGCAAAGGACTAGTTTGGAATTTAATTCACTTGCTGCAAATGCAGTCAAATACATTGTGAGTATTAGCATGAAAAACAGTAAAAAAACAGGACGTAGAATACTTTGTCCGTAATCACTCAAAGCTGAGTAAATGAGGTCGATTGCTGACCATGATTTACTATAGCTATTCCATCTTCGTGACCTGCATTCATCTGCAAAAAGTTTTAACTCAAGAGCATAATCTTCATTGCTTTTTGCGATTTGTTTGAGTCGAAGAAGTCGCGTAGCAGTATTCTGATCATTTACTTTTTTGATTATTTTCCCTTGACGAGACAAATGCCAACTTAATCCTGACAATGAAATGTGATTTTTCACAGATGTATGAGTAAGCCCTATTATACATTTTAAGTGAAGCTTCGAAAGATCTAGAGAGCCGTTAATTTGCGAGTGCTTTAAATCAAATTCTTCTATTAATTCAGCATTTTTTAAATCAGCAAATGCAAGTAAACCATTGACTTTCATATTACGCATAAGAACGATACATTTGCCAAACTTTGCATAATGGAATGTTAGGTCTCCACCAAACTTTGACCATCCAAATACAATTTTTGTACATTCAAATTGTGCTTGATCAAAGAAAGTGTCTCCTTCTTGAACTAATAAATTTGAAAAAAATAATTCACCTTTCCCAAACTTTGCTCCGGTGAATTGAACCTGACCCGAGCCAAAATCAACTCCTGCAAATGTAGTATCACCGTCTCCAAAATTTGTTGATGTAAACAACTTGTTTCCATTTGGAAACCGATATCCTTTGAATGATATTTCTTCTAATCCATATTTTTCGCGATATTTTGAAAAGTCCACATCCCGAAAGTCAATGTGCATATACGGATTATCTTCAAAAAACTCATTCCATTGACTTCTACCTTTTAGCCACAATTTAACTGAATCATTTGGAGAAAGGGTTTTAATATCTTTCCGATAAATATGAGATATAATCACTTCCTTTTTTCCTTAGAACTAACTTTTACTTAAATGGCGGCACGCAGTGCCGTCCAGTTTCAAGTTTTTGTTATGTGATGATTACCATTTTTTTTGCATTGATTGGAATGATCCACAAGTTGGATCCGCATTCTGAATTTCTTTAATCATCTTTTGCATTTGATTATCAGTAATTTTTTCTTTGCTGTTAAGAAAGCAATTATAAAAATGCTCAATTTGTGTGGAAACATAACTTGGAATTTCTGTTATGCAATCGAGATGAATTGTTTCTACATTCTCAATTTGAGTTCCACTCCAAACATCCCCCTCATTTCCAAAAATTTCAAATATGATGATGGCTGATGGGATTTTTATGAAAATGATAAACCGCGCCCAGTTGTCCCAGATTCTGGCTTCTGCACCAATAGAACGGTCATAATAAAACCATTCAACCTTTGGAAGGCTTAATCTTTCTAGTACATCTCTTGTACAAGGGATTAAATGGGTTCGGAACTTGCTAAACTTCAATGATTCAATGGAATTTTTTATTTCATTCAAAAAGTCAGGAAATCGTGAAAATTCTTCTGAAGTGTATTGGTGATCTCGAGGAAAAAAATAGGTATCAGCTAAAACCCTCCAAGCAATAATATATATACACTTTTTAATTGAATTGGTCATGGGTAATTCAAGAGGACATGGGACTTGATAGTTTGCAAGTTTTGTAAATAAGTCTTTTTTAAAGGCATTTTCTACTTCGGAGAAATCCTTTTCACATTTTTTACAAAGCAATGCTGATTTTGTTCCGTCCTGCTGTCTTTTGTTTGGTTTGTCAGTTGCTCTGATAAAACCTGTTGGGGAGGTATCCTTTAACCATTGATAAATAAATGATGGGATGATATGGGAGTTTTTAATGGCTTCTCCCTCGCCGCAATATTTGCAAACACACACAGAACTTCACTCCTGCTTAGAATTAATCACATAACTCTATATTAGTACACATTTTATACGACTAATGCTTAAATATGCACTTATCAGAATCCAATGAAAAATATTTAAAATTACTAATTTATTTCAAATTGCAATGAATTTAATGATTTTCTATACGAAATTGTAAATTTTGATTATCTATATTTAAGCACTAAGTAATGGATATGGACTTATTTGAAGCAAAATGTTTGACTAAGTACAGATTCCAGTCTTAGTCAACATAAAGGTGGAATTTATGAAAAAGAAATTGCTCGATACAGTTCGCGATAAAATACGCCTAAAACATTACAGTATCAAGACGGAAAAGAGTTATGTCAGCTGGATCAAGAATTACATTTTTTTTCATCATTTGCGCCATCCAGCCGAAATGGGCAAAGTAGAAATTGAGCAGTTCCTAACCTATCTTGCTGTAGAGAGAAATGTTTCACCTACGACGCAGAATCAGGCATATTATGCCCTGATGTTCCTCTATGGCGAAGTACTGGGCATTGATATGAAAAGTCAGAATATTTAGGCACTTCGGGCAAAGGAACGCAAACACATTCCTTCCGTATTGACGAAAGAAGAAGTCAAAACGGTACTAGCAAATCTCAGTGGTGTTTATGAGTTGATCGTTACGCTTATGTATGGCTGCGGCCTTAGAATGCAGGACGCATTGAATTTGTGTATTAAAGATATCGACTTTGGATTTGATAAGGTTTATATCTACACACGTGGTACAAGAAATAAAAGGAGTATACACAGCCCTCTGGATTTTTAAAAAAACTGTGGCAAGAGAAAATGAAAAGGGGACAGGCTGCTTTTTAGGTAAATTTGTGGATTAAGTTGGAAGTGTTTGAAAAGAAAGCGCGGTTTACTGCGCGTGGGCATTCCGCCGAGGAAAACTCAGCGTTAGCGTAGCCAAGCGGGGCTTTGCTCCGTCGGCGTATAAAATAAATGTATTTACAGCGCTTTCGCCATAATGCGGTTAAGACGTGCGATAAACCCTGCGGTATCGGCAAGCGTCTCACCCTCATACAGTTTCGCCTGATCAAGGAGAACATGCGCCGCATCATCGATGAGGTTCATGTCGGCACTATCACTGAGCTTTTTAATCAATTCATGATTCGGATTGATTTGCAGGATCGGTTTCGGCGCCGGGAAATCCCCGCCCATTTGTCCGAACTGTTTCATCATCTGCGCCATCATATACCCTTGGTCTTCTTTATCGACTTTCAGACATACGGCTGATTCGGTGAGATCGAATGTCGTTTCGACTTTCGATACGTTCTCACCCAGAGCGTTTTGGAGTTGACCGACGAAGCCTTCGAGGCTTTTCGCTTTTTCCTCGTGCTCTTTTTTCTCCTCTTCGGTCTCTTCGAGTTTCGCATCAACGACGTTGACGAATTTGTACTCTTTATACTCCTGCACCATCGGGAAGACGATCGTATCGATCTCTTCGTTCAGGATAAGGACGTCGATCCCCTTGGATTTGAAACGCTCAAGCGCCGGAGAGTTTTTGAGCATCGACAGCGACATTTTCGCGGTGATGTAATAGATCTCTTTTTTCTCCGCATCGACGTCTTCGAGGAATTTCTCGAACATGATCGGCTCGGCGCTGTTCAGGGTGTTGAGTTTAAGGAGTTCGAGGATTTTTTCACGGTTCCCCATGTCGCTGTAGAGTCCCTCTTTGAGGACGTTACCGAACTCTTTGTAGAACGCGTCGTATTTTTCGACGTCGTTTTCGGCAAGTTTGGCGAATTCGCCGAGCACTTTTTTGACCGAAGCGTTTTTGATCTTGCTCATCACCTTGTTGCTCTGGAGGATCTCGCGGCTGACGTTCAGCGGAAGGTCGGCAGAATCGATCACCCCGCGAAGGAAACGGAGGTAGGTCGGCATGAGCTCTTTTTCATCGTCGGTGATGAAGACGCGGTTGATGTAGAGTTTGATACCGCTTTGGTAATCGACGCGGTACATGTCCATCGGCGCTTTGGAAGGTACGTAGAAGAGGGTGGTGTATTCGAGTGTCCCCTCAGCCTTGTTGTGCATCCACATCATCGGTTCGCCCGAATCGTGTCCGATGCTCGAATAGAAGTCTTTGTACTCTTCGTCGGTGATATCGGATTTACTGATCGTCCAGAGGGCGTTGGCTTTGTTGATCTGTTTATTAACGATCTCGTTGTGCCCTTTTTCTTCACCCTCGGCCGGGGCTACCCACTCTTCCTTGTCCATGAAGATCGGGAACGGGATATGGTTGGAGTATTTTTTGATGATGTTTTCGATACGGTAGGTTTCGAGAAATTCTCCCTCATCCTCTTTGAGGTGCATGATGATCGTCGTACCGTGAGTGTCGCGCGTTGCGGGTTCAAGGTCGTATTCGCTGCCCGCCATCGAAGCCCATTTGTAGGCGTTCTCTTCGCCCGCTTTACGCGAGATGACTTCTACTTTGTCGGCAACCATGAACGATGCGTAGAAACCGACCCCGAACTGACCGATGAGTTTGGAGTCTTTTTTCTGATCGCCCGTGAGTTGTTCGAGGAACGCTTTCGTCCCCGATTTGGCGATGGTTCCGAGGTTCTCGACAAGATCGGTTTCGTTCATCCCGATACCGGTGTCGCTGATCGTGAGGGTTTTGCCCTCTTTGTCGATGCTGATATCGATACGGGGAGTGAAATCGAGCCCTTTGTACTTCTCGTCGGTGAGGACGAGCATGTTGAGCTTGTCGAGGGCATCGGAGGCATTCGATACGAGCTCGCGGACGAAAATCTCCTTGTTGGAGTAGAGAGAGTGGATCATGAGGTGCAAGATTTGTGAGACTTCAGTCTGGAACTGATGTTTTGCCATGTGACATTTCCTTTTGATTGGTTTTTATACGCCGGCGGAATACATCCCGACAGCTACGCTAACGCTGGGTTTACTTCGGCAGTAGGCCCGGAGGCGAAGCGGAATTTTAGGCGGTGATTGTAACAAAAAAGAATCAATAATGCAAGATGCATCAACTATGCTTAGTGTATATGACTCAATAGTTGACGCGACTAAGGTAGAGACCGTTGTGCGGAGCAAGATCACTGCTGTGGCGGCAGCGGCAGGCAAGCTGCTCCACAAGCTGCTCGGGTGATGCTTTGCCTTCCGAAATCCGGAGTAAAAAGCCGACCATCAGGCGGATTTGGGAGCGGAGAAAGCCGTTGGCGTCAAAACGGAGTATGAGGTAGCCGTGACGGCGGTAGGCATAGGCCCGGAAGATCGTACGGACGTAGTGGGTCGTATCCGAGCCGGTTTTTTTAAAAAGATCAAAGTCATGTTCCCCTTCAAAAATGCGGATCGCATCGATGATTGATTCTTCGTTCAAACGGGGGACGAAGGTAACGAAGTCAGCTTCAAAAGGATTTGCCTCACCGCTCTTGAGAATATAGCGATAGGATCGGACCCGGGCGCTGTAGCGGGCATGAAAATCGTCGTTTGCGGATTCGATACGGCGGATACGGATGGAAGAGGGAATCTGAAGATTGAGCATCTCTCGCAGTTTGCGGTAGTCCTTCCAGTAGGGGGGAAGGTCGACGTGGACGACCTGACGGGTAGCGTGTACGCCGCGGTCGGTGCGTCCGCTGCCGATGGGGGTATGGTCGATGCCGATTCGTTTGAGTGCCGACGTGAGGACGCCGACGACGGTATTTTCCGTCGTGGTCTGGGACTGAAATCCCATAAATGCCGCGCCGTTGTAACTCAAGGTGATTTTGGCCCTGCTCAAAAACGCTCTCCGACGAGCTTTCGGTAAAATCCGTAGGTCACCGCGATCCAGAACAGGGCCAGCAGCCAGATGGCATGGAAGCCCGCGAGGTTGTAGAATACGACCGACAGGGAGTAATAGACGATGATGGCGACAAAGAGCCAGAGATATATCCACCGTTTTTGGTGACGGGCGTGGACGACGCCGACCGCCATGACCATAAAAATCGAGAGGAGCGGGAAGAGGCTGAAGAGGGTGTTGGTCACCAGCCGTTGGCGTTTCCGGTCTTTGTATTCGTCGTTCGTCCAGTAATCGATCGTATTGACGTAAACCTGCTGTTTGGTCGACATCATGTCGTTGATGTAGGCGGTTTTAAAAATCATCTGTTTCAGGCCGTTTTGATCGTAGCTGAAGCTCTCTCCGTCGTTCAGGCGAAGCTGAAGGAGACCGTCGATATTGATCAGCTCGGCACTTTTGGCCGAAATGACGATCTCGTTTTTCAGCTCTTTATTGAAGAGGACGACGTCTTCAAAGAGGTGTTTGATGTTGTCGTTTTTGTTAATGAAAAGCATCCAGTCGCCGAATTTATGACCGAATTCGGAGGCACTCAGGTTGAACTTCGCTTCGCTTTTTTTATGGTCGATGAAATTGCCCGAAATGATTTTGATGTACGGTGTGACGTAGAAAAAATCAAAAAAGAGGAGCGCAGAGAGGATAAACGCCGGTTTCGCCAAAAAACGGGCTATTTTCATCGGGGAGACGCCGAGTGAAAAGACGACGATGAGTTCGTTGTCGTTAGAGAGGCGATAGAGCGTCAGAGCGGAGCTGACGATGAATGCGATTGGCAGGGTATAAAAAAAGAGTTCCGGCAAGACGAACAGGTAAAGTTCCCCCATCTCCCAGATATTGAGCTGGATGACGTAGGTGTAGGTCGCCAGCTTGATCAGAAAGATGATCGACGCGATGGCAAACAGGGGGAGGAAAATCGAAAAGAACAGGAGGCTCAGATTCGAGATCAGGTAGCGGTGCAATTTAGCCATACAGTCCAGCCAAGTAGGTACTTACGTAGCCGTCGAACATCAACACGAGCCAGCATCCCATCGCCAGAAACGGGATGAACGGAAGCAGTTTGGAATCTTCGCTCTCGTTTTGCGTCAGCAACAGGGCCGGAAGCGCGAGAAGAGCACCGGCGAAAATGGCAACGAGGGCAAGTTTGACCCCGAGAATCGCCCCCATCGTTCCGGCGATCATGATATCGGCTTCTCCCATCGCCTCTTTTTTGATTGCGTAGGAGAGGTAAAAACGCAGCAGCGTAAATCCTCCGGCGAAGAGAAGGGCATTGGTAAAATTGATCAGCAGATGCTCCATCGAGGTTGCCGCGACGATGGCTACGGTCAGAGCCGAGAGGTTGATACTGTCGGGGACCATTTTGTAGCGAAAATCGATCACCGAGAGGGCGAGGAGGAGGCTAAAGGATAGGGCAATACCCATCGAATGAAAGGAAATTCCCATTTTCAGGGCTACGAAAAAAAAGATCAATCCGCTCAGAATTTCGATGGCGGGATACTGGATCGAGATTTTATCGCCGCAAAAAGCGCATTTTCCCCGCAGAAACAGCCATGAGAAGACCGGAATATTGTGATAAAAGCGTAAAGGGGTATTGCAGCTCATGCAGTGCGAGGCGGGAAACGAGATGCTCTCGTCGCGCGGTGTCCGGAGGATCAAGACGTTTAGAAACGATCCAATCAGCGTTCCGAAAATAAAAGCCAGAGTACTTTCCATCAATTGAGTCCTCCGAATCGTCGTTCGACGTTTTTGAATTTTTTGATAATTTTACCGAGTTCTTCTTCGGTAAAGTCGGGCCAAAGGGTATTGGTGAAAAAAAGTTCGGCATAAGCGGTTTGCCAGAGGAGAAAATTCGAAATACGGTGGTCTCCGCCGGTCCGGATCAGCAAGTCGACGCTCATCGGGCAATCGAGGGCTGCGCTAATCGATTCCGCCGTGATTGTCGTGCCGTTTTGGGCCAGGGTACGGCAGGCCCGGACCAGTTCGTCCTGCCCTCCGTAGTTGAGCGCGAGGCTCTGGATCAGGCCGTTGCAGTGCGCCGTTTCATCGGCAATGCGGTGTATCGTTTTTTGGAGGGACTTCGAGAACATGGAAAGGTCACCGATCGGTTCGAAACGGACGTTTTCTCGAAGATAGACGCTTAGCTCTTTTTTCAGATAGTTTTCAAGCAGTTTCATCAGAAATTCGACTTCGAGTTTGGGTCGTTTCCAGTTTTCGGTGCTGAACGCATAGAGGGTCAGCCGTTCGATTTCGGAATGATTGCTGCAATAGGTCGTGATGGTACGGACCGTTTCAGCCCCTTTTTCATGCCCCGCGGTACGGCTTTTACCCTGAGCGGTCGCCCATCGGCCGTTTCCGTCCATGATGATCGCGATGTGGCGGGGTTGATTGCTCATAGCGTCTCGGCTTGTTCGAGAAGATGCAGGGAGAGAGTCAGTTTGTCCCCTTCGGGAAGGAGATGCGATCCGGTTTTCGTGATGAAATCGATCCGGTTTGAATCGCCTCCGAAGGGATTGCTCGGAGTGATGACGTTTAGGCACACCGCATCGGCCCCTTTGGTATTGAGAAGTTTGAGGGCATTGGCCTGTGCGTTATCGGGATCGGTTTCCGCTTTGAAAGCGACGGTTTTGATCCCCTCTTTGTCGCATGATGCGATCAAGTCACGGTTCTGTTTCATCGGGATGGTCCAGCTTTCTCCGAGCATCTCTTTTTTGAGTTTCCCTTTTTGCGGATGTTCGGGCAGGTAATCGCTCACGGCCGCCGCCATGAAGAGATAAGGGGTCTTTTGGATCAGGTGGATCGGCTGATCCTGAATCAGAGATGGTTTGGAGAGTTTCCCTTTTTTAGCGATCCGGATCGAATCGGTGAGGTACTCTTCCATTTCGGCCGAACCTTCGACGTCGATCGTATGGATGGCCTGCGGGAGATTGGTCTCAAAACGGGTCGCGATCAGGTTGACGTCGGCTCCCCGTAAAAAAAGTGCGGCAGCGAGAGCGGACGCCATTTTCCCGCTGGAAAAATTGCTGATATAACGGACATCGTCGAGACGCTCTACGGTTCCGCCTCCCGTTACGATGACGCGGCGGTCGCTCCAAAAATCGTTTTTGAGCAAGGTGCGGGCACTGTGCCAGAAGATTTCGAGCGGTTCCGCCATGGCACCGTCTCCCCTGATCTGGCAGGCGAGTTCTTTGGTTTGCGTCGCGACGATTTCATAATTGGCGATGGCGAGCATTTTCAGCGATGCCTGAATCATCGGATTATGGATCATATTGGTGTTGGCCGAGGGGGCGATCAGTTTGGTGCCGGGGAAGGCCAGGGCGCATTGGGTCAGGATCGTATCGGCGATTCCGTTGGCCAGTTTGGCGATCGTGTTGGCGGTTACCGGGGCGATAACCATCACATCCGCCCATAACGCCGTCTTGATATGGTTGAAATCATCACTCCACGATTCGTTCGTATCGTCGAGTACCCGGTTACGGCTGAGGGTTTCAAACGAAAGGGGCTGAATGAATTTTTTGGCCGCCGGCGTCAGGACGACGCGCACTTCAGCTCCTGCTTTGACGTAGAGACGAACGAGTTCGAGCGCTTTATACGCTGCGATCGATCCGGTCACGCCGAGAAGGACTTTTTTCCCTTTTAGAAGATCGGAAGGGATCAGCATTCATCTGCCTTGCCGAAAAAACGGCTAAAGAAACCTGCGACGGTTTTGACCGGAATCCGGCTGAGGATAAGGGTGTCGCTTTCGTATTTCCCCGATGTGACCGTTGTCCCGGCGGCAATCATGACATTATCGGCGATTTCGACCGGGGCGACGATATGGGTATCGCTTCCGACGAAGACGTTTTTCCCGATGATGGTCTGGTACTTTTTCTTACCGTCGTAATTACAAGTGATCGTTCCCGCACCGATGTTAGTCCCCTCATCGATCGTAGCGTCTCCGAGATAACTCAAATGCCCGGCTTTGACCCCTTTGAGAGTTGACTTTTTGACTTCGACGAAATTCCCGATGTGGGTCGATTCGAGGACGCTTTGCGGGCGAAGATGCGCGAGCGGACCTACGTCCGAATCGCGGACGATACTCTCTTCGACGATGCTGTTGGCTTTGATGTGCGAATGGGAAATGAACGATTTTCCGGTGATGCGTACGCCGTTTTCGATAACGCATTCCCCTTCAAATTCGACACTTTCTTCGATATAGATGGTCTCGGGTAGCTGCATAATGACACCCGCATCCATCCATTTGCGGCGGATCCGTTCCATCATCAGGCGCTCGGCGTTCGCCAGATCGTATTTGGAATTGACCCCTTTGAACTCTTCTTCCGTAACGTAAAGCGGTACGATCGAACGGCCCTCTTTTTGAGCCATTTCGATCACGTCGGTCAGATAATATTCCTGCTGTGCATTGTCGTTGGAAAGACGGGGAATATAGGTTTCAAGCATCTCTTTTTTAAACGCATAAACCCCTGCATTGACGGTATTGACCCGTTTTTCGTCTGCACTGGCGTCTTTTTCCTCGACGATCCGTTCCACTTTTCCGTCTTCGATAACGACACGGCCGTATCCGCTCGGATTTTCAAGCGGAATGACGGACATGACGATATCGTCAAGATGGTGGATGAACGCTTCGATCGATTTTGTTTCGATGAGCGGCATATCGCCGTTGAGAACGAGGACGTTGTCGTATTTGGGTTGAATCCCCATCATCGCCCCACCGGTGCCGGGGAAATTTTCGGTATCTTGTTCTACAAACGTCAGATCGTCAAAATAGCCTTGCATGGCGGGTACGACCCGATCTTTTTGGTGGGCGACGACGACAATGACGTCATCGGTGATAGCGCGCGCAGCCTTGATACTGTAATAGAGCATCTCTTTTCCGCAGATTTCATGGAGGACTTTTGCTTTGGGCGATTTCATCCGGCTCCCTTTGCCGGCGGCGAGAATGACTATGGAGAGGTTCATCGAGACTCCTGTGGGTAATTAAGTGCAATTTTATCAAATTAATCGAGATACTCGCTTAAGTTGTGGTATCATAAGAACCTAAAACAGTTTATTTTATTTTTTTAAGGTTAGACAAGAATGGACTTAGGTACGGTCATCGGATTAGTCTTGGTACTGGGATTATTGGTTGCGTCGATGGCGATGGGGGTCGGAATCGGTCCTTACATCGATATTCCATCCGTTTTGATCGTTGTCGGTGGATCGATAGGGACGCTGTTGATCGCCTTCAAAATGGAACAGATGAAAATTTTCGTCAAAATTTTCATGGTAGCGATCAAACCGACGATCGATAATAAAGTCGAAATTATTCAAAAACTGGTCAATTTTGCCACACAGGCGCGACGGGACGGAATTTTGGCGCTTGAATCGGCAGCCAATGCGGAGGATAACGTTTTTTTGAAAAAAGGGTTATCGATGGCGGTCGATGGCAACGAACCCGATACGATCCGTGCATTGTTGGAAATCGAAATGGAACAAACCAGCGCCCGGCATGCCGGGAATGCGGCAATTTTCAGTACATGGTCGGGACTCGCGGGGGCGATGGGTATGATCGGAACTCTGATCGGTCTGGTCGCGATGCTATTGAACATGGCCGACCCCAGTGCGATCGGTCCCTCGATGGCGGTCGCTTTGTTGACGACGTTGTACGGTGCAATGATCGGTAATATTTTCGGCGGTCCGATCGCGAATATCCTCAATATCCGCAATGCGGACGAAGATTTGACGAAACAGATGATTCTGGAGGGGATCATGTCGATTCAAGCCGGGGATAATCCCCGAACGCTGGAAGCGAAACTCCTTTCGTATCTCCCGCCGAACGAACGGGTCAGTCAGTTTGATTCATAAGAGGGCGCATGGGAAAAAATAAATGTCCAGATTGCCCGGAGTGTATGCCCGAATGGCTTGCCGCATTCGGGGACTTGATGTCTTTGCTGCTCTGCTTTTTCGTCCTCTTGCTCTCGATGTCGTCGATGGATGCGAAAAAGGTTTCGGAAGCGATCGGATCGCTGGCAGGTGCTATGAGCGTTTTGGAAGGGGGAACCAAAACGGAGATATCCAAACAGCGGATTCAAGAATCGACTCCCATCCAATCGCAAGAAGAGACCAATGAAATCGTCAATCGCGTAACCGAAGCGGTTATGGAAACGAACGAAATGCAGCAAAAAGGAAAAGGTCCTTCCGTCAGTCTGGAAGAGTCCCAAGACGGTTTTGTGATTCAGCTGCCGGCATCGCTGCTTTTTAGAGAAGGGAGTGCAAAAATCGAAAACGAAGACGCATTGCTTTTTCTCAAACGGATCGCTTTGATCGTCGAAGAGTTGCCAAACGACGTTGAAGTCAGCGTACGCGGGCATACCGACGATAGCCAACCGGGCCGAAACAGTCCTTACCGCGACAACTGGGAACTCTCAAGCGCCCGGGCGATTTCGGTACTGCAAGAACTGATCATTGACGGCATTTTACCCGAACGGATGCATGCGGCAGGGTTTGCGCAATACCGTCCGATTGCCAGTAATGCAACGCCGGAAGGGCGTGAAAAAAATCGGCGTGTCGAATTGCATTTTTTTGGAGTCAAAGTGGATAAAAAGACGGCGATTAATAACGCCTTGGAAGATAAAGGGTTGATGGGGGCGACGACGGGCGAACAACCGGTCACGGCTCCCGCCCTTGATACGCCGGCACCTAAAGAATGATGAAAATAGTATGGATTTTGGGGGCAATGTTCGCCCTCTCATGGGGAGCCGATCCCCAGATACCGACAATGAACTTCAATCTGGCCGCACCCGAAACGCCGCAGCAAGTAGTCAGCTCGCTAAACGTCCTTCTGGTTCTGACCGTTTTGTTCCTGGCCCCGAGCCTCGTGCTGGTCATGACGACGTTTACCCGTTTTGTCATCGTGTTTGGATTTTTGCGTCAGGCACTCGGTACGCAGCAGGTCCCTCCGACCCAGCTACTTGTGATGCTTGCGCTGATTCTGACCGTTTTCGTCATGGAACCGGTTGCGACCAAGGCCTACGATGAAGGGATTAAGCCTTACAGCGAACAGAAGATCGGATACGACGAAGCGTTTGAAAAGACGACCGAACCGTTTAAGAATTTTATGGTTCGCAATACCCGGGAAAAAGACCTTGCGTTGTTTTTACGGATTCGTCATATGGAAAATCCAAAATCGATCAAAGAGGTACCGCTCACCATTGTGATCCCGGCTTTTGTCATCAGCGAACTTAAAACGGCGTTTGAAATCGGTTTTTTACTGTTTCTGCCGTTCCTGGTCATCGATATGGTCGTTGCATCGATTTTGATGTCGATGGGGATGATGATGCTTCCGCCGGTTATGATCTCCATGCCGTTTAAAATTCTCGTGTTTGTCATGGTGGATGGATGGAATCTTCTCATCGGCAATTTGATTGCCAGCGTCAAGTAAGAAGGAGTTGAATGAAGTGTGATTATTTTGGCGTGTGCGGAAGCTGCCGTGATTTTGAAACCGGGTACGACGGTCAGCTCAATCACAAAGTAGAACGGGTCAAAGAACTTTTCGCTTCACTATACGATCAAGAGATCGATGTATGCCGCTCTCCGGAAGAAAAATTCCGTTCCCGGGCCGAATTCAAAATATATCACGTTGACGGCCGTATGTCGTATGCCATGAACCGTATGGACGCTCAGGGAGCGGTAATGATTGATCGGTGTCCGATCGTCTCCCCTCCGATAGCCGCTATTATGGAGCCGTTATTGCAGATAATAGCCGAGCTTGGAATCGGTTTTAAGCTTTTCGGTATCGATTTTCTCGCTTCAGGCGAGGGGGAGATTGCGGTTACGCTTCTTTACCATCGCCCATTGGATGAAGAGTGGAAAGCCAAGGCGTTGGAATTACAGACACGTCTTGGAATCTTTATCATCGGCCGGAGCCGAAAACAAAAAATGGTTCTGGAACGAGACTACGTAACGGAATCTCTGACAATCAACGGACGCGATTATCGTTATATTCATATCGAAAACAGTTTTACCCAACCCAATCCCGGGGTAAACGCTCAGATGATCGAATGGTCGCTAAAACATCTCGATGGCATCGGCGGCGACTTGCTCGAACTCTATTGCGGTGCGGGAAATTTCACGATACCGTTTGCTTCCAAGTTTGATCGCGTACTTGCTACGGAGATATCAAAAGCTTCTATTCGGGCGGCAAAAGAGAACATGCTCCTCAACGATGTTTCCAATATCGATTTTGTCCGTCTGAGTGCCGAAGAGTTTACTCAGGCGCTTGATAGGGTCCGGGTATTTAACCGGATGGAAAGGATCGATCTTGACCTATACCGCTTGCAGAGCCTTTTCGTCGACCCTCCGCGAGCAGGTCTGGATGAAGCGGCATGTGCTTTTGCTTCGCGGTTTGATCACGTACTGTATATTTCGTGCAATCCTGAAACCCTATTACGGGACTTGCAAATCTTGGTGCAGACGCACGAGATTGAGCGGATGGCGGCATTCGATCAGTTTCCCTATACCCACCATCTGGAGATGGGTGTTAAACTGAGAAAAAAAAGATGAAAAAATTTGCTGTTGTGTTAGCCTTAAGCGCGATGTCGTATCCGTTGGCAGCGGCTGAAAAAACCTATTCGATTGTTGAAGAAGTGGCAAGCTTGCGCCACAAGTACGACGAGTGCCGACAGGGACAGCCTGTAGTTCAGGGAATCGATCCTAAAAAGTATGACGAATGCCGTCGGGAACGTTCGGAGGAACGTACGGAACAAGAGAAAATGCGTACGCGTATTGCAGACCTTGAAACCCGTTTGAAGTCGGCGCAAAAACGGATTCTTGAACTTGAAGAGCAGAAGAAAAATTTCTCGGAATCTTCCAAAGCTGTACCGACGGTTCCACCCAAACTTTCTTCAAATCCACCGGCCATAGCGCCGAAAGTTACCGCCGCACTTCAGCCAAAACCGCTCAAAGTACCGGAAGAACCAAAAAAGCTGCCAAAAGTGCACAAAGATATGCAGGAGCTCAAAGTTCCTGATTCTAAACCGGCTGAGAAAGTATCGGGGGCGTATGCGTATCGAATGCTCAAAGCCTCATCCATTTACAACGCGCCGAATGGTTCGGTGGTCGATACATGGGAAGAACGACGCTCTTTTACGGCAGCTACCGCTTCAAACGGCTGGATACGGATCAGCGGTTATTTTGTCAATCGGGTTTGGCAACCGGTAAGATCGGAAGAGGCACTGTGGGTGCGTGAGAGCGACACGATACGCCGCTGAGGGCGTATTGGGTATTAATATCCGTCGTACGGAAGTTTTGATTCTTTCCAGCCGAACATAAATCCGTTGTCAAGATTGTAGGCTTTGATCCCTTCTTTGGCGAGAAGATTGGCGGCAGCTTTGGAACGCGGGCCGCTGCGGCAGACAAGGATTACCGAATCGACATTGCGCAGTTTCATGGCTTTCATGACGTCGGAGACAAAGTTTTTGTTAAATACCTCTTTGGCATCGTAGAGTTTTTGGGTATCGATATGTCCTTTGACTTTATCGGTTTTCAATTCGTACTCCGAACTTTTCACCCTCTCTTCAATCGATCTGGGGACGTATGACCATTCGTATGCCGGAATATTGATGAATCCTTCACCGTGTCCGGTATAGATGTATTCGAGTGTCGTACGAACGTCAACAATGACAGCTTCCCCCTTTTTTTGCATCTGATGCGCTTCTTCCGGAGACAAATCTCCTTCGTAAAGGTCTTCTGCATTTAAGGTCAAAGCCAGGAAAATGGCTAGAACGATCTTTTTCATCGAGAAACAGTACCTTTCAAAAATCTAATTTTTGGCCGGAATTGTAACGAAAATGTGTTAAATTAGCAAAAAAACTTATACCTTAGTAGATTAATACGAATAATTGACAATAAGAAAAATCTATATTAATATATTAACCGTAAAATAGAGTTTTACCAACTTAATACGGGTGTAATACCCATTCTGTATAACAGTATAAGGATATCTTATGTCAATGCTCTCTTCTAAAGCCATATACGGACTGGCCGCCATGCACGTACTTGCCCACGCTCCTTACGGGCGTGCGATGCAAGTCAAAGAGATAGCGGCAATGACACGCATATCGCATGGATATCTCGAACAGCTGATGTCGGTATTGAGACGGAATAATCTTGTGAACAGTTATCGCGGAGCGCAGGGCGGATATAAGCTATCCCGCCAGCCTCACGAAATCGAAGTGATCGAAATTATCGAAGCGTTGGAGGGACCGTTTTATAAAATTGAAGGAAATGTCGGCTCCAGCGTGATTCTTGAATACTTCTGGGCTGATATTGAAGAGAAGATCAAACGTTTGTTTGGAATGAAATTATCTGAACTGGATCAGGCCTATCAACCCTATTATTACGAAATCTGAATCCCTCTCTTTATCGTTTGAAAATACTGCCAAGTATTCCCCGGATAATTGCTCGTCCGAGTTGGGAACCGATGGCCCGAGCCGCCGATTTGGCCAGTGCTTCAGTAGGGGTTTCACGCCGGGAAGAACGTCTCGCTGCAGGTGAAGGACGTGTTTCTTCTACTTTTGGGGCAGACGTTTCAAGCCGTTGATTCAGAATTTCATAGGCGGATTCGTTATCAACGACCTGATCATAAACGCCGTCGACCAGTGATGTTTCCATTAAGCGTTTGCGTTCATCCTGGGAAATCGGTCCAATCTGGGAAAAGGGCGGTACGATCAAGGCGCGTTCGGTCATGGAAGGGCTCCCTTTTTCATCCAGAAAAGAGATCAGTGCTTCTCCGATTTCCAATTCACTCAAAGCTTTGGTCTCATCCAATGCCGGATTATCACGCATGGTTTCGGCAGCAGAACGGATCGCTTTTTGGTCTTTTGGGGTAAATGCCCGTAACGCATGGATAATACGATTGCCAAGCTGGGCAGCAATTTTTTCGGGGATATCCGATGGATGTTGCGTGATGAAATACACCCCGACCCCTTTTGAACGGATCAAACGTACCACCTGTTCGATTTTCTCAATCAATACTTCGGGGGCACCGTCAAACAATAAATGGGCTTCGTCGAAGAAAAACAGCAATTTCGGCATCCGCTGGTCGCCGATTTCCGGTAGCATTTCGTAGAGTTCGGAGAGGATCCACAACAAAAGAGAGGCGTAGAGTTTCGGTGTATTGATCAGTTTGGTTGCATCGATGAGATTGACAACCCCTTTACCCTCAACGGTCTGGATCAGATCGTCGATGTTGAGCATGGGTTCTCCGAAGAGTCTGTCGGCTCCCTGGGACTCAAGGGAAAGGAGTGAGCGTTGGATGGCTCCTACCGAAGCCGAAGAGATATTGCCGTATTTTGTCCCAAGTTCGCGTGAGCGTTCCGCAATGTTTTGAAGCATGGCACGAAGGTCTTTGATATCGAGTAAGGCGAGACCTTCATCATCGGCAACTTTGAACGTGAGATTCAAGATTCCGCTTTGGGTCTCATTAAGACCTAATAGACGGGAAAGAAGCAACGGACCCATATCGCTGATCGTCGTACGTACCGGATGGCCGTTTTCTCCCCATATATCCCAAAAGGTTGTCGGCAATGCCGTGTAGTCGGCATGAATATCAAGCGCATCGAACCGGGCATCTATTTTAGGATTGGACCCGCCTGCTTTTGCTAAACCGCTTAAATCGCCTTTGATGTCGGAAACGACGGAGGGAATCCCTAACAGGGAGAATGTTTCAACGATTTTCTGGAGGGTAACGGTTTTTCCCGTGCCTGTCGCTCCGCAGATCAATCCGTGCCGGTTGGCCATTGATGGGTTGATTTCCAAATATCCTTCCGATGAGCGGGCGATAAAACGGTTTGCTGACATGCTTTTCCTTAGCGTTATTTTTTGGTACGTCGTTTTGATTCAATAAGTTTGCGGGTTTCTTTCATCATCCGTTCGATTTCGGCAGCATTTTGATTCAGGAAGTCGTATGAAGGATTCGTATGATACTTGGCAAAAATTTCACGATAAAATTCATCCAGGGTTGCCCCTTTGATATAGGATCGGCGTGATCGTAAAAAGATATCTTTACTGATTTCGGAAACGGTCGGTTCGTATTTGGAGAGGATCGATTCACGTAAGGTGAGTGTTGACATCAATAAGGCTCCCGATCAATTGTTCATGCAAATGTGAGCGAGATGAAGCAAAAAACGTACCTATAACCCCTCATTGATGATGTACCACAAACGTTCCACTTCGATATCATCCAGAAAGAGGGTTGAACCGAAATCATAAAGCCATTGCAACCCTTTGGTGTTGATGGAAAGGGTATGGGAACATTGCCGATGCGCCGGAAGGAAGGCCCTAATCAGAGATAATTCCTCATGAATGGGGTGATCGCAGAAAAAACAGTTCAATTCACGATGAAGACGCCCTTCGTATTCCAGTAATTGTACGTACGACTCTATGGCGACCCGTTTGGGGTTTTGATCCTTCCAGCGTTCACTGGCTTGATTCAAGAGCGAAAAATAAAATCCGCCTATTGCTTCGGAATCTCTAAGATGGGGATGGAACAAGGAGATGAATTGCTGCCACAGACGGATACGATCGTATTCCCCGATCCACGGATAACTGAGATGAATGACGTCACGCAATCGTCCAACCGGTGTTTTAAGATTGTGTTCGATTTCAAAATCGATTTTAAAACCGATATTGATAGGGCTGTGGCGTGCTCCGTAGAAACGATAAAGTGTCTGTAAGTTTTCCTCCGTTATTATAGTAACGAGCATATCCTCTTCTCGTACTCGAGAGAGTTTGACAATGAAGCCTTGCATATCTGATTCTACTTTACACGATGTTCTGATTTTGCTTGAAAAATCATTCTAATTTTAATCCTATTTAACCTTGACTTTGTTAAAATAAAGAAAATTTTATCTCCATTAAACTACTTATGTTTAAAAAGAGATTAAAAAATAACAATTTGCCGATTTTTTTGGTGAAAGGTGATGACAAGAGTGGAATACAAAGACCTGTTAAGATCATTTAAAGACAACTGCGGATTTGGTTTGATCGCCAATATTAAAAACCGACCTTCACACGAAAACCTGGAGAATGCTATTACCGCTTTGGAGCGGATGATGCACCGCGGCGCGGTAGCGGCAGACGGTAAAACGGGTGACGGAAGCGGGCTCCTTTTGTCTATTCCGCATGATTTTATGCGGTCCGTTGCTACGAGCCACGGAGTCGAATTACCGGAAATGTACGCTGTCGCCGTCGTGTTTACCCAGGATGGCAAGCAGCTTGAAACGCTCGAAAAAATATGTTCTGATAACGATTTGAAAGTCGTTCTCAAACGCCGCGTTCCGGTTGATATCAATGCGTTGGGAGAACAAGCACTCGCGACGCTACCGGAAATTTATCATATCTTCATCACGGCAAACTCTTTGATGGCTTCTCGCCGATTTGACGCACTGCTGTATCTAAGCCGTAAAGAGACCGAGCATGCCCTTGTAGGCGATGCAGATTTTTACATTGCCTCCATGTCGTCTCGCGTCGTGTCCTATAAAGGCTTGATCATGCCAACGCATATCAAGGAGTTCTATCCTGATTTGCAAAACGAGAGCTTTAAAATTTCATTTGCGCTGTCCCACCAGCGTTTCTCTACCAACACGCTTCCTAAATGGCGTCTGGCCCAGCCGTTTCGCGCCGTTGCGCACAACGGAGAGATCAATTCCGTCGAAGCAAACCGTTTTAACGTTGCCGTCAAATCCGAATCAATCAAAAGTGAAGTTTTCACCGATGAAGAGATCGCGCGTCTTCTTCCGATTCTTCAACCGGGCGGTTCAGACAGTGCCAGCGCCGACAACTTTTTTGAGTTTCTGATCGTCAACGGAATGGATTTTTTCAAAGCGGCACGTGCCGTCATCCCGGCTCCGTGGCAAAACGCTCCGCATATGGACCCTGAACTTCGTGCGTTTTATGAGTACCATGCCACCGTTTTCGAAGCGTGGGACGGTCCGGCTGCATTTTCGTTGACGGACGGACGTTATATCGGATGTGTATTGGATCGTAACGGTCTTCGCCCGTCGAAGTACATTATCACGAATGACGATACCCTTCTCATCGCAAGTGAATACGGTGTCATCGATATCTCCGAAGATCAGATTAAAGAACGGGGACGTTTGCAATCGGGCCAGATGATCGGGCTTGACCTTAAATTCGGAAAAGTGCTTAAAGACGAAGATATCAACCGGTATTTGAAATCATCCAATCCATACATGAAATGGCTGAATGATCACATGGTCTATCTGCAAGAACATGTCGAAGAACAGTACCGAATCCATAAAGATTACAATCCGGAAACCCTTATTGAACGGCAGCGTTATTTTAACGTTACTCAAGAGGTGATCGAGCAGGTAATCGAACCGATGATGCGGGATGGAAAAGAAGCGGTCGGCTCCATGGGAGATGATACTCCTCTGGCTGCATTCAGTACCGTACAGCGTAATTTTAGCGATTATTTCAAACAGCGTTTTGCTCAGGTAACGAATCCGCCGATCGATCCGATTCGTGAAAAAGTGGTTATGAGCCTTAATACCGGATTCGGCGAAACGCATAATATCCTGAATGAAATCCCTTCCCACGCGAACCGTTTGAAAGCGATTTCGCCGATCATCTTGAAAGAGAAATTGGAAGTTCTTAAATCTTTCGGTGATAAAAAATCGCCGCGTTACCAACCGTTTTATACCAATGAAACCTTTTCAACTCTCTATAAAGGCGAGTTGAAAGAGGCGTTGGAAGCTTTGGTCTCCAGAGTGATCGAAACGGTACGCAACAACAATGTTCGCGTGGTCATTCTAGACGACAGCAGTTTTACTCACGAGTCCAAAGCGATACCGATGGCTATGGCCGTCGGACGCATCAGCCGCGCGTTGTTGGACGAAAAAATCCGTCATCTTGTTTCGATCGTATCGTGTACCAGTGAAGTTGTCGATTCCCACGGTGCAGCCATTCTGATCGCGTACGGTGCAAGCGCCGTTTATCCAAGCTTGTTGTTCGCAACCATTGCATCGCAATTGGACGGGAATTCAACGGAAGAGACTATTTCCGAAGCGTTTAAATCGGCGCATCACGCTCTGAATGCCGGTTTGCTTAAAATCATGTCTAAAATGGGGATTTCAACGATTGCTTCGTACCGTAATTCCGGATTATTCGATGTTATCGGACTTAGCCGTGAGATCGTGGAAGAGTGTTTTGGAGATTCGCATGTACTGATTCCGGGCCTTGCGTATGCCGATATTGACGCACGATTGGAACGTAATCGTAAAGAAGCGTTGGAAAAAAGTGGATTCAACCGCATTTTTCCACTGAAAATCGGTGGATTTTATAAATTCTACAACGGTCAAGAGCACCATGATTTCAATCCGGATGTAATCCATGCGATCCATCGTGTTTCCAAAAGCGGCAAACGGGAAGATTTTGATAAACTCAGCGCCCTTATTAATGGAAGAGGACAAAAATTTATTCGTGACTTCTTCGAATTCAAATCGGATCGCAGTCCGATCGATCTGGCCGACGTAGAACCAAAAGAGGCGATTTTCAAACGATTTGCATCGGCGGCTATGTCACTGGGATCGATTTCTCCGGAAGCACACGAATGCCTTGCGGTTGCGATGAACACCATCGGTGCCCAAAGTAACTCGGGAGAAGGGGGCGAAGATGCTGCCCGTTTCGATACGCTGAAAAATTCGAAAATCAAACAGGTTGCTTCGGGCCGCTTCGGCGTTACTCCGGCGTACTTGCGCAGTGCCGAAGAGATTCAGATCAAAGTCGCCCAAGGAGCAAAACCGGGTGAAGGCGGACAGCTTCCGGGGCATAAAGTCACCGGCCTGATCGCACGTCTTCGTCATACGACTCCCGGGGTTACGCTGATTTCACCGCCGCCGCACCATGATATCTATTCGATCGAAGATTTGGCGCAGTTGATTTTTGACATGAAACAGGTCAATCCGAGCGCTACGGTTGCCGTCAAACTGGTTTCGGCTGCGGGCGTCGGTACGATTGCCGCAGGTGTTGCGAAAGCGTATGCGGATAAAATCATTATTTCCGGCGGAGACGGCGGTACCGGTGCCGCACCTCTGACATCGATCAAATTTGCGGGTAACCCGTGGGAACTTGGACTGTCCGAAGCGCATAACGCGCTCAAAGTCAACAATTTGCGCGGATTGGTGCATGTTCAAACGGACGGAGGACTCAAAACGGGTCTTGATATCGTCAAAGCGGCAATGCTTGGTGCTGAGAGCTATGCATTCGGTACCGGAGCATTGACGATCATCGGTTGTAAAATGCTCCGCATCTGTCACGTTAATAAATGTTCGGTTGGGGTCGCTACTCAAAACGAGATGCTTCGCCGTGACTATTTTACAGGTACGGTTGAGCAGTTAATCAACTATTTTACGTATCTGGCCGAAGACGTCCGCAAAATTATGGCGCAACTCGGTTACCGTACGATGGAAGAGTTGGTCGGACGCAGCGATTTGTTGAAAGTCATCGATACTGATTTTGCTAAAAAATTCGATTTCAGTTCCGTACTTCATCAAGAAGAGGGATTCAATACATGCCAAAGTGCTTCGAATGAACCGTTTGATGCAAACGATTTTGAAAAAGAGGTTCTTGCCGAAGCCATGGATGCGATCAAAAATCCGGAACGTCCGGTCAAAATCGTTCGGGACATTTGTAACCTCAATCGAAGTTTCGGTGCCCGTATCAGTGGAGAGATCGCACAATACTACGGTGACGCCGGACTTAAAGCGCATACCATCAAGATCAATCTTAAAGGTATTGCCGGACAGGCACTTGGCGCATTCTTGATCAACGGTGTTTCCATTCGTCTGGAAGGGGTTGCCAACGACTATATCGGAAAAGGGATGCACGGCGGTAAAATCGTTATCCGTTCCAAAAATCAGGGTGAAGCGTTTAGTGCGGGCGGTAATACCTGTCTGTACGGGGCTACCGGCGGTAAGCTTTATATTTCCGGTTCGGTTGGCGAACGTTTTGCCGTTCGTAACTCAGGCGCTCTGGCTGTTGTCGAAGGTACGGGTGACAATGCGTGTGAATACATGACCGGCGGTGTCGTCGTAATCTTGGGTAAAACCGGGATTAACTTCGGTGCGGGTATGACTGGAGGGGTTGCATTTGTATACGACGAAGATCATAGCTTCGTTGAAAATGTGAACCGTGAATTGGTAGATGCCGTTCGTATCGATACTGATGACGGAGACGAAGCACGCCATTATCTGAAACGTTTGCTAAAAGATTACGTCGCTGAAACTGAAAGCGAAAAAGCACAAAAATTATTGGACACTTTCCGTATCGAGATCCGGAATTTCTGGTTGGTACGTCCGAAAAACCTGAAAAAACTTCCGTTGAATCCGGACAAAGGGGACTAAGAGTATGAGAGAATTTTTAACCATTGAACGTATTGATCCCGTTAAACGGGGAGCCGTACAGCGTTTAAAAGATTTTAACGAAATCTATGAATTGATGGACCATCACGAATCATCAGCCCAAAGTGACCGTTGTATTCAATGCGGTGATCCGTTTTGTCTGAACAAATGTCCGCTCCACAACTATATTCCGCAATGGCTTAAAGCGGTTGCCGAGAAAGATCTGAAGTTTGCGTTCAACCTTTCAAACGAGCCTTCACCGTTTCCGGAAGTGATGGGGCGCGTATGCCCGCATGACCGCCTTTGTGAAGGGGATTGTACCCTGAATGACGGACATGGAGCCATTACGATCGGTTCTGTCGAGACGTTTATCAACGAAGAGGGGTTCAAACAAGGTCTGAAACCGTATTTCCCGGGTATTACGACCGATAAAAAAGTGGCCGTCATCGGTTCAGGTCCCGCTTCGCTTTCGTGTGCGACGTATTTATTGCGATCGGGTGTTTCGGTCACCATGTATGAGCGTAGCGACCGTGCGGGTGGATTGCTTACCTACGGAATCCCCAATTTTAAACTTGATAAAAAAATTGTCGAGAGACGCGTCTCTTTGTTGCAAGAAGCGGGACTGAAACTGGTGTTGAATACCGAAGTCGGAAAAGACATCGAGTTCAGTGAAATCGCCAATCAACATGATGCTTTGTTTATCGGAATCGGCGCGACCAAATCCAAAACAGCCAAAATAGCGGGAGAAAATGCACCGAACGTTTTCTCGGCAATGGAATATCTCACGGCAATTCAACGTAAAAATTTCGGTCTTTCATACGATAAAAAATTTGATTTCAAAGATCTTGACGTCATTGTGATCGGGGGGGGCGACACCGCAATGGACTGCGTCCGTACTTCCAGACGTGAAGGTGCCAAAAACGTTACCTGTCTGTACCGCCGTGACGCGCACAATATGCCGGGATCGGTCAAAGAGTACAAAAATGCGATTGAAGAAGGGGTCGAATTCGTTTTCCACGCTTCTCCAAAAGAGATTATTCTTGGAGACAGCGGTAAAGCGGTAGGGATTCAAATGGCCAAAACGGTTCTCGGCGCGAAAGACGAAAAAGGGCGTCAAAAGATGGAAGAGGTCAAAGGTGGTGATTTTAACGTCAATGCGGACGTTATCATCATGGCGCTTGGCTTTGATCCGCTTGTTCCAGGCTTTTTGGCCGAAAACGGCATTACGGTCAATGCATGGGGCGGGATTGTAGTAAACGACAAATACGAAACCTCTACGTCCGGCGTGTATGCCGGAGGAGACTGTTTCCGTGGTGCCGATCTTGTCGTTACTGCTGCGTATGACGGCCGTGAAGCGGCCCGCTCAATTGCTAAATCTCTACTGGGTTAAATGAATACGTTCATTGCGGCCTCGATACAGGCGTGCAGTGAAATACGTACGCATATCGCTCTGAACGATCCCAAACTGTATGAAATGCATCAGGCCGGTTACGGCGGGGATATCAGCAGCGGTATCGACCTTATTGCCGAGGAAATCTGCCACAAGCATCTTCATCCGTTTGGTTCGTTGTTTTCTGAGGAGAGCGGGTGGTTGAGCCCCCCCGGAGAAATCAATATTATTTGCGACCCTTTGGACGGAAGTGATAATTTTGCTTCCGGATTCCCTTACTTCGGTATATCGATCGCCAAAGAAAATGCCGGAACAATCACGGAAGCGATTGTGTGCAATCTTTCAAACGGGGAATGTTTCATCCGAACCGAAACGGAATATTATCGGTTATTTCTGGATAATCCGGAAAACGCTTTACTGGTAGATCGGTATACGGTTGCCAAAGTAGGCATATTCGAAAAATCTCCCGAACACCCTGTTTTGATCCAGAAACTCATTGAGAAAAAATTAAAATTTCGTTCACCGGGGGCATTGGCCCTCTCTTTGGCGTATGCCCCTTATGTAAATTATGTGCTGTTTTTGGGTACAATGCGGCCATACGATATTGAAGCTGGATTGTTCTTGTCACGTCATCTCAATGTCCACCGAGATGATCGCTATATTCTCATTTGTGCCGACAAACAGCTTTTTGAAGAGATACGTTTTATTGTGGAAAAGGAGTATTATTGAGTCTATTTAACCTGTTCGGCGACTCCGAAAAAAAGAAACAACCTACGAAAAACGAAGCACCTTCGCATTGGGTCAAGTGTCCTTCTTGCCAATCCCTTATGTATTATAAAGAGATCGAGAAACAACAACACGTATGTCCTAAATGCGGTTTTCACCTTCGAATCGGAGTCAAAGAGCGTCTTGCTTTGATTGCGGACGAAGGTTCTTTTGTCGAATTCGATGCAACGTTGCGACCGGTTGATCCCCTGAATTTCGTCGATAAAAAAAGTTATGCCGCCCGGGTTGAAGAGGGGTATGCGAAAACCGGGACCTATTCTTCCGTCGTCAGCGGAGAATGCACGATCAATGAAGTTCCTGCACAGCTTGTCGTGTTTGATTTCAACTTCATGGGGGGATCGCTCGGATCGGTAGAAGGGGAAAAAATCGTTCGTGCTATCAACCGTGCCATCGAAAAACGGATGGGGGTCATTATCGTCAGTGCCAGTGGCGGTGCACGGATGCAGGAAAGCACCTTTTCGTTGATGCAGATGTCTAAAACTTCGGCTGCTTTGGCTAGACTCGCTGAAGCAAAGCTCCCTTACATTTCGCTATTGACCGATCCGACGATGGGGGGTGTGAGTGCATCCTTTGCAATGCTGGGTGATATTATTATTGCCGAGCCGGGTTCTTTGGTCGGTTTTGCCGGGCAGCGCGTCATCAAGCAGACTATCGGTAGCGATTTGCCGGAAGGTTTCCAGAGAGCTGAGTTTTTGTTGGAGAAAGGTTCGATCGATATGGTGGTAGCCCGAAATGAACTCAAAGAGACGCTGAGCGATCTTTTAAAGATGTTTCTTCTCTGATGCGTTTGTACGCTCTGTGTGATGCCGACTTTTTGCTAGAAAAAGGGATTTCACTTCCCGAATTCGTCAACAGGGCCAGTGAACTCAATGGAGAAATCCTTCAATACCGTAATAAAAATGGGGACATAGCTTCCATTAAAACAGATATTATTCTTCTGCGGCAATTGTGGAACGGTTATTTGCTGATCAACGATCATTATGAACTTTCCCCTTTTTGTGACGGGGTACATATCGGTCAAGAAGACCTCTACGCTATCGATGCCGATCCTGAAAAGGCCATTAAAATCCTCAAGCTCTCCATCGGTAATGACAAAATTATCGGTCTTTCAACCCATAATGCCCAAGAAATTTCGATTGCCAACAAACTTGACATCAATTACATCGGACTGGGTGCTTACCGGGCTACCTCGACCAAAGCGGATGCAAAAGTACTTGGAGAAACGATTGATTCTTTGGCAAGTCAATCGAAACATCCAGTCGCTGCGATTGGTGGAGTCCGTTTGGACGATACGTTTCGAGAAGTAGCCTTTCACGTCATCGGCAGCGGTTTATTTATGTCAGGAAGTTTATGAATATTTCCATTGTCTCTATCGCTAAAAAAGAGCGTTCACTCTACGATCCGTTGTATCAGGAACAAATGAAGATGATTTCGCGGTTCGCCAAAGTCGATGACATCGAACTTTTTCCCAAAGAGATCGCCAAAGCGCATACGCTGGGCCCCGAAGCTTCTCAAATAGCGTATACGAAGACATTGCTGCCGATGTTGGGGAAAAGTTTTTCGGTTGCTTTGCACCCCGAAGGGAAAAAAATTGACAGTTTTGCATTTAGTAAGCTTATAAGTGATAAAATCGCCCTACAATTTTTTATAGGCGGCGCTTACGGCTTTGAAAAAGGCTTTATCGATCGATGCGACGCGGTAATCAGCTTGTCAGATCTAACGATGAGTCATAAGATTGCCAAGTCCGTGTTGCTTGAGCAGATATACCGTGCCTATTCTTTGTTGGCAAACCATCCGTACCATAAGTGAGGAATTTTGATGAGAGATCATGAGTTGCATTATTTCGAAGAAATTTTGCTGACACGTAAAGCCCAGATTATCAAGAATATCACCGGCGTAGAAAGTGAAATGAAGCAACTTCGCGAACTTGAACTGAACGATGAAGGCGATTATGCATCGGTCAGTAACGACAATATGGTTGAAAATGCGATCGGTTCCCAGCAATTGGCCGAGCTGCGTGAAATTGAAATAGCGCTCGGCAAAATCAAGACGAAGCAATACGGTATTTGTGAAATGTGTGAAGACGAGATCGGATTTCAGAGACTAAAAGTCAAGCCGCATGCAAAATACTGCATCGTTTGCCGTCCTATCGTGGAAAAAAATAAACATTAACAAGGGAAATAGCCATGCAATTAAAACGTTACACCATCGCATCGTTCGTATTGATGCTGCTAGTCGGAATCGCTGCCTACAGCATCGATAACGGAAGCGTATCTTTCGATTTGCTCGGAATGCATTTTCCGAATTTACCGATTGCATTTTGGGTTGTTGTACCGTTAATTGTCATGTATCTTGCCAGCATCGTCCATATGGGCGTATATGCATTGGTCGGAAACGTTAAACTAAGACGTCTTGGAAAAGACAACGAAAAAATGATCGATGCGTTGCGGGATGCTCTTCTTGGGGTATCGGATCGTAATAACGCATACAAAACGGAACCCTACAAATTGATCGGTAAAGTGATCGATCATTCGATAGTGATGCCGTACGATACTCTTCGCTCTATCGGTAACGAAAAAATCGACGAAGCCCTTGAATTGATGCGGGATGTCAAAGAGAAGAAAAAAGTCGACATTAAAAAGTTTCATCTTTCCAATACGACTTCTATCGCTATCCAGAATAATCTAAACCGCCTGGAAAGAGGGGAAATCGATGCTGACTCGGTTCTTTCACGCTCCGACAGTTATGGCGATATCGTGTGTGCGAAAGCCTTTGAAACGTTCATTCAAACGGCTTCATTCGGTTCCGTTTCCAAATACAAACGTTTTTTTACGAAAACGTCACTGATTATGTTTCTTCATCGTATCAACAGTGATGAAAACGGTGTTCAGGTATCGAATGATGAATTGATGGCATTGCTGGACGGTCTTAAATTTGAGAAAAATGATTGGATCGATCTCTCCGAAGCCTTGTCCAGAAACATGTTGCCGGATCAGCGAATGCGTTTGTTCGAATCGATCAGCGAAAAAACAGATGATGCGATGGAAGGGTACCTATATACTTTATATGACCTTCAAATGAATGAAACGGCCAATGAAATTCTCAATAATACGGCTAAAGAAGATTATCAAATCTTTAAAGCATACCGCGATCTCAAAAATGCGAACCGTCACTACGACATCGCCATTTTCTTCCGTCGCCAGTGTAATTAATTCTCAATTCTCCATCCAAACCGCTTGTCCTTGATGGACAGGCGATATCCATTATTTTCTACAGGTTAAACCATGACTCCCAAACTTGATTTTAGCAATCCCGTCTATGCCTTGGCGCCGTTGGCCGGTTATACCGATCTTCCGTTTCGCAATGTGGTCAAAAAATTCGGAGCCGATCTTACCGTCAGTGAAATGATCAGTTCCAATGCGCTGGCATACGGCTCCCAAAAGACGATCAAAATGCTTGAACGCAGTCCCAATGAAGACCCTTATTCGGTACAAATCGCAGGTGCCGATGAAGAGGTTGTACGGCGTGCCGTCGACGTTTTAAACGCTCTCTCGGATATCGATATTATCGATCTGAATTGCGGGTGCCCGGTACCGAAAATCGTCAGTCACGGTTCGGGGAGTTCCCTTCTCAAAGACCTTCCCAAAATGGCGAATATTATTCGCACCATTAAAGAGACGTCAAACAAATCGACGCTCAGCGTTAAAATCCGGCTCGGATTCGAATCTAAAAATCATATCGAGATCGCCAAGCTTGTCGAGGAGTGCGGTGCCGATTTTCTTGCCGTGCATGGACGTACGCGCGCCGGAAAATTTAAAGCCCCTGTCGATTACGACGCCATCGGCGAGATCAAAGAAGCGGTTTCCATCCCAGTCATTGCCAACGGCGATATCGATTCATTCGAAAAAGCACAGTGGGTACTTGAACACACAAAGGCCGACGGTGTCATGATCGGACGCGGTGCCGTCGGTGCGCCGTGGATTTTCCACCAGCTCAAAACCGGCTCAGCAACCGTTGATCCGATGATCAAACATGCCATTATTATGGAACATCTGGATGGAATGGTCCATTTTTACGGTCCGCGCGGTGTCGTGACATTCCGTAAGCATGTTCATACGTACTCGAAAGGGTATGAAGGGGCATCGGCAATGCGTGATTTGGTGAATCGTATCGACGATCCGGTCCATTTTAGAGAGGTTGTCGATGAGTTTTTCCGAACTCATCGTCAGATTTCCGAAGGTTTCAGTACTTCAGATATATCGTGTGAATACTGATTTCTCCATTTCAGATAAAAGTGGGGGAATCGGCTGCTATTTTGGGTAAATTTAAGCGTTTTTAGGGAATAATTTCGCCGTTGCGGGAGTAGCTCAGTTGGCTAGAGCGTCAGCCTTCCAAGCTGAATGTCGCGAGTTCGAGTCTCGTTTCCCGCTCCACTTCTTTTTCTTCTTATTACTCAATCACAAAACAGTTTCGTCCATTTTCTTTAGCTTTATACAATGCATTATCGACCCGTTTAAACAAGAGTGTCGATGTTTCACCCGCTTGTTTGTGTGAAGCACCGATACTGATATATACCGCTTTTCCGATTCCAAAGTCGATATCGGCAACGGTATTTTGGAGCCGATTTAAAAGTATTTCAATCTCTTCGCTACGATTGGTCTGAGTCAATATGGCAAACTCTTCTCCGCCGATCCGATAAAAATAGTCGGTTTCCCGTAATTTGGACCGTACGGTCGATGCCAGACGTTGAAGTACTTGATCCCCGCTCTGATGGCCGTATTCATCGTTGATCGCTTTGAAATAGTCGATGTCGAAGATGATCAGTGTCAGCGTATCTTCCATGATACGGCGTTCAAGGTCATTTTCGAAACTCCTGCGATTGAAAATGCCCGTTAACCCGTCCTGCTCAGCCAATATTGCCAGGTTCTTATTTTTTCTTCAATGATTAAGCGGCTCTCTTCGAGTTTTCTAAAGAAATAGGAGATAACGCCAAAGAGAAGAATAAGGAAAAAAGCCAGCATGCTCATAATAAGAACGAAAATTTTATTGGCTTCGGCCAATTCGTCGTCAAAAGGCATTTTAAGGGAAATAATCGCCCGTAAATTTCCTACTTTTTCTCCGAATCCGGCACTATCTCCATAGCGTTGAATCAATTCCGCCGGTGCTTTGTCCGGCGTCGAATGGCATTTCATACAGGATTCTTTGTTACGTTCTACGGGCATGGCATAGAAAATATAATGATGGCCGTTTTCGGTATAAATTTTACTGTATTCACTCAAATCCGGTTTGGTACGGAGCAGATTCAATAGCTGTAGTTCATCTTCATCGGCCTGATTGATTGGATTTCGCGGATTGTCGGAAGCCAGTTTATAATAAATGCGGCTGGTGTTGCTTTCGTCTCTTAGCTGGTTGAGCCGTTCATGAATACCGCGCGCAATGTAGGTAAAGGAGAGGACTTTTGGGTCAAAAAAGCCGTTGTAGAGCTTTTCTTCCTCCTTCAAATGATAAATGACCGGTTTTAGGGTATCTTCAAGATAAGAATGCAGAGCCCGCTGGCTCAAAAGTATCTGGTCAAGCTTTTTTTTGTTTTGATCTTCGGCGTATTGGTGCGTATATTCGTAAAGCGCCGTTCCGACAAGGGCGTATCCGACAATCAAAATCGATGCCAGGATCGAAAGGAACTTCGTATTTTTTTTCAAAGAAAAACCTTAACCTATTTTTCTTCATTATACGGATTTATTGTTGAAAATCGGCTATTTCGCATCTGTTAAAGCAATGAAAAAACGTTTTTTAAGGAATCGTTACTCAATTGGCTTTAAGGACTTCCGTTTGATAGAGTGAAAGCCCCCCCTGAAGCCATAATGACGCTTTTTGGTTGAATAAATCGCTCTCAAATCTCGCTTTCTGGGCTTTGGCTGCCGCAAGATCGGCAATGGCACGACTCAATTCATCCGCACTGGCGAGCTGATTATCAAAACGTCCCCGAATGAGTTTGGCATACTCTTCAGCCGATTTAACCTGCATTTTGGAACTTTCGAGCTGTTTTTGGAGTGTTTCAAGTGCTAGAAATCCGTTTTCAATTTCCGTTCCGACCCGGTTACGGTAGTCATCGAGCGAAGTGAGTGCGGCAAGTTTGGCTGATTGCGCCGCTTGTAACGTGTGATAGTCGCTCATTCCGCTAAAGAGGTTCCACGATGCGCTGATTCCGCCGTAGCTCTTATCGGCATTGGTATAGCCGTCTCCATTCATGGCCAAGGAGTCCCCTTGGCGTTTGAGTGCGGCCATCAGGGCAATTTTCGGGGAGTAGCGGCTTTTGGCCAGATCGACGTCGCTTTGGGCGATATCGAGAGCTTTGGAAAGGGCTCCGATATCTTCGCGTTCTGCTAATGCTTTACGAAGTAAATCGCTCTGTTCGGGAGTTGGAAGATCGCTATCGGGAATGGTAGCATCGTCAACGTGTTCGCCGCTGAGATAACTAAGACGGTTTAGCGCGTTTTGACGCATGTTGATCGTTTCGGAAAGAGTCGTTTCAATTTCGTATTTACGGGCTTCTATGGCGTAGAGAGAAGATGGGGGGAGTAGACCGTTATCATAGAACCCTTTTGCCTTTTTATACGAATCGTCGATCGCTTTTTTGGCCTCATTTTGCGCCTCAATGATGGCATTCGCCGTAGTGATGGAGCTATAAAGGCGGGTTGCGTTGAGATAAAGATTGCGTTTGGCGTCCGAGACTTCCAAAGAGGCCTTTTCATGATTCAGACGTGCTTTATCGATCGATGCACTGATCGCGAATCCGGTAAACAACGGATAGGAGAGGAGCACTTCACCCTCAACATGTTCTCTTGTCGCTACCGGAGCGGTCATACTGCCAAGAGCGGGAAGGGTAAAGGACATGGTCGGCGTCGCATTGAATTTGATAGCACTGAGACTCGCATCGAGGCTGGGAAGATTTTTCCCCTGAGCCGCACGGTAGTTTTCCCATGCGGCGTATTTGAGATGTTCGGCGCTTTTGAGCTGAAGCGAACGGTCACAGCTTGTTATAACCTCCTGATAGCTTTGTGCCCAGACCAGAAACGGGCATAGTATTCCGAGAACAAGTTTCATGCATTCTCCTTTTTGGATAGTTTGATCGGGACAAAAAGCATCGCAACGAAGAAAGCTCCTACGAGCCCCCAGTATCCGGCGTGGACGAACGTATTATAGAATCCGTAGTTATAGCTCATCAACGCTTCATAATTTCCAAAGATAGCCTGTATCTGTTCAGACGTTCCCCCGAGGGTATCTTGTGCGGAAGAGAGAAAGGAACGGAGATATTCCGTATTTTGGAGCTCTTCCATCCGATTGAAATGGATATTTTTGAAATACTCCATATTATTAGTTGCCAATGCGGTTCCGAAACTTCCGCCGACAAAGCGAAAATAGTCCATCAATACAATGGCTAGCTCCCCCTTGTGTTTGGGTGCATTTTGAAGAATCAATACGGTAGCCGGTGCGAAAAAAAGCCCCATTCCGATGCCGAAGGGGACCGTTAGGAGCATTGCCTGCGTCAGCGGGGTGTAATAGTTGAGGAGGGGAAGAAAAAGCATCGACGTCGTGATGTAAAATGCAGCCGCAATCAAAACGGTTTTCCGGGCACCGATTTTATCCGATACGATCCCGGCTATCGGTGCAAAGAAACCGATAAACACCGCGAACGCGAATACCGCGATTCCCGCATCCAGGGTAGGAAGCATTTTGATGTGTTCGTAATAAACCGGCAGAAGGTAAAAGTACTGGTACATCGAAAAGCCGAGGATAAAAAAATAGATCATGATCCCATTGAAGAACATCCGGTTCTTAAACAGCCCGTAATCGATCAGGGGATGTTTGGAATGGAGCTCGTTGAGCGCGTAAAGTAAAAACGCGATGATCGATCCGAACAGTAAGGAACCGACGAAACTGGAATTGAACCATTCGAGCTGCTGACCTTTACTGAGCATGATCAGCAATAAAATGGTTGCGACCGAGAGAAGAACAAAACTGATAAAATTAAAACGGAGCCGTTCGAACATCGATTCTTTGGGGAGGTAAATCCATCCGGCAAAGACGAGGAGGATACCGATCGGAACATTGACGTAAAATACCATCCGCCAGTTGTAATATTCGGTCAGATACCCTCCGATCGTTGGACCGAGTGCCGGGGCAAAACTGACGCCTAGACCAAAAATCCCCATGGCCAGTCCCTGTTTTTCAGGGGGAAAGTAGCTGAAAATCATAATGTGGCTGGTGACCATGATCAACGCTTCGCCAAGCCCCTGAATAATTCGAAAAAGGATCATCTCTTCAAGAGTACTGCTCAACCCACAGGCGAGGGAAGCCGCCGCAAAGAGGGCGACTCCGAGCAAAAAGACCGCTTTGGCCCCCATCCGCTTGATCAGGTATTCGGTAATGAGCAGCGCGATGGCGGCGGCAATCATGTAGCTGGTGATGATCCATTGAACCCCAAACATATCGGTTGCAAGCGGACCGGTCAGTTTGGGGACGATAACGTCGACGACCGTGGTGTCGAGAATCGCCATAAATGCTCCGACCATGACGATTATGCTGAAGATGGCCCGTTCTTTGGAGGTAATGTCCCACGGATGTTTTCCGGACGGAGTAGCGACATCGGCGGCAGGGGTGTGCATGATCAGGTTCTTTCGATGATAACCGTCGTGCCCATTCCGGCACGCAGATCGGTGATATCGTCAAGTTTGATGCGGATTGTAAAACGCTGATCGAGTTTGGTGAATTCGCCGCTGGCAATATCACGCGGAACCAGCGAGAAAGTGGATGCCGATGCCGATGCGATTGATTCGACCGTACCGTGATACGCTTTTGACCCGATGGCGTCTACTTCGAGAGTGACTTTGTTGCCGGGATGGATGCCGTGGAGCTCTTTTTCGGAGAGGAGTACTTCCGCATACAAGGAAGAGAGGTCGTTTAGTGCGTAAACGGGAGTGCCTTGTTTGACAATGGAAGGTGCCTCAGTGAATTTTTTGGCGATGACGCCGTCGAACGGAGCGTAGAGTTCGGTATAACCGATTTTATGCCGGAGATCGTCCATCGAAGATTCCATCGCTTTTTTCTGTGCGGCAAGCGACGCGATTTTTGCTTCGAGTTCAGCGGTTTGTTTTTGATTGATTTGGCTCAACTGCATTCCCGTCTGCGCTTTGGCCTGAAGCGATCGGTACGCCGCACGTTTGAGCTTCAACGCTTCGACTTCGTTCTTGGCCGAAACGGCCTGCGTGTGGACCGATTCGTAATCCCCCTGCGCAATGAGCCGTTCATCGAGCATTTTGGCGTATCGTCGCTCATCGGCAAAGAGCTTATCGCAACGTGCCTGAGCGGCCTCGATTTGATGTTCCATGGCGGCCGTTTCATTGCGCACCGATTCCACTTCATCCCGGGCTCCATCGGTTTGCAGCATCAAGCCCGGAGTAATACGCTCTTTCTGGAGTGCGAGTAGCTCGATTTCGGCATCGATCGATTGTATCCGATTCTCGAGTTCCGTTTTTGCCGTATCCAGATCTATCGGGTCGATTCGGGCAAGCAATTCCCCTTTTTTTACCGGGTCGTTCTCTTTTTTGAGCATAGTGAGGATTTTTCCGCCGACATTAAAGGAGAGCGTCGCAATACGGTCGCTGCGGATGAAGGCTGCGTCGCTGATGGCATTCGCAGAACGCATATAGAAGTACGTAGCCCCTTCATACAGGAAAAAAACGATTAATAAAATAATGACGACGGTTCCGTACTTTTTACCCATTAAAAATACTCCTTGATTTTAGTGAATTATATTCACGATTTTATTAACACATTCTTAGTTTAAGGAAGCGGAGATTACAATAACCGCTAGATTACGGATAAAACGGTGAAGCATGCGCGAACGGATGAAAGAGAAAGTCCTCGAAGTCAAACGAACTTTGGTTCTTGAAGGGGTATCGTCTTATTTTGAAGAAGTAGGATTTTACGAATCCACGATGAACGATATCGCCAAAGCAATCGGGATGTCGGTGGGTGCCTTGTATAAATTCTTCCCCTCAAAAGAGGAACTGTTTTACGGATACATCATTTATCAGATCGAACTTTTTTATGAAGAACTGAGTCAGGCGACCGTTTTGATGGAAAATCCGGAAGCAAAAATAATCCATTACCTTCGAATGAAATTCGGTGCGTTTCAATCCAAACGTAAAGCGATTGAAGACCCGGTAATGGGGGATCCTCTCTTTTTTGCTAAAATGAATGTTCAAAAAAACAATCCCGCATTGCCGGTTTTCGAATGGTTGGCACGTGCCTTTGAGGAGTACGCACGGCAAGAAGGGATAGCATTGGATAATCCGATGAAAACGGCGTATCTGTTTAACGGTCTAAGCAACGGGTACGTCGAATACTGGCTTTCCGGAGATATGGATTTCGAGGAGACGGCCGAATCGATCTTGAAACATTTTTTTCACGGTTACAAATCCTGACAACACAGTAGGAGATAACGGATGCAGATATTCAAAAAATACGGAATGGCCTTGCTGATCGCGGTGCTGGTATCGGCGGCAGCCGTTATGATATACGTCAAGCTACATCCCCAGACCCTTGCACGCAATCTCGTGGAGGGGTCGGGGCGGATTGACGGAGATATGATCAATCTGAATCTAAAATACCCCGGACGGGTCGAATCGATTTTCAAAGAGACCGGAGACGCCGTCGATATCAACGAAACGGTCGCCGTTATCGCGAGCGAAGAGTACCGGGCCAAACTGCAGCAGATCGAAGCGCAGATCGATGCGGGAAAAGGGGAATTGGAAGCCCGCCGGGTCGAACTCTCCATCGCCCGGAAAACGCTTCCCCAGTCCGTGCTGAAAGCACAGGCGAACGTCGTCATCAAACAACGTCAGATGGATGAACTCGATGAGACGATCGATGCGCAGAAAAGTGTTGCACTTCAGAGTGCTCAAGATGCGACGCGGATGAAAAATCTTTTTGATAACCGATTGATCGAAAAACGTCAGGTCGAGATGGCCCAGTTAAAAGCGAAAACCGATGAAGATCAGCTTGCGGCTTTGCATCAGAAACGTTCCCAGCTTGAAAAGGCGCTCTCGATTTCAAAAAGCGATCAGGTTGAAGCCGACGCCGCGCAGTTGAAAATCAGTGTTCTCGAACACGGAATCGATGCACTGGAATCAAATCTGAAAGCCCTTGACGCTTCGAAAAAAGAGGTCGGTGCCGTTTTGGGTGAAATGAAAATCCTCTCTCCGATTCGCGGTTACGTGATTGAAAAGATCGCGAATCCGGGTGAGGTGATCGGTTCGGGGATGCCGGTCGCCGCATTGATTGATCCTAATACGCTGTATCTGAAAGTATTCGTCGATACCCTTCAAAACGGGAAGATCAAAATGGGAGATCGTGCCGTGATCTTTTTGGATGCCGCGCCGGATGAGCCGATTCCGGCCAGGGTTGTCCGAATCGAGCAAAAAGCCGAGTTTACTCCCAAAGAGGTGAGTGTTCCAAGCGACCGGGTGCAAAGGGTTTTTGCCGTCCATCTCAAACCCGAACGTCCGGACGGCAAGTTAAAACTCGGTATTCCGGCGGTCGGGGTGATTACGCTGGATGGAAAAGGGCTTCCCGCATCGCTTCGGGAAGTCCCGGAATAATACCGAGGCGATAGAATGGCCGATTTGTGTGTCGAGAACGTAACGGTCCGTCATGTCGGCAAGACCGCGATAGAAGCGATATCGTTTGAAGCTTCGAAAGGGGAGATCATCGGGCTCATCGGCGCGGATGGGGCGGGGAAAAGTTCGTTGCTCCATGCGGTTGCCGGGGTGATCGCTTTTGAAGGATCGGTTCGGTTTGAGGGGTACGCCTACGGGTCACCCAAAGAGGCTGAAGCGATCAAAGAGCGGATCGGATTGATGCCGCAGGGGATCGGACTGGTGTTATACGATCAGCTCACGGTTGACGAGCATCTGCGTTTTTTTGCCGATATCCGTAATATCCCTTACGATGAGAAGTTTGTGGCTTACAAAGAACGGCTTTTGAGAATGGCCGGACTCGAACGGTTTATGACCCGTCGCGCCGGAAATCTCAGCGGCGGGATGATGCAAAAACTTTCCCTGATCTGTACCCTTATCCATCGTCCGAAACTTTTGATCCTCGATGAACCGACGACGGGAGTTGACCCGTTGAGCCGGATCGAGCTGTGGGAAATTCTCGATCAGATTCGGAAAGAAGAGGGGACGATTATTCTTGTCAGTACCGCCTATATGCAAGAAGCCGCCCTGATGGATCGTCTGTTGCTGATTGACGAGGGGGATATTATCGCCTCGGGCGATGCTGCGAGTCTGATCGATTCGATTGGACCGATGTGTTATGAACGCAGCGATATAGCTCTTCCCAATGCGATACGGACACTCGATACGACCTATTCGCTCGAACCGTTGGAACTGCCGCGTGTCAAACCGACGTTGGAAGCGTTGTTCTTTGTCAATGCGATTCGAAAAGGTTTTTTTCCGCCTCCCCTGGAAATCAGCCGTGCCGAACGCTCGGACGAGTTTCCCGACATTCTGATGCAGGCACAGGGATTGACGAAACGGTTCGGAGATTTTATCGCCAACGATTCGGTCGACATCCGGCTGTGCAAAGGGGAAATACTGGGATTGCTTGGGGCCAATGGGGCAGGGAAAACGACGTTTATCAAAATGCTTCTGGGATTGTTGCCGATGGACGGAGGCAATCTGGAACTCCTCGGTCAGCCGATACGCAGCGTCAGAGACCGGCAGATGCTCAAATCCTCAATCGGTTACGTCAGCCAGCATTTCGCTCTTTATGACGACATGACGGTGCGTGAAAATCTCCTCTATTTTGCCACGATTCGCCAAATCCCCCTGGACGTGGCTCTGGGAAGGATCGCCCGCTATGCCGAGGAACTCGGGTTCAAGCCTTACTTGGATAAACTGCCCAAAGAGCTGCCGTTGGGGATCAATCAGCGGTTTTCCCTCGCGGCGGCGTTGCTTCATGAACCGGTCGTCTTGTTTCTTGACGAACCGACGTCCGGTGTCGACGCGATCGCACGCTCCCAGTTTTGGCAACTGTTGTCGGCATTGAAAGAAAAATGGAGGATATCGATACTGATTACGACCCATTACATGAGCGAAGCCGAATTTTGCGACCGGGTCGTATTGATGAAAGAGGGGCGTAAAGTCGCCGACGATTCAATCGATAACCTATACCTTTCTCATCCGAAAGCCCATTCGTTTGAAGATATCTTTCTGGAGTATTACCGATGAAAGCGGGGGTCATCAAAGCTTATATCCTCAAAGAGCTGACCGAGCTGGTCCGATCCCGCCTGATCGTCATGGTCTATCTGATGCCGACGATGATTCTGCTGCTGTTCGGATACGGCATCCGGATGGAGGTGACCCATACGCGGACGCTTATTATCGACAACGATCAAAGCCGAATGTCGATGGAGCTGATCAATACGTTCGAACACTCCAAATATTTTGATACGACCGTCACCGATATGGATGAAAATGAAGCACTTGAAACGATCAAAAAAGCCGATACCGACGTCATCATCGTGATCCCCGAATCGTTTGAAAGACGCTTGCTGCACGGGCAAAACGTCCAGATCGGCGTTTTCGTCGATGCGGCGTTTCCGACCCGGGCGACAACGATGGAGAGCTACGTCAAGGGGATTGTTCTGGATACGGCATCACGACTGAGCCCCGCTCTAACGTCGGGTATGATACAGCTTAATTCCAGAACCCTCTTCAATCAAGCGATGCGGGATGAAAACGCGATCGTCCCGGGATTAATCGGTCTGGTATTGCTGGTGGCTCCGGCCATCCTTTCGGCATTGCTGATCGTCAAAGAGAAAGAAAAGGGGACGATTTTCAATTTTTACGCTTCCCCGATCGCCCGCGGCGAATTTATCGCGGCAAAACTGATACCGGTGTTTTTGCTCCATTCGATCAATATTTTTATCATGTTTATCTGGGCGACCTACCTGTTCGACGTTCCATTTAGGGGTAATTTCGGACTCTATTGGATCGCGTCGGAAATCTATCTCTGTATCAGCATTTCGATCGGAATGCTCATCTCGGTCATTACCCGCACCCAGATCGTTGCCGTCGTCCTGACCGTCATCATCACGATTATCCCGGGATTTTTGTATTCGGGGATCATTATGCCGATTTCCTCTATGAGCGGCGTATCGCAGATCGAAGCCCATGTGTTCCCGGTCATGTACTATAACCATATCCTCTACGATGTTTTTTTGGTCGGTGAGGGGATGGCATCGGAAAAAACCCGCCTTTACCTCTCCATTATGACCCTTTACGGAATCATCTTATTGGGGCTGGGAAGTCTGTTGCTCAAAAAGGAGACGCGGTGATCAAAATCTTTTGGGCGATCGTGGGAAAAGAGCTGCTTAGTTTTGTCCGATCCTGGCAGCTGGTTCTTGTCGTATTGTACGCCTTCAGCGTCGAAGTCTATATTGCCGGCAGCGGGATCGAGATCAAACCCAAAAACGTTGCGGTCGGGTACGTCGATTACACGGGAGGAGGATTGAGCCAGAAAATACTCTCCCATCTCCACCAACCCGATTTTCTCCCTCCCAAAGTGTTTGCGTCGAGCGAACAGCTCAACCGTGCCATTTTTGACAAAGAAATTATCGTCGGGATCCTTTTCGCCCCCGATTTTGAAAAACAGTGGCACAAAGGGGAGAGTCCGAAGCTTGAAGTGCTGCTGGACGCGACGGCAGCCGCACAGGCTTATACGACGCTCAATTATCTTCAGAACATTGTTTTTGAAATGGCACAGCGTTCGTTGCCGTTGGATCTGACGATTCACAAACTTTTCAATCCGAATGCCGATAACGCCTCGTTTATGGGGATGACCGAAATGCTTTCGATCATTACGATGTTATCGGTTATTCTGACGGCGGTCGTGTTTGTCCGGGAAAAAGAGCAGGGAACCTGGGATATCATGCTTCTGATGCCCGTTGATCCGCGTCTCATCATTCTGGCCAAAACCTTTTCGCAGGTGCTGATAGTCATGGCCGGAACGATCATATCGTTGGGATTTGTCGTTTTGGGGACGTTCTCGACGCCGATGAACGGTTCGTTTTTATCGTTTGTGATGCTGACGTTTATTTTCGTCTTTGCCAGTGCCGGAATCGGGCTGTTCATTGCCGCTTTGGCACGGGACGTTATGCAGGTGGCGCAGCTGTCCATTCTTGTCATGATGCCGATGATTTTCCTGAGCGGGGCATGGACGCCGATTTATGCAATGCATCCGGCTTTGCAGACGTTATCGCTCATCTCCCCGCTGCGTTATTACATCGAAGGGTGTGAGAGCATTTTTTATCGGGGGACATCCTGGATAGAGCTGTGGCCCTATTTTCTCGGGGTGACGTTTGTCGGGGGGATTGTTTACTGGATCGGTTTTCGCAAAATAGGGCGGTTGTTTTAAAATCCAAAAACGAACGAAGTCTTGAATACCGTATCTTCCGAACGTATTCCGATAGCGGGGTGACTGTCGTAATTGTATTGGGCCGTTAGCGCCAGATTGAGTTTTCCATACAGCGGAAAAAGCAATTCAACCGTTTGAAGTGAGACGTAATCGGACGTTTTATCAAAACGGGGCTGATAATATCCGACGTAGCTGAATTTCGGTCCGTTATCGAATTGCTTGGTGTAGGCCAGATAGGAATTGAGGCGCTGATTGTTCTCATCCGGATTGATCTGGGAATGAGAATAGCGTACCGATTCGGCGAAAGCACCCAATCCCGCGTATCCTTTTCCGTATTCGGAGGAATTGAAAATACGCCACCGGATTCCGCCGCCGCCGAGTGTCCGTTCCGAAATGTCCCGGATTTGATCCCGCTCGGTCTGGGCGTAGAGTTCGCCTACCCAGTCGGCGTGATCGATCAAATGCAGATACCGCAGATGGGCGTAGAGTTTGTCTTCATTTTTAACGTTACGCGTCGTCGCATAATCGTACGTCAGGGTTCCCCAGGTTAGATAGTTCTCCCCCTCGTCAAATTGTATCCGCGTTCCCAGAGAATATTCGTCCTTTTCGGTGTTGCCGCTTTTGGAACCGATCGAACCGTTGATATTGCCGCTCCATCCCGGTTTGGAACCGATATCGACGGGGGCGATGCTCACCAACGCGAACAAGGAAGGGGAAATGAGAAGAGTCAAAGGGAAAAAATAGCGCATGAAGCTCCTTTTATAGGCTAAAACAAAAACGGTATTATAACAGCTGAATGAAACCGGGGTGAAATGGCAATGGAAGGAGTTGATTGCAATGGTGCGCCCTGCAGGACTCGAACCTGCATCTAGGACTTAGGAGGTCCTTGCTCTGTCCCGTTGAGCTAAGAGCGCAAAAACGGGCACGTCATTGTATCAGCCTTTTGACAAATTTTGGTTTCGAAAAACAGCTTGCATGAAACTGTGTTATCCTTTCGCCATTGAAGGATCAGGAGCAGCAAGGTGACACAGAGCATTGAAATCATTTCGTGGAACGTCAACGGAATCCGTGCGGTTGCGGAGAAACAGGGATTTGCGTGGTTGAAGGAACGGCGTCCGTCCATCGTCTGTTTGCAGGAAATCAAAGCGACCCCCGAGCAGCTGCCGGAAAACCTGTTTGAGGGGTTGTATCCGCATGTCAGTATCAACAGTGCGGAGAAAAAAGGGTACTCCGGCACCCTAACGGCCGGGACGATTGAACCGCATTCGGTCAGGACGCTGGAAGACATCGACCGTTTGAACGAAGGGCGCATTATCGAACACCATTACGGCGACGTCGTATTGTTCAACGTCTATTTTCCCAACGGCCAAAAAGATGAGGAACGCCTTGCCTACAAGCTGGAATTTTACGACCGTTTTTTAGACCATTGCCAGAATCTGCGCTCAAAGGGGAAAGGGATCATTATTTGCGGAGACGTCAATACCGCCCATCGCGAGATCGACTTGAAAAATCCGAAGGCCAATGAAAAAACTTCCGGCTTTCTTCCCATCGAGCGTGCGTGGATTGACCGTTTGATATCGCAGGGGTACATCGATACGTTCAGGCACGTCCACGGCGATCGGTTGAACGAATACAGCTGGTGGTCGTACCGCTTCAGCGCCCGTTCCAAAAACGTCGGATGGCGTATCGATTATTTTTTCATCTCCGAAGAGTTGCGCGAGAAGTTGGAGGATGCGTTTATATTACAGGAGATTTCCGGATCGGATCATTGTCCGGTAGGTATCCGAATCCGTTTATGATGGATCGTTGCCCATGGGGAGAAGTTGTCATGGGCAACGAGGAAAAATCAATAGTCGTCGTATTTTCCCCCGGCGATATCGGCTTTGATCGTATCGAGTGCTTCTTGCATGAGATCGGCAATCATTTGTGCCGCTTTGGTATCGTCCGCTTCGGGGACGTCCCAGTCGGTAATCGTTAGATTGGTTTTAAACAGAAGCTCCAATGCCCCTTGTATTTCGCTTTTGCGGTTTGCCATCTCTTTGTCTAATGCGTCCATCGGTAATATCCTTCCGTGCGGTGTGATCGTGCAAACATTCTAACATAACCGCTCCGTTTTACGGTAAACAAAAAGGGCTAATTCCATATACCGGCGATTTTAGCGGAGCACTCCGGACATCGCCCCTCTTGAAGTCGATTGGTAACGTATTGTCCCAGATGACCCCGACGGTTGAGGACGATGCTGCCGCATTCGGGGCAATAGGTCGATTCCCGGTCCTGATCGTCGATATTGCCGACGTACACGTAGTGCAACCCCTCTTCTCGTCCTATTTCGTAAGCACGCCGAAGTATTTTCGGATCGGTTCTCGGTCGATCAAGCATTTTGTAGGTCGGATGAAAGGCACTGATATGCCACGGTATATCCGGATCGAGTGAGGATTGAAAACGGGCAATGGCACGAATTTCCTCTTCCGAATCGTTGAGCTCCGGGATCAGAAGGGTGGTTGTCTCGATCCATATCCCTTTAGAATGGGCGTATTCAATAGCGTCAAGAACGGGTTTGAGGGAGGCACCGCAGACGTCGCGGTAAAAAGACTGACTATATGATTTAATATCAATGTTCATCCCATCCAGATACGGAGCAATCGTATCGATGGCTTGGTGCGTTTCGTAGCCGCTGGTGACGTAGACGTTTTTAAGACCTGCTTCATGGGCCAGTTTGGCGGTGTCGTAGGTATATTCGAAAAATACGACCGGTTCGTTGTAGGTGTAGGCGATGCTGTCGCATCCGTGCCGCAGCGCAAGTTCGACGGCATTGTTCGGGGATAGAGGATGACCGACGATTTCATGATTATGTTCTTTGGGATATTGGGAGATATCGGCGTTTTGACAGAAAGTACACGAAAAATTGCACCCTACCGTTCCGAATGAGAATACCTTTGAACCCGGCAGAAAATGAAACATCGGCTTTTTTTCAATCGGATCGACGTTGATAGCCGCCGCCAAACCGTAGGTCAGAAGGTTTAGCCGGCCGTCTTCGACTTTTCGGATTCCGCACCGTCCGTATTCACCTTCATGCAAGAGGCAATGCTGACTGCACGCATCGCATGCGATCCGTCCATCGTCCAGGGAATGGGAGAGCCAGGCATGTACGGACATATTTGCCTCCTTTGTCGTGAAATGACACATGAAAATCATTATAGCACAAGGGAGTTGAGGCGGTTAAAAGGGAGAGAATCTACGATGCGAAACAGTTATTCATGAAAATCGATTCGGTAGAGGAAAAATATTTGGTATAGGATGATACGTTCTGATACACTATGAGACTTTAGTATTTTCGGAGATTTCGAAATGAAACAAATGATGCAGATTTATCGTGCCAATCGTGAAACGATTGAAGGTTTTTTACTGACGACGATCAGTGATAAACCGTACGGGACATTTGATGACACACAGGCCAAAAAACTGTTTCGAAATGTCCCCTGTCTGAGCGACCTGTACGCAATAGGGGTCGATGGGATACAGAGCACACCGACGTGGCGACGCCATTCGCAGGATAATTCGATGCAGGGGAGCGATCGGGGATATTTTATCAACCGTATCCAGTTCAACGACAACGGAGCGTATATTTCCAATCCCTATATCTGTGCCAATACCGGTCAGCCAAAAGTGTCGGTAGCACGCCGTTTTAGCGACGGTTCGATCGTCGTTTTCGATCTGGATCTGATGGCGGTGATGACGAAAATGCATCTGATCGACAGTAACCGGCTAATTTCGAGACTTTCCGTATGGGTTTACGGTCTTTTAGGAGGGGGATTGGTCCTTTTGGCACTTTTCCTCGGCGGTTACGGAATCCTTGGATTCGTCAAGGCATTGACGCAGACGGGGGATGAGACGCTTCATTACGTCTTTAAATCGATCATCGGAATCACGCTGGCCATAGCTATTTACGATCTGGCCAAAACGATTCTCGAACAGGAAGTGTTTTTCCGATCCCTGACGCTCGAAGAGGGGAACGAATACGCCACGCTGACCAAGTTTTTGACCTCTATCATCATTGCGTTGTCGATTGAATCGCTGATGGTCGTTTTCAAAATCGCGATCAATGACATCTCTGCCATGAACTACGCATTGTATCTGATCAGCGGGGTGGGAATACTGATCCTTTCGATGGCGGCACTGACGTTGGTCAGCCGTCGTAAAAAAGAGGAATGAGCCTCTAATCGTCGAGGGATCGGACCGTCTCTTTGACCTGCATGGCGATGGAGAGTTCTTCATCGGTCGGGACGATCATGACGCCAAGCGTCGAATCCGCGGTATGGATAAAGCGCTCATGGGTTTGGTTTTTCTCATCGTCGAGACCGATTCCGCAAAAGGCAAGCCCCTCGCAGATTTGGCTTCGGATCGGTGCGGCGTGTTCGCCGATCCCCCCCGTAAAGACGATCGCATCCGCACCGTTGAGGGCCGCCAGGTAAGCGCCGATCTGTTTTTTGATCCGATACACGAACATCTCGATCGCCAGTTGCGCCTCTTCGCTTCCCTCAGCGGCATTGGCCAGCAAGACCCGCATATCGCTGCTGCCTCCGATGCCGAGCAAGCCGCTGCGTTTGTTAAGCAACGAATCGATTTCGTCAATCGACATCTTTTTCTCACGGACAAGGTATTCGACGATTGCCGGGTCGATGCTGCCGCAGCGTGTCCCCATCATTAACCCTTCCAGCGGCGTCATCCCCATCGTCGTATCGACGCTTTCGCCGTTGCGTATCGCACAGGCACTGACGCCGTTTCCGATGTGTAACGTAATGAGCTTGAGCGTTTCAAGCGGTTTGCCGAGAGTCTTGGCCGCTTCATGCGCGACGTAACGGTGTGACGTTCCGTGAAACCCGTAACGCCGGATACGGTCGCTTTCGTAAAACCGTTTCGGCAGGGGATAGCGATAAGCGTAGGCCGGGATCGTTTGGTGAAACGCGGTGTCGAAGACCGCGACGTGGGGGACGTCAGGTGCCATGTGCCGTCCGGCGTAGATCCCCTCCAGATTGGCCGGATTGTGCAGCGGAGCAAGCCGGCATAGCGATTCGATTTCGACGAGAACCCGCTCGTCGATCCGGGCGGGGCCGTCAAAACGATCCCCCCCGTGGACGACGCGGTGCCCGAATGCTTCGATTTTCGTAAAATCGTACCCGTGGGAGAGGAGTTCTTGCTCCATTTTGACAAAAGCGTCGTGATGGTTCGTCACCTCTTCGATAAGGCCGTGGGTAATCCGTTCGAGGGAATGGGTACGGTAGAGGGTGTATTTGATGGATGAACTTCCGGCATTGATGACGAGGATACTCATAGCGCAACTCCCTGAGCCTGAACGGCCGTGATTAGGATCGTATTGACGATATCGGCGATTTCACATCCGCGGCTGAGGTCGTTGACCGGTTTTTTCAGCCCCTGAAGGATCGGTCCGATCGCTACCGCACCCGAGGTGCGCTGTACCGCTTTATAGGTATTGTTCCCGGTATTGAGATCGGGGAAGATAAAGATGGTCGCTTTTCCCGCGACGTCGCTTCCGGGCAGTTTGATTTTGGCGACGTCGGGGTCGATGGCGGCGTCGTACTGGATGGGGCCCTCGATCGGGAGATCGGGACGACGTTGTTGAACCAGTTCCGTCGCTTGGCGTACTTTCATAACATCTTCTCCTTTCCCCGAGTCTCCGGTGGAATACGAGAGCATGGCGATACGCGGTTCGATCCCGAAAAGCTGTGCGGTCTGGGCGGAGAGGATGGCAATGTCGGCAAGCTCTTCGGCGGTAGGATCCTGGATCACGGCGCAATCGGCATAAACGAGCACTTTGGTGTCGAGGCACATGAAAAAGAGGCTAGAAACCCGTGATATGCCCGTTCCCGTCTTAATGATCTGCAGCGCCGGACGAACGGTATCTTGCGTCGTATGGACGGCACCGGAAACCATGCCGTCGGCATCTCCGTGGTGAACCATCATGGTGCCGAAATAGTTCGCATGGGCCATGGAGTCCCGCGCACCGTTGAGACTGAGCCCTTTTTCACGCCGCAGTTCGTAAAAATCATCGACGTAGCGGCCCATCAGCGTCGAGCGGTCGGGATCGATGATGGTCGCACGGGAGAGATCGAGTCCGAGCGTCGCGGCATGATGGAGGATATTTTCAGGATCACCCAACAAAATAATATCGACGACGTTACGGCGTAACAAAATCTCCGCAGCCCGGAGTATCCGCTCGTCGTCGCTTTCGGGAAGGACGATCCGACGGCGGTTGCTGCGCGCACGTTCGTACAGGCTGTATTCGAACATGATCGGAGTGAGAATGTCGTTTCGGACGGTATGGATACGACGGTAAAAAACCTCGCTTTCGACGCTGCTCATGAATTCTCCGACCGCAAGAGCGATTTTGCGTTCGTGATGGGGACTGATGGTGGCCCGGATGCGGTCGATCTCCGTGGCCGTTTGATAAGTGTCTTTTTCGGTACTCAAGACGGGAATATTGAGAAAATCAAGACCGGAGAGAAGGTTAAGGACAATGTCGCCGGGGGTATAGCCGCCGCTAAGAATGATGCCCGAAATGATCGGAAAGTTTTTGGCGTAATTGGCTCCGAGGACACCGAGGATGATGTCGTTTCGATCTCCGGGCGCGATGACGAGATCGCCGTCTTCGAGGCGTTCGAGGAGGTGTTCGATATTCATGGCGGCAATTTTGACGCGCCGAACGATACGGTCAAGATCTCTTTCGCTGCCGAGAATCTGACGGCAGCCGAGGGTCTCTTTGACCTCTCCGACGCTCGGGAGGTCGAGTTCTTCAATTTCCGACATAAAGAAATGGGGTACGCTGCTCTCTTGGTAGAGTGGTTCGAGCCGTTCGCGAACGATAGGATCGAGCCGATTGACGAATACGGCCAGATGTTCGAGGTGTTCGTTCCGAAGCGCTGCCGTCTCAAACGCAAGGTCATGTTCGATCTGTTCTTGCGTCCGCCCTTTGGCATTGAGAATACTGACGTAAGGGGAACGGAGATTTTTTGCGATTTTGAGGTTTAGATTGGTGTGAACGGACTTGTCGAAGGACGAGCGTTCGAGTCCTTCGATGATGATGAAATCGTATTCTTCTTCCAAAAGACGGTATTGGCCGATCAGACGTTCGATGAGATCGTTTTCCCGCCCTTCGGAGAGGAGTGTTTCGGCCTCGGAGAGTTCAAATCCATAGCAGCTTTCAATCGGCTGCGTCAGCTTGAAATGGGAGAGCATAAAAGCGATATCACGGTTGGCCGACGCATGGCTGTCGATCACGGGACGAAAAAACGCGATTTTTTCAATACGGCTTTTCAGCAGCTCCATAATCCCCATTGTAACGATGATCGAACCGGCGTAGGGCTCGAGCGCGGCAATGTAGAGATTCTTTGAAATCATGTTTTTCCTCCGGTCAAAACGTCAATGGATAGGGTGGTAATTGTAACGTAAAGAGGAATAATACGCCCTCTTAAAAAAATCTCTGTAACTGAGGTGTAATTTTGTACAACAAAATAAGTTAAATTTACAGTTTTCACTATACAATAAGTGTTCCAAACTTGTCGAATTGAAAGGAGCTCAATGAAAGCCGTAGTCATGGCCGGCGGATTCGGAACCCGCATTCAACCTCTTACCAACTCTATCCCAAAACCGATGCTTCCGATTGTGAACAAACCGATGATGGAACATACGATCGTCGCTCTTCGAGACCTTGGCATCACCGATTTTATCGTATTGCTCTATTTCAAACCCGACGTCATTCGCAACTATTTTCAAGACGGCAGCGCGTGGGGAATTAACATTACCTACGTCATTCCCGACGACGATTACGGAACGGCGGGAGCCGTCAAAAAAGCTCAGGAATACATTGGCGATGAAAACTTTATTATTATTAGCGGAGATTTGGTCACCGATTTCGATTTCCAAAAAATCTTCGACTACCATAAAGCCAAAAATTCGAAATTGACCATCACTTTGACGTCGGTTGAAAATCCTCTCGAATTCGGTGTCGTTATCGCCAACGAAGAGGGGCGGATCGAAAAATTTCTCGAAAAACCGAGCTGGGGAGAGGTATTTAGCGATACGATCAATACCGGTATTTATATTATCGAGCCCGAAATTCTCAATTACATTCCCAAAAACGAAAATTTTGACTTTGCCAAAGACCTTTTCCCCTCGTTGATGCGTCAGGGGGTCGAACTGATCGCCGGATATGCCGAGGGATACTGGCGCGACGTCGGGAACCCTGAAAGCTACCGTGACGTCTACGAAGATATCCTCAGCGGTAAAATCGGGGTCAAAATGCCCGGAACGAAACACGTCTATCCGGACGGAGTTTTGTGGAGCGAAGAGGAGTACGATTTTGACGGAGAGGTTGAAATCGTCGGAACGGTTGTCCTCGGGCGGGGAGTGACTCTGAAAAAAGGGGTAAAACTCAGTAACGTCGTTATCGGAGACAACGTAACCATCAGCGGCGGAAGCAAAATCCGCAACAGCGTCATCTGGAACGACGTATCGATCGGACGTAATGCCAGACTCGATGGCTGCGTCATCTGTAACGACAACGTACTCGAAAAAAACGTGACGGCCAAAGCGGGCATGATCATTGCGGAAGGGTGTGAAATCGGGCAGCTCGTGACCGTTGAAAAAGACGTGACGATATGGCCGAACAAGGTGCTTGAAGATGCGTCGATCATCAGCCGCAGCGTTATTCTGGGAGACAAATACCGTAATTCCATTTTTGAAAACGGCCGGGTTAGCGGTCAGTCCAACGTTGAGCTCTCCTGCGAGATGGCGACGAAACTGGCCGAAGCGTTCGGAGCGCAGCTCCCGGTCGGTTCAACGGTTCTCGTATCGCGCGATTACAACCGTAATTCCCGGATGCTTAAACGGGCCTTTTTGGGTGGTTTGCTGGCGGCGGGGATTGACGTCGTCGATTACAATGCCGTGCCGTCGGCCGTTATGCGCTGCAGTCTGTACGGAAACGACCAATATGCTGCCGGAGTCCATTTCAATCAGAAAATAGACGATCCGACGACGACGGTCATTACCTTCTTCAATCACGATGCATTGCGTATCAACAGCGATATGGCCAAAAAAATCGAAAAGGCATTTTTCAAAGAAGTTTTCCGTCGGGTCGAATATTCCAAAATCGGTCAGATCCACGCGCTTGATCATGCCGGTGAATACGATCGGTATAAAAAAGGGATTGAAACCTTGCTTCGTTCCCACGCGTTTCGCTGCATGAACTGCCGAGTGGCGATCGATATGATGCACGGGATGGCATCCGAAGTCTTTCCGGATATCTTAAATGACCTGGGGGTTGACCATATTATGTTTAACGCCTATCCGGACGAAAAAAAGCTCGAGAATATCAATTCACTGATGAAACGCTCGAACGAAGACATGAGTTCGATTATCCGGGCGTTGGAGCTCGATGCCGGGTTTATGATCTATCCGCACGGTCAGCGTCTGGACATCATCTGTGATAAAGGGGACCTCCTCTCCAAACAGAGCGCATTGTACGTTGTCCTTTTATTACTTAATATGGAAGCCAAAGCCACCGGTACGGTAAAACGGGTCTTTTTGCCGACGTGGGCTGCCGATATCGTCTATTTCGAGCATCTTGAAATCGAGCGGGGACAATACGCCAATTTCAAATCCGAACAGATGAAAACGTACGATCTTGTTGCCACGGGAGAAGGAAATTTCGCCTTCACCGAATTCGCGACGCATCGGGATTCGATGTACGCAACGCTCAAAATCCTCGAGATGATGGTCAATCACAGTGTTACCCTCTCGGAATTGATCGCTTCGCTTCCGAAATACTATTACCATTCGTTCCAGGTTCCGTGCAAACAATCCCTTAAAGGGAAAATGATGCGTAAATTCCTGGAAGACGCGAAAGGGAAAGAATCCTCGACGCTTGACGGCGTCAAAATATGGCTCGATACCAACGACTGGGTATTGATGATTCCCGATCAGTACAGCGACCATCTCAACCTCACCATTCAGGCGGAACGGAGTGAAGAGGGGGAACGTTACGTCGAACACTATATGCAGAAAATCGAGGAGTGGTCACAGTCGTGATGCTGTCGCCGTCCCTGCGTTTATGTTTTTTCTGGCATATGCATCAGCCCGATTATCGGGACGCTACGGGGCGTATTACAATGCCGTGGGTATTCTTGCACGCCATCAAGGATTATTACGATATGCCCTGGCTCGTGAGCCGATATGAGGGAGTCAAGGCAAGTTTCAATATCACATCTCCGTTGATTGAACAACTGGGGATGTACGAAGAAGCGCTCAAAAACGATTATTTCCTCTCTTTGTGGATCAAACATCCTTCTGTACTTGAACCCGCCGAACGTTCCTGGATGATAAAATTGTGTAATTCGGTACAGTTTGAGACCATGGCACGGCCGCTTGGACGTTTTTCCGAACTTTACGGCAGAGAGGCGTACAACGACAATGAGTTGATCGAACTCGAAATACTTTTTCTCCTCTCATGGTGCGGAAATTATTTGCGCCAAAACGATTTAACCGTAATACAAATGATTGAACGAGGTTTCGGATACGTTCAGGAAGATAAAGTTGTACTGTTGGAAGCGCTCAGTAAGTTTGTCGGAACGGTATTGCCGTTTTATCGATCCCTTCTGCAGACGGGGAAAATTTCATTGTCTACGACTCCGTACAATCATCCGATTCTTCCCTTATTATTTGATATGGAGAATGCGCTTCGGGCAAATCCTTTGACGGTTATCCCTGAAAACCCGATATCGCTTGCCGAAGATGCGAAAGAACAGGTTGATCGTGCAATCGAATTATTCGAACAGACTTTTGGCCGTAAACCGATTGGTTTGTGGCCGGCTGAAGGGGCTGTGGATGAAGAGAGTATCGCTTTGTACGTTCAACGCGGTATTCAATGGATCGCGACGGATGAAGCGATTTTGCTCAAGTCGCTTGAAACGACGGATCGCAGTGTTATATACCGTCCGTACCGATTGAAAGAGATGACGATGGGTTTTCGGGACCATTACGTCAGCGATCTGATCGGATTTGAGTATCGGCATATGGATGCGTCAGATGCGGCCCGGCATTTCGCCGATACCCTCGCTCCGATTGCATCGGCCACAGAAGAAAAAACGATTTTCGTCATTGTCGACGGAGAGAACGCGTGGGAATATTATCGGAATAACGGACTTGATTTTTTTGAGGGAATCTACCGTTTTCTCTCCGAATCGGAGTGGTGCAATACGGTGACCATGGATGAAGTGGCACGATCGAAAGAGCATGGGGTATTGTCCAAAATTGCTCCGGGAAGCTGGATACACGGAACCTTCGATACGTGGGCCGGACATCCGGAGAAGAACCGGGCGTGGGAGCTGATTTATCAAACCCATCGGAGTGTGGAGGAACATTTTTCTAAATTTTCCCTGCAAACACGTGAACGGATCCGTGAACACATGTTGGCGGCGGAGTGCAGCGATTGGTTTTGGTGGTATGGGGACGATCACTCGACGTCGTTTGCCGAAGAGTTCGACGCTTTGTTCCGAAACCATCTGATATCGGTGTACCATTTACTCAAAATAGGGGTCCCGACCGAATTGTTTGATCCCATTATTAGCTCGGAAGGGAAAAAAACGGCAAGCCACAAACCGTTCGGGCCGATTTCACCGCATTTGGGCACTTACCGTTTTCTGGAATGGTTCGGATCGGGTATCGTCACCGATGCGGGAGCCTACTCGACGATGGACCGTGTGAGGGGACCGATAGCACTGATCCGATACGGTGCCGATGAAAACAATTTTTATGCAGGGTTTCAAGGGGATTTCTCTTTGGCCCAAACCGCTATGTGGACGCTTAAAATCACGATCGAAGAAGAAGCCGATACACTTCGATACCTTTTGAACGGTTCGGAACAAGGATCGGTCGTCTTTTGGATCGAAGAGGGGTGGATGATGATGAAACTCGGACGTGAAGTTTTGGGAATGCGCCCTAGCGTTCACCTGAATTTCGAATTGTGCGAAGGGGAGAAAATCCTTCAGAAACTGCCGTATTCCGGCCCTCTTAAAATTGATTTTGACAGGATCACGGATACTCCGTGGTTCGTATAGGATGTGACGATGTGTAAACAAACCCATTTATTGTTCGGTATCCATATGCACCAGCCAGTCGATAATTTCGATTGGGTTATTGAGAAGGCGGTAAACGAATGTTATGCGCCGTTCTTCACCCTGATGAGCCGCTATCCGGCATTTCGTTTTTCGGTCCATTGCAGCGGATGGCTGTTGGAACAGATCGAAAAAAATTATCCGGATTTGTTTGAAACGATTGCCAAACTGACCCTTTCGGGCAGTATTGAATGGTTCGGCGCGGGGTTCTACGAACCGGTACTCTCCTCGATTGCGCCGCGTGAGCGGGAAGATCAAATCGTCAAATTGAGCGAAATGATCACCAACCGTTTTTTGCAGTATCCGCGAGGGCTCTGGCTGACCGAACGGGTGTGGGAATCGTCATTGGTACCTGACGTGGCACGGTGCGGTTTGCGCTATACGGTGATGGACGATTACCATTTTACGTGCGCCGGTTTTGATCCGGATAGACTGGATGGCTATTATACGACGGAAGAGGGGGGCGTGGAACTTGCCCTGTTCCCGATCAGCCAAAAACTCCGTTATGCAATACCGTTTTTGAAACCTAAGGCGTCCGTCGATGCCATCAAATCGTTTTGCCGGGAAAACGATTCGGCAGCAATCGTATTTGACGATGCCGAAAAATTCGGAATGTGGCCCGGAACACATGAATGGGTGTATGACAAAGGGTGGCTTGAGACGTTTGTACGGCTTGTACTTGAGGACCCTGAGATTATGACGATGACGTATGGAGAGTATTTTGACACGTACGGATCGAGGGGACTGGCGTACCTGCCGAGTGCATCCTATGCGGAGATGGGGGAATGGAGTCTTCGAGCGGACGATACGATTGCGTTTGAACAACTGAAAGATCAGATGGGATATGAGACGTACGAACGGATCGGATCGAAGTTTTTCAAAGGGGGGATATGGAAAAACTTTCTGGTCAAGTACCCCGAAAGCAACCGTATCCACAAACGGATGGTTGAATTGGCCCGAGCACGCAGCGAAGTGTTAAACGATGAATTCGATGAAGCACTGTTCAAACTTCAAACCAACGATGTACTGTGGCACGGTGTATTCGGGGGGCTTTATCTCCCCAATCTGCGGGATAACGCTTACCGCTATCTGATCGAATGCGAAAATATCCGCTACGGTGAACAACAAGGGATATTTGTCGATCAAAACGAATTGGACGGGCATCCGAAAGTAAAAACGGTCAGGTCTGGGATGATTGCCCGTTTCGATGCTTCGTACGGTGGACAGCTCGTCGAATTGGATGCGCGCCGAAGCGGATTTAATTTTCAAAATACGCTGACCCGTCGTAAAGAGGCGTATCATGAACGCCTTTTTGAACCTAAAGAGATCAAAGAGACCCATGAAGATGAGGATGGGATCGATACGATTCACGCAGCTTCCATTGCCGTCGATCCGGCATTGCGCGAGGCGGTAGCGTACGACTGGTATCTCAAAAACTCGTTTATCGATCATATTACCGACGGTTCGTTCGATGTCGGGAGTTTTTACGGATGCCGTTTTCGCGAATACGGTGATTTCGCCAATCAACCCGCACAAATGGTGATGGGTGGGGATCGCATCCGATTTGTCCGGGAGGGGGGAATTTACGACGGAGGAAAAAATCCGACGAAGCTTGAAAAACGGTACCGCCCGATCGAAGCGGGATTTGGATTTTCCGTTGAACTTCAAAGTGAGGAAGCGGGTTCCTACCGCTACGTTCAGGAACATAATTTCCATTTTTCCCGATACGATGTGGTCACGCTGAACGGTTTGGCGGTAGAAGAATCGGGACGAATCGACCGGTGCAGCGAATTGACCTTATGCGACGGCTTTCTCAACCAAACTTTGCGTCTGCGATGGGATCAGCCCTGCGACCTTCTCTATACGCGCATCAGCACCCTGTCGCAAAGCGAGCAAGGGGCCGATTTTACCGTACAGGGGATTAGTATCGCGTTGTGTTTTCCGTATGACGGAGTATTAAAACTGACGGGAACTTTGGAGTTGCTGGATGTCTGAGATCCGTTATAACCGGCTATACGACGAGTATGTCATCAGTGCACCCGAGCGGATGCACCGTCCCGACAAAACGCGATCAATGGGTGCTACGGGGAGCGATCTTGCGTCGTGTCCGTTTTGCGAGGGGAACGAAACGATGACTCCTCCGGAAATCTATGCATTTCGAGCAACGCCACGCGACAGTGTCGGATGGAGTATTCGGGTCATCCCGAACCTGTACAAAGCGGTAGAGATCGAAGCGCCTCACCATTTTTCCGGGGGAACGTTTTCGCGCTGGGAGGGATTCGGCGCTCACGAGATTATTATCGATACTTCACGTCATACGGTATCGATGGTCCAATGGAGTCAAACCGAGGCAACCTTATGGCTTAAAACGTTACAACACCGGTTTGTTGATCTTACGCGCGACGTGCGTCTGGCGTACATCAGTCTGTTTAAAAACGAAGGAGCCGGTTCCGGAGCGACGCAAAGCCACAGCCATACCCAGCTGATTGCGTTGCCGATCGTTCCGAAAGAGGAACAGGATCGGTTTCGTTGCGAACGGGAACATTTTTTATCCAGCGGTGAAAAATTATGCGAGAGAATAGCCGCCGATGAGGAGAAGGAGAAGGTACGATTGTTGTTCCGTATCGGCAAAACGTCAGTTTTTTGTCCTTACGGCAGTACCCACCCTTTTGAAATCATGATCGTCCGTCGGGGGGAGACGTTTGGCAAATTGGATGATAAGGCGCTGCACGAATATGCAAAAGCCGTTTTAAAAGCGGTTGAAGCGCTCAAAGCCCGCGCAGGGATCGATGATTTTAACGTCGTGTTTATGACACCGAATCTGCGTCCGGAAGAGGGGGATGGTGAAAGCGGATGGGGAATTCGGATATTACCCAGACTCTATCGGTACGGAGGATTCGAAACAGGGACAAAAATGTTGATCAATCCAATGCGTCCGGAACGTGCCGCCAAAATTTTACGAGGAGAAAACGATGAGTAAAAAACGGGTTTTGTTCGCATCAAGCGAGGTGTATCCTTTTGTCAAAACGGGGGGATTGGCCGATGTCTCCCACAGTTTGCCGAGAGCTTTAAGCGAAACGTTTAACGTAACCGTGATTTTGCCGCTGTACCGCCAGATTGACGCGGAACGGTATGAAATCGTTCCGGTACGGTCCAAAGAGACGATTTCTCTGGGGGGGAACGACTATGAAACCGAACTGTACGGCTGTACGTACGAAGGAATTGAATATCGTTTCGTCTATACGCCGGTATTGTGCGAACGGGAATATCTCTACGGACCGCCCGAATGCGGTTATGAAGACAATGCCCTTCGTTTTGCCCTCTTTTGCCGTTTTGTCGCTTCGTTGGCTTTGGAAGAGGCATTTGACGTCGTTCATCTGAACGACTGGCAGTGTGGATTGGGAGCGTTATATCTCAACGAGGCGCCAAAACGTCCAAAAACGGTTTTCACGATCCACAATCTGGCATATCAGGGAATCGTTGATCCGGGCGTGCTGCCACAAATCGGAGTCAATTCGGGCTATTTCACGATGGAAGGGATCGAATATTACGGCAACGTCAATTTGATGAAAGCCGGGATTGCGTATGCCGACAACGTTACGACGGTCAGTCCCACCTATGCGAAAGAGATCCTGACACCGGAATTCGGATGCGGTTTGGAAGGATTTTTATACGCACATCGTAATAAACTCGGCGGTATCGTCAACGGAATCGATCTCGAACATTTCAATCCCGCTTCGGACGGAGCCCTGATCGAACCCTATAAAACGTACAACGGAAAGAAAAAAAATAAAAGTGCGTTTTTATCCTCGGTCGGCTTGAAAGGGGTAAATGATCCTTTATTCGCGTTTATCGGACGTTTGACATGGCAAAAGGGGATCGATTTGCTCATCGAGACGATCGAATCGATGGGAACAATGAAATGCAACGTTATTCTTCTTGGAGAAGGGGAAAAAGAATACGCCGAAAAGCTTCGATACGTTGCCAAAGAGTATACCAACGTTGTTGTCATCGAACAATACGATGAATCGCTCTCTCGCCGTCTGTACGCCGCCGCCGATTTTCTATTGATGCCTTCTTTGTTTGAGCCGTGTGGACTAAATCAAATGATTGCATTTTCATACGGGGCGATACCGATCGTCCATCATACCGGAGGATTGGTCGATACGGTTAAACGCTTGGAGACGTTCGATCCCGAAAAAAAATCGGGCTACGGCATTACCTTTAAAAAAGCCTCTGCCGAAACATTTATGCGGGCATTCAAAACGGCTATGGAACTCTACGATGATAAAGAACGCCTTCGAAGCCTTGCGAAGCATAATATGGAGTGCGATTTTTCCTGGGAATCCAGCGCGAAAAAATACGGTACGATTTACCGAAAACGGCAATCATGATCAAAAGTCCGATGAACCGGAGAAAACACAAAGAGAACGTTTGAAATAGGTTTGCAAACCGCCAACCGTTCTTCATAAAAATGCATCGTTCTACTGGAGGAAAAACCTGATGGATAAACTCAACATTCTTTTCGCCGCTTCCGAAGCGGTCCCCTTTGCCAAAACCGGCGGTCTCGCCGACGTGGCGGGTGCCCTTCCCAAAGCCCTTAGGGCGTTGGGACATGACGTTCGCGTTGTAATGCCGCGCTATTACATCGTTGATCGTGAAAAATACGATTTGAAGATGCAAGAAGGTGCGTTAGGCGTTCCGATGGGAATCATGGGAGAACAGTGGGCCGGAGTCTGTGAAGGACGGCTTCCGGGTACCGACATACCGGTTTATTTTATCGAACATGAAGGATATTTCGGCCGTGCCGGACTGTATGATGAGAATGGAAGAGGGTATTCCGACAACGACAACCGCTTTTTGTTTTTTTCGCGGGCCGTGATGCAGTTGGCCAAAAAGCTCCATTTTCGTCCCGACATCATTCACGCAAACGACTGGCATACCGCAGCGATTCCGGTTCTGCTGAATACCGTGTATGCATTCGATCCCGATTTCGCCAATGCGGGATCGATGCTTACGATCCATAATCTTCAACATCAGGGTAAATTTTACCGGGGGGCTATGGACGTTTTCGGAATCGGCTGGGAACACTACAATGCCGATGAACTCGAAGAGTTTGAAGGGATCAATCTTCTTAAAGGGGGGATAGTCCATGCCGATGCCGTGACGACCGTCAGCCGGCGTTACGCCGCTGAAATACGGACGGCAGATTTCGGCTGGGGGCTTGAAGGGCTGATCGATTCGATCGGATACAAGTTATACGGTATCTTGAACGGTGTCGATTACGACGAATGGAGTCCTGTGAACGATCCGTTCATTCCAGCGGCTTTCGATAGTGGGGAGATGGAGGGAAAAACGGCGTGTAAGGCGGCGTTGCAGGCGGAATTTTCGCTTCCAGAACGTCCGGAAGTACCGTTGATCGGCATGGTAGGACGGTTGGCCGAGCAAAAAGGGATCGCTTTGGTTGCCGAATCGATACATGTCCTGTTGGAGATGGATGTTCAGATCGTAATGCTGGGGGCCGGGGAAAAATGGGCTGAAGCATTTTTCGGTGACATCGCGCGGCAATATCCGGAGAAATTCGGCTGTTTTATCGGTTATCGTAACGATCTTGCCCATCGTATCGAAGCGGGAAGCGATCTGTTTTTGATGCCGTCGTTGTTTGAACCGTGCGGTCTGAATCAAATCTACAGCCTCCGCTACGGATCGCTTCCAATCGTACGGTCTACCGGAGGGCTTGACGATACGATTGAAAATTATCATAACGACCAGACGCACGGTACCGGGTTCAAATTTCACGATGCTACGGCCGATGCCTTGATCAATACGGTCCGTTGGGCGGTGCATACCTGGTATAACGATCCGGAAGGGATTGAGCGGATGCGTCACAACGCGATGCATCAGCGCTTTGACTGGGACGGTGCGGCCCGGGAATATGAAGTGGTCTATCGCAAAATTGTACAGGGGAGAGAAGAATGATACGTTACGATCTAAGCCGCTGGAGCGAATACGATATCTACCTTTACAAACAGGGAAACCACACCCGCCTGTATGAAAAATTCGGTTCCCATCCGATGGAACACGAGGGTGAAAGCGGTGTCTATTTTTCGGTTTGGGCCCCGAATGCGGCGCATGTCAGCGTCCGCGGCGACTTCAACGATTACAATGAAACATCGCATCCGTTGCGGTTACGCGAAGATGATTCGGGAATATGGGAAGGATTTATTGTCGGTCTAGAGGGGACTCCGACGTATAAATACCGTATTGTCTCGAAATTTCACGGTACCGTTCATGACAAAAGTGATCCCTTCGGAGTGTATGCCGAAATACCGCCGAAATCGGCTTCGAAGCTTTATGATATTAATAAATATCAATGGGGCGATGCCGTGTGGATGAACTCCCGGGCTCAGGCCAATGCCCATACGTCACCCATCAGCGTTTACGAAATGCATTTAGGCTCCTGGCGGCGTCATAGTGACGGTTCGCTACTGGGATACCGCGAACTGGCCGAAACGCTGGTCGAATACGTCGTGAAAATGAATTTTACCCACGTCGAATTCATGCCGCTGAGCGAATACCCTTATGACGGGTCATGGGGGTATCAGGTCGTAGGATATTATTCCGCAACGTCACGGTTCGGATCGCCGGATGAATTGATGTACCTTATCGATACGCTGCATCGGCACGGCATCGGGGTAATCATGGACTGGGTACCGTCCCATTTTGCCGTCGATATGCACGGGCTGATCAATTTTGACGGAACCGCCCTTTACGAACACGATGATCCCCGTCAGGGATATCATCCCGAATGGGGGAGCGTCATTTTCAATTACGGCCGAAACGAAGTGCGTTCGTTCCTGATCAGTTCGGCGATGTTCTGGTTGGATCGTTATCACATTGACGGGATACGGGTAGACGGGGTCGCCTCGATGCTTTATCTGAACTATGCGCGCAAAGAGGGGGAGTGGATTCCCAACCGTTACGGCGGAAATGAAAACCTTGATGCGGTGGAATTTCTCAAAAAACTCAACGAAAGCGTGTACGGTGCCTATCCCGACGTTGTGATGATTGCGGAAGAATCGACCGCGTGGCCGATGGTGACCCGCCCTACCTACATCGGGGGGCTTGGATTCGGGTTCAAGTGGAATATGGGGTGGATGCACGATACCCTCAAATATATGAGCTTCGATCCGATTCACCGGCAGCATCACCACCATCAGCTGACCTTCAGCATGTGGTACGGTTTTGATGAAAATTTCATGCTTCCCCTGAGCCACGACGAAGTGGTCCACATGAAAGGTTCCCTGATCAATAAAATGCCGGGGGATTACAATCAAAAGTTTGCTCATCTGCGGGCATTGTACGCCTACATGATGGCTCATCCGGGGAAAAAACTTCTGTTCATGGGGGGAGAGATCGCTCAGTTCTCCGAATGGAATTTTGCCTCCCAGCTGGACTGGGAGGTATTGGAGTATCCGATGCACCGAGGTATTCAGACGCTCCTTTGCGATTTGAACCGTGTCTATCGGGATGAGAGGGCGTTACATCAGTTGGATGAAAAGCGTGAGGGATTCGAATGGATCGACGATCAGGATTACCGGTACAACTGCATCAGCTTTATGCGCAAAAGCGACAATGCCGATGAGACACTTTACGTGGTGTGCAATTTTGCCGACGAAACGCGCGAAGATTTTCCCCTCGGTGTCATGCAAGAAGGGGAGTATGTCGAAGTGCTCAATTCCCAGTCGGAACGGTATGCGGGATGGAACATCGGAAATCCCCATCCGATGGCTACGGTCGACGAAGGACGTTACGGTCGGCCGTTTACCCTGTATCTACGGATACCGCCGCTAGGCGTTGTTTATATAAAGCGGTTGAGTAACCCTAAAAACGGCAATATGCTGTTACAATAGGACCCGTAAAATTAACTTACAGAAAGAAACGATATGATTGTACACGATTACGAATTTGATTCACGCTACACAAAAACGGTAGCCTATTTTTCGATGGAGTTTGCAATCCATCAAGCGTTGAAAACCTATTCCGGAGGGCTTGGATTCCTTGCCGGTTCGCACATGCGCAGTGCCTACGACCTTCGTCAAAACGTCGTAGGGGTCAGTATTCTGTGGAGTTACGGGTATTACGATCAATCACGCTACGAAGACCGTAATCTAAAAGCCGATTTCATCCGTAAACATTACTATTTTCTTGAAGATCTTGGTATCCGTGCAACCGTCAATATCCATTCGGTAGATGTCCATATCAAGGCGTTTTATCTTCCCCCTTCGGTCTTTAGTTCCGCGCCGATCATTTTACTCTCGACCGATATCCCTGAAAACGATTTTCTCGCCCGTACGATTACCCATAAGCTTTACGATGCGAATGAAGAGACCCGAATTTCTCAGGAAGTGGTACTGGGAATCGGCGGGGTCAAAGTACTCGAAGCGCTGAAACAACGCATAGAGATTTTTCATATGAACGAAGGGCATGCCCTCCCGCTGGTTTTTGAACTCTACGAAAAATATCGCGATATGGAAGAGGTTCGAAAACGGGTCGTGTTTACGACGCATACCCCTGAAGATGCCGGGAACGAGCAGCATAATATTTATCTGTTGCATAAATTCGGTTTTTTCAACGGTCTTGATCTTGATACGGTCCGCAAAATTATGAATATGCACGAGGGGGATTCGTTCAATCTGACGGTCGGTGCGTTGCGATCGTCGAAGATCACCAATGCGGTGTCGCGCCTGCACGGTGAAGTGGCCAACCGGATGTGGGCCGGATGTGAGGGAAGATCGGAAATTATCCATATTACGAATGCTCAGAACCGCCGTTACTGGACCGACAAAGGGATGCTCGCAGCCCTGGACGAGCATGAAGATTACGCATTGGTGGCACGCAAGAAACATCTCAAACGGATTTTGTTCAACGTAGTCGCCGATCAGACCGGAAAAATGTTTGATCCAAACGTCCTGACCATCGTCTGGGCGCGTCGTTTTGCCGAATACAAACGCCCGGGGCTGCTGAAACTTGATTTTTACCGGTTCAAGAAGCTTTTGGAACGGACCGATAAACCGGTACAGGTAATATGGGCAGGGAAACCTTATCCGTTTGACAGCAATGCGATCAATGCGTTCAACGAGTTGATCCACATCAGTCATGAACTCCGAAACATGGCGGTTTTGGTCGGATACGAACTCGAACTTTCCCGTTTGTTGAAACAAGGCTCGGACATTTGGCTCAATACGCCGAGGGTTTCACGCGAGGCAAGCGGTACGAGCGGGATGACGGCGAGTATGAACGGATCGATCCATTTTTCAACCGATGACGGATGGCATCCTGAATTTGCGAAACATGCGATCAACGCTTTTACGATTCCGCCGATCGATCATACGACGCCGACGGAAGTCCAAGATTACGAAGACAATAAAAATCTGATGGATATTCTGGAAAACGAAATCATTCCGATCTACTACGACAAGCCTGAACAATGGACCCAGATTATGCGCAGCGCAATGTCAAACGTCATCCCGGCATTCGATTCTGGGCGTATGGCGCACGAGTATTATTTCAAAATGTATATGAATGACTGACTTTATGCACTTGATGACATCAAGTGCAAATAGGGCAGTTTTCTTCCCTATTTGAAAGATAGGGGAAGCTTTGTTGAGAGGAGTTTCCCTACCACTTTGCGGGCTTTGCCCGTAAAGTACGTAAGATCAGTGAATGAGGGGTAAAACCTCCTCATTTCCATTGAAAAGCGGGGTTGAGGAGGAGTTTGTTTTTCCGGAAGACCCGATCCATCTGGTGAAAGATGGAAGTGAGGATTTTGATTGTTTCGATTGCGTATTCCCCTTTGTTGAGCATAACGCATTCGGCTTTATGGGCGAATGCCGCATCGGTGATTTCGGCGCGGCTGGGGATATTGGTTTTCATTTTATTCTCTAGAACCTGTGTGGCCAGAATTACCGGCATGTGGGCCGCGAGACAGAGATCGAGAATCTCTTCTTGCATATAGGCTAGATTTTCATACCCGATTTCAATCGCCAGATCCCCACGGGCGATCATGACCCCGGAGTGACCGTATTCGATCAGTGCTTCAAGGATGTCTGGAAGATTGTTTACCCCCTTAGGGGTTTCGATTTTAGCCACGATCCCGATTTCCCCTTTTTTCCCGTGTCGGTCGAGTTCGGCAATGACCTGCTCGATATCCTCGCGCGTCTGGGCGAAGGATATCCCGATGATGTCGGCATAGCGGCAAACGTCCGGAAGCAAAGAGATGTCGTGATCGCTCAGGGCACGGACGGCAATGTCGCTTTGAGGGAAATTGATCCCTTTTTCGGATTTGATCGTAACGCCGTTTTTCTTTTGCGTCAGTACGCTGCAGACAATATCGCTTTCCTCGACGCTTTCGATGATCAGCTCGATTTTACCGTCGTCGAGAAAGACGTGATCTCCCGTTTTGACCAAAGAACCTGCTTCGCTCAGGGTACATCGGACGATGGCGTCGTATTTTTCAGCATATTCTTCCTTGCGCTCGACAATCTCTTCGGTCCGTATCAGGACCTTATCCCCGTAAAAAATCCGTGTTTCGTTCGGTATTTTTAGAAATTCCAGCGGAGAAACGGCGTACTGATCCTCTTCATCGGCGATGATTTTGGAATTTTCATTAATCTTGACTTTCTCTTTGAGAGAGACTTTGGCTTTGCTCTCGGAGTATTCGATTACTTTTGCCTTGTAGCGTTCGTTATCCGCACCGACGATTTGCAGCCGCATTTTGGCGTGGAGTTTCTGATAGAAATCGGTTTCTGCGTACACGACCGGTAAGGCATCGTCCGAGTGGACTGTCTGGCTGTTTTTCGGAACGAGATAAAATTCGCGGTTATGTTTTTTTGCACCGATGGCAAGTACCGGACTCTCCAGCCCGATTTCAGCGGTACGGATTTTCGGACCGGCCAAATCGACGTAGATTTTGAGGTCTTTATTGATCCGTTTACGCTCTTCCATGATCCCATTGGCCATCGATTCCCAGACTTTCGGCGAATCGTGCGCCGTATTGATTCGGAACAAGTCGACGCCGACGTTGGAGAGATTGCCAAACCAACCCTCTGATTCGTCGTAATTGGACGGTACCGTGATCATGATTTTGGTTTTGTCGTTCGATTTGGAAAAAATTCTGCGATTGTGCTGCATGATCCGGTGGGCTTTATCGTAACTGAGCCTTGGTTTGGACATTTGCGATTGCTCGTCTCCCAAAGCCATCGCCAATAAGGTGATTGCGGCATTGAACGTTGCTTCGACGTGGGCCTGCGAACGTCCTAACGATGAAAGACCAAGACGGGTAAGGTCGTCTTGGAGGTGGGAACAGTCGTATTTCCGGAGATTGAGGTAGGTTCGGAGGTTAATGACCGAATCGTTGGTCGATTCACTCTCGTGTACAGCGATTTTTTGGGAAAGATCGATTAAATCGCTGAGAACTTTCTGTAGAGGTTTGGAATCCATGCTGAATCCTTTAGACAAGATAAAAATGAGATGACTGGGCGATACGGGTAACGGGGATTATCCGCTAAAACGTTCTTTGGATTTGACATAGCCGTTTTTGAGATAACGGAGCAGAGGAAGACGATAACGGTAAAAGACGAATTTTTTAATCGCATATCCGATAAATCCGGAAACGGAAAGTTTTCCGTACAGGTCACCCACGGCATAGAAGCCGCCCAGCGCTATCAATGTCCCCTCAAGCATCGGATAGACGGGACGGGGTTCTTCACCCGAGAGGATTCTCAAAAGGTTACGCGCCGCTCCCGTACCACTCTCCCGGGCCGTAGTGACGTTGGGAATACACACTTTTCCTTCTTTGTCGTGAATCTGCGCGACGTCTCCGATGGCGAAGACATTGGGAAACTCGGCCGATTGGAGCGTTTCCGTGACGACGATTTGCCCTTTGGGATTTTTGCTCAAAGAGAGCGAAGAGGTCAGATTGGCCGCCTCGATCCCCCCGCTGTAGATGACAAACGAGTAGCGGATACGATTGCCGTTATCGAGGTAAACGTATTCTTCGTCCGCTTTGGTCATGTGGGCACGGGTAATGATATCGACGCCGAGCTGTCGCAGTCTGCGCTGGGAGAGATTGACAATCGCATCGCGCATTCCGGGTAAAATGCCCGATGAACCGCTGATCAGGGTGATTTTCATATTTGAACAGGCAAACAACCCCCGTTTGAAAAATCGTTTGGCGTAATACGCCATTTCAGCTGCGATTTCGACGCCGCTGAGTCCTGCACCAACGATTACGATTTCGGTTGCTTCGCATTTTCTCCCCTCCTGTACGATGTTGTTAAAGATGGCATTTTCAAAACTCTGTTTAAAAAAAATCGCTTTGTGAAGTTTTTTGATGTCGTTGGTCTTGGCGATCCCGTCGATACGGGACGGAAACGACGTCCGTGATCCGGTCGCAAGAATCAGGTAGTCATAAGGGACGTTTTCTCCCTCTTCGGTAGAGATCAATCGGCCGTTAAAATCGATGGAAATGACTCTGAGGTTTTTAAACCGGAGATTGGGATGGGGCATCCCCTGACAGAGGTTGAAAAGATCTACCGTCAGGTCGGCAACGGTCGATTCATTGGCGATGAGATCGTATACCTGGGGTTGAAGGTAATGGTAGGAGTGTTTGTCGAGAAGGAGAATTTCGATGTTTGGATTTTTGGCCAGCTCCTGCAGCGCATAAATGCCGCTAAATCCACCGCCGACAATGACTACGCGTTGCATTTCGTTCTCTTTTCCCGTGCTAAAATAACGGGTGTATTATAATGGCTTTAAATTACAAGTCAAGTACGCTGTTTTAGCGACGTAACGTAACCGTAACCGTATTTGAAACGTAACGGGCGTAAAATTTAGCTACTATTGTTACCCGTAAATTATGGATCAAAGGAAATGATTATGATCAGCAATATAGTTACGATGGGCGGAGTCAAAAGTCTCAAAGACATTGACGTAGAGGGCAAACGGGTTTTAATCCGAGTCGATTTTAACGTACCGATGGATGAACATCAAACGATCACCGACGACAGCCGGATACGTGCTGCCTTGTCGACGATCAACCACTGCATCGATCATAACGCCTGTTCGATTACTCTGGTATCGCATCTGGGCAATCCCAAAAACGGTCCGGAAGAGCGTTACAGCCTTCGTCACGTTCAAAAACGTCTTGAACGGTTACTTCACCGCAAAATTGAATTCATCGACAACTTTGAAGCTTTGAAAGTCGAAAACGCCCAATGTTCGCTCGATCGTATTTTTCTCTTTGAAAACATCCGTTTTTTCCCGGGGGAAAAGAAAAACGATCCTGACCTCTCCCGTGAACTTGCCTCTTTGTGCGACGTTTACGTCAACGATGCGTTCGGCACTTCCCACCGCCGTCATGCGTCAACGTACGGGATAACCGAATTTGTGCCGGTCAAAGTGGCCGGATTTTTGATGAAACGCGAAATCGACGCGTTTTTCAAAGCGCTTGAAAAACCGGTCCGCCCGATTACTCTGGTTGTCGGAGGATCGAAAATTTCGTCCAAAATCACACTCCTTAAATCGGTCATGCAAAAAGTGGACAAACTGCTGATCGGCGGAGCGATGAGCAACACCTTTTTGAGCGCTATGGGGTGCGATATGCAACGGTCGTTATACGAGAGTGACTATCTCGATACGGCACGTGAAGTTCTCGAAGAGGCTAAACGTCACGGGGTAAAAGTCTATCTTCCCGTTGACGTCGTTATCGCCGATTCGATTGAACATCCCGTCGATATTCGTGTCGTCCCCGCGCAGGACGTTCTGGAAGGGTTTTCGGCACTTGATATCGGTCCGGCAACGTTAAAACTTTTTTCCGAAGTAGTGGAACTTTCCAACACGATTATCTGGAACGGGCCGATGGGGATGTATGAAATCGACCGTTTTTCAAAAGGGACGTTCAAACTCGCTACGACGATCGCCGACAGTTATGCGTATACGATTGTCGGAGGAGGGGATACCGCCGATGCGGTGGATAAAACGGGGGAGAAAGAAAAATTCAGTTTCATCTCGACCGGAGGGGGCGCGAGCCTCGAACTGCTCGAAGGAAAAGTTCTTCCGGGATTTGAAAATCTCGATCGGATCGATGCGGCAAAAGAGGGAGAAAGCGGTGCATAACGGGAGAGGTGAATGGTAACCGCCCATATACGCGAAAACGGCCGTATTGTCCAAAAAACGGTTTCTTTGGGGGAGGAATTCCCACCGCTTGAATCGATTCTCTGGATCGATCTGCTGCTTCCGAAGGTGGAGGAGATCAAACGGATAGAGAACGTGTTTAACGTCGAGCTGCCGACGAAATACGAACGTGAAGAGATCGAATTCAGTTCACGGTATTGGGAAGACGACGAGAGCATTATGGTCAACGCCTATTTTTTCGTTTCGTTTTTCTTTGTCGATGCTGCCAAAGCTTCCTACAACGAGACGGTATCGTTCGTCCTCAAAGACGAAATTCTCTTCACCGTCCGCGATCGCGAGCTGCAGACGTTCGATATGACCCAAAAAGCGATTCTCTCACGTCCCAGGGAGTTTATTTCGGGATACGAAATTTTCATGCAGATTTTCGATATCCGAATCGATTCGGACGCCGATTTGCTCGAGTACGCTTCGCGCGAAAGCGACCGTATCCGAAAAACCCTTCTTTGGGACCCTTCGGGACAGGGGATGGATACCCTGCGTCAAATCTCGACAATGCAAGAATTCACCCTCAAGGTACGCCAGTCGGTTTTCGATAAACAGCGTATTCTCAATTCGATGGCGCGTTCGTCCAAACTCTCCAAACCTCTGCGGGAAGATCTCGCCATCATGATGAAAGACGTCAATTCCCTGGTCGAGTTTACGACGATCACGATCAATACCCTCGACAATCTTCAAAATCTTTTCCTCGCCCAGATCAATATCGAACAGAACAAGATTATCAAACTCTTTACCGTCGCCAGCGTCGCATTGATGCCGCCGACGCTGATTGCCAGCATTTACGGGATGAATTTCCGGCATATGCCTGAACTCTCATGGGGAGGGGGATATCCGATGTCGATTGCAATGATGATTGTTGCCGGGGCGATTCCGTTGGCCTATTTTAAAAAGAAAAAATGGCTCTAGATCCTATTCCCATCCGATTTCTGTGACGAGACGATGGTACAGATCGTTGATCTGGGCTGCATCGGGTTCGATTTTAAATCCTTTTTGGGCGATGGCCAAGGTTTTGTTTCCCTCGTGCAGAGTGATCCGGACGTATCCGTCGCTGTCGCTGCCCAATGCGATATTCTGGGGATTGGAGCAGTGGGCGTGATGAACGTCGACGCTGATGCATATCGGCGCATCGGCACGAACAGGTATGGAAGGCTTAATACCGAAGTCGAGAGTATCGATACAGATAAAAGAGGGGCGAGAAGCAAGCAGAAGATCGGTATTTTTTTGAATCTGTATATCAGAATCGCCGCAGCCGTTGGCAAAAAATGCGACGATACTATAGAAGAGTGTCGGAAAAATCCTTCTTAGGCACATGCATGAATGTGCTGTTTATCACCGAAGAGAGAGACGTAATTTTCCGCCGTGACTTCGGTCAGTTCGTTATTGTGCAGTTTTGCCAATGCATCTTCCATCGTCATTTTTTCATTGGGCGTAGCAAAAACTTTTAGACCGTAACTTTTGAGGAGGACGAAAGGGTTCATTTCGAGCTCCGAAGTAATGACGACGTCTACATCGTGAGCGATTAACGATCGGGCGATATCACGTCCTCCCTCTTCTTCAATCGATTCGACAACGGGTTTGGTCTCATCGGTAGAAAACGCAAAATATTTGGCTTCGGCAAAATGCGGAGCGACGGACGCATCGGTTGATGCACTATTGAGAGGCATAGTGACTGTCATGACAACTCCTTTGAATAATTATAGAGTGTCATTATAAGACGATTGACGATATAAGTCAAGTTATCTTTATCGTTTTAACGTCGCACAATAATGAACGTTCATTTAGGTATAATAATCTACAAAATCAAACCGATACCGTGCTGATCATATTTGACGGGCTAATCAAAGCGGAAAATGCGGGCGACTTTCTGAACGGATCGGATACCGTCAATAATAGCAGCCATCTAAATTTTTTATATTAAATCGTGCTTCGTTTTCTATTCTATTTTACGGTTTCTTTTGGGATAGAAAGGGAGAATAGGATCCTTTTAAAAGAATTAAATGTCACCAGATAAAAAATTTGAATTCATAAAACGGTTGCGGTATCATGAAGTTAAAGCAATACACTTTAAAAATAAAAGTAAAATTTCTATTTTATTTATTATGAATATATTGATCTTCTTGCTACAATACAGAGCGCGAACTAACATGATTATCGGGAAACATCTGTTTTTTAAAATGAGTTTTATCTAAAGTATATGCAATCTCTACGAAAAGCGGTTTATTGTGATTGTTTTGAGATTGTTTGTCAATATGATTAGACGCAAGAGGGTATTCCCGACGATAAAAATACGATCCACCGCAAAGGAGAAACAATGTCCAAAAGAATAGTATTAGTAGATGATTCCCGAGCCGTTGTCGCAACAACCGAACTGGCACTCGAAGAGATGGTTAACCAGGGGGTGATTGAGCTTAAATCGTATATTAATCCGGTAGAACTTCTGGATGCGTTAAAAGCGGGAACAGAGACGTTCGACTTACTGATCAGTGACGTCAATATGCCGCAGATGAATGGACTGGATCTATCCCGTGCCGTCAAATCGGACGAGCGTTTCAAAACCAAACCCATTCTTATCCTGACGACGGAGAGCTCCAACGAAATGAAAATGGTCGGAAAAGAGATTGGTGTAACAGGGTGGATGGTCAAACCTTTCAATGATGAAAAGCTTGTAAAAACGATCAAAATGGTCTTGGGACTTTAAACCATGGAACCGAAAAATACCGCTGTCAAAAAAGAACGGTATCTGACTTTTTTCCTGGGGGATGAACAATACGGTATCGCTATCGACCGTATCAAAGAGATCATCGCGATGATGAAAGTGACCAACGTTCCGAAAACTCCTCATTATATGGTGGGTGTTATTAACCTTCGCGGTTCAATCATTCCTGTCGTGGATACGCGTCTGCGTTTTGAAATGGCGATGAAAGAGCCGGACATGCAAACGGCGATAATTATCGTCGAAGTGGAAAAAGTCAATATTGGGTTTATCGTAGACCGGGTTGAAGAGGTCGCTACGATCGATGCGAATCATCTGAATGAGCCTCCGAAATTCGGAAGTCACATTGATACTGACTTTATATGTTCGGTTGCCCAGATCAATGAAGACGTGGTCATGATACTTGACGTCATTAAACTGTTCGAGGCGGATGAACTCGTCGCAATCGAACAGATACAGCAAACGCAAATAGCATAAGGAGAAGTGGATGAATTGGCTGGATAACATGGTGATGCAGACCAAGTTGAGTCTGTTAACGGGGATAATGGTACTGGCATTGATCGTACTGGGGTTCATGGGGTACAACGCGACGGCGAAATGGGAAGCCGATATTATCGAAATCGGTGATGTACGGGTCCCTTCACTGGTAAGCGTAGGGCGGATTCGTAACGGCGTACAAAACGTTGCTATTCAGATGAACCGTGTGCGTGGGCTGAAAGGAAATCCTCAATTGCAGGATAAAATGGCCGATGCGTCAGAACAAATGAACCAGGCGTTCGGAAAAATCGATGACGGAATCAAGGTATACGAGCCGCTTGCGCAAACGCCCGAAGAGGCAGAACAGTGGAAAAAATTCAAACATGAATATGAAATATGGCGCAGAGAGAGTGAAAAATTCAATGTCGAGATTGTCATTGCTCTGAGCAAAACGGATGATCCTGTTGCCATCGAAGATAAATTTTCGGAGATGACCGGCCGTATCGAAGCGATCCGTGCGGTTCGCACGGCGATGACCGAATACCTCCAAAACGTATACGATATAAACAAACAGGTTGTAGCCGATACCAATACGGCCGCTAAAGAAAACTCTTCATCGTATCGTCAATTGTTCATTACGATCGCGATCGCATCGATCCTCTTTGCAATTGTACTGGCATGGCTGATCATCCGTTCCATTACCCGTTCCATTACGAGCAGTGTCACGTCGATTCGTGATGGTGCGATGCAGATTACTTCGGCTTCCGAACAGGTGGCATCGTCTTCGTCGTCACTGGCTCAGGGGGCAAGTGAGCAAGCTTCAAGCGTCGAAGAGGTGAGTGCAACGATCGAGCAGAGTACCGCCATCAATTCACAAAATACGGACAATGCGCGTCAGGCCGATATTTTGGCTAAAAATGCGAACGATGCGGCACGCTCCGGATACGAAAAAGGGGAAAAACTTTCACAGTCGATGCATGCGATTACCGAATCAGCCGCAAAAATTTCGGGAATTATCAAAGCGATCGATCAAATCGCGTTCCAGACCAACCTACTGGCGCTTAATGCCGCCGTCGAAGCGGCGCGTGCCGGGGAACACGGTCTCGGATTCGCGGTTGTGGCCGATGAGGTCCGTAATCTGGCTCAACGGGCGGCATCAGCCGCAAAAGAGACCTCTTTGATTATCGAAGAGGTAGTCGAACAGATCAAAGAAGGGAATCAAATCGCTTTGGCGACCCACGGTGCTTTTCAGGAGATTTTAGACCAGTCCAAAAAAGTTTCGGATTTGATCGGCGAGATTTCCATTTCCGGACGTGAACAGTCCGAGGGGATGATGCAAATCAACCAAGCGATGGGGCAGGTGGATCAAGTGACCCAGCAAGTCGCCGCCAACTCTGAGGAAGCGGCGGCGGCGGAAGAGTTGAACGCTCAGGCGATGTCGATGATGGAGACGGTTCGTATTCTGGCCAAACTGGTGGGCATGGAATCCGAACCGACCAATACCGCAGGGATCAAGAAAATGCATCTTCAGCACATTGAACCAAGAGCGATTCACGTGACCCGTCCCGTTCATACGACGGTCCGTTCAGCACGCAGCGATTCGGCAAAACCCGAAGAGATTTTTCCTCTACATGAGGACGATCTAAAAGAGTTCTAAGATGGAATTTGACGGTGATACACTTACCATTGACGCAAATATGTCTTTGGAAGAGCTCAGGGAATTCGAGTCGTTTATCCGTCCGAGACTGGAATATATCGAGACGATAGAGTTGGATTCGTCGATGCCGGTCCGAAGCAGTGCGCTCATTACGCTGTTATCAAGCATCAAAAAAACACGGCCGGAAATTACGATCCCTTTTCTGGAAAAAGGGATGGTGCCGTTTCCGAAAAACGGAACGTTACATTGGATATGCCATGACTAGGAAAGAACAGGTCAAAGCGATCTTTATCGAAGAAGCCGGGGAAATTATCGAAAAACTGGATGTGGATATTTTGCGGTTTGAAGAAAATCCGTCCGATTTCGATTTGCTCAATGAAATTTTTCGAGGAGTACATACTTTGAAAGGGAATGCGAATGCATTCGGATTCACCCGATTGGGAGAGTTCGTACACCATTTCGAAGACGTCTTGGATTATTATCGAAGCACAAAAGAGGCGATTCATCCGCAAGAACTCGAACTGTTTGTCGAAAGCGTCGACGTGATCAAGGAAGTGATGGAAGTTGAACTGGATGAGAATCCTTCTTTACCGGTAGCGTATGAACCATGCCTTGAACGGATCAAAGATTTGCTCGCGTCGAAAAAAGGGGGAGGCGAAACCCAGGCATCGATTGCGTCTGCTTCGCCACTGAGTGATCTTGCTTCGGAGTTTGGGTTGGGATGTTCGGATCAATATGACGCGATGGTCAAACATCACATTGACGCATTTGAACAGCTCCGCCAGAACGAAAATCTCTATCGGATCGATTTAAAATTGGATGGAGACGGTTACAAACGGGGATTTGATCATCTGTTGTTCGTTTCGATGCTCTCCGATCAAGCCAGAGAAATCGTTTCAATCGCCAATCTTGATTCGGTTACAAAACTGGATGAATTTGTTCTGGACGAAAACGTAGTGACCCAATTCGCGATTATTGTCTTGACGCCGCAAGGGGAAGAGGAGGTAAATGAATATTTTGAATTCCTTTTCGACCATGAATACGGTGTAACGAGGATCGAAAAACCGCTCCTCCCCGCCGTTACGGAAAAAGTGGAAGAAAAGCCGCTCGTCGATCATGAGGGTTCCGGACCAAAAAGCAGCTCTACGCCATCCGTTTCGACGGTGAAATCGACGATACGGATCGATACGTATAAACTTGATGAACTTTTTGATTCGGTCGGGGAACTGGTCATTGCGCAGAATTTTATCGCCCAGAACGATAAAATCCGTTCGATTGAAGACGAATCGATCCGCCGTACGATTGAGACCCTCTCTAAAATCACCAAACGGATTCAAGACCGTGTCATGAGCCTTCGGATGGTCGCGATACGTGACACTTTCGATAAAATGAAACGGGTAGTGCGTGACACATCGAAGAAAACGGGGAAAGAACTTCAGCTCATCGTTCAGGGAGAAGAGACCGAGATTGACAAAACGATGATCGACAGTCTTTCCGATCCGCTGATCCATATTATCCGCAATGCGATCGACCACGGGCTTGAGGGATCGGCATCCGAGCGGATGGAATCGGGTAAACCCGTAGAGGGGACGATCACGCTTCGCGCGTATCACAAAAGCGGAAGCATCGTCATCAGCGTCAGCGACGACGGACGAGGGATCAATAAAGAAAAAGTTTTCAAAAAAGCGATCGAGCGTGGAATTATTAACGGAGACGAGAACCTCAGCGATTCCCAGATATTTGGGCTGATCATGCAACCGGGGTTTTCGACGGCCGACACGATCAGCGATCTCTCCGGACGAGGGGTAGGGCTTGACGTCGTCAAAAACTCGATTGAAAAATTGCGGGGTAAAATAGAGATTGATTCGGTAGAAGGAAAAGGGACGACGTTTTCCATGATCCTCCCGCTGACTTTGGCCATTATCGACGGGATGCTGGTCCAGTCGGCCGGAGAAATCTACATCATTCCGACCCTCAGTGTGGTCGAATCGTTTAGACCGGAGAAAGAGATCGTTCACGTGCTCAAAGAGAAAGGGGAATTCGTCAGTCTTCGCGGTCAGCATTTGCCGATCGTCCGACTGTCGGATATCTTCGAACTCCCGACCCGACGCATCGAGCCTTGGGAAGGGATCTTGGTATGCGTCGAGACCGAGAACGGGCGGATAGCCATTATGGTGGATGAGTTGGTCGGCCGTCAGCAGGTAGTGATCAAATCGTTGGGGAAATCGCTCTCGCGCCTTAAAGAGATTTCCGGCGGAGCGATTCTCGGAAACGGCGATATCGCTTTGATTCTTAATGTGGATGGTCTCCTTGCCGGTGAGGTAGGTCATGGTGGAAATTGAGCTTCGTCCCGAAGAATTTTCCCTATTCCGCAAATACATTTATGATAAAGTCGGTATCTCCCTCTCCGAGCAGAAAACGACGCTGGTCAAAGGGAGGCTGAACAAACGGCTCAATCAACTCGGAATGAAATCATTCCGGGAATATTACGATTATTTGGTTTCGGATACGAGCGCTCAGGAACTCTCTTTTTTTGTCAGTGCCATCTCGACGAATGTTACGTCGTTTTTTCGGGAGAGTGCGCAATGGAAATGGCTCGAAACCTATCTACCTGAATTGGTCAGCTCCAAAAAAACGGAGAAAAAGCTTAGGATATGGTCGGCGGGATGCTCCAGCGGTGAGGAACCGTACACGATTTTGATGTTTTTACAGCATCATCTTGCCGATTTCGATCAATGGGATATCAAAATCCTCGCAACCGACATCTCTTCCAAAGTGCTCTCACATGCGATTCAGGGGCGTTATGAGGCCAAACAGGTTGAACCGCTGCCGGCCGAGATGATCGCCAGAACCTTCGAGAGAATCAAAGAAGGGGATATCGTCCGTTATCAGGTTTCAAAAAAGCTTCGGGATAAAGTGTTGTTTCGATTATTTAATCTTGTCACCGATCCGTTTTTCATCAAGAAGCGTTTCGATATGGTATTTTGCCGCAATGTCATGATCTATTTTGACGACAAAACCCGTTTTGACGTGATCAGCCGGTTTGCTTCGGTACTGGAGAGCGGTTCCCCCCTTTTTTTGGGAAGCTCCGAATCTTTGACGACCCACCGTGGAGTATTTAAACTTCTCGGTTCATCCATCTATCTAAAAATTTAAGGAGTGCGCGTGATGGAATCGCCTATTTCCGACCACCGATTTTCGGAAGTACTATTGGACATAGATGCTTTGTTTTTTTCCATTACCGATAAAACCAGTAAAATCCTCTCGGGAAACGACTATTTTGTCCGGATCAGTGAGTACGCCAAGCCGGAGCTGATAGGAAAATATCATAACGTCATTCGCCATCCCGAAATGCCCAAAAGTGTTTTCAGGATTTTCTGGGAGCATCTCGAATCGGGACGTCCGGTTGTCGCTTATGTCAAAAACAAGGCGAAGTCGGGCCGTTTCTACTGGGTTTTGGCCGCTGCTTTTCCGATGAACGATGTCTATATTTCGATTCGTATCAAGCCAACCGGCCGTTTGTTTTCCACAGTTAAAGAGCTATATCGAAAAGTTTTATACGCGGAATTATCAGACGGTGTAGAGGGTGGAATGGAGTATTTCGGTACGTGGCTTCGTGAGAACGGTTACGAAAGTTACGATGCGCTGATGTCGGATATACTGGTTCAGGAAGTGCAATCGCGTCAGACCCTCCTTTCGGAAGGATTCGCCCACACACTCGGAGAACGGTGCTCGCTTTTACCCGGAAAAATTGCTCAGACGTTTTCGGACGCTTCGGCATTGATGTCGTTGTACGTCAGATGGTTTGAACGGATCGGAAAACTGATCGATTCCAAACATGAGTTTGAAACCAAAAGCCGATCGCTTCGGCAGATTGCGCGTGAAACCGTATTTCTTTCGCTCAATGCGTCGGTATCATCGTATAAAGTGGAAGAGGGAGGTGAAACGTTTGGAATCCTCGCCCGTGACATACGGACCAACGCGAAAGAGAATGACCATCTGATATCCCTTGTCGATGAAGAGATTCATAACCTCGCACTGGCGCTGAACGATTTGGTGTTGTACGTTGCCGGGATGCAGATGCAAACGGAAGCGTTTGTCTATTTCCTTTCGGAAGTGACGTCGCTGGAATGCAAACCTGAAGACAAACGGGACAACCTGTACAATCTCGAACATCTGATAGAACTTCAGGTAATGACGTCGCAAACGACCTCTGCACTTCAAAAAAAGGTTCAAGAACACCTTACAACCTCTTTCAAACGTCTCGAACAACTCGAACAACAGGTTATGTATCTCGGTTACGTCCAAATCTACGGAATTATCGAAGCGGCGTCCAATCCGCAGGAGAAAGTTAATTTCACCGAAATTTTTTCCCAATTGAAAAAACACGTGGACATGACGGCTTCCGAAGTCGAAGAGATGCAAAAAGGGATGTTGGAACTCTCCCGAGTCGGTCAAAATCTTTTTACGGAGTCGACGCGTTCCGACACGCTGCTTGAAAATCTGACATTGACGCTCAAAGCGCTGAAAGGGGAACTATGAAATCCGATGAACATTGCAACAATGCCGACGCATGCGGAGAATGCGACGAAATTACGTTTCTGAGCCGAAAAATTCTTGATCTGAATAAAAAACTGGTCGAAAGCGAAGGGGCAAAATCCCGTTTCCTCTCCTTGGTCGCCAATGAACTGAACAATCCGATGACGGTTCTTTTGGGATTGCTTCCCCATCTCAAACCCGTCGATGATCCGGGCAAGATCGAGATTTTCCGTCTGATACACGAGGAGGCGTTGACGCTGGAATTTCGGATACAAAACGTCATTGCCGCTGCCGAGATCGAAAGCGGCAGTTTCGACATTACCCGGGCAACGGTCAATCTGGAAAAGATTTTAAACGAAGCGATAGGCGAACTCGAATACGTGACCGAGGCGAAAAAAAATCTTTTTACGGTGACGAACGATATCGATTTTTCCGTCGTGACCGATCCGAAAAAACTTCATCTGATTTTCAAAAACCTTATTGCCAATGCGTCTGCACATAGCGTTGAACACGGAAGGATAGAAATTGTCCTGAGCGCTTTGGAGGGGGGAAGATGGCGTTGCTCGATCCGCAATTACGGTAAAGCACCCAAGGTGGAGTATAAACCGCAGATTTTTACCCGTTTTGCGGAAGGGCCCGAGGGGGAACACGGGTTCGGACTGGGACTGAGCGTCGTTCGAGAATACGTGCAGGCCTTGGGAGGGGTGATCGAATACGAAGTCGAAAACGGATCGGTGATTTTCGTCATGGAATTTGAAGCCGGAACGGAGGGATCGGCGTGCAATGCCGTCGGTTCCGACGAATTTTTGTTTGAATCGTTTGACGATGCGGTCGAATTTTAATGATACACGGTACGTCGACTTTTATTCACGTCGGTCAAATCCATATCGATACGGCTCCCGCCTCGATTTCCACGGTATTGGGATCGTGCGTTGCCGTTTGTCTGTTCGATCGTGCTTTGGGGATCGGAGGGATGAACCATTATCTGTTGCCGTTTTGGAACGGTAACGGCTTACAGTCTGCCAAATTCGGAAATATTTCGATCCCGAAAATGGTCGAATTGATGTTGACGCAAGGGTCGTCGTCGCGTTCGATCGAAGCAAAAATTTTCGGTGGAGCGGCCATGCATTCCGGGGGATCGGATCTGATGCGTATCGGACAGAAAAATATTCTGGTAGCCAAAGAGATCCTCTCAGATTACCGTATTCCCGTCATCGCCGAAGACGTAGGGGGAACGATGGGACGAAAAATACAGTTGGACCTGGCAAATGGCAAGGTACTGTTGAAATATACCGTTTCGAATCAGGAGAAAAAGGAGTAACATGGCAATTAAAGTGTTGATTGTCGATGACAGTGCGACGGCGAGAGCGGTTCTGCGCGACATACTCGAATCCGATCCCGGAATCGACGTCATCGACAGCGCTCCCGATGCGTTTACGGCACGCGATAAAATCGTTCAGCTCCGCCCCGACGTCATCTGTCTGGACGTTGAAATGCCGAGAATGGACGGTATAACCTTTCTCAAAAAGCTAATGCATTATATGCCGATCCCCGTCGTCATGGTTTCCTCTTTGACCCAAAACGGGGCGAGGACAACGTTTGAAGCGCTGGAAGCCGGTGCGGTCGATTTTGTTCCGAAACCCCATTCGCACATTTATGACGGCAAAGAACAGATGCGCGACGAACTGATCGCCAAAATCAAAGCGGCCGCGAAAGCAAAAGTCTATCAACGGACGCTGGAGAACGTTCCGCAGGCCAATATGACATCTCTGAGCGAAACGACCAATAAAATCCTCGCCATCGGAGCCTCCACGGGCGGCACGGAAGCGATCAAGGACGTTTTGATGGGACTTCCGCGCAACGCTCCGGGGACGGTCATCGTCCAGCATATGCCGGCCAATTTTACGGGTCCTTTTGCCGAAAGGCTCAATGGCCTTTGTGCGATGGAGGTACGCGAAGCCCGTAACGGCGATTCCATTGTACCCGGCGTTGCGCTGATCGCCCCGGGGGATTACCATATGGTCGTCCGCCGTTCCGGAGCACGCTATTACGTGGAGATCGGAAGCGGCGAAAAAGTCTCCGGCCATCGCCCCTCGGTCGATGTATTGTTCCATTCGGTCGCCAAGATCGTCGGTTCCAATGCCATCGGTGTATTGCTGACCGGTATGGGAGCGGACGGGGCGAGAGGATTGCTCTCATTGCGCAATGCGGGAGGGAGAACGATCGGTCAGGATGAACGCAGTTGCGTCGTCTATGGAATGCCAAAAGTGGCTTACGATATCGGAGGCGTGGAAAAACAGCTGCCCCTCTTGAATATTGCGAACGAAATTATTGCCATGGTGCGTTAGAAAACACCATGCTGTGACTGTTTTATGATTTTATAACTATACTATAACCCTCAAGAAGCAGAAGGAGAGCGAAGATGCCATCAGCCAAAGAAGTCAAAAAGTTTTCAGAACGTCTTAAAATATTATATGTGGAAGACAACGTAGAACTTCGTCAGACGACGGCGGCGTTGTTTTCATCGTTATTCGAGAGCGTAGACATCGCCGGTAACGGGGAAGAGGGATTGGAGAAATACAACAAGAATGTTTACGATATTGTCATAACCGATATCAATATGCCGAAAATGAACGGTCTGGACATGATCGACCAAATTTATGAGATCAATCCGGAACAGAAAATTATTGCCATTTCCGCCCATGATGAACCCGATATCCTGATCAGAATGATACGAAAAGGGATCAGCAGTTTCGTTCTCAAACCGATCGTTCTGGAAGACGTATTTGCTGTTTTATACCCCGTATGTCGCGATGCCAATACCCAGAAAGTCAATTTCGAACTTTTTACGCAGCTAAACGAAGAGAAGACGAAACTCGAATTGCAGGTTCGGTTGCTCAAAGCGCAGCTACATGCTATCGCCGTCAAAAACCGTCAGCTTGAAGAATTGGCTCCGGTAACGGAAACAACGGTTTCGGTCGAAAACAAGGCATTATTGAACAATTATTTTGCCAAAGACGAAGACCAGGGGGATGAAAGCGTCGTATTCCACCAAGACGACGTCGACGAGATCAAAGAGATCCTTGTGGACATCCCCGATTTTCTGATCCGATATTGCGATGACAAAGAGAAACGGCGGATCGAACAGATCGCCGAGCATTTTACGAAACTGGCCAATATCTTCTTGCTCTATACCCCGTTTATGGACCCTTTGGCCAAAGCGCTTGAAAATCTTGCCCACGCGATTGTCGATGGGGAGGGATTCGTCCGTTTGATTAACGAAAAACAAGAAGCGACGATCCGTCTTTTTGATGCGGTTTGCGTCGATTTGGGATTGTATGCCGAGCGTTTTGCCACCGAAAGTATGGCGATGCGCAACATCCACCATATTCATCAGCCGACGACGCTGAGTATTGAGCAGATCATCGGGATGATCTACCCTGAAACGGTTGATGAGGGCGATATTGAATTATTTTAACCATCCCATAGCCGATTCGAAGATCATTAACTGGATCGGCTTTGCCGTTTCCGTTATCATCGGCTTATTGGTCTATGTGGGGTCCTCTCTTTATCTTCACCATACCGCCGAAACAAAATTTACCCGGATTGCTAAAGAACATTCCGATGCGATAGAGCGACGGGTATTGCGGTACGAAAATGCGTTGCGGAGCGGAGTGGCCTTTTTTCAGGGGAGCAACGAGGTCGATCGGGGGGAATGGCATCAGTTTGTCGAGACGCTCAATCTGAAAAAATATTTCCCCGGAGTGCAGGGAATCGGTTATTCGGCGATGCTCTCCCCGGGTGAAGTTAACCCTATGGTCGATAAAATGCGGCGAGAGGGGTATTCGTCGTTTTCGCTCAAACCGGAAGGAGAGAGGGAACGCTACAGTACGATTTTGTTCCTCGAACCGATGGACCGACGAAATGTGCAGGCAATCGGATTCGACATGTTTTCCGAACCGACACGGCGTGAAGCCATGGAACGTGCCTGTGACAGCGGAGAAGCGGCGATATCGGGACGCGTCAAACTGGTGCAGGAGATAGACGAGGACGTTCAGGCCGGTTTTTTGATGTATTTGCCTCTATATGTCGTCGATATGCCGTTGGAAAGTATCGATGAAAGACGAAAAGCGTTGCTTGGGTTTATTTACAGTCCGTTTCGGGCCAAGGATCTGATGAGGGCACTTCAGGTGTATGACACGCAGATCGAATTTGAAATTTACGACGGTTCGGAGGCGGATGAGGATAAGCTGTTGTACCGCTCATTTCAACCTTCCGCGAGAAAGGCGGAGTTTTTCAGCGATACGGTTTTGCACGTCGGCGGGCGGAAATGGTACGTCCGTAATTTCAGTTCGGAAGCATTTGAGATCGAAAACAGGAATTTTTATCCAATTCTATTCGGATTGATCGGACTGGGGCTTTATTTTCTTTTGTTGTACATTATTGTTGAATTGTGGAAAAGCAAACGGGCGCTACGCTATGAGAAAGAGACGGCCCAGCATTATCTTGATATTGTCAACGTCATGATTCTGGTTTTGGACAGTGAAAAAAAAGTGCGTTTGATCAACCGTCGCGGATGTGAAATCCTGGGATATCCGAGTCAGGAGATTTTGGGTAAGGATTTCATTGATACTTTTGTCCCTGATCAAATTGTTCACGAAGTGGTTGATATCAGCGAAACGTTGATTCATAACGAAAACGGAGCCGAATACCATGAAAACGCCGTCGTAACTAAAAATGGGGAAGAACGGCTGATCGGATGGAGAAATACACCGCTCGTCGGTCCTAACGGAACGGTCATCGGAATCCTCTCCTCGGGTGAAGATATTACCGACATTCGCTCCGCACAACAAAGGCTTGTCGAGAGCGAACATTTTTACCGGACGATCGTTTCCTCGGTGAATGAAGCAATTATGATCTTAGAGGGCGGTATCGTTATCGACTGTAACGAAAAAGCGGCTGAACTTTTTGAAATAACGCGGGAGTGTTTGATCGAATCGTCCCTCCTCGATCTGGCTGAACGTATCGATTGCGGGGTTAACGATTTTAAAACCTATTTCTCAAATGCGCATACGGAAATGACTGAAGTCTTGCAGTGTTCGTACAATACGAAAAATATGACCGGTGACGTCAAGATTATCGAAATGGCACTCTCCGCATTCGGAAGTGAAGCGGATAAAATGATTTTGATCGGGCGGGACATCACCCAGAAACTCGAAGATGAAAAACGGTTTAAAATGCAGGCCAGACAGGCCCAGATGGGGGAGATGATCAGTATGATCGCCCATCAGTGGAGACAGCCTTTGGCTATTATCAATGCGATTACGTCTCAATTGCGTCTAAAAGTGATGCTCTCGGGTGAAGAGGATAACGAGCTGACGGATAATCTGATCAAGATCGAAGAACAAAGCACCCATCTCTCCCAAACGATCTCTGAATACCGGGATTTTTTCCGCCCTGAAAAACCAAAAGAGGCGTTCGAAATGTCCGTACTTCTCAATAACGCGCTGCATCTGGTGGATCATGCGCTCAAAAACCATTCGATCGATACGCAGATCACGGTTCATAACGATCCGAAACTCTATACTTTTCGGAATGAAGTGTTGCAGGTGATCATCGCATTGCTCAAAAATTCCCTCGATGCGTTTGAGGAACACGGCTCATCGATCCCAAAAGTGATTCAGATCATGATCGATTCGGAACCGGGGTTTGGCGTCATCACCCTTCGGGACAATGCCGGCGGGATACCTGCCGAGATCATCGAGAAGATCTTTCGTCCCTATTTTACAACCAAAAATAAGAAAGCGGGTACGGGACTTGGATTGTACATGAGCAAAATGCTGATTGAAGAACATTGTGGAGGGGCGCTTGAAGTCGTTTCCGAAAACAATACGACAACCTTTACGATTAAACTTCCGATGGAGGAGATAGCATCATGGGCTTGAAAGAAAAACTGACCGAACTGAAGCAGTATGCGCAGGGAATGAATGTTTTATACGTAGAAGACGAAACCCAGATCCGTGAGAATACGGCCATGCTTTTGAGCAACATTTTTTCCGGAGTGACGACGGCTAATAACGGCGCGGAAGGTTTGAGGGCGTATCAGGAAGGTCGGTTCGATCTGGTCATTACGGATATCCTGATGCCGGAAATGAACGGTGTCGTCATGATCCAGAAAATCAAAGAGATCGACGACGGCCAGAATTTTATCGTGACGTCGGCATGCGAGGACAGTCATTTTTTGCTTGAACTGATTAATCTTGGAATCGCGCAGTTTATTCTTAAACCGATGAAAACGGAGATGATGATCGATACGTTTTCAAAAGTGGCTCGAAATTTGTACAATGCCCGTAAAGTCGAAGAATTGACCCTCCATCTCAGACAAGATCTGGTCCACCAGTCGACTCTTTTGGAACAGTATAAAGAGATCGTCGATATTGCAATGATCGTTGCCAAAACGAATCTTCAAGGGGAGATCATTTACGTCAACAACGCTTTTAGCGCTCTTAGCGGCTATAGCCAAGAGGAGATGGTGCAAAAAGGGCATCAACTGATCCGTCATGCGGATGTACCCGCTACGTTCTATTCCGATCTTTGGAAAACCATTCTCGATAAAAAAACCTGGCACGGCAGAATCAAAAACCGTAAAAAAGACGGCTCTTATTACATCACCGATACGACGATCAAACCGATTCTCGACGAGTTCGGTCATATCATTGAGTTTATCAGCATCGGCTATGACATCACCCGTCTTCATGACCTCAACGAAGAGATATGGAATACGCAGCAGGAGATGTTGAACCTGCTCGGGGAGATCGGTGAGACCCGTTCGAACGAAACGGGCAATCACGTCAAGAGGGTTTCGCACTATTCCCGGCTTCTGGCCGAGCTTTACGGTCTGGGTGAAGAGGAGATTCGGCTGGTCTACAGCGCCTCGCCGATGCACGATATCGGCAAAATCGGTATCCCCGATTCGATCTTGCTCAAACCGGCGAAACTTGAACCGGACGAATACGAGATTATGAAAACCCACAGCGCTATCGGACATGATATCCTCAAAAGCTCCAACCGGCCGCTGTTGAAAGCTGCGGCGATCATTGCCCATGAACATCATGAAAAGTTTGACGGAAGCGGTTACCCAAGAGGATTAAAAGGGGATCAGATCCACATCTACGGTCGGATAACGGCATTGGCCGACGTTTTTGATGCGTTAAGCTGCGAACGGGTGTATAAAAAAGCGTGGCCGATGGAAAAAATCATCGAATTGGTCGTGAATGAACGGGGACGCCATTTTGATCCCGACCTGGTCGATATTTTTATGGAAAATCTGGACCGTTTTATCGATATTACCCAGCGATTTACGGATTAAGGAGGAATCATGTCCGTTTTGAAAGATCGGTATGAAGTGGTCGAATCGTTATTCCGGCAGGGGAATACGGAGGTTTTCCGGGCACGCAGACGAAGTGACGGAAAAATGGTCGTTATCAAAAGCCTCCATCCGCATATGCGCAACGAACGTTCCCTTCGGCAGTTTGCCAATGAACTGGAGATTCTTTCATCCCTCAAATCCCCCAGGGTATCGCAGTTAATCGACGTTTGGGACGTTCCGCCGGAATATTCCCATATTTTTGAGGATATCGGCGGGGAAAGCCTTCATAATCTGATGCAGTCGGTCAAACTGACGCTTGCCGAAAAACTTGAAATTACCGCTAAACTTGCCGAAGCATTGGCCGATATCCATACGAACCGACTGATACACGGAGATCTCAACCCCAGAAATGTCGTTTATAACCGTTTAACGAAAGAGTTGCAGGTGATCGATTTCGGATGTACCGTATCCGAACCGGACCGTCAGCTCAAACGGGATATGCCGATTTTTATATCGGGAAATATACTCTATATGGCTCCGGAACAAACGGGTAGAACGGATCAGATATTTGATTATCGGAGCGATTTTTACAGTTTCGGCATTACCCTCTATCATCTATTTTCGGGAAGGCTCCCCTTCAAAGCGTCCGACAAGCATGCATTGATTCATAAGCACATTGCCGAATACCCCCAACCTCTGGAAACGTTAGACCTTACTATCCCCAAAGCCGTCTCCGACATGGTGTCGAAGTTGATTCAGAAAAACCCGAATAACCGTTACCAGTCGGATGAGGCCATTCTCCACGATGTGAATGCGATGATAAGCCAATTGGCTCTGAGCGGGAAAATCGAGCCGTTTCCTCTCGGATCGGTTGATTCGAAAACCATCAGCGTCGGCGAAAATATCGTGGGGCGGGCGGCTGAACTTGAAACGCTCCAAAGCGTTTTTGAACAGGCTAAATCGGGGATGCGCACCCGTGTCGTGATCTCCGGAAGTTCCGGTATCGGAAAAACGCGTCTGGTCGAAGAGTATTTGAGTTATTTCGAAGGAAGTGCATTCTGGATGATTCAGGGGAAATTCGGACAGTATAAAACCGATTTTCCCTACGTTGCGTTTAAACAGATCGTCGCACAGATTTGCCGGAAAAAAGGATCTCAACTTCTTCAAAAAGCGCATTACCGGTTTGAGGCGGATACGCTGGTGACGCTGGGAGAAGTCTTTACGGAGATCACGCAGCTGTTTAAAAACTTCCCCCCTTCAAAAGGGGTCGATCCCGAGACGATTCGTAAAAAATTCCCGTACGCGATGTACGATTTTTTTAACGTTCTGGCAACGGCGAAAAATCCGCTGATCCTTTTTATCGACGATCTGCAGTGGTGTGACGAAGCGTCGGGCGACTTGCTTCTCAACCGGTTATGGCCCAGCGAAAATCCCCATTTTCACCTGGTCTTGAGTTATCGGGAAAACGACTCCGCCGCTCTAGCCAATCAAGAACTGTTTCAAAAAATCGTCTCTTCCAAAGAGGAAGGGGGAAGCGTCATACGGTTGCATCCGTTGGGGCTTTCGGATATCGAAGAGATATTGTGCCCCGTCGTCGGGAAGGGTTGCCATGAACTCGGAGCCATTGTCCATGCCAAAACGGGGGGAAACCCCTTTTTCATCAAAACATTTTTGCAATATTTAAACGACTCGGGAATGCTGAACCAAGGCAAAGAGGGGATCGTCTACAACATCGATACGATTCGCCACTCTTCGGCCCTGACCGATATCTCCGGACTGATCAAAGATAAAACGGAAGCTCTGGCAAAAGTTGAAATGCTTTATTTACAATACCTGGCACTTTTGGGAGATCGTTTCGGATTGAAGATGGCCGTCGAAATGATGGAAAGTTTCGGCTTCGCCGAACCGTTGTTTTACCGTCTGATCCATGAAGGATTTTTGGAGGTCACCGGAGAGAGCTATCGGTTTGCGCACGATCAGATACTGCATCATGTCTACACGACGATATCACCCGATCAAATGCGGCTTATTCACTCCAAAATCGGAAAATTTCTCAAAAAACGTTATGAAGAAGGTCAGTACGGCGATATCATTACCCTGGTCTATCATCTAAACCGAGCCCATACGGACAGAACCTTTTCGGTCTCACTGTTCGAATTCAATGTGGTGGGATTGAATGAATTGATCGTCAATAACTCCTACGCATTGGCACTGAACCAGGTCCGCTGGATCGATGCGAATCTGGACGGAGAAAAAGGGTGGCACTCGCACCGTGCTCTCGTATTTGAATACGAATTGATCAAAGCCAAAATTCTCTATAAGAACGGTGATTTCGTCGAATCGGACGCATTGGTTCAGATGCTGTTTGCCAAAACCCGCGGCATTGAGGAACGGTTACAATGTTTTGCCCTCCTGAAAGATGTCCGGGTGACGATGGGAGAAGGGTTCGGCGAACTGATCGGGATCGGTCAGAATTTGCTAAAAGAGCTGGGAATCGAACACTGCGATGAGGATTCCGGGTTGCTTTCGCGTATCGAGCAGTTGAACCGGAAGATAGAACGCCATACGTGTTTTAACGATCCGGAAAGCATACTGGAATTGAAACCGATGAGCAGCCTCAAACGACAGCGAATCGTATCGCTGCTGGCCGATTACTGGGAGGTTGCCTATTATCTCTCCGACATTGACAAAATGCAGTGGAGTTTTCTGGAGATTGTTGAGAGCTCATTGCGTTACGGAAATTCTTCGGTCTCCTCATTCGGATACGTATTGTACGCTTCTTCGCTGGTATCACGACATGAATATGCCAAGGGGAGGGCGTTTGGCGAAACGGCGCTTAGACTGACGCATCAGTTTAACGATGCATCGATGGTCCCGAAAGTGTACAACTTCATGGCCAATTTCGTCAATCCGTTTAACCGCCCGCTGCAGGAAAACCTCCCCCTGTATCAGAAAAGTCTGGTGCAGAGCAAACACAACGGCGATATCGTCTTTGGGACATGGGCCAATTTCTTGCTCCATTATGCCGATTACCTTTCAGGAAAGTCGCTCGATAAGCTCTATACGAGAATGTTGGACGAACAGGATTTTTTGCTTCAGTCGGGCGATGAAAAGATGATCGCGATCTACCGGATATTGAAAAAAAGCGTTGCCTCAATGATGGGGGTAATGGTAACGACGGTATCCGATGAACTCGATGCCGGGGCGGTGTCGTTATGGGAACGAGAAAAATTTTATCCCGGATTGGCCTGGTACGCACTGATTAAGGCCATTGAATGCCTGATGGAACGACGCGTCGACGATGGATTGGATTATCTGCGCCGTTACGTCCACAGTGATGCGAACGAAGTGATCATGTTTCCCGTCATCATGCTCCGTTTCATCCGTGCATTGCTGCTGCTCTCCAAAGGGAAACTTCGTACCCGCTCTGAAAATATACTTCTGGATGAAGAACTGAAACGGTTCGAGGCGTATTTTCAGGGGTCCCCGAAAACGTTTCGTTTTATGAATCTGCTCCTGAAAGCCGAGAGTATGATGCAGGGGAATTACTGGAACGTCGCCAAAATGTACGATAAAGCGATGATAGAAGCCCGAAAACAAAAGACGCCTCTCTACGTTGCCATCGCCGGAATTTGTGCGGCCGGATTTTGGGAAAAACTGCAGTACGATCACATGAAGGAACGCTATCTTGATGAAGCGGTGGCGGGATTGCGGCAGTGGGGAGCGCATCATCTGGCGCAAACGATCAAACGGATATATATCCCCCAAAGCAGCGCCCTTCAAAAAAACTCGGACCTGATGAGCAATAATGCCTACCTGACGCAGGAGTCGTCCGGGTTTAAAACCCTGATGAAATCGTTTTACGCGATTTCCCAGGCGGTCGAAACCCATCGCGTTATTAAAATATTGATGGATGCCATTTTGGAAAATGCGACGGCGAGCAAGGCGGTTCTTCTTCTCAAAGAGAAAGAACATCTTTATATCCGTGCGGCACTCGATTTTACGACCAAAGAGATTGAATTTTCCAATACGCTGATGAGTCATTCGGATATATTGCCCGTTTCGATGGTTTCAGAGGCTCTGGAAATTCCCAGAGTCATGGTGGTGGAACATCCCGATGAGACCGACGCGTACGGTTTTGATGAATATTTTCATCACTATCAGCCGGCATCGTCAATCGTCATTCCGGCAATGGTGGATGGGAAAGTCGAAGGGGGGCTTTATCTTGAAAACCGTGAATTGGTGACCCCTTTGGACAGCAAAACGATGCTGACGCTGAAATTATTGCTGACGCAGGCCGGGATCAATTTCAAAAATGCCAAACTGATCGAAGATTTGCAACACAGTCAGCAGATATTGACCAAGGCCCAGAGTATTTCGAATCTGGGCAGCTGGGAATACAGCAGCATCGACGATTCGGTCAAGTGGTCCGCGGAGACGTACCGTATTTACGAATTGGAGCCTTACAGTATCGAGATCGACAACGACTGGTTCAACAAACACCTCTATCCCAACGACCGGAAGATGATTCAGAATGCGATCTCCAAAGCGCTGAAAAAAGAGCGCTATTACGACGTAGAACATCGGATCATAACCGCAAAGGGGAATACCCGTTTCGTCCATCAACGTGCCGAAGTCGTGGGCGATGCGCATGAATTCATAATGTACGGCATGATTCAAGACATTACCGAAAAACACGATTCGGAAGAGTTGATCAACCGTCTTTCGCAGGTGGTCAGCCAAAATCCGTTCTGTACGCTGATTACCGATACGAAAGGGGTCATTCAGTTTGTCAATGCCCAGGGCGAAGAGATGACGGGGTATTCTGCTGAAGAATTAATCGGCAAACACGTCAATATTTTCCGCTCATCGGTCCATTCGGCCGATTTCTATCGTGAAATCTGGGATACGGTCTATCAAAAACAGCAGATATGGAAAGGGACGATCGTCAATACGATAAAATCGGGAGAGACACGGGATATCGCGTCGACCATTTTTCCGATTTTCGATTCGAACGACAAAGTCGTCAATTTTGCATCGATCCAGGAAGACGTGACGGAACGAAACATACAAAACAAAATTTTTCTGATGCAAACCCGTCAGGCCCAGATGGGAGAGATGCTCTCGATGATCGCGCACCAGTGGCGTCAGCCGCTGACGATCATCGCTTCGCTTCTGAACCGCGAACGGGTCAATATCCTCATGCAGACCGCTTCGATGGACGATATCATTGAGAGTTTCGATTCGATTGAAGTCCAGATTGACCATCTGTCGCAGACGATTACCGATTTTCGGGATTTTTTCAAACCCGATAAAGAGGCGGTTCTGACCCGTACGTCGACGATCGTCACCAAAACGCTGAATCTGATCATCCATAGTCTCTCCATGCACGGGATTGCGGTGATACAGTCGCATCAACACGATGACGAGTACTATACCTTTGAGAGCGAATTGGTTCAGGTGATGCTTAACCTTTTCAAAAATGCCCAGGATGCGTTTGAAGGGAAAAATATCGAATCTCCGCACATCCGCGTTTCCAGCGACCGGCGGGAGGGGAGAATTCTGATGACCGTAGAGGACAACGCGGGCGGGATCGATCCTCGTGTGATGGATACGCTGTTTCTTCCCTACGTATCGACAAAACCCCAACAAACGGGCACGGGGCTTGGACTGTATATGTGTAAAACCGTGGTTGAAAACCATTGCAAGGGGAGTATCAAAGTCGAGAATACCTCTTTAGGAGCGCGTTTCATCATCGAAATTCCGATCTTTTCCCATCTCAACTAGAGCGTTTGGGAGCAGAGATGTCCAAAATCGGATGCTGAGTCAAAGCATTGTGTACAAATGAGACGAAACTAAAGTGCTTTTCACCCCTTTTAATTTATAATCGAATGTAATAGAAAGAGGCAAAAGGGGAAGAGCGTCCGATGCGGGATTTACAACGGCTGAAAAATTTAACCATACTTTATGCGGAAGATGATGATCAGCTACGTGAGATTACGCAAAAAACGCTCGAGATGCTGGCGGGAAAAGTGTACGTAGCCCGTAGCGGCGAAGAGGCGATGGAACTGTATGAAAACAACCGCATCGATATCATCTTGCTGGATATCCATATGGGGGCTGTGAGCGGCATCACCTGCGCACAGACAATACGGAAAATCAATCCGAAAATACCGATCGTCATCCTCTCGGGTTCGCTTGAAACCGATGATCTTCTGGCCGCCTGCCGTCTGAACCTGATCGATTATCTCCATAAACCGATCGAATTGAATGCTCTTTTTGAGGTGTTGTTCAGTTCGCTCGAACAGCTCGAGGCCAACGGGATGCTTCAGGCCCATCTGAATGCCACGACGGTTTATGATTTTTATTCCAAACAGTTGCTTCAAAACGGTACTCCGGTTTCCCTGACCAAAAACGAGATTACCGCCTTGGAATTTCTGATCAGCCGGCGCGGGCAGGTCGTTACCTACGATATGTTTTCGTATATTTTCGATGAGGTCATGTCGGATGGCGCCTTGAAAAATCTGATTCTCCGTTTACGGAAAAAAATGGGTGAGGAAGACAATATCCGCAATCTCGCAAAAATCGGCTATACCCTTATTTAATCTCTTTCATTTCCTTCTTTAGTTGATCGGTGCGGGTAAGCTTCAGGAGCTTGGCCCGTAGGGTGGAGCGTCCGTGTTTAATTCAAAATCATTAAAAATTTTTCAAGATTATTCAAATACAATACGTTATATCAAAAAAGATATAAAGAAAGGATTGTCCGTGACACAGATCGTACGCCGTAGATCAAAAGAAGAATTTGGTCCGTTTCCATTGGAGGATTCACAATTGCCATCGTACGTGAATCCCGTCGTACCGTTTCCGTCGGTACAGTTGTATCTGCGGTGGGGAGAAGAGAAAATCCGACAGCTGGTACGCTATCATCACTGTCTGTTGCGCTTGAGCGACATACCGGGATTTTTGCCGGATGATCAGAAAAAATTTGAAATCGCTACCGAAAAAACGGCCGATTTTTTTGTCGAGGTACTCTCTCGCGGACGGTTTTCAAAGCCGATTATCGGATATCCGGCGTTGAAAATGCGTTATTTTCGAATTACGGTCGATGAATACGCGCGGGAAGTGTGGCTCCATCTCTACCGTCAGGCGGTGATCGATATGAAAATGCCCTCCGACTGCATCGAGGATTTTTGGAACTGGATTGAGCCGCTATCGATTTGGATGATTAATCGTAAAACCGGCGCGTCGATCCGCCGTTACCCGTACAGCGATATCTGGACCGAATTGGTTGAATGGAAAGTTTCCCCGAAAAAAGCGGGATAGGCTTCACGGCTATCCGCGGCGAACGTTTCCGTACGCCGCCGGCCGCACTTAGGTACGCTTCTGGAGTGGAAGAAGGATCGGATTGAACGCTTTGACGGAGATGATCGCATGGTCGCCGACGTTGAAAGCCTCGGCCTCGGATTCATCGATAATCGTGCGGACGATTGACGTTTCGACGAGCAGCGTGACGATGCACACGGGGGTGTCGTGCTCGATGGTGAGGATTTCACCGACGATCTGAAGTTTCCCGCTCAGGGCGTGAGGGGTGAAAAACGACATCGGCGTGTCTACTTTCACCACTTTTCCCGATTCGATGGAGGCGAGACGATGGGAGAGCTTGACCGTTTCGGCGATATCGTGGCTCACCAGAAGGGTCGTGATCTCAAAACGCTGATGAATGGATGCGAGTTCGTTTTGCAGTTTTTGGCGCATGGCCGGGTCAAGTGCCGAAAGAGGCTCGTCGAGAAGAAGAATCTTCGGGCGGCGCACCAACGCCCGGGCGAGGGCGACGCGCTGTTTTTGTCCCCCCGACAAAGTGGCGGGAAGACGATTTTCGAGGGCTTTGAGCTCGACGAGTTCGATCAGGTCGTCGATAAACTTTTTTTGTTCACCGGTTTCGGCGGCGTAGAGGAGATTATCGCGCACGCTCATTGTCGGAAAGAGGGCATAGTCTTGAAAGACGAACCCGATGCTCCGTTTTTGCGGCGGAAGATTGATTTTTTGGGCACTGTCGAACCATACTTCCCCTTCGACTTCGATTCTCCCCTCCAGCGGAGTTTCCAAACCCGCGATCATCCGCAAAAGCGTCGTTTTCCCCGCACCTGAGGGACCGAAGAGGGTCATGAACTCACCGCTCTCTACCGAAAGGTTGAAATGGGCTTCCAAAGGCCCTTCCGCGCTTAGGAGCCGCTTTTTAATATCAATAAATATCATTTTATTCCCCCGAGCGATTTTTTATTCAGGGTATAGACGATAAGCAAGATGGCGAACGTGATGACGAACAGGCTTAGGGCGTATTGATGCGCCATGGCGTAATTCAACGATTCGACTTCGTCGTAGATGGCGATGGACGCGACCCGGGTTTCGCCCGGAATATTTCCGCCGATCATCAGTACGACGCCGAATTCTCCTACCGTGTGGGCAAACGCCAAAACGGCACCGGAAATGATACCGTGACGGATCGTCGGCAAAATCACCCGTACCATGGTTTCGAATCTGGATTTTCCGAGGGTATAGGAGGCTTCGAAAATCGACGAAGCGACCTGAGAGAGGGCCGCTTGGACCGGATGAACCATGAACGGTAGACTGAAAAGGACCGAGCCGATGATCAGCCCTTCAAAACTGAATGCCAGACGGATACCGTGGTCGGTCAGGTATTTGCCGATGAAGGAGGCGGGACTGAACGACAGGAGCAGGTAGAACCCCAGTACGGAGGGGGGAAGGACGAGCGGCATGCTGACGATCGTTTCGATGATGCTTTTGAACCGAAATTTGGAAAAGACCATCCATGCCGCCAGAGGAATACCGATGAGAAGCAAAATAGCGGTCGTGATGGACGCCAGTTTGAACGTCAGGAACATCGTTGCGATGAATTCAGAATCCATGATTATCCCTTCGCAATGAAATTTCGGAAGGCTGGATCATCCAGTACACTTTTTCATCTTCCATAAAACCCTGCTCCTGGAGAGTTCGCGTCGGAACCAGCGCCCGAATCGTCGTATCGTGATAGGCGAGCTCGACGGAAGAGAGAATCTCTCCCCACCGGATGTGGCGTATCAGACCTGTGAGGACGTTGGCCGTCGTACGGACAAAATCGCGCGAGAGGATGATTTCGGTCTCTTTGAATACGAGGGTGACCTCTTTGTGAAGGACGGCTTGTATCGGTTCGGCGAGGAGCAGATGCAACACGTCCTCTCCGACGCTGACGTCGATAAAACTGATGTGGGAGGAAACGGTAATGCCGCTCAGGGTAGCTTTGAGTGTATTCATGATTTTGACTTTATTAGTTCACAATAGTATGAACCGATTTGAGAATGGCGGGTAAGGTATTCATGGATTACCGTGCCCCTTTCTTGTAGAGTTTAATCGCCGAAAGCGATAATATTATTGCTAAAAAAAGTTGTAAATGTTCGTTTGAGACAAATCCAAGCATCATTTTTCCTAGCCATGCGCCCAAAATAGATCCAAGAGCCATCCAGCCGATAAAAATGAGATTGGGTTTGACAATCGCAAAAGGTTCTTGGTTCCGATATCGGTATATTCCTACCATGATTGTAGGAAAACTGATCATCAGGCTAAGCGTACCTGCAATTTTCATATCGACTCCGTAAAGGAGTGCAATAGTGGGAATAATGAGTTCTCCCCCGGCTACGCCGAGCATACTGCTGAATAATCCGATGACGACTCCCGCACAGAAACCGAGCAAGGAGAGGGGTACGGAATCCAGAGTTAAGGGATCGAAATGTAAAAAGGTTTCCATGATCATCACGAATGACAAAATTCCCAGTAATAGTGCGACAATCCGATCGAGTTTTTTTGCGTCAATCCGTGAAGCGATGGAAGCTCCTATGGAGGCACCGATCAGGGAACCGGAGAGCAAAGTGATGACAATTGGCAGATAGGGTTGTATAAAGCTCCACGATTCCCAACGAAAGATCAGAGATGAAACGACAGTAACCCATGAGATGATGAGGTTGATGATGACCGCATGAAGTGTCGCAAAATCAAAGATAAACGTAAGTACGGGAAGACGGAACTCTGCACCGCCCAGACCGATCAACCCACCTAAAATACCGATTAGCGCACCGGAAAAAAAAGCTTTTAAGCTCATAGCGGCTCGATAATGACTTTAATATCGGCGGGGGCTGCGTTGTACGGAGAGGAGGTAACGATCATATCGACCCCCGTGCCGGCGTATTCGGCAATGTTTTTGGTACTGATTCCGCCCGTTGCGATCAATAAAATGTGGGGAAAATCGGCCCGAAGGATACGCACCGCATCGGCGAGTTTGGTCAGCGGAAATTTTTCCAGCTGCAGCAAATCGGCTCCCATACGGGCGTATTTGAGCGCTTCGGCGATATCGGATACTTCGACTACCGCTTTTTTTTCGGGATTGGAAATTTTGAGCCGTCTAAAGGCTTGCTCGAACGCCGCGTCGTCGGCAAAAAAAGCACGATGGTAATCAAAGATCAGAATCGATTCGGAAAGCCCCAGCCGGTGGGCGACTCCACCCCCCGATTCGACCGCCTTGATCGCGATTTTTTTGGTGTAGGGGGTCGTTTTTCGGGTCGTGGCCACGACGACGTCCGGATTGACGCTCCGGGCCAGGAGAACCGCTTCGCGGGTATAGGTGGCGATCCCTCCGGCGTAATCGAGGAGGTTTTGAACGCTTTTCCAGATACGGTGGATGTTTCCCGCTTCCCCCCGCGCCTCCAGAAAGACGCTTTTGGGCGGGATGAGGGTCCCGGATTTGACCCATCCCAACGTCTCAAGACCGTAAAGGCCGCACAGGCGGATCGCCTCTTCGGTACAGGAGGCGACGAGGGGGCGCTCACGGGTCGCAAAAGTGATTTTCGCCCGCTGATCGACGATCCCGAGCGCAGCGGTGGTCAGATCGCCGTAAGGGACGTCTTCGGCTAAAAAGGTTTCGAGTTCGGCGTCATTGAGGATAATCATCGGGCGGTCTCCCAGGCGATAAATGCCCAATTAAACCCTTTGGGCGGTTTGTTTTGGGGTTTGATGATCGTTTCGTAGTATTCGCGCGCTTTGGCCTGTTGGGTTTCGTCGAGGTGGTGAACGCTCCAGATCAGGGACTGGACGAATTCATCCGCACTTCCCGCACGGACGCTTCCGCGCGGTGTCTGGATGTAGTCGATCGTCGGGAGGTACCCTTTTTGGTACAGCAAGATGGGGATATACCAGAAATCGGGTTTGCCGACGATGGTTTTGCCGATGTAATTGAGAATCTCCATATCGACGAAACTCCCTCCGGCCTTGTAGGTGACGTAGCACCCCTTGCGGGCGGTAGCGGACATCTTGGTCAGGGCGGCATCGATATCCTTGACCTCGACGCTGCGCGAGGCAACGGCGATATCGATCGGGGGTAGAGAACTCCAGTCGTCTTCCCACCCGATATGATATGTTTTAATATTAGTCACCCCCTCGCGTGCGGCGTAGGCTTCGAGTTCGTCAAGCATCCCCCGGGAAAAATCGATGGCGATCACCTCGCGTACCTTTTTGGCCAGGGGAACCGCCAGCGTGCCGGGTCCGCATCCGATATCGAGGACGACCTCGTCACCGCTGAGTTTCATGCGGGAGATGAAGTCGTCGACGTAGGGGGTATTGATGACCGAAACGGCCATATCTTTGGACTTTTCGTCCCAGTCGGTACTGCTTTTGCCTTTGAAATCGGTGGCTTCTTTGTGGTCGCGGTACATTCGGGCGAAATCGATCGGTTCTAAAAACATCGTGTAATCCTCCTACGGTTTGACCGGAAAAAAGACGGGAACGTTCTCATGTCCCTCGATCCGGAAAGTTTTAATCATTTGCTGCGTTTCGTCGCAGACGAGAAAAGCCAGCAGTTTTTGGGCATCTTCATGCCGTTTGGCCCCGATACGGGCCTCTGTTCCGATCGCCGCCAGGTAGGGGCGCCGGAGCTTCGGATCGTCGTAAACGTACCCGTCGATCATCGGATGGTGCTGTTTTTGCAACAGATAGGGGATGACCCCATAAAGGGTATATCCGTTTTCTGCAACGACGTCGTTCATGAACCCCCGTTTTGCGGCGGTGAAGCGCAGCCGCTCATCCGGGAGACGGAACCCGTAGGCATGGGCAAGTTCGCCGAACACTTCAAACGTCCCGCCGCTGGCATGGACGATGAAAGGCGCCTGGGATGCGGTGATTTTTGCCAGTGCTTTTTCCAGCGGTTCCTCGCGGGAAATTCCGGCCGGATTGCCGCGGGCTGCGAGAATCATCTGCGAATTTCGCGCCCAGGGGAGAAGATTCTCGACAAACCCGTCGGCGGCGAGATCGGCCATCGTATCGCTGGCGTGCATCGTGACCAAATCGACCTCATGGGTACGGCAATACGCATCAAGTTCATGTTTCGTTCCAGCAATGGCGGTCTCGATCCCGATCCCCGACTCCCGGCGGAAGGCAGAGCCGATTTTTTGCCATAGCCCGCTACTCTCGATCCCTCCGATCACGGCAATCCGCAACGAAGGGGTATCGGCCCCCTGCAAATGGACGGCGGCGAGGAAGAGAAGCGTTATGTATACTCTGATAGTACGCATCAGAAATTATACCCGATATTGGCGAAAAACTCGCGTCCGGCCATCGGGTAGCCCATGTCGTACGCGTAGAGTTTGTCCGTGAGGTTTTTGACGCCGATTTCGGCACTGATCGAACGGGTCGGTTTGTAGAGCGCTTTGAGGTCGAAAGTCGCATAGGTCGTATTGAGCGTATAGGAACCGTCGAGTTTTTGTTCGTATGCCCCTTTGCGGAACTTCATGTCGCCGTAGAGGGAGAAGCCCAATCCGAGCTCTTTTTCGACGTAAGCGTAGAGCTGGTGTTTGGGTACGTCGATGATTTTGATCCCGTCGTTGTCGCAGTTTTTGACCGAAATATAGGTGTAGTTTCCTCCGGCGTTCACTCCGTCGCCGCGGTAGGAGAATTCCGCTTCGCCTCCGCGGTGGTCGTAGGTTCCCGTGTTGCGGAACTGATAGAGTCCGGTAGTCGTGTCGATCACGTTTTGGATGGCGTCTTCGCGGTGGGTGATGAAGGCATTGACGCGGGCCGTAACCTGATCAAAACGTTTCTGGTAACTTAACTCATAATGGGTCGCCTGTTCGTTGGTGAGATCGGGATTGGGGATTGCCTGACCCAAACGGCGCGAATAGCGCTCTTTCATCGAGGGAAGATAGGTTTTTCGTGCGATGCTGGCCCGGATTTTCGATGATACGTCGGGAGAATAGACGAGGGCGGCTTCGGGATTGATCGCATCCTGGGCCGTCAGGGAGAGAAGATTCTGATACGCCGTGGTCGTATCGTAGAGTTTATCCCCCTCTCGTCGGTCATAGCTTATGCCGCCGAGAATCTGCCATTTGGACGACAGGGCATAGACGTCTTCGAGTCCCACGGAGATGGTGTGGTCTTCGTAGTTTTCGGTGAGGGTTTCAACGCCGGTTGTTTTGCTGATATCGTAACCCCGGTGGACGTCTTTTTTGTAATTGGCTGCGGCGGTGAGGGTATGGCTTCCCAGATCGACCCCGTATTCGAGACGGGCACCGGCGCTGTAATCGTCGTATTTGCTTTTAAACGACGAGCCTTTCGTCATGGTTGAATAGGTGGCGTCGTCGTAGGCGTACAGGGAATTTTTGAAGGTATCGTAGTAGGCCATGGCTTTGAGATACCCGTTGGAGAGATTTTTTTGCCCCGTGAGGAAGAACGTCTCTTTGTCCCAATACGGCCAATCCCAGTATTTGACCTTGCTGAAGCTGGTGTCGGTGACCGGGGGCTGTTGTTTCTGGCCGTTTTGTTTGGCGTAACCTGCGGCGATTTCACTGCCGTCGTCGGCGACGTATCCGGCTTTTAGGCTTACTTTGTAATCTTCGCTGGCCGATCGGAGACGCTCACCCGCGGGTTGGGTCGCCGTAGCCGTATAGTTGTCGCTGAGGCGAAAATGATCCTGATCGGCGTAGACGGCTCCGAGCTGGGCGTAAAAATGGTCTTTCCGGGTACCGACGTTGAGTGAACTGACGGTACGGGAGAGCGATCCCTCGCTGTCCAGGACCATACCGGTTTTGACGTTCCCTTCAAGCGGACGGGTCGGTTTTTTGGAGACGATGTTCACGACTCCCCCCATCGTATTGGCTCCGTAGGCTATGGAACTGAAACCCTTCGCGACGTCGATCTGGCCGATGTCGGCCGTCAGGAAGCGGCCGTAGTCGAAATTTCCGTCGTAGGGAACGTAGACGGGAATCCCGTCGATGAATACTCCGACGTGACGGGCGTCGAATCCCCGGACGTACAGGGTTGTTTCCCCGCGGCCCCCTTGATTGTCGATGTTGATACCGCTGAGATTATCCAGTGCGGAGGCGACGTTTTCGGCATTGGTACGCTCGATCATCTCCGGCGTCACCGCCTCTTCAAACGGGTTTTCATCCATCGGAGCGTTGAGGACGTTTACCTGTCCCAGCGTAAAGGTATCGGCAAGCATGGCCGAAGCGGCCAGGGATAGCAATAAGAGGTGCTTTTTCATTCGTTTTCCTTAAGGTGTAGTTGGGGGATGACGTCGTTGACAAACCGTTCAAGCATTTTGGCATTGAGTGCGGGATCGAACGATGCGGGTTTCAGGGCCAGATGGAGATGGGTAATCTCCTCATTCAGGGTTTGAAGAATACGGGCGCAATCCTCAGGCGAACCCAGTACGGCATTGTCAAAAAATTTCTGACCGTCGAAAAAAGCCGTCCGTTGCTCCAGCAGTTTCCGGTAATTTTCAAGATCAAACGTCGGCTGGGTCTGCTCGGCCTGTACGGCGCGCATGCATTTGACGAAATGGTCGATACCGGGGATTGCGTTGAGCGCGGCTTCTTCGTAGCTGTCGGCGAGATAGAAGACCCGTAAAACCACCATTTGCGGATCGTATCCGGCGATGGAACGGTAGAGGTTCTGGGCCTCGATGCATTCGTTTAACGTCGCACCCTGCGACATCATCAGACCGTATCCGTGTTGGGCGGCGAATTCGATCGTCTCACGGGAGGAGAAGGTCGCTATGTAAAAAGGGACGGGATATTGGACGGGGGGCGGAGCGATCGTAGTACCGTCGGTTTGAACGAAACGCCCTTTGCAGGTAACGTTTCGTCCGTGAAGAAGACGATCGACGCACTCGACCGTTTCAAACATCAGATCGCGCAGCTCCTCTTTGGATTGTAGAAAGTGCCGGGTATCGGGGGCGAATCCCCCTTTGGCAAATCCCGCGTTGATGCGGCCGCCGCTGAGATGGTCGAGTACCGCGATCGATTCGGCAAGCCGGACGGGGTGATAAAACGGCGCGAGATACCCGGCCGTACCGAGGCGTATCCGTTTGGTCCGGGCCGCTGCGAATGCGATCAGGGAACTGGGATCGGGGATAACGCTAAAAGGGTTGAAGTGGTGCTCGGCGAACCATACTTCATCAAAGCCCAGCAGATCGGCGTACTCGATCAGATCGAGCTGACTGACGAGGCTGTGGTTCAGATCGTTGCCGTAGTGTTCGCTGAGGCAAAAGAGACCTAGGGTCATAGGGATTATTCCTTTCTTATCCGGTGATGTCACGCACCAAAACGGATATATCCGTTTTAGCGGCAGGGACTGAAATTCTTCTACGCACTTCGTTGAAACGTGCGTAAGGTCTATTTGGTAATCAGGGCCCAAAAACCGCTTTCATCGTCGATAAAGTGAAACGCGTACGGATTGAGGCGGCCCAAAATTCCCGGCAGGGCGTCTCTTTCGGGTTTGATACGCTCTTTGAACGGATTCCTCCAGTCCGGATTACGTTCGTACATGGCCTGCAGGATCGCCTCTCGGAGGGCGGCATTGCCGAACCCTCCGCCGATGTAGGCTTTCCCTCCGGGTTTGAGGATACGGAGTATCTCGGAGTAGGCTTGAAACCAATCATCCCAAAAGGGTGAGGACCCGCGGCTGACGACGAGATCGAGATCGTTGTCCGGGAGAGGGATCGCATGGATGTCGCCTTGCAAAAACGAACTTTTGGACGCAATGCCGTGTTGTTCGGCATAACCGGTCGCCAGATTCAGCATCGTTTCGGACTGGTCAAAAAACGTGACGTGCAGATCGCTGATGCGACTCAGAGCGATCCCCAGTGCCCCGGTACCGCACCCGGCATCGAGACATTTGCCCGAACGGGTTGCGGTCGCTTCGATAATCTGTTCGGCGATGACGGGATAAATTGGGGCGAAAATTTCGCGGACGATTCGGTCAAAACCGTGTGGATCGGTGGCGCCTTTCATGATGCTTCCTTAAAACGCCATACTGAGTTCAAGACCGACGACGCGCCCGCGGTCCGGATAGTATCCGGTGACGTATTTGGTCGAATAGTGTTCGTTGCCGAGATTACGTGCGTAGAGTTTGGCCGTATAGGTTTGATTCCGGTAGCGGAAATCTCCGGCGATGTTGGCATCGACGCGCGTATAGTCTCCCAAGGGGGCGTTGATCAGTCCGGCCGGACTTTGGGTCAGGTACCACGACGAAACTTTTTTGGCCGAGAGATTCGCCCGCAGATTTTCCCATTTGTGAGATATCAGCGCGCTGTAGAGATTTTCGGGGGAATAGGCACCCGCTTCATTCGTGGTGATACCGTTTTTGGTTGTTTTGTCATCGATCATCCGGGTCCACGAAAACGCGTAGGAGGTATTGGGCCCGATATCCCCTTTGAGGGCGAGTTCGATACCGCGGCCGTGGGTATCGTATTCGGTGAAATAGTAGTAATCGAGTCCGTTGACCGTATAGGTTTGCGACGTTTCGGTCTTGGCATTGTCAATCTGGACGTCGAACCACGTCAGTGCCGGTCTGAAATAGCGTACGGGCGAAGCCTCGGCGGTAATTTCGATCCGGTTTTGTTTCTCGGCGTGGAGCGGAGTTCCCGTCGCGGTTTTGAGATCGTAATCGCCCGAAGTTCCCTGATCTCCGTTGTAGTATCGTCCGCTGAGTGCGTACGCGTCGGCGATCTGCCAGCGGGCTCCGAGGGCGAAGATACGTGCCGGAGCCATATCGGCCCCATTGCCGACGTCATTGTTGGCGACGCTGGTACTGGAGGTATCGATGTGTTTCGTATCCTGCCGATATCCGGCATTGAGGACCAAGGCTCCGTCGAAGAGTTTTTGTTCGGCCGATGCGGACCATCCGGTAATCGTCGTATCGTAATTGCTGTAGGCATTGTAGAGGTTGGCACCGAATCCGGTACTGTTGATAATCTGACCTCCCAGCTGAATGAGGGTATTGCCGTATTGGATGTTGTGGCGGAGGCTATAGCCGCTGGTCTCCTCTTCGTAATGGCGGGTCGAGGCCGCTGCGGTTGCAAAATTCTCATTGTGTTCGTTCTGGCGATATTTGGTTTTGAAAACGGAGGCAAGAGTAGTATGGTTTTCGTTCCATTGCATCCCCATGTCGGCGGAAAATATGTCGGTTTTCAACGGATCGTAATACCATCTGTCGTTGGCCAGTGTGCCTGCGAGGGTGATACCGCGCTGCATCTCGAAACGTCCGCTGTCTTTGTAGCCCATCAGGTTAAGATTGAAACGCCCATAGGTCAGACCGCCGGTAATCATCCCGGAGTCGGCGTCGCTGCCGTCAAACCTCGAATCGACCGAGGGACGGTCGTAACGGGCGAGTACCCCTCCGATGTATCCGCCAAGACCAGATAGGTTTGAGCCAAAACGGGTACCGACGTAAAGGCTTTCGCCGTCCGCCGTCGGGAGGGATTCGGTTTTTTCGAGGTAGCCGCTGATGACCCCTTCGGTTTTTGAAGGTTGTTTCGTACGGATGATGACAAATCCGGTATTAAGCCCCGAACCGCTGCTGCTGGCTCCGACGGTGATGGAAGGAGCGACGCTCAGCGAGGTAGAACCGCGGATAATCTGGATCTCTTCGATGGCAGCCATCGGAATTTTTTGGAGAATTCGGCTGGTGGAGGGGGGGAGGATCGCACCGTCGAGAATATAGGTCAGATTTCCGCCGCCCCTCTCTTCGATGTTGTAAGGGCTGCGACGTCCCTGATAGGTGAGGTTGATCCCAGAAGCTTTGTCCAGAAGATCGAAAATATCTCTCGGACTGTAGGCTTCGATCTCTGTGCGGGTAAAAGTTTCGACGCCCGGTTGCATCGTCGATTCGGTCCGATAGAGGTTGGTAACGCTTTGGGGTTTGAGATCGTCGCGTTCGGGTGTATCGGGTGCGGTGACCGTCACGGTAGAAAGGGAAGTAGGCGTATCGGCCTGAAGTACGGAAACCAGCAAGGTCGCGGCAATCAGGCTCATGAACGGCGTAGGGAAGGGGTAAGAAAATTTCATTATATGGACTCCGTTTGATAGTATCTTTTTTGATATAGCGAATTGAAAATTTTTTTACCCTTTGTAAAAAGGGAAAAAGAGTTTGTCGAAACGGCGCTGTTCCGATTCCATAGGACCGATGAGGTCGGGATAAAACGAATGGATCAGCCAGCGTATTCCCAGCAGTCGCATAAACGAGGGAGGTCGGCTGATCGTATTGAACGGTATCGAGGGGACGCTGAGAACCCGGCGGTTTTTGACCGCACGGAGATTCTGCCATCGCGGGTCTTGAACCACCGATTCGGCAAATGAGGGTTCCATCGCGACGATAACGTCCGGATCCGCCATCAAAATCGTCTCCATCGACATTTTTTCCATACCGAAATTGGATGACATTTTGCAGCTCAGGGCATTTTTCCCTCCGGCATAGCCAAACGGTTCGAGATGGAAAGAACCGTCGCATTCGCTGGACATACCGTCGCTCCCTTCGGCAAAGTAGTACCGCACCGCTTTGCGTGCGTCGATTTTGCTCTGGAGCGATTCGATCATTCCGAGCGTCTCTTTGGTATAAGAGACCAGCGCATCGGAGCGTCGCGTATTTCCGGTCAGTTTGCCCAGAAGTTCGAACTGTCCTATGAGGTCGTTGATCGAATCGTTGCGCACCATGATGACGGGAATATGGAGTGCGGAGAGTTTGGTGAGGGCATTTTGGTATCCCGTCATTTTTCCCCACATCAAAATCACGTCAGGCTTGGCCGCGGCGATTATCTCGTAATTTGGGGTATTTCCCTGACCGAAAAATCCTCCGGCAACCGGACGGGCGGCAGCGGCCCCGGCATAGCGTTTTTGGGTATCGCTCATCGGAACATTGAGTGCGCATACCAGCGAGGGATCGAACGCGACGACGCTCATCGTCAGCGGAGGGGACGCGGCATAGATCGAAGCGATCCGTTCAGGGACGTTGACCTGCCTTCCGTAATCGTCGGTAATGATGCGCGACTGTGCGGAAACGGCTAAAAAAAAGAACATTAGGGCAATACAGTATTTCATCGTGACACGTCCTTTCTAAATACGGGTAAACATCGAAGATATTCTTTATGCGGGACCAGATCGGCATCGATTCCGTAGAGGTGCGCAACCATATCGGAGGTTATGACGTCGTGCGGCAACCCGTCATCGAGGATGCGTCCGCCGTCCATGACGATGACGCGGTTCGAGACGAGAAGGGCATGGTCGGGGTAATGGGTCGTTTTCAAAAACGTATATCCCTGTTGCCCAAGTTCGCGGATCAGGTCGAGTAAGCGGATCTGGTTGCCGTAGTCCAGACCCGAGACCGGTTCGTCCATGATGAAGGTATCAACCTCCTGCGAGAGTGCCCGGGCGATCAGCACGAGCTGTTTTTGGCCGCCGCTGAGCTGTCCGAAAGGGCGTTTTGAGAGATGATCCATTCCGACCCGTTCCAGCGATTGCATCGCGACGTCGCGATCATGCCGCGAGGGGGAAGCGAACAGTCCCAGTTTCGAGACCCGTCCCATAACGACCATTTCGTGGACCGAGTAGTTAAACGGCACGTTGTGGTATTGCGGGATATAGGCAATGTGGGATGCGATGTCACGGTGCGAATAGCGTTCGATCGGATACCCTTTGAGCCAAATATCCCCCGAGCCGCGAATCAATCGGAGCATCAGCCGTATCAGAGTGCTTTTGCCGCATCCGTTCGGGCCGAGGAGACTGACGACGTCCCCTTTGTTGAGGGAGAACGAGATATTGTCCAAAACTTTTTTGGTCGGGTAGGAAAACGAGAGACCTTCGACGGTGATAATGGGTTTTAGTTCCATGCTGCCCTCGCGTGTTTAAGTACGACGATGAATACCGGTATCCCGATCAGCGACGTCAGAATACCGATCGGAATTTCGACGCTGAGTGCCAATCGTGAGATGGAATCGGCGACAAGCAAAAATATCCCCCCGACGATCGCCGAAAGAGGGACGAGGAGACGGTGCGAGGGACCGACGGCCATACGGACGATGTGCGGGATGATGAGTCCCACCCAGCCGATGATTCCCGCCATGACGACCGAAAGGGAACTGGCGAGCGTGGCGAGAATGATGGCTGCGGTCCGGATCAGGGTTACGTTGACGCCGAGCGATTTGGCCTCTTCGTCTCCGAGACTTAAAAGATCGAAATACTTGGACAATACGATCAATCCGGCAATACTGGAGAGCATCGGGATGCTGACTAGCATTACACCGTGCAGATCGGCCATCGTCAGACTCCCCATCAGCCAGTAGACGATGGCCGGGAGGGTGCTGTAGGGATCGGCGACGTATTTGACGACCGAGAGGAGCGCCGTAAAAAGAGAACTGCTGATGACTCCGCCCAGAACCAGCATGATCGTCGAGCGCGAGTTGTGCACCATCGAACCGATGAGTACGGCTACACCCACGGCGACGAATCCGAATGCGAACGCGAGTATCTGAACGATGTACCAGTGTTCACTGATCAGCATGCCGACGGCCGCACCGAAAGATGCGCCGGCCAGAACCCCAAGAATGCCCGGTGAGACGAGGGGATTGACGAACATGGCCTGAAACGCGCTGCCCGATACCGCGAGGGCCGAGCCGATCAGGATGGCCAGTAATATCCTCGGCAATCGGATTTGTAAAATGATATTGTCCAGCAGGGTATAGGTATCGGAGGATTCCCCTCCGAAAAATCGATAATCGAGATATCCCGTGAAGGTGGGAAAATCGATCGGATATTGCCCCCACAGAAGCGAAATGACGGCCGCTACGATCAGTAAAAACAACGTTGACGTAATCAGGCCGAATGCCTTGAAACCACCCATTTTCTATCCTAGAACTTGAGATTGATACTGCCGTAGAGTCCGAACGGCGCTCCGGTCTGATAGGTCGTAGCCGACGTCAGTGCGGCGAGATAGTTGTCGGCGGCGTTGATCGTCGCGATGTATTTTTCGTTGGTCAGGTTCGTAGCCGTCAGACGAAAGAGGGTACTTTTCGATCCCATGAAACTGCCGGCCTGATACGAAGCGTCAAAATCGACCAGCGTATAGGAATCCACTTTTTCTTTGTTGTAGACGTCTCCGTAACGGCTTGAGGTATACCGTACGCTCGGTGTCAGCGTCCATTGCCCCAGATGATAGGAGAGGGCCCCTTTGGCCATGTATTTCGGCGCATCGGGGAGTTGATTGCCCTCGACGTTCGCCGTCGATGCCGATCCCGTTGCAAAATTCTGCGTAAACTCGTAGCGGTTATACGAAAGTCCCATCAGGAATTCCAGATTTTCACTGATCGGACCGTACGCCGAAAACTCCGCGCCGTATCCCTGTGCATCCCCGACGTTGGCCGGATACGATACCCCGAATTGGGGGTCGTAGACGTTGGCCTGTTTGTTCTTGACGAACGAGACGTAGAGATTCGGATTGAGCGTTACGGCACCTACGGAGGTTTTGAGTCCGACGTCGATGTTATCGGAGGTCTCCAGATCGAGTTTATCCCACAGCTGTTGGAGCGTTACCCCCTGGGCGACAAAATTGGAACGGTTCGAGACGTAGGTCGGAAAGAGATTGACGTCAAATCCGTACGTACGGCTGTAATCGGCATAGAGAGTGGTCCGGTTCCCCAAATCGTACCCGAGGTACAGGGATGGGAGAAAGGTATGAAACGTTTTGGCATCGACGCTTGCCCACGGATCAAGAGTCCCCGATGCGATCGCCGCATCGTAATCGGGATTCGCCGCACCGGTCTGATTTCCGTTGGTATAGCTGTGGAGTGATCCAAGGGTAAACGTTTGATAGCGTGCCCCGGCCTGGTAATTAAAACGCCCGATCGTACCGCTGAGTTCCATGAACGGCGATTGGATCGTATGGTAGTCGTTATCCGAGAGGACTACGTAGCCGTTGAATACCAGACTGCCGTTGACGACTTGGTATTTGACCTGATCCGAAGGAGGCCCCGGCGGTTGTTGGCGGTGGTACCAATAGCCGAGTTTGGCGACCAGCGCTTCGGAGAAGATATGCTCATACGCCGCCGTAGCACCGAAGAGATCGTGGTCGATCCGCCAGTTGATGACGCGCTGTTTCGTGGGATCGGAATCGAATTTGGAAAACCAGTAATCCCCTTTATCCTCTTTGTAATACGGTTTGAAGGTAAATTTATCCGAAGAGGTAGGGGTGTACTCGAAATTTCCGAGCACCGATGTCGTATTGAAATTCTGTCGGTTCCAGTCGTAATAATTGACGTCGTTATTGCCGGTAGGCTGGACCGTGCCGTACTCTTTTTTGTAATTGGCCCCGAGATTGCCGGCTTCGGCATAATTGAGATTGTAATAATTGTGATGGTTGTCTACGTTGCGTATCGCAAAAAGTTCGGCTTTGAACGCGTCATTGGGATGATACGTCATCCCGATCATGCCGTTGCTGCGGTCGAGTTCGCCTTCCCCTTTGGTTTTATCGGTGGAGAGATTCGAAAAAGAGCCGAATAGGGCGAAATCGCCGATTTTACCCGTGTCGAAGCGGACAAATGTACGTTGAAAATCGTCCGAACCGAATCCTTGGGAGACAGTGGCCCCCATTTTATTCGAAGGGCGGAGAATGTTCATATCCACTTTACCGATGAGACTGGAAAAACCGATATTTTTCTCGCTGGGAATGAACCCTTTGAGCAGATCGATCGATGCGACGTTTTCGAGATCGATCATCTGTTTACCGCCGCCGGGGTTGCTCGATACCGGCAAACCGTCGATCAGGAATACCCCGCCGGGCCCGGTTTGCGATTTTCCGCGGATACGGATAGGGTCGTGGTAGGAGGGTTCGTTTGAACCGGATTGATCTACGGGCGTATAGTTGACCGATGGGGAATACTGTATGACGCTGTAGGGATTCATGTTGGCCTGCGTACTGAGGGTGGCGATGCTTTTACCGGTAAACGACTGAGCCCCGCTCGAGGCGTTCGTGTCGGCAATCATTACCTCATCGTCCATGGCGGTGTCGTTGACGACGATTTTTTCGACGCTTACGGGTGATGCGGCCATCAGCGCGCTGCACGCGGCAATCGAGAGCATAAGCAGTGGAAGTTTCATTTTTCTTCTCCTAAAAGGGTTTTGATTTGGGCTTCGTTGACCTCTACGCGCAGATAGAGTTTGTAAAACTCTTTGATCCGCTGATGAAGATTGGCTTTGTAGGCGTTGGGATGAAACACGGATGTGAGCCATTGGACGCCGATCACGCGCATAAACGATGGAGGCCGATCGATCCAGTTAAACGGTTGTACCGGGACGAGATGGATACGGCCGTTTTTGACCGCACGGAGACTTTTCCACATCGGATCGTTGATAAGATCGTTGTAGACGGAACGGTTCTGGACGACGATGACGTCCGGATCGTATTTGAGAAGGGTTTCGAACGTGATTTTTTCAAGCCCCAGCAGACCGTGTTGCTGGCATTTGTGGACGTTTTCTCCCCCCGCAAAGTTGAGTGCTTCGACGTGAAACGATTGGTCGCATTCGGTCGAGAGGCCGTCCAGCCCCTCGGCGTAGTAATAGCGTGCCGCTTTTTCGGAACGTGCCGCTTTGGAAACCTCATCGATGACATTATCGGCGTATCGGGCCAGGGTATTCCCCCGTTCGCTCTCACCGATTGCCTCACCCGCCAGTCGAAACGCTTTGGGCATGTCGTTTATTTTGCGAAACGGAACCATGACGTAGGGGATACCGGTTTTATCGATCTCCTGACGGACCGTTTTAACCATCATATCGTCCTGCCAGAGCAGAATCATCTGGGGATGGCTGCCGATCAGTGTTTCGAGGTTGATCCCCTGTCCCCCTCCATGGAACGATCCGATGACGGGCAGGGAAAGGAACTTGCGATCGATAAACGGTTCTTCGGCACCGTTGTTCGGATTTTTGGCCTTGAAATTGAGCCCGACCATTTTGTCTGGATTCAGGGTATACATGAGATAGGTCATCGGCGGTGATGAACCGAATACTTTATCGACACGGTCGGGCAACGTAACTTTTCGCCCTTCGGCATCGCTGAGTGTTTTGGCATTCAGCGAGGCGGCGAGGGTAATGGCCACTAGGGGATACAACAGACGTTTCATACTAATTTTCCTTAAGATTTGGTGAGTGAAAAAGCGATCGGGATACTCAATTCAACGGTTTTTCCGAGTTTGGGATAATCACCGCTGAGGCTGAGAATCGTTTCGACCGCCTTGGTATCGAGCAGACGGCTTCCGCTGGTGGATTCCACCTTGGCAAGCTTAATCGTACCGTCGGAATTGAGGACGAAAGAGACCGTAACTACCCCCTCTAGATGCAGCTTTCTAGCGATGGTGGGGTAGGTTATGGCACTCTCGATCATAGAACGTATGTGTCCCAACGCCGCTCCGCCGATCTCATTTCCCCGAAGGGAAGATTTTGGTAATTCGTAAACAGGAGTGGGTGGTGATTGTGGAGAATCAATGGGTGCATCCGACGAAGATGAAGCCGGCATTGAAACCGCACGTTCTAGGGGCGCGGACGCCTCAGGAGAAACCGGTGGGGTTGCGGTCGGTTTCTCCAAAGGGGTCGTTGCCGGTACGGAGGAGGTCGGCTGGACGTGATGAGTCACGAGAGGTTTAGTAGGAACTTTGAGCGGTTTTGGTAGAACACGTTCCACCGGTTTACCGGACGATTCAAGACGGTTATGATCACCGGTGTCATCGATAAAATCACTCAGTGAGATGGTGATCCGTTCGGATGGCAGCTCTTCGGGCGTGTTATGGTAGGCATACAGGTTCAATGCCGCGGCGAGCAACGATCCGTGCAATGCGACGGAAGCTGCCAGCGCCTTCCATTGAAGACGTGAGTCGGATTGTTGTATCTGTTGTGATATAACGATTGGGCTAAAAAAAGACATTTTAGTTTTCCTCTTTTTGAGCAGGCGTCCAAATACCCTCATAGGGATATCTCTCGATAGGGGCAACCGTTGTTCGGCGATTGATCATACGGATCGATAACGGTTCGATCCAATTCCAGAACTCTTCGATGAGATGACTCGGCATCGAGAGGTCACGAATCGTTTTTTTATACATCATAAGCCAGATATCGCGGGCTTTTTCATCGATAGTGATATGAAAATGGCGCATTCGAAGTGCCGGATGGCCCTGAACCGGGGTATACGCTTTGGTTCCGCCGAGCGCCTCGACAAAAAAATCGGCCGTTTTTTCGGTCGCAAAGGCAAACGCGGCATCGTCCGGACCGAAGAGTGATCCGATCGTACTTTTGCGCAAGAGTTGATGGTGATGTCGTACCATGGTACGGATTTTCTCTTCTCCCCATTCACGAACCAAGGCCGGAGTCGGAAAGGGAACTTCGGGATAAATGATGTCTATTTTGGCTTCGGCCGTATGCGGCGTATCGCTGGCAGGCTGAAACGGTTTGGTTCCGCAGGCACTAAAAGCGGTAATGGTGGTTCCTTCGGGGGTAATGAGATGATTCATGGTCGATCCTTTGCTAGAATGATATTTGCTGAGATTATCAGGGGAGACGACAGGGATTTGGTGTAACCGCAGACAAACGCTCCTGTCGCCTCTACTCATAATCTCCTCCTCGATGACTGCCGTCCGGTTACGGAGGGCAGCCGATTATTGATCGTTAGAAGCGATAATTCGCTTCCAAACGCATCTCCCGATTTGACGTATCGGTTGCGTAGGTTGCCGTCGTGTCGTTTTGCTGATCCATCAAACGTGCTTTGAGTTCCGTCCCTTTGAAACTTCCCGAAAGCTTATAGACGACATCGAAATTCCATTGACGCGTATCGCCGTTTTGATATCCGCGGTCGGTGAGGCTCTGATACGGTTTTTTGTTCGGATCGCGATCGTAAAACGCGTAGCTCAACATGGTCGACATTCCCGGAACAAGGGCATTCCAGTCATAATCGATTTCCGCTTTATAGGCACTCGTATTGGCCGTCCAATCGGTTTGCGTCATGCTGCGCGTATACCCTTGCGTCGGGAATCCGCGCCAGGGAGCGATGATGTCACCTCCCTCATCCGTATGCGAGGTTGCGAGCAATAATTTGGCCGCACGGTAGTTTGCCGTGATGCGCAGGGCGTAGAGATAACTGTCGACGCTGTTATCGCTGTCTTTGTTGTTGGTTTTCGGCAGGATGATCGCTCCGGCCCCCTGGTCATTTTGTTTCAAATACAAGCCGCCGAAGCCAAGGATGACATCCCCCGCTTCAAGCGCATAATTGGCTTCGACACGGTACTGATCGACCAGATCGTTCCAATGCATTGCCCACGCTTGCAGTTCAAGGTTATCGATCGATTTGTTGGTGAGCCCTGCGACACCGACTCCCGGAGCATCCCCGTGGATTCCTGCGGCCGAACTGTTGTAATGGGTTTTATACCATGCCGCGATTTTATCGGGTGTATCGAGTGTATCGGCCATGTTGCCGAAATAGGTCATACCCCGTTCTTTGATCGCATCGATGTAATCGACCTGAAACTTGGTATTCGTCAGATCATTCGAGATGAAATCGACCCCTTGCGCCGCAATCGGGATCATTTTGGTATCGTTCGGAGTGATCCACGGATTAGTCATCAGCATGCGGCCGGCACGTATTTTACTTTTGGCAATGTCGTATTGCAGATAAGCCTGTGCCAATACGGCATATCCGTCACCGTACGGATCGGAAACTTTTTTGCCGGTTGCATCGCGGGTAGAATCGCGGCTGAAAAGGTCTTTGGACGTTGCGGCGGTTGCACCGTCGGTCGGATCGGTCAGCTCGAACGGATTTTGGGTCGTATAGAGTCCCGTTCCAAAACTAAAACCGTACAGAGGTGCCGTTTTATACAGCAAACTTCCGCCGAGGGCAAAACCCGTGGCACTGTCTTTGGCCGGGTTTTCCCAATCGGTAGCGAAATACTGCGTGCGAAGGCGACCTTCAAATTTACCGTCTTTAAAGGCGCTTGCCAGATCGTCTGCCGCCGAAGCGGAGAGGACCGTTCCTAAAATAAGTGCTGTTGCAATACTGAATTTTGACATGTGAAACCCTATGTATATTTTTTGATATAACGATGTCTAAACAAAATAATCGGATAGCTTTTCGATGCTATAGTCTCTGCCGGGGCAGGGAGACTATTTTTTCGGTAAGCCGTATCCGCTCTCTTTTAAAATTGTTTGTGCTTTTGCCGATGACATGAAGCGCAGAAACTTTTTAGCGCCGATTTGATTTTCGGGAGCGCCGTTTTTCAGTCCGACCATGGCCTGATCGATCGTATTGTAGGCTTTATCATCGACTTCCACCCATTTACCCACATTTTTCATCTCGGGAGATAGGACAATCGATTTGGCCATAAATCCGACGTCCACCGATTTAGACGATACATAGGTTGCGGCCTGTGAGATCGATTCCGCCGTGACGATTTTCGAAGCGGCCGCATCACTCATTTTGTAATATTTCAGGGCATTCATCGCTTCGATGCCGTAAGGAGCCGTTTTCGGATTGGCAACGGCGATTTTTTTGACGTTCGGATCAGCGACGACGTTAACCCCTTTGGAGAGATCGACACCCGTATCGCTCCACAGTACCAGCGTACCAAAGGCATATACCTGAGAAGGAGTTGTCGTATATCCCCCCTGAACCAGTTTGGCCGGATATTCGACGTCGGCGGATAAAAAGGCATCGTAAGGAGCACCGCTCATGATTTGCTGGGTTAATTTTCCGGATGCACCGGTAATGATTTTAACGTCGATACCGCTCTCGGCACTAAAGGCTTTGGCGATATCGGCAATGGCATATTTCATATTGGCCGCAGCGGCAACGGTTATAGTCTGAGCAGCAAGCGCCGATGCAAACGCAATAGACGCAAGAGCAATTTTAAGTAATTTCATCCTAACTCCTTAGTATCTATGATGATATAACGATCATGCTTCTAAAAATGCAAGAACTATGCGCGCACTATTGCTACAATTTCGTTATATTTGTTTTGATATAGCGAATTGTAGACAATAAAAGCTTAAATAATTACAAAATTGTTACAAATATAATTTTTGTATAAACTGGATTATGCAATAGAAATTGCTATGCATTAGGATTTTAGTATTAGCATGGTTGGTGATCCATGATCCTATTGCAAAGCAAAAGGATCTGAGGGTCGAGAGGGACATATTGGTTTGCAAGATTTGATGTGGTATGAATTCTGCTGGTTTTTTTTATTAGGTTTTATTACAGCTTGATATGAGATGTCTTTCAAGTTTCTTCTTTCATCATTCCTCTAAGTAGCCCAACATCTTTATTATTGTTCCTTTGTTTTAATCCGTGCAATATTTTGTTTTCTGTTTCAGGTGACCAGTATATTTTTAAGTCTTCTTTTGCTCTTGTTATTGCAGTATAAAAGATATTATGAGTAATTTGTTCCTCTACTTCATCAGTTATAACAATCTTGACTGAACTATACTCTAAGCCTTGGGCTTTATGAATAGAGACGGCATATGCCACTTGAAATGGAACTATAGCTTCCGATGATTCATCATCCTCATCTGTTGTTGGAAACTCATTAACTTTAAAGCTAATAACTGATTTTCTGATATCACTACGTACTAATTCAAAGTCATGCCATTGTGTATCTAATGCATTTATTACTTTATCTATTTCAATTTCAAACTCAATTTGTTTATCTAATACTTTTATACCAACTATTTTGCCTTTAAGATTATTGTATATAGCTTCCCCAAATCTTTTTGTATCATTAAATAAAATGGGGTCATTTATTTTATATATTAAACTTCCCCATTCAATAGGTTTATGTGTATTATTTGTTTGTAAAAATCTGTTTATATTATTTATGCCGTAAACACCATCATAATGAAAACAAAGTATGATTTCATCATCTTTATGATTTTCAAAAATCGATGCATCTAACTTGACTGAATATCCATTTCTTTGAATATGCTCTAAGATATCATCTTTGATGTTTCGAACTTTATCCCATAATTCAAGTAAATCATCATTTTCACTTCTATAAGGTTTAGTAAGTTCAAATATAGAGTTTTTAGGTAAAAACTCTTTTGATATTTCAAACCAGTTGCCGAACCTTATGGATTCAATCTGAAAAATGTCACCAACTAATACTATAAGAGTAAAAGAAGCTCTATTTAAAATATCTAGCATATCTTTATTGTTTACAGTACTACTTTCATCTATGAATAATATAGTGCATTCTGTACTTGTATTTTTTTTAGATAAAAATTTTGTAATTGTCATAAACTCACAATGAGGAGCATCAACTTTTCTATCTAAATTATCGATAGCAGGATTTGTTTGCGCTAAAAATATTTTTTTATAATCTTTAAAAAAGTTAGCAATATGATTTATCATTGTAGATTTACCAGTTCCAGCTGCTCCATAAATCATAGCTATTTTTGAATTTTCAAACATTTTAATTAAAAATTTCATTTTATCTTCACAATCTATCTCATGATCCGTTTCTTCAATCCAAGCTTGTACAGAATTCGAATAATTTTGAATGCCTTCATTAGATAATTTTCCTAATTTTTTTATTATTTCTATAGTGTTTTCTTTATAACCTTTTATATAAAGAAAATTATCTTTATAAGTCTCAATCAAGCGATTCGACTGTGTTTTTCTATAAATTAGAGCGTTATATTTTTTGATAAGAGCATTAAGATTATCAAATTTCTCCACTTCATTTAGTGGGGTAAATAGTTCTGCTTTCATTTCTGTATTGTTTTGAATCAATCTTGCCAAAAATTCATGTTCTCTATTTTCTTTACTTATGCACTCAAACAAATCATATATTCTTGGATTATGATTTTTTAAAGAAGTTGTAAAAGGCATGTTATCAAAAGCTATACATTCCCATTTAAGTAAAAGATTGGAAAGCATATGATTTGATTCATTATGAGTTTGTGTCTTAATAATTTTATTATTCATAATATATAGAAGATATCGGATAATATTTGAACCTGCTCCGTTACGAAATAACAACTCTCTACACTTATCTAACACATCAAAAAATTGTATTTTACTGCTATCAGTTACTTTGTTTTTTACAAAATCATAATATCCTTGTTCCTGAATGACATATTCATTAAGGCTAAAACCTGTTTGGGTTAGGAAGTTCATTAACTTTTTGTATTCTTTATGACCAGATTGTATATTGATATACATATCAAATATTCTTGCAAAATTATTAAGCTCACAAGGTCTTATAGATATTTCCCAATTTTGGATGATATTAATAGGCATTTGTTTACCTAAAAGTTCAATATATGCTTTTCCAATAAAAAGTTCAACAGCATAATTATGAGTGATATCTAGTTTTGTAAAGGCAATTATTCTATCAAACTTAGTTACTTTGTCATGCGACTTTGTAAATGTAACTTCATAATAAACGTTATTATTGACAAAAAAAGGTTTGATTTTTTGAATATAGTATCTATCCTTTTGAGTTTTCCCAATCAATGGAATATCTACTCTTTCTGAAATCTTTTCATAATATTCTTGTGTAGTTTTGTCCAGTTTTATAGGAAATTCATTGATATTTAAAAAAACATCTAAATTGTATTCCTCTTTTAAAAATAATTTTATTTTCAAAAGATATTCATAATATTTAAGCATTAACCTTTCTGAAGCATTTTCATCAAGTGTATAATGTGAAGTAGAGATTTGTAATAAATCGTGAAATTTTCTTAAAAAACTAAGTGTTCCAATTCGTTTTACATATTTTTCTGCAATCCTGAAGTTTTCATATTTAGGTTCAAGAGATTTGTTTTCTCGTTGATTATATATTTTCAAAAAAATGTATTCAACTAAGTTTCTAAGTTGCGCCAAAATATTTTGGGAAAGTAAACCCCTTTCAGTATCATCAAATTTATTTATATTCTTTTCGATAACTTGATTTGTATCATATATTTTTTTGACAACATTATCCATTTCAATCCTCACCATGATGTCTCTATTTAATTTCAAGTTCTTGTAGCTATAACGTTTAAAATGAGCGATCAAAAAACCGCCCGCGGGTTTTTGATTGGTCTCCTCTGATTTGTTAGGCTTCAAGTGAAATTTTCTTTTTAATGTTGTTATATAAAGACTCTGCTCTTGATAAAACATCATCATATGTAAGAACTTCAATTGAATTGCTATTGCGATTAAATCTACGTAACTTTTTTCTCATCTGATTCGTTAAGTCAGTACTTCTACCTATTACAAGCAAACCTCTTGGAGCAGTGATACCGGGCAATTTAGTCTGGGCATATGCAATATTACTTTCAACCCACTCAATAAAATCTAACACTTGACCAAATGCATGAGAAAAACTACTGGAAAAATCACCTGCTTGCGTAAAGATTTTATCTTGAGGTTTTTCAATTTCAACAAGTATATAATCCCCTTTCAATGTTTCAACGACAAAATCTGTAATATATTCAGTACCCAGTTTTTGTTTATCTATAATGCTCATCGCCAAGGGGTCAACCAAAACAGGGTGCTGTTCAAAATATAACTGATATTTTTCTTCATTTGTTTGCTCATCGATCAATGATGCAAAGCCTGTAATAACATCCTGCGATATTTTAATTGTTGAGTCGGTAAGGATATTAAATATATCTTGGTGAAATTCAATATATTCATCTTTATCTCTACCCATTTCTATAGTCTGAAAATACATAAACTGTATGAGTCTATGAAAAGTTTCTGGATCAACATGACCTTTTATTACAAATGTAAGAAAAGCCTCTCGTGCATAGTCCATCGTTTCTTGTGTTAGAGGGGTACTTAATTGAGAGCAAATTGAAGAGAACAAAGGTTTATATAGTTTTCCTTTACTAGCCATCCATAAACTTCTAACAATTGCATTGGGATAGATACTCCCATCTATTCTTTCTAGAATTTCTATCAGCTTGTCAATCCCTCTCGGTCCCTTCTGTAACAAAGCATGGCAAGCAAAATAAGGGAAGTTGTGCTTGTCAAACGTATCAAATTCTTTTTTTAGCAAAAATTCTGAAATTTTTTCCAATGATTCTTTCGAGTCTTCTTCGACTAAATGAAAAAATTCATTGCATAAAGAGTCATATTCGATATTCATAAGTTCCTGTCCCATTGTATGTAGCCTAACTATTTATTCATAGCCAAAATGTACTATTTTCATAGACATTTACCTGATAATCAGACATTCCAAATGTCCTGATATTAGAAACATCCAGAAAAAAATCTTACAAATCGACATATTTGTGTATATTATATACTGTTTTTCTTAAAATCATTTCTGTGAATATGTCGTGTTGATTTTGATAGTCGGACATTGTGTCCTGCTATTGGCTAAAAAATGCAATAAAAGGACATTATGTCCGTATGATTGGAAGGAACGTATTTGACGTATCAATTAAAATAACCATTATTGGATGAAAACGATGGATAGTTTAAGTAAAAAAGTATGATACTTCTACAACCGCAGCAAACAATATATTTTTTCCAAAAGGGTTAAGTATGAAAACCAGTGCACGTAACGAGATTAAAGGGACCATTTCCGAGATCGTCAAAGGACAAGTCAACAGCGAAGTGGTTGTAACCGTCAGCGAAGGTGTTGTATTGAAATCGGTTGTCACCAACGATTCGGTCGAAGATATGGCATTGGCGGTAGGTGATACCGTCTATGCGATCGTAAAAGCGCCGTTTGTGATGGTTGCCAAAGAAAAACCGTCTCTCATCAGTACGCGTAACATTATTGAAACGACCGTGACGGAAGTGAAAAACGGAATTGTCAACGGTGAGTTGAAATTGGCATTGGGTGACCAGACTCTAACTGCGGTCATTACCGAAGATGCGGTAGAAGATCTGAAATTCAGCGTGGGCGATACCGTTTACGCATTGATCAAAGCCTCTTTCATTATCCTCGCAAAATAATACCTCGCAGCCTGGTAACGGGCTGCTTTCTCGCCTGACTTTAGAAGCACCGAAACGATTACAATCCGATAATAATGTGTTGCGGTGCGATTCGTATGTAGCCGCGTTCTCCGCTTGCCATACTGGAAACATGACCGTGCTGCAAAGCTATGAGCAGGGTTCCCCCATCAAGTTCAAAAGCGATTTCAGTATTTTCGCCGATTTGCTCGATCGATTTGACGGTTCCGGAGAGGATATTGTCGGTCTCCTCCTTGGTTGGTAATTCAGAGGTAAATACGGTAATATCGCTTGATTTGATGATGGCATAGGCATCGCATCCGGGAGTCAGCCCCATATTATGGACCGATTTCGCGGTAATCGTTGATTGGAGAAAATCGTTGCCGGGAAGGGCAAGGGTGAGGGCGGCATTCAATCCGTCGACTTCAATCTTTTGCAAGGTTGCGGGTAGCTGATTACGGGCACTGGTGGTAAGAAACGTCCGTCCCAGGATTCGGGCCAGTCGTTCCGGATCTTCTCCCGCTTCCGAGAAACGGTCGATGAATTGGCGGTGGAGTTCTTTGAAACGGTGAAACGTTTTAATCAGCTCGTGCGCGTAAGGGGTCAGTTTGGTTCCACCGCCCCCTTTGCCTCCGGTCGTCCGTTCGATTAAAGGCTGATCGGCCAGAAGGTTCATTCCGTTGATCCGTTCCCAGGCCGCTTTATAACTCATTTTCATCTCTTTGGCCGCGGCATGGATCGAGCCGGTTTTATCGATCCGTTCAAGCAGTTCGATACGTCCGGAACCCAGGAAATTTTTGTCGTCTTTGGTTAGCCAGAAGCGTCCGTCGATTTTCATCAGAAACGAAAACTTTCCCGCATCGGCGTGCGGATTGTTTCAGGATCGGCCTGTTTGTCAATAAAAAGGTGATTGGCCAATACCCCTTGCTCGAGCAACATATCCGATCCGTCTTTGAAAGGGAGATTATGTCCCTTGACTGCTTGCAAAAACGGGGTTTGTTTTCCGTAAATGACGTCAACTGCCCCTTTCGCAAGAGAGAGCAGCGAATCGAGCAACTCTTTCGGTAAGGGTAATTCCTGATCACTGAGACCGGCAGAGGTGGTATTGACGATCAGGTCATACGGAGCAGGGGTAAAAGTATTCCACGTAAACGAAGCAATCCCCTGATCGCGAAAATATTCCAGCCGCCCTTCGGAACGGTTCAGGAGAGTCGGAACGATACCGCGTTCACGAAAAACGATCGAAAGGGCCCGTGCCGTTCCTCCGGCTCCGATAATCAAAGCATTGCGTAATTCGCCAAACTCGCGGATCGCTTCCATAAACCCCTCAGCGTCCGTGTTGTAACCGATCAAACGGCCGTTTTCGTTAATGAGGGTATTGACCGCTTTGATGGTTTGAGCGATGCCGCGGACTTCGTCGCATTGTTGATACGCGGCTTCTTTGTGGGGAACGGTGACATTCGCACCGCTTAGCCCTTTGGCAAAAAAAACTTCTTTAAGCCGATTTCCGTCGGAGAGAGGAGTACGCGTATAGCATCCATCGATTCCGAGGGTGCGAAATACGTGATTGTGCATTAACGGAGAACGCGAGTGGGATACGGGGTCTCCGAAAATCGTATAGAGTTTCACAGCGGATCGACCAGATCGTTGAGGGTGCTGGTGAGTGCTCCGAGTTTGTTGGTGACCTCGAGATATTCCAGTTCATTTTGAGAATCGGCGACGACTCCGGCCCCCGCTTGCAGGATGACTTGGTCGGGTTTGATCAGCGCCGTACGGATCGTAATGGCACTGTCCATGTTTCCGTCAAAACCGAAATAGCCGATGGTTCCGCTGTAAAACCCGCGTTTTACCCCTTCAAACTGGGCAATGAGTTCCATGGCCCGGATTTTCGGTGCACCGGTCATTGTTCCCGCCGTAAATACGGCACCGAGGAGATCGAACATATCTTTATCGTCACGGATGGTCGCATGGACATCGGAGACGATGTGCATGACGTGAGAATAGCGTTCGACGTGCATCATGTCTTCCACTCTGACCGTACCCGTTTTGGCGACGCGTCCTACATCGTTGCGACCAAGATCGATCAGCATGAGATGCTCGGCAAGCTCTTTTGGATCGGAAAGGAGCTCTTCTTCGAGTTCGAGATCGCGGGCATGGGTTCCGCCCCGTTTACGGGTACCGGCGATTGGGCGAAGGAGAATATCGCCTTCGCTTAATCGAACCATCACTTCCGGAGAACTTCCGACAATGCTGAAGTTCTCGTATTCCATGATGTACATGTAAGGAGAAGGGTTTTTAAGCCGCAAAATACGGTAAAAACTGAAGGGATCGACTTTTGCATTGCGGATATAGCGATTGGTCATCAATATCTGGAATACATCCCCGCTTCGGATCATCTTTTTCGATTCGTCGACCATGTCGAAAAATTTCTCTTTCGAGAAAATAAAATCACCCCCCTCATCATCGCTAAGGGGAATAAGCGGCGTATAGGCATACTCGGATTTCAAAGCGTTTTCAACTTCTTCAAAACGCTCGATGAACGAATCGAGACAACTGAGCATGGTGATGGTCGTATTTTTATGCGATACCACAAACGTCAGCTTCGGCAGGATAAGATCCATATCCGGAGTATCGGTCTGATCGATCAGATTGCCCATATATCCTTCTAAGACCGGTTCAAATACTTGTACCATATCATAGCCGATGTAGCCGATAAATCCGTCGATATACCCTACGCCGAACTCTTTGGCTTTTTCGCGATATGATGTCTGATCGATGGCGCTGTAGTAGCGTTTGAGAAAATGAAACGGAGAGTCGGCGATTTCTTGCACTTCTCCGTTGCCATCGGTATAAAAAGTCGTTTTATTGGAATAGGAGAGACGTTCACGTGCACCGACAACGATAATGGTGTAATTTCCGTCACTGCTTCCCGCACTTTCAAAGAGAAAAGAGACTTCGCCTTTGAAAAGGGTTTTGACCTTTTCGTAGACGGCAATCGGTGCGAATTGATCGAGAAGAAATTTTCGTGATACGATCACATTAACCCTTTGTGATAAAAGCGTTGGCTTCTATATTTTTTCGGACGTTTCCGATGGCATCGGAAGCCGGGGCTTTACCTTCAAACGGACCGATCAAAACTTTTGTCACGCTACCGTTTGGTATGGTTTTGTACTGCATACCGTTGGCTTTGATCCGTTCAAACAATTTCTGATCCGGTTCTTTTGAAAATGAACCGACCTGAATGTACCAGGTGCCGCCTTCCGTCGCTTTTTGTGTTGGCTTTTCAGCCGGTTTCGGCGCAGGTTTAGAAGGCTGCTCTGAAACTTTTTTCATTTCCGGTTTGGCTTCGGCAGCTTTGACGCTTTTGATCGTAGGGGTCTTGACAACCGGAGATTCCGCCTTTGCCGGTGCCTGAACCGGTTTGCTTTCTACTTTCGGCGCTTTGATGACAGCCGGTGCCGGAGCAACCGTTGTCGGTTTCGTTGCGGCTGGAACCGGGGTACTCACCGGCGCGGCTGCAGGTTTAGGAAGCGGTTTCGCCGCTGTTGGAACTGCAGTCGGTGCCGGAACCGAGACCGGAGCCGGAGTGGGTGCCGGTGCCGAAGAAGGCTGTGCCGAAGCCGAGTCATACGATTCTTGTTTGATTTTCTGGGCAATTTTATCCAGATCTTCGCCACTCGTTGCGTTATTGCCTTCCTGAATAACTTCCACCGGCTCAAACAACGGATCATCGATCACTTCGGTCGGTGCACTTGGTTGCGCCTGCGGCTCTTTTTTGACGACCGGGGCTTCTCCGTTATCGCTTTTCAGAGAATTCATAATGACCAGCACAACGATTAAAATAAGGGTCAATGCAGCAATCGCCAACAATAATTTTTTGCTATTGGAACCTGCTCCGCGCTTATTCAGGATAATATCGTTTAGTTCGTTTTTTTCTTCCATCGATGGCCCATTCCTTACTTTCGAGTTAGATTTAAATCCATTACATGTGTTTCGACCACGAAGCACCGCGCTCTTTGGCGTAGACTTCGTAGGGGAGATTCAGGATATTATATTCCGCCGGTAAATCCAAGGTTGGGAACATACGCCACTGTTTTGGTTGCTTGGCCGCCAGTTTCATGGAAATCATTTTACCGAGTTGATTGGCTTCTTGTAAAGTCGTATGCCCTTTATGAATGTACAGATGAAGGTGCCCGGGGGTCTTTGTCTGAAAAGCGGTAAAATTGATAAATCCCTCTTCGCGCAACAGAAGCTGCGCTTTATGATAAAAACGCTGAGGATCGGTACCGTTGTAATCGATAATGATATTTTCGACTTTATCGAATTTATTAATCAACGAATGGGCGATTGTAATCTGTCCTTTGACGTGTTGATCAATCAACGCTTGCGTCAGGGGTTTTTCAATCCGTTCGTATTTGTTGAAAAAAGTCCTCCCTTTGAAATCGATTTTATTGACGACATTTTCATGTTTTAGCCAATAGTGGTCCGAAATTATTTTGATAAGTTTCAAATCCATCGAAGTCATCAGGGTCCTTTAATATGGTTTAATATGTTGGTTGGTTATAGATTACGAAATTTTTCGCAAGCGCTTTAAGTTCTTCTTTGATAGCTGCTTGTTTTTCCGTATTGTCGATATCGTCCAGAACGTCTGCAATACGGTTGGCAATGATTTCAAATTCTGCTTCTTTCATACCGCGTGACGTCAATGCTGGGCTTCCGATACGAACACCGGACGTAACAAACGGAGAACGGGTTTCACCCGGAACCGTATTTTTATTGACGGTAATACCCGCACGTCCGAGCGCGGCATCGGCATCTTTTCCGCTGAACGGTTTATTCAGGAAGGAGACAAGAATAAGATGGTTATCGGTTCCTCCGCTGACGATATCATAACCGCGTTTCATAAGAACGTCTGCAAGGACGGCCGCATTTGCTTTGACTTGTGCGGCGTAGGCTTTCCATTCTGCAGAAAGATTGTATTTAAACCCGACCGCTTTGGCCGCGATGACGTGAACCAACGGCCCGCCCTGAAGTGCCGGGAAAATAGCCGAATTGATTTTTTTGGCGATATCTTCATCGTTCGTGAGAATCAGACCTCCACGTGGTCCGGCAAGAGTTTTGTGGGTTGTCGTCGTGACGACGTGTGCATGCGGGAACGGACTTGGATGCTCACCTGCAACGACAAGACCGGCAATATGGGCGATATCGGCAAACAAGATCGCACCGACCGCATCGGCGATTTCACGGAATTTGGCGAAGTCGATTTCGCGGGCATAAGCAGAAGCGCCGCAAACGATGATTTTAGGCTGAACGATCTTTGCGATGTCCATAACACGATCGTAGTTGATACGTCCGTCAAGTTCAACACCGTATGAAAAACTGTGGTAATTTTTACCGGAAAAACTTACTTTTGAACCGTGAGTCAAGTGCCCACCGTGGCTAAGATCCATACCGAGGAGTTTGTCGCCGGCCTGAAGGAGGGCAGCATAAACCGCACCGTTCGCCGATGAACCTGAATGGGGTTGAACGTTGGCATAACTACATCCGAACAGTTCGCAGGCACGGTCAATTGCCAATTGTTCAACACCGTCGGCAAATTCACAACCGCCGTAATAGCGTTTTGCCGGATAACCTTCGGCATATTTATTCGTAAATACCGATCCCATTGCTTCCATTACGGCCGGGAGGGTAAAGTTTTCCGATGCGATCATTTCGAGGTGATCGGTTTGGCGCTCAAGCTCTTGTTCGCACAGTGTATAGATTTCGTTGTCAAATTCTTTGAGGAAACTCATTCTTCTTCTCCGTTTTGGGTTTGATTGTAATTTAAAGGTTTCATGGCAGGGAACAATAATACGTCCCGAATAGAGTGCTGGTTGGTCAACATCATTACCAGACGATCGATTCCGATCCCCTGACCAGCGGTCGGCGCCATACCGTATGAGAGCGCGTTGACGAAATCTTCATCCATCTCGTGGGCTTCATCATCGCCCGAATCTTTAGCCGCCATTTGACCTTCAAAACGTTCTAGTTGGTCGATCGGGTCGTTTAATTCGCTGAAAGCGTTAGCAATTTCGCGTCCGGCGATAAAAAGTTCAAAGCGATCGGTAAGCTCTGGACGCTCGTCGTTGCGACGCGCCAGCGGTGAAATTTCGACCGGATAGTGTGTGATGAACGTCGGATTGATCAGTTTGGCTTCGACGAATTCGTCAAAGAGTTCACCTTGCAGCTGTCCAAGATTCATCGCGCTGTTGGCTTCAAGATTGTTCGATTTCAAAAATGCCAAAATTGCCTCTTTATCGTTGACAATCTCTTCGGGAACGCCTCCGATGACGCTGAGACTTTTAACCAGTTCAATCTCGCTAAACTGGTCGAAATCGACTTCAAGTTCACCGTACGGAAGACGTTTCGGAAGGTTCAGATGATCGAAGAGGTACTCAAAATACTCTTTGGTGATAGCGATCAGGTCTTTATAGGTTTTGAATGCCCAGTAAAACTCGATAGAGGTAAATTCCGGGTTATGGGTCGCGTCCATCCCCTCGTTACGGAAATTGCGGTTGATTTCGAAAACGGCTTCGAATCCACCGACGATGAGACGTTTGAGGTAGAGTTCCGGTGCGATACGCAAGTAACGGTCTACTCCGAGTGCATTGTGATGGGTAACGAACGGTTTGGCGTTGGCACCGCCTGCAATCGGGTGCATCATCGGCGTTTCAACTTCCAAAAAACCTTTGTCTTCGAAAAAACGACGTGTCAGACTGATCACTTTGGAACGAATATGAAAGGTTTTTCGCACTTCGGAATTCATGATCAGATCCAGATAACGCTGGCGATAGCGCATCTCTTTATCCTGGATACCATGGAATTTTTCCGGTAACGGAGAAATAGCTTTGGTCAAAATTTTAAGACTGTCGGCATGCAACGAGAGCTCACCGTGCTGAGTGATAAACGGATAGCCGCTCACTTCGACGATATCGCCGACTTCGACAAGTTTTTTGAAAACATCGTTGTAAAAATTTTCGGGAAGGTTATCGCGTGCGACATAGATTTGGAGCATGCCGCTTTCGTCTTCGATTTTAATAAAACTGGCTTTGCCCATCAAACGGTAAAGTTTGATGCGTCCGGCGACCGTATAATGACGGTGCTCGTCCCGTTGCCCCTCTTTTTGTGCCAAATCGGAATTAACGTTGTGGAATTTTTCGATCGTCGTATTACGCTCCGAATGGTTTGCATACGGGTCAATGCCCAGAGTTCGTAGGGCATTGGCTTTTTCGATCCGTTGTTGTATGTACTGGTTTTCGAATGCCAATGGTATTTCCTTTCTTTGATAAAATAATTAGGTATTTCAGTTTTTGGTGGACTGCTGACAATTTTTGCAGATTCCATAAATCTGCATGGAGTGCTCTTCCATTTTAAATCCAAGGGTATCGGCAATTTTTTGTTGCCGATTTTCGATTTCTTCGTCGACAAATTCCGTAATACTGCCGCATTTGGTACAAATTAGATGATCATGATGATCTTTGGCACCCAGTTCGTATTTTTTCCCCTGTGCACCGAACGATAAAGAAGTCACCATCTCGGATTCTTCCAGCAGTGACAGGGTACGATAAACCGTTGCGATCCCGGTATTCAAATCAGGATGCTTTTCCTGAATGAGATGGTGGAGTGCTTCGGGAGTCAAATGTTCATCCGAATTATAGAGCATTTCGAGAATAACTTCACGCTGAATCGTAAATTTGAGCCCGTTCGCTTTCAGAAGCTGTTTGAAATCGTTGAGAAGTTTTTCATATTGAATCGTTCGTTCGGTAAAATCGGTAAACATGGATTACTTTTCTCCGTCTTTTTCGGTTTTGGTCTGATTCTCATCCGTTTGGTTGGCATCGCCGCCAAAGTTTGGAAGATCGTTGGTTTCTATATGAAGAATAAAGTTTCCGGTGGCATACATGGGATGATAGAATATACTGTTTGCCATTTTCTCTTCAAAATTTTCACGAATTGCGGTGACGCTGAACAATGCGTATATGATGATTGAGAAAATAAAATAAAATTTGCTGCTTCCGACGACAAACCCCAGGATACGGTCGAGAGGTCCAAGGCCGCTCAGAGTACTCAATTTTTTGAAGCCGGAACCAAGCGCAACCATCAGTATCCAGAAAATTCCCAGTGCAAAAACAAAACCGATCAGATTGACGGCCGTATCGGTTTCAAAATGAAAAAGGGTATCGCTTAAAAATTTACCGATAATACCTCCAATGTGGGATGCAACATAAATGCCGCCCACAATCCCAACCATGCCGAAGATTTCTTTGGAGAATCCGTTAATAAGTCCTTTCAATCCCAATAGCAATATGATCGAACCGGCCGCCACGTCAAAATAGTTGATTTCCATTAAAACTCCATTTCATATCGGTCTTTGCCGTTTGCTTTCGCACGGTATAGCGCAATGTCGGAACGCTCAATTAATGAGTCGATACTATCGCCTTCAAGGATTTTCGTCAGACCGATACTGAGCGTTACGCCGATCCGTACGTTTTGAAAAAGGGGGTGATTCTGACGACACAGATTGAGGAGACGTTCAGAAACCATTTTCGCCCCTTCAAGGTTGGTCCGGTTCAGCAGAACGATAAATTCTTCGCCTCCGAATCGGAAAACACGGTCTCCGTCCCGAAGGGCTTTTTTCATCAATCGCGTGATGAATATCAATACTTTGTCTCCGGCAATATGGCCGTATTGGTCATTGATTTGTTTAAAATTATCGATATCGATCATCAGTGCAAAGACATTAAAATCGAACTTTTCTTTCAACAGAAGAGTCCGTAAATAATCCTGCAAGGCATAGCGGTTGTAGGCTTTTGTTAACGGGTCAAGTGTATTTTTTTTCTCAAGTTGACGTATATGCCCCATCAGCTGATTGATCACTTCATTGGCACGGCTGACTTCTTCGTTGAGATGATTCTGGATATCGGTGAACTTGTTACTGATAAAATTGATATCAAACAAGGCTTCGGAAGGCGTTTCATTGAAAATCATCGCCTGTTGTTCGGAAATTTTTTCGATAGTATCGTTTGTTTCGGAATAGGAATTTAGACTTTTAAGTGCGAGGTCTTTGTATTGTTCGGCAAGGGTATGCTGACAGATAAACAAATCAACTTCGCCTTCTTTATAGCTTTCGAGAGCTTCGTAGGTTGCATTTGTCACAATTTCCGTAAATTTGACCGGCTCTATGGGATTATCTGTGTATTGAATTGTGCTCAGGCGACTGGACAGCTCTTTGCAGAAGTAGGAAATAAAAAGATTGACTTGGCTGTTTTGCACCCTTTGCCTTTCTTTTAAGTTTGCTTTCCGGCAGTACGGAAATCTACAGTTTTTGTAAATATGGCGCCGTTTATCCGCTCTCTTGTAATGGCGCTATTATACTTTTAAAAACATAAATATAACTTTTGTGCCCTGTAATCAGTCCCTTTTTAGGATAAAACGATAAAATTCGCCGACATAAAATTTTCATAGTCTAGCGCAGTGCGCGGGGAGTAAATCAATGAACGCATGGAACCGATCCAGTTGGAGAGAAAAACCGATCAAACAACAGCCTACCTATCCAGACCAGGCCGCTTTGGAGCAGGTAGAATCTCAACTGCGCAATTATCCTCCTCTCGTATTTGCTGGAGAAGCAAGAAATCTTAAAAAAGCGCTCGCCGAAGTGTGTGACGGAAAAGCTTTTTTGCTTCAGGGTGGAGATTGTGCCGAAAGTTTTTCAGAATTTCACGCTCAAAATATCCGCGATACGTTCAAAGTCATGATGCAAATGGCGGTTGTTATGACGTTTGCCGGTGGCGTACCGGTTGTTAAAGTCGGGCGTCTCGGCGGACAATTCGCCAAACCGCGTTCTTCAGACAATGAAACGGTTGAGGGTATTACGCTGCCAAGTTATCGCGGCGATATCATTAACGGCGTCGATTTCGACGCATCGGCCCGTATTCCGGATCCCTACCGAATGGTTCAAGCGTATAACCAGTCGGCGGCTACGCTAAACCTTCTACGAGCCTTTGCTTCGGGAGGACTGGCCGATTTGCATCAGGTGCACGCATGGAATCTTGGATTCGTCGGACAGAATGAAATGAGTAAAAAATACGACGAATTATCCCGTCAGATTGACGATTCGTTGCGTTTCATGGCAGCTTGCGGAATTACTTCGGACAATTACCGAACCCTTCGTGAAACCGACTTTTACACTTCGCATGAAGCATTGCTCTTAAATTACGAGGAGGCTTTCACGCGTCAAGATTCATTGACCGGAGAGTGGTATGACGTTTCCTCCCATATGCTTTGGATCGGGGACCGCACCCGTCAGATTGATGGGGCACATGTCGAGTTTATGCGTGGAATTCAAAATCCGATCGGAATCAAAGCCGGACCGTCTATGGACCCGGATGATTTGGTAAAGTTGTGCGACATTCTCAATCCGAATAATGAAGCCGGACGTTTAAATATCATCGTTCGTATGGGTGCGGAAAAAGTAGCCGATGGAATGCCAAAATTGATTCGTGCGGTTGAACGCGAAGGTAAAAAAGTCCTTTGGAGCTGTGACCCGATGCACGGAAATACCATTACCAGCAACGGTTACAAAACACGTCCGGTTGATTCGATTCTTAAAGAGATGAAAGAATTCTTCCAGGTCCATAAAGCAGAAGGAACCTATGCCGGCGGAGTTCATTTGGAAATGACCGGTAAAAACGTTACGGAGTGTCTTGGCGGGACGTTTCAAATCACTGAAGACAACCTTCAGAGCCGCTATCATACCCATTGCGATCCCCGCTTGAATGCCGATCAGTCGCTTGAACTTGCGTTCTTGATTGCGGATACTCTAAAAGAAGCTCACCGTTAAACACTTTTCCCTTCTATAGGTAAGCTCAGAGAAGCTATCGTTCTTTACATGTCGGGCAAAGGCCCGAAACCACGATTGTAACCTCTTTAGGTAGATAGTGGGAATTTTTTCCGGCTTCATCTAATAATTTTTCTACATCGAATTCCATATCTTTCAGCTCACCGCATTCATTGCATAAAAGATGCGCGTGTGCTGTTTTTTCAATTTCATAACGCGTTTTTTGCCCCGGAATTTTAACTTCTCTGACCAGACTTTTGTCTACCATTTTATTGATGTTTTTATATAACGTTGCCAATGAAATAGAAGAAAACTGACCGCGTATGTGTTGATACAGCTCTTCAATACTAATATGGCCGGCTATTTCCATCAACTGGATCATGGCTACCCTTTGGGGAGTCGCTTTTAGGTGATGTTGTTTGAGCAAATATAGTGTATTCATAATATGGGATTATAGTAATTGGGTGAAAAAGAGATTGTTTAAAAGAGAGCTTAACCGAACTCTTGAAATAATTTTTAAGTTCTCTTTCTCCTGAAAAAGGAGAAAGTAAAATTACATATTTTCTACGATTCGCATCAATTCATCCGGTTTATTCGAATATTGAATCGCGGTTTCTTTCGTAATCAATTTTTTACGTACGAATTCAACAATTTCCTGCGTTTGTGTAGTCATGTTGGTTGCTTGTTGATTCAATTGCATTTGAGAGTAAATCTGGTGAACTTTATCTTCCCGTATAAGGTTTGCAATCGCGGGGTTGGTGATCATGATTTCCTGTGCCGCGACACGTCCACCGCCTATTTTCGGAAGAAGTGCCTGGGATATGACCGCAACCAGTGATGTGGACAATTGCGCCCGTACCTGAGGTTGTTCGTCGCCGGAAAAGACGTCGATGATACGGTTGATGGTTTGAGGTGCGGAGTTGGTGTGCAAGGTTCCGAAAACCAAGTGACCTGTTTCCGCAGCAGTCAATGCCGCCGTAATGGTTTCCCGGTCACGCATCTCCCCGATCAGGATAACGTCAGGGTCTTGGCGGAGTGCATATTTAAGTGCAGAAGCAAAACTTTTTGTGTCGGTTCCGATATTTCGGTGTGAAAAAAGGGATTTTTTATTGGTGTGGACAAACTCGACCGGGTCTTCAACGGTGATGATATGGCGTGATTCATTTGCATTGACTTCGTTTAGCATGGCCGCCAACGTCGTCGATTTACCGCTACCGGTCGGTCCGGTGACCAGTATCAGCCCTTTTTCCCGTTTGATAATCTCTTTAAATACTTTTTTGGCATTCAGATCGTCCAATGAGGGAATATGTACCGGAATAATACGAAATGCACAGGCAATGTCGTCCATCGTTTTGTAGTAGTTGGCACGAAAACGGCCGACGTCGGGTATGACGATTGAAAAATCGAGCTCATTGTTTTCTTCAAAACTTTTTTTCTGTTTTTCGGTTAACAGCGTATAGGCCATCTCTTCGATACTTCTCCCATCCAATACCGGAAGATTGAGAGCGACCAAGCGCCCGTCAATCCGGATTTGCGGTTCAGAACGACTGACAAGGTGAAGGTCTGACGCTTTATAGGCAACGACACTTTTAAGTAGTTTATGAATATCGAGTGCTACGCTCATGGGAGAAATATTCCTTCATATTGGGATTGATTGAAGCCAACAATCAATTTTTGATCCATGTCGATAACGGGTCGTTTAATCAGCAGGTTATGTTGGCCCATCCATGTTATTTTATCCTCTTCGTCAAGGGATTTATTTTTCAAGTCGAGTGTACGGTACGTTGTCCCTTTCGTATTTAAAAGGGTGTCGACCGATACATACCGGTTCCATTCTCGGACGATTTCGGCATTAAGGGGATCGGATTTCATGTCGTGAAAACGGTATGGAATCGAATGTTCTTGTAAAAAACGTAGCGCTTTTTTAACGCTGTCGCAGTTTTTAATACCGTATACCGTAATCACTGTCAATTACTCTATGATTTTCGGTACGATGAAAAAGTGATCTTTTGCATCCGGTGCGTGAGAAAGGATGTCATCGTTCACCGTACGATCGCTTATCCCCTCGTCTGCACGAAGACGGGTGGAAACGTCGGACATGGAAAAAGTGGGTTCGACACCTTCGGTATTAAGTTCGGAAAGATTGTCAACGAAGGATACAATTTCACTAAGCTGAGCAATCATCTCTTCCCGATGATCCTCCGGAATACGGAGATAAGAGAGTTTTTCGAGACGCTGTAATAGAGTTTCATCAATTCGCATGGGGTACCTGAAAATTATAGTGATAAATTTGGAAGTAATTATTGTACCCAAAAAATCGGTTTACTAAACTTTAACGATGGGTGAGATATTATTAGCACATATTTAGCGATGGAAAGAGCAGAGGAGTCATTTTGAGTTTAAAAGAAAATATGGATGTTCTGAAAGAAGAGTTGAGTTCAGAAGAAAAATTTTTCGAGAATGCCATTCGAACCGAGCGTTTTGTCAAACGGTATCAAAAACCTCTGATGGCCGGTATTTCTGCTTTGGTTCTAATTGTCGCCGGTGCGATCGGATATCAGGCTTATTCGGAAAATAAGATTCAACGCTCGAATGAAGCGTTTAACCTATTGTTGAAAAATCCTGCAGATCAAGCCGCACAAACAGTTCTGCAAAATAATAATCCGCAACTGTTTGATGTCTGGAAACTTTCACAGGCCATAGCTCATAAAGATCCAAAACAACTTCAATCTTTGGAACATTCGCAAGCCTTCGGAGTGTCGGATATTGCTTTGTATGAATCCGCCGTATTGGGAAAAGATAACGGAGCACTGGAAAAATATACCAAGCAGCAAGGTGCGTTCTATAAAGATTTGGCGATACTCGAATTGGCAGTCAAAGCTATTGACGAAGGAAAAATCGATGTTGCCCATCAGCAGGTAGCCTTGATTTCTGAAGAATCACCGGTGTATGCCATCGCTCAGTCACTCAATCACTATGGAGTCAAATAAATGAAAAACTTTGGTTTGATTATGGCTACGGCTATTGCCGTTTTGGGAACGGGTTGTGCACACAAAGAAGTATTCAAGCCTGAACACGTCAAAGGTGAATGGCGTAATGCGGGACATTTAAGCGCTCCGATTGCACAAACATCGCAAACTTCGGCCATTTTGGAAAACGGCAAGCTGCTCTCAGCGGAAAACGGCGAAAAAAATGTCCGTTTAGCGCGTAATAGCCGTTTGCTTAACAGTAATGATGAATGGATTATTGCCGAAACGGAAAACAGAGATATGCAACTGCTTCCTGCCGATGGAACAGACGGTGTAATTACCTTCGAATTCAAGCGTGACGTAGCCGCAGCGAACGTGAACGGAGATATCGTGGCGGTATTGTTTGCCAATAACGAAATGGCGCTCTATTCACTCGAAACCAAAAAGCTCCTTTTCAAAGATTCGTCGAATGCTGCAGTCGCCGTCGATAAACGTATCGCCAACCCTTATTTCTTGAAAGAATTAGTTTTGTTCATGACATTGGACGGGAAAATCGTCATTGTGAATTCTGAAACAAAACAGGTGCTTCGTTCCGTTGTCATCAGTTCGGAAGAATATTTTAATAATGTTACGTATCTGAATGTCATCGACAACAACCTGGTTGCTTCGACAGGGTACGGAATTTTGGCTCTTTCTCAAAAAGAGAGCCGTGAGAAATACGAAATACGCAATATCGCCTATAACGAGGAAGGAGTTTGGATTACGACCAAACAGGGTGAAATAATTGCTTTAAGTCCGACATTGCAATTCAAATCCAAGAAAAAATTTCCGTTTGCCCATTTTGTAGGACTCAGTGTGCAAAATGATCGCGTATACGCTTTGGAACAAGAGGGGTATATGATCGCTTTAACGAAAAATCTATTGGCGTATGACATCTATAGCGTTGATATGGATAAAGACGATAAAATATTTGTCGGAAACGGACGTTTTTACTTTAACGACAGATTTGTCAATATCAAATAATGTCTCCTGAACTGGAGGCTTTCGTCGAATACATAACCGTTATCAAAGCGTTAAGCGCTAAAACGATAGAGGCCTATTCCTACGATTTGAAAACTTTAGAAGAGTGCGTCGGAAAGCGTTTAATGGATACGGATTCAAGTGATTTGTTCAACTGTCTTTCGGAAATCGATAACAAACGGACGTTGAACCGTAAACTTTCTTCATTCAATGCCTTTTTGGATTTTTGCCATCGGCACCAATACAATGCGGCTTCTTCAAAAATAGCATTGGCAAAAGTACCTAAAAATTTACCAAAATACCTCCCGTTTGATGCTTTTAATGCAATAGTTGAATCGATTGAGTGCCGTGATTGGCTTAGTATGAGGGATAAAGCATTATTGCTCTTTTTATACGCAACCGGAGCCCGAATCGGAGAATGCCTTGAGAGCGAAGAACGCGATATTGAAGGAGATTGGTTGCGTATCCGACATGGAAAAGGGGAAAAAGAACGTTTTGTCCCAATAGCTTCCAAAGCATTGAAAGCACTTATGGCGTATCGAGAGTCCTGTCCTTTCAATCACCGTAAATTATGGGTGAACTATCGTGGTGAACCTTTGAGCCGAATATCGGCGTTCAAAATCACTCAGAAATATCTTGGAATATCGCCTCACGCATTACGGCATTCCTATGCGACCGCATTGATCTTAGGGGGAGCGGACCTTCGTGTCGTTCAAGAACTTCTCGGACACGCATCGCTATTAACGACGCAAATTTATACGCACGTACAAAAACATAACCTTCAGGAGACCATCTCAGAGTGTCATCCCATGTCGATCAGTCAAGGAATCGGACAATGACGTTAATCGATATCGGAAATACGAATGTAGATATTTTTTGTGATAACAAAGTCACCAAGATATCGGTGGGTGATTTTGCCCCGGATACTTATACAGATGATATAGTATGGTATGCATCGGTGAATCGCCGTATGGACGAATTACTGAACTGCTATGGACATTGGATGAATATCGAGCAATGTATTGATCGGACTTTGTATTACCCTACGATGGGCATTGACCGAATAATGGTATGCGAAGCTATTGAACACGGAATTATCGTTGACGCGGGAAGCGCGATCACTGTTGATGTTATGAATTCAGGGGTATATCAAGGGGGTATGATCAGTCCGGGACTGTATGCCATGCAAAGGAGTTATCGAAGTATATCACCGGTATTGGACGTGTCATTTAATTTTGAGGTTGATTTGGATAAAATGGCGAAAAATACGCAGGATGCGGTAACGAAAGGTTATCTTTCACCTCTAATTCATTATATTAAGTCGTTTGGCATGCCTATATATATGACGGGAGGTGATGCGTTGATGTTCAAACATTTTCTTCCGGAAGCCCATATAAATGAAATGTTGCTATTCGAGGGGATGAAAAAGTTAATTCAGAAAGGGTTTAAATGTTAAGTGTTGCACTGCCAAAAGGGCGGATAGCTGAAGAAACGCTGGAAATTTTCGAATCCATTTTTGGAAGCAGTTTTAAATTCGATGATCGGAAGTTGATTCTTCAAACCGAAAATTTTAAATTTCTTTTGGTACGAAATCAAGACGTTGCGACTTATGTGTATCATCAGGCTGCCGATATCGGCGTTGTGGGGCTTGATACGTTGGAAGAGCAGGGGTTGGACGTTATTCGGCTTTTGGACCTGCAAAAAGGGAAATGCCGCATTGCGATCGGTATGCGTTCAGGCGAGAAACCCGACTTCACGAAAAGTGAAATCAAAGTAGCGACTAAAATGGTCAATATTACGAAACGCTATTTTGCCGAACGTGCCGTTGCCGCCGATATTATCAAGCTTTATGGCTCTATCGAATTGGCACCGCTTGTCGGATTGGCCGATATGATTGTCGATGTTGTTGAAACGGGTAGCACGATGAAACAAAACGGTTTGGAAGTTGTCGAGACGATTATGGAATCCTCAACGCATTTGATTGCTAATAAAAACAGCTTTTTTGAAAAAAAGAGCGAGATACTCGATATCTACGAAAAAATCAATACACTCCTCTACAAAACTCACTAAATCCCCTTTAATACGGTAGCTATTTGACGTAAAAAGTCCAATACCGTATTTTCCACTCATAATTATTCTGGTAACGCTATGGATACAATAAGGTTTCTCTAATACTTGATTTATACTTTTTTAGTTATTATTAATCATTACTCAAATCTCAGTTATCAGGAGTTTCTATGGCACTTAAAGTGGCGATTAACGGCACAGGAAGAATTGGAATCATTGCAGCTAAAATCATCGCGGAGCGAAGTGACATTGAGCTTGTTGCAGTAAACACAACGGCAAAACCGGATATGTTGGAATATCTTTTCAAATACGACAGTGTTCATCGAGGTATTGATACTAAAGTTATTGATGAAAATACAATTTCAATAGGCGGTAAAAACGTACGTATGTTCAGTGACCGTAATATTGACAATGTCGATTTTGGAAGCGTAGGGGCTGAAGTTGTCATTGAATGTACGGGCGTATTTCTAGATCAGGAAAGCTGTGCCAAACACTTGAAAAACGGGGTCCGTAAAGTAATTATGTCGGCACCGGCAAAAGATGACAGCCCGACGTATGTATTTGGTGTTAATTCCGATCAGTATAAAGGTGAAGCGATTATTTCAAATGCCAGTTGTACGACCAACTGTCTTGGACCGATCTGTAAAGTACTTGACGATGCGTTCGGTATTGAAAACGGTTTGATGACGACGATCCATTCGTATACTAATGATCAGAATATTTTGGACGTAAAACACAAAAAAGATCCGCGCCGTGCACGTGCAGCAGCACTGAATATGATTCCAACAACAACAGGTGCAGCAAAAGCAATCGGAAAAGTAATGCCGCACTTGCAAGGTAAATTAAACGGTTATGCGATGCGCGTTCCTACGCCTGACGTATCGGTTGTCGATTTAACTGCAAATCTTGCTAAAAGCGTTACTAAAGAAGAGGTCAATGCGGCATTCGCAGCTGCAGCCGAAGGTTCATTCAAAGGTTTACTCGAGATTGATAACGATAAAAGAGTATCTTCCGACTTTATCGGATCAACATACAGCTCGACGTATGTTCCTGATATGACAAGCGTTGTTAACGGAAATACGGTAAAAGTACTTGCATGGTACGATAATGAATGGGGTTACAGTAGCCGTTTGGTTGACATGACTATTCTTATCGGTAACCACCAATGATTCGATATATAAACCATTTTTTATCAAAACCTCTCGATCCTTTTATGATCGAGAACGGTTTCGAGGCAATTAGAGAAGAAGCCGGCAGCCGGAAAATAGGATATTATGCACTTCCAAAAGATTCTCTTGAGTTGATCAAACCTTTAAACGCATTGCGCGAAACAATTGAACGTCGTTACCATACTATAGCGGTGGTGGGAATCGGTGGATCATCCCTGGGAATCAAAGCGATTGAAAGGTTGCTAAGACCAAGCACTCCCAATGCTAAAAAAATAGTATATCTCGAAAACTCAGATCCCGTTAGTATCCTTTCAGAAATTGCACAAATAGAACCGCAGAAAACTCTTTTTCTCGTTATCTCGAAATCAGGTGGGACGGTTGAAACTTTGTCGATTTTCAAACGTTTGATTGCAACGTTCAATTTGGAAATTTCCGGCTCGGATCAGATCAAAATTATCAGCGATGAAGGATCGATCTTATCCCGTTTTGCCGATGAAAATTCTTTGCAACGATTTGTTATTCCAGATAATGTCGGAGGTAGATTTTCCGTTTTAAGTGCGGTTGGAATTGTTCCATTAACATTGGCCGGGTATGACACAACTGCGATATTAAAGGGTGCAGAAGATTTTCTAGAGCGTTTTTGGTCTAGAAAGGAAGAACATGTTCTACAAAAAGCAGCCTATTATGTAGAACACAGTGAGCTTTTCCCGATTAACGTTCTTTTTGGCTATTCTGATATGTTTGAAGAATTTGGGAAGTGGATCGTTCAATTATGGGGCGAATCACTGGGTAAACGCAATCGTAGAGGAGAACGCGTCGGATTGACGCCAATATCACTGATCGGTTCAGTGGATCAACATTCATTCTTGCAGCTTATAATCGAAGGACCGCTCAATAAAACCGTAACCTTCATGCACATTGCACATTCAGAAGAACAGCTAATGATTCCGGATATATCATTGCAACATTTAGAAAAATCAGATTTTGTTAACGGGCAATCGTTTAATACTTTGATTAATGCTCAATGTATGGCAACAATGAAAAGTGTTATTGAAAGCGATGTGAGTGTAGATGAGATTGTTTGGGAAATTATTAATGAAGAATCGGTTGGTGAGATGATCGTTTATTACGAATTATTGACATCTATTTCAGGTTCTTTATTGAATGTTAACACTTACGATCAACCGGGTGTTGAAGCCGGTAAAAAAATACTTTTCGATTACTTTTCGACTCGTTCCGTGTAAACGGACGAGACCATTATTTTAAAATTTCTTTTTCTGCTTCTTTAATCAAATCATCCATATGTATGAAAAGTGTATTACTTTCTTCTTCCATATTTGTCATTAAGTGGATGATATTATCACCATTCGCTACGGTTCGGTCGCTGCCTTCGATGTAATTCATGGCTTCAAGTACCAATGTATGGACATTTTTGTGTGGTAATTCAATTTTTTTATAGGTGCTCAGATGGGCAAAACGTTCTTTTCCATTCCCACTATCATACCACTGACCTAAACGGCAGGAATGGTGATCAGCGAAAGAAGCTTCCATTTTACCGTTTACGAGGCTTCGATAAGCATTGGATTTAAATATGATATGGTCAATTTTAGCCAACGTAATAAACGTATTATTTTCAATGGCTCTGGCTTGAGAAGCGGTTGTAATTGCGTCTTGATTGAACACGCGCAGTGTATGACGAAAAGATTCGATAGCATGATTTGAATCGTTTGCGATCGTACTCATATCTTCTGAATTAGTATGTATTTCAGTTGTTTCTTGTTGAAGTGTTTGAACAGCGATTGCGATTTCACCTGTTGCTTTTTGCGTCCGTTCCGCCAGTTTTCGCACTTCGTCGGCAACTACAGCAAATCCCCTTCCATGTTCACCGGCTCGTGCGGCTTCAATGGCAGCATTTAGAGCCAATAAATTAGTCTGATCGGCAATATCTTTGATTAAATTGACAACAGACGTAATTTCATTAGTTTTGGAATTTAATGAATTGATGGCTTCTGCAGAAATTTGAACTAATTCGATGAGTGTACCTAGTTTTTGAATAATCGTTTCTAACTCGTCAACGCTGGCTGACGAATTCTGCGAAGTAGAATGGCTGAGAGTAGTGATATTGTTGAGCCGAGTGATTGTTTTTTGCAGATCTTGTTGAATCACACCAAGTCCTCCGCTAAAACCGGAACCGATTTTTCCGATTTCACTATTAAATAACGATTTTTGAATGTGAATATGGTTAGTATGCATCGATTCAATGGCTTGATTGACAAAAACTCCCGCTTGTTTAAATTCACCTTTGAGTCCCTGAATGATGATTTTACGGTGAAACTCGTCTCTACTGGCTGCTTGAACTCCGGCTTGTATTTCCCGGATGAATATTTCTATTTGGTCAATTAAATTATTTGTATTCAAACATAATGTACCCAATTCACCCTGTTCTCGAATATCGGTAATCCGATTTTCGAGATAGCCTTGTTCAGCATCTTTAATGACATTGGCAATATTGTTTACGGTAGTTTGAACTTTTTTAATATTAATAAATATAAACCAAGCTAAGGCAAAATTAAAAATATTCAATATGCGTATCCAGCTCCAACCGTCGAGTAATGTTTCAAGTAATAGTGCCACAATAAATAATATAATCGAAGCAATATTGGCGTAATGTAATTTAGAGAGGGAGGATGAGTTGGTCATCTCAATAATCCTTATTGTTTTTATCATTTGGGACATAAGAAACAGGCATTATACTAATCAATCTTTTCTTACATATCTAATAAACATATATAATCGATCTTCAAATAAATGAATAATGATTCATTACTTAACACCTCAAATGAATCTCATTTTTTTCTTTTTATTAGTCTAACAACCACAACCTGAAAACTTTCCCTTTTATAGGGCGTTTTATGAGTTTATCGTAGATCTGTTCCGCTACAGGACGGGGAAGGGCGACATAACTTAAATGTTCAAGCTGATCGATCTTACCTATTTGACTGTTATGCATTCCGCATTCATGTATCAATGCACCGACAATGTCACCGGGACGGAGTTTTTCTTTTTTACCACCGTCTATGCAGATCGTTCGCATACTTGCTGATGGAAAAGAGATATCAGTAACTGTATCTTCTAATTCGGGAAACCTAAAAGGTCTCCCAAGCGCATCGAGGGCATCTTTCTGAAAAGGTTCAATCAGTGTAATGGCGATACCTTCATTTCCCGCACGACCTGTCCGTCCGATACGGTGGACATATCGTTCACTGTGTTGAGGAAGATCATAGTTGATGATGACTCCAAGGGCCTCAATATCGATCCCGCGGCCGGCAAGATCGGTTGCTACGAGAAAGGGTGCACTGCCATTGCGGAACTGGATAATCGTTTCGTGCCGATCGAGTTGTTCCATTTCTCCGTGAAAGAGGACTGAATGGATCCCATGTTCGTTTAACCGTTCACATAATTCTGTTGCAGTGACTTTGGTATTACAAAAAAGTATGGCATTGGAGATGTGGTGTTCCTGTATCAGTGTTTTCAATGCTGTCATTTTGTCATGGACGCTATAGGCAATTTCCTGGATTGGCGGGGCAGAGTGTTCTGATGCGACATCGACCATAAGCGCTTTGGACGTCAGCGTGGATGCAAGTGTTTCAATTGTATCAGGATAGGTAGCCGAAAAAAGGAGGGTCTGACGTTTGGACGGTAAATGACTGCATACCGCTTCGATGTCTTCAACAAACCCCATATCGACCATGCGGTCTGCCTCATCCAGAACACAGGTTTTCGCATGGGAAAGATCAAGCTCTTCAAGCTGCAGCAATCTCAGTACCCGGCCAGGGGTACCGACGATGATATGCGCTCCATGAGAGAGCGAACGGATCTGCCCTTTCATAGGAACCCCGCCGCAAAGCGTGAGAAGCTTGACGTTCCCGATTTCGGAAGCTAACGAACGGATGACTTTTGCCACTTGCTCGGCAAGTTCGCGTGTCGGGCAGAGGATAAGAGATTGCGGTGAAAAGAATTTTGGATTGATCGGCTGAAGAATCCCAAGTGCAAATGCAAGGGTTTTACCGCTTCCGGTTGCAGCTTTGGCAATAATGTCCGAATCTTGCAAAATCAATGGTAATGATTCAGATTGGATGGGAGTCATAACGTTAAAGCCGAGGCGTTGAAGAGCTGTCTGCAGTTCACTGCGTAAAGGAATTGTGTTAAAAGAGGGCATTGGTGTGCTTTAAAAAAGATACGTGATTATATCACACCCCAAGACGGGGTGTTGGAAGGAAAGGGGGAATTAAACGGCTTTGATCGTAACGCCATATTTTTCTTCCGCGACGTTACGTGCTTCGAGATGGTAGCTGTTGATCTCATTGAAGTTGAGATATTTATAAACATCATCCGCTTTTCCTGCGAGTTTTTCAGGAACGATACTCATATACTCTTCAACTGTAGGGATGCGTCCGAGTTTTGCACAAACCGCTGCAAGCTCAGCTGAACCAAGATAAACCTGTGTTCCTTTACCGAGGCGGTTGTCGAAGTTACGGGTTGACGTAGAGAATACAGTCGAACCTTCACGGCTAGACGCCTGGTTACCCATACAGAGTGAACATCCTGGTACTTCCGTAGTCGCAGCTACCGCTTTGTATACATCGTAGTACCCTTCGTTGATGAGTTGTTGCTCATCCATACGGGTTGGTGGAACGATCCAGAATTTCTCTACGCCGATTTTACCTTCGCCGCGCATAACTTCACCCGCCGCACGGTAGTGACCAATGTTGGTCATACAGCTTCCCAAGAATACTTCGTGGATAGTCTCACCAGCTACTTCAGAGAGAAGTTTTACGTTATCCGGGTCGTTCGGACATGCAAGGATCGGTTCTTTCATTTCGTTCAGATCGATTTCGATGATTGCAGCGTATTCAGCGTCTGCATCCGGCTCCATAAGAGTCGGGTTAGCCAACCACTCTTTCATTTTATCGGCGCGACGTTGGAGTGTGCGAGCATCTTCGTAACCGTCAGCGATCATCGCTTCGATCAGAGTGACGTTTGATTTGAGGTACTCGATGACCGGCTCTTTGTTCAGACGAACGGTACAAGCTGCTGCTGAACGCTCTGCAGAAGCGTCTGAGAGTTCGAATGCCTGCTCAACTTTCATATTTGGAAGACCTTCGATCTCGAGGACACGTCCGTTGAAGATGTTTTTCTTCCCTTTTTTCTCAACGGTCAAGAGACCTTGTTTGATCGCGTAGTAAGGAATGGCATTTACGAGGTCACGAAGAGTGATACCCGGTTGCATCTCACCTTTGAAGCGTACAAGGACAGACTCCGGCATTTCAAGAGGCATAGAGCCGGTAACGGCTGCAAACGCAACCAGGCCAGACCCCGCAGGGAAAGAGATACCGATTGGGAAACGGGTGTGTGAGTCACCACCGGTTCCTACTGTATCTGGCAATACCATACGGTTCAACCAGCTGTGGATAACACCATCACCTGGACGGAGTGCAACACCGCTACGGGTTGAGATGAATGCTGGAAGCGTTGCATGGAGTTTCACGTCAGACGGTTTAGGGTACGCCGCAGTATGACAGAATGACTGAAGCACGAAATCAGCTGAGAATCCAAGTGCAGAAAGTTCTTTGATCTCATCACGTGTCATTGGCCCTGTTGTATCCTGGCTTCCTACAGTGCTAGTGATCGGCTCGACATACATACCTGGACGTACACCTTCCATACCACATGCACGACCTACCATTTTCTGAGCAAGGGTATATCCTTTGCCAGTATCGGCAGGTTGAATCGGTTGCGCGAAGATGGTTGTTGCTGGCAGACCAAGAGCGGTACGCGCTTTAGCCGTCAAACCACGACCGATGATCAATGGAATACGTCCACCGGCACGTACCTCGTCATCGATAGTGTTCGGACGAAGGTTGAACGTAGCGATTTGTGCACCATTTTTCGTGATGGTTCCCGCTTTGGTATCGATTTCAAGAACGTCACCTGTTTCCATCTGGGTAACATCTGCTTCGATAGGGAGCGCGCCAGAGTCTTCACATGTAGCGAAGAAGATAGGAGCAATGATACCGCCGATGACGACACCGCCAGTACGTTTATTTGGAATACCGGGAATGTCCTCGCCCATGTGCCACTGAACCGAGTTGGCAGCTGATTTACGGCTAGAACCTGTCCCTACAACGTCACCGACGTAAGCGATAGTAAGACCTTTTTCTTTGAGCTCAGCGATTTTCGCGATACCTTCAGGCATTTTTGCCGAAAGCATAGTCGTCGCGTGAAGTGGGATGTCCGAACGGGTAAACGCCGCGCTAGCCGGAGAGAGGTCATCGGTATTGGTTTCACCCGGGAATTTGAAAACGACTACGCTGAATTTTTCAGCAAGCGGTTTTTTACTGGTGAACCATTCTGCATCTGCCCAAGACTGGAGAACTTCTTTTGCATAAGAATTGGTTTGTGAAAGTTCAACGACATCGTTAAATGCATCGTATACCAGAAGAGTATGTTTGAGCTGATTCGCCGCTTCTTGAGCCAAAGCATCGATTGAAAGAGCATCGATAAGGGGTTTTACGTTGTAACCGCCGACCATTTTTCCAAGAATTTGGATTGCTACGATTTTGTGATCGTCGTTGTCAATATCGCTAGAGTCAGCCAAAAAAGCCTTTTCTTGTCCCTGAACGATTTGGTGCAAAAAAGCTGCTTTGACGTGTGCACCGTCATCTACACCCGGATTGACACGCTCGGCAAGCATTTCAACGAGTTCGGCATTTTTACTACTTGCTGCTTTAATCAATTCGATCAATGCGCTAACTTGTTCTTTTGTCAGTGGAAGCGGTGGGATTCCCTGCGCCGCACGTTCAGCTACGTGTGCTTTGTATTCGTCCATAAAAGCCATGGTGACTCCTGTGTCTAATTGGTTTAAGTCATTATAACAGAAGAAAAAAGTCGATTCTTATCAGTGTTACATAATTATACATATTAAATTGAATTTTCATTGCATAATGTGAAAAATTGTAACAATAGTGCTTTTGTGGACCCCTTTTGCAATGAGTAATGGTAGGATAAAAACGAGTTAAAAAGTTACAATATAGATAAAACAGCCCTATTGTCACATTAAAATGGATCGTTTACAACAATGTCGCGATTCCCTTTTGCATTCGGTGCCGAAAGAATTCCATTGTTTTCAAGTTGCTCAATGAGCCGGGCCGAACGATTATAACCGATTTGTAATCGTCGCTGTAAATAACTGATTGACGTTTTTTGTTCTGTAAGAATAATATTTTTGGCCTCTTCATAAAGTTCATCCAGTTCTTCGTCCCCGCCGCTATTATTACCGGATGAAACAGCTTCATCGTTGTCTCGTAAAAAACGACGATCGTATTCAGGTTCACGTTGGGATTTCAAGAAATCAACGACTTTTTCGATTTCCCCTTCGGTACTCCATGGGGCATGAAGACGCACCAAACCGCTCATTCCCGGAGGGGTGAAGAGCATATCTCCGCGTCCAAGCAATGACTCGGCCCCCATACCGTCAAGAATGATTTTACTATCAATTTTCTGTCCGACTTTATAACTGATGCGTGAAGGGAGGTTTGCTTTAATAAGTCCCGTTACGACATCGACACTGGGACGTTGGGTAGCAACAATTAAATGAATGCCGCTGGCTCGTGCCATTTGGGCAAGACGTGCAATCGAGTATTCGACGTCTTTTCCGCTGGTCATCATCAAATCAGCTAACTCATCGATAATAACCACAATATAGGGGAGTTGATCCCGTCCCTCATTTTTTGCTTTTTCATTAAAATTTTCGATGTTCTTGGTACGGGTTTCGCTCATCATCTGATAACGGCGTTCCATTTCGTATACCATATTGCTTAGTGCTGATATTGCTTCTTTGGGCTTGGTAATGACGGGCGTAAGAAGATGGGGAATATCGTTATAGATTGAAAACTCCAGCATTTTCGGATCGATCATCATCAAACGCAGCTGATCAGGGGAATTTTTATACAGAAGACTTAATATCATCGCATTGATTCCGACGCTTTTACCGCTTCCCGTTGTCCCGGCGATAAGCAGATGGGGAAGTTTTTTTAGATCCGTGATAAATGGTTTACCGACGATATCTTTACCCAAAACAAGGGTCAGCGGCGAAGCGGCTTCTTTGAACAATTGACTTTCAAATATCTCACGAATATAGATCGTTTCGACAGTTTTATTGGGGATTTCGATTCCAACAACGTCTTTTCCGGGAATCGGTGCTTGAATACGAATCGTTTGTGCTCTCAATGCCATGGCTAAATCGTCTTGAAGCCCTAATATTTTGGAAACTTTGATGTTGGCTGCCGGTTTGAATTCAAAGGTCGAGACAACAGGCCCGGCATAAGTTCGTACGACATCACCTTCAATATTGAAATGCTTCAGTTTTTCGATGAGATCACGTATTTTGTCGTCTAATTCGGCTTCATCGACTCCATTGGCTTTTTTGGGAGGCTGCTGAAAAAATTCAATGGAAGGAAGTTTGAAATTTTTCGGTTTTTCGGTCACACCGCGATCAATTTGTTCAAGAAGAATTTTATTTTCTTCAAGTTCTTCGACAACAACGGCATGCTTCTTGTTTTCTTTAACTTTTTTCGCCATTGTCAGAATAGTCGATTCTTTTGGTTCTTCAGTTGAAACCGCTATTTCTTCTGGTTGCGGTTGGAGCGTTGCTTGGATATCCAAATTAATATCTATCTTTTCTTGACTGGATTTGTCCGATACTTCGAGTAGTTCCATTTTATGACGGTAGTCTATTTCTTGTTCAAGAAGTAATTCTTCTTCTAAAACAGATTCTTGACGTAAAGGTTCATAAACCGGTGTAGAGGTCGATACTTTGGGCTCTGTTTTTATTGTCTGCTGTGTAACGACTGAAGCAGTAGTGGATTGAAAAGCAGGGAATTTAAAAAAACTTTTGAGTGGTTGTGTCAGTTCTAATAATGTTTGCTCCATCACCAGTAATACTGAAATGGTCGCCAGGATTAACCAAAGCATCCATGAGCCGAAGGTACCTATATAGTTTGAAAGGAAATCGACTACATAACCGCCTGCCGCCCCCCGAAAGGAGCCTTCAACGACCATGGCCTGAAAGAATATCAGAGAAAAAAACAGAAGTGAAAAAACTCCACCCAACTCCAAACGATGATGAATACTCTCTTTATGTTTGTACCAAAAAATAAGTGGGATTGTAAGTAGAAGCAAATAGACATACGCCACATATCCAAAAATTTGGACGTTTAATGCAGCGAAGGCTGCGCCGTACGAACCGATAAGGGAAGGATCGCCTAAAATGGTTGCCATACCCAGATAAAATAATATTCCGAAAATTGCCAGAAAAATGGTATCCCGTAAAATGGTTGATCCTTTATTGATTACAATGCGACAATGATGATCTTAGCGTATCACTCGTGTAAATTAAAGTATGGATTATAGCAAATTAAAGGGAGAGGGACCATTTATCTCTCACCCTTTTAGTATTTAGAGATAGTTGACAAGAGAAAGATCGGATACTTTTGCGATCGATGAAAATAGCGCTTGATAATTGAGTGTCAATTGTTGCAGTTTCAGCGTAGCCGCTGCAACGTCTGTATCTACTTTATCCGACTGCAACGTTTTTGAACTATTGATGAGTAAGTCGGCACGGTCGGATGAAGCCTGAAGAACCTGTGAATAGGAACCGGCCTCACTTTGTAAACGTGAAACATGGTCGCTTACGTCATCCAACATTTGAATTGCGTTTTGAATACCAATATTGCGAGGATCGTTACTGTCTGTTCCATCAGACCTTACTTTTCCTTCTTCAACCGCACGTATAACATTTTCAATAGTGTCAAAAAAATCAGTCTTTGGATCACGAATCGTTAATGCATTATTTGAATTAAATTGTAATACCGATCCTTGTGTTGTTGAAAAGTCGTTTGATTTTGAATCGTACATTGACAATGTCGCAACCGTTTCGGGATTATTTTTATCTTCAAAAGTCACGCGGCCGAGATAGTCGAGTGTGACATTGCCATCCTGTGCGGCATTGGTAATTGCCGTATCATAATCAGTCGCATTTGACGTAGACGCCGGTAAATTACCGGTTATAGCCATATTCACTACATCCATAAGTTGTTGATAGGTCATTTTATCCGGACTTACGGCTGATCTGGGATTTCCGGCATCATAAATGGTGTAGTTTGTTGCTCCTCCGTTTAGCGTAAACGTGGCACCGGTCGCTGTGAAATTTATCTTGGCATTAAAAGCGTTTCCGTTGACGTCGGTACCGTCCAGTGTTAATTCTTCACCATTGAGACTGGATACTCCGGCTGCATCGACGAGTTTATCCGATGCAGTTGCATAAGCATTGGTATTTTTAAGAATTTGAGATACATTAGAAGTGAGTTTGGCACCTTCTTGCGTGAACATTGTCTGATCGTAATTGATTCCTTCAATCATCGTCGCTGGATTTTGGGCCGTTGTACCGCTTCGGGTGAATTCTTTGACATACAAAAGATTAGTACCGCTCAATACATTCTCGAAATCGTTTGTACCGCCATCTAGCAAACTGCTATCGGTGACGTCTGCTCCGGTACCTCCGCTAAAATCAACCGCACTGACCATATGGAAATCAAGTTTACTGGAACCGGAAACTTTATCGGTGATTTCTATTTGGCCATTAGCATTAATATTGACATTTACCTGATTTTTGCCATACATATTAGAAATGGCATCGGTCAAATCATTAAGCGTAGCATCCATATTCATCGCTATTTTTGATTTGAATGTCGTTCCATCTGTTTTCGTCCCTTGGACATAAAAATAGGTTTGATACGCATTATTGGTTGTATCGGTGTCCGTATCTCCCATCATGTCCCGAATCGTGCTGTCGCCATTAATATACGTTTCAGTCCCAAGACTTCTTGGTGTCGCCGAATCTTGCATGATATCCGGATAAAGATCTGTGAGACTCAGCTGAGGAATATTTGTACTTATGCTTCGTTTAGTAGTTACCTCTTCTCCTAAAAAGAGCTGAGCACCTGAAATATTGTATTTTTGTTTAACGCTGGAACCCAAAAATGCTTCCATCGATTTATCATTACCCTGGTATTGCCCGTTATCGTCTATCGGCTTGACGGAAGATGCCGTACCGGAAAAAAGATACTGTCCATTTACCGAACTGTTGGCTAAGTTTTTAAGATGACTTTGTAATCCGCGTAACTCTTTGGCTATGGCTTGCAAACTAGTATCGGATTGTGATCCGTTTGCAGCATTAAGGAGCTTGGTTTTAATCGAATCAAGCGTTGAGACCATATCCCCTATCGTCGTATCGGTCTGCGTTGAAACTTTGTAGGCACTAGTGGCACTGTTTTTAACTTGTGTCAATGTGGTTATTTCGTCGTCAAGGCGCAATGTTTCGGCAAAAGTAATCGGATCATCATGTGCATATTGGATCTTCAGCCCTGAAGAAATTTGTTTATTGACATCGAATAACTGACGATTGATCTTATTGTTCTCGCCGTAAAGATTACTATAATACGAACTCGATGTAATTCTCATGACAAATCCTTTTGTTCATTATTGATCGCTTTCAAGCAAAAAAGATTCCAGTGTTGATATATCGGCAAAACGGTGCAATGACTTTGATGGAATGTGATTTAACATATTTTAAGCTTTATGACAATATAATCTCGTCCTCACAAGCCAGTGTGGTGAAATGGTAGACACGACGGATTCAAAATCCGTTGGCAGCGATGTCGTGGCGGTTCGAGTCCGCCCACTGGTACCACTCCTTTATCTAAAACAATCTAAAAAAGTCCACAAAACTCCTTAAATACGAACTTTAACCCAATCTTCTAGTCTATGGCTATCTGCAATTATTCACTACTATCTAAGAATTTTAGGGATAGGATTAGGGATACAAATTTTAAAATATCCCTATCTTTTGAAGAGGTATTCCTATGGCACGTAAAACTCTTCCTCTCTCTGACAAAGAAATAAAAAACGCAAAATCGAAAGAAAAAGAATATAAGCTCTTTGATGGTGGAGGATTGTATCTGGTTATTCAACCAAATGGCTCCAAAGGATGGCGTTTAAAATATCTTTTTCAAGGTATAGAAAAGCGTATATCCATTGGAACGTATCCTATAGTATCATTAGCCGAAGCTCGTGAAAAACGTGAAGAGCTGAAAAAACTTGTCAAATCCGGCATTAATCCTTCTGATGAGCGAAAGGCTGCAAAAGAGCAAGTACGGATTGAACAGGTCAAATTGACTAATACTTTTGAAAATATCGCTTTGGAATTTTTGGAAAAGCAAAAATTGCGTCTTGGTGAAAAGACGTATCAGAAAAAAGAGGGACGATTTAAAAATCACATTTTTGGTACGATTGGCTCAAAAAATATTGATGATATACAAACGCAAGATGTTCTCTCCATTATTAGAAAAATCGAAGCAAAAGGGCAGAATGAAACTGCTCATCGTATTTTAAATTTGATTGATCAAGTATATCAATACGGATTGGCTGTTGGACGTGTCAAACATAACATAGCCGCTGATATCAATCCTCGTCTTGCACTTAATCCAATTGTCGTTAAACATATGCCGACTATCGTTGATCCAAAAATTATCAAACTCTTTCTTCAAGGTGTTAATTGCTACAGTGGGACATTAGCGGTCAAAACAGCACTACAGCTTATGCCTTTTGTTGCTCTACGCCCTTCAAACATTCGTGCGGCAGAATGGAAAGAATTTGATTTTGATAAAAAGATTTGGCGAATTCCAGCAGAAAAAACTAAAATGGGTTCTGAACATTATGTGCCATTGACGGATAGTATGATCAATATTGTTAAGACAATGGAACCTTTGACAGGACATGGAAAATATGTTTTTTCTACACAAACAAAAGGTAACGATCATCCTTTGAGCGAGAATACTTTGACGAAAGGGATTCGTATTGTTTTGAAAAATGAAAAGATTGATGCTGATATGGTGAGTCATGGGGCACGATCTATGTTTAGCACGCTGGCTTATGAACATTTTCAGGACCATAAGATGATTTCAGAAGTTATTGAACGGCAACTTGATCATCGAGAACGCAATAAAGTAAAAGATGCATATAACCACGCAGAGTATTTTAATGAACGTAGAACCCTCGTGCAATGGTGGAGTGATTACTTGGACCAGTTAAAATCAGAATGTTAGTCGTAATTTTACGAATATAAATATGCTATTTTTGTGGAATGATCGCCAATATGGTAATACCTGCCATAATGGCAATGAATTTTCTTATCATTGTTAACTACTTTTATTCTGCTGACTTCAGTTTAAAGCGTATGTTGAACCTTACGATTTATTGGAACCGCTTTGATTAAAAACGGCGATATCCAATAGTAAAACTTCACTACCGTTTTTCCTATCCCATTGCTCATCAATTGTGTATCTCGAAACTCACGTAAGAGATCCAAATGCTGATGATGGCGATCGCCGTACATATGGGTCAAGAAGCAATTGTTTGTCTCAAACGTTTTGATAACGGTGCCGCAATAGGGGCAGAGCGTTTTATCCGGTTCTCCCCGATACGTAACCATACGGGGTACCACTTTTCTGCCGCAGGAATGACACGTTATTCGATCATCTTTTGAGTTGAAATCCCGTGTGCTGTTTCGTTTATCCTGTGCAGAAAAAATGAGCTGAATATTTCTGGCACGAAACCCTTTTTGATCTTCGCCCAGTTCGAATTCGACATCATCATTTCCATTCGGAACCGATGGGTGTTTCCATTCACCGATTCGAAAGAAGATATCCTCTTTTAACCCCTCGGAAAATATGAACCCGAACCCTTTTTCGGCATTGTAAAATTTAACCGTTCCGCGCATGAGCTTTACCGATGCTACTTGCAGTTAAGGGCTTCACGACCTGCAAACTGATCGTTACGCATATAGATCAGATTGACACTGCACTGATTGCCGTAGGCTTGTCTGCTGCATGTTGCTGTATACCCGTCGATCGATACTTTCCCAGCACCGTATTGGCTGCATTGCTGCACCAGTGCGCTTTTAGCGTTTTGGATCGATTGAGGGAGTTTGAGATTGGTATATACGAACCGATTATCGGTAATATCGCTGGCTTGAAAGTTTTCTACTCGATAGTTTCGATACGTACTGTTTCCTCCCACTTCTTGAACGTTGATGAGTTTGACAGATCCGCTATCACTATAGACGGTTGAGACAAGTTTTCGGTTACCGATATTGTTTTCACTTTGAGCACCCAGCGGAAGTGTGGAGCTTGAAAGAGCAAGTCCTTGCATCTGCGCATCAGCCGTTCCGCTTAGAATCACCTGTTTATTTTTAACATAGGTAGGGATAGTATCGGTAAGAAGCATGTATTCAAAGGGTTTGGTTTTACGAAGTACAAACGGGTGCTCGATCTCGGCACACCCCATCTCGTAGCGTAGCATCACCGGTTTGGTATAGATATTGGTTTCACCGCCATCGACAATAAGTTTGCCTGACGCCTCTTCGCAAAAAGAGCGTGCAATTTCAGAGTAATCTCCCCCCATCAGTTTATAGGGGAGCAGGTATTTGTTCCCTTTGTGTTCAGAGACGTATTCGCCGTATTGCAATTCGATCGTTTTAGAGATTTTCGGTTTCGTAAAACTCTCTTTGGAGACCCCATCTGCAAAGGTGATAACAATGGTATCGGGGGTAGGAGATTTTTTCGTTTGGGCGGTATAGATCATTGTTCCTGTGTCAATTGCCTTACATGCAGTGTCGTAATAGAAGTTCTGAGGTCTAAGTACATCGGTATCGGCAATAAACGCTTTCTTTAAGCGCTGATCGGTGAAAAACTCCCTAAAGTCACTGCGTGATTTTACAAAGAAATTTTTATTGTCGGATTTGAGCTGGGTATATTCGTTCCGTTGTTCAACACTAAGCGCTTTGACTTTGCCCTGATCGAAACTATGGGCTTCTACCGTATCTCCGAAACTGTCTTTGATTGTAAAATAGACATCTCCTCCGTATGCGAAGCACTGACGTTCTAACATATCTTTGGCATCTTCACTTCGGGTTTTATACGTTCTTCCCCCTCCTATAAGGGGAAGTTCTTCAATCGGAGTAACCACTTCGATCGTGTTGGCCGAATCGGTCGTTTTTACTTCGATTTTCATAGTTTTCATAGCATCTATAAACGCGGATGATATTGGTAACGCATCGGCATAAAGCGCCGATGCCAGTGACAGTGCCAAGAGTGATTTGGCGTAATGCATTGTGATTTCCTCTCTTTTGTCTTCTTACATAGCTATTACTATTTGAGTCAAGGAGTATAACATAAGTACACTCTAAATAGTAATTACTAATTATTTGGAGCCGCATTGAGAACACTGGATGACCTGAGCCAAGAGGATATAGACGAGCTCTACCGACGTATTGGAAGAAACGTCAAAGCGCTGCGCGAGCATCACGGATTAACTCAGCTTGATCTCTCACTGGCCATGAATCTCAAATCCCCCGGTCTGATCTCTCAGAGTGAACTTTATCTCGATAAACAGCACTTTAATATCAAGCACCTCTATCAGATCGCCCATATTCTCGAATGCGACATCACCGATTTTTTTAAAGTCGATTGATCCTCACGTTATGCGATAGAACGCTATAACTGAGATCGTTTTGGTGCGGAGAGTTTTTTACGCTCCCCATGATGATAGGTTGAATACTCCGTGCTTTTATCGTCATTACACGCGGTAAGCATCAGCAATACCGATTCATCCTCATGATTCGAGGTACTGGTAAAGATATAGCTGTGTCCCAGATAGAGATAACGGACACATCCGTTCTCCAGCTCATACGACTTGCCGCTCCGCACAATCGACTCGGCATAACGCTCCGCTGTCGGTTTGGATTTAATGCCGAAGCGCTTTTTCAGACGCTTGAGGGCGTGATAGGTGAACACAATTTTCATCTTACCCTCCGTAGGTGTTCATGAGCAGTGCATACAGAGCACCGGAACCAAACACGATCACATCAATTAGGAGTAATACTTTGAGAACTTTTTGAATACGAAAGCGCATCACCGTATTATAATTTACCATTTTTGATCTCCTTTTGGACGGTTAAAACCGCTCCAATAAATTTCTCACCCACGGAGTCTCTCTATGGGTGAGGATATAGCACAGCAATGCTCCCAACACTACACCGATGATACTTTGCAGAGTATCGGCGAGACTTTGAGCTCTCCATGCCAACACAAGTGCGGGGAGATAGAATCCTCCCAAGATGATGAGCCGTTTTATGGGTTCTCGTTTGCGGAGAACTGATGACCCCGTAATAAGATTCGGGTAATTCTATGCACTAGCGCTAGGGCTATCAGGACAATCGCAACAATCAGCACGATATTCGATTGAACGGCCGATAGCGGTGATATGAATAATCCTGTTAGAGCGCCGCACAGCATCACCACGATTAAGAGAATCAAAGTATAAGGGGCTCTTTTTGAACCAATGGTTTCTTTACCCAATAATGCATCGATTTTACGATCCATCATTGTCATTGAATACTCCACCGCTAAAACCGTATAGAGCATCATCGGCGGAATTGTTTTTTGAGGAGGATAGTTGCTCATCCACCCCACTGTAGCGGTTACAACACTAAACGTCATAAAGAGTGCGAATAGCCATCGTTTTTTTGTATGGGTCCATAACATCACTCCACCCAGTATCATCATACTCCCCTGTACCAGCAGAATAAAAAGATTCTCGATACTCATATGTGCTCTCCTTTCTCAAGGAGCTCTAGTTTGAGTTTAAGCTCTTCGATCTGAAGAGATTTTAATCGCTGATGCTCGATCAGCACGATAACGCTGTCAAGTTCGGCTTGGCGAACATGCTCGCGCACTTCGTTTTTGAGTTTGGAGTATTGTGGTGCGTTCCAAACGCTATTCTGATTCCCGAAGATAATCTGCTCCATGGCGTCGCCTCGGGTATGAAATGCAATACGCTCGTCGATAACATCACACAGCTCTTGGTGAGTAAGACATACTCTGTTGGATTTAAAAAGACATTTTAGAAATTCCATTACTTTTTCCTTGTTTGAGTAGAAGAGCAATACATGATCGCTCTTCACAACGTGACTTCGCATAATGCGAAATGAGACATCAGAAGATTCTCCTCCGATTGGGCCTTTTTTACTAATAGACAATGGTAAAAATCAGATCAGGATTTTTATCCAAAAAAGTGAGAAAAAATCGTTTGATCGTAACGGCTTATTTCCACAAAGATTGAGAACGTTCTCGGTCGCGACTGGGAAAATTTTAGCTTAGATTTTTCGATAAATCAATAGTTTTTTTAGGCTCAAAAACTTCGTAAAATAGGGAGAAAGAGAATGATTTTTTAGAACATGTTTTTTAAGAAAGTCAAGAGTGGTTTTACTGAGATCGAGTATATTTTTTTACTAATTTGTTAAGTTCTTTTTTTATGATTGAATAAATTAATTCTTTGTCAATTTGAAATGTGAAACTGAATGCATTTACATATTTTTCAAAGTGATCAATTAAATTTTTAATAATTTGCTCATCACTAAATTCACTGATATTAATATGAATAATTGTTCCTCTAAATTCTATATTTATTAGTTCAATAAGTTGTTTTTTAAGAAATAGATATGCAGAATAATTTTGAACGATTTTTATATTTTTTTGAGAATTGATAATGTTTTCCACTAGTTGATTAAACTGATATTCATCTCCATTCATAAAAAAGCTTAATGCTTGTCCATATTCTTGATCAGATAGGTTTCTGTGTTTTTTTGCAAATTTCTTATGCCATTTTAAAAATTGTTGGTATAAAAGTTGATCATTTTCTTGGTTGTTATGGTAGTTGTCTTCATTGGCATCAATAGACTTTTCATATGCCTTGATTAAATCATTATCAGTTTTTTTGAGAGGCCGATAGGCATAATATTTCATTTCTTCAATTTGATCAATTTCTACCAATTTATTGAGCATTTCGATTTTTATTTCATTGTTTTGTGTTTTTCTATTGTGCCTTAACTTGATGATAATTTCTTGCTGCTGATTATTACAAAAATCAAGATAAGTAGCAAGATCTTCATTGGACATTAATGAAAAAATATATTCACTGGGCAAATCTTTGGAATTTTTATTTATTTTTCTACCAGCCACAGTTCTTGAATTGTCTGATGTTAGATTAAAAAGTTCACAATACATCGTAATTCTTGGATCTTTTCGGCGCAAAATATTACCTTATTATTAGACTTTAAAGTCATATTATACTTGAAAATAATGATGAAATTTATTGAATAATTTTCCTGTCCAAAGCGGACTAAACAAATTCATAAGGATTTACATGAATCAAGAGAGATTACTTCGAATATCAGAAGTTCAACAGCGTGTTGGGCTTGGCAAGAGCACGATATGGTTGTGGATTAAACAAGGACGATTTCCTCCAGGAAAGAAGTTGTCACCAAGTGTGACAGTGTGGCATGAATCTGAAATTAATATGTTCGTTACAGGAAACTGGAATGTTAGGTAAAGAAGTATATGAAGAGACAGCGGCAACTCTCTCTTCGTTTGAAGGTTCTGGCGAAAGAACTAAACAAGTATACAACAATCTTGTTTGGGAAAATATATTGACTAATCAATTTTATCAAATTGCAAAGTCGTTTGACAAAATAACTCAAGCAAGCATGGACAGCATAGTACTAAGTATTTTATGTGCTTTACCTGCTCTATGCAGCAGTACGACGGTCAGTCAAGAAAAGGATGGAAAGGGGCGGCCGATTATCTTGTTTTTTGCCTATTTTGCACGATCGGGTATGGGAAAATCGGTCTTGGCCAATACAGTACGAAAATACATGTTATATTGGTTAGACGATCAGTATTCGAAAGCGGAAAGGAAATCAAAAGATAGCGTTTTTCCGGACGTATTTCTGGATGCGGCCTCGGCTGAGGGATTTGAACAATCTATTTTTGCCAAAAGTGCAATTCATTTCTTCATGGATGAATATGGAAAGTTTTATAGAGCATCCAAAAATGACACTGTTAAAGCAAGTTTATTAAGAGCACTGATGCAGATATTTGATTCAGGCGTGTTAATTACACGAAAACTCAAAGATAGTAAGCGTTCACAACATCTGATGGTACAGGGTATGGGGCTATATGCTGCAAGTACAATTGGACCTTCAAATCTGACGCAATCGGATATGAGAGATATGATAAGTGATGGTATGCTGAACCGATTTTTGGTCATATTTGGCGAATTCAAAGAAATTCCGATCCGACAGGAATTATCTAAAAACGATGCTGAATCGATAGAACAATTTGCACGTACTTTTCATGAGTATGTGTCTGGAAAAACGTTTTATGTCGGCATTGAAGCTATGAAAGTTTATGAACGGTTTCATCAGTCAATTAATCAACGATTCCGTCAAAAATACGACATGTTTGACGATACGGCCGGATTTGAAATCCGCCTTTTAACAATTGTTCAAAGAATTTCTATGTTGTTTCAGGTTTGTATTAACATCGAAAATACTTCGCCAGACATTATCGAAATCAGTGAAAATGCTATGAAACGGGCTGTTCAAATGTTGAATTATCTGCATGAACGCCATTTTCAAAAAGTGCTTTTGTATGCTCAAGAAAAAACTGGGAAACTATCAATTGAAGAAAAAGTCAAAAAACAGTTGAGCAAAGGTGAACCTATGAGACTACGAACAATAGTACGAAATATCAGTCCAGCTACAACTGCTGAAGTTCAGGAAATTTTAGAACATTTAGTAGAAATTCGATGGGCAAAAAGAGGTAATGGTAATACTTATACTAAGGATATAACCGACACCGACAAAAGTACATAAATCCCAATAATTTGGGACTTAATAAATGTTAAGAATGAAAAGTGGCATACCGACGATAGCTGACACGAGTCGGTTATGTCGGGAGTAATTAATACGAATAAGTCGACAGATTCATCCCAAATATGGGAGTAAGGAAGCCTTGTCGGTTGTCGGTAGATATTTTAGAAGGAGACGATATGGATATCAATGAATTGGAAAAAATAATTATTCAAATAACGTTACTGAGTCGAGACGATCGTAAAAAGTCTATCAATTGGTTAGCAAAACAAAATAGTTTGATGGCATATGAAATCTTTAGGCTGAAAAAAAATCATTTTCATCGATTAAAAGCTGATGGTTTTATCAGTGATCTGATTATGATTGACTTGATTGCATTTTTATTTGCAGTAAAAGAGCTTATTGAATCAACAGAAATGCCAAATCGAAAAAACCGTTCGAAAGATTTGGCATCTTTACGTAGAATAGCACGAAATCAGGCTAAGCAATGGAGAAAAGCTCGAAAAACCCCGAAACGCGATAAGTTGCTTTTCATGCAAAACAATATCATTGCATGGATAGAAGCAGGATTGTCAGATCGGAAAATTGCGGCAAAGATCACATCCGGGAAAAAATACAACATCTCGCATACCGAGATTTCACGATTTCATAGAGAATTGAAGGAGAACGGCCATGTTAAAAAATAAAGCTATTGTAATACCGATCACTTCTGAGATCAAGTGTCATATTTCCATATTTTTTGAAGAAAATAGATTATCAAAACGCTATCAATTGACGACATTGTATTTTCACTCGAAAATGATTGCTTCAACGTGGGATAAATTAGTGGATTTCACATCGATTTTCGATGCATTTAACCGAAATTGTCTGGCTAGCGGAGTCGATTATTATGTTGGAGAAGTGCGATTTAGGCTGATGGCCACCAAAGATAAGCCGCCCAGGTTGAATACTTTTATGTACCAAGCTGGACGAGAAGCCTTGAGTTATGACTTTTCGAAGTATGAGACATTGCTAATAGCCAATAAACTCGCAAAAATTATCAGTAAATTAGATTTGGAGAATAGTTCTCTATAAATGTTGTAACAAAATGTCTAAAACACCTTATATATTTTTTTATGTTATAGGATGATGCATAAGCTAATATTGGCTAAAATCTATCAACAAATAATGTAAGCTTGAGACTTTTCATCATCATAATATTAAACCATAAAGAGGACGACTATATATGCTTAATGACACAGGGCTTAACACTATCGTTGGTGTAATTGGCATCATTGTTACAATCGTTGCTATGATAGCAGCAAGAGCAGTTTATAAAAAATATGTTGGTAGAGATGATAATAGCATCACAATAAAAGATTCAGCAATTAAAGATAGTTTTAACGGTAGAAAATGAAATTATCAAAATGGATAGGGCGTGATGATAAAAGCATAACTATCAGCAATAGTATGATTTCCAATAGCTTTAATTCCAATACAACCATTCACGTATTTAGAAATGCGAAAAGATGGTGGAACAGAACCTTCCTAAAAGAAAAATACTTTAATGATTTAAAAAATAAGTTTTCTTATCAACTCCGCACTAAAGTAGAAACACAAAAACAAAATAAAAAATATATTCCTAATGTTTTTTTGGAATTAAACGAAGTAAAAGAGGAGTTGAGGATTCTTGTTCAACCCCATCTTTTTTACCAAAAATGTATCGAAGAATTGAAAAGAGTAGATTTTATCTTTTTTAATGAAATATACAGAAAAATTAATCTTCCACCTATGTATCTTGAAATTGATGATTATGGTGTAACACGCAATGATTTTGAATCTTTAGAACTTGAACAACAATCTTTGAGCAAATATCTCAATAAATTCTTATCAACTTTACCCAATTTAGAAGATAGAGAATCATTCGAAAAGAATCTCGATGAAGAAAATTACAAAATATTGGTTAAAGAATATGGAACCAGTAGACGCATAAAGTGGATAATTGATGACTTTAAAAAAGATCTTGAGATTATTGGACAAAAAAAAATAATTTTATTAACTGAAAAAGCTGGGCAAGGTAAAACGAATTTAATATGTGATTTTGTAGAAAATGTAATTCTCAGAAAAGGCCTATATGGTGTTTTTTTAACCGGTAATGAATTTACGAATTTGCATCGAGATAGAATAGAAGCTGTAATTTTAAAAAGTATATTTGGTTTTCAAAATGATATTACATTTGATGAATTTTTAGAAGATATAAATGTACTATGTAATCATAATCAGACAACCTTCACTATTGTAATTGATGGTCTGAATGAAAACTCAAATATAGAGATGTTTTCCAAAGAATTACATGATTTTGTGGGAAAAACACTCCAGTATAAATTTATTCGATTCATTTTTACATGTCGATCAGAGTATTTTGAAGATCGTTTTAAAGAATTTTTAGAACCTTCTTTTCATGAACAAATGTTTTTAAATAAACATTATTTGAATTCAATACAAGGTCATCGTGATGAGTTGCCAGACTATCTGGAGAAACGTCTCATAGATTCGTATTTTGATTTTTTTCAGGTAAAAAATTCTGTACATGATAATGTTAAGCACGAACTTGCCAACAATTTTTTATTACTTAGAATATTTTGTGAAGTATATGGGGTTAAGAACAATGACAATGTCCCTATTGAACAAGTGTACAGTATTTATAAAGAAGATTTATTTAGTCACTATTATCGTAACAAAATTGGGGGGATTCAAAGCAGACAGAAATATTCAACCACTGAGTTTCAACAAATTTTTCAAATAATTCTCGCCTATATGGTTGAAAATAAACAATTTATGAATATTCCTTTCCAGAGTATTCCTGAACTTAATCAAGAATTATTAAATGAGATCATTTTTGAGGATATTCTTTTTAGAAAAGATTTAATTACTGATGAGAAAAGTGTATTCGCTAATCAAGAAGTATTGAATTTTACTTTTGATGAGTTTAGGGATTATTTGATTGCTGATTATTTGGTTCATTCTAAGATTGATATTATTAATTTTTTAAATAATTTACCTGAAAAAGACTCTTCGTTGGAAGGGGTAGAAAATTATCTGTTTTTTAAATCCAGAAAAGAAAAATACAGAGAACGACTTCAAAGACTTGAAACTTTACCACACTTTGACAACATCTTTATAGATAATATTTTTGCAGTTAATGATGATGATATTAATAACGCTGATATCGAAAAGATCCAAGCAATGTTTCTGTCTGGAGCTGAAAATTCTAAACATATTATTCATTTTCTTATGTTTAGGTATCGGACTCAACACTATAAAAAGCTAAATATCAATACACTTTTAAAGATTATTACCAGCTTGAAGGATGAAGAATATGATCGGTTAATATGCCCAATGTTTGATATTGAGAGAGACCGCTACTCATATCATCGAAATAGGTCAGGAATTTTATTAGAAGTTATTAATCAAATTGAAGCAATTTTAAAAGAAAAAAACTTTGTTGATTATCCTGAATATCATAATATAGTTGAATTTATGATTCTTCTTTTGGGAGTAAAAGATAACGATACATATGAGACTCCATATGAATTAATCGAGTTATTAAAAATATATATTGGAAAATATCCTAATAATGCAAAAGAATATTTGATTAAATATCTCCATGTTCAGCATTCAAGGGTTCAATCTGAAATTCTGTGGCTTCTTAAATATATGATTGAAGAAGATCATATAGAACTTTTAAAAAAAGACTTTTTTAATGATACATTTGAGTCATTAAACGCTGATGAAAATCTTCAACATGTTAAAGAATCTCTTTTAAGAGAGGTATATGGAAAGAGTCCAATAGTCTTAAATGAAGAGGCTATCAAGTATTTTAAAAATTTAAAACTTGAAAATGAAAGTTGGATCAATAAGCTTTTAGAAGGTTATAGACATGATCGTTAATGTGGATCGAAAAGAACATTTAGTTTTACTCCCAATAAACATAACGGAAGAAAAATTCCTATTGAATGCAAAAGTCAAAAATGGAACATATTTTTATCGAGTGATTCGGAATATTTACGTTGCATTGACAAATCCAAGTGTTAATTTATTTGATGAATATAGCAAATATTATAGTGAATATGACTCATTTCACTTGTTTCTTTATCATAAATATCCATTTCTTTCTGAAATAAAAATCAGTGAAATAATTAGCGCTATTGATAGTAAAAAATATATTCTTCTAAAAGGCTATATGCGTGAATATATGGATTACAATGTGCAAAGTCTATTTGATATGGATGAAACATTTGTTGAAAAAATTACAGACTTATTAAAGGCAGAAAGATATGAAAATTAGGACAGGTTTTGTAACAAATAGTTCATCTACATCTTTTATTATCATGACAAAAGGTGAAATTATAAAAGATGAACTTTTAGACCTCTTAGGTGTGGAAAAAGAGTCTGATTTTTATCCTATGATGAGTGAACTATACGAACAGATGACAGATAATATGGAAGATGTTGAAATAGCGTTTAAGAGTAGATACTACGGAGAATATGCATCAATAGAAATTTTTTTAACAGAAGAATTTTCAAAAGAAGTATATGAAAAATATTTACTTGCTAAAAATGAAGATAGAAAGATTTACATAGGTAAACTTAGCAGTGATGGAGAAGGTGCATTGACCTGTTTTGTTTGTTGTGATCATCTTATAGAAGAGAATGATAAAATCTATTTAAATTATGCAAATTGCTATTGGTGATAGGATGAGTATTATTTTTAGAAACTATCCAGACCAAAACTATAAAGTGATATTTAATCAACAAACTGGTTTATTTGCAAGAGTTGAAAATAAAGGCTTTTCCGAACCTTTTTGGGCGAAAAAGGGACCAGAATTATTAGACATATCGATTACAAATTGGTGTGATCGCGGTTGTGAGTTTTGCTATAAAAACTCTAATCAAACTGGTAATCATATGTCATTAGAAAATTATGAACGAATTATGGAGGAAGCTCAAGATAATAATGTTTTTCAAGTAGCTCTTGGTGGGGGAAACCCTAATCAGCATCCTTTATTTATAGAAATATTGAAACTAAGTAGAAAATATGACATTATTCCTTCATATACCACCAATGGACGCGGATTAACTCAAGAAATAATATCCGCCACTAAAGACTATTGTGGTGCAGTAGCAGTAAGTGTATATGCTCCATATGAAGATTTAGAAAATACAATAAAACTTTTCTCTGATGTCCAAATTAGACCTAACATCCATTTTGTATTAGATTCTGATTCCATCGAGATTGCAATTGATTGGCTTACAAATGGAAGAGAGTTTTTAACTCAAATTAACGCATTAATTTTTTTGAATTACAAACCTATTGGTGAGTACAAAGATAATTCAAAACTTTTGAAAAATAGTGTACACATGAAGGCCTTTTTTGATTTGGTTGATAACAATACTTTTAGCTTTAAAATTGGTTTTGATAGTTGCATGGTTCCAGGTATCGTAACATATATGAAAAATTATGAAAATATTTCATTGGAACCATGTGACGCTGGAAGATTTTCCGCATATATCTCTGAGGATTTAAAAGTTTATCCTTGCTCTTTTATGATAGAGCACTATCGTGGAGAAAGTTTATTGGAAAAAAGCTTTAGTGACATATGGAATAAAAGTAAATTATTTTTGAATACACGTAGTCAATTTACTGATGCCAAATGTGGGACATGTATGCATCAGAGTAAATGTTTAAATGGATGCCCATTTCTGGAAGAAATAAATTTGTGTGGAAATATAGCTACAAAAGGTAATTTATGAATAATCAAACTTATCTACTATCAAACGAACAAAAAATTGAAATCCTCGATGATATCTTAATGGTTAATGGTAAAGTTTATACCGAAAGAGCCAAAGAAGCAGGTGAAGAAGTTAATGTCGAGTACAGACTATCTGATAAAACTGAAGAAGAAATCATTGCAAAAGCCTTAGAATTAACCCGAACCTTTTACAAAAAGAGACTCGAAAAGCTTTTACCGGCAGAACAACTTTTTGCACTTACCGGTGCAGGCAGCTCCATAGGCTTTGGTGGTAAAAGTATGGCTGGTTTATGGGATGAGATTGATGTAGTTAAATCATTTGAAGCTTATGTAGATGAGATTGGGATTGAACAAGCTCTTTTTGATCGTAAAGATCTTGAGAGTATATTGTCCCGTGCGAAACTCTACTTAGCCTTTAAGCCAAATGATACATTAGAAAAGCTCATTGAAGGTATAGAAGAGACTATCAAGAATCTGTGTAATTTTAAATTAGAAGATACTTCTACTCATTTAGAGTTTATCAAGCAGCTGACAAGTCGTAAAAGCAAGCAAGGGCGTCTTAAAGTATTTACGACGAACTATGATACGGTTTTTGAACAAACGGCTTCTGAGGGTAGCTATGTCGTAATTGACGGTTTCTCGTTTACACAGCCGCGTAGATTTAATGGCAAGTATTTTGACTATGATATCGTGATTAGAGAGAATAGTCGTATCGCTGCTGATGAGAACTTCGCATCAAATGTGTTTCATCTCTATAAATTGCATGGTTCCGTTAACTGGGAAACGCGCGGAGAAGAGATCTTACAAGTCGAGAATCCAGCTAAAGCGATGATGATTTATCCAAACAACAATAAGTATGAATCATCTTATGAACAGCCGTATTTTGAGATGATGGGGCGATTACAATCTGAACTCAGAAAAAAAGGGACTACTACACTCATTGTCATTGGCTTTAGCTTCGCCGATAAACATATTTTTACAATGATTAAAGAAGCGCTAAACTATAACGCCAGTCTAAATTTAATGATCATCGAGCCATTCATCAATTCTATAACGAATGAAAATTTTACATATCTTCATGCATATGCACAAAAAAGTAGCCAAGTAACTATAGTCGGTGAATTTTTTAAAGAGTTTGTATTGCAACTACCCAAAAATGGCTATTTTGGATCACATGAGGTAGCAAATGGCTAAACAGCCGTTCGACAATGAAAAATTTGTCGGTTATATCTCAAGAGTTAGCCCTTATTTCTCAACTATACATTTTCCTTCCTCGAAATTACTGAAAAAATTTTGGCATTTTCATGAAGAACTGACGGGCGGTATTGTTGGTCAATATGTAGTAATCGAAGGTGAAAACTACGGATTTCTTGGACGAATTCAAGAAATATCTTTACCGGAAAAAGAGCAGATTTTTTTAGGTGAAAACTCTTTTTACAACTCTGATTTTCATCCACAAGGGAAATTAGAAATACTGCTTTCTTTTAGCTATTTCAGTGTAGATATTGATAAAGGTTTAGACCGTTATCCGGCAGTAGGTTCCAAAGTATATCTTTGCTCATCCGAGCTACTGAAAGAGCTGTTTTTAAAGGCCAAAGAAAGTGGGAAAACTTTTGATATTGTAGAGCTAACGGATCATCTCCGAACATCTATACCGCTTGATCCGAATGATCTTTTTGGACGTCATTGTGCTATTGTTGGAACGACCGGTGGCGGTAAAAGCTATACGATTGCAAGGATATTGGAAGAATTTTTAGATAAGAGTAAGTCAAAAGCTATTTTAATCGATGCAACTGGAGAATACCAAAACTTTTATGATTTGCCACAAGTAAAAGCAGTCAAATTTGGTGATCTCTCCGAAAGTACTTTTTTTCACTATTCGCGACTACGTACTATGGATTTAGTTGCGCTTTTTAGACCAAGTGAAGGGACTCAAAAACCAAAATTAATCGAAGCTATCAAAAGTCTTAAACTTGTCAAAGCATTACAAGAGCATGATGGTTATCGAGAGAATATATATCAAAAAGCCGATTCTGAAAAAGCATCATTCTATAGAGCATGTACTGCGCATCGTCTAGCTATGGAATCAGAACAAAGTGATTTTGATCTATCAAATCTTACACATCAGATCAATGAAGAGTGTGTACAGAACGGGACACGCGATCGTTTTGGTGGAGTTAATAATAACGAGCGAGGATATGTGTCATCATTGATTAGTAGAATACAACATATCCGAGGAAATAGATTTTTTAAAAATATTTTTGGGTTTGATAAAGTTGCCAATGATGCTAATGAATTTAACATGCAAATTGAAACATTTTTAGATTCTGATAATCCTGAAAAATTATTCATCATTTCACTTAAAGATGCTTCATTTGAAAAAGGATTGCGAGAAATTTTAGTAAATGCAATCGGAAGTTACTTACTTGAAGAAGCAAGAGCTTATAAATTTAAAGAAGCTCCAATTGTGCTGTTTGTTGATGAAGCACATCAATTTCTTCAAAAAACGATTTCAGATGAATACTTTGCTGAACTAGAGCTTGATGCTTTTGATAAAATCGCAAAAGAATGCCGTAAACACGGATTATTTTTGTGTATTTCAACACAAATGCCTAGAGATATCCCTATTGGGACATTGAGCCAGATGGGGACATTTATCGTTCATCGTTTGATAAATGAATTCGATAGAAGTGTAATCGAGAAAGCATGTGCAGAAGGAAACAAGACTTCATTGGCATATCTCCCAATGCTCAAGGCAGGAGAAGCTTTATTAGTCAGTATTGAGCTACCCATGCCAATAATGATTAAAATCAAAGAACCAACAATTAAACCACATTCTGAAACGCCGAAATTATTGTAAATTAAATTAAAGTGAGTTTTCATGGAACAAGCGAATACTACTGAGAAAACAACTTTTTCTATTTCTGATTTTTTTGGATTGAAACAAATTGCTTCTTTTGCATCCATAGTTGTTTCATTAGCTGTCATCATGGACTATATAACTGTAACAAATTTATTTAATATGGGAACAGGAGTTTTTATAACAGTACATCCTGTTTTAAATAACCCAATTGCCATCGTCTTATTAACTTTATTACCTGCTCTGACTATTATATTTTCCATTTTTTTGACAATGTTTGCATTTTTTGATCATAAATACATAGGAAAGTTTTATGATGATTCTCGATTTTTCTCAGTAGCTAGATTAGTTATAATTTTGATAATTATTCATTTATCTGGTTTTATGTTTCTGGAATATCTCAATCACATAGAGATTCTGAAGAATTTTATTTCGTTTATAATGGCAAATATTGTGATAATGTTTTTGGTATGTTATCTATTTACAATTTATTTATTTGGATTACATGGCAAGATTATTGAAAACTATAAATATCCACTTGGTTTATTTATTTTTACTATTGGAATGTATATTATAGCAATAGCCATCTCTGCGTATTTTTATCATAAAATTGTTTCATTTGTTTTTGCTTTTTTTAGTACTTTTAGTATGGGTATATACATTTATTATAAATATATTGTGATACCAATTTTAGAAAAAAACACTGTGATTAAGGAACGTTTTAAAATCGCTTCTTATAGTATGATTTTTACTTCTTTTGTGATGCTAGGAACTACATATATAAACTTTGATATATGGAAAGATGAATTAAAACCTGATTGGTCTATAGGGATTATAAATAAAAAATTTATGCTTGAGAATAAGCGAGAAAGTATATTGATTGGTGCTGATCAAAACATAACTATCTCAAAATTTGATGATCACCATAAAACTTATTTTCTAAGAATTCCTATGGCAGAAAATATTTATTGGTTTTTTGAAAATGATGTCAATACATCTGTCATAAAAGTGTGTGTTGCTGAGAAGCAATCTGATAATAGTTTTCAATTGATAGATAGTCAACAATATGAAAAAAATGTTCCATAAAATGAGTATTCCTCGAATAAAATCTTGTTTATAATCCCCTTGTTAATTGCCATAATTTTCAAAATAATGATTTATCCTCATAAAATTATGGAAAAATTTGTAAAGCGACTTGTAAACTCTTTGTAAAGTTTTGTGTAATTTTTACAATCATATAAAATGTAAAGTTACATCTACAAAATTCCCTTTGTAGCGATATTTAGAGAGGCTCGAACCATTCAGCAGGAAACGGATGAAAAATAGTGTTTCATCTTGTTGAGCGAAATCCATCTTGCTGCACTTTACAAAAAATCTTCTAAAATTTCTCATATTTTATTTTTTTAATCTCGTTGTGATAAGTGTAGCCTCGTCTTTGAAGCAGGCATCGATTTACACAGTATTTGATCTGCGTTTTATCGGATTAATTCAAAATCAGACCATACCCGTTTCCGATTTTGGGGTAACAAAATTTATAGCGACTCAACATCAAACCTATGACAGAGATAGGAATAAACGATTTCAATTACAGAGACAAACATGAGAGGATCCGTCGATTGGCAGAGTGCTGAATTGGTAAAAGCAATTTTTGTAGAAGGTATTAAAAAAGAAGAACGCATTGACCCATGTCATCCTAATCATAACTGTGTATCAAGTTTTATGACGATGGAAACGTATCGTTCCGTTTGGAATAACGCCGGGCACTGGATGAAAGAATTTTATAGCATTAAAGATTTTGAACAAATTACTGCCGAACATATTGAAGCCTATATGCTTTATAAAATTGAATATTACCCGTCAAAAGCCTATCTTGAAAAAATTTCAGCAGCTCTTGGAAAACTTGAAGTTGCTCTCAAACGTTATGCACAACAAAAATACGGAGAACCGCGTAATTATGATTTTGGAGTACGTCAAATTCAACTCAATTTAGCCAGGAATCTAAATCGTGTGTATGATGGATATCACAGTCGGATTTATAAAGAACCGGAACAATTGATTGCAATGCTTGCAAACCACAAACATAGGTGCGCAGCGCATGTACAATTACATGGACTGGCAAGGGCAGAGGGGTGCACGTTGATCCGTCCTGAACAAATGCATGGATATCGCATAGATCCTATTTCTAAAAAAGAGATTGGAGTTATTCAAACCAAAGAAAAAGGAGGCAAGATTGGTGATGTATTTGTCGATGTCGACATGTATCGACAAATCGAGGAAATCATCAAAAAAGAAGGACGATTTAAAGTCAACTACAAAAGTTATGCGGAAGATATTCGAAATACTTGTGCGACATTGCAGATAGAGTGTCATGGATCACACGGATTTCGTTGGACGGCGGCTCAACGCAGAGTCCGAGAGTATCAGAGGGCAGGGTATTCGTATGAAGAAGCACTTCAGGGGGTTTCATGGGAAATGAAGCACTTTAGAAGTTCGATAACCGAGCATTATCTCGGATAATATTAAATAATAAAAGGAAATGAATTATGGAAAATTCGATTACAGAATCAAAAGAAACGGTGGCAATACGGCTAAAGGAATATGTGGATGACAACCTGGACCGTCCGTTTGCATTATATGTGTATGAAGAGATTGTATTTCTATTTACACGTCCTTTTTTGTGTAGATATAATAAAAGCAATTTTATTGATGCCATACCGGAACAAAATAAATTAGCCGAATCGATTCAAATCTACTTCGATGATGAATTTGGAATAAAATTTCCTATCGATATTACGATTGAAATCGTAAAAATCATTTCATATTGGAGTCATCCTGAAAATGGGTATTAAAGACAAATTTATGCATGATCATGGGTAATAAATTTTCAATGGTACGAATAATGGCATTAATCATATCAATATGTGATACAATTAACTCATGCAAACGTATCAAACCTATATTTGGCAAAATAGTAACTGGCCACACTTTACTTATGATCTGTCACAATTTCAGACTCTCTTACAAGATATCCGATATCAGCAAGGCTTGCTCGATGGTATATGCAAAGGATTGAGTGAAGAACATCTGCTTGAAATGCAAAGCGAAACACTTGCACTCGATGCCGTGACTACTTCTGAGATCGAAGGCGAAATACTCTCACGAGATTCGGTCCGATCCTCTATCTTTAAAAAGCTCGGCATTTCGTATGAAACGCAAGATCGTTCAACTGTCCAAACCGATGGATTAATTGATATTCTCCTTGATGCCTCCAGAAATGCAATAAAAGCTTTCGATGAAAATAGATTGTTCTCATGGCATGCGGCACTTTTTCCAAATGGATACTCCGGTATGCACAAAATCAATGTTGCATCCTATCGAGGAGATGATCCCATGCAGATCGTATCAGGCCGTATCGGTAAAGAAAAAGTTCATTATGTTGCTCCGCCACGCGATAGAGTCGAAGAAGAGATGCAATGTTTTTTTGATTTTATTGATACTCTAAATGATGAAAACGGTTATGTTCGCGCTGCTATAGCTCATCTATGGTTTGTCATCATTCACCCGATGGATGATGGAAACGGACGTATCGCACGGGCATTATCCGATATGATGCTCAGTCGAGCGGAAAACAGCTCTGTAAGGCTTTATTCTATGAGTTCAGCTATCAATGATAGCCGACGCGGCTATTATGACGTTTTGGAACAAACGACTACCGGCACAATGGACATTACTGCATGGATAGGATGGTTTCTAAAAACCGTTCTTACCGCGCAGCAAAATGCTCATAAAACAATCGAAAAGGTTGTAGCCAAAGCACGATTCTGGCAGATTCATATCCACACGGATCTGAACACTCGACAGAAGAAAGTTCTAAATCGCCTTTTAGATGCCGGTAAAGAAGGATTCGAAGGTGGTATGAATGCACGTAAATATGCATCACTCTGTGATTGCAGTCGAGTTACTGCAAGCCGTGATTTGAGTGATCTCTTGGATAAAGGATGCATTATCAGCTGTGGGGCAGGGGGGCGAAGTACCGGTTATGATATTGATTGGAAATCAAAATGAACTCTCAGACGCAGCAATTTTACGAAAATTATTCTCATGATCTGACACTAAAATTTTTATATACCGATCGATTGGTTAGTGTTTTCCGTAATGTTAATATTTGCTGTCAATACAAGATATTAACCGTATTCGACACTCAATGGATGTAGACAGCGGTTTTTGACTACGAGAGTATAGTCGATAATGTCCCCCGCATTTCGAAGATATGATTTCTTTGAGAGGGAAAACTCTTGAAATTCATAAATTATTCTTTTGTCATCCAATATCTAAACTCACTAAGATCGACTGGGACGGCGTGATCGGTGATATACTCGTCTACTTTGCCTGTATCGGCGTCTCTGGCGCACCACTCTTTGATCGTTTTGCGCTCTTCTTTGAACTCGTATAACGGTACGCTCATCCCGCAGCTATGTTCGACGCAGTAGATATGGAGTCTGACGAACCGTCGCATACCGCGCAGATCGTCAGGATCGAATAATGTGCGGCATGTTTCGTCGTCTCTATCGACGGTCTCACCCTTGCAAAAGAGGCGAAGGATTTTCGGTTTTGCGCCAAACGAACAAAATACGACCGTCACTTCGCCGTCGTTTTCGATATCGCGGGCGGTGCGGTTTCCGCTTCCGGCGTAGTCGAGAAATACGGCTTCATTCTCTCCGGTCACCCGAATACAATCGTACCCGCGCGGGCTGAGATTCACCTCTTTGCCGCTGCAACTGGCGATGAAAAAGATCTTTTGCTCTGCGATAAATACTCTATCGTATTCATTTAGCGATCTGCTTTGGCTGCCCACGTGATCTCCTTTTATAATTACAACATCCGAATGTCTTGAATAAATTTTTTTCATATTTCATTCATAGGATAATGCTTGTCAGATTCCCAAATAGAAGCTATTAATGCATCGGCTTGATCTTTACTCCAATTGAGATATTGAAGTGCGTACGTTGAAAAAAAGACACTAACTCTATAATTTCCAGCACAATGGATAAGTATTTTATCATTCTGATATTTCTGCATTAAGAGTAAAAATGTTTTATACTCATTCATCTGAGGATTATTAAAATCAACAGGAATAGAATGATACGACATATTTAATAATTCGACAATTATGTGCTCATCAGGTAAAATGAATTTTTCAGTACCTTTGCCAGATAAATTTATAATAGCGATAAATCCGGAATTTTTTAAAAATTCAAATTGATGCTTTCTTGGTTGTCCTGAAATAGCAATATTTGAGTTGATCTCAATGTAATTATATATTGCATTTGTATCCATTTTTTATCATCCTAAATTCTCAATTTTAAACGTATTGAAAATGATGTCAGTTGCCAACATCCGCGTCGCATGGTTTACCGCATCGAGAATATCACTATCACTCCATCCCATCTCCCGCAACGTATCGAGATCATTGGCATGTACGCCATGGGCATTCCGTATCGCTTTGATCGCAAGGTTGAGCATCGCAATTTCACGTTCAGGGAGATTTGCAGTATTCGGATCTTTGCGCATTTCGCTCACTTGATCAAAGCTCCATCCCGCAAGATTTATCAACATCCCGGTATTGTAATCGATACAAAACTGACACTCTTCGCCACTGGAAACCATGATACGGATTGCGGCGAGAAGCGGCAATGATAGGGTTGGGTGGTTTATGTAAAATCGGATGAAATCCAACTGCTGACGCAACAATTCAGGACTAACGCTGAAAAGTTTGGCATTATTACCGACATTTCCGCGCATTTTTTCGATGAGGGTGTAGAGTGCAGCTAGCTCACCGGTTGCTTCGGAGGGTTCTATGGTGTGAATGAGTGGCATGAGAAATCCTTTTTGGATGGTGTTGACTATTTGGTCAAGTGCCATTATAAAACGATTTGACCAAATAGTCAAGTAGTGTGTTATAATTTCAAAATGGAATTAAATACACGACAAAAACTGATCGACGCTACTTACGAAGAGGTCTATTCTCACGGCTATCAGGGGGCGGCACTAGCCGATATACTCGCCAATGCCGGAGTGCATAAAGGCTCCATGTACCATTTTTTCCCGAACAAAAAAGAGATGGCATTAGCGGCGATCAAAGAGAAGATCGCCTATCGGTTCGCAACCCGTTATCAAGCGATTCATGAGAGTGAGAGAGATTATCTGAAACAGTTGTTTGCGATGCTCAGGGACGGAAATATCCGTGATTTTAAACGGGGGTGTCCGCTTGCCAATCTCGTCCAAGAGATGTCGAATATCGATGAGGATTTTGATCGAACCCTTAAAGTGATCTATGCACAGTTTCGCAAAGTATTCAAATCGATTTACGATGCGGCGGTGAGGGCAGGGGAGATGCGTGAGTGCGATACGCGCAGGCTCGCACTTTTTTCGGTCGCATTGCTGGAGGGGGCGATCCTCTCGGCAAAAGCATCGGGCAATCCGCAAGATTATTTTGATTCGGTCGAGATGTTGATCGGGTATATCGAGAGCTTCGGAAACAATAGTTTGAAATAACATATTTTGTCACTTTCATCTTATTTAGTTTCTTGTTTAAATGATGATACAAATAAAGGAGATATGATGATAATAGTACATAATTCGTCTATACCAAAAATTGATGAAAGTGCTTATATCGCACCAAATGCAGTAATTTGCGGAGATGTCACTATTGGAAAAAATTGTAAAGTAATGTTTGGAGCTCAAATTATTGCTGAAGGCAACCAGATAGTGATTGAAGAGAATACGATTATACTCGAAAATGCAGTTTTAAGAAGTGTAGAAAACCATAATTTATTTATTGGTAAAAATTGCTTAATAGGTCCAAACACTCATATTGTCGGTTGTAAAATTGAAGAAGAAGTTTTTGTTGCTACTGGAGCATCTATTCTTCATGATGCCAAAATTATGAGTGGAACAGAAATTAGAATAAATGCAATTGTTCATATCAAATCGGTTTTAGAAAAAAACAGCATGATTCCAATTGGTTGGATTGCAGTCGGAAACCCTGCACAAATATTTTCACCAAATGAACACAAAAAAATTTGGAAAATACAGGAACCATTAAATTTTCCCAAGACAGTTTATAATTTAGAGCGAGAAGAAGCTTCTATTCAAAAAATTGTAAAAACGTTAGGTAAAAGGCTTGAAACTCATATAAATGATAAAATAATTTAAATTCTATGAGAATAAGGAAAAAAATAAATGATAGTTGATTCAAATTTTGCCGATCGTTTCGCTCATGAATGGGTTAAAGCATGGAACAGTCACGATTTGGAAGCGGTACTATCGCATTACAATAATGATTTCGAGATGAGTTCGCCGTTTATCACCGCGTTTCGTCCCGAATCAGGAGGGACGCTCAGAGGTAAAGAATCAGTTGGGGCGTATTGGTCTGCGGCGTTGGAAAAATTCAGCGATCTGCATTTCGTACTAGATAGTGTATTTGTCGGGGCGGATTCGATAGCCCTAACGTATACGTCGGTGTTAGATAAAAAGGCGGTAGAGGTTTTCTTTTTCGATGAGAACGGAAAAGTGGTGAAAGCGGCGGCGCATTATTGTTGAATATTTTGAGGTTATAGGTATCACCTGCCCCTGACCCCTCCAGCTTGATAATGCATACTTGTATATTGATCGTTCAACATTCTGCACTCATCAATTTTTTAGGTGCATTCCCAACGAGGACGTTGGGAACGAGGGAAGCAATGCTCACTCATGTTTGCCCTACCAACATGGGGCGCGGATCGTAGTAGCCACGAACTGACACGATTTGTCCGTCTACGACGCGGATGTGCTCCGCAAACGGAATTGTTCCGAAGGTTGTATCGATGTTGAGGAGCGCGACGCAGTGTTCGCCGTCGACGACGAGACGAATGATTTCGATATGCTTGACGATTCTTGCGAATCGCTCAGTGCCTTCAATGAAGTCCATCGCACCCCGGTACGTATTCATGGGAAAGACACCAATCACCTCAGGATGAATTGGGAGATCCCTTGGATCGTTTCGACGAACAGCATCGATGTATTTCTCGACCACGCTAGTTACTTGAGTTCTCATATGATTCCTTTTTGTTTATTTGATAGCTGGATATAACGTTTAAAATGAGCCAATAAATTGCCCGCAGGGTAATTTATTAGCTCCACTGATTTGTTAGATATTAACTACCCAACAATGATTTTTTCGCTATTTCTGTTCCAACATCAACAGCAATTTTAATAAATGCATCATAGGTATCAGAACCTAGTTTTTTTGCAATTTTCTTGATTTTGAGTGCATTAACTTCTGTTTTTGGAGTATCTTTTGAAATTTCTTTCATTGAATTAATAAGGAGTACTTTATCAGAATCATTGATTGAATCGTCAATATCCAATAATTCTTGTGCACTCTCTAGTGCTGTTTGTAACCATGGAAAAGCATTCCCGCAGTTATGACAGTATGATGGTGGCGTATATTGATGTCCTATTGCTACTACACCGTCAACATGATAATCGCCTCGGATTGGAGTTTTGCATTCTGGACAAGCTGTTATGGTTTCAGCTCCACATTTATCACAAAACTTTTGATTAAATTCTGGATGACGATTTACCGTGTCATTAATTGTATGACCATTTAAACATACTTGAGCTGTATCATAGTGACCCATATTTTCTCCTATATCTAACTATTTATTCATACTCAAAATGTCCTATTTTCATAGACATTCACCTGATAATCGGACATTCAAAATATCTTCACATCAGAAACATCCGAGCAAAATTTTACATATTGAAATAATTTAAAACATTTTACATTGCTTTTCTTAAAAATATTTCCCCAAACGCTTTCACCGCAGGTTCGATCTCCTCCATCTCAAACCCGCCGAATCCCATCCGTATTGCGTCCCATTCTCCCCCTGAGTAATCTTTTGCAAAATGGAGCTTGATTCCCGCTTCTTCGGCTTTGGTTCGCAAGTGATCGTAATCGATGTCGAATGCAGGGCGGATATTGATCGAGAGACCGCCCCCCTCGCTGACGGTCACGATCGAATCACCCAGATATTTCATGAGCATCTGTTTCATCAGATCGTGTTTTTTGCGGTTGAGATTGCGCACCCGTCGCAGATGACGTTCCCAATGCCCCTCTCGCATAAAAAGTTCCAAAGTCTTTTGGCTCAAGAGGCAGACCCGTGCGAACGCACCGTGAAAGGAGCGGTAACGATCCATGAGGTGATGAGGCAGTACGATGTATCCGATTCGCAGAGCGGGAGAGAGGGCTTTGGCAAACGTCCCCGTGTAGATGACACGCTCGGTATCGTCAAGTCCTTGTAGCGAGGGGATCGGGCGGGAGCGGTAGGTGAGTTCGCTGTCGTAGTCGTCTTCGATGATGTAGCTCTCATTCTCCTTTGCCCATGCGAGGAGTTTCAGACGGTTGGCGATAGGCATCGCCGCGCCTGTGGGGTACTGATGCGAGGGGGTGATGTAGACGATGCGCGCATCGGATGTGGATAGTTCATCGATGAGGAGTCCGTTTTCATCGACCCCGATGGGGGTAATATCATAATGTCGGTGGGCAAAAACCTTTCGGGCGATATGGTAGCCGGGATGTTCGATGGCAAAACGGGGGTGGGTCGGTCGGAGAATATCGGCGACCATGCTCATCGCGTCGATAAACGCTCCCGTAACGATGATTTGGGATACGTCACATCGCACGCCGCGCAGTTCGGTCAAATAACGTGCTATTTCAGCTCTCAAGCCGTATTCCCCCTGTGGATCGGGATAGGTGCCCATATCGAGGGTGTCGTCTATAGCGCGGTTAAAAAGACGTTTCCAGAGTTTGAGGGGAAAGACCTCTTTGGAGTGACGGACGGGGTAAAAGTTGTAGCGGTAGCTAATGGCGGGTGTGTCGGCACTCTCTATAACATCAGGTTTTCTGAGCGGATTGAAATCGGCATCCGCGACGTAATAGCCGCTTTTGGGACGGCTTTCGATGTACCCCTCCGCGTAGAGCTGGCTATAAGCGGATTCGACGGTATTTTTGCTGATGCGGTACTCTTGGGAGATTTTGCGGATCGAGGGGAGTTTGCTCCCGATGGCAAGTGTAGTCGTGATGTCGTTTTTGAGTGCCTCGTAAAGCTGGATATGCAGAGAAATTTCCGAAGTTGCGTCGAGGAGATACATAAACTGACCTCATAATTTATAAATATTTTGTCACTTGTAAAGAGTACAATTTGGCAGTATAGTACCACAACTTTTTTGAGGAATGAACTATGAGACGTTCAGAATTTTTAGTCGACGACCCGCAAGCTATCGAATCGGTATTAAACGAATGCGAATACGGTGTATTGTCGCTCATCAGCGACGGCGAACCCTACGGTGTGGCGGTCAATTTCGTCTATAAGGAGGGTAAAATTTACTTTCACGGTGCGATTGAGGGGCGAAAAGTCGAAGCGATAGGGGAGAATGTGAAGGTGGCTTTTTTGGTTGTAAAACCTTATGCCTATATCCCGTCCTATTTTAGCGATACGAGTGCGGCATATCCCGCGACACAGTTTTTTACGTCGGTACATATCAGCGGTGAAGCGATACGGGTGAGGGATGAGCGGGAAAAAGCGTTCGGATTGACTGCTTTGATGGAGAAAATGCAGCCTGAGGGAAAATACGATCCCATAGATGCGGCAAACCCGATCTATACGAAAATGATGGGGCTAACGGGGGTCTATAAAATCGTACCGAGCGTAATGACCCTCAAAGTCAAAGCGGGGCAAAATCTATCACCAGAACGTTATGCCTCACTCATGATGCACATGAATGAGCGTAATACATCTGTCGACCATGAAACGCTATCACTTATGCAGAGCATAAAACATTAATTCCACTGAGAATATAGTTAGAATTTGGATATGTGAAAAAAGTCACATATATTTTTGTAAAAATTCAATAGCATTTCAATGATTCTATAAAAGGCTGATTGCATGAAAAACATCGCTATTTTGATCTATCCAAACGTAGAAGTTCTCGATTTTGCAGGACCGTATGAAGTTTTTACAACAGGATCACGAGTTGCTGTAAAAAGAGGGGTCGATATTTCTTTTAACGTTTTTACCGTTGCCATGTCAAAAGAGCCGATACAAGCAAGAGCCGGTCTTCAGGTCTTACCCGATTTTTCTTTTGATGAACATCCTGCAATCGATGTGTTGATCGTCCCCGGAGGGGTAGTCGATACCGAGATGAAAAATGAGCTTCTTTTGGAATGGATAAAAAAGGTGGATATAGCTACCGAAGTTACGGCTTCGATTTGTACGGGGGTATTTTTACTCGCAAAAGCCGATGTTCTGAAAACGAGCCGTGTTACTACGCATTGGGAAGATATTGAAGACCTTCGAACAATGTTTATGAATCTCGAAGTGATGCATGATGTACGATGGGTAGATGAAGGTAAAAATATCACTTCAGCGGGTATCTCTGCAGGTATAGATATGAGTTTGCATCTGCTGGAACGGTTATACGATAGAGAACTGGCTGAAGCAACGGCAAAACAATTGGACTTTGAGTGGTGTGAAAACGTCTCTGTCGTATAAGCATAGGAGTAAAAAAAGTATGAGCGAATTTGTTTGGATCTTTACGGACGATGAAATAAACTGGGAAGAGCTTGCAAACCTTTATAAAATCGCTCCATTGGGGAATAAAAATCCTGATGATTTGAAAATTGCTTTTAGCAACAGTATGTATAAATGTTTCGTGTATGATGGAACCATACTTATTGGTGTTGGACGTGCTATCGCCGATGGGGTAGATGTATCGTATCTGTGCGATGTCGCTGTTCATCCTGAGTATCAACGATGCGGAATCGGTAAGCAAATTGTCTGTAAATTATTGGAGTTTTCAACGGGTTATAATAAGATACTTCTTTTTGCGAGTATAGGGAAAGAGCCTTTTTACTCGAAACTTGGATTTGACAAGATGACGACGGCGATGGCGATTTTTAAAAATCGTGAACGTGTTTTGGAGATGGGACTAATAGAGGAATAATAGATGAATCACGAAGAGCAAACCATAAAAGATACGATCAAGAGCACCTTTGACAAAGTCGCCAAAAGCTATGATACAAACCTCCATTTTATCCTTTCAGCCCAAAAAATGGTCGAGTTGATCCATTGTGAAACTAATCCTTTGAACATTTTGGATTTATCGACGGGGACAGGTCATATCGCGATAGAGCTAGCCAAAAAATTTCCCGATGCTAATATTTACGGTGTCGATATTTCCGATGAGATGCTGAGTATCGCCCGATCAAAGACAAAAGAGCAGGGTATTGGCAACATCACCTATTTGGCTCAAGATGTGGAAAATCTGGATTTTGATGGGATGAAATTTGGTCTCATTACGTGCGGATACGCTCTGTTTTTCTATCCGAATATGGACAAAGTCGTCAGCGATATATCTGCGCGGTTGAGCGATGGGGGAAAATTCATTTTTTCAACTTTTACAGATCAAGCGTTTCAGCCGTATTCTAAACTATTTTTAGAGATGCTAGAGAGAGATTACACTATCGTGCCGCCCAAACGGATAGAGAAAAGACAGCTCACGACGAAAGGCGAAATCAAGACGCTGTGTGAGTGTATCGCATACGATGCGTTGGAGATTCATAATGTTGAGATCGTTTTTCCGATGGATATACATGAGTGGTGGAAACTCCTGAACAGTACGGGGTACAAAGGGTTGCTCGCTCAGTTGGAATCCAATTATTCTCAATTTGAAAAAGAATATTTGGAACATTTGAAATCCATTTCCAAAGACGAATGTATCGACTTTAACGCAAATAGCTTGATCTCTGTAGTTACTATAAACATGAAAAAGGAAGTATATGATGGTAGCAAGAGTTGATGTATATCGGACAAAAGCATTTATGTGTGAGTGTGCAGATTAATGAATAATAAAATCTATATTGCCCGTGCCGCCAAAGATCAATCCGGAGAAATTGCGATTCTGGTCGGCGATTTGCTTCAGGAAATTATGGATCGTATCGGAATTGATGTGTTTCATTTTGACCTCGAAGAGACCAAAGAGCGCCTGAGAGATTTTATAGACTCTGAAAAGAATTTTGTCTTTATTGCGATAGATGAAGTATCGAATCAAATTATAGGTTTTGTGAGTAGCTACGAAGGGTATGCATTGTATGCTGAAGGAGCTTTCGGAACAATGGCAGAGTTGTATGTCAAACCATCCTACCGCTCTCAAGGTATCGGAAAGCTGTTGATCCAGACACAAAAAGATTTTGGAAATGAAAGAGGCTGGAAACGGCTCGAAGTGACGACTCCTCCATTACCTCAGTTTGATGCTACTTTATCGTTTTATGAACGTGAAGGATTTGAAATCTCCGGCGGGCGGAAGTTAAAGATGGTTTTGTGAAATTGAAAAGTATTTAAAACCTACCGAAATCATCGATTTTATCCGTCCACTAGAAAATTTCCTTATGTGATCAAAGTCACATACGTGTCATAGCCATTTTTTTTACAATTGTCTCTAAAAAGGAGGCGATAGTATGAAAGTAGAAAAAATGGTGCGAATCATTCAGATCGCGATAGGGATTAATTTCCTTTGGTTTGGAATGCTTAAAATGTTTCCGGGGATGAGTCCGGCTGAATCACTGGCAATCATGACGATTGAAAAGTTAACGTTTGGTCTTATAGCTCCTCATATATCGATAAAGCTGTTGGCGATATGGGAGGTTTTAATCGGTGTAGGTTTCATTATCGGAATGTACCCGAAATTTTTTGTGCGTATTTTTATGCTTCACATGATTTTGACATTTACCCCTCTGTTCTTATTTCCCAAACTTTGCTTTACCGTTGTACCACTAGGATTGACGATTGTCGGGCAATACATCATCAAAAATCTTGTGTTTATAGCAGCAGGTGTACTCATCTGTAATACCCTCGTTAAAAATAATACATGTGCTCCGTGCTCACGAGGTGAACTATGAGAGCCATCGTCATCTTGAGTACGTTGGTACTAATCTCATCTTTGTATGGAAATGAAGACTTACGATCAAAAGCACTAAAGCACGGTCTTAAACCTATGAGTTCTACTGTAATGAGTCAAAAGTACAAAAAAGAGATGATTCAACTCGGAGAGAAACTATTTTTTGAAAAAAAACTATCACTCAATCGAGATATAAGCTGTGCGAGTTGTCATTCGGTAAACAAGGGGGGAGCGGATGGTCGCTCCACCGCTGTGGGTGATCGAGGGCAAAAAAATCCGAGTCATCTTAATACACCGACAGTCCTTAATACCGCTTTTTCTAAACATTTCTTTTGGGATGGGCGGAGTAAATCACTGCAAGATCAGGCGAAAGGGCCTCTTCAAGCTCCCTTTGAAATGGCATCTACCCCTAAATTGATAGAACAAAGACTCAAAAACGATCACCAGTATAAAGCCTTGTTTACAAAAGCATTTGGTGATAGTAACGTATCGTTTGAACGAACGGCTGAAGCGATCAGTGCGTATGAAAATACGCTTATAACCACAGGGAAATATGACCGTTTTTTAGAAGGTGATTTGAATGCCCTCAATAGCGATGAAAAAGAAGGATTAAATCTATTTATCGACAAAGGATGCATCGGTTGTCATAACGGTGTCGGTTTAGGTGGTCAGGAGATGCGTAAGTTCCCATTGCTTCATCATCCTATTTGGAGCATGGTCGATCATAAAACTATTAATCGTATTCGAACGGCATATTTAGATCTATTAGCTGATGATTCCCGACCACAAAAATTCCAAGATGATGTAGATCGTTATGCGTATCTCATCAAAACTTTGGGTGAAAAAGAGGTAAAACTCCTTAGTGAAGGGTATTTCCAGAGCTACACACCACCAGAAAGCTATCGTGTTATGACGGCAAAAGGGTGCTATACCTGTCATACCGGAGAAGGGATGAGCGTAGATAAACAAATATTGAAAGAAAAAGCGTTCGCCTTTAAAAATACCGGAGGCTTTTTAGGAAAAGATAAACCAGGGCGTTATTTTAGAGCACCGCTTTTACGTAATGTTGTTCGAACTGCTCCCTATTTTCATAACGGTAGCGTAAAAACCCTAGAAGGTGCAGTCAAAATCATGGTGACATATCAAAGCCGTTCTAAAGTGAATGATAAACAGATTGCTCAGATCGTTGCTTTTCTCAAAGCTGTAGATTCGGAAAAATAAGGATAGGATTTATGATAGCACAATTTGAGATAATCAGATGTTGATTACCTCTTTTGTGTGATGAAAGTCACTGAGGAGAAGGGCTCTTAATTGTTAAACTCTAACTGTTGAATGCTTAGTGTTCATACATAAAACAAGGAGTTTCCAATGAGTCAAACAATGCATTTTTACATGGATACCCATGATAAAAACAATGGTACTTTTCCCGATGGCATTACACCAGAAGGGTTGGCGGAATTTTACAAACAGTACGAAAAAGCGTGTGAAGAAGAGGGGGTGATTTCACTCAATATTCAAGTGGGCTTTAATGAAGGGAGAGCTTTTTGTCTGACAATGGCACCCAGTATTAATGCCGTGTTTAAAGTACATCAGAGAGTTGGATTGCCGTTTGATACGATCACGGAAGTGAATTCGATCTCTCCTGCGGATTTACTCCGTATGAAATAAATTCAAGGCGGAATTTCCGCCTTATACAAATAGAGTTAAAAACCGTACTCTCGCTCAACTTTACACACTCTTACTCTGAAGTGGGTGTAAAAATAATGAGCCATTGCTTGGGCTTTTTTATGCAGTGTTTGTTCTTTCCATTCGCGGATGGATTCCAGATCACTCCAATACGATACAGAAATTCCGATCTCATTTCGGGCCGATTCGAAACCTAAAAATCCCTTTTGTTTTTTTGCTTCTTCTAAAACATGTTCGGCAATAGTGCTATATATTTTAGAGTTGGTCTTAATAGAGGTAAAAATAACGACGTAGTAAGGTGGAGAAGTATGTGAGATTATTGATATGTCGGATTCTCACATACTTTTATCCATCCTCTCCCAACCGTTACGATCCCCTCTTTTTCAAGATTTTTGAGGATTCGGCTGATTACTTCACGAGATGTTCCGAGGATTTGGGCGATTTGTTCATGGGTAGTGCGTATGGTATCTCTCCCTTGAACATACAGCCAATTGAGTAGCCGTTGATCCATCCGTTTGAAGCGTAATTCTTCTACGAGATGCATCACTTGCGTAAGGCGTTCGGCACAAAAGGAGAGTTTGAAATTACGATATGCAGGAGAATTATCGATTAGCCATCGAATTGTACTTGCAGGAACGAGCCATCCATCGATACTTTCATCGACAATGGCGCTGGCAGTCGCCGGAGTTTGAGAGATGGTACTCAGTGTATTGACTAAGCACTGCTCTCCGGGTGTAATGTAGTAGAGAGTAATTTCCCCTTTGCCGATTTCATCGGCATGGAGGAAAACTTTTACACTTCCTTTATTGAGAAACAAAATCCCTTGATTTATATCTCCTTGGTAATAGAGAAACGTTCCGACGCCAAATGAGACGTGCTTGGCTTCCGAACGTACTTTTTCAAGAGATTCGGGTTCCAACGACTGAAAAAATTGGTAATGATCCAGTTCCATAATTTATCCTTTCTCTTTGAAAAAGTATAGCTCAGTGAGATTAAAATGTCATTGATTGAGCATTTGGTGCATACAATGCGCCTGCAAGATCAGCTGGAGCAGCAACTTCGACACCTTCGATCATATCAGATGGTTTGATTCCACCTAGTTTTACAAAACCTTCACAGATTTTTACATGACCGCCTTTGTGGATAAGACCGGTGATCAACTCTTTTGGTGTAGAACCGGCAAACTTAGGCTGATTCCCTTTATTGAGAGCAAAATTGACTGCATCAGCAGCGATGAATACGTTACTTTGTACTCCGGCATCTTGCATAGCGTTTGCAACGGCAAGACCAAAACCGGCTTTAACGATTGAGCCTTCAGTGATCGTGATCACGATACTTTTTGGCGAGTCGTTACCACATCCGCTTGCTTCGGCACTTGTAATCGCCAACATCATACCCAACATTCCCGTCATTAACATTTTGAGGTTCATTGTAACCCCTCCTATTTGGATTTAGCATTTTTGATGCAGATGAATTGTAGAACATAGGGATAGGGGAGTTCTGTGACTAAAGTCACATAATAGATGATGATAGTGTTTGCTATATAATGACAGAAAAAGAATCTATTATCCGCATTAGGAAGTTATACAATGACCCCCGCCGTCAACATCGCTAAAAAAGCAAAAATACCCTACACACTTCATTCCTATACCCATGATCCTGCATCTGCCTCGTATGGAGAAGAAGCATCCGAAAAATTAGGGATTACAGCGGATAGAGTATTTAAAACACTGGTCGTTCAGATCGATTCACGTGAACTCGTTGTCGCGGTCATCCCCGTCTCCTCCATGCTATCCATGAAACATATCGCCAAATCATCAGGGGGTAAAAAAGCGGAAATGGCAAAGGGTATGGATGTGGAACGCTCCAGCGGTTATATCCTCGGCGGAGTGAGTCCGTTGGGACAAAAAAAGAGACTTAGGACGTTTATCGATGCATCGGCGGAAAATTTCTCGACGATCTTTGTGAGTGCTGGGCGAAGAGGGTTGGAGATAGAATTAGCGCCGAATGATCTGGCAAAAATTACAGATGCTAAGATGGTAGCGTTATGCGCAGAGTAACAGGGATACAGCCATGACATTCAAAGAAATAGATACCTATCTTCTCTCAAAAAAAGGTTCAACCTTCGACTATCCGTTTGATCAAGAAGTACGGGTCTATCGTGTGGCAAGGAAAATATTTGCTCTGATGGTGGATAAAGAGCCGTTGTCAATCAATCTCAAATGCAATCCGGTGTATGCGTTAGAGCTTCGCTCTATCTATTTGTCCGTCATCCCTGGCTATCATATGAACAAAAAGCACTGGAACACGGTGATGATAGAGGGGGATGTGGATGAAAAGCTCTTGAAAGAGTTGATCGATCATTCCTATACTCTGATTGTCGAGAGTTTGACGATAAAACAACGAGAGGCTATTGTGTTGCTTTAGTTTGTATCAAATCCAATAGACTTCTAATGAGAAACATACCTGGGCATAACCCTGTCGCAAAGGCAAATAATGCCATGACCGATGGTATGTAGATAAGCCAATGTATGACATTAAATCCGGTTAAATAAATTCCACTCCACAACATGATGATAGGACCAATAAACCATAGTCTCATTTCTGTACTGATTTTAAATTTTTCAAGCATATTTTTCATTTTCCTATCTTAGTAACTAAGTATTCATATCTAATGACACTATCTCAAACATTTTACGCAGTTTTTCTTAAAATCATTTCCGTATCCCACTTCTTCTATCTCTGAATGTAGAGAGGCAAAATTTACCGAAAGAGCGGTACGATACTCTTATTAAAACATTGATGAAGCTATTGATAGGAGAGAATTTCATGGATATAGTAAAAATCCCCTTTGTTGAAAAAGTGGGGATAGTTCAAGACGAAAAGGGTTTAAAACTCATCTTTCGCTCAGATAACTTAAATCATATCGCTACCCTACACGCAAGCGCACAATTTACTCTAGCGGAAACAGCAAGCGGTGAGGCGTTGCAGAGATTTTTCCCAGATTTGGTTGGTAAGGTTATTCCAGTATTGCGCGATTCACAAATCAAATTCAAAAAACCGACCACTGATACCATCTATGCAATAGCTACCCTAAGCGATGAAGAGATAGAGACATTTAAAACGGGATTGGATAAAAAAAGGCGTGCGATGATCGGTGTAGATGTCGAGCTAAGAGATGAGAGTGAAGTTGTGGTGTGTATCGGAAATTTTACGTGGTTTGTGCAAATGATGGATGGTCAATAAAATGGTTATCCAAAATAGTATCATCGACGACATCGACGAGATATTCAGACTCTATGCCATCGCTACCGATTTTCAAAAGTCCAAATTCTTCGTCCATTGGCCGGAATTTAAACGCGATCTAATCGAGACAGAGATACGCGAGAATCGCCAATGGAAAATGATGATCGATGGACGGATAGCGTGTATCTGGGCGACGACGTTCAGCGATCCGCAGATATGGGGTGAGCGAGATCGTGATCCTGCGGTCTATATTCACCGTATTGCAACCAATCCTGATTTTAGAGGCAATAATTTCGTAGAGCGTATCGTCGAATGGGCGGAAGGGTACGCACGAGAGAATGGCAAAGCGTACATTCGGATGGATACCATCGGAGAAAACTGTGGATTGATCGAACATTATAAAAAAAGCGGATTCGAGTATCTAGGGTATTTTAAACTGGATTCTATCGAAGGACTTCCCGATCATTATGCGCTTGCGGATGCGTGTTTGTTTGAGAGGAAGATAAAAAAAATAGCAACCAGAGAGTAGTTTGAATTTTTGTTTTTTTCTACAATGTCGTTAGGTTTTGACAAAGGGGTAGCAGTGAAAAAAGAGGAGTATCTTCGTAACGTCTATAAAGTCGTTTTTTATATTGAGGCGCATTACGATTCAGAGTTGACGCTCGAAGAGCTATCACGTGTAGCAGGGTTTTCAAAATATCACTTTCACCGTATTTTTAAATCGGTCATCGGTGAGAGTGTGGGAGAATTTTTGAGGCGGATACGTTTGGAAGCGAGTGCTATGAAACTAAAATCAGATCAAACGATCACCCAAATCGCTATGAACAGCGGTTATGAAACGAGTGCTTCCTTTGCCAAAGCCTTTAAAAATCGTTTTGGAATTGCTCCCAGAGAGTTTTCTAAAAACGCAAAAATGAAAAAAGGACTAAAAATGTTGAAACCGAAAATCGTAGATATTGAACCAATAGAGGTTTTATGCGTTAGAAAAACAGGGGCATACTCAAAATCTGCAAGCGAGGCATGGCAAAGTATTGTGGCGTTTATCAGTGAGTATAATTTATTTCATAAAGTAGTGACGAGATATGCCGTAGCTCACGACAATCCGAAGATTACAGAATCGGAGCTGATTCGCTATGATGCGTGTATCGCCGTCAATGACCAACAGATAAATCCTAATGGTGAAGTAGTACGTAAAATAATAGCAGGTGGAAAGTATGCGGTATTTATGCATGAAGGGGCATATGAAACTCTAAATGTTACGTACGATGCTCTCAGCAATTGGATAATTGAAAACGACGTAAAAGTTGATAATAGACCAATCGTACAAAAGTATTTGGATTTGGATCCTACCGATGTGAAACCTGAAGATTTGCGTACCGAGATTTGTGTACCAATCGTGTAGCGGATAGGGAGTAATATACGGCACTTATGCGCTCGAGTGGGTCAATTACTGCTTGATCTTAAAATTTCTTAGCTCCATTTGCAGTTGACAAATAAAAGTATTTGCAATATACTTGCTTAATCAAATATATTGCAAGGAATATAAATGTCTAAAAACATAGAATTACTTTTTGGTTTTTCGCTAATGCAGGCTAATATACTAAAGTCGATAGATAGACAATTGAGTGTTCACGGGATTTCATTCTCGGAATTTTTAGTTATGTATCAACTTTCGTTAGTCTCGAACCGAACGGTTCGCAGGATCGATTTAGCCGAAAGTGTCGGAATGAGTGCTTCGGGGATAACACGCCTTTTGAATCCGATGGAAAAATTGAAGTTGGTCGATAAAGAGCAAAATCCCAGAGACGCGAGGGTAAGTTTCGTGAAATTATCGGATGTAGGATCGGAACTGTTGAGTAACGCGATGAAAAGCGTGCAACAAGCTGCAGATACTTTATTTGAAACATTGGATGCGAATGATATCGAGTTGCTTTTAGCCGTGATCAAAAAACTGAGATGAAAGCGAGAGTTATATGCCTTTACTAAACTGCGATAAAAAACACCCTATGGTTATGCCTGAGGGTACGGTTATCAAACAGGTTGTTCATCTAAAAGAAGTCATAGATCATCCGAAAATCAGTGTAGGCGATTTCAGTTATTACCACAATTTTGAGATACTTGATGATTACGCCGGTTTTTTGGCCCCGTATTTGTTTCCATTGAGTCTTGATCGTCTTATTATTGGAAAGTTTGTTCAAATCGCACATGGAGTCCGTTTTATTACTGCTTCGGCAAATCATAATATGAATGGGTTTTCAACGTACCCCTTTAAAAACTTCATGATGACATCAGAAACAGGCAGTGACGATATTATTGCTATGTTCAAAGAATCACCGCCTAAGGGTGATATTAATGTGGGCAATGATGTTTGGATAGGGTTTGAAGCTACGATTATGCCCGGAGTCACCATAGGAGACGGTGCGATTATAGGTGCCAAATCGGTGATTACCCATGATGTGGAACCCTATAGTATAGTAGGCGGAAATCCGGCAAAAGAGATACGAAAACGCTTTGATTCTGAAACCATCGATATGCTTTTGAGCATCAAATGGTGGGATTGGCCGATTGAAAAGATAGAAGCCAATCTCGATCTCATTTCAGGCAATGACATAGATGCTTTTTGGGATCAATGTAAAAAAGGAATTTAATGCTACGTTTATGGGTATTAATGATTTTAAGTATCGTACTTCATGCCTCCGAACCCGATTTCAGCTACTATGACGGTACGGCGGTCATCATCGATCTCAACACCTCCGCCAAAACAGTCTACGGCACACATGCAGATGAGCGCGTCAATCCCTGCTCTACGTTTAAAATCCTAAATTCGATGATCGCACTCGACAGCGGCGCGGTGCGGGATGAGAACGAAACGATAGCATGGGACGGGGTGGTTCGGGAATACCCGTTTTGGAACCGAGATCACACGATGCGCAGTGCGATAGGGGTTTCGGCAGTGTGGTTTTATCAGGAACTTGCCCGCCGTGTCGGTGAAAAACGGATGGCGGAGATGGTGGCTAAAGCACATTATGGAAATACGGATACGTCCAAGACGCTTACTGACTTTTGGCTGGGGGGCGGGAGCCTTAAAATATCTGCTAATGAAGAGGCGGATTTTCTGAAAGCACTGATGCAAGAACAACTCCCCTTTAGCACGCGCTCCATGCGGACGGTCAAAGAGATCATCACCCTCGAAAAAACCGATAGCTACGCTTTCGGCGGTAAGACGGGAAGTTGCGGGGGAATAGGGTGGTTTGTCGGGCTTAAGCAGAATGGAGATGACACACAGGTATTTGCGTTTCAGATTCGCGGTAGCGGAGCCAATGGCGCGGAAGCGAAGCGGATTGCAAAAGAATATTACGGAAAAAGAAAATAGGCGGTTGTGCGTTTGTTTGAAATTAAACTTTTGTAACCGATTTTTCGCTACACTTCTACTACTTTACAAAGGAGAGCAGATGACACATTATCGCACTATCGACAATACCCCTCTTGTCCGAGTCGCTCTCTTTTGGCGTCTGCCATAATACTTTCTTTTTAACTTAACCCATAACATTTATTACTAACACACCATAAGGATACCTATGTCGTTGCAATTAGACGATTTCCTCATTACTGGTCGTACGTTTGAGGAGTATGCGGCATTTTTCGATTTGGATGCCGAGACGATGAAAAATATGAGAGTTTTGGACTGCCCAAGCGGGGCGAGTTCATTTATAGCTGAAGCAAAGATCAGAGGCATAGAGGCACAGGGATGCGATGTCCTGTATTGCTATGATCGTGATTCATTGCGTGCGCAAGGTGAGAAAAGTATCGAGAAAATCTATGCCGATACGAGCTGGATGGCGGATCATAATTTTGATTTTTATCACTCGATAGAGAGACATAAAGAACATCGAGTAGGGGCATTAGAAGCCTTTTGTGCTGACTACAATACAAAGGACTATTGGTTCGCTGAACTTCCGAAATTGCCGTATGCTGATGATAGCTTTGATTTTGTGTTGAGTTCACATCTGTTGTTCGTCTATGACGATAGACTGGACTTGGCATTTCACGAAGCTTCGATCACTGAGATGTTACGAATCGGAAAGGAGGTACGTATTTTCCCACTGGTTGATTATAAAAACTCCCGCGTAGATGAATCCGATAATCTCAGCCCGTTTGCTTATCAGATTGCAGAAAAATTTGGCGGCGAGATTGTCAAAGTCGGATTTGAATTTCAAAAGAATGCGGGTTATATGTTGAGGATTAAACGGTAAAATATGATGAAAAATAGTAATGAAACATATTTGACGACATCGAGGTTGTAATGAAAAAAACTGTTTTGATAACCGGCGGGAACAAAGGGATAGGATTGGAAGCAACCAAAACCTTTGTCGCATTAGGTTATGAAGTTATTGTTGTGGCACGTGATTTTAGCGGTTTTGAAGATCACGAAGCGATACAGAAGGTTGAATTTGATTTAACACAAGTGGATGCGATACCTGCGCTTATTTCATCACTCCCTCCCATCGATATTTTGATCAATAATGCGGGGGTAATGTACTCAATCCCCTATCACAGCTACAGTGCGGATAAGATCGATTCAATGATGAACTTAAATCTTTACGCTCCCATCAAACTGATCGAAGAGGTTGCTAAAAAGATGTCGCACGGCGGTCGTATCGTTAATAACGCTTCGATTGCCGGACAAATCGGACATCCCGATATTTGGTACGGGATGACCAAAGCCGCATTGATCAATGCTACCAAGAGTTTTTCGAAAATCTTTGAGGGCAAAATCATTGTTAATGCAGTCGCACCCAGCCCCGTTGAAACTGATATGCTTGATGTAATACCAAAAGAGCGGCAAGAAGCGTTTTTAAAATCGGTTATTACTAAACGTTTTGCTTATCCAGAAGAAGTAGCTAAAACGATGGTCTGGCTCGCGACTGAATCACCGGAATACATCAATGGAAGCGTGATAGACATCAATAACGGATCGTTTCCAAGGTAGAAAATGAAGAGAACCTCTTTTGAAAAAGATAGCACTGGCGAATATGCTGAACTCTTCTTACATGTAAGAAACTTCATAAAGATCTGCATAGGCAACGATGTCAAAGAAAAATACAGCGAAAACATTACGACCTTGTACTCAAAAGAGGGTGGGTTTTGCTACATACGAGTCAAAGATGACAATATCCACATTGGTTGGTTTCGAGGCAAACATATAGACGATAAATACAATCTGCTATTTGGAAAAGGCAAGACCATACGCGGGCAAAAAGTATATGTGCTTGATAAGCTAACACGCGATGCTATAAAATACTATATCCACGAGACTTTGATGTTTTTATTAGAGCATAATGCATTGATGAAGTTGAGACAATGCACGTAAAAAGGGAAAACAGATGACCGTTAACTTGCCGAATTATATATTTGACTATAAAGAGCTGTATCAAATCATGATGGATATTTGTGGGAGGTAGCATACAATCCATTTTTTTGGATAGGACCAAAAGACGAATAAAGAGACATACATGAAAAACAAATTGCATTTACTATGCGGAAAAATGGCTTCCGGTAAATCTACCTTATCTAAAAAGCTAGTGGTAGAACATGATGCCATAGCTTTGTGTGAAGATGAGCTTTTGGCGAAGCTTTATCCTGATGAGATCAAAACGATTCAAGATTATGTCAAATACTCAGAACGTCTAAAAGAGGCGATTCGACCTCATGTAATTGATCTATTGCGAAACAATATGAATGTAGTGATCGATTTTCCGGCAAATACACAAAAGCAACGAGAGTGGTTCAAAGAAATTTTAGAGATTGCAAATGTTGATCATATTCTCCATTATGTGGATAAGTCCGATGATATATGCAAAATGCAGTTGCGAAAACGAAATGAGGGATTACCTAAAGATGCTCCTATGATTTCAGAGGAAGTATTTGACGCTATAACAAAATATTTTGAGCCGCCTCATGAAAATGAAGGGTTTAATATTATTCGATATGTACAATAATCAGGAGTAAAAATGCAAAATAATATCTGCATCTATTGTAATCAAGAAAAAAATACAGATGAATTTTCCCTTGAACACATTTTTCCAGATAGTTTAGGAGGAGCATTTGCAAATAATATTTTTAAGACTAGACAAGTATGTCGAAAATGCAATAGTTTGTCGGGACTATATGTTGATAGTTCTTTTGTAAAAAACTTTTTTTCTACTGCATTACCTGCTTTTTCAGATTATTTGGGATATTACGACTTTGAGAAAAAACCAATAATACCTTTTAGCTATATGGGTTTTGTTGAATATATAAAACATCCGAATTTTAAATATTGTGAAAAGTGGCTTTGGTGTGGTGGAAGTATGGTTTACCATTTTCATAACAATTCTGAAGATAGTTTTGAGACCATTGCAGGTGGAGATCCTCGAAAAAGAAAAGGCAAAGATGCTGGAGAAGTATATTTAGTTGGCTTAACAGATAACCCATTTTGGATAGAACTGCTTTTGAATTCTTTTGTTAAGCAATTCCAAAAATCGAAAAAAATTTCTGTCAATTATTTACTCTCACATCAATCATCAGACGTCCTGTCAACTGAACAACAAAGCATAAAGAAAGAAATTTTTGCTATTCATCAATCTAAAGATATACAAAAACATACGATACCAATAAAACTGGATTTCAATGTAAGGTTTCAAGCGAAATTATCGATTGGCTTAGGATACTCTTTATTTGGCAAGATGTTTGCTCTATCGGATGAAGCAAAAAAATTTAGAGATATTTTTTGGAATAAAGATTATCAAACACTGATTGAACTTCAACCACAAATGATGTCATTTTTTTCAGAGCTAAAAAATGAATTTGAACAACGTATGGAATTTCTAAATTATAAAGGATGTCACGGTTTATTTTTCATACCAATTCAAAATTCATTAATTTTTTATGGTAATTTATATGGAGAAAATCAATATCCAATTTTAACTCTTATTACAAATGAGTTAGATAAATATCAAAATGAATTAATAGAACAGTATCCTGAAGGATGGGGCTATATTTTAGTTCCGCAAAGAGAAATGTGTATAGGTGAAATTTCAATACCATCTTTACTAGCATTCAATACAGGTAATAAAAGTTTCTTACCAGAACTGATAGCATTGGAAAACTTATATAAAAATTTAGATGAACTACCTCCATTTAATATAGATGATTGATTCAATTCCAAAATTAATTCTCTCTAACTTATGCAAATACCTTAACGGCAGCTTCTATTAAACTTTACTCCATCGATCCAACAAGTCAAATAGGGCTTGATTACTTTTAGGGATGTTGGATACCCCGTGGTGTATCGTCTGGAGATTACTCACAAATGTAAAGTTACAACAAAGATAGTCGCTATCAGCATTTAAAAGTTTTTCCATACTCTCCGCCGTCGTCTCAAAATGAAATTGGGTAGCGATGACCCTTCCATTAGGGGTGGCGAATGCCTGATTTTCAAAGGCATCGTTGCGTGCGATCCGTACGGTATCGTATGGCAGATCAAACGTATCTCCATGCCAATGAAAGACGCATTGTATTTTATCCATCGAATCAGTGAGAGGGTGAGGCAATAATTCGATATGTCTCCATCCTGCCTCACGTGTTCCGGAAGAATAGACTCGTGATCCCATCGCGCTTGCCAACAATTGCGCGCCCAGACAGATACCGAAAACTTTTCCTCCTGTCTCAATCCGTTTACGTAAAAATTCGATCTCGTTTCGGATAAAATCGAGATCGTCGTACGCACTCATAGAACCGCCCAATACGATCAAAAGATCGTCCGCTTCCAACGGTTCATTTTCCCAACATCGGATGATGCGGTACGAGATGCCGCGACTACGCGCCCACTCGCCGATTGCCGCTTCATTCTCAAAAGGTACATGCTGCCAGATAGTCATAATAGCTCCTATATGTTTCTATTAGAGTTGGATACGTAAAGGGATCATTGATGATTTTGAAAATCCCATCCCTTCGTAAAAACGGTGTGCTGAGAGATTATCGGCATCGGTGAGTAGAGTGATGCGTTTGATCCCTTTTTCTTTGCTGCACGTGAGGACGTATTCGAGCAAAGACGAGCCGATATCCTCTCCACGGTGTTTCTCATCGACGACCATGTCTTCGAGTAGGGCGACTCTCTCCCCCAAAGCCGTTGAGACAGTGTACAAAAGGTTGACCATTCCTACAATCTCGTTATCTTTTGACGCGATGTATATCTCACCTATCTGCTCATTCTCGATGATCTTTTTTAGCCCCTGCGTCTGGTGCGTGCTATCGGGTGTAAACTCAGTTTCTTGAGAGAAGAGCTGATCTAAAAGGTGACAAAGGCTCGGTATATCCTCTAAGCTCGCCGTACGGTAAGTGATAGGAGCCTCTTTTGAGACCGATTCGTATGCGATAAGGATTTTTTTACGCTCGATGCCCCAACGATAGCCGCTCATGGCACCGCTTTTGGCGATAACACGATGGCAGGGAATAAGATAGCCAATGTGATTTTCAGCGATTGCACTGGCTACCGCACGTATCGCTTTAGGATTATCGATGGTATTGGCAATATCCTGATAAGTTGTTACCGCACCATTGGGAAGGTTAAGTAGTGCTTTCCATACATTGATCTGAAGATTAGTCCCTTTGACCATCAGATTGTATTTTTTATTTTTGATGAAAATATTTTCCAGATAGGTTTGCGCTTTTATATCATCATGCAGTAGGTTGGCATTTTCCCATAATTCATTGAATCGATTAAAAATAGCTTCTTTGTTCTTGTCGATAAATCCTAAATAGCATACCCCTTTGTCGGTATAAGCGATCAGTGCTTCACCAAAAGGTGTAATGCCAAAACCGTAGGTGATAGTGACATCTTTCCCTTTTTCTCGCCACTCTTTTGGGGTAACTCCTATGAGATTGACAAAAAGTTCGTGAAGTCTACTGGAACTGGATAACCCGATATCCAGCGTACTATCCAATAGAGATTTAGACTCTTTAATGTGCTCTTTGGCGTAGTTCAGCGTCACGGAGTGAAGAAACTGTTTGGGCGTTACACCGACATACTCTTTAAATACCCGTATAAAATGGTATTTGCTCATCCCTATGTTTCGAGCTATCTCATCTATGGAGGGCTGATCTTTGAAATGGGTATCGATATAGGTAATAGCTTTGGCAATAAGCTTATAATTTTGATTTAATATCTCAATCTCGTGCATACAATCACCTTTAATAGGTTGCATTATTATAGACCCTAAAACCCTTTAAAAGAGTTTCGAGTTCTTCTTTTATCTGTGCATGGAGAGTGGTATTGTTGATGTCGTCCAGCACATCGCATATTTTATGCGCGATGAGGGTAAACTCCTTTTCCTTCATACCCAGTGAACTCAACGCGGCAGAGCCTATTCTTATCCCTGACGTAGACGAAGCGGGGCGAGGATCTTTGGGAATAGAATTTTTGTTGACGGTAATACCGGCATTTTCCAATGCCACACTCGCATCTTCACCGGAAAATGCTTTGTTTGCCAGCGATACAAGTACCAGATGGTTATCGGTTCCGCCGCTGATGAGCTCGTAGCCTCGTAGGATCAATACATCGGCTAAAACGCTTGCATTGGATTTGACCGCTTTGGCATATTCTCTCCATGAGGGATGCAACACTTCTCCAAACGCCACCGCTTTTGCGGCGATGACATGTACCAGCGGTCCTCCTTGCGTTCCGGGGAAGATGGCACTGTCAATCTTTTTGGCTATCTCTTCGTTGTTCGTCATAATCACTCCGCCGCGAGGACCTCTGAGTGTTTTATGGGTCGTAGAGGTGACGACATCGGCGTAGGGAAACGGGCTCATATGCTCGCCCGCCGCGACCAATCCTGCAATATGGGCGATATCGGCAAACAAAATCGCTCCGACGGCATCGGCAATTTCTCGGAACCAGGCAAAATCAATTTCGCGAGCATAGGCCGAAGCCCCGCATACGATAATTTTGGGTTGAACGATTTTTGCGATTTCCATGACATTATCATAATCGATACGACCGTTTGATGCTACACCGTAGGTAAAGGAGTGATAGTTTTTCCCCGAAAAACTTGGCTTCGCACCGTGTGTCAAGTGCCCTCCGTGACGTAAATCCATCCCCAATATTTTATCTCCGGCTTGCAGTAATGCTGCATAAACGGCTCCGTTTGCCTGACTTCCCGAATGGGGCTGTACGTTTGCGTATGCACAGCCGAAAATTTCGCGCAGTCGATCAATCGCTAGCTGTTCTACTTGATCGGCGAATTGACATCCGCCGTAGTATCGTTTGCTTGGATACCCTTCTGCGTATTTGTTGGTAAAAATACTCCCCATCGCCTCCATAACGGCGGGAGAGGTAAAGTTCTCACTCGCGATCATCTCCAGATGCGTTGACTGCCGGTTGAACTCATTTTGTATAATGGCGAACACTTCCGTATCTGCAACCGATAGATCCTCTTCGTGTATAAAACTCATGGTCTCCCTTTGTTGGATGGTTCGTAAAAGTTTAGCGGTTACGAATATCGGTTGCAATCCAAAAATTGCTCATTTGCGATGGTATGTGAGCAAGATTTGGATTGTTTTTAATGAGCTATTGAACTAAAATTTACCAAAAATTGATCTTGAAAGGTATAAATATGGATACATATTTCGGAAAGATTAAATGTATCAAAATCGGAAAAGTCGTGACCGAACACGTAGGTACATCGGAAATAGAGTTTTTATCCGCTATTAAAAAATATCCGATTTTAGAGGCTTATTTGAGCAAAACGGGATTTGTCGGTGATGAGCAGGGTGATACTGAACATCATGGCGGTGAGAATAAAGCGGTACTCTTTTTTTCATCCATCTCTTACAATAGAATCAATGCCCTTTATAACTATAACTTTGAGTTTGACGGGTTAGCCTATTATGGAGAAAATTTGCTTGTATCGCATATGAACGAAGAGAACGTGTGTATCGGTGATGTACTAGGGATCGGTGATACGATTATTGAGATTTCGCAACCCAGACAGCCGTGCCGAAAACTTTCGACTAATACGGGTGTGAATGCTATGGCAAAAATCATCTATAAAAGTGGATTGAGCGGATGGTATGGACGGGTATTGAAAGAGGGGACTCTCAAGCAAGATGATATGGTTGTGTTGAAAAAACGTCGTTTCCCGGAGCTTACTATCAGTGCTCTGAATCAACTGATGATCGATCCATCAGTAAATTCGGCTTTGGTAGAAAAAGCGTTGCAGGCTGAGTGTTTAGGTATAGCGTTTAAAACATCGCTTGAAAATCGATATTTACATGACAGCCATGATCATTTACTCTATCAAACATGGGAATGAATATGAAACAGAAATATCTATTGTCTACCTATAAGCGTCAAGAGGTGTGCTTTGAAAGAGGTGATAATGCCACTTTATGGGATAGTGACGGGAAAGAGTACATCGATTTTGCCGCAGGAGTTGCCGTTTGCAGTGTCGGACACGGAAACCGACGCTTAGCTCGTGCTATCAGTGATCAAGCAGCTAAGATTATACATGTCTCAAACCTCTATCGCATTTCATCTCAGGAAGAATGTGCAAGACGAATCGTCGAGCTTAGTGGATACGATATGAGATGCTTTTTCGGCAATAGCGGTACAGAAGTCAACGAAGGGGCGATTAAAATAGCCCGTAAATACGGAGAGGTTGAAGGCAGAGCAAAACGGTATAAAATCATCACCTTGGAAAACTCTTTTCACGGACGGACAATCACGGCGTTAAAAGCGACAGGGCAAGTTGCAAAACACGATTATTTCGGTCCTTATCCCGATGGATTTGTGTATGCAGCAAACGTTGATGAGATCGAATCTCTTATCGATGAGACTACGGTAGCCGTCATGATCGAACTCGTACAGGGAGAAGGGGGCGTGCAACCACTGAATCCGGTAGCTGTACAGCGATTAGCCCGATCGTTAAAGTCAAAAGATATTTTATTGATTGTCGATGAAGTACAAACGGGTGTCTACCGTTGCGGAAGCTTTTTAGCATCGCAAGTTTACGGGATTACCCCTGATGTGATAACACTAGCAAAAGGGTTAGGGGGCGGTGTTCCTATCGGTGTCGTTATGACACGATTGAAAGACATCTTCTCCTACGGTGATCACGGTTCGACATTTGGAGGAAACTATCTCTCCACTGTTGCGGCGAACGAAGTCCTCGATATCTTGGAAACCTATAACAAAAGCGGTGAGATGATGGAACATCAAAACTACTTTGAAACCTCATTAGAGACTTTTGCTTCAAACTATCCCGATATTTTTACTGAGCGAGTTGGGATTGGGATGATGCAGGGATTACGTGTCATCGACAGTGAAGTTCTCTCGAAAATTATCGATTCTGCGTTTGAGCTAGGTGTTTTAGTTATCAAATCGGGTAGAAATACATTACGCTTTGTCCCTCCGCTCACGATTAGCAAAAGTGAAATGGATGAAGGGTTTCGACGGTTGAATAGTACTATGCAACATGATTAAAATAAAAATCAAAAGGAGACAAAATGTTTATTATCTCACTCACTTACATCAAACCGCTCGAAGAGGTTGATGCACTATTAGAAGAGCACGTCGCCTTTCTAAAAGAGCAGTACGCTTTAGGCCATTTTCTCGCATCGGGGCGTAAAGTACCCCGCACTGGGGGGATAATACTGGCATGCGCCATTTCTCGCGAGGAGATCGAGACGATTATCAGCCTCGATCCGTTTTACCGCCACGGTGTAGCAGAGTATACGATCACCGAATTCACTCCGACAATGACATCGGATGACTTTGCATTTTTGAGGGAATAGTAGTTTGGCTTACACCCAATACGACGGATAGATCACCGATTTTCGTAGATTGAGATACAACAGTGCCACAATCACTAATATCACAGCTCCGATCAGCGTTGGTGTTATCAAAAACGTCCACGGTGCACCTAACAGAAAAACGATGATAGGATTTGATCCGGCTGGTGGATGAACGGTATTTGTCGCAAGCATCACGGCGATAGCAGTAGCGAGAGCCAATGCCATACTCCACCACATATCTCCGATAATATGAAAGAATATTAAACCGATTAATGTCGAGATAAAATGACCTGCAATGACATTGCGCGGTTGCGAAAAGGGGCTTTTCGGAAATCCGAATAACAGTACACACGAGGCTCCAAATGAGCCGAGTACGAGCGGATGCTCTAGTGATTGAGTTAAAAACCCGATCAGCGCAATTGCGATAAATCCTCCGCCCCATGCAAATGCAATCTCTTTAATACTGGCTTTGGAAGCCAATGGGGCATGTTCTCCTCTGAACTTTTGAAAATAGCTTCTCATGATAGCTCCCTTATGTGTTGGTTTTTCATTGTAAAATCCTCCTTGTATATTTACTAAACAAACGGTTGTTTGATAAGATAAGTAAAAAAAATCAATCGAGCATAGCGATCAATTTTTTCTCGATTTTTAGATAAAGGGTCGAATCGTTATAGAGATTCATCATCATAATTGCCCCTTGTACCGATGCAACCGATTCGATGGCAATCTCTTTTGCCTTTTCAACTCCGTAGCGATTTTCCATGATATAACTTACTGCTCTCTCCCAGTTGTCGAAGTAAGCGAGAATCTCCTCTTTAAACAACGGCAGATCGTGCGAGGCTTCAAGAGCAAGGTTACCTAGAAGACATCCGCCTGCACTGCCCAGAAAATATTCATCGGTTTTTTGAACGAAGAGGGCGATTTTTTCTCGGTCGCTTATGTCACTGCGGTACGCGATGGAGAAAATATGTTCTTCAAAATAGCGGTGGATGTATCGGAGCGACTCTAACCCCAGCTCTTCTTTGCTTTTAAAATAGTGGTAAATACTCCCCTTGATCAGCCCGCACGCTTCACCGATCTTTGCCATCGTGGTGTTGTGATAGCCGTGAAGTTTGAAGAGGGCTATGGAGTCTTTGAGTATCGTTTCTTTGTCGGTTTTTATAATAGGCATCTATTTATCCAAACGATGGTTTGATAAAAGTGTACCTTTTTTGCTATCGATGTGTCAATGGCTAAATTAAAGATGGTATCTTCATCCAATCTTGAGAAAGAAGCTTTATGATTGTGAAAATGAACCAAGGAGCTTTCATGTTTTCACGCATTATCACTTTCACAACGGCTTTAAGCTTTTCCTCTCTTTTACTGGCAGCTTCGCTTCCTGACATAAAAATGCCTGATAACGGTCTCTCGTTTAAAATGATTGAAGGGTATCAAGATTATAAAATTGTAGCATCCCACTGGCGTACCGATAAAAATGAATTGCGCTATGTACTGGCAAATCCAGTCGCATATAAAGCACTGAAATCGAAAAAAATACCCCTTCCTGAGGGGAGTAAAATCGTCAAAATCGGCTGGAGCGTCAAACCGATAGGGGCATTTCCTGATGCTCTTGAAGCCGATAAAATTCAGAGGGTTGAGTATATGGTAAAAGATTCAAAACGCTATAATCAAAACGGCGATCACTGGGGATATGCCCGATATGTGAAAAAAGGAGACTCTTATGTACCGTATGCAAACGGCTCTGCGGAGTGTGTTGCCTGTCATAGTGCTGTTAGCGGGAACGATTATCTCTTTAGCGGGTTTCAAGAGACCTTTTAAACGATGAAAAACACGATTCTAATCGTCGAGGATGAAGAGGAAATCGTCCGTCTCATCTGCAATCGTATCGATCCAGAGCGTTATGAGGTGATGATTGCCAAAGACGGTAAAGAGGCGTTGACTCTGATCACGCAAAACGTATTCGATATTGCGGTAATCGATATTATGATCCCTTTTATCGACGGTTATGAAGTATCTACTCAGTTACGCCGAAAGTCTAAAGAGACTCTGATCATTATCGTCAGTGCCCTGGGATCTGAAGAGAACAAACTCAGAGGATATGAACTCGGAGCCGATGATTTTATCCCTAAACCGTTCTCCCCGCGTGAACTGATTGCTAAAATCGATACACTGATCAAACGACGCTACGAGATGATCAACCATAATATCACCGTATTGCGTTCCATTACCCATGATTGTGCAGGCAAAAAGATCGAGATCGAAGGTGAAATTTTGGCACTGACTCCGAGCGAATATCTTATTTTTGCGACACTTTTGCTCAGACCCAAAAACATCATCTCCCGTGATCAGTTAGCGCAGGCGATCTATGATAATGATATGGGAGAGATAGATGCACGGGGAATCGATACCCATATCTACAACCTCCGCAAAAAAATAGCCTCTATCACCTCACAGCCGATTATCCATACCGAACGCTATTTAGGGTACACCATCCATGAGTTTTAAATCTCTCCTGATTCTCGTATATTCTCTCGCGGGACTTTTAATCGCACTCTTTAGTGCTTTTATGACCTATCTCATCATTGGTGAACCGATAGGAATGAAGATGTTGTCGAAAATTTCGTTGGTTGTTGTGGCGGCATTGCCAGTTATCGCACTGATCAGCTATGGAGTAGGGAAATATTTTTTCGGTAAATTTGAGGGGATACGCTACCGATTGGATCAGATTGCACACGGTGATTTTGTCTCGATTGAGCCACAGGAACATATCTTTGATGTTGAACGAATCCATCACTCTATTACACTCCTCTCTGAACGCTTATCGGAACTGATCGAATCCTTACAGAAGCAAAATGAGACCGTATCAAATATGACCCTCTCGCTGGCTCATGATATTAAAACACCGCTCATGATTATCAACGGCTATCTCGAAGAGATACGGGATGGTTTGATCTCACCCGAAGCGTTACCGAGCCTCGTGGACAAAATGCGTTCAGAGTGCGGATATATCGATGATCTTACGAATGATGTTTTGGAATATCTCTCTTCTATAAATCCGAACCGTGAACGTGAGCAGGTTGTTATCTATGACGTTGTTTATGAGATTTTATCACTGATTCCGCTCTCTCCTAATACACATTGGAATATCGACTTACCTCGTGAAGCGGTTATCGAGTTTAATCGGATGGATTTGAAAAAAGTGTTAATGAATCTGCTCCATAACAGTGCTAAATTCACCGCTTACGGTGTGATAACGATTCGCATAGATGACAATAAAATCATTATTGAAGATACAGGATGCGGAATCGATCCACAGTTTTTCTCCCGCTTGTTTGAGCCCTACAGTACCGCCGATACAAGCCGAAATCGACAGAAGAGCGGGTTGGGTTTGGGGCTGAGTATCACTAAAAATCTCGTCCTCAATAACGGCTATGATATTGAGTTTGATGAGTTGGTTGCAGTAGGTGCTCGAGTGATGCTTGATTATCAAAATTCATAATTAGTTTCTTGTAAAAAACATTGGCGTAGAGAAATTTTAAATATATATTATTTTAGGTCAATTAGTAATTGAAGAATAAAATGTATAATATTACAAGATATATTTGCTTATATTTATTGGACTCACAACGTCCCTGTAGCAAATTATAGAGTAAAATAGGGATATTTTTAGGGATACATATACTATTTACTAATGGTAATATCCATAAAATAGGTTTGTTTTGGTTCCGCCCACTGGTACCACCTCATATAATAATCTCCTTCAATATAGTCTAATAAATACACTAAAAAGCCCACAAAATAGGCATTTTCTATCTATATGTGCTCTAATTGGCTCTAAAGTGATTTAACTACATCTGTACTTTTAATGTACTTTCTAATGTACTTTTTGCTAATGTACTTTTTGCTAATGTACTTTCATATATGTTTTTCAAGTGCATATCAAAGAGGTACATAATGGCAAACAAAAAAATCGCACCGCTCACCGATACTGAAATCAAAAATGCCAAACCTAAAGATAAAGACTACACATTATCAGATGGGAATGGTTTACAGCTTGTTATTAAATCAGATGGCAGAAAGATTTGGGAGATCCGATACACTTTAGATGGCAAACCTAAAAAGACAACTGCTGGAAGTTACCCAAGTATTTCACTTGCAAAAGCACGTTCAAAACGCGACGAACTAAAAAGTAAAGTTTCTGATGGTATAGACCCGATCCAAGAACGTAAACAAGTAAAAGAAGCCATCATCGCCAAAGAGAAGGAAGAAGAAGCATTACTAGAAGGGCAATTTCATAAAGTTGTATACGGATGGTTGAATAGTCTCACGAATGCTGATAATACACACAAAAAAAGAGTTTCATCATTCGAAAGAGATATACTGCCGCACTTCTGCACATACGACAAATATCATCATATTGTCTCCTCAAAACATATCAAAGACATTACCCATCCAGAACTTTTAAAAGTATTGCTACTAAAACAAGATACAGCTCCTGTTGTTGTCAATAGACGTTTTATTGATTGTAAACGTTTATGGAGATATGCGATCAATCATGGACATACTGAGATTAATGTGCCTGATAGAATCAGTAATGATGCTTTTAAAAAACATGATCAAAAACACCGTGCAAAAATTACTGATGAAAAAATTCTAAGTGAATTGTTGCGAGCTATGGACGCCTATAAAGGAGAAGGTGGTGTCATAGTAAAAAATGTTCTAAAACTCACTTCATTAACAATGCTTCGTATTGGCAATTTGGCTACTCTCAAATGGGATAACATCGATTTTGATAAAGGTGTAATCAAAATAAAACGATCAGAGATGAAAGTCAAAGATCGTAATTTACCTGATTTCATTTTGCCACTGTCACGACAGGCTATAGAGGTACTTAAAGAGACAAAAGAAGTTACTGGCTGGGGAGAATGGGTGTTTCATGGAATCAAAGATCCCAAGTGGCATGTCAATAAAGAAAGCGGTAATAAAGCACTAAGAATTATGGGGTTCAATGATGAAGATGGTGGCAGAAAGCAACGACTTCATAGTTTCCGTGGAACCTATGCTAGTTTGGCTCGAACGCATCACAAAGCTCATGGAGCATCTTTCGAAGCGTTGGAACGAGCATTGGATCATCAAGAGGATAATAAAGTAGTCCGCGCTTATTCTCATATGGCTGACTATACAGAACAGATTCGAGAGTTGTTGCAATGGTGGGCAGATTTTTTGGATGAGGTAAAAAAATGACAAATATTCCAAATATAAAAGATAATAAATATTTTACAATTGAATATTTTCAAGATTTTGAATTAATGGAATGTATGGCCTGGGAAATGGCTATCAGAAATGATAAAGTTCAAGTTTTATTGTCGGAAATGTCAGATATAAGAAAAAATATTTATTCGAATTATGCTTATCTTAGTCAGGATAATAAAATCGTTTTTATAAATGAGTTCAACGATGATTATAATGGTTCACCTGTAGATATCTTAAAGTTTTTACTTGATGAAAGAATCTTTTGTGAGGAACAAAAAAATAAAATTAGTGATTTGGAAAAAAACGCAAGAATGAATGATTCATTAGGCACGTATTTGATTAGTGAGTTAGAAGAATTAAAAAAACTGATGAATGATTTTGAAAAAAAATACAAAGCAATTCCTAAAAAATTTGGTCCCGTTAATACTACAAAAACCTTTCTATTATCTCATCAGGAACTACCTGAATTAATTGATATGGCAAATCAATTTTACGCTAAATACGAAATACTAAAAAATGAATATTTTATTCTATTTGAAAATTATCTACGTTCTGAAGAACACCCAGGAAAATCAATTGCGAATGCGCAAGAAGTATCTTGGGGTATAGGTAATAAAGAACTGGAACCAAAAACAATTAAGTCTAAGTCAGATCAAGAGATAAATTATAATTTATTTCCAATAAGATCAAGACCAAGACTTACTATACCTGCTAATATGACAAACGCATTGACACTCGAGATCAATTTTAATTTACCTTTACAAAATCTAAAATCTTATATTGAAGTGATTCAAGATAAGTATAAAAAAAATAAACAATTTATTCAACCAACATATATAAAATCGAATTTATGCAGTGAAAATTTCTCGTTTGATTTGAAAGAAAATATTAATTCCGGTAGGAGAACAAAAGAATTATCTACGTTGATCAATGATAGACAAAAAATGAAATTGCTGTTTTTTATATATGATTGCATTAAAAAGAACGTCAAAGCTTCTGAAATCAGTGATTTATTATTCTTTGCATCTGAAGAAGCAGAAAAAACGCATATTACCACAATACAACTATACTATGAAGCAGCCAAATATTTAATTGATGAAAAGCATTATAAAGAGTTGCTAACCGGCTTTTTCCTACCATAAAAAAGTAAATATTCCTAGTGAAATTACATGTATTGTTTTCCCCTCCCTTCTTTTTCGATCATTTAATATCATTCTAGCATCTAATGACGATTAGAGACATATCAATAAATCCAATTGAGATTGATGTGTATCACTTGAAGCGCTTTGAGTCCTAAAGGATTCAATATGAATAAAAAACAATACTACAGAGTTAAAGAAGCTTCTGTGTACAGTGGCATTCCCGTCAGTACACTGTGGTGGTATTGCAAACTTGGCAAGCTAACTCCAAGACGTCCATCATCTCGTGTCACATTGTTTGATGTAGATGATTTAAATAATCTTATCAATAATGCCTTGAATAGTAAGAATAATGGTTGACTACAAAAAACTGAGAAGTCAGTTTAAACAAGTATATACTCAAAATAATGTTGCAGAAATGCTTAGTTTCATCGGTTATGAAATTGATCGAAATTTCAAGTTCAAACTGCGAGATGAAAAGACGCCATCGGCGAGTATATCCAAGACAGGGATCATAACTGATTTTGGCTCCGGATGGAGTGGAGATATCGTCTCAGTCATTCATGAATATAAAAATATTCCGCTGGGTGAGGCAACGCTTTATGTCGCGAAGCTTATGAATATTTCTACTCAGGAGGTACACAAATGAGTGCCTTGCCTGAAGCAGAAAATTTCAAGGCTTATACGTTTGAATTTTCTAAAACGCATAGGTTCTCGATTCCAAATTCTACCAATGAGATGGATTTGGATCGGTATCACCAGAATCTGATAGCTGCGAAAAGAAAACAGCTCAAGCTTGTTCAAAACGGCGAAGTAGTGGTTAATCCAATTGATCTATCGTACGAGCTATTCAGTACAAAATTCCTGGAAAGCTTTGAATGCTCGGTATTTTCTGTGTTTGATAAGCATATAGGGTATTCAAAGAAGCATAAATCGTTGAGTGTTTCCTTGATAGAAGACGGGCGCACTAAAACAATTGCTATTCGTCATTCCTATACCCAGGAAGGAAAGTTGATCAAATGGAAGACCTATGGTTCTAAAACATATGTTCCACACAAAATAAAGGATGACTATATATTCGTCGCTGTAGGTATGGCTGAATTCATCCTATTTGAAATGATGCAAGTCTCTTATGTATTACTTCAATCAGACAGTGTTTATAGGCATATCCCGCCGGGAGTAATTTCACTGTCTCAAGGAAAAAACATCATTGTCCTAAAAGAAAATGATGAGTCGTTTAATAAGTTGATATTGGAACTGCAACGTATTTTTGTAGGTTCGATTGTTTTTGTAATTGATTTTGAGATTGTGCTCGGAAAGCAACTAAAAAAAGGGTTCGATATTCGAGATTTTTGTAATGAAATCAGTGACATTAATATCGTTGAACAAAAGATAGAGCATGAGCTCTTGAAGCAAGTGAAGGATAAAAAATGAGAATTTCTCATACATGTAGAGTAAAAGTAAATGAGTTGGCGCAATGGAATAGGTATGAAGATATCTATTGGTGCTTCATACAGATAAAAAGTGATGATAGTAGAAAGTTTGATGGGTACGAAAGGCTTCGAGATGTTTTGGATGAAATAATCGTAGAAGATTCCAAAAATATCTACAATCATGAGCTATTGAAAATAAAAGCATATGTAGAACATAACAAGAGAGCTGAAGTGCCATATGAATCAAACGATATGTGGAGTGTTTCTTTGGGGCATGGCCAGATGCATGATGTAACGGTTCAATTACTTGTAGATAATGAAGGGTTGGGAGAATACGAACTGGAAGAATTTAAAGAAAGTCTGTATTCAACATTTCATGATGAAGTTCATTCTCTGTACGAAGAGATTGAACGCAATGTTGATTATGATGCAAGGAAAGAGCATGAATTTTATAATGGTAGATAAGGCTATGAAAAGCGCAAATGATTCATGCAAAAGTATTGACGCAAAATTCAATTTTGAGGTCGAATTTTTAGATCGCCACATTGAAGATGTCCTAAAAAATAGCGAAGCAAGTTATGAGCAAGTGTCTTTCATGGCACTTACCATAATGGGCTTTATTCTGTCCCATGCTGGAATGAAAGAGACATCATTGATGATGTTAGATTTCAGCAATTCCGGCACTGGAAAATCGTCAAATATGACGTTGCAGTATAAATGGCTTTTAAAGGCCATCTTAGAACAGCAAGATGCATTGCAAGTAAGTACTAGCGATGAAGATTCCACAGCACGCTACATTAACGTTCACAGAGGCAAGATTACAGTCCCGGCACTTTATCAATGTATCAAAACTGTTCCAGCGCAACTCATCATGATTGACGAATTGGGATTGCTTCTGCAAAAAGATGATGACATCATCGGAGAAGTTACCAAACTCTATGGAGCAGAAGAAGCATCAGCACCAATGCTAAAAACTGAAGCTCCATCATCCAAAAGCATCATGCCCGTCGCACTTAGCTTTGTAGGGGCCACGACACTGTCGTATTTTGGATCAACTCAAAAGCTCAAGCATCATCTAATGGGTGGATTTGTCAATCGAGCGCTTATTGCATACAACACAAAGCTCAAACTACCTGAAGAGATTACTTCCCTTGTATCGCAAAACAGAGATTACACGTCAAGTAATAAGACTGCTGTTGAGTTGCTGCATTTTATTAAAAATACTTACTCGGAGTTGGTATACAGTGAAGCTTCTGAGCATATGTTGATCGAATTTAAAAAAGAGATTCAATCGATCAAAATTGATTTGCACAGTGATGGACACGATAATTATGCTCTCTTCTATAATCGTGTTCTCCAAAACGCACAGACTATCATCAATATTTTGCATGCGTTGAAATGCTTTGAAAAAAAGCGCTGGAATAGCATGATCGATGTTGTTACTGTAGAACTTGGCATTTCATTTATAAAAAAGATCGTCTTCCCAGAAATAGAAAAGCTGATCGATTATTTGTCCGACGGTGATTTGCTAACAAGCGAAGAAAGGCATAAAGTTAAAATTGTTAATTTTGTACAAGAGTATCTTGCAGAACATAACAAAATGCCTAAAATTAGGGATGTATCGCAAAAAACTAGACTTTCAAAAAATGCTGTATTGGAAATGATAAAAGATTTTCTTGAAGTTGTGCCTGGTACAACAATTTTACGTTATGTCAATGATCACAGTAGGGAAGTATCATGATTAGAACAGACGATACTGAATTATTTCCTCTGCTACTTAAAAATTTACCACCGCAAATTCATTGCAGTCACAATAAATCAGGAGCCTATTCCAAGGCTCCTGTAGAGACGAATGTGGCACTAAAAAATAATGCGTTTATTGAATTCAATTCAAAAGAACGTACAACGATTGTAGTGTTTGATAAAGATGCACATGAGAACAAAACAGCGCGTGAATATTTTGGAGATTTGTATCTGTTTCAAGAGTGGCTACTGGAGATGATTGACATTGTTCCCAGCTATATTTGTGAAACAACAAAAGGGTTTCAATTTGGATTTGTGATTAAAGGATTTATGAATATACAGAATGGCCATAATCCTAAAAATTCGCCACAACAATTTATATCCGATGTCAGATCCAAATACATCACCTATTTAGGATTGGACAAAATCGCCAGCAGCAAAAACAATGCAATTTTTAGAAATCCACTGCTCCACAAATATATCGCATGTACCAATGTCGTATATGATATCAATGATTTAAAAAGCGCGTTACCTCATGAAGCGTTTGAAAATGAAACAGTCTCTTATAACACTAAAAATTATCTGTCTGTAAGTAAGAATCATAAAATTACATCAAACCGAAATAATTCCATTTTCTTATTATGCTGTAGAGAGTTTGCCTATTCAAAGCCTACACAACAACAGATATTTGGCTTTGCTAATAATCTGAATAAAAATAATGCCTACGAACCGCTCCCCGCGAGTGAAATCAAATCAATTACATTGAGTATATATAGACGAACACAAGAAGGGACACTTAAAAGTGGGAGTAGAAAAGCACAAATAAATCGCGAAAAAATGGTCAAAGATAGAAAAAAACAAATCATTAAATATTTATTAAAATGCAAAGAAGAAAATAGTAAGCCAAATAAAAGTGAATTAGCTAGAAATCTCGGTATATCCATCACTTCATTGAATTCTACCTATGGTGATTTTATGAAATTAAGATGGAAAAAATAGAGCTTTTATACAGTTTATTATTCTAAAATCTACTGAGCTCTCTAAAATTGGAAGGATATGCAAGGTGAGTACGGAAAGCAGATTAAAACCGTAATATCCGGAAAGTAGGAAGTAGGGTG